>CAVZLI010000001.1:0-264364 GCA_963776165.1 uncultured Verrucomicrobiae bacterium
CGCCAAGGTCGGGGACGAACTCGCTCTACACGTTCACCTACTGGGATATGGTGTTCGGCAACAACCTCACCACGCCGGCTTTCCGCACGGGTTCGATTTCGGCACGAATGCCTTCCTCTACCACAACACCTCGACGGGGACGCAGCCCAACCTGAATTTCTTCGCCAATACCAACGGTAATCCTTTCAGCCGGGAACCCAGGTGGGCACGAAGTCACGGACTGGTCCGATTCGCGAGGCAGACGATCCGCATGGCCACCGGCAACACGATCAATGCCACGGTTTCGCTGACCCTCGATGCCATCAACGGCGATGGCACCTACAATTACCGCTATCGAGGTGACCTACGCGAGCAGCGTGACCAACAACACGGCCACGCAGGTTTTCTCCAATGTCGCGTCGGAACAGACCGACCAGTATTTTCCATGGCGCGAACTCGGTCGGAGTGGCGACAAACGGAAACAGGTGGTCGGTTAGCCCCGCCTCGATGGATTTCGAGCCGCGCCGGCACCGGTGGCGGAGCTCGAACACTCGGCGGCCAACTACGCCGCCGGCTGGACCAAGGTGCCAATGGTGGCACCGGTTTCGCGCCCTGGGTTATAAGCGCCGTCAAGCGGGCACGGGTTCGCGGGGAACTTTATCGGCGACCCGAATGCCGCAGGAATCGGTGGCATGGGTCACCAAGCTTTCGGGCTTTTTGCCAACCCGGTGGGGTCGGGCGCCTTTGTCGATGCGCGGCGGGATTTTGCGGCGCCCTGCCGGAGGGCAAACTTTCAGTTTCCAGTGGGGCGTCAACTTTGACAGCGGCGGCGGCAACAAAGGCTTCAATATTTTTGCCGGAACCAATCAGGTGGCGAATGTGAATATGGGGGGATCGCCCAAAATCACCTTCAACGGCTCGAACACGGGCATCGCTTACGGCACCAACCCCATGACTTGGTCGGCGATTTTCACCGCCCCGGGCAGCCTCGAAGTCACATCGACCGGGCGGACCAATGGCGGTGGCGTGGTTTTCCGGCCAATCTCGCCATGCCGGCTGCGCCGACCGGCTTCGCGTTCTACACCAGCGGCATGGAAGCCGGCGATGAGCGTCAAGCCTACTTCAACAACTTGCGCGTCGGCACGGGCGGTGACGAGTGCGCGGGAGGTGTTGTGCCGCCCACGCCGATTTTTGTGCGGGCGGCCACCAACACGCCGACCACGAACGGCACCGTGGGCTTTGACCAGCCTGGGGCGCGCGCAACCAATGTCACCTTGGTGCCCGTATCGTTGAACACGAGTGCGGGTTCCCTCGGTTTTTCGGATGTGAACGGCTATCCCCGCAACAGCCGGAGCGTCGTCCGGTCTCCGGCGCCAATCTTCCCGCGGCTGTTACGATCACCGCCCCGGGCGGCTTCGAGGTTTCGACGTCCCCGTCCTCCGGATTCCGCAGCAGTTTGAACTTCCGTCCCCCACGGCCGGCACGCTTCAACCGCACGGTGTATGTGCGTGTTACGTCCTGCACCGGCGCCGGCAGCGTTTCAGGTCAGCTGCAACTGCGCTCCGAAATCGCATCGCCGCAGTTCTGCATCACGCGCACGGTGTCGCTTTCGGCGACCGTGGTCCGCCCGGATCTCAACTCCACCTTCGTGGATGAGGTTTTCCCGGCGCTGCTTTACCGCCAGCCCTCGGCTGGCGAGAAACTGTTCTATGAGTCATTCCTGGGTGGCGCCAACGCGACCAGCACAGTGCAACGGCGGGCGGAGGCGGTTTTGGAGATGATGGGCTACAACGCATCCATCACAGTCAACCCGCTGCGCTATGATGCGGAGTATGGCCGCGGGCCCGCTATCGCGTTTGCACCTTTCGCGCGACTCGGACGCACTCCGACCACGGCTGCGGTCATCGACTTCGTCAATGCGATCAACGCCGATACCTCGGCTTTGGGAGGATTTCCGGTAGGGGTTTACTCGGGCATCAACGGCTCACCCTGGGGCGCGACGACGGGCATGGCCGAAGGCATGCGGCAATTCTTTGCGACGAATGTGCCTTCGGTGCTGGGCCTCGACAACAACAGCTTCCTTCTCTGGCTTGGCGACTTCGGAGCGACGCCAGTCATGCTCTGCAGCGCTGGCCCGGCGACCAGTTCGGCAACTATCCCGGCTACATGGCGACCTTTGCGGATGCAGCCTTGGCGAAGGGTGCCGCCGCGATTTACCTGGGACGCTATCTTTCGCTGCGATTGACCAAGCGCCTGCTTTCAGGCTCCCCGGCAGAAATCGAGGCGGGAGCCGGGGCTGAATGCGAGAAGGCTTTTCTGGGCCGTCTCTATTACCGCGGCCGCTCAAATCCAACTGGATCAAGCGTTGGCCGACGTGCTGCCGACGCCTTACGCCGTGACGTGGAATTACAGCGGATCCAGCACCGGCTACACTCCGGCCAACGTGACCGCGTTGCTCGTCAGCAGGCTGCCCGAGATCTCCAACCCGCAGACGGTGACCATCCCGGCCGGTCAGTTTGCGCCCTACCAAATCCAAGCCACGCGAGCCATGACCTACGCCGCGGAGGGCTTGCCGGCCGGATTCTCCGTGTGCTCCGCCACGGGACTGATCACCGCCACCACCTCGATGACTCCCGGAACAACCTTCACCGTGACCCTGATTGCTCAGAATTTCATCGGCGAAACCCGCCGCATGGTCACCTTCAACGTGCCAGCCACGGCAGCGAGTAGTCTGGATGAATCTTATCCGCCGGTTTAGATGGCCAAAGTCTGGCGCAGAAGCATGCGACCGACGATGATCAAGACGGATTCACCATGCTCGAAGAATACGCCTTCGGCCTGAGCCCCATGGCCGGTGAGGGGGCTGCCTGGAAGACATCCAGCATGGCTGGCGGATTCATGACCATGGAGTGGTGGATGCACCCGCAACTCGAAAATCACAGTGTTCTCGGAACACCGACCTCACGACTTGAACATCGCTCGACTGGTCGCAACTTTCATACGAGTGGGACTCCGGTGCCGCCAAGCCGGCGCATCAACCGGCGGGTATGTCATAAGTCTATGCGCCCCCGCTTGCCGTGAGCGGGTCCAAGAGCTTCTACCGAGTAGAGGCGATCTTCAGTGCGGAAGATCTTGAGTAGACCGTCCGTCGGGAGTGATGCCCTCGCCCATGGTGCGGGGTCGGCAGGCGATTAGGGTGTTCTAAGTTGTTCTCTAGCGCGGCATTCTATTCCGCGGACTTATCGATTCGTCGGCGGGACGCCGACGCTAAGAAAAATGAGGGGCGCCGTCCTCGGCGCGGAAACGAAAAGGTGGCTACAGCGTTTCTTAAACTGCTATTGCTCTGCACCGGCAGGCAATGGGTAGGCGGCGCGGTTGCTCCTTGTTGACGAGCAGGCCAATCGCGTGTGTTTAGCCCGAGTCCGACAGGGTTCGGACTGCCGAACAAAGAAAACAAGTGGGCTGTCGTCCTTCTCCGGACGTAAAATCCACAACTTTTTCGCAATCGGTCTTCTGCGGATCACAAAAAGCTTTCCGATTTTGCGCAAAGACCGGCTGTCCAGAGCAAGAAGGCAGCGGCCCGCTGGGCCCGCGGACCCTGCCCGAAAAAAACCTCCGAAAGTCCGCGACTTTTTGGTGTTTGTTATCAGTCGGTCCGCAAATAAATCCGGCGGCAGACACGCCGACTGCCACGTGCACGCTGCTACCTCGCTCCTTGCTCGGCGAGCACCTTGGAGTAGGACTGACCGAGCCGTCGGGGAAGGCGATGAGCGGTCCTTTGCCGTGGGCATCGGCGATTTCGATGAGCCAAGGCTGCGTACTCCAGCGGTGTGCGATATTGGGAGTCGGATAAACATTGTCGGCACATAGTGCAGATTAAACTCAGGGCCACCCATTTCCCGAGCCCACCCGCGGATGACCGGGCACTCCCATGTGCGCTCATTACCCCATACGGGCGGAGGCTTGATAGCCAGAATGCTGCCCAGCCTGGCTCTTGGGGTGCGGGACCCTGTGGCCACACCAGTTTGTGGTCCTGCAAATAGGAGTCCACGGCCAAGCGTATGCCGCGCATGTGGGACGCACAGACCACCTGTTGCGCTGCGGAGGTCAGGCGGCCGATGTTCGGCACCAAGAGCAGCGCGAGGATGGTCAAAATAAGCATCGATGCGACCAACTCCAGCAATGTGCAGGCGCCATTGCCGCCGAAAGCTCCCGGAGCGTGTTGCCTTGGAAAATCTTGCAAGTGTTCCCGGGGCTCAGCTGAATTTCCGCCGCCGGCGCCACCTGCGCCACCGGGAACCGCTGGCAGCTAACTCGTCCGCTTGTGCAGTCGGATTGTTGGCGGCGAAGGAAATCCGGATACCGCTGATATTAAAAGCTGTTGATTGAGTGGTAACTGAACCCGTCGATGTTTGGTTGGTGACGGTTCCTGCCAGCCACAAGCGGCGGCGCTATGGGGTTGTCTTCAATCGACACCGTCGTCATGGAAACGGTCTGAGGGTTCGCTGGCGTGCTTAGCTGCCCGTCCCCTTTAAAGGTGAACACGGCTTGCTTCTTTTTGATTTTTGCCGTGAAACCACCGCTGAGACCGCGATTGACGATCGGTAGGCTGTTTGTTCACGCCGGAAGCAGCCGCGGTGGCATCGGCCGCGGTGAACGCTTGGATGCCGATCGGGTCCCGGCCAGAGAGGCTGCCGGCCACCTGTTGGCATCGATATCAATGCCCGCATTGTAGGTTACTCCGCTGTAGGTGCGCCCCTCCACGAAAATGGCAAAATAATTTGCAGCACGTCGGGTGCGATGTCGATGTTACGCTAAGCATCGGAAAATGGCTCGATTCTCTGGACTTGGGTTGTCCGGAACGGCGGAGCTCCGGCCACGATAGCAAAGCCCAACACACCTTGAAATATTTTGTCCGGTCACAATCCCCACGTATTTACCGTTCAAGCCTCCAGGGTAGTAGGCTCCGTCAGACCAAGGTCCGGGACCACCGCCAGCAACCAACGTTAAGGTAAGAGGGGAATGAGAAGAGGAGAGAGGAGGTGTTTCATGGAAGGGGCGATATATCCTTGGCGAAGATTCGCGTGCTGCGCGCTTGCACGCAAGGCAAAAGCGGCGCCATCGCGGTGCGGCGAACGGCAAGGCTAATGGTGGAGATCTGAGGCCATCCAATCACTTGGGCGGGGGTATTGGCCTTTGGCCGCGACACGCGCTGTCTCGGCCTGCTGCGGCAGCCTTTTGTCCGGCATTTTGGTGAAGACCGGGCCGATGACTGAACCCAACGGAAGCTGGCGCCGAAATGAAAAGTAGTGAGCGCCTGGCAGCCCAGACCTAGGTCAAAGACTGAAACACGGCAATACAGAGACACCGAACCATTTACAGGCTTTGCTTGAGCATAGCGTGGAGGGCGGGGAGAGCGGGGAAATTGGGGGTTTTTTCGCTGCCCGGGCCGGAGGTAAGGACGAGGACGTCTTCGGCCACCGGTTGGGGGCGGTCGGTGGGAGCGGCGATGGCTTCGGGGGCCGGTTGGGTTCGCTGCGCTGTCCGGAGCGGCCGGGCCGGTGGACCAGGTGAGGGCGGGGAGGCCGGAGGCGCTGGGGCCGAGGACGGCGATGCCGCGGTCGGGGGCGAAGGAGAAGGCGTTGAGGCGGAGGCCGCCGGTGTTGGTCAGGCCGGTGACCACGATGAGGGCGTTTTCGCCAGCGTAGTCGAGGGCGGTGGACACAGCGGCGTCGATCTCGGCGTATTCGCGTAGGAGGGATTCGCCGCGGCCGAGTTCGGCGGCGCGGCCGGTCAGGCCGGCATGGACGACGAGGAAGTAGCCTTTGCGGTTGAACTGGAGGAGTTCGATGGCGCGGCGGACGAGGTCAGCCAGACGGGGCTGGGTGGGGTAGCGGGATTGGTCTTCGGCGAAGGCGAGGTCTCCTTCGGCGAAGACGCCGAACAGCTTGGGTGCGCGCCAGCCGGGGGTGTTTTCCAGTTCGGCTTTGTTGCGCACGATGTCGAAGCCGCGCTGACGCATTTCGAGGAGCAGGTCGCGTCCGTCGCGGCGCGCGCCACCCTGAGCCTCGGGCGTGAGCAGGGCGCTACCGCCGCCGAGCATGACGTCCGGGGCATTGTCCTCCATGAGTTGCACGGCGAGTGCGGACGGATCGCGGGCATCGGTGGCACGGGCGAAGAACGCGGCGGTGGCGGCATCGGTGAGGGGGGTGTCGGAGACCATCCCGGTGGCGCGTCCGGCGCGACGGGCGGCGGCGAGAAGGGTTTCGAGTGGTTGGCCCTCCGGTGAGAGGGCGAGGGCGCCGCGGTTGACGAGTTGTCCGGTGGCCAAAGCGGTGGCCGCCGCCGCGGTGTCGGCTACCGCATAATCTGCGGCGCGGGACTTGGCCAGGGCCATGTGCGGCATGGATTCCATGCGGAAACGATGGTCGGCGCCGCCGGCGAAGAGGCGGGCGGCGGAGAGATGCGAGGGGGAAAAGTTGTCCGCCACGAAGAGGATGACGGCAAAGGGCTTTTGCACGACCCATTCGCGGTAGATGACCAAGCCGAGGCCGGCGAAAGCGAAGAGGCAGGCGAGGAAGATGATTTTGTTGCGGATGCGGGAAGGCATGGGGGAGAGGGCGGAGGGCTGAGAGCTGAAACCTGAGTGGGGAGGGGATACTGAAGGATGAAGGGGGAAGGATGAAGGACGGGGGGCAGACCGGAAAGCGGAAAGCGGGGGGCGGGGAGGAAAGGATTGAGGGGGAAGGATGAAGGGGGAGCCGAGCGGAGCGAGACAGACTGGCGCGAAGCGACAGCCGCGTAGCGGGATCGCCGGGAGGCGAGATCAAACCGGAGACGTGAGTGGATTGGCGGATCAGTATTTCGGTATTTCCGTGTTTCGGTAAAGAGGCAAACGGTGACCGAGCGGGAGGGCGAGAGGCATACGGCATACGGCATACGGCGGCTCTTAAAACTTACAAACTTAAAGCCTAAAACTTCTCAGACGGGCAAAAGCCGCGAAGAGGCGCAAGAGGCGTGGCCCGCGGGGACTATCGCCACACTGAAGAACGGCAACACCGAAAGATCGAGTCTTCCTCCGGTTTGCACCATGCGGCTGGTCTTGCTTGGTGGAGCGGTTCGCTTAAAATTCCCCTCCATGGCCATCGCGCGAATCCTTGCTTTGCTCTTGGCCTGCTCTGCCCTGTCGGCTTGCGGCGGTGGCGGTCAGGCGAGGTTTTCTCCCTCCACGACGGTGATGGAAGTCGTGAGTATTCCGGCGCGCTGCGTGGTGGAGATGAACGGGGAATACCTCGGGGGGACTCCGGTGAAGATCGATATTCCTTCCACCCCGGACGGACGCTGGACCGGGGCGAATTCGACCAAGCACCGCATCACGGTCTCGACGCCGAACAACCGCGCGGTCGAGACGAAGGAGTGGCGCGGCGGGGATGTCATCCCGCGGCGGGTGCTATTCCGTCCGCCCTACGCCTACTTGACCGGCACGGGGCGCTGACGCGGGTCCTGGATCCGGGGTCAGCTCACGGGGACTCCGGTTCGTGGAGCGCTACGCCTCGGGGAGACGCTCGCCCTCCATGAAGAGAAGGAGCTGTTTCTTGACGGTGGGTGAATATGCGTTATTTTTATGCGTTATGAGGACATTCTCGGTGATGGAGGCCCAGCACAATCTGGCGGTGCTGCTCCGTGAAGTGGAGGCGGGGCGCGGATTGACCATCACGCGCCGGCGCAGGCCGGTGGCCGTGCTTTTGCCCGTGCCGGCCGCGGTCCCGGTGGTTTTCCCGGACTTTGAGGGGCGGGCGCGGCGCACTTGGGGCGGTCCGTGGCGTGGCGCAGGCGCGCAGGATTTGGTCGACGAAACCCGCGGCGAACGGTGAAGCACTACTATGACACAGGTCTGTTGCTCAAGCTTTATACGAACGAGCGCGACGCCGGCCCGGTCCGCCGTTTCGTGGTGCGGCGTAGCGAGGCCTTGGTGTTCACTGCGATCCACCATGCGGAGTGCGTCTCTGCTCTGCGTTTGAAATGCTTCCGCGGGGAAGCTGGCGAGGAGGAGGTTGCGGGCGCGCTGCGGGATATCGAGTCGGACCTCGCGTCGGGTGTCTTGCGCGCGGCCGCCGTAGAATGGGATGAGGTCTGGCTGCGTTGCCGGATTTTGTCCGACGCACATGCCGCGGCGACCGGCTGTCGCACCCTTGACGCTCTGCACGTGGCCTGCGCCTTGCAGCTCGGAGCGGAAGAGTTGGTCACGGCTGACGTGCGGCAGGCTGGTTTAGGGCGCAAGGCCGGACTGCGCGTGGTGAATCCTCTGAAGCCAGCACGCAAGGGATGATTTGTCAGCTGTTCGGCCGGGCTTTGGGGCTGTGATACAAGAAGACGATGAAGCACACGGTTTGGATCCTCGGCGACCAGCTGGGGCCGGATAATGCGGCGTTGGCGGGGGGGCGGAAGAAAGAGGATGTTCTTTTTTTGGTCGAGAGTGAGCGGGGGTTGCGGAAGTTGCGGTATCACAAGCAGCGGCTGGTGCTGCTGCTGGCGGCGCAGCGGCATTTTGCGGAAGAGATGCGCAAGGCGGGGTGGACGGTGGATTATCATGCGCTGGGGCGGGGGGTGACTTGGGAGTCGGCGCTGGGGGCGCACGTGAAGAAGTATCAGCCGGAGCGGATTTTGTTGGCGCAGCCGAACAATCACGACGAACAGGCGGCGGTGGAGAAGTTGGCGAAAAAATTTCCGCTCGAGATGGTGCCGACACGGCAGTTCCTGGTGCCGCGGGCCGAGTTCATCGCCTGGGCCAAGGGGAAGAAGTCTCTGGTCATGGAAACGCATTACCGGCGGGTGCGGGCGGAATTCGGATTCTTCATGGAGCGCGGACGGCGAGCCGGTCGGCGGGCGGTGGAATTTCGACGAGGAGAACCGCAAGACGTTCCGGGATTGGGTCAAGGCCGGACGCCCGCGGGCGGACGTGCGGCGGGAGACGCCGGACAAGATCACGCGCGAGGTCATGGCGCTGGTGGCCAAGGAATTCGCCGACCATCCGGGCCGGGCGGAGGACTTCTGGTTGCCGGTCGACCGTGCGGGGGCGCAGCGGTGGTTGGAGGAATTCATCGCCACGCGGTTGGCGGGGTTCGGTCCGTGGGAGGACCTCATGGTCGAGGGGGAAGAGCTGCTTTTTCATTCGGTCATTTCGCCGCTGATCAATCTCGGTCTGCTCACGCCGCGGGAGTGCATCGACAAGGCTGTGGCGGCTTATGACAAAGGTTTGGCGCCGCTGGCCGGCGTGGAGGGTTTTGTCCGGCAGATCGCCGGATGGCGCGAATTCGTCAACGGTGTCTATTGGCTGAAAATGCCGGACTACGAGAAGGTCAACGGTCTCGATGCACAGCGGCCGCTGCCGGGTTTCTTCTACACGGGTGAGACGGAAATGAACTGCGTGCGGCAATGCGTGCGGCAAGTGATCGACACCGGATTCAATCACCACATCCAGCGGCTCATGGTGCTGGGGAATTTCCTGCTTTTGGCGGGAGTACGGCCCGAGGAGGCGCTGCGCTGGTATCTCGAAATGTATGTCGACGCGCACGATTGGGTCATGGCGGCCAACGTGCTTGGCATGGTTTTGCATGCCGATGGCGGGTTCATGGCGACCAAGCCGTATGCGGCGGGGTCGGGGTATATCTCGCGGATGAGCAATTACTGCGCGAATTGCCGCTATCAGACGGCGGTGAAGACCGGGCCGGAGGCGTGTCCTTTCAATTACCTCTACTGGGATTTCTACGCGCGCCACGAGAAACGCTTTGCGCGTAATCCGCGTGTCGGCATGGCCCTGCGGACGCTGGCCAAGAAGACACCCTCGGAGCGCGAGGCCATCGCGGAATCGGCGTCCGCTTTCCTCCAGTCGCTGGCCGGTTGAGGGGCGCTCGCGGTGGCCTGATGCGAACGCACCGGGCGCGGGTGGATCTCAAGGTGGTGTGGTCGGACCGCTGTTGCCGGGCATACCCGCGGAAGCATCCCAGCGCGAAGTGTAAGACCTTCCGGCCAGCTTGCTGGCGTTTGGTCCCTCGAGGTAGACGCTGCGGCAGGGGAAGGCGATCGAGAGCCCGCGGCGGTTCACCGCCTCCATGATCTTGCAGTTGATCCGCTGCTGGATGTCCATGTAAGGCAACCACGATGTGGTGGAGGTGAAGTAATAGACGAGAATGTTGAGCGACGAATCCCCGAAGTCCGTGAAGTTGACGAGGATGAAGTCCTGCTGGACGCCCTCGTCCTGGCGGAGAATGTCGCGGAATTCCTCGACGAGTTCCTCCATGTCGTTCGCTGTCGCCTCGTAGGAGATGCCAACCACCTGCTTCACGCGGCGCTTGGGCATCTGCGACCAATTGTTGATGTATTCGTTGGCCAGGACCCCATTGGGAATCGAGACGATCGTTTTCGGGAAGCTTCTGACCTTCGTGGAGCGGAGGCCGATGGATTCGACGTTGCCGTCCACTTGGTCGCCGACTTGGATCCAATCACCGACTTTGAACGGACGGTCGAGAACGATCATCAGCGCGCCGAACGCATTCTTGATCGTGTCCTGCGCGGCCAGCGCGACGGCCGCGGTGCCCAACCCGAGGGTGGCGAGGATCCCGGTGACATTGTAGCCGAGGTTGTCGATCGTCATCAGCACGCCGATGACGAGCACGAAGACCTTGAGCGTCTTCTTGACCAGCGGGGCAAATCCCGCGAGCGGAGAATCCGGGCTGCTGGTGAACCTGCTCTCGAGGTGGTCGGCCGCGATGTCGGTCGCCATGAGCGCGCCCCACACAAGAGCCAGCATGGTGAGGCCGCGGAAAAGGTAGTTGATGAGCCTGTCGACCTCGGGACTGAACGGAAGAATAACCAGCGAGATGTAGATGCCCGCGAGGAGGAGGAAGAATGACAAGGGCTTGGTCAGGACGAGCGCCCACCGGGCATCGATCGCCTCCTTGCGCCGGGCAAAGTTCACAATGCGGTCGAGAATCGCTTTGGAAAGGACGTTGCGGAGCAGGATGCTCAGGAAAAGAATCAGGAAACTCAGCAGCAACGTCCCCACGGAGAGGCCGAAAATTTCGAATTTCAGCACGCCCGTGACCGCGTTGAAGGCGTGGTGCAGGGCGGGAATTCGGCTTCCGAGGACAGCCTTCTCGATGCGGCTCTCGAGGTCGGCCGCGATTCCCGAGAGGGCCTGCGTGTCGATGAGCTCGACGGGGGTGGCGGACGGCTCCGGCGTGGATTCTTTCTGTTGCGCGGCGAGCGGCCCGATCAGGAGGGCCGCGCACGCCACGGCGATGCAAAAAAGAAGCAGACGTTGCATGACCGCAACACCCTAAAGGCGCCCGACCGGGGGAGGCCAGTATCGATTGGCGCTGATGACCGAGCGGGCCCGCGGAAGGGCATTGAGCCCCGCGGGCGCTTGGTGTTGGATGGTCGCCTTATGAGTAAACCATTCGAAGGACAGGTCGCCGTCGTGACCGGAGCCGGTCGCGGCATCGGGGAAGCCATCGCCAAACGCCTCGCCGACGGCGGCGCCAAAGTCGCAGTGGTCAGCCGCACCGAAGCCAACGCGGCCAAGACCGCCGAGGCCATCAACGCCACGCACCCCGAGGCGGCGAAGGCTTATTCGATCGACGTGGCGGATTTCCAAGCTGTGCAGGAACTGGGCGATGCCATCCTCACGGACTTCGGCCGCATCGACATGCTGGTCAACAACGCCGGGGTGACGCGGGACGGCCTGAGCATGCGCATGAGTTCGGAGGACTGGGATGCGGTGGTCGACACCAATCTCAAGGGCGCCTTCAACTTCATCCGCGCCGTGCAGCGCCCCATGGCCAAGCAGCGGAGCGGACGCATCATCAACATCGCATCGGTCGTCGGTCTCACCGGCAACGCCGGACAGGCCAACTATTCCGCGAGCAAGGCCGGACTCATCGGCCTGACCAAAACCATCGCCCGCGAATTGAGTGGACGCGGAATCACGTCCAACGTGGTCGCGCCGGGCTTCATCGAAACGGACATGACGGCCGTCCTGCCCGAGAGCATCCGCACGGCGGTGGTGGAAAAAATCCCGCTGGCCCGCTTCGGTGCGCCGGACGACATCGCGGCGGCGGTGGCTTTCCTTGCCGGACCCGAGGCCGGCTACATCACCGGACAGGTGTTGGTTGTCGACGGCGGCATGGTCATGTGACGCGCCCCGCGGGGAATCCGATGCTACTTTACCTTCTCCGGCATGCCGAGGCCGAGGCCTTGGCCGAGAGCGACCGTCTGCGCCAGCTCACCCCGAAAGGGGAGGAGCAGGCGGCCAAGGTCGGCAAATTCTGCCTCAAACACGGGATCGAACCCACGGTGATCCTGACCAGTCCCGTGGTCCGTGCGCGTCAGACGGCCGACCGGGTAGCGAAGAGTCTGACCGGAGCGGAAATGATCGAAGCTCCATGGGCCGCGTGCGGGATGGATGCATTCCGAGCGATGGAGGAATTGGCGGCCTACCACGAATTTCCCGCGGTCATGCTGGTCGGCCATCAACCGGACCTCGGCTTTCTCGCCGCCACCCTGCTCGGCATGGAGAACGTGCAAAATTTGCGCGTGCGCAAAGCCCTCCTCGCTTCGATCGACACGGCGGCCGGGCTGAAAGCGGGGGCGGGGAAGCTGCAATTTTTCCTGCCGGTGCGTTTGATGTGACGCGCCGGCGACGCGCGCTCATGGAGCCGGAAATCAACCTGCGGGCCACGCTGGAATGCGGCCAGGTTTTCCATTGGCAGGAGCGTGATGACGGGGCGTGGGAGGGATTGATCGGGAACGTTCGCGCGGTGGTGCGGGAAAATGCCGGCGGCTTGGAGGTCATGCAGGGCGAACCCGCGGCCGTGGCGCGTTATTTCGCCCTCGACCACGATCTCGGGCGGATCTACGCCGGCTTCCCCCGGGATGCGACGATGCTTGCAGCCTTGGACTTTTGCCGTGGGTTGCGGATCATCCGTCAGCCGGCTTGGGAATGCTTGGCCACCTTCATCACCTCGTCCATGAAACAAGTGACGCATATCCGCCAGATGTCGCACGCGTTGCGCGCGCGTTTCGGGCGTGCCGTGCGGGGGACGGGACTGCGGTCCTATCCGTCGCCCGCGGCCCTGGCCGCGGCGTCCGAGGAGGAGTTGCGGAGCTGCGGCCTCGGCTACCGCGCGAAAAACCTGCGCGCCACCGCGCAACGCGTGGCCTCCGGCGAAGCCGACCTCGAGGCGTGGCGGCAACTCGACGACGGGGCATTGCGCGAGGCGCTCTGCACCTTGCCGGGGGTCGGGCGCAAGGTGGCCAACTGCGTCATGCTTTTCGGCTTCGAGCGCTGCGGGGCTTTCCCGGTCGACACGTGGATCGGGCGCATCATGCGGCAGCACTACTGGCGCGGGCGCGCCAAGCCGACGCCTCTGGCGCTCGAGCGCCGTTTGGCCAAGCGCTTCGGCCCGCACGCGGGCTACGCGCAGCAATACCTTTTCCACCATGCGCGTATGACACAAAAGAGGGCGCGCCGGTGATTGCCGTGCAGACCAGGCGGAAACGCGGATTGCGCCGGGCCACGGTGCTGGCTTTGGCTTTTTCGCTTCTGATCCACCTTGTGGCCATCCTCACCGTGGCTTGGGTTTATCTCGCAGAGTCCTCCCCGCCACCGGAAGAGATCACCGAGATCGAAATCACCCTCATCGAACCGCCGGCTCCGCAGACACCGCAATTCGTCGACTCCGACGCCCCCGAGTCCGAACCGCCGGAGCAGGCCGCGTTCCAATCGGACCGCGACACTGCGGCGGCCGCGCCCGAGGCGGCGCAGGGGGATTTGCCCGTGCCCACGCAGGAGGGGCGCGAACAGCCGTTCCTGGATTTGCAGAACACCGAATTGGCCATGGCGCAGCCGGCCGAGACGGCGCCAGCCCCGGAGGTTCCGCCCAGCGAGGTCGCGCCGCCTGAGCCTTCCGCCGAACCCGCCGAGGAAAAGCCCGTCGAGGAAAGCCCGCCCGAGCCGGACGCCTTGTTGGCCATGAACCAGCCCCGTCGCGAGGAGGAGAAGGAGCCGCGCGACCAACCGCAACCGCCGGCCCCGCCCCCGGCGCGACCGGCTTTCCAACGTCAGGCCCGGCCGACACGTTTGCGCGGCAGCGTGGACAGCACGGGGCGCTCCGCCGTCAATTCGGTCAAGACGCCGCTCGGTCGCTATCGCAAGGCGATCAGCGACGCCATCGGGTCGAGTTGGTATTATTACATCGGCCCGCGGCTGGACATGTTCAGCTACGGGACCCTGAGCGTGGTCTTCACCGTGGACCGCAACGGCAAAGTGCGCAAACCGCGGGTTAGTTCGAATACCTCGAATGAAAGTTTTGAAATCGTCACCTTGGAGTCTATCTTGGCCGCCGAAATCCCGCCCATTCCTCCGGACGTCTTGCCCGAGTTGGAAGGCGGCCGGATCGAGATCGATTACACTTTCAGCATCATCACGGACTAAAGCATGGGCGAGGCGATATCAGGGGCGGCGCAATTTTTCCTGCACGGGGGCTTCTTCATGCTGCTCTTGCTGGTGCTTTCCATCGTAGCCGGGACCGTCATCCTCTTGCGCGCCTCCGCCCTGCGGGAGCATCTGGTCGCGCCGCCGGAATTGGAAACAGCCATCGAGCGCGTGCAGCCCGGCGATTCGCTCGAGGGATTGAAGCGCGCTGTGCGGCTGCATCCTTCGCCGCTCGGGCGCATCATCACCGTCTGCCTCGACCATCTCAACTGGCCGCGTCAGGAGAACATCGAAGCCGTGCAGGTGCGCGCGCGGCACGAGGTCGTCGGCATGGAGAACGGCTTGTCCGTGCTCGAGGTGACCACCGGCGTGGCGCCTTTGCTCGGGTTGCTCGGCACGTTGTCCGGTCTGGTGTCCGTCTTTGCCAACCTTGGCGAAGGGAGCACGGGCGATCCGGTGGCGGTGGCGCGCGGCATTTCCGAGGCGCTCAACACAACGATCGTCGGCCTGGCGGTGGCGGCGCCCAGCCTCATCGCCCACAATTATTTCCAGCGCAAGATCGAGACCATGGCCGTGAGCATGGAAGGCCTCGTGGCCGACCTGCTGGCCAAGTGCTACCCGGAGCACCGGTAAGTCGCCGTGGGTGCGGGTTTCTACACGCGGAAACGGCGGTCGCCGGTGGTCATCATTGTGTCGTTGATCGATATTCTGGCGATTCTGCTGATTTTTTTCATCGTCACTACGACTTTCAAAAAGAACCTCCCGCAGCTGAAGATCGCCCTGCCGGAATCGAAGGCGGCCACCGCCACCGAGAAAAAGGAGGAGCCTTTCATTCTCGAGGTGCAGGACGAAACGACCATGCAGCTGAACGGCAAGCCGGTCACCTTGGACGGGTTGGCCGTGGCTCTGCGCGAAACCAACGCCTCCGCGCCCGAGCGCGGCATCGCCCTGCAGGCCGACGAGGGCGTGCCCTTCCGTGTCATTGTCCGCATCATCGACGCCCTGCGCGAGGCGGGGATCCGCAACCTGCCGGCATTTGCGCGCCCGCCCGAAGCGGGGCAGAATTGAACCATGTTGGAGATCACCAAACTCGGTCATCCCGTGCTGCGGGCCAAAGCGGAACCGGTCGCCGCGATCGACGCGCCTTTGCGCCGCCTCGCGGAGGATATGCTCGAGACCATGTATGCGCATGACGGTTGCGGCTTGGCCGGCAATCAGGTCGGCGTGACCAAACGGATCATTGTCATCGACACCCGCGAGGCGAAAAAGCGCCCGAGCGTCCTCCGCATCGGCGGCAAATCGCGCCCGGTCCACAAGCACATGCCCATGGTGCTGGTGAATCCCGAGCTCGAATTCGGCCCCGGCCAAGAGTCCGGCAGCGAAGCCTGCCTGAGCATTCCCGGCATCGCCGGCGAAGTGGAGCGTCCGCCCATGGTCCGCCTGCGCGCCCTCGACCTCGACGGCAACACGGTGGAATTCGAGGCGGAGGGTTTGCTTTCCCGCGCCTTGCAGCACGAGGTCGACCATCTGGACGGGATTCTCTTTATCGACCGGCTCGATGCCGAAGAACGGCGGCGCGTGGCCGAGGAATTGCACGAGGCGGCCGGCCGCATGGTCGGCTGACCATTTTCCCGCGATGAGCCGTCCCGCCCTGCTCGCCGCTTACGAGAAGCTGTCCGCTTTGCTCGGCAAACTGCCCGGGTCGCTGCAGGAGCCGATCTTGCGCGAACTCGATCCGATCAAGGAAGTGTTCCTGCGCCAGCGCGCGCCGCGGATCGCCGTGCTGGGCGATGCGGGCATCGAATTGCCGGCCTTGGTCAATGCCCTGGCCGGACGCACCGTGCTCCATGCGCCGCTGATGCGCGGGCCTTGGACCGCGGTGCCGGGGATGGGCACTATTGATCTGGCCGACTTGCGCGGGTCGGGGGCCTTGGCGGGGGAGCCGGCCGACATTTACCTCTACGCCGGTTCGGCCTCACCTGATCTGGCGGCCGATGCGCGTCGGGCGGCTGAAGTGCTGGCTGCGGCGCCGCCGCGCGAGGGAGGCAGCCCGCCGGGGCTGGCTGTCGTTGTGCTTGGCGATCAAGAGGACACCGCCGCCGTCTTGTCTGCCTTGGCCGGGGCGGGTGCCTCGTCGTCGGTGGTTTTCTCCACGCATCTCCCGCGGCGCGGCCTCGAGCACGGGTTCGAGCCGGAGGCGCGCTCGGCACTGGGCGACCGCTTGTGCGACTATTTGCCGGAGGACGCGCAGCTCGAGATGGCGCGTTTCCTTTCCGCACGCGGTGCGCAGGCACGTCTGGCCGGCACGGTGCTCAAGGCCTTCGGGGCCATGGCCGGGGTGATCGGTATGCAACCCATCCCGCTGGCCGATTTTCCCGTCTTGCTTGGCCTGCAGATGTTCATGGTCTCGCTCATCATCTACGTGAGCGGGCGCGAGTTTTCCCCGCGGCTGGCCGGAGAATTCGCCGCCTCGCTCGGCCTCGGATTCGGCGCCGGGCTGGTTTTTCGCGAAACGGCACGGGCCGCGGTGAAGATCCTGCCCGTGTGGGGGCATATGATTTCCGGCGGTGTGGCCGGGGCGGGGACCTACGCGCTGGGGCGGGCCGCCATCGCCTACTACATCGAGGGAAAACGCCCGGCACGGGTGCGCGTGCCGTGGCGGCGCAAGCGGTCGCTGCCCGGGCTGGAGGACTGACGGTGGGGCGCGCCCTGCTCCAGCCGGAACGGGTTTTTCCCGGAACCTGTGCCTGGAGCTTCGACGACTGGCGCGACGTTTTTTATCCGCACACGCTGCCGCGGAACCGCTGGCTGGAATTTTACGCGCGCCATTTCCCCGCGGTGGAAATGGACTCGAGCTTCTACCACGTGCCCTCGGCACGGACGGTGGAGCATTGGAGCGAAATGACCGGACCCGGCTTCCGGTTTTGTCCGAAGTTGCCCAAGACCTTGAGCCATGAAAAACGCCTCGAGGATCCGGCGGCCGAGATTGCCATGATGAGGAAGTTGGCCGACGAACTCGGTCCGCGCTTCGGCTGCGCGTTGCTGCAGCTGCCGCCGTCCTTCCACGCGCGACCGCACGAGGAAAAAGTGCTACGGGGCTTTCTCCGTGCTTGGCCGGAGGCACTGTCCTTGGCTGTCGAGTTCCGGCACGAAAGCTGGAACACCCCGCACGGGGCCCGTTTGCTCGAGGATCGCGGCGCGGCGTGGGTCTGGGCCGACAACCTGCCGCTCGACGAGCAAAGCCACGCCGGCTTCGGTTTCCGGCCGGTCACGGCACGGCACCTTTACGTGCGCTTGCTCGGCGACTTCCGGACGAAATACGGACCCGATGGACGCGAGACGCATCGCTACGGACGCCTGCTCTGGCCGCGGGACACGGCGCTCGAGCACTGGGCGGTCAAGCTGCATCACCACGCGGACGCGGAAGCGATTTATGTCTTCGCCAACAACCATTACGAAGGCATGGCCGTGGAGACGGTGCGCCGACTGGCTGGGAGGCTCGGGTTGCCCCTGCCGTCCAGACCGGTGGATGACGCGCAACTCGAACTGTTCGGCGGGGAACGGCCCGCTTAGGATCCACGCGATGCGCCTGCTTCTCGTCGACGGACACTACTACGCCTACCGCTCGTTTTTTGCCATCCGCGACCTGGCTAATTCGCGGGGCGAGCCGACCAATGCGGTGTTCGGTTTCGTCAAGGCGCTGCGCAAGATGCTGTCCGATGTGAAGCCCGACGCCGCGGCGGTGGTCTGGGATGCCGGACTGCCGGAGCGCCGCATGGAATTGCTGCCGTCCTACAAACAACAGCGCGAGGAAACGCCCAGCCAACTGGAGCTTCAATTTCCGGTCATCGAGGAAGCCGCCGCCGCGCTCGGGTTCGGTAATGTCCGTCTGCCCGGCCATGAGGCCGACGACCTGATCGCCTCCTACGCCTGCGCCCCGGGGGACGGGAAAGGGGAGGTGGTCATTGCCACCAACGACAAAGATATCTACGCGCTGGTCGACGAGAGGGTCTCGATTTATTCGACGAACAAAACCGATCTCAAAGATCCAAAGGACGGCTTTGCTTTGCTCGGTCCGGCCGAGGTGGAGGCGAAGTGGGGGGTTCCGCCGCGGATGATTCCCGACGTTTTGGCGCTGACCGGCGATGCGGTGGACAACATTCCCGGCGTCGAAGGAGTCGGACCCAAGACCGCGGCCAAATTGGTGCGCGAGCACGGTGCGGTGGCCAAACTGGCGTCCGATCCCGCCGTGATCAAAAACGAAAAATTACGCGACAAGGTTGCCGCCGCAGCCGACCGCCTGCGCCTGAATCTCGAGCTG
Source organism: uncultured Verrucomicrobiae bacterium (assembly GCA_963776165.1). Taxonomy (GTDB): domain Bacteria; phylum Verrucomicrobiota; class Verrucomicrobiia; order Chthoniobacterales; family JACTMZ01; genus JACTMZ01. The sequence continues at coordinate 18,795 of CAVZLI010000001.1, forward strand.
GTTCGTCTCGACGACGATCTGCCTTTGCCCGTCGCGGTGAAAGATCTCGGCGTGCACCCCGATCCCGGGGCCATGCTCGAGGTGGCGCGCCGTTGCGAGTTCCGCAGCCTGCTTGCGGAATACGAAAAACTCGTCGCAGCAGACGGGGCCCGGCAAGGCGAATTGTTCTGATAAGACCCCTGTCCGCCCCGACCGGTCAGCCCGTCGAGGCCCAACTCCCGTAAGGCCCCGGTGTCGAATCCGCGATCGGCACCGCGCCGACCGCTTTCTTGTAAAAGTCGTCGTCGCCCGATCCGCCAATCACCGCATAAGCATAACCCGCTTCGGCCAAGCTGTGCAGGGCACGCATGAGCAGTGCGGTGCCGAGGCCCTGACCGCGCAGGTCTTCCCGCACGCCGGCCGGACCGAAAAATCCGCGGAATGTGACATCATGGCAGGCAAAGCCACAGATTTCTCCCGCGCGGTCCATGGCGAGATGACAGGCAACCGGCATCCGGGCGAACGCGGCTTCCGCTTCCCCGGCCCAGCGCTCGCCGAAATGCGATTCGACCCAGCGCACCACGGCCCGGCGTTCGGGCGCGAGGGCGCACTTGATCTCATAGCCGGCGCCCCGGACACGGGCCAGCGCGGGCGCGGCATCCGGCAGCGCGTAGAGTTTGACCAGCATGTCGCCCATACGGGGTTTGGTTTACGGCACCGACAGCACCGGCACGATCCATTTCACCGAGAGGTCGCATGAAGCCGCGCGGGCCACGCCGGAACCCGGACCGCGCGGATCGTCCTCGCCCCAGTAAAGATCGACCTGGTTGCGGAACAGTCCGCCGCCGGTATCACCCACGCGGTAAAGCGCCGCGCCGAACTGGTTGTAGATCTCCGGATCAAGCACCCAAACTTTGCGTCCGGACGGCACCAGAGGGTTTTTCGTGTTCACCGCGATGCTTTCGCGAGGCACGAGTTCATTGCCGCGGTTGCCGAGGATCTTGGTGTGGAATTTTCCGTTGTAGGCGAGGTAGGGCTTTTCTTTGACTGACTCGGCCAGCCGCGCGAAACCTTCCATGCGCGTGGCGCGGATGAAGTCCGCCCCGAACTTCCGCCCGCCGGAGCCCTTCATCACCTTCGGCGTCATGTCGAAACCGCGCCCGGCCGTGAAGCCCGTTTCCAGGGGTGTGTAGTAAACCGTGCAGAAGAAATAGTGCGCAGGCGGCGGCTCGTTGAAGGTGTCATAGAGGGTTCCCATCATGTCGGTGAAAAAGCGCAGGCCCGGCGCCGGAACGGCCTGCGGCGGCACAACGTCGGCGAACTCTTCCGGAGTGCCCAGCAGTCCCTCGGGCGATGTCGTGTGGTTGATCAACTCCTGCCATGTCACGCGGGCTTGCAGGCCGGTGGCGGGCAGGAACAAAAGGGCGCCCGAGAGAACGAGTGCTTCAAAGGGTTTCATCGAAAATGCGCTCGACCGGCCTTCCGCAAAGGATCTCGATCGGCAATTTTTCTTCCTCGTATTCATAGGGCGGTTGCTTCCAGGCGAAATCCGCGGGATGTAACTCGCGGATAGTGCGGATGATTTCCAAGCCCGTGCGCACCGGGCGGAAGGTCCGGCGATCGGTGACATGCAATTGTGCGCCGCGGCAGACTTTTCCCGCGTATTTCTGAAACCCCGGTTCGAAGGCCGCCTCGCGGAAGTGCGCGCCGGGCAGGCCACGGGCCCCCAACGCGGCGGTCAGCTGGCGGCTCTCCATCCACGGAGCTCCGAAAAGCTCGAAGGGGCGCGTCGTGCCCCGTCCCTCGGAGATGTTCGTGCCCTCGAGCAGGCACATGCCCGGATAAACAACCGCGGTGTCCGGCGTCGGCATGTTGGGCGAGGGCATGATCCAAGGCAGACCCGTCTCGTCGATGTAGTGCGCACGGTTCCAGTTTTCCACCGGCAGGACGACCAGGTCGACGCCGGGGACGCATTCCTCGCGGAACTGTTCCGCCAATTCCCCGATCGTTTTTCCGTGCCGCACGGGGAGGGGATGCAGACCGACGAATGACAGATAATCTTCCTGCTGTGGACGCCCTTCGGTGTTGAGTCCGTTGATCGGGTTAGGCCGGTCGGCCACCACGACGGTGACTCCGTGACGGGCGGCGGCTTGCAGGCAAAGCAGCAGCGTCCAGATGAAGGTGTAGTAGCGCGCACCCACATCGACCAAATCGACGAAGAGCACCTCCAGACCATCGAGCATTTCGGCCGTCGGTTCGCGGTGCTTGCCATAGAGGCTGTGCACCGGGAGGCCGAGGCGTGGATGACGATAGCTTCGCCACTCGATCATGTTGTCCTGCGTCGTGGTCTCGAAACCGTGTTGCGGACCGAACAGCGCGGCGAGGGAGAGTTGACCGGCGGCATCCATTTCCTCGAGCACGGAAAGAACCGGCCGCAAATCCGACGAGACCGACGCAGCATGGAGGAGGGCGCCGGTCCGGCGTCCGCGCAGGCGCGTCCGGCCAGAGCGCGGGCAAGCGGTCGACCGGCAGGACGACGCGGCTCATGGCTTCACCCGCGCGGTGATTTCCGCGGTGATGTCGTCTGCTCCGGGCGCGTCGAGGACCTGCGGCAGGCCGTTGGAGGAGGTGGAGGATTTGTCGAAGACGACGGCGTAATTTTTCTCCGCGTTGAACTCGCGCACCACGCGCAGGATGTCGTCCATGATCTGCGTCTTGGCCCGGCGGAACTGCTCTTCGATGTTGCGCTCGTTGGTCGTGCCCAACTCGGCGATGGAGCGCTCGAGGGCGTTGGCTTTCTCCAACTCGGCCGCGGCCTGCTCCCGCTCGCTGGCTCGGAGCAATTCTTGGTGTCTCTGCAAGGCGTTTTTCAACTCGGCCGATGCATCCCGGAACTTCTTGCGCGCCGCATTGCGGGCTTTGGTCAGTTCGGCCGTGGCTTTGGCCGTGCGCGGATGGGCTTGGAAGACCGCGGTCAGGTCGACGACCGCCCAGCGCGGGGTGTTCTGGCCCATGGCCGGTCCCGCCACCAGCAGCAGGAGAAACGGCAAGAGAGCGATCCGGCTCATGCCCCTTGCCTCGCACAAATGGCGCCCCGGCGCAATGCCCTCGGCTGTTGCCAAGCGCCGCCCGAAGCACGAGAATACTGTCATGATGAAAACCGCCTCCTCCCTCGTTTTTCTCCTCTGCGCAGCCATGGCAACCCTGGCCCAAGACGGCCCCGTCGATTGGAGAACCCTCGCCGCCGAATTCACCGCGGATGCCGCCGCCGCGCAGGCGAAATACCAAGGGCGCATGATCACCGTCACCGGCCCGGTTGCCTCCATCGCGGCCGGCGACATGACGACTGAAAGCGATCCGGCGGTCGCCGTGACGCTTTCGGCCGCCGACGGCCCCGGTCCCGACGTGAAGTGCCTCTTTGAAAACGAGGACCTCGAGCCCAACCAGCAGCTTTACGTGCCGGGTGGCAACAGCGAGGTCCTGCTGCGCACCACGGACGGCGTGGGCAACGTGACCGGCTCCCGACCCTTCATCCAAACCGGGCAGGACGTCACCATCAGCGGCTCGTTCTTCGGCTACGTCGCCGGTGACATCGTCATCCGTCACGCGCGCCTGGCCCCCGCCGCGGCACAATAAGCGCCGCGGCGCGGGCTTTTTCTTGCCCGCCGGGGTCGGGGCCGCTTCAATGCCCGCTTCTTATGATCGTTACCACGGCCCAACTTTTCAAAATCGCCTACGGCAAATACGCGGTCGGCGCTTACAACATCAACAACATGGAGCAGACCCTCGGTCTGTTCCAAGGCTGCATCGACAGCCAGGCGCCCTTCATCATCCAGCTCTCCAAAGGCGCGCGCAAATACGCGGACAAGCGCATGCTCGAGGCCCTCATCCGCACGGCCGACGGCATGTATCCGGAAGCCGTCTTCGCCGTCCACCTCGACCACGGCGACGAGGAAACCTGCTACGATTGCATCGACTCGGGCTTCTACAGCTCGGTCATGATCGATGCCAGCCACGACCCCTTTGACAAGAATGTCGAGATCACCAAACGCGTCGTCGAGCGCGCCCATGCCAAAGGCCTGAGTGTGGAAGCCGAACTCGGCATGCTCGGCGGCGTCGAGGAAGACATCCAAGTCGACGAAGGCCACGCCTGCCTGACCAACCCCGCCGAGGCCAAGGAATTTGTCGTCCGCACCGGCTGCGACTCGCTGGCTTGCGCCATCGGCACCAGCCACGGTGCCTACAAATTCCAAGGCCAGCAAAGCCTGCACTTCGACGTCCTCAAGGAAATCCAGCAACTCCTGCCCGGCTTCCCGCTGGTCATGCACGGCAGCTCGAGCGTCCCGCAGGAAGAGGTCAAGCGCATCAACGCCGCCGGCGGCAAGCTCGACGAGAAAGCCCGCGGCGTCGACGAAAACGAGTATCTCCCGGCGGCTAAACTCGGCGTGACCAAGGTCAACATCGACACCGACGGGCGCCTGATCTGGACCCGCGTCCACCGCGAGTTCTTCCGCGACAAGCCGGCCGACTTCGACTTCCGCCCGCCCGGCAAAATCTTCGTCGAGGAATACGCCAAGTTCATCGCGCACAAGAACAAGATGCTCGGGTCCGCCGGACAACTTCCCGACGTGCGCAAGGAACTCGGGCTTTAGTCCGCGGCGCCATGTCCAGCGTAGCCGGAGAGATGCGGAGCGAGATCCGCGGCATCCTCTTTCACGAGTCGACCATCATGAGCCGGCTCGACGAAATGGCCGAGCAGATCGCCTCCGAATACGCGGGCAAGGACCTCACTGTCGTCGCCGTGCTCAACGGCAGTCTTATGTTCGGCGCGGATCTCCTGCGCCGCCTCGAGATGCCGCTGCGCCTCGACTGCCTCAGCGTCTCCAGCTACCACGGCGCCTCGACCACCGGCGTGGTGAAGTTCAACCAACTCAACCTGCCCGACGTGCACGGCCGCCATGTGCTCATCCTCGATGACATACTCGACAGCGGACATACCCTGCACGCCATCCGCGACAAGCTCATGGCCGAGACGAGCCCGCTGAGCATCAAAATCTGCGTCCTCCTGCGCAAAGACGTCCCGCGCCAGCGCGAATTGGAGGCCGATTACGTCGGCTTCGACATCGCCAACGAATTCGTCGTCGGCTACGGCCTCGACTACATGGAGCGCTTCCGCAATCTGCCTTACATCGGCGTGGTCAGCGATGACACCATCGCCAAATACGCGCCGTCGCAGCAGGCGGCGACGACCGAGTCGGGTTCCTGATGTCGGGCGGCGAGAGCAAGGTCAAAGCCGATCCACGCGATTTCGGCATGGCCAGCGTCGCATGGTCACGATTGGCCGGCGGTTTGGTTTTCATTCTCCTCGGCGGTGCTTGGGCTGCCTACCTCGCCCATTCGTCACCCGGCATCGCCGGGGCCGAATCCTGGATACTCGCGGCAGCGGCCGCCGTCGGCGTTTACATGGCCATGAACATCGGAGCCAACGACGTGGCCAACAACCTCGGACCCGCTGTCGGTTCGGGTGTCATCACGCTCGGATGGGCCATCCTGATCGCCGCCGTCTTCGAAGCACTCGGCGCCGTGGTAGCCGGAGGTCAGGTCGTCGACACGGTCAAAGGCGGGATTATCAACCCGGCCTCCGTCCCCGATGCGCAGCGGTTTGTCTGGTTGATGCTCGCCGCGCTGCTGGCCGGGGCGGTGTGGCTGAACATCGCGACCTCGCTCGGAGCGCCCGTTTCCACCACGCACTCCATCATCGGCGCCGTCATGGGCGCGGGGATCGCTGCCGGCGGATGGGGGTTGGTCAACTGGGGCACCATCGGGGCCATCGTTGTCAGCTGGGTCCTCTCGCCCGTGCTTGGCGGCGTCATCGCCGTGGTATTCCTCTATCTCATAAAACGCACCATCACTTACCAGTCGGACATGACGCTGGCCGCCAGCAAAGTCGTGCCCGTGTTGCTTGCGCTGATGGGCTGGGCTTTCGTCACCTTCATGCTGCTCAAGGGCATCGGCAAAATCGTCAAGCCGGGCATTTGGTGGGCCTCGCTCTGGGGCTTTGTGGCGGCGGCCGCGGTTTACCTCGGGCCCGGACGCTTGGTCGCGCGACAGGCCTTGCGTCAGCACCGCAGCAAAGACGGCGTGAACAAACTCTTCACCTGGCCGCTCATTTGTGCGGCGGCCTTGCTGAGCTTCGCCCACGGGGCCAACGACGTGGCCAATGCCGTCGGCCCCCTCGCGGCGATCTACGAGGCACTCAAGACCGGATTGGTGGCCGGCAAGGCGCCCACGCCGCTCTGGATCATGGTCCTCGGCGCCCTGGGGTTGTCCGTCGGCTTGGCCCTCTTCGGTGCGCGCCTCATCCGCATCGTGGGCAAGGAAATCACCGAGCTCGACCACATGCGCGCCTACTCGATCGCTATGGCGGCCACCCTGACCGTCATCCTCGCCGCCCAGCTCGGCATGCCGATTTCCACGACCCACGTGACTATCGGTGCAGTCATCGGTGTCGGATTCCTGCGCGAGTTGCTCAAAGCGAACTACGCCAAAATGGAGGAGGCTGTCTGGGCTGCGCATGCCGGGCGCGACCGGGAGGAAATCGAGGCCTATCTCCGCAAGTTCGAAGCGGCCTCCGTGAAAGAGAAGCAGCGCATGTATGCCGAAATGAAAATGCGCGCCGCCGAGGTGGAGCGCGAGGATCCGCTGGCCAAACGCGAACGCAAAGCCATCAAAAAAGTCACCCAGAAGGAACTCGTCAAACGCTCCGTCCTCATGCGCATCCTCATGGCCTGGATCATCACCGTCCCAGCCACCGCTGTCCTCGCCGCCGGACTCTACGCCTTCATCGTTGCCATTTTCGGCTGACCACCTTGGCCGCGCTTAACACCAAGTCGGTTGCTGGTATTGTGCCCCCTCAATCGCAGGGTGGAGCAGCCTGGTAGCCCGTCAGGCTCATAATCTCAACGGCGGCATTTGGAGTTGTCTCTATCGGATTGTTGTAAGTTGTTTAACTACAGAGATTAGACTTACAAATCCGGCGTGCCCTAGGCACCTTTGAAATACCCGCCTGCACCTGCCTGGACCCGCAAATAAGGGGTCAAAAGTTACAGCGAATGGACAGCGTGAAATCGTGAAAAGTGCGGCCTGAGCGAATCCCTATCGGGTATAGAAAAGACTGTTTCTGGACATTTATACCCGATCAGGTATTTTGGGAATTGTGCACCGAAATTTATACCCGATCGGTGTCCTATGAGCGATTCCTTGATCAAGTTTGTCAAAGCCAAACGTCGCGGGTTGGGTCTGACCCAGCGCGATCTGGCCGACCGTGCCGGTGTGGGTTTGCGCTTCATCCGCGACCTTGAGCAGGGCAAGCCGACGCTGCGTTTGGACAAAGTGAACCAAGTGCTGGCCTTGTTCGGGCACAGGATGGAGCCGGTGGTATTCCGCATGGAGGTCGGCCATGAGGCGCGCTGAAGTTCGCATGCAAGACCGGCCTGCCGGCGTCCTCGAGGAACTCGAGGATTCTTACCGTTTCACCTACCTGCCGGACTATTTGCATTCCCCGGGAGCTACCCCGGTCAGCTTGTCGCTGCCTTTGCAGCCCGAACCGTTCGAAGACAAACGGCTCTTTCCGTTTTTCGACGGTCTTATCCCGGAGGGGTGGTTGTTGGAAATCGCAGAGCGAACGTGGAAGCTTGACCCGCGTGACCGCATGGGACTGCTGCTGACTTGCTGCCGCGACTGCATCGGTGCCGTAGGTGTGGTGCCGCTGGAAGAGGAGGAGCAACGTCATGGGTGAGGCGCGCTGTTTGATCTGTCTGGGCGATTTGACCGCAGGCGAGATGTCTTATCATCCCGCGTGCTGCCGCGAGTTGTTCGACGCGCCCCAGCCGCCTCTGCTTCCCTACTCGCAGGAAGAAATGGACGAGTTGGCCACCAAGGTCATCCGGCAACACGTCACCGTGCCTGGGGTGCAGCCGAAACTCTCCCTGCACCTCGAGCGGGAGGCCAAGAGCGGCACCGGGAGGTTCACCATCGTGGGGCTCGAGGGTGGCTACATCCTCAAGCCGCCGGTTTCGCGGTATCCGGACCGAAGTCGACAAGCACGGTCGTCGCCACGGCGGAAGTCACCGAACCCTCCCACAGGAAAGCTTCGGACGGCTGGGCACCGGCCGGCAAAGTGACGGTGAGAATGTTGGACGACACCGTGGAGAAAGAGGGCACCGCACCATCCAAACTGACAATAACCGATCCGTCCAAACCCGGAGGCAGTTCGATGGAAACCGTGCGGCTGCCCGTCGAATAAATATAGATGTCGGCACCCGCGCCGTTCGTCTCGGCCACGTAGTTCACCGGCAGCGAGCCGCCGGGCTCGATCACGCGGCCCGCGACGAGTCCGGGCGCTGTTGCGATAAAACCGTGCGGCGCCAACGTCCGGCTGCCTCGGACCAAGTTGGCGTCTTCCAAATTGGCCTCGATCGTCACCGGACCGTAAGTGGTCTTTCCAAGGGACATCGAAAATTGGCGCACTGGCTTGGTTGCCGCGCCCGATTGAAGCAACTGCCGCGGAGGAGCCAGTTGTCCAGACGCTATAAACACGCCAACTTCTTTCCAAATGTGGAGGACACTCTACCCCTTAAGCAATTTAAGGGAGGTAACAAAGCGACAACGTTTTGACAACGCAGAGCAGGCGCGTTGTCGGTTTGTTGCCATGCACGGAGGCGACGCGCGGCGCCATACGGCGAGGTAAAATCCACGGTCCAGCTGCTCTGCGGTCAGAATAGTTCAAGATTCGAGATTTCGGCCTTTTTCGATGCTAATGCGTCCTTGGTCGCAAGGGCTTTGAGTTCCAGTGAGCGGGCGCACGCTTCGTTGTAGAGCGCGGCCACTACAGAAGACTGCGCGCCCAGAACTATTGTCCCGTCATCGCGGAAGAAGCGGCTATAACTGCCACCTCGGCCCATGATTTCCACATAGGAACATCCCGCGGGACGATGGAGCGTCAGCAGCTCCATGATCGCCCACAAGTGCAGCACCGAGTCCGCGTAGCGCACCTTGGGACCCCGTTTCTCTTCGGCGCATACGCAAAGGCGTAGGAAATCGCCGAATGTCGAAGGGCATTGTGCGGTATCTCGACCTTCACATCTGCGGCGAGACTGGCCAACCGATCGCCCATGACATCGGCATTCTTGCTCCTCGTGGGGCGAGTGGCCTCTGGAGCCACCGCCAGCCATGCCGCCAGAGTGTCGTTGATGGGAATAAAGCGGTTTTGGCGCGTCTTGGCGACGGGTGCCGGGACATGGATGAAGCCGTCGTCGCGGATGTTGCCGTTTTCCAAGCTGCAAGCCTCGCTGCGGCGGATCCATCCGAAGGCGCATAGGACGATGAAGCGGATCAAGTCCGGTGCACTCAGCCGTGCTGTCTGCAACAGCAAGCGCAGCTGCTCCGGTGTCAAAACATCGTTGGTTGCCGAGGTAACGTGCGACAGATCGATGGCTTCCGCAGGGTTGGCGTTGGCAAAGTTTTTTCGGATCGCAAAGACGTAAAGCTGCTTGATTTGCTTGATGTAATTGTTGCGCGTGCGCGCCGACCACTCGCCGTCGTCAAGCCAGTCCTCCAACTCTGCGGTGGTGAGTGTCGTGATCAAGCGGTTGCCGAATTCCCGCTCGAAGCCGCGCAGCAAAGACTTCATCTGCGCCACCGCATGGCGGCGTCCGCCACGCTTCTTCGCGCGACTGGACAGCATTGACGACACTTCGGAAACGGTCTTCCGACCGGCGGCGGGATCATGATAGCGCAGCGCCAGGTCGACGGCGTCACCCAGCGACAGATCGGACTTCCTCTCACCGAGAGTGCGCAGGCAGGCAATGGTCTCCGAGATCTGCTGAGGCGAAAGTTGGGGAAACCCGCATCAGCTCGGCATGCGGTTTCAGTCCGGCGATGACATCGCGCGCCTCCGCGGTGTCGCGCACGAATTTCCGGACGGGCTTTTGTCCGCTGAAGCGTTTGCCGATCCGCACGAAGTAGCCCACCAAGCACTTCCCGTCGCGGCTCCTTGGGCCGCTCAGCCCCATGAACACGCTGATACCTTTGGGCAAGTTGGCGATCAGCGCTCTTTGGCGCTCCTCACCTTTGCGGGATGGTTTGAGTCGGCGAAAGAATTCATCACGCGTGACCCATTCACCGGGTTTTATGGCTTTCTCGGCTGTGCGAGGGGCTGGGGTGGGGGCGGTTTTTATAAAAGGAATTCCTTTATTAACGTGTCAAAAGTTACAGCGAATTGACAGCGTGAAAAATGGGAATGTGAAAAATCTGCGCGTTCCAAGGGGCATGAACCCCCAGTTTCTGCCTTTCCATCGATCGCCTTTTACGCCTTGCTCTACAGAGTAGAGAGGCGTGTAAAACAACAGCTTGACACCCGACTTCGCGGTGTTAAAGTGAAGGCTAATCGCGGGGTGGAGCAGCCTGGTAGCTCGTCAGGCTCATAACCTGAAGGTCGCGGGTTCAAATCCCGCCCCCGCAACCAATCCTTCCTGTGGGACGGTTTACTGTGTTGGGTTCGAAGGCAATGCGTGCGCGGGCACGATTAATTCCCCTTGGCTGCTCTTCAAGTGGAGCTAGGGGACAGGGGGGCGAGGACGATGTAGCGGGTCAGCAGAACGGTGAGCACCGCGCAACAACTGTGCCCCCTTCCTGGGTTTGCGCATGTCCCGGCGCGGCTGGGGAGTGGTGCGAGTGGCCTAAGGGCCGTCGGGGCTCGTGGTGGACAGATGGGCCTTGATAATGCTTTCGGCCTCTTCGTGCACAGTGCGGTCGTTGCTCAGGGCGGATCTCGCAAGAGCCTCGCGCGTCTCCGCAGAGAGAACGGTCAATTCCAATTCGTCGGCAGGCGAGGTTGCGCCAGTGAAATCGCTCATCGGTTGTCTTGTAATACGCACCTATTACCTTGACAACTAGAAACTTGTTGCAAGGTCAAGGCACGCGTGTGACGTTAGTGCTGCTCACATGCTCACACGCCATGACATCCGATCCCGATACGGCTAAGCCGGTCACTGTCCGGTTGACCGCCAAAGAAGTAAAACGCCTTGATTCGCTGGCTGCGAAGTCGGGCATGACCCGCCACCGCTACATGTCCTTCGTTTTGGAACGTGCCATGCAGACCGGGTTGGTTGTGACTCAACGGGTCGACTTCTCCGAGTCAGCATCCTTGCCGAAGGCGGTTTCTTCAAATTAGCAACCGACGAGGGCGAGTAGCCAGCAGTCGACAAACTGTGGGCGGATCAACGGCGTCGGCGGAGTTTGACCCACGCTCCCGCCGCGGCGGCAAGAGTGAGAAGCGCGTAAGTGGAAGGCTCGGGCACAACAACCTCGCCGGAAAAGGCCAGAGGCGTGTCAAGCCCGCCTTGACCAAGTGAGCTCTCAGCTTGATAGCCATAAAGGCGCATCGTGACGTTTGTGGCGTTAAGCAGCGAAGGACCGGACAACACGAAACGGTTGCCGGCGAATGTTTCCGTGGATGAGGTGTCCGGCAGGGTGAGGACACCGGCGGATAGCATGATGGAGGGATTCACCAACGTAAAATTGGTGATGGCGGTGGCGAAGCCATCCAAGCTGGAGCGCCATTGGAACTGACGCGGTCCGGAGGAACTGCGCCGCAGCGCGAAGTCGACCTCCATGCTGTCGAAGTAGGCGAAAGGCACGCCGGTAGGGGCCACGTTCAGCGAAAATTCGAAGTATTTATCGGAGTCGAGGGAAGAGGTGGACCACTGGGAGGCCATGAAACGGTCGGCGGCCGAAGAGGAGGCAACGCCCGTCCATTTCTCCAATTGGCCCTCCACGGTGAAATTGAACGGAGTCTGCGAAATATTGGTGCTCAACACTGTTGCATTGGTCTGGCCTGCGAAGCTGATCTCTCCATTAAAGAGATTGGTCACATTGAGTTGGGCGCGGGAATGACAAATGGTCAGAACCAGCAGGAGGCAGAGCAAAAAAGATTTCATAGTGCGCTCGCGAATATCAAGAGGGTTGGGGTGGTTTCCGGAAGAGTAGAATTTCGAGGACGGTAGGTGTCAAACACAATCATCGTAAAAACTTGCTGCATGAGTATCACAAAAGTCTTCCATTGCCAGCCGGATGGCTATATCAACTCTCATTCCCCATGAGCGATTCTGGAAGTTTCAGCAGCGACAAAGAAGAGAAGCAGAGCCCGCCAAATGGCAGGATGGCGTTGATTGGAGCAGTCATCGTTTTCGCCGTTGTTGGCGTTGTTCTTGCCGCGGTGTTCCTCCGCCCCGGCAAACCTGAGGCTTCCTCTCAGGCAACCGCCGCAGTTGGCGCTGCGGTTTCGCCGGCGATCACCGTCAATGCGGAGCCTCGGCAGTCTGTCTCGGGAAGGGACGTTCAACCCGCGCCGTCCGTCGTCGTGACCGATGCGCAGGGGAGCCCGGTAGCTGGGCTCACCGTCACCGTCGCCTTGCAACCGGGAACCTTCGCAACGGGAAGCGTTGCGCAAGCCATCACCGATGCCGAGGGGAAGGCAGTTTTCGAAAATCTCAAGGTCGAGAAAGCCGGGGCCTACCGTTTGGCATTTTCGGCCAGCGGATATCCGCCTGCGCAGAGCGCGGAGTTTGTTGTGCGCTTCGGAATTCCCCGCGTGCTCACCATTGTCAGCGAACCACAAAGCGGATTGGCCGGAGCTCCTGTCCCAGGCGACCCCGCCGTCCGTGTCACCGATGAGAGCGGTAACCCCGTGCCGGGCATCAACGTCGATCTGCTTCTCGAGGCAGCGGACTCCGCTGGTCGCAAACTTGCCACCGTGCCGAGCGATGCCTCGGGAATGGCCGTCTTCCGCGACATTGTCATAACCGCCCCCGGCACCGATTACCGGCTGAAATTCGACGCGCGCGCCGCCGGGGTCAACGACGCCGTCTCCAGCCCCTTCAATCTCACCAATAGTTAACTCTCGCTCACGCCGCCATGCCTCCCCAAACCCGAAGCCCCCGAGCACCGAAGAAAGGAAGCCGCTGACCGCGGCCCGTCAAAGCCATGAAAAGTCGTCCCCGTTCCACCTCAGTTGCGAAGCTCTCTCGGCTCGCTTTCGCCGCCCTTGTGATCTCCCTGCCTTCCATGGCCGGTGCCCAGACTCCTAATAGCGTAACTATCCTCACTCAGCCGGAACAGACGGTGGCCGGTCAAAACATCAAGCCAGCCGCCGTGGCTCCGCGCCCTGGTGGTCCCGGCGTCGAGGTCCGTGACACCCTCAACAACCCTCTCCCCGGGGCCAGCGTCACGGTCAGCTTGAACGGTGGCTCATTTGCCAGCGGCACCACGACAGTGGTCACGGGCGCTGATGGCACTGCATACTTTTCCGATTTGAAAATCAACACGGCGGCTTCAGCATACACGCTGACATTCACCGCGGGAGCGGCCACAGCGGACTCCGACGAGTTCCCTGTTGTGCCCGCGCCCCCCGCTAGTGCTGTTGTCACGGTGCAACCCGAGACGACCGTTTATGGCAGCCCGCTGAGCGGCACTTCAGCGCCAACTGTCACGCTTTACGACGCCTTCAATAACCCGGTGCGTCAGGGTTTTAACATCACGGCATCACTCAACGGCGGGACATTTAAAACAGGAAGCACCTTGACCGTGGCCACAGACGTCAATGGCGTGGCTGTCTTTTCCAATTTGGTGCCCAATGCCGTGGGCAGCGGCTACAGCATTACTTTCAATCCTGCGCCGGCTGGCGTGGCTGACGAGAACTCGGGAACTTTTGATGTTACGGCTCTCCAACTCACGATCGGCGGAACCTTGACCGCAGCCAACAAAGCCTACGATGGCACAACCAGCGCAACTATCGGTGTTGACGGTCTAACGCTGCAGACGCCGGTAAGTGGGGATGTCGTTGCGCTCTCCTCGGTCACCGGCACTTTTGCCCAAGCCGACGCTGGCACGGGCATCCTTGTCAGTCTCTCGGCACCCGTGCTTGGCGGAGCCGACGCCGGCAACTACGCGGTCACGGCAACGGGGGCGCCGACGGCCACGGCTAACATCACCAAAGCGCCTCTGACGATCACGGGCGCCTTTACCGCAGAGGACAAAACCTACGACGCAACAACAGCGGCCACCATTGTCGTGCCCAACACCCTGGGTCTCGACGGCGTTGTGGGGTCCGAGGACGTTACGCTCAACGCCGTAGCGAACTTCTCGCAATCTGCGGTCGGGACGGACCTCGAAGTCAGTCTCTCCGCTTCCAACATCAGCGGCACGGCCAACTTGGCCAACTACAGCTTCTCCACCGTCGGTGCGCCGACCACCACGGCCGACATCACCAAGGCCACATTGACCATCGGTGGCAGCTTCACCGCGAGCAACAAGGTTTACGACGGAACCACGGCGGCGACCATCGCCACGGACAGCCTGAGCCTCGTCGGTGTGATCGGCTCCGATGATGTTACCCTGAATAAGACGGCCAACTTCGAGCAGTCGGATATCGGCAACGGTCTTGACGTCAATCTGCTCTCCTCGACGCTCGGCGGCACGGCGGCCGGGAACTACACACTCTCGTTCACCGCGGCCCCGGTGACCACGGCCAACATCACCGCGAAGACGTTGACCATCACCGGTGTCTTCACCGTGGAGAATAAGACCTATGACGGCACCACGGCGGCGACCTTCGAATCGGAGGATCTCGAACTCGACGGTTTGGTGGGCACCGAGACGGTCACCTTCAACAAGGTCGCCACCTTCTCCCAAGCCGCTCCGGGCACCAACCTGCCGGTCAACCTCGACAGTTCCACCATCAGCGGTCCGGCGGCCGCGAACTACGAACTCAGCTTCGCGGGCGCGCCAACCACCACGGCGGATATCGCGGCGCGGCTGGTGACGATCCGCGGCAGCTTCACCGCGGCCGACAAAGCCTACGACGGCACCACGGCCGCCACCATCACCGGGAACTCCCTCACACTCGAGGGCTTGGCACCGGGTGACACCACCACAACGCTTACCGCGGTGGCGAACTTCTCGCAGTCCGGGGTGGGCAATGATCTGACGGTCAGCCTCCTCGACTCGACCCTCAGCGGTCTCGCAGCCGGCTCCTATACGCTGTCCTTCAGCGGCGCTCCCACCACCACAGCCGACATCACGCCCCAGGAACTGACCGTGGGCGGCGGTTTCACGGCCAACGACAAGGTTTATGACGGCAACACCGATGCCACCTTCGCGACCGACAATCTGCAACTCGTCGGCGTGGTTTCCGGCGATGAGGTCACCCTCATCGATAAACAAATCGATTTTGCACACGAAGAAAGTGGGCACGCATGAGGTGTCTCTGACGGCGGCCGACTTGGGCGGTGCTGACGAGGCGAACTACTCTCTTTCTCTGACCGGCGCGCCGACCACCACAGCGGAGATCACCGCGTTGGAATTGACGATCGGCGGCAGCTTCACCGCGCAGAACAAGGCTTACGATGGCACCACCGCGGCGACGATCGATGAAAATAACCTGACCCTCCTCACCCCGGTCACCGGAGATGATGTGCAACTCACCGGCGTCACGGCTGCCTTCGAGCAAGCCAGCGTCGGAACCGGTATCGAAGTCTCGATCACGGGGGCCAGCCTCACCGGTGACGACTCGGGGAACTACACGGTTACCATCGTTGGCGCTCCGACGACCACGGCAGACATCACCGCCTTGGAACTAACGATTGGCGGGACTTTCACAGCCGAAGACAAAGTCTATGACGGCACCACGGCGGCAACCATCAACGCTGTCGGTTTGACTCTTCAAGGCACGATTATTGCGCCCGGCAGCGTCACCCTCAACGCCGTGGGGACTTTCGCGAAATCCGATGTCGGCACGGATATCGTGGTCAATCTCAAGGCCTCGACCCTCACGGGAGCCGCGGCCGGCAACTACACGCTGGATACCAGCAGCGCCCCCACCACGACCGCGGACATCACGTCGAAAGACCTCACGATCGAAGTCGGTGATTCGTCCGTTGAAGCCGGTCAGACCGTTGCCGATTTGAACCCGACGCCGAGCGTCTCCATGACCGGCTTGGTGCCCGCCGATAGCGAGGCGGATGTCACCGGAACGCCTGTCGTTTACACCTCCGTGGTTCTGCCCGACGAGACAACAGCCGGCGTCTACCCGGACGACTTGGGTGTCGAGACCAATGGAGCCAAGGCCAGCAACTACAACATCACGCAAGACAAGGGCACTCTGACCATTACGGCAGCCGCCGCCGACTCGATCACTATTACATCCGAGCCGGTCACGACCACCGCGGGCGAGATTCTTCAAGGTTTGTCGGGTGCGCCAGCCGTTGAGGTGACTGATGCCTACGGCAATGATGTCGAGGGCTTCCAGGTTTCTGTCGCGCTGAGCCGTGATAGTCTTCGCCAAAGGCGCCACAACGGTGGAGACCAACAACGATGGCGTGGCCAGCTTCGGGGATCTCCTCATCGAAAAGTCGGGCACCGCCTACTACCTTACTTTCTCGGGTGCCGGAGTTCCTTCGGTGAATTCCGCGGAATTCAGCATCATCGCGGCCGCAGCCCGCGGCTTGACCGTTGTCGAGCAACCGACCGACCGCCAAGCTGGCCAGGAATTCATTCCGGCCCCGGCGGTGCAACTCACCGATGAATTCGGCAATCCGGTCCTCGTCGGACCCTACAACATCACGGCCTCTCTCCAACCGGTCGCCACGATCATTGGACCGACCACCCAAAGCACCAGCAGCATCGACGGTATCGCCACCTTCGCGGGCATGTCGGTGCGCAAGGCGGGTGTGTACACGATGAAGTTCACGCCGCTCGCCGCCGGAGTCAGCGCGGCCACCTCCGCGTCCTTCACCGTTTCGGCCCAGCTTTCCTCGGCCAGCATCAGTCTGACCACGCAACCGGGCAACACGGTGGCCGGCGAGGCGATCAATCCCGCGCCGGTGGCCTTGGTGCAGGACCAATACCTCAACCCCGTGCCGGGCTACCTCATCACGGCGGTGCTCAATGGCGGCAGCTTTGCTCCGGCCGCGACCGCCACTGCCACGACGGGTGCGGATGGTTCGGCCAGCTTCGGCAATTTGCTCATCAACACGGCCAAGACGGATTACACGATCGACTTCAGCTTTGCCCAAGCTTCCCCTTACGGAACAACGAGCGTGACTTCCGACGCGTTTGACGTAACCCACGCGTCGCTCGCCAAGTTCGCCTTCAACACGCTCGGCAACCAGACCGCCGGCGTGAGCTTCGATCTCGCCATCACGGCGCAGGATGAATTCGGGAACACCGTGAGCGCGTTCAACGCCCCGGTGAACCTCTCGCTCAACCAGAATACCTTCGCTGC
This sequence comes from uncultured Verrucomicrobiae bacterium, assembly GCA_963776165.1. Lineage (GTDB taxonomy): Bacteria > Verrucomicrobiota > Verrucomicrobiia > Chthoniobacterales > JACTMZ01 > JACTMZ01. The sequence goes on from CAVZLI010000001.1 coordinate 36,115, forward strand.
GGGCGGGGGCGCGACCGGCAACTTCACCAACGGCGTCTTGGCGTCCCACGCGGTCACCATCAATACCGCGGCCACCGGCTACGAGATCACTGCCACGTCCGGCGCCATCAACGGCACATCCAATGCTTTCGATGTTAACCCGGCGGCGGCCGCCAGCCTCACGCTCTCCGGACCCTCCACCGTGGTGGCCGGCGCGACCAGCACGGACTTTACGCTGACCGTGAAAGACGCGCTCGGGAACACCGCCCCGGTCAACGCGGAGACGACCTTCGCGCTGACGACGAGCCGCGAAGCCGGATCGGCGACGTTCACGCCGACCAGCTTGGTGGTTCCCAGCGGGGCCAGCAGCGGCACCTTCACCTACAGCAACACCCAAGTCGGTGCAGGCAGCCATGTGCTGACGGCCAGCTTTGCCTCCGGTGATGCGGGACTGACGGGCGAGAGCGCCCAAGCCACCATCACGGTGACGCCGGCCCCGGCGGCGGCGCTTTCCATCGTCACGCAGCCTTCGGCCACGGCGGCGGCGGGCGAGGCGTTCAGCCAGCAACCCGTCGTCCGGGTGCTCGACCAATACGGCAACAATGTCCTGCAAGCCGGCGTTGCGGTCTCCGCCGCAATCGCCAGCGGGGATCCGGCGCTCATCGGAACCGCCACGGTGAACACCGATGCGAGCGGCATCGCTACCTTCACCAATCTGGGCATCGGTGGCGTCACCGGATCGCGGACGCTCGTATTCTCCGCCGCTGGTCTGACCAGCGCGACTTCCTCCGCGATCGCCGTCTCCGAGGGTGAGCCGGGTGAACTGACCGTCGTTACCGAGCCCAGCCAAACCAAGGCGGGCGAGGCGATCAATCCGGCCCCGTCGGTGCGCCTGACCGACGCTTATGGCAACATCTTGGTCGGACAAACCGTGCAAGTGGCCCTGACACCCGGCAGTGCGGGCTCCTTTGTGGGCAGCACGACCACCGCGGTAACCGATGCCGCGGGCGTGGCCACGTTCGTCAACCTGAAGATCGATACGGCCTACTCGCCATACCAGCTTGAGTTCAGCATCGGCTCGGCGAGCGTTATGTCCCGTCAGTTTGCGGTGATCGGCGGCACGGCGACCCGCATTGAAATGGTCGACCAGCCGCCGACCGGCACGGCCGGCAAGGCCCTGGATCCCGCTCCCGCAGTCAAGGCCTTTGACCAGTTCGGCAACGTCGTGGGCGATATCCGAGTGGTTGTCACTCTCAACGGTGGAAGCTTTGCGACTGATAGCGTGACGGAGTTGCGCACTGGCGTTGACGGCGTTGCCAGCTTCACAGTCCTTCAGATCAACACGGCAAAGGCCGGTTACACGCTGACCTTCAATACCTTCGTGGCCGGAAATCCGTCGGTCACTTCGGACGCTTTCGAGGTCAAGCCGGACTATGACAACAATGTCAGTATGACTGTGACCACCCAACCGGGCACCACGACGGCTGGTAACGCCGTCTCAGGTCCTCCCACGGTCACGGTTGAGGACCAGTTCGGCAACTATATCTCGCACAAGGACATTTCCGTCACTCTGAATACCGGTTCCTTCGCCGATGGCAGCACTACAACGGTCAAGACGAACGCATCCGGCGTCGCCGCTTTCAGCAATCTGCGGGTCAACGCGGCGGGAAGCTACACGTTGACCTTCAGCCTTGTCGGGCACGCGGCTCAGGCCACATCCGGCTCCTTCACGGTGAACCCGGCGGAAGCCGCCAAGTTGGTCATGGTCACCCAGCCGTCCGCCACGGCCTCGGCTGGTGTTGCCTTCGCGCAACAGCCGGCCGTGCGACTCCAAGACAACTTCGGCAACAATGTGAGTCTTTCCGGTCGGACCATTACCGCTTCGGTGGCCACCGGCGATGGAACCCTCGCCGGAACTCTCACGGCAACCAGCAGCGCAAGCGGGTTGGCGACGTTCACCGACCTCCGCATCGATGGTGCGACTGGAGAGCGGACTTTGCGCTTCAGTTCGCCTGACCTGGCCTCCGTTGACTCGCAGGTAGTCGTTGTCGGACCCGGAAGTGCCGCTGGCTTGAGCATCACGCGGCAACCGATTCAGACCGTCGCCGGTGAGGCTATCCTCGGAGCAGCCGACCAAGCGCTCGCCGTTCGGGTAACCGACGACTTCGGGAACGATGTGCCCGGAGTCAGTGTCACGCCCCAACCCATCGGGTTCTTCTTCGCGGGACCCGCGATGCCGGTTGTCACGGACTCCGCCGGTCTGGCCACGTTCGACACCCTCTCAACCACGGAAGCGGGTGTGAGCTACATGATCGCATTCAACGCCGGCGCCCTTTCGGTAACGTCCGCGGAATTCAACGTGGTGCCCGCCACCCCGGCGAGCCTTCTAGTGCTGCAACAGCCGTTCAGCGGAGTTGTCGACGCGCCGCTGCGTCCTGCGCCAAAGGTTCAACTGACCGACCGGTTCGGGAACCCGACTACCTCCACGACGCCTTACAACATCGGCGTGACGATCACCAATTCGTCCTTCACCGCCGGCAGCAGCACAAGGGTCATGACAGCAGACGACGGCACCGCCGCCTTCGACAACCTCGTGCCCGCTGACGAGGCGACTGCCGCGGTGCTGAAATTCGACATCGACGGCACCCCAGTTGCCAGCTCGGCCGCGTTCGACATCCTCGGCAGTGGCCAAGATCCCGAAGCAGTTGCATTCATATTGCTCGAGGGGTCGCAGGAGGATCTCTTGGCCGGGGAGGAGAGGATGTTCACGGCTACCTTGCTCAATGCAGCAGGCGATCCCGTAACGTCCGGTCCCGCCAGCACCGCCTCTGTGAACTTCAGCCAGCTTGAGGGAACCGGAGGCACCCTTGACGGGCTTGGCGCAGCAATTGCGGTCGGTGGCGTGGCTGAAGTCGCTGTGCGAGGAGCGGAGCCCGGTGAAGTCGTTGTCTTTGCTGCTTACAATGGATTCGAAAGCGATCCGCTCGAGTTCACTGTGATAGGGGTCGAGGCGAGAATTATTCGTCTGGAGTCCACGGCAGGTGCTCCCGCTGCGAGGACGGCGGCGACTGCCTATGCCACATTCGAGTTGACCTTCGAGGTTACGCCGGGTGCCAACTATGAGGTGCAGCACCTCGACGCGATCAACTCGTCCTGGCAGACAGTCCTCAGCGGCACGTCCGACGCAGCCGAACTGACGGTCGAACTTCCCGTGAGTCCGGCGCAGCGGCAAGGCTTCTGGCGCGTGCGCGCAGGTCTGCTCTCCGACTAAGCAAGGACAACGGACACTTGGTCGAGAACCCCGCCTCAGGCACAAGCGCCCTGAGGCGGGCGATACGCGGCCTGTCCGAAGTGGTGGTTTTGACTGCGAGCTTTGGTACTATTTCCGTCGATGCAGATTTTCATCAGCGGAGCTTGCGGGTTTGTCGGGTCGGAGTTGGCCCTCGGACTGCGGGCGTTGGGGTTTGAGGTCTCGGGGTGCGATAATTTCAGCCGGCCGGGGAGTGAGTTGAATCAGGCGCGGCTTGAAGCGGTGGGGGTGGATTTTTGGCGGGGGGATGTGCGCGATGAGAAAGACTTGGAACGCGTGCTGGGGGTGGATTGGGTGATTGATGCGGCGGCGAATCCGAGCGTGTTGGCCGGGGTGGATGGGAAGACGAGCAGCCGCGAATTGCTGGAGCACAATCTTTGGGGGACGGTCAATTTGCTCGAGGTTTGCAAGCGGGAGAGTGCGGGGATGATTCTGCTCAGCACGAGCCGGGTGTATTCGATTCCGGCGCTTTGCGCGTTGCCTGTGGAGGCAGAGGACGGGGCGTTTGTTTTGCGGGAAGAGTCGGCAGCGGCGGGGCCTGGGGGGGTGAACGAAGATTTCAGCACGGCGGCGCCGGTCAGCCTTTACGGGGCGAGCAAGCTGGCCAGCGAGCAGTTGGCCTTGGAATACGGGGCTGCTTTCGGGCTTCCCGTCTGGGTCGATCGCTGCGGGGTCATGGCTGGGGCGGGGCAGTTCGGCAAACCGGACCAGGGAATCTTCAGCTATTGGATCCATAGCTGGGCACGGAAGGCTCCGCTTAAATACATTGGTTTCGACGGAACCGGGCACCAAGTGCGTGACTGCCTGCATCCGCGGGATCTGCTGGAGTTGCTCCTCAAACAAATGGTGGCGGGAAACAAGGGGAATGAGAGAATTTTCAACGTAAGCGGCGGAGCGGCCTCGGCGAGGTCGTTGCGGCAGCTTTCAGATTGGTGTGCGGCGGAGTTCGGTCCGCACGAGGTCGCGGTCGATCTCTCGCCGCGTCCTTTCGATCTTCCCTGGGTGGTGCTCGACTCGGCGCGGGCGGAGAAGGCGTGGGATTGGCAACCGAAACGGAGTGTGACCGACATTTGCGCGGAGATTGCGCGTCATGCGCGGGAGCATCCGGAGTGGCTGGCGGTTTCCGCGGGAAAGTGAAGGCGTCCGGGTTGCAGATCAAATTGGCGTCGCATAGAAGAGGCGGCGAAATGGGAGCCTTGGCTGAGCAGGGAGGAAGCGCGGCGCGCGGAGGGCATGGCGAATCCGGTGTTGCGGGCGAGATTTGTCGTCTCGCGCGGTTTGCGGCGCAAAGTGTTTGCGGAAATTGCTGGGCGGCGAGGCTGAAGATCTGGTGATCGTGGAGGATCCGGACAGCAAGCCGCGTTTGCAGGATGGTCACGGGTGGGATTTCAATCTTTCGCACGCCGGCGACTATGTGGTCTTGGTTGTCGGACGGGGGGAGGTCGGGGTGGACTTGGAAAAGATCCGGCCGGTGCGGGAGAGATCGGCTCTGGTGGAGCGTTATTTTCATGCGGATGAGGCGAGAGTTTGGCGGGCTTTGCCCGAAGTGCGACAGGAGTTGGCTTTTTTCATCCTCTGGTCGGCCCGCGAGGCGGCCATGAAGTGCCTCGGGCTGGGGCTGGCGGCCGGCTTGGGCAAGACGCGTGTTGATCCGGCGATTCTGGAAACGGGCCAGGCAGCAGCCGAAGTCGGTGGCCGGGGCGTGACGCTGCGGCAGGTCGAGGCCCCGCGGGGTTACGTGCTGGTCACGGCGGAATCCGTGTCTTAATTTTTCCCCGTTATGGAAATTCTCTCCGGATTCTTCGTCATCGTGCTCATCGCTTTGGCGGTGCTGGCGATGTTCGTTATCGGCGGTTACAACGGCCTGGTCACGCTGCGCAATCGCTTCAAAAACGCCTTCGCGCAGATCGAAGTGCAACTCAAGCGGCGCTACGACCTCATTCCCAATCTGGTCGAGACGGCCAAGGGCTACCTCAAGCACGAGCGCGAGACGCTCGAGGCGGTCATTACGGCGCGCAATGCCGCGGCTTCGGCCACCACCAAAGCGGCGGCGCATCCGGAAGACGGCAGCGCGATCAAGGGGCTGGCCGGGGCAGAAGGTGCGCTGAGCGGGGCCTTGGGACGCCTTTTTGCCCTCGCTGAAGCCTACCCTGACCTGAAGGCCAACCAAAACATGATGCAGCTGACCGAGGAGCTGACTTCGACGGAAAACAAAATCGCTTTCGCCCGGCAGGCCTACAACGACGCGGTCATGGCTTACAATACGAAGCGCGAGACCTTCCCCACGGTGATCATCGCGGGCATCTTCAACTTCCTGCCGGCCGAACTGTTCGCCGTGGAGGAACCGGGTCAGCGCGAACCGGTCAAGGTGAGCTTCAGCTGACGCCGCGGGGCGTTTTCCGGCGATGGATTTTTTCGCCGCGCAGGACGAGGCGCGTCGGCGCACGCGGCAGCTGATCTGGCTGTTCATGGCCGCGGTGGCGGCGCTGATCGGGTCGATCTACCTCGCGCTCATGGCGCTCTTCGCCGGCGGCGACTACGGTTGGTGGAACGGACAAGTTTTCGCGTGGGTGGCCGGCTCGGTGATCGTCGTGGTGGGCTTGGCCTCGCTGGGAAAGATCGCGGGTTTGCGGGCCGGCGGCAGTGCGGTGGCGGAGAGCGTGGGCGGACGCCGCCTCGACCCGCGCACGGCCGACCCGCAGGAGCGGCGGTTGCTCAATGTCGTGGAGGAAATGGCCATCGCCTCCGGGGTGCCGGTGCCGGCCGTTTATGTCCTGCCGGAGGAGAATACGATCAATGCTTTCGCCGCCGGCTTCACGCCCGACGATGCCGCGCTGGGTTTCACCGCGGGAGCGCTGCGCGACCTGAACCGCGACCAACTGCAGGGTGTGGTGGCGCACGAATTCTCGCACGTCCTGAACGGCGACATGCGGCTGAACATCCATCTCATCGGCGTCCTTTTCGGCATCCTGGTGCTAAGTGTTCTCGGTCAGGGCTTGCTGCGCGCTTCCTTCGCCGGCTCGCGGCGCCGGGACGGCAAGGAGGGGGCTTCCATTGCGCTGGTCTTCGCGGCCGTCGGTCTGGTTCTCATGTTGGCCGGAACCATCGGGGTGTTCTTCGGGCGTTTGATCCAAAGCGCGGTCTCTCGTCAGCGCGAATTCCTCGCCGATGCCGCCGCGGTGCAGTTCACGCGTAATCCGGACGGCTTGGCCGGCGCGCTGCGCAAGATCGGCGGCGCGGGGTCGCGCGTCGCTCATCCGCATAGTCAGGATGTGGCCCATCTTTTCTTCGCCAACGGCCTGCGGCTCTCTTTCGGCGGTTGGTTTGCCACCCATCCGCCGCTTGAGGATCGGATCCGGGCGCTTGACCCGGGGTGGGACGGATCCTTCGCCAAGCGGCGAGCCGCTGAGCCGCCCAAGGAAGAGGTCGCGGAAGCCGGTCCGGCGGCAATGCCGCGTGCGGCGGGGGTGAGTCTTCTTGCCGGCGTGCTGGGTGCGGAGGCCTTGGCCAAGGCCGAGAGGGTGCGTGATGATTTGGAGCAGCGCTGCGGGGCGGCCTTGCACGACCCGCTCGAGGCACGGGCTTTGGTCTTTGCGTTGCTCCTGGCCGACTCTTTACCCGAGGCCCATCCGGTGCAGTTGGACTATCTGCGCGGCAGCGCAGGAGAGGAACTCGAGGAGGTGGTGGCACGCCGCATGCGGGAATTGGAAACTTTGCCGGAAGAGGAACGCCTGCCGCTCATCGATCTGGTTTTGCCCACCCTCGGTTTGCTCGACACACGCCAGCGCTCCAACTTCCTCCAGCGCGTGCGGCGGTTGGTCTTGGCTGACGGACAAATCACTTGGTTTGCTTTTGTCACCGGATGGATGATCCGGCGCCACTTGGAACCGCCGGAGCAGTTGCACCCGATCGACGATCCGCAGCGTCTGGCCGGGGCGGTGTCCGTTTTGCTCGCCTTCCTCGCTTCCATCGATTCGCCGGGCGAGGGGGCCGGGGACGCTTTTCAGCGGGCTGCTTCCACCCCGGGGGCTTTTGCCGGATTGCTGACCTTTCCCGAGGCACCCATGCCCGACTATTTGCGACTGGAGGAGGCCCTGCGATTGCTCGGCGCGGCCACCTTTGTGCGGCGCAAGGAAGTGCTCGAGGCGGCGGCCCGGGTGGTCATGGACGATGACACGGTGTCTCCGGCGGAAAACGAGTTGCTGCGCCTGACGGCGGCGGCTTTGGACTGTCCTTCGCCCTTGGCGGCCACAGGATTTGCTTGATCCGCGGCCCGTCAGGGCCACCTTAAGTCCTGACCCCGTTACCGTCCTTGAATCCACGTTTGGCAATCATTCTTCTTCTCGCTGTGGCCGGCGGCCTGCTGCTCGTGCTGGTGGCTTATCTGACGGAACCCTACCCGGCGGACGCCGGTGAAAGGGCGGAGTTGGCCAAGGCGCCGCGCGAGGAATCCCCGGCGGGCGGGGCCGCGAGTTTCGTCGATGGAGGAACCACCGTGGCGTCGGAGGGCGGTCCGGCGGCGGCGCAACCGGCGACCTCCCTGCGGATCGCGGGCGGCGGCAACTTTCTGGCCGGCTTGGCTTCCGTCGAGGGTGGGGCGGAGCGCGATGCCTACCTTGATGGCATCATCGGACGCCTGGCCGCGCTCGGGCCGGAAGCAGCTTTGGCCCAAGTGCAGCAGTTGGAAGATGCCGAATTGCGCGACATGGCCATGTTGGCCTTGCTGCAGGAATGGTCCGGGGTCAGCACGCTCGAACTGATCCGCAGCGGCGACATCTGGCGATTCGGCGCCAGCGGGGCACTCGGACTTTATCTTCTCGAAGAGGGAAGCATCACGGCCGACCAAGCGGCGCAAATGGCGAGGGCCAGCACGGATGCCAACCGCCGCTCGGAATTGCTCGCGCGGGTGGGCGCGCGTTTGGCGGTGGACAACCCGGCCGCAGCCATGGCCTTGGCCGACGGATTGGATGACCGGCAAAGCCGTCGCTTTGCCGAACGCCTCGCGGCGAGGTTGGCGGAGCAATCGCCGGAATCCGCCCGGCAATTCGCGGCGCAACTGAACGACCCCGGTCTGCGCTCGGCCATGCTGGGACGTATTTTGGAGACGGAGGCAACCCAAGATCCGGCGGCCGCCGCCCGGGGGTTTCTGGCCATGCCGCCCGAAGAAACCCGGGCGCGGGAGCGTGCGGCACGGCGGATCGCTTCCGAGTGGGCCTCGCGCGACACGTTGGCCGCCATGCAATGGGCTGATTCGGTGGGTGACGAAAGCGCCCGCGAGGCGGCCCGGCAGGGGATCGGGGCCGTCGCTCCCGTGGGCATCGGGGCGCGCTTGACGCCCGGAGATGGCGGGTTGCCGGTCTTGGAGGATCTGGTGCCGGGAGGACCGGCCAGTGCCAGCGGTCAGTTGCAGGCAGGCGACCGGATCGTCGCGGTGGGCGATGCGAACGGGCGCTGGGTCGATGCGCGCAATGTGCGATTGGGCGACGTGGTCGGCCTGATCCGCGGCGAGCCAAACACCCAGGTCTCGCTGCAAATCCAGTCGCCGGGCGATGCCGCGCCCCGGGCCGTGACACTCGGTCGCCAGCAGATCATCCACAGCCCGCAGTGATTCCGGGCGCAACGCGTTGCGGGGAGCACCTCTTCACCAAGCTGGTGGGCGTGACGGATCGTCCGAGTCAGTGGCGCGGAAGCGGGTCAAGGATTTCACCATGATGACGCATTGACCGGGCGGCGTCCGAACCGGGCGATCATGAACGCGCCGCTGAGAAACATGAAGAGGCAGTAGACGACGGAGGGCATGGCGATGCGGGCGCTTTCGAGCAGGCCGAGGGTGATGCCGAGGGCGAGGGTGCCGTTCTGGATGCCGGTTTCGATGGACAGGGTGATCCGTTGGTCGCGCGGCAGCCCGAAAAGCCATCCGGCCAGGAAGCCGAACAGCATCATAACGATGTTCAGGCTGATCGCCGCGGGTCCGGCCACGACGAATTGGTGGGCCAAGTCTTTTTCCCGGGCCACGGCGGCGGCGATGATGAGGGCGAGGAAAACGAGTGAAAAAACGGCGGCGGGGCGCTCGAGGCGGTCGGCCATAGCCGGTCGCAGGCGGCGCACGGTCATGCCGCAGAGGATGGGGAGGATGGTCACGAGAGTAAGCTGCCCGAGGGTCTTCCAGAAAGGCAGGGCCACTTCGGCGCCGGCGCCGAGGAACCAGTCCATCGACCAGCGGACAATCCAAGGGATGGTGAAGACACAGACTACGCTGGAGACCGCGGTGAGGCTGACAGAAAGGGCGGTATCGCCGCGGGAAAGGTGGGTGATGACATTGGACGTCGCGCCGCCGGGGCAGGCGGCGAGGACCATGAGCCCGACGGCCAGTTCACCGGGCAACCGGAAGAGGAGAGCGAGAGCAAAGGCCACGGAGGGTAGCAGGAGAAGCTGGCAGGTGAGGCCGATGATTTTGGCTTTGGGCTGGAGAACGACGCGACGGAAGTCCGCGGGCACAAGGCTGAGGCCCATGCCGAAGAGAACGGCGAAGAGGGCGACGGGCAGGGCGAGTTGCTTGAGGAGTTCGCCGGACATACGGCGAAGTTGCCCGATCGCGGGCGGGGCGTCGATGACGCAGGCTCAGCAGTCCGCACTCTCGCAGGCGGCGTCGACGCGGTCGGCGGCGGCCTCGAGTTGCAACTTCAGATCATGCAGGGCGGTCCAAGACTCGGCGATGTCCGGTCCCCACTCGCCCTCGAGGCCTTCGAGTTTGGCGTTGGGCGAGGGATGGCAGGCGAGGTTTTCCTCGATGAGGCACGCGATGGTGCGCAAGGCGGGGCCGTGGTAGGGGAGGTGCAATTGGAGCCGGTGCGCAAGAGCGGTTTGCTTCGCCATGGGGCAAAACATTTCACCGATCCGGCCGGTGTGCAAGAGGCAGGATCAGGTTTTTTTCGGACCCGACAAACCCTTCAACATATCGATGGTGACGGCACGCAGATCGGGTGCGGCCGCGGTGGCCCCGCGGAGAGCCTCGAGGGGTTCGGTGGTGGCCACGGCGAGCACCGGCATGTTGGCGCGGAGGGCGGCTTCGATCCCGACAAGCGCATCTTCGATGACCACACACCCGGCGGGCGCGACGCCGAGGCGCTCGGCGGCCAGAAGAAAAATGGACGGGTCGGGCTTGCCGTGGACAACCTCTTCGCCGGAGACAATGACATCGAAGCACGACCGCAGGTCCATCATGTCGAGCAGGCAATCGAGGTTGGCGCGTTCAGTCGACGAGCCGATGGCGCAGGGCACATTGGCGGCGCGGAGTCCGGCCAGCAATTCGCGCACGCCGGGAAGGGGTTCGATGCCTTTCTCTCGAACCAGCGAGCGGTAGATTTCCTCTTTCTCGTGCGCGAGTGCGTCGACCTCCGTTGGATCCGTCGCCCAGCCGAGGTCGGGAATGATCACGTTGTTCTTTTTGCCGAAGCCGCGTTTGAAGTGATCGGACGCCAGGGGGAGTCCGCGCCGCGCGGCGAGGATTTCCCAGCTGCGCTCGTGGTGGGCCGAGGAATCGACGACGACGCCGTCCCAATCGAAGATGACCGCGCGGAGCATCAGAGACCTGCGTCGGTCACTGCGCCGGTCGAGGCGCTGGTCGCAAGAGCGCCGAATTTGGCCAGCACGCCGCGGCGGTAGCGCGGGGCGGGCTTTTTCCATTTGGCTTTGCGGCGTTTCATTTCCGCGGCGGGCACGTCGAGGGTCAGGCAGTGCTTGACCGCGTCGATCTCGACCGCGTCGCCGTTCTTGACCAGGGCCAGCGGGCCGCCATCGAAGGCCTCGGGTGTGATGTGTCCGACCACGAAACCGTGCGTGCCGCCGGAGAAACGTCCGTCGGTGATCAGCGCGACCTCCTTGCCGAGGCCTTTGCCCATGACGGCCGAGGTGGGTCCGAGCATTTCACGCATGCCGGGTCCGCCGCGCGGTCCCTCGTAGCGAATAACGATAACGTCGCCCTTTTTGACGCCGCCTTTGAGGATCGAAGCGAGGGCGGCTTCCTCCGAATCGAAAACGCGGGCTTTGCCGCGGAATTTTTCGCCTTCTTTGCCGGTGATTTTGGCCACGGCGCCGCCCGGGGCGAGGTTGCCGTGGAGGATGACCAGGTGGCTGTCCTTTTTGATCGGGTTGTCGAGCGGGCGGATGATCTGCTGGCTCTTTGGGTAGGGTTTGAAGCGGGCGAGATTTTGTTTGAGCGTTTTGCCGGTGACGGTCAGGCAGTCGCCGTGGAGGAGGCCGGCGGAGAGCAGTTCCTTCATCAGGGGCACGATGCCGCCGATGGCGACGAGTTCGGACATGAGGTATCGGCCGCTCGGCTTGAGGTCGGCAAGAACGGGAACGCGGCGTCCGATCTTGGTGAAGTCGTCGATGTCGAGTTTGACGTTGGCCGCGTGGGCCATGGCCAGCAGGTGGAGGACGGCGTTGGTCGATCCGCCCAGGGCGATGATGACGGTGATGGCGTTTTCGAAGGATTCGCGCGTGATGATATCCGAGGGGAGGATGCCGCGCTTGAGCAGGTTGACCACGGCGGCGCCGGCATCCCGCGCGTCGGCTTTTTTGTGCGCGGAGATGGCGGCTTGCGCCGAGCTGTTGGGCAGGCTCATGCCCATCGCTTCGATGGCCGAGGCCATGGTGTTGGCGGTATACATGCCGCCGCAGGAACCGGCGCCGGGAATGGCGCAGGATTCGATTTTTTGCAGCTCTTTGTTGTCGATTTTCTTCGCGGCGTGTTGCCCGACGGCTTCGAAGACCGAGACGATGTCGAGGTTGCGTCCGTTGTGGCACCCCGGAAGGATGGTGCCGCCGTAGACAAAGACCGCGGGACGGTTGAGGCGCGAGATGGCGATCATGCATCCCGGCATGTTTTTGTCACACCCGCCGATGGCGACGAAGCCGTCGAAACCTTCGCAGCCGACGACGGTTTCGATCGATTCGGCGATGACTTCGCGCGAGACGAGGGAGTATTTCATGCCCTCCGTGCCCATGGAGATGCCGTCCGAGATGGTGATGGTGTTGAAGATGACGGCCTTGCCGCCGGCTGCGTTGGCGCCGCCGGCCGCTTCGCGGGCCAGCCCATCGATGTGCATGTTGCACGGGGTGACCATGCTCCAGGTCGAGGCGATGCCGACCTGCGGCTTGGCGAAGTCTTTTTCCCGATAGCCGACGGCGTAAAGCATCGCGCGGCTGGGGGCGCGCTCCGGTCCGTCGAGGACAGGGGAGGAGTAACGGCGAAGTTGGGAAGCGGCGGACCGGGTTTTTTTCTTGCTCACGCGGCGGACAGTAGCGGTCCGGCAGCCGGGCGTTAAGCCGAAAGCGCGTCAAGGCGCGCCGGGGCTGGAGCGGAGGTCTGCGATTTCCTGCTGCAATTCTTTGCGTTGCTCCGTAGAGAGACCGGGCGCGTCGGCCGCCTTCTCGAGCGCACGCAGGGCGGGACGCGCCAAGCCTTGGCGGGCGTAACTCTGGCCGAGGTAGAGTTGATAAAATGCCGCATCGGCGCCGCGGGCTTCCGTCAAAGCGATGAGTTGCTCGAGGATGGCCGATTCGCTCTGGAAGGCGCGGGCGGCGTTGGCGCAGCGCGCGGCCAACCAGAGGGTGCCCGCATCGCCCGGGGCGAGTTCCGCGGCTCGTCGTCCAGCCGCGTAAGCTTCGTCGCCGAGTCCCGCATGGAGCAGGGCCTCGGCACGGACCTGCCAAGCTTGCGCGGATTGCGGTTCGAGCGTGACGGCGCGTTCGCTTTCGAGGAGGGCTTCGCGCGGTCGGCCGAGGGAAACCAGCACGCGTGCCCGCGAGGCGGCGACTTGCGAGGAGCGGTCGGCGCGGCGGACGGCGACGGTGGAAAGTTCGCCGGCCTCCGGTGCGGCTTGGGCTGTGAGGCAGGCCAGCGCGGTGGCGGCGAGAAATCCCGAGCGGTTGGCGGCACCGGTCATGCTGCGGGCCAGATCCTTGGCCGGTTCCGTGGCGAACTCCTCTTCGCGCGGTTCGCGGATGAAAAGCACCCCCAAGGCATCGGCTGCGGCGAGGCGCCAATCGGGTGATTCGCCGAGGTGGCGGGCGAGGGGAGCGTAATCCGATTTGTCGCCGAGCAACCAGACCGCACGGTAACGGACACGCCGGTCCTGCGCGCGCCAGAGGGAGTGTTCCCGTCCGAGGTTGGGCGCCTCGGATTCCGTGCTGCGGGGCGGCAGCGGGCCGCTGAAACGCGCCGGGGCCAAGCCCGCGGGGTTGAGGTAGACGGGGCCTTCGACCGGCAGGGCCTCGCGCGTCAAGGTGGGTCGCACCATGGCATCGGTCATGGCCAGATTATACCAACGAGGCAGCCCCGCGATGGCAGCGGCGGTGACGATGGCAGCAGCGGCGGCCAAAGCGGTGGCCTGCATCCACCAGCGGATGCGGAAACCGAACCGCTGGATGTGTTCGCGCACGACCGGCCAGCAGGGGATCATCCACAGCGCACCGGCCCACCAATAAGCACTTTGCCCCGCGGCCGTGCAGAAAAAGAGAAACCCGGGCGCCGCGACCCGGCTCCACACGCCGTCTTTGTGCGAGGCCCGGGCAGCGAGCCCGAGGATGACGAGAGTCACGAGCAAAGCAACGAGCGCCGGCAGGTCGAGCGGCGGTTGCGGTGACCAGCGGATGAAGGTCCATGCTTCTCTCCAGACGGAAAGACCGCGCGGGGTCAGATTGACTGCAGCGAGACACAGCATGGCCATGCCCCAACGGGCGCGGACAGACCACGTAGCAGTGAGCCCGAGGACTGCAGCGCCGACGACCGGCAGGGCCCCGGGAGAAAACCAGACGGCAAGCCACGCGGCCACCGGCAGGGTGAAGGTAGTGGCGGCGCTTCTGCGGCGAGCGGAGACCCAATGCCATGCCGAAAGGACGAGGATAGCGAGGCCGAAGCCGGAGAGCCCGGCGGCCGGAGAGGAGAGCAAGATGGCGGCCAGAGCGGGCACCAAGGGAGCCAGCCCGCGCCACGCTCGTCCCGGAAGTGCGGCGAGCCAACACAGGACGGCGAGCCACGCCACAATAATGTGGGCGTTTTGCCAGCCCCGCGGTCCCGCCACAGCGTAGGGCACTTCGGCCAAGGCGGCGAGGGGTGCGTCCGGTGTCCACGGCGCGAACTGCGTCAGCCGCCAAGCGCCCACCAGATCTGCGGTGGACGGTCCGATCCAATCCGGTCCGCGCACAGCAATGAGTGCGGCGAGAGTGGCGAGTGCGGACACCCCCAAAGCCAGCGCGAGGCGCCATGCGCTGCGTTTTTTATCGGTGTCCGGCATGAGTGGTGATGATTCGGAGGCGGCGCGCGGTTGGCAAGTGCCGCTTGCGCGGGAGCGTATTCACGCTTATTCCTCGCCCATGATCCGTTCCTTGGCCATTATTCCACTCATGCTTTCTTTTCTCGGACTGAAAACTCCGGCCGGCGCGTTGTCTGTGGGGGACGAGGCCCCGCGCGTCAGCGCCCAGGATCAGAACGGTGCGACTGTGGAACTTGCCGAGGTCTACGCCAAAGGACCCACCCTGGTTTATTTTTACCCGAAGGCCGACACGCCGGGCTGCACGGCGCAGGCTTGCTCGTTGCGCGATGCCTTCCCCGACTTCAGCGCGCAGGGAGTGCAGGTCATCGGGGTCAGTGCGGACACGGTGGAAGCGCAGAAGAAATTCGCCGAGAAATACAATCTGCCGTTCGTGCTGCTGGCCGATGCCGACGGTGCGGTGGCCCAAGCTTTCGGCGTGCCCACCGCAATGGGCTACGCCAAGCGGCAGTCGTTCATCGTGAAGGACGGCAAAATTGCCTGGATCGTGCAAAGCGCCAAGACGGGTGACCATGCTGCCGAGGTTCAAGCCGCGCTGCAGGAACTCGGATTGGGCGGCGCAGCAGACTGACGCCGCTCCTTAATCCGCGGGGCACACCGCGCCGTCGCGGATGGTCCACTGCGCGGCCCCGTCCTCGCCTTCGAGCCACTGCCACGTGGTGGTCGTGAGGATGCGCTGTGAATCTGCGGGCAGGGCCGCAAGCAAACGCCGTCGCCGTTCGGTGTCGAGCTCGCCGAAGATGTCGTCGAGCAGGTAGACCGGCGGCGATCCGCGTCGCGTGCGGATGAGTTCGGCTTGGGCCAGACGGAGGGCGAGGGTGAGCGTGCGTTGCTGGCCCTCGCTGGCGTAAGTCGCGGCGGCCGCGCCATCCAGTTCGAGGCGCACGTCGTCGCGGTGCGGTCCGACCACAGTTTGCCGGAGGCGGCGCTCCTCGGGTGCACTGGCAGCGAGCGCCTCCGCGAGGTTCTGACCACCGGACTGTTCGTAATGCAGACCGGAGGTTTCGCCGCGCGGGCTGATGGCAGCCGCATGTTTGGCCACGAGCGGAGCCAGTTCGCCGCAGAGTTCCTGCCGCACGCGTGCGAGGTAAGCCCCGGCGGCGAGGAGCGGTCCGTCGTAGGCGGAAAGTTCGCGTCCCCGGTGCGGGCCTTCCTTGAGCAGGAAGTTGCGCGAGCGCAGGGCACGCTCGTAGGCGCGGAGATTTTTCAGGTAGGCGGCATCGCACTGGCTGCCGAGGAAGTCGAGGAAGCGGCGGCGCTTGGAGGAGGCGCCGCGGACCAGTTCGATGTCCTCGTTGGAAAAAAACGCGACCAGCCCGGTGCGCAGGTATTCGTCGGATTTGCGTTGCGGCAGATCGTCGAGGAAAAGTTTGCGTCCCTCGGATCTGGAAAGGTGGCAAGCCAGCGACCGGTCGCCGGCGCGTCCGGAGAGGGAAAAGCCCTCTGCCCCGTGGTGCACGGCCTCGGCCAGCGCTCCGGCTCGGGGGGACTGCAGGCGCAGCAGGATGCAGACGGCTTCGAGGATGGAGGACTTGCCACTGGCGTTGGGGGCACTCAACAGGTTCAGGCCCGGAGCTGGACGGAACTCGGCCCGCGGGAAGCAGCGGAAGTCGTGCAGGGCGAGCGAGGTGAGAACCATGGCCAGCCAGTGTCCATTTTTCCGGCCAAAAGGCCAGACGTCGCCAAAGAGGAATTGAAGGTGGACGGGCGGCGCCCCAACATGGGCGGTCCCATGCAATCGCTTCCGGGCTTCCGCGACTTTTTCCCGTCCGACTGCGCGCGCCGCAACCATATCACCGGCACGTGGCGCCGCGTCGCGCGCTCGTTCGGCTTCCGCGAATACGACGGACCGACGCTCGAACCGCTCGATCTTTACCGGAAAAAGAACAGCGGGGGGGAAATCCTCGGGCAGCTTTTTTCCTTCACCGACAAAGGCGAGCGCGAGGTGGCGTTGCGGCCGGAAATGACCCCCACGGTGGCCCGCATGCTCATCGCCAAAGCGCGGGAATACCGCAAGCCGATCAAGTGGTTCAGCATCGCGCCGTTTTTCCGCTACGAGAAACAGCAAAGCGGACGCCTGCGCGAATTTCTCCAACTCAACTGCGATCTGGTCGGGGACGATTCACCGGCCGCCGACGCCGAAATGGTCGCCTTGCTCATCGAAACCCTGCGCGCTTTCGGGCTCACGGAGAAAGACATCGTGGTGCGGGTCAGCGACCGGCGCGCGTGGATGGAATTCCTCGCAGCCCGGGGTCTCGCCGACGAAACCAAGGCGCGCGAGGCTTTGGCGGTCATCGACAAACTGGAGCGCGAGAGTCCGGAAGAGTTGGAGAAAAAACTCGCACCGTTCGGTCTCGATCTGGCCGCGGTGCGGTCCTTCGTTGAAACGGGTCGCCCGCCTTTTTACGAAGAGTTGCGCGAGAATCTCGCCGCGCGCGGACTGGAGGGTTTCTGCGAACTCGACCTGCGCATCGTGCGGGGGCTGGCGTATTACACGGGATTGGTTTTCGAAGTCTTTGATCGCCGCCAGGACCGGCGCGCCATAGCGGGGGGCGGACGTTTCGACCGGTTGCTGGCCGATTTGAGCGGCGGCAAGGTCGACCTGCCGGCCATCGGGTTCGGCATCGGCGATGTGGTGTTGGGCGATTTGCTCGAGGACCTGCCCGACACGCGCAGTTTGCTGGAGTCGGCCATCGCGCGCGACCTGGCCTGCGACGTCTTCGTGGTCGTGGCCGATGAATCGCGCCGCGCGGAAGCACTCGGTGTGGTGCAACTTCTCCGCGCTCTCGGCCGGCGCGTCGACTACCCGCTGCAGGCGGACAAAGTGGCGCGTCAATTCAAGGATGCCGGCGCCAGTGGTGCGTCCGTCGCGTTGGTCGTCGGCGACGAATGGCCGAAGCTGAAAGTGAAGAATCTGGCCGAACGGACGGAGACCGAACTCTCCCAAGAGGCGCTTGCCGATTGGGCCGTGAATCTCCAGACTCCCGCGCCATGAATTTTCGCAGTTGTCATTGCGGCGCCTTGCGCGCCACGGACATAGGCCAACGGGCCACGCTCGCCGGCTGGGTCGGCTCGCGCCGGGACCACGGGGGCGTCATCTTCGTCGATTTGCGCGACCGTGAAGGGGTGACCCAGGTCGTTTTCCGTCCGGAAGAACAGGCCGCCGTGGCCGCCGCGGCGCATGGTCTGCGCGACGAGGACGTCATCCGGGTATCCGGCACCGTGGCCCAGCGCCTCGAGGGCACGGAGAATACCAAGCTCGCCACCGGTGGGATCGAGTTGGTGGCCGACGAGTTGACCATCCTCAACAAGGCGGACGTCCTACCGTTCCCGCTCGACGAACAGATTGCCAACGAGGACCTGCGCTTGACCCATCGTTACCTCGACTTGCGGCGCCCGGGCATGGCGGAGAACCTCCGACTGCGCCATCGCGTGATCAAAACGATCCGCGATGTCCTCGACGGCGACGGTTTCTGGGAAATCGAGACCCCGATCCTCAGCAAGAGCACACCGGAGGGCGCCCGTGACTTTTTGGTGCCGAGTCGTCTGAATCCGGGAACGTTCTATGCGCTGCCGCAAGCCCCGCAGCAATACAAGCAGCTGCTCATGGCCGCGGGTGTGGAGAAATATTTCCAGATCGCCCGCTGTTTCCGCGATGAG
This sequence comes from uncultured Verrucomicrobiae bacterium, assembly GCA_963776165.1. Classification (GTDB taxonomy): domain Bacteria; phylum Verrucomicrobiota; class Verrucomicrobiia; order Chthoniobacterales; family JACTMZ01; genus JACTMZ01. Next base: position 54,400 of record CAVZLI010000001.1, read on the forward strand.
GATCTGCGGGCCGACCGACAACCCGAGTTCACACAGGTCGACATCGAAATGAGCTTTGCCACGGCGGAGGATATTTTCGCCTTGATCGAAAAAACTTTCGTTTCCGTCTTTCGTGAAGCATGGGGCGTGGAGATCACAACCCCATTTCCCCGCATGACCCATCGCGAGGCGATGGACCGCTTCGGCAGCGACAAGCCCGACACGCGCTGGGCGCAGGAGATTGTCGATGTCGGCGACATATTCGCCGGCACGGAATTCAAGGTCTTCCGCGGTGCGCTCGACGGCGGCGGGGTGGTCCGTGCGCTCAACGCCAAGGGGTTGGCCAAGATCACCACGGGGCAAATCGAAGAGCTGACCGAAATGGCCAAGCAATACGGCGCCAAAGGGCTCGCCTTCATCAAGTGCGAGAACGGCGAGTGGAAGTCGCCGATCGTCAAATTTTTCACCGACGCGGAAAAAGCCGCGCTGCAAGATCGTCTCGGCATCGAAGAGGGGGACCTCGTCCTCTTCGGCGCGGACAAATGGGAGACCGTCTGCGAAGTCCTCGGCCGCGTGCGCCTGCGCGCCGCGGAATTGCTCGGCATCGAGCATGACCCCAAGCGTCTCGATTTTCTCTGGGTGGTCGACTTCCCCCTGCTGGCGTGGAGCGAGGAGGAGCGCAAATGGAACGCTGTCCATCATCCGTTCACCCGACCGAAAGCGGAGGACGTGGCTTTGCTCGACGCGGAAAAATTCGGCGAAGTCCGCGCCGAGGCCTACGACATCGTGCTCAACGGCGTGGAAATCGGCGGCGGCAGCATCCGTATCCACGAGGCCGATCTGCAGTCGAAAATGTTCGGTGTCCTCGGCGTCGACGCGGATCAGCAAGCTCTTATGTTCGGCCATCTGCTCAAGGCCTTCCGCTTCGGCGCGCCGCCGCACGGTGGCATCGCCCTCGGTTTGGACCGCTTGGTCATGTTGCTGGCCCATGCGGATTCCATCCGCGATGTGATTGCTTTCCCGAAAAACAACCGCGGGGTCGAGTTGATGACCGGCTCACCGTCGGTCGTGGACTTCAAGCAACTCCGCGAGCTTTACATCGCCACGACGAAAAAAGCCTGACGCCATGGACGAGCGCGGACTCGAAGAAGCATTGCGGAAAATGCGGGAGGCGGATCTGCCGGCCGCGGCCTGCGCCAGCTTCGAGCGCGCTTGGCACCAAGCCGTGTCGGGCGATGCGGGCTTGATTCCCGAGGCCACGATCGAACCGGCCGAGGGCATCCCCGCGATGGGCGAAGTGGCCGCGACCGCCGCGGATCCGGCGCTCTTCGACAAGCTCTGCGTGATCAAGCTCAACGGCGGCCTCGGCACGAGCATGGGGCTGGACAAAGCCAAGTCGCTCATTCCCGTGAAGGACGGGTTGACTTTTCTCGACTTTATCGCCCGCCAGATTCTTTGGATCCGTCAGCGCCACGAGACGCGAGGTCCGCGCTTCCTGCTCATGGACAGCTTCAGCACGTCGGCGGACACCCTGGGCCACCTCTCCCGATATCCCGACCTGAGCCACGGTGCGCCTCTCGACTTTCTGCAGAACAAAGTTCCGAAATTGCGCGCGGCCGACTTGCATCCGGTCGAGTGGCCCCGCGACCCGGAATTGGAGTGGTGCCCGCCCGGGCACGGAGACCTCTATCCCTCGCTCCTCGGTTCTGGATGGCTCGACCGTCTGGCGGCGGAGGGCATCGAATACCTCTTTGTCTCGAACAGCGACAACCTTGGCGCCACGGCGGACGCCGGACTGCTCGCGTATTTCGCGCAGAGCGGTCTGTCCTTCCTCATGGAAGTGGCCGAGCGTACGCCATCGGACCGCAAGGGGGGGCACTTGGCGCGCCGCAAAAGTGACGGACGCCTCGTGCTGCGCGAGGTGGCGCAGTGCCCCGAGGCGGACACCGCTTCTTTCCAAGACATCGCCCGTCATCGCTACTTCAACACCAACACGCTCTGGCTCCGCGTGGCCGACCTGCGTGCTGCGCTCGCGGAAAACGGGGGTGCATTGCCGTTGCCCTTGATCAAGAACACCAAGACCGTCGACCCGCGCGACGCTGCCTCGGCCAAAGTGCTCCAGCTGGAAACCGCAATGGGTGCGGCCATCGAGTGTTTTCCCGAGTCCGGCGCCGTGCTCGTGCCGCGCACGCGCTTCGCGCCGGTCAAAACGACCTCCGACCTGCTGGCCCTGCGTTCCGACGCCTACACGGTGACGGACGATCAACGTCTCGAACTCGTGCCCGAGCGGAACGGCGTGCCGCCGGAAGTGGTATTGGAGGACCGCTATTACAAGAGTCTGGCCGGGCTCGAGGCCGGCTTCGGCAAGTCGGCACCTTCCTTGCGTCACTGCACGCACCTGAGGGTGTCCGGCCCGTGGCGTTTCGAGGACGGGGTGACGTGCGAGGGGTCGGTCAAGTTCACCCACGTCGGCGCACGCCCCGCCGTGGCCCGCGCCGGCATCTACCGAGACGTGGCCGCGCAGGCTTGAGGCGAACTTCCGGCTGTTCTGCCGGTCCCGGGGAGCACGGTCGCCTCGGGCGTTTTCATCGGCGCCTCGCCGATGAACCTCTACGAGCCCCAAGCGCCTTGCGCGAGGGCGCGCGTGGTCCCCGAGACCGCAGAAACTTTGAGGCGAGAAGGGTGAAAGCTCGGGGACATTGCTATATACCAATGTCCCGATGCAGTTGGACTTAATACTATCGACCCGTGGTAGTAGGGTCCGCTGGCCGGCGGACCGCTGCCTTCCGGGTAAAAAGCGTGCGGACGGCTGAGCCAGCCGTCCCTACCGAAGATGGCCAAAAGTCTGATAGCTTCCGGACGTCGGTATTGCACGGCGCCCCGCAAGCTCTCGAAATCATCGCCAGGCGGGTGGCCGAGCCGGGTTTTGGTTGAGTCCGCAGTCTGCTTGGAACTGGCATCGCAACCCTAACTTTCCTCCTGGGCGTCATCCTCATTCCGCAGGACTTCGCGCATTTCGATGATGAGGTCGCCGACTTTGGCCAGCAGCAGGGTGATGTCGGCGCGGGCGGCGGTGCGCCATCCGGGAGTGAGAAGATCCTGTTCGTCGGCACCGTCGAGTCCGAGCAGGGCGTCGCGCAGGTGACGCCGTGCTTTTTTCAGCCGAACGAGGATGGATCCGGCGAAAAGCGGGTCGGGTGGCCAGTCGTCGTCTTCGTCGGCGAAACGATTGAGGGCGCCGGCCAGTTTGCCGGCCGCGATCATGACGCCGTCGCGGATTTCACAGAGGGGATGTTCGCGATGCAGGGGAGTTCCATCGGCTTCGCAACGGTCGGTGCCGCGGCTGATCTCCAGCGCGAGGTTGCGGCAACGGAGGACCAGCGGGTGGTCCAAAGGTTCGGGCGCACCGGACTGCTCGTATTCCTCGAGGGCTTCGTTCGCCACGGTGTTCATTTCCTCGATCCAGGCGCGCCGCTCCTCTTCCTCCTCCGGGGTCGTCGGCGGGGGTTCCGGTTCCCCGCGTTCGCGGCGCAGTCGGAGGCGCTCCTCTTCGAGAATGCGCTCGAAGTTGTCTTCGTCCATGCCTTCCTCCTCCAAGCGATGGCCGATCCGGTCGAGCAGCAGGTTCTCCCGCGCGTCGTCCGCCTCGGCGGCGGCCTCGGCGGCGCTCCTCGGTTCGTCATCGTCATCCCCCGCGGCTTCCCCGGCAATAGCCGTCGCTTCGGCGAGCCCTCCTGTGAGGCGTTGCATGAAGCCGGCGAGCGCTTGTCCGTTGGCCCGGCGTTGGGAATCTTCCTCCTCCGGGGTCATGATCCAGAATGCCTCGCCGTCGAGGGTCAATTCGTAGCCGGCGGATTCGATGACCACGCGGCCGTTGGCCGAGCTGAACCATTCGAGGTAGAGCGCGTTGCCCCAGTGCCACGGGTAGTCGAGCCCAGCGGAAGCAAGCCGCATCATTTCCGCGACGTCCACTTCGGGAACGCGCACCTTGCGCGAGGCGGTGATGTCGCCCACGACACCTTGCTGGAGGATGGACAACCCGTCGGTCGGACCCTTTTGCGGCTGCGGATTGCCAAAGAGCAACCGGTGACCGGCCAGATCACGCCACGCGTTGCCGTCCAAGGCAAGGGCGAGCGGTTCGCGCCATCCTTCCATCCAGATCCTTCCGGTGACCCGCCCGCGTATGCGGTTATCGATCTCGCCGCGCACCAATTGGTCGTGCAAGCGCCAAGCCATGGCCTCAGGAAAAGAATTCCTTGGCCCGCTCGAGGAAGCCTTTGGTGATCGGGGTGTTTTGATCACCGCAGCTGGACGCGAAATCTTCCAGTTTTTTGCGTTGTTCTGCGGTCAACTTGGTCGGCACCTCGACGGCCACGCGGACGAGGAGTTGTCCGTGGCCCGACCCGCGGAGGTGCGGCATGCCTTTGTGGCGCAGCTTGAAGACGCTGCCGCTTTGCGTTCCGGCGGGAATCTTCACCGAGGCTTTGCCGTCGAGGGTGGGAACATTGATCTCGCCGCCGAGGGCCGCGGTGACGAAGGGGACGGGAATCTCGCAGTAGAGGTCGTCGCCGTCGCGGGCGAACACGCTGTGTTCGCGGACGTGGATGACGACGTAAAGATCCCCGCTCGGGCCTCCGCGGGTGCCGGCTTCGCCATTGCCGCCGGAACGCAGGCGGGTGCCGTCCTCGATGCCGGCGGGAATTTTCAGTTTGATGCGCGAGGTGACCTCGGCGCGTCCGTCGCCGCGACAGACTTTGCAGGGGTGGTCGAACATCTCCCCGGCTCCGTGGCAGCGCGGACACGGTTGGGCGACTTGGAAAAAACCGCGCGAAGCGATGACCTGCCCGCGACCCCGGCAAGTGGGGCAGGTATGGAGGCGCGCGCCGGGTCCGGCGCCCGATCCGCCGCAGGCGGAGCAGCGGCCGGTCTTGCGCAGTTCGATTTCTTTTTCCACCCCGCGGGCCGCTTCCTCGAGTTTGATTTCCAGATCGTAGCGCAGATCGGCCCCGCGGCCGGTTTCCCCTCCGCCGGCGCCGCCGAAGAAATGCTCGAAAATGCCGCCCCCGCCAGACCCGAACACTTCGCGGAAAAGGTCGAAGGGATCGTGGAAGCCGGCTCCCGGTCCGGCGCCCGCGCCCTGGAAGGCGGCGTAGCCGTAGCGGTCGTAGGCGGCGCGTTTCTCGGGGTCGACGAGAATGTCATAAGCCTGCGAGACCTGCTTGAAATGCTCCTCGGCCCCGGCGTCCCCCGGATTGCGGTCCGGGTGGTATTTCATGGCCAGCTTGCGGTAGGAACTCTTGAGTTCCTCGGCGGTGGCACTGCGCGAGACCCCGAGCAGTTCGTAGGCGTCCTGACGGTGACGGGACGACATGCGGGCGACTACTTGGCGGGACCTTTGGAGACGACAACGCTGGCCGGACGGAGGAGGCGGTCGCGCAGTTTGTAGCCGCGCCGGGTCTGGCGCAGCACACCGTTTTCGGCGACCTGATCGTCGGGTTCGTGTCCGACGGCCTCCATCACGTTGGGGTCGAATTCGGCGCCTTCGGTTTTGATTTCCTCGAGTCCGGAGGAGGCGAGGAAGTCGCGCAGTTGGCGTGAGACCATGTCAAGGCCTTGGAGGATAGCGGCGGCGTCGGGGGCGGAGCGGGCGGCGTCGAGGCCGAGTTCGAAGTTGTCGACGACGGGCAGGAGGTTCTCCAGCAGCGAGGAGTTGGCGTAGCGGATGGCGTCATCTTTCTCCCGTGCGGCGCGTTTGCGGTAGTTGTCGAAATCCGCGGCCGTGCGCATGGCAAGGTCGCGGAATTTGTCGGCCTCGGCGGCCGGATCGGCCGGGGTGGTGTCGGCGGCTTCTTCCGGCGCGGGGGCCTCGGCGGGATCGTCGTGGTTCTTCTTGCTCATAGTTTGAAGATGGAGATGAGGGTGATGTCGTCGTATTGGGGCGCCTCGCCGGCAAACTCGCGCAACTCGTCGGCGATGTTGGCCACCGTGGCCTCCGCGCCTTTCGGGGCGTTGGCCTGAACGGCTTGGGTCAACCGGGCAAGGCCGAATTCGGCTTCATGCCGGTCGAGGGCCTCGGTGGCCCCGTCCGTGTAGAGCAGGATGCCGTCACCCGGTCCGAGCTTGACCGTTTCGTCGGCCAAGACCCTATCGAACACGTCGCCGCTGTCAACGCCGGCTGCGATGCCCGGAGGACTCAAGGGGACGACCTGCCGGCCCGTGGCGCGGTAGAGGAGGGGCGGGTCGTGGCCGGCCCGTGCCATGGTCACATCGCCCGAGCGGGTATCGAGGACGAGGTAAAGCATGCTGACGAACATGTCTTCTTTGATGTCGGGGTAGAGCTGACGGTTGACCTGCCGGAGGGCCTCCGCGGCGGAAGTGCAACCGGGGGCCGCGCCGCGCATTATGGTGCGGCACATGCCGGTGATGAGGGCGGCGGGAATGCCTTTGCCGGAGACGTCGGCGATGACGATGCCCCAGTGGTGCTCGTCGATTTGCAGGTAGTCGAAATAATCGCCGCTGACGTGCCGCGCCGGAATGTTGAGCCCGCTGATCCGGTAGCCGTCAACGGCGGGTGCCCGGGCGGGCAGGAGGATGCTTTGGATTTCCCGCGCGGTGACGATGTCGCTGTCGAGGCGTTTCTTCTCCCCGGCCTCGAGGTAGACGGCCTCGCTGAAAAGGGCGAAGGCGGATTGCTCGGCGATGGCTTTGAAGACCGCGAGATCATCGGAGGAAAAAGGGGAAGCCATGGGTCCGTTGACCACCGCGAGGACGCCGAGGATTTTCCCGCGGTAAGCAAGGCAACCGACGAGTGCGGAGGTGGCGCGTTGCCCGTCGCCAGCCAGCCCGGCCAGCTCGGGATCGGCAAAACTGAAGAGGCGCACGCCGCTCTCCTTCCACATGCGCGCCACGGCACCTTCGCCGGGGTGGACGGGGTGCAGACGGAGGAAGCTTTCCATGGCCACGGGATTGGCGGCGGCCTGCCGCCGGATGTGTTCCGGCACGGCGATGAGCGGCGCGCAGGTGCGGCTGATGTAGGCCGGACTGAGGAAGTTGCCGGAGCGGTCGAGGAGGTAGAGCGCCCCGCCGTGGGCATCGAGGATGCGTGTCGCACTTTCGACGATGAGGCGGTGCAATTCGCGGCGTCCGCCGGAACCGCCGAAGGCCTCGCCGAGGCCATGGAGGAAATCGAAGACTTTTTCCTCTTCGGCCCGCAGTTCCCGCCACTCGCGGCCGAGTGACCGCAGGGCACGGCGCTGGCTGGCGACCCGCCATGCGAGGTAGGCCGAGAGCAGGATGAAGAGGATGAGCAGGCCGGTGACCATAGGCCCCGCGAGGGTCCCGCAGGTTAGAGCTGGGAGCGGACCCGCATCAAGGGTGCGCTTGGCCGTCCTGATCCTCGTGTTTGAGGAAATCGATGACGTCTTTGAAGCGCACGGCGTTGTCCGGATTAGCCGCCACGAGGTTCTCGTGGGCCTCGATGATGGTCTCTCGCTTGGCCTCGTGCGGCGGGTGGCCTTCGGCGTCATGGAGTTCGGCCGGGGGAGGGGCGGCGGAGGAATCGTCCACGGTGAACACGCGATCGAGCCCGAGATTGCGCAGGATCGAGCGGCAGCGTTCGTTGGCCCGGATCACACGGAGGCTGCCCTCGGGGCCGAGTTTCAAAGCGATGCCGGCCAGAGTGCCCATGAAAGTGGAATCCATCAGTTCGCAGTCCTTCAGGTCGACGACGAAGTGGCGGTGGCCGCGTCCGGCCATCTGCTTGGCGAATTCCTTCAGTCCGGTGCTGTTCTGGAATGAACCGCGCCCCTGCACGCGGATCCAGACGGCGGAGTCGCCGACGCCGACCTGGACTGAGGAAACGGCACTCACAGGGAAATTTTCAACGGCAACAGACAGCGCGGCGCGCCGCTGTCAAACGCGGGGCGCGGCGCGGGGCGGTCATTTCCAGAGGTAGGACTGGGTGAAGGCCACGATGCGGTCGTTCTCGATGAGCAGGCAACGCCACGCGGTGGCGGGGCCGTCCCATTGGTAGTTGTCGCCGGTGACCTGGAAGGAACTCTTCATCGTGCCCTTGGCTTGCGGGACGAAAATTTCCTGTGCAAGGACCGCGTTGCCGGTCTTGGCCTGGCGGTATTCGAAGCGCACGGTCAGGTCCGCGGGGCGGCGGGCGCGCCAGAAAATATCGTAGTAAGTGCCCTCCCGTTGGCGGCGCTCGTCGTCGGAAAGAGCGCCGTAATTGAGGTAGTTCCTCTCGAAGTTGATCATCTCGTTGCGCGTCGGGATGGCGTTGATCTCGGCTTGGTTCAGCGTGCGGCGCACTTTGCGGAACTCGAAGTCGTTGTCGAGGGCGAGGGGGAGCACGTTGGCTTCGGGCATCTCCACGGGCGGCGCCGTGGGCGTGACGCATGAAGCGAGCAGCAAAGCGGCGGGCAAGAGGCCGAGATGCAATTTCATCACGGCATGAAAGAAGGTTTGTTGTCCGATGTCAAACGGCTGGAAAAAAGCAATTTGTCTTGCGTGGGCGGCGGCGTGCTCCGGATGCTGACCGGTGATGAGCCACTTCAACGATTCCCTGACGGCCGCGCGGGAGACCTTCGACGCATTGGGTCCGCTCGAGGCGCCCCTCCTGCGTGCGGCCGAGGCGGCCTTCGGCGCCCTGACCACCGGCCGCAAGTTGCTTTTCTGCGGCAACGGCGGCAGCGCGTCCGACGCAGCGCACATTGCCGCGGAATTTGTCTGCCGCTTCAAGGAGGACCGCCGGCCTTACCCGGCGCTGGCCTTGGGCGTGGACGGCGGATTGCTCACCGCCATCGGCAACGACTACGAATTCAACGATTCCTTCGCGCGTCAGGTCCACGCCTTCGGTCAGAACGGCGACGTGCTTATCGTCATCTCGAGTTCCGGCCAGTCGCGCAACGTGCTGGCCGCGATCGAGGAAGCGCGCCGCCGCGGGGTGACGACCGTCGCCCTGCTGGGACGCGATGGTGGCTTCACCAAAGGCGCGGCCGACATCGAACTTATTGTTCCCGGCGCCTCCACGGCGAGGATCCAGGAAGCGCAGAAATTCCTCCTGCACGTTTTCTGCGAATTGCTCGAGGCTCGGCTGCCCAAGGAATGAGTGCGTGGGCCGCTTCCGCCGTGGTGGCGGTTTTCGGGCTGGTCTGCGGTTCGTTCCTCAACGCGGTCATCCACCGCCTCCCGCGCGGCATCGGTCTGGGGCGCCCGCGCCGGTCGTTTTGTCCGGAGTGCGGACGCTCGTTGCCGTGGTATGAAAATATCCCGGTGTTCAGTTGGCTCTTCCTCCGCGGGCGTTGCGCCGGTTGCGGCGCGGGTATCTCCGCGCGCTACCCGGCGGTCGAGTTGCTCACGGCTTTGCTGTTCGTCTGGCTGTGGCTGGCTTTCCCGCCGTGGGTGGCGGTGGCCTACATGATTTTCGCGGCCTTGCTCGTCGCCGGAACCTTCATCGATCTCGAGCATATGATCCTGCCCGACAGCCTGACGCTGGGCGGCGCGGCGGCCGGGGTGGTCCTGAGCATGCTCATCGAGGGTTTGCAACCCGGCGCCGGTTGGGAGGAGCGCTTGCGTTCCAGTTTATTCGGGGCCGGGGTCGGCTTCGCCGTGCTCTTTGCCGTGGTCGAACTGGGCAAGCTGGCTTTCGGGCGCAAGCGCGTCGATCTGGATCCCGCGGAGGACTTCGTGCTCACCGGGACGGCGGAGGAACCGGTGTTGAAATTCGGCGAAGAGGAACTCGCGTTGGCGGAGATGTTCTACCGTCCCTCCGACGTTCTCGAAGTGCACGGCACCGACGGCAGGAGTTGGCGCTTCCGTCTCGACGGCGCGATGCAGGATGGCGCGCGCGCGGACTATGCCGAGGCGCTGGGATGGCGGGGGACGGCGCAGGCGGTGGTCATCCCGCGGGAGGCCATGGGCTTCGGCGATGTGAAATTCATGCTTACGCTCGGCGCTTTTCTCGGCTGGCCCGGCGCGCTTTTCAGCATCGCGGCCGGGTCCGTCATCGGTGCCCTGGCCGGCATCGGGATGCTGCTGGCCCGACGCTTGGAATCAGCCGGGCGTATTCCGTTCGGTCCCTACCTTGCCGCCGGGGCGCTGTTGTGGGTGGCGGCCGGACCGGAAGTGGTTCGCTGGCTTTTTGTCCGCTGAGCGCCCTCAGCGCCTCCAGCGGCTGATTTGCAGGAAGGTCTGCACGGCGAGGAAAAGAATAACAAAGATAACCACGGACAGCGCTGCCGCCCAACCGAAGCGGTAGTAGGTGAAGGCGGCCTTGTAGACGTAGGAAACGAGGATCTGTGTGGCGTCGCCCGGTTCCCCGCCGTTGGAGAAGAGCCAAATGACGTTGAGGTTGTTGAAATTCCAGATGATGCCGAGCGTGGTGGCCGGGAGCATGACGGGGCGCAGGAGCGGGACGGTCAGCCGCGTGAACTGTCGCCACGGGGATGCTCCTTCGAGGGTGGCCGATTCATAAACCGACGACGGAATGCTGCGCAGTCCGGCGAGGGCCACGACCATCATGAAGGGAAAGCCCATCCACACGTTGACCAGCATGGCGGCGCTGAAGGCCGGCAGTGGCGACGTGAGCCATTCAACGGGGGCGAGGCCGAAGGTCGCGGCGAGGAAGGCATTCACCGGTCCTTGGTCGCCGTGGAACATGCCGCGCCAGGTGAGGGCGGTGATGTATTGCGGCATGGCCCAGGGCAGGAGAAGGAGGACGCGCCAGGCGGAGCCGCCGCCGAGGAAATGCTGATGCAGAAGCACCGCGAGAAAAACGCCGATCGCAACCTGCAGCAGGGTTGTCACGGCCGTCCAGATGATCGTTTTGCTGAAAATGATCCAGAATTCCGGCTCGCGGAAAACGAGCAGGTATTGCGAGAGGCCGGCGAATTTCCACCCGCGGATGCGGTAGATGCTCGCGTCGGAAAAGGAGATAAGAACGTTGTAGACAAGCGGGTAGACCAGCACGAGGACAAGGACGACCAGAGCCGGCAGCAGGCAAAGAGCGAGGAAGCCGCGGCGGCGGGCCGCCGGATCCCATTCGCTCAGCCCGACCAGGGCCGTGGCGCGGGTTTGCGGGTGGTTTTTCACGGCATGCCCTCCTCGATGCGCTGCTCGGCCTCGCGCTGCATTTCGCGCGCGGCTTCTTCGGGGGTGAGATCCCCGGTAAAAACGCGGCGGTAAGGACCGCGGATACCGTCCCAAATATAGCGCAGGTTGGCGTGGATCGGCATGGGCACGGCATTCTTCGATTGCTCGAGCGCGAGTTGCAACACGGGGTTGTTGCGGAACTCGGGCGACTCGAGCGCGCGGCGCAGGGTGGGCGTGGTGAACAGGCGTTGGGCCATGGCCAGCTGGATTTCCTCGCCGGTGAAAAACTCGAGCACACGCCGGACGAGGGCGAATTTTTCCGGCGGGGTGTTGATGCTGAGGCAGTATCCCTTGGCAGCAATGACCGGACGACAGCGCAACCCGGTCTCCGTGTTCAGCGGCAGCAGGGCCAGCATGCTGCTTTCAGGCACCCCGTAATCGGACCAAGCCCACGGGCCGTTGATGATCATGGCCGCGCGCTTGCGCAGGAACATGAGGTTCGCCGTGTTATAGTCCTCGTAGCGCGGGATCACCCCGTGCTTGTCCCGCAGGTCGAGGATGAATTGCAGGGCGGAGCGCATGGCCGGTGTGTCGAGGGTGGGGTTGCCCTCCTCGTCCATGATCCACCCGCCGAAACCCGTGAGGAAGGGGATGAAGAAATACGGCTCCGCGTAATTCCAGGTGAGCGCGTAGCGCTCGGCGCGGCCCCCGCTGCGCAGGGTGAGGCTTTGTCCGAGGGCGACCAATTCTTCGAGTGTCTCCGGGGGCCGGACCACTGCCTGGCGGTCGTAGATGAGCATGAGCTGGTTGCCGATCTGGTCGGCCACCATCCATGGTTGACCTTCCCAGCGGACAACGCCGTCGCCGGTGAACCGGTCAAAGAATTCCGGTCCGAGCACCGCGTCCCACGGCCGGATGACGCGTGTGCCGGCGAAGACGGCCACGTTGTCCGACGGGCCGAAGACCAGGTCGGGACCTTGCCCGGCCACCGCGGCGATGATGAAGGAATTGCGTAATTCCTCGCCCTCGCGGTAGAGCACGACGACGCGCTCGGTGGGATTATCCCGGTTGTAGGCGGCCACGGCCTCCTCGAAGAACGCGCGCTCCGCACCCGTCTTCTGGTGCCAGATGACCACACGGTCGGGATCCTCGTGCGGCGGCGTGCACCCGGCAGCAAGCAGGAAGAGGCCGGCCGCGGCGCGCGGGAGGATCGTCGGCAAGCGCATGGCGTCGTGACGTCCCATCATCGACCGCCGCGGCGTCGAGGCAAGCATGCAACGCGGCAAGTTTGCCGTTGCCGCATGGCGTGACGCACGCCATCTTCGCCGCTTTGTCATGGCGGCCGACGAATTCAACTTGCAGGTCAACCGCAAGGCACTCGAGCTGAATCTCGATCGCCGCATCTACGGCACGTTCGCCGAGATCGGGGCCGGGCAGGAGGTGGCCCGGCGGTTTTTCTTCGTCGGCGCGGCGGCCGGGACGGTGGCCAAGACCATGTCCGCCTACGACATGACCTTCAGCGACGCCATTTACGGCACGGTGCCGCGCTACGTCAGCCGCGAGCGACTCAGCGGGATGCTGGACCACGAATACGAGCTTTTGCGCGAACGATTGGACGCCAAAGTCGGGTCGGAAAAAACGTTCTTCGTCTTCGCCGACACGGTGGCGGCGCGCGGTTTCCACTCGCACAGCGAATCGCACGGCTGGATGGGGCTGCGGTTCCAGACCGAACCCCGCGGACCGGTCAACGAGATCATCATCCACGTGCGCATGCTCGACGCGGAGAACATCGCGCAGCAGGAGGCGCTCGGCATCATCGGCGTCAATCTCATCTACGGCGCCTTCCGCCACCATGCGGATCCGGAGAAGCTCATCGGCGGTCTGCTCGATGACTTGACACCCCGGCGCATGGAGATCGACATGATCCGCTTCAGCGGCGCGGCTTTTGCCGGGGTGGACAACCGGCTGATGAGTCTGCAGTTGGTGGCCCAGGGGCTCGGGCCGGCGGCCATGTTCCGGGCCGACGGGGAGGTGGTGCAACCCGCCGAGGAACTTTACAAGCGGGCCATTCTGGTGGAGCGGGGCAGCTTCCGGCCGGTCACCCACGTGACGCACGAAATGCTGCGCTGCGCCTACGAGGATTTCGCCCCCCGCGAGAAGGCGGCGCCGCGCGGTGTGCTGACCCTCGCCGAGATCACCATGGAGAACCTGCTGAGCAGCGGAGACCTCGACACCCGGGATTTTCTCGACCGCACGGACATCCTCGGCGCGCTCGGGCAGACCGTCTTGGTTTCGAATTTCGGCGAGTATTTCCGCTTGGTCGATTACATCGCCCGTTACACCAACGAGGCCATCGGCTTGGCCCTCGGCGTGCCCGCGCTGGAGCAGATTTTTCTCGAAAAATACTACAACGATCTCGAAGGGGGTATCCTCGAAGGTTTGGGGCGGCTTTTCAAAAAGAACGTCCGTCTCTACGCGTATCCGCGTTTGGCATCCGACGGCGCGCTCATCACGGCGGACAACTTCCGCGTCGAGCCGCGCCTGCGCCACCTTTACGCCTACCTGCGCGAAAACGACTACGTGGTGCCCGTCACCGACTTCCGCGAGGAAATCCTTTGCATCAAATCGCCGGAGGTGCTCGCCAAAATCCGCGCGAATGATTCCGCCTGGGAGGCGTGCGTGCCGCCCGAGGTGGCGCGCATCATCCGCGAACGGCGCCTGCTCGGCTGCCCGGGCTAGGACGGATCGTCGAAGCTGATCAGGCGGAAGACGCCCTCTTTGTCGCGGTAAAAGCCCCGGATCTGTGGCACGCGTCCAGTCAGGTTGCGCATGGTCGATTCCAGCCAGTTTTGCTGGGCCTCCAAGGTGCCGGCACGCAGGCTGCCGTCGCGGTTGTTGACTTGGTCGAAGGGCAGGGTGATCGCGGCATATTCCGCGTTGCTGACCCGTGCCTGATCCATGCGCTTCGGGTCGTAGACCGAGATCCACCAACCGCCGTAGGCGTCGGACGCGTCGGGCGGGGTCACTTTGAAGGCCAAATGACCGGCCCGCCGTTCATCGCCGGTCAGACGGAGATCGTAGAGGGTGGCAATTTCCTCCCGGCTGTGGACATGGCCGGCAAGGAATTCGCGGACGATCTGGCGGTATTTCGGGCTTTTGCGTTGGCGCCCATACATGCCGAACTCGATGGCCACAGGGTCGTTCGGGTCGCCGTAAACGTTGAACTCGGACTGCTCGTTCACGCGGAAGGAAAGGTAGGGGATGTTCTTGAAGAGCCCGCTGTCGATGGTGGTGGCCGGAATCTGCTGCAGGCCGCGGATGCCGTCGTGATTGCGCAGGTCGGCGACCATGGCGCGCCAGGAGGGCAGGCGTCCCTTGCCGGCGATGTCGGCGAAGACGATTTCCCCGTCGATCTCGTCGTGGATGCGCCGGATGTCGCCTTTCGGGATGATGAGTTCCTCCCGTCCGGTCTGGAAAAGCACCGATTTGGCCGTGTTCTTGAGGATGAGGCCTTTCAGGGTGCGGCCGTCGTTCATTTCCAGCTTGTCCGGCATGGTTTGCTGGTCGAGCGGCGAATAGCGCGGCGCGGCGAGGAGGTCGGGAGAGATCGAGCAACCGATGGCGAGGGCAAGAAGGAGCTTTGCGCGCATGCCTGCCAGTTAATAGCATCTAAGCGATGACGCAAGCCACGCGACTCTTTCCCGCGGTCTTTCTCCTCCTTTCCGGATGCGTGACTCCACCCGGGCCCTACGAACCGCCGGCGAACCCGGTGGTGACGCAACGGTTGCCCAAGGAACCCTTCTGGTGGGGGACCTCGACCGCCAGCTATCAGAACGAAGACCGCGGCGTGGCCAAAGATTCGCCGATGTATTTTCTGACTGACTGGGACATCTACGGCTTCGAAGGCAATGCGCCGGTGCGCGGTGAAGAGGCTGTCTTTTCTTGGTCGCGGTTCGACGAGGATGTGGCCGCCCTCAAAAGACTCGGCGTTTCACACTTCCGCTTCGGGGTCGAATGGGCCCGGATCGAACCCAAGCCTGGCGTGATCAACGAGGAGGCACTCGCCCGTTATGTTCGCATGGCGCGGCAGGTGCGGGCCGCGGGTATCGAACCCGTCATCACCCTTTGGCATTTCACTTTCCCCGACTGGCTGTATGACACCAAAGCCAAGGGGCGCTCGAATTTTCTCCACCCCGACGTGCAGGAAGCGTGGCGTGCGCATGTCACCCGCGTGGTTCGCGCCATGGGGTCCACGGTGCGTATCTACGTTCCGCAGAACGAACCGAATGGCGCGCTGCAGCTCGGCTGGATCGCCGGCCATTGGCCGCCCGGCCTGCTCCTCCATCCTTTCGGCTACAAAAAGGCCATGCGCGTGGCGGCCGACATGTTCCGCGATGCCGCGGCCATCATCCGGGAGGAGCGCCCCGGAGCCGTCATCATGGGCATCTACTCCGTTCCCGATTGGCGCCGCAATTTCCGGCAGGATCCCACCGCGCTGGTTTACAATATCGTGCAGCGCCAGAACTTCGACCACCTCGATATGGTGGCCGACACGATGGACATCATCGGGGTGAACTACTACTACGCGCAGGATGCCAGCCTCATCCGCTTCCTCTCGCGCGGGCACGGCGAGGTCAGCTCGCGTTACACGCAGCTGGGTTGGGAGATCGTGCCCGAGGGGCTCTACAACGTGCTGACCGAGGTCCATCAGCGCTACAAGAAGCCCATCGTCATTTCCGAGAACGGCCTCGGCACGCAGAGCGAACAAAAGCGTATCCGTTACATGCGCGAGCACATCGCCCAAATGCGTCGTGCCATGCATGATGGTGTCGACGTGCGCGGATACTTTGCTTGGACGCTGGTCGACAACTACGAATGGAAAGAAGGATGGCACGGCCAGTTCGGCCTCTTTTCCGTCGATCCCGAAAGCAAAGACCGCATCCTCGAACCGACCGGTCGCTGGTTTTCGTCCTACATCAAACTCCATCGCAAGCCTTGAACCGCGGCCTGCGGCCTTGCCCGGTCACGGCCGCGCGGGCTAAATAGCCGCCATGATTGTTCTCGCCGCCAAAGGTCTCCTGGCCACCGGCCTCGGTTTCGTCATCGTGGCCCTGCTTTGAGGAAATTCCGTTACCTGCGGGACGGGCTCTTCCTGACCTGCGGGGCGCTTTATGTTCTCAACCGCTGGCTGATCAAGCCGCTCGTCGCACCGGGTTTTTTTACCTGGTGGTTCAATGATCTTCTACTCATGCCCTGCGCGATCCCGGTGCTCCTCTGGCTGGAACGGCGCTCCGGCCTGCGCCGCCACGACAACCCGCCCTCGGGAGGGGAAATCCTCGCCGTGCTGGTCCTTTGGTCCGTCCTCTTCGAGGTCTTGGCGCCGCATCTTTTCCCCCACGCCACCGCCGACTGGCGCGACGTCATCGCCTACGCGGCAGGCGCCTCGTTCGCCTGGTGGTGGTGGAACCGCCGCGGCCCAGACTTGCCGGCCCGTGTTCCGGATGCTTAAGTGGCACTGCTCCGCGGGGGTATAGCTCAGTTGGTAGAGCGTCTCGTTCGCAATGAGAAGGCCAGGGGTTCGAATCCCCTTACCTCCACATTCCGCCGTCAGGCGGCTTGAAACCCAGACGGGGATGAGAACGCAGTTCGAGCGCGAAGCACAGATCGAGCGCAGCGAGATCAATCCCCTTACCTCCAAGCCGCCGTCAGGCGGCTTGAAGTCCCACCTGCTGGAGTCATAACGCGGGTCGAGCGGCCTGTTTCTTGCCGGTAAAACAAATTGGCGTACGACGAAGCCAGTCTCCGGAGGTCGCCTCGGGCGACCAATCTGTTGAGGCCAATCGCGAAGATGTTGGACTATTCGCAAAATGGATGCTGCCGGTGACAGCGGTATTCCATGGCTTGCAAGTAGGTGATGCAGTGGATGATTAGGATAGCGAAATCCCTTGTGCTAAATGAAGCGTTGGAAGTGCAAGTCCCATCCGTGGGGGGGCAAATACGAGACACGCGACTTAGGAGTTGATGCCGACATGTGACCCGCGTAGTTTGTTCAACAATTGGTTGAGTCCAACAATGATAACCGAGGTTTTTATTGCTGTTGATCGTGACGAGACTTATCGCGCCACACTACCGCCAGGCGAATACCTGATAGGGCGCGACCCGGAGGCGGATATCCGCATCGATCACCCAACGGTGTCCCGGCGGCATGCCCGGCTTATTGTCGATGAAGACCAGGTGGTCTTGGCTGACTTGGATAGCGGCAACGGAACCATGATTGAGGAGGTTCCGGTGATAGGTGCGAGGTGCTTTTATGAAGGAGAGACAGCGCGGCTAGGTGATGTCCTGCTCCGCGCAAGGCAGAACGTAACAGTAGAGGCTCTGTCACCCAGCATTGGCCATTACCAAAAAGGGGATGTCGTCGCTGCGGGCGGCATGGGTGCTATCCACGAAGCGAGGCAGACGGCCATGGGGCGCAAGGTGGCCATGAAGGTCATGCTGCGCGAGCAGAGCAAAAGTGGTCTGCGGCGGTTCATCAACGAAGCCCGCATAACCGGGATGCTCGAGCATCCGAATATCGTCCCGGTTCATGAGTTAGGCGTCGATGCTGACGGAAGAGCTTTCTACACAATGAAATTTGTGCACGGCACCACGTTGGCTGAAGTGTTGGCCGGCGTGCGCACGGGACATCCCGACGCACTACAGAAGCACCCCTAAGTTTCCTTCTCACGGTCTTTCAGAAGGTGTGCGACGCCATCGCCTTTGCCCACAGCCGGGGAGTGCACCACCGCGATCTCAAACCGGAAAACGTCATGATCGGGGATTTCGGCGAGGTCTTGGTTATGGATTGGGGGTTGAGCAAGGAGACGGGGTTTGCCGGCGAGACCGAGGAGGTTTTGTCCGCGGCACCGAGCAGTGACGGTGCGGAATGGCGTACCATGGAGGGGAGTGTGCTCGGCACACCGACCTACATGTCTCCGGAGCAGGCGCGAGGGGAAGTTGATGCGGTCGATGCGCGTTCGGACATTTACTGTCTCGGGGCGATCATGCACGAGATTCTTTATCTGCAACCACCGGTCGATGGTGGTAGCGCTCTCGAGATCGTCGAAAAAGTTGGGCGCGGCGAACTAGATCCTCCGCCCAAGGTGGTGCGGCCCCATTGGCCGGGCGGACGGGTTCCGGCTTCGCTCGAGGCGGTGCGGGGCAAGGCGATGGCGTTTGATCCCGCGCGGCGCTACCCGAGCGTGCCCGATTTGCAGTCCGATATTGTCGCCTACCAGTCCGGTTTCGCGACCTCGGCGGAGGCAGCGAGTGTCGCAACCCAAGCTGTCCTTTTCTTCAAACGAAATCGCGGTGTGTCTATCTCCGTGCTCGGAGGCCTGGCTTTGCTGGCGGCACTTTCCTCACTCTTTATCTGGAGCCTCCAACACCAGCTGGCCGAGAAAGAGGTTCTGTTGGGTGAGCGGAATACCGCTCTCACGGAGAAAGAAGGTGCCCTTGTGTTGGCCGAGGAAAAAACCAAAGAGGCTGAAGACAACGCCCGACAAAGCGCCGAGAGCGAAAGATTGGCTGAGAAGCGCTTGGCGGATTTTCGTCGGGAGCGCGATCGAGCTGACAGCTTGGATTCGGAAAAGAAGACCATACAGACCGAAGCCGAGAGCGAAAGAGGCGCTGTAGCAAAAAGGTCCTTCAAAGATGCACAGGAGGCGGTGCGTGCTGGCAACCTCGACAAGGCCATGCGTGACATCAATCTCGCCATCGAGAGGAGTCCGGCGGAAGCATACTATCTCGTGCTACGCGCAAACCTCTTGCAATCAAGCGGCCAACTCGGGCTTGCTGCGGACAATTACAGAAAAGCTATCGAGCTCGGAGCCCGAGACAGTGCCGAGACCAATCTGGATTTGTCTGAAAAGTTGGCATCCCAACAAGGTCTGGGCAACGGGGTTTCAGCCGAGGTCCATCGCGAATTGAGCAAGGCTTTGGTCAATCAGGGGCGCAACCAAGAGTTACCGTTTCTTGATGCCGCGTTGAAGGCTTCGAGTGTTCCGTCAAAGGAAAGCCAGCTGGCACAAGTCGCGGCCGCTGAGATACCGGTCCCCTTGACAGAATTGCCGGGCTGGTCCGATGAGCGATTCGAAATCAGACCTGACGGCAAGGTGGCCCTCGACCTGTCCGGCCTTGGTGTGCGCTCGCTGGAAGTTGTCCGCAGGCTCAACTTGGGTGTGCTCGACTTGCGCGGAACCGACGTCACCGATCTGTCTCCCCTGGTGGGGATGCAGCTCGAAGAGTTCTACGCGGCGCCGGGTACGAGCGACCTCGGCCCGCTGCAGGTCGGAGCTGAAAGTTTACGAGTGGTTGATTTGCGCGGTGCGCTGCAAGTGGCAGACCTTGCTCCGCTGGCTGGCGCGGTAAACCTTGAAGAGCTCTGGCTCGACGGGACATCCGTGAAAGATCTCGAGCCACTCCGGGGCAAGCCGTTGAAACGCCTGTTTGTCGACCTGCCCGGGATCAAGGATTTTGGCGTGATCGAATCCATGCAAAAGCTGGAAGAACTGGTTTTGCCGCGGCACGCGGCGGGCGTTCCGGTGGCGGGACTCGAGGCCCTGAAAAAGGTCCGCCATCCGCGCTTCCAGTCTTCGGGGGAGATCGATGGGCTAAAGTTCAAAGAGCTCTCCAGAAAAACCGATGAGGCTTGGCATAAGTGGGGGGATCGATTGGAACAAATGGCCGGCCCGGCGCTTGGTTCTGACCGAGTGACGGTGGTCGAAGAGGTTTGGATTGCTCCACGTGGATTTCCCAATGCCTTCGATCTCGACTTGCGGGGCCTCGGAGTCAGTGATCTTAGTCTCCTCAAGGACATCCCGGTCAACAGGCTTTATCTTGATACGAAGTCCAAGCCGTTGGATCTGCGGCCACTAGCCGGACTTAGGGAGTTAAAGCATTTGGTCCTGACTGGCGCCAACGTTCCGAGTCTTCAGGGAGTGCTCGATCGCAAGGCTCTGGAGTCCATCGTCCTTAGTGAGGAGACAGCCAATGTCCGGCGCTTGCACGAGCACCCCTCGATCAAGTGGGCAGGATACAAGTTCGATGAATCCACACGCTTGCCGACAACGACGGTCAAACAGCTTTTTGAAGGGCGCGACCGCAAAACAGCCATTCCCAGCCATCCGGACCCCGGTCGCCAGACAGAGCCCGCGTTTCTCTTTGACGATCCCGGAATGCGAGGTTCAGAGGAGGTGAGAAAATGGAAGTTGCTGCCTCCGGGTGATGACGGAGAGAGCGCCCGGGTATGGAAACCGGATCCCCCGCAGGAAGGCGGGTGGGGGGGAGGGTATGTTCAATTTTTCGAGCGCAAAGAGGACAATCAAACGAGCTATTTCGAGCTACCGAGCGACTTTCGTCGCAAAAGGAGAAACCTCTACGGCTCGAGCCTCGGGTTCGAACTGACCGCGGAGGGAGACGGTAAGCCCCGGAAAGGCTTGAGCGATGTGGTCGTTTGGGCTGGCACCAACTCCCTGCACTACACTTTTCTCGGCCAGAATCCTGCGACGGACTGGCGGAGGTTTCAGGTCATCCTCAAAGATGGACCAGGTTGGAAGGTTGGTTCAACAAGCGGAGATCCGGCCACGCAGGAGGAAATGAAATCGGTGCTGGCCAGAGTCAGCAGTTTCCAGCTAAGGGCGGAATTTTATGACGGCGGAACGCTTGAAAAAACGAGGCTGGACAACGTGGTGCTGTGGGATCCTGAGGAGACGGAGCACCTTGTCTGGAACGCCATGGGAGAGGAGAAGGAAAAAGATGATTGGATTTCCATGGAGTCGGAGGGAGTGCAAGACTTGAGGGCCAAGCTGGGGTTGGCGCGCGCCTCCAACGACGACAACCCCCACCGGGTTGCTGTTTACCAAGGCCGATACGGCACGATGCTCGTGCGGCCCTTCTCTGAACAGAAGCCCGCGCGCCTCAAACTCAACCCTAAGGCGCCGACCGAAGGTGGAACACTCCTGCGCTTCGCTGCCCGCGGTGCACCGAGCGGGAGCGGTATCAGTGTGAGAGTGGTTCAAGATGGAGTGTCTCTGCAGGAATGGCCGGTGGGAGGTGACCGCTGGACCGAATTCTCGGTCGATTTGCCCAAAGGAGGCGGAGGCAAGGGCGAAGAATTGTGTGTTTTGGAAGTCCGACCAAATGGCGTTATTGATCCGTATTGTTTCGTCGTTGGCTTGGAACTGGTTCCTCCCTCAAGAAGGCAGCAGTAGTGTCCGTTTTCATGGAAGCGATCGCCGAAGCATGGCTGGAAATCTGCGACGGGCGCACCCTGCCGCTCCACGGTGTTTGCGGAATCGGAAGGGCGTCAACCAACCAGCTGGTGTTCGATGGTGACGATGCGATTTCGCGGAACCACGCAATGATTTCCGCGATGGACTCCGGAGGGTATTGGCTTTTGGATATGGGCAGCAGCAATGGCACCCTACTGAACGGATCGATTTTGATTCAGCCCAAGCGTCTCGCGGATGGCGATGAAATTACCATCGCAGGTCAAACCATCTTTTTTCGGGCAAAGCAGATGAGCAGTTCGCGAGTGACCATGGCCGGTTCAACCATGGTCAGTGTCCGTGTCGCACCGCAATGGTTGATGGTGGCTGACATCGAGGGGTTCACCCCGATGAGCCGCCGCATGGGAACAGCCGAGCTTGCCCATGCGGTCGGGCGATGGTTCGGGCAAACGCGCGAGATCGTCCAAGCCTGCGGCGGCAGTATCAACAAGTATCTCGGAGATGGATGGTTGGGCCATTGGAACGAAGCTCCCACGGCGGTGACTCAGATTTGCGAATGTCTGGGGAGAATGGCCATGTTGCGCAAGGAGTGTCCTCACAAATTCCGTCTTATTCTGCACCATGGGTTGGCAACGATTTCCAGTGGCAATGAGTTGCTAGGCGAAGATATTAATTTTGCTTTCCGAATGGAAAAGCTGGCCGGGGCGCTCGGTGCGGCGGTCCTGATAAGTGCATCCGCGAACGCGAAGCTGGCCCTCGAACCCCCGGTCTCGTCCGTTGGGATGCACGCGCTAAAAGGATTCGGGGGAAGCCATGAGTTTTACACGTGGGCGGTCTGAGGCGTCGCGCGAAATGACGCCCAGAGGAAGAGGCCGACGGCGATGACGATGGCGGAGTCGGCGATGTTGAAGGCGGGCCAGTGGTGTTGGCCGACGTAGAAATCCAAGAAATCGACGACGTGGCCGAAGCGGAGGCGGTCGGTGATGTTGCCGAAGATGCCGGAAAGAATGAGGGCGGAGGCAAGGCGGGTGAGTTTGTCGGTCGATTTCTTGAAGAGGAGGACGAACATGACCACGGCCATGACGGCGCCGAAGATGACGTGGAAGTTGAACCAACCGCGCATCAGACCGAAGGCGGAGCCGGTGTTGGTCACGTGGACGAGATTGAAGAAGCCGGGAATGACGGGAATTTCGTGGTGCAGCGGGATGTAAGTGAGGGTGGCCCACTTCGTGATCTGGTCGAGGGCGTAGAGGGGGATGGTGACCAGGAAGAAGAGGCGGAGTGGGGTCATTTTGGTGCAGCGGACCGCTGGGCCAGCGGTCCCTACCGGGTCGCAGCCTCGGCGCAGCGGTCGCAGAGGGTGGGGTGGGCGGCGTGGTGGCCAACGGACTCGCGGTGGCGCCAGCAGCGTTCGCATTTGGGCGCGGTGGTTTTGGTGACAACCGCGGTGTCGGTCTCGCCGGGTGCGAGGCGGAGTTCGCTGAGGATGAGAAATTCTTCCAACTCGGGGACGCGCAGGCGCAGGCGCTCCACTTCGGCGGCGTCGGCGAGGTGGAGGGTGACGGTGGCTTCGAGGTTGTTGGTCAGAAGCTTGTCGGCGCGGGCTTTTTCCAGGGCCTGCGCGACGAGTCCGCGGAGTTGCAGGAGGCGTTCGCCCTCGGCCAGCGCGGCGGGGTCTGCAGTGCGGGCGGCGGGGAAGAGTTGGGTGTGGACCGAGGTGCCGGGCTGGAAGTAGCCCCAGGCTTCCTCGGCGGTGAAGGCGAGGATGGGAGCAAGGAGACGGGCCAGCGAGGAAAGGATCTCTTGCATGGCGGCCTGCGTGGCGCGGCGGCGCGGGCTGTCCGGCGCGTCGCAATACATGCGGTCCTTGGTGATGTCGACATAGAGGCTGCTGAGGTCGACGGCGCAGAATTGGTTGAGGGCGTGGTAGACGCGGTGGAATTCGAATTTCTCGTAGGCGTCGCGGCAGGTGTTCTCCACTTCGGCGAGGCGGGCGAGGATCCAGCGGTCGATGGCCGTGGGCTCGGCCGGCGCGGACGTGTCATAGTCGTGGAGGTTGCCCAGTAGGATACGCAAGGTGTTGCGGATGCGACGGTAGGAGTCGCCGAGGCGATTGAACATTTCCTCGGAGAAGGGGACATCGTCGGTGAAGTTGACGCTGCTGACCCACAAGCGCACGAGGTCGGCTCCGGATTTCTCCACGAAGTGCATGGCCTCGGTCGGCTTTTGGTATCCGCCTTGGGCTGACTTGGAAATTTTCTCGCGCGTGTCGACATCGACGACGAAACCGTGGGTCAAGCAGGTCTTGTAGGGCGAGCCGCCTTCGATGCCGATGGCGGTCATGAGCGACGACTGGAACCAGCCGCGGTGCTGGTCGGTCGCTTCGAGGTAGAGATCGGCGGGGTAGTGAAGCTCGGGGCGCCGGCGGAGGACGGCTTGATGGCTGACGCCGGAATCGATCCAGACGTCGAGGGTGTCGTGTCCCTTGGTCGTGCCGGCGGGCAGTGCGAGCAGGGCGGCGAGTTCGCTGTCGGACATTTCGAACCACGCGTTGGTGCCGCGTTTTTCCACGAGGTCGGCCACGCGGCGGACGAGGTCGGCGTCGAGGACGGGTTGGCCGTCCGGGGTATAGAAGACCGGCAGCGGGACGCCCCAGCTGCGCTGGCGGCTGATACACCAGTCGGGGCGGGATTCCACCGTGCCGGTGATGCGTTTGAGTCCCCAGTCGGGGATCCATTTGGTTTCCTTGATCGCTTGGAGGGCATCGGCGCGGAGGTCGTCGATGCGGATGAAAAATTGTTCGACGGTGCGGAAGAGGATGGGGGTCTTGGAGCGCCAGCAATGCGGATAAGAATGCTGGTAGGGTGTAACGCCGAGGAGGGCGCCGCGAGATTTCACATGCTCGACGACGAGCGGGTTGGCTTCGAACACGGGTTGGCCGACCCACTCCGCCACACCGCATTCGTCGGTGAAGCGTCCGAGGTCATCGACGGGGCAAAGGATGTCGAGGCCGCGGGCTTTGCCGAGTTGGAAGTCATCCGCGCCGTGCCCCGGGGCGATGTGGACGCAGCCGGTGCCGGTGTCCATGGTGACGAAATCGGCGGTGAAGACCGGCGCGGTGCGGTCGAGGAAGGGATGGCGCGTGACAGTGCCTTCGAGGTCGGCGCCGGCAAGCTTTTGCGGTTCGCCTTGCGGTTGCCATCCGGTTTCGACGGTGAAGGAAGGGACGCGGTCGGCGGCCATGACCAGGGTGCGGGTTTCGCCGTCTTTGGTGAAAATTTGCGCCACGTAGTCGTGCTTGGGACTGACTGCAATGGCGAGATTGGCCGGGAGAGTCCACGGGGTGGTGGTCCAGATAACCACGGCGGCGTCGGCGGGAAGATTTTTGCTTTCGGCGACTTCGAAAGCGACATGGATGGCGGGGGATTCCTTGTCCTTGTATTCGACTTCGGCTTCGGCGAGGGCGGTTTGCGCGCCGTAAGACCAGAGGACGGGGCGTTTGCTGCGGTAGACGAGGCCTTTTTCGACGAAGACGGCGAAAGCGCGGAGGATGTCGGCTTCGTAGGAAGGATCGAGCGTCAGGTAAGGATGATCCCAGTCGCCGAAGACGCCGAGGCGGCGGAATTGGGTGCGCTGCAGGTCGATGTATTTGCGGGCGTAGGCCTCGGAGCGCTGGCGGATCTCGACGGGGGTGAGGCCGGCTTTTTCTTTGACGACTTTGAACTCGATGGGGAGTCCGTGGCAGTCCCAACCGGGGATGAAAGGTGCACGGAAGCCGGCCATGGTCTTCGATTTGACCACGAGATCCTTGAGGATTTTGTTGAGCGCGGTGCCCATGTGGACGTCGCCATTGGCGAAGGGCGGTCCGTCGTGGAGGACGAAAAGCGGGGCGTCTTTGCGGGCCTTTTGGATGCGGCCGTAGAGGTCGTCTTTTTCCCACGCGGCGAGCTGCTGCGGTTCGCGCGCGGTCAGGCCGGCTTTCATCGGGAAATCCGTGCGAGGGAGATTGAGAGTCTTTTTGTAGTCCGAGCCCATGGGAGCGGGAGAGCATAGGAGGATGACGGAGGGAGGGCAATGTTGGGGAGGGAGGAGTTTGAGACCTGAGTGAGAGGGTGTGGTCGGCTGGGCCAGCCGACCCTACCATCGGAACGAAACGGCCGCCGCCGGGGATCCGCACACGGGCGGACAGGCTGGCGGCGCTACAGTTCTGCGAGACGGCGTTGCGGGCTGGGGTTGGGGGTGGCAAGCTGCGAGGGATGCGTGATCATGCGGATGTTTTTGTGCCGGGCGGGGGTGATTGGCGGGAGGCGCTGGCAAGAGTGACGCATTTGGGGATCGGGGCGCATGCCGATGATTTGGAATTCATGGCCTATGCGGGCATTGCGGAATGCCGTGCTGGTGGTGGCATCTTCGGCGGGGTCACTGTGACCGACGGCGGTGGCAGCGTCGGCGGCGTGGATGATCTGGTGACGGTCCGACGCGCGGAACAGCGGGAAGCGGCGGAGATGGGCGGTTATGCCGTGATGATCCAGCTTGGCCTCAGCAGTGCGGAGGTTCGCACGCCGGGGGCGCTGGCGGGTGACCTCGCGGAGATTTTCTCGGTGGCGCGGCCGCAGATTGTTTACACGCATAATCCGGCCGATCGCCACGAAACACACGTCGGGGTGAGTGCCGCGGTTATCGAGGCGCTGGGCAAAGTTGAGAAGAGTCGGCGTCCGCACAAAGTCTACGGCTGCGAGGTGTGGCGGGATCTAGATTGGCTGACCGCGGAGGATCGGATCCGGCTTGATTGCGGGCGAGATGCGGAATTCGCCGCCCGGCTGAACGCTGTCTTCCGCAGCCAGATCGACGGCGGGAAGCGCTATGACTTGGCGGTGGCGGGACGTCGGCGCGCGCAGGCGACTTTCGATGATCCCCGCGCGGCGGATGCGGCGGAGATGGTCACGCTGGCCATGGACTTGACGCCGCTGGTCGCAGAGGCGGGGCTGTCCATGCGCGACTTCGTCGCAGCCAAGCTCGACCGGTTCCGCGAGGAGGTGCTGCGGCATTTGGCGTGAGCACGGAAGAAATGGCGGAAAACGGCGCGCCGCGCCGGGTCAAGCGCTGGCGCCTGACGCGCGCCACGTTGCTCCTGTTCCTGTGTCTTGGGCTCGGGGCCGCGGGGTTGGTGGTCTGGAAGGGTCCGGCGAGCGCGCTGCGCTGGGCGGTGCGTATGTGGGACCCGGCCTTGCGTCTCCACACCGGATCGCTGTCTTGGCGTGACGGCGAGGTGGTCCTGCGGAGGGTCGAACTGCACTTTCGCGGGCGGCCCGATCCGATCTTCCGTGCCCGCGAATTGCGGGCGGGGCTTGGTCCGCATTGGCGGGATGGCCGGTTCGGGTCGCTGGTATTGGAGGAGCCCGCTTTGAGCCTCGACCGCCGGGTGCTGGATCATTTTACGGCGGGCGGAGGGAAGCGCACGGGGATCACCGTGCCGTGGCAATTCGGCCGCGTGGAAATCCGGCGCGGCCACTTCTGGCTGGAAGAGTTTGGCGAGCCGGCGATGGATATTTCCTGCAATCTCGATGCCACGCTCGAGCGGGTCGGTCCGGGAGCGATGGACGCGGAACATGCGCTCGACTTGAGCGGCGTGTACGTCGCGGTGCGGCAGAATGGGGTGGCGGTTCCGCTCTTCGGGGCCGGCCGGGCCACGGCCCGCGCGACCATCGGGGGATTGACCGATCGGAAGCTGGCCGGCTTGCGGGTCGACCGCGGTTGGTTGCTCGCGGGGCCTGGGTTGCAGGGCTTGGCGGCGCCGGCCAAGCCCGGGAACAGCGCCGTGCCGGCCGCGGTGTCCGAGCCTTTCGTTTTTCAGTCCATCGATCTGGTCGACTTGGAAATCAGCACGGGGGAGGCCTCGGCCGGGCTTCCGGAAATGTCCCTCAAGGTGAACACGGCGCTGCGGGACGTGGCCCTTGGGTCGGTGGCTAACGAGTTGGCGGAAAAAATCCACCAGGTGGAATTCGCCGACATCGACATTCTTTCGCCCTTCGATCCTTTGCAGCGTGCGGTCACGGTGCGGACGCTATTCGCCAAGTTTTCCCTGGCCGGTCTGGCGCGGCAGGAGGTCGAGGAATTGATCGTTCTCGGTCCGACCATCTATGCAGGCGAGGCGCTTTTCGAATACATGGCGCAGGCCGACGACGGGGAGAAACCGCCCCCGGAGCCGGTCGAAGCAACGGAGGGTTGGAAGGTCAAGAGGCTCGAGGTCAACTTCGGCAAACTGGTCATCGCCGCGGGAGGACGGCAGCAGGTCGGCCTTCCGCTGGCCTTCCAGACCAAGGCGGAAAACGTGTCTTTGTCCTCGCTGGCCGGACTCAACTTGGATCTGGCCATGACCATTCCGCCCGACGACTACAGCTTCCCGGCTTATGATTTGGAGTTCCGCAACGTGCGCGGCGACCTGCGCCTCAACTACCCGCCCGACGAGAACGAGAACAATTTGGTCAACGTGGTGGAATTTGACCGCGCGCGCTGGCGCAATTTCACCGGGCGCAATCTCTGGGTGTCGGTGACCTTCGATCTCGAGGGGATCAACGGGCAATTCGGCGGGGAGACTTACCAAGGCTACGTGACCGGCGGTTTCAGCTTCTTCCTGCAGCCCGATTCGCCGTGGACGGGGTGGTTGACGGGAACCGATGTCGACTTGGCCGAGTTGACGCAGGCCGTGGCCCCGCAACATTTCATCATGACGGGCAAAGCCGACTGCAAGCTGGAGGTCAACGGGCGCGGTCCGTCCATCGAGCGCGTGCTCGGCAGCGTGCAAAGCAAACGGCCAGGTCGGCTGGCGGTCAACAAGCTTAATGACATGATCGACGCCATGCCGCCTGAGTGGAGTGCGCTCAAGTCGGAGCTGACGCGCGTGGGCCTTGAGACCTTGCGCGACTTCGATTACACGGAGGCGGGCGGGGACTTCTGGTTTGTCGGCCGGCAAGGTCTGCTCAACGTGAAAATGAAAGGGCCTTCCGGTTCGAGAAACATCGACTTCGTGCTGCATGGCGACGGCACGGGGGATGGCGCGTGGTCGCAGGGGGGACGATGATGAGTCGCCGACTTATCGCTTTGACTGTCTTGCTGGCCGCCGGATGCAAGGGGCCGACGGTCAGTCTTTCCACGCCCGAGCCGATCGTGGTGGATATCAACATGCGGGTCGACGTCTACGAGCGTGGCGGCGGATCGGCGGGCGCCACGGCCGCCAAACCCAAGCAGTCCGGCAATGTTCCCGCGGCGGACGCGAGTCGCCGTGCGCGGATGGGGGACATCCAGACTTTCAAGAATTCCCGGCTGGTCGGCGAGAACCGGCAGGGCCTCCTCGTGGTGCGCGACCAACCGGCCGGCTCCTACGGGCAATACGTGGCCAAGATGGTGTCCGAAGAAAACGCGGACCGTCTTGTGCTCATGCGGCAGTTGGCCGCCGAGCGGAACATGTCACTGGAAGACGTGCAGCAGCAGCAAGGCGAGTTGTGGCGCAACCGCTCGTTCAGCGGGGAATGGATCGAGGTGCCGCAGGACAACAATACCTGGCGCTGGGCGCAGAAACCGTAAGGGTGCGGCTGTCCTCGTGTAGAAGTGGGGCGCTTTGGTGTCCTCTGCGCCGGAACAATTTCATTGAACCGCCGATTACACGGATTTCACCGATGGTTGTCAGAGGGATTGCCGGATTACCGGATGCGAGGCGGAAGGTCGGCCCAGACGATGGTGCCGCTCAGTATTTGAGCAGTCGCGCAATCTCCGCCTCGATCCTCTCGCGAGTAACTCGAAGTGTTATCAGGCAGCGACGGTCATATCAGTTGGCTTCGCTTTGCTTCAGCCTGTCTCGCCAAGCCTCGGCTGACGCGCCGCTACAAGTTTTGATCGGGTTGTAGCGGCGCTCTATGAGCGTCGGTGCCTTTCCCCCTTTGCAACGAGGGTAGCCCCAGTTACTCCCCAACCACACCCGCCGCGCGCAGGTTCGGGGACTCCTCAGCAAGAGCTTGCTCGAACTTCGGATCAAGCCTAGCGCACTCGCAAGTCAGCCGACTTCGGTCTATGCGCCGCAACTTGTCGGCGGCGGCATCCTGAACCGCACGGCTCCGCTTGGGATAAGCGTGTTTCCGCACGAGCAGTTCGACTTGCTTGACCAAGCCCTGCTCCCTGCTCCCTCGTGACGGCTATTTTGGCGATGCTCATGACGGCGGTGACGATATAACCAAAGACAGAACAGCGCCAACTTGCTCCTTTTATGCGAACCTTGAAAGGCAGTCACCGATCGGGCCGGCCTGAGGGCTCATGGACAGCATCCATCGCTGCTTGCCGTTTGGCGCGCGGGAGGAGCAGATCGTCATCGTCTTCCCCGGGCGCCGACTCGATGGGTTGAGATCCGACTGAAAGTCCGCAAAGACTATCCGCCACCCGCTCTTTCTGCAGGCATAGTGCTTCAGTTCGTCGCCCTGTTTGCATTGCTTCCTCAAAAGAGATCGGAGTGAGTTCCGGTTCTTTCCAAAAGAAGCTCATTTTCCGTGAGTTTGTAGATCAGGATCCAGTCCGGCTCGATGTGGCAGTCGTGTCGCCCGATCCAGTTTCCCCCGAGTTTGTGATCGCGATGCTTAGGAGGCAACGGTTCCTCCGCAACAAGTATATCGATGACGGCTTTTATTTTTTCGAGGTCTCTGCCCCGCTTCCGCATGCGTTTGACATCCTTTTTGAACTGCTTGGTTTGGGCGAGATTCATTCGTCCCACGAGGCATAAAGCTCGGCGGCTGAATTAAAGCGCTCGATGTCCTGGTTCTTGTCGCTCTTGGCCAGCACCGAAGCGGTCAGCTTGTTCGGGACGCGCAATTCTAGGGGAAACGACTTCCTGATGGCGATCTGGCGATAAAAAAGCCTGATTGCTTCGGTGGGGGTCAACCCCAAGGCCTTAAGCACTTTCTCGGTCGCAGCCTTTGTTGCTTGGTCGATTCTTGCATGAACTACTGCGGACTGTGCCATGGCAGGAATGTATCACATTCGCAACACACGTCAAGAGGCGATCACTCTCTGCGAACGCCAAGCTGAGCTACCCCGAAAAGGAGCACGTGCTCTTGAGTGAGTGCGAATGTGAACCCGGACATTCGTAGAAAATCGGCACGTAGCTGCTCGTTCATTCTTCTTTAAAAGCTGGATCGCTTCAGAAGAGGCAAAAGAAACGGTGCGATTATGTGAAATGACAAGGCAGTCGATAAGTTGCTGATTGATTTGACAGTATAATCCAAGCGACATCAGTTTTATTGGGCCTGTATTCAGATCCCACAGTGTAGGGAAAGTTTGGAGGGACTATCAGAAGAAACTTTGGGTCTTCTGAGAAAATAATACCAATGCTTCGTTTCTCAGGAGACACTACAGAGACGTTGTCATCCGAAAGATTCTTTCGGATGGCAAACTTGCTTGTGAAAGAAAGTTGATCGACTGGCGCTGCGTGGCAGGCAAGAGGCACCAAGAAAACGACGATAGTGAGAATATGTTTCATAGCCGAAGGCATAATATGCCACAGGTCGTGAATATGGGGTTTCACAACAGGTCGCATAACCATCGTAAGCGAGGGTCAGTCATCCGTTCCAGGCTATCTCCGCCGATGTCAATCCTGCGGCGAAGGCGTTGAGCAGCGGCCCGCTGGGGCCAGCGGACCCTACCGAGGGGGACTACGCGGCGGCGGGTTCGGCTTTGGGGGCGGCTTTCCTCGGGGCCTTGGGTTTGCGTTCTTCGAATTCAAAGCCGACTTTGCCGGACTTTTTGTCGAGAACAAGGAAGGCGTTGAAGGGGCGGCCTTTTTTCGAGATAAATTTGGTCAGGAGATTGGTTTTGCCGTCGGTGCAGATTTTCCTCACGTCGTCGGTGCTGATTTCGCGCTGGAGGATCATTTTACCCATGCGGAAGGCGCATTTTTTCTCGGGTCCGAGTCCATGCTCGCAGGCGTAGGCGTTGCCGGCGTCGTAGATGCCGCCTTTTTCGCAGACGGGGCACTTTTCAACGATGAGGGTGGCGGCTTCCTTGTTGAAGGGTTCGTTGTTGCGGATGCCACCGTCGCCGAAGTCGAAGGTGGTTTTCCATTCGGTGCCCTCGCTGAGGGCGAGCTTCGCCTCGAAGGGGCGGCCCATTTTGCTTTTGAAGCCTTTGAGCGGTCCGACACTGCCGGTTTCGAGAAGCGAAGTGACCTCGGTGGGTTCGAGTTCGCGTCCGCTGACGGTTTTCCAGACCACGAGTTTGCAATCCGGATTTTTGCAATCGTAGGCCTTGAATGATTCTTTGAAGCCGGCGGTGCCGCCGCATTTGGGGCATTTCGTTTCGAGGTCGTGGAAATTGCCGCGCATGGTCTCGCTGTTCACGTGACCCGAGGCGTCTTTGATTTTCTTGATCACGTTGGCCACGAGGTTGCGGATTTCCTCCATGAAATCGTCGCGGCGGAATTTGCCCGCCTCGATTTGCTTGAGCTTGTATTCCCATTCGCCGGTCATTTCCGGCGAGCCCAGCGCGCCGATGTCGAGTTCGCGCAGGGCGGTGATGAGCTTGATGCCTTTGGCCGAAGCGGCAAGGTCGCGGCCTTCGCGGCGGATGTATTCCTGGGTGAGCAGGCCCTCGATAATGGCGGCACGGGTGGCCGGTGTGCCGAGCCCGCGTTCGCTCATGGCGTCACGCAGTTCCTCGTCGTCGACCAACTTGCCCGCGCCTTCCATGGCGGAGAGCAGCGTGGCTTCGGTGTAGCGTGCCGGCGGTCTGGTCTGGAGTTCCTTGAGTTCGATCGATTCCGTAGCGGCCGGTTCGCCGTCCTTGACCGGCACGAGGGAGTCCTCGTCGCCGGCGCCGGCGACTTTGCCGTAGACCTCGCGCCAGCCGGGTTCGATGAGCACCTTGCCGTCGGTTTTGAATTTTTCACCTTCGACCGTGGTGATGCGTTTGGTCACCTCGTATTTGGCCGGCGGGAAGAAGACCGCAATGAAACGCCGCGTCACGAGGTCGTAGAGCTTCATTTCGTATTCGTCGAGTTTGTCCGGGCTGGCTCCCGTCGGAATGATGGCGTGGTGGTCGCTGACCTTGGTGTTGTTGAAGACGCGCGGGGTTTTGGTCACCCAGCCCTTGTCGAGGGCTTTGCGCGCATGCGGGGCGAGGGACGAGTCGTCCATGCCGCCGAGCACTTTCTTGACCACCGGAAGGTTGTCTTCCGGCAGGTGGCGGGAATCGGTGCGCGGGTAGGTCAGGACTTTGTGTCGTTCGTAAAGGGCCTGCGCGAGTTGCAGGGTGCGTTTGGCGCTGAAGCCGAACCGGCCGTTGGCCTCGCGCTGCAACGTGGTGAGATCGTAGAGCAGCGGGGAGGATTCACTTTTCGGCGTCTTGGTTTCCTCGACGGTGCCGGTCTGGCCTTCGCACTTGGCTTTGATTTCCTCGGCTTTGGCGCGGTCCCAGATGCGCTCGGCTTTGGCATCCTCGTCACCCGACTTTTTGAATTTCTCGTCGAACCAACGCCCGGGATAGCTGCCGGCGGCCACGCCGAACTGGCCGTGCAGTTCGAAGTAGGCACGCGGTTTGAAGTTGCGGATTTTTTCCTCCCGCTCGACGAGGATGGCCAGCGTCGGGGTCTGGACGCGTCCTACGGGGGTGACTTGGAACCCGCCCAGCAGTTCCTTGTAGAAGGCGGTCATGGCGCGCGAGCCGTTGATGCCGACGAGCCAGTCGCTTTCGGAGCGGCAGGTGGCCGCCTCGCTCAGGGGGAGCATTTCCGCGTCGCTCCTCAGGTGGGCGAAGCCCTCGCGGATGGCGTCGGAGGTCATCGACTGGAGCCAGAGGCGTTTGATCGGTTTCTTGTTTTTGAAGTGCTGGACGACGTAGCGGAAGATGAGTTCGCCCTCGCGGCCGGCGTCGCAGGCATTGATGACTTCGCCGACATCGGCGCGGGCGAGGAGTTTCTTGAGGATGCGCAGTTGCTCTTTGGCTTTCTCGCGTGGGACGAGGTCGAAGTGGTCGGGCAGGACGGGCAGGTTTTGCAGGCTCCACTTGCCGCGGACGACTTTGAAGCTATCGGGCTCTTGGATTTCGAGAAGGTGGCCGACGGTGTGCGAGATCACCATGTCGCCGCTTTCGTAGTAGCCTTTTTCTTTTTTGAATTTGCCGAGGGCGCGGGCGAGGTCGCCGGCGACACTGGGTTTTTCCGCGATGACGAGGGTTTTGGACATCTTCAAACGAGTTTGACGAAACGTTTTCCGGGGAGCTGTTTGACCAGCCGTCTCATTTCGAGGGCGAGCAACGTGGAAGACACCGCGGCGGCTGTCAACCCGCTTGTCGCGATAACAGAATCAAGCGCGGTCTCGTCCGTGCCGAGCGCGTCGAAGACTTTTTGCTGGTCGGGCGTGAGGTCGGTGACCGTCGGCGCGGCGGGCAAATCGGGTTTCGTGCTGAAGACGAGGGGGAGGTCGTCGAGGATGTCATCGACGCCGATGACGAGCTTGGCGCCCTGCTGGATAAGGCGGTTCGAGCCGAGGGCCGAGGGCTGGTCGATGCGTCCGGGCACGGCGTAGAGCGTGCGCCCTTGTTCCGCCGCCATATTCGCGCTGATCAGCGCGCCGCTGTTGGCGCCCGCTTCGACCACGAGAACACCGAATGA
Organism: uncultured Verrucomicrobiae bacterium; assembly: GCA_963776165.1. Classification (GTDB taxonomy): domain Bacteria; phylum Verrucomicrobiota; class Verrucomicrobiia; order Chthoniobacterales; family JACTMZ01; genus JACTMZ01. The sequence continues at coordinate 88,396 of CAVZLI010000001.1, forward strand.
CATGCCGGTGACGATGCGGTTGCGGATGGGGAAGGTCTGCCGGTCGGGTTTGGTGTCGATCGGGAACTCGGAGATAACGGCGCCCGATTCCGCAATGCGGTCGGCCAGTGCCGCGTTCTCCGGGGGGTAAAGTTCGCCGAGACCCGAGCCAATGACGGCGATGGTGCGTCCCTTGGCCGCGAGGGCGCCTTGATGGGCGGCCGTGTCGATGCCACGGGCGAGGCCGCTGACCACGGTGAGTCCCGCGTAGGCCATCTGGAACGAGAGTTTTTTGGCGCATTCGGTGGCATAGTGGGTCGCTTTGCGCGAACCGACCACGGCCACGGTGTTCCGGTCGCGGTCAGTGAGTCGGCCGCGGATATAGAGAACGATGGGCGGATCGTGGATTTCACGGAGGGCCGCGGGGTATTCGTCGTCTTGCGCGGTGATGACGCGCGCCCCGAGTGCGGCGGCCTTTTTCAGTTCGGCGGCGGGATCGGCGAATTCCTCCCAGCGGGCAATATTGTCGGCCAGCGCGCGGCCGACGCCTTCGACCGCGGTGAGTTGGTCGCTGCGGGCAATCAGGATGTTTTCCGCGGACCCGAATCGTTCGAGCAGACGGCGCAGGCGCACCGGTCCCATCTGGGGGATCATGTTGAGCGCGATGCTGGCCTCGAGGTTTTTCACGGGGGCGCCATGCTAAACACGGACGTCAAGGGGAGCGGAAGATTTCAGATCTCAAATTTGAAATTTCAGACTGCGCCGCGGGGGCGTAAGGTGGGGTTGTGAAGGTGTTGCTCCTGACCAACGAGTATCCCCCGCATGTCTACGGCGGTGCAGGGGTGCACGTGGAATATCTTTCCCGGGCGCTGGCCGAACTGATGGAGGTCGAAGTGCGTTGCTACGGGGACCAGCGTTCGCAAGAGGGGCAACTCGGCGTCCGAGGCTTCGGTGTCGACGAGTCGCAGTTCGGCTGCCCAAAGAATTTGCACTCGGTCTTCGGTTCGGTGCAGCGCGATGCGGCGATGGCCGCGGCGGGGACGGAGGCCGACCTCGTGCACGTGCACACGTGGTATACCCATCTCGGTGGCATCCTGCTCAAACAAAACTACGGCATCCCCTTGGTGCTGACCGTGCATTCGCTCGAGCCGCTCCGCCCGTGGAAACGCGAGCAACTCGGCGGCGGTTATGATTTTTCCTGCTGGGTGGAAAAGACCGCGATCGAAATGGCCGACGCGGTCATCGCTGTCTCGGAATCCACCAAAACCGATGTGCTGCGTCTCTTCGATGTCGATCCGGCCCGGTTGCACGTCATCCACAACGGGATTGATCTCGAGGAATACCGCGCGCGGCACGATGCCAATGTGCTGGGGCGACACGGCATCGATCCGGGGCAGCCGTTCATTCTCTTCGTCGGCCGCATCACGCGTCAGAAGGGCATCATTCATTTGGTCAAAGCTCTCAAGCATCTCGATCCGGGATTCCAAGTCGTGCTTTGCGCCGGATCACCCGACACGCCGGAGATCGCGTCCGAAATGAAAGATGCCGTGCAGGCCGCCCAGCGCGAGCGGCCTGGCGTTATTTGGATCGAGCAGATGCTGCCGAAGTCCGAAATCATTCCCCTCTACTCGCAGGCGGCGCTTTTTGTCTGTCCTTCCATTTACGAGCCCTTCGGCATCATCAATCTCGAGGCCATGGCCTGCGGCACGCCGGTGGTGGGAAGTGCGGTCGGGGGAATCCCCGAGGTGGTTGTGCCGGGAGAGACCGGATTGCTGGTGCCGGTCGAGCAGATGGCGGAGGCGCCCTTCGAGCCGGTCGATGCCGGGCGTTTCGCGTCCGAACTGGCCGGGGCCATCAACGAGCTGATGCGCGATGAGCCGCGGCGCCGGGCGATGGGGCAGGCGGCGCGCCGCCGGGTCGAGGATGTTTTCGGCTGGCTTGCGGTGGCGCGGAAAACGGCGGATCTTTACCGCGAGATTTGCGGCGTTTCAGGCCAAAGCCGCGGCTGATCCGCGGGCTGCGACGCGAGGGTGCGCGGCGTAGAGGGTGAAGCCGGCGGTGTCGGTGACATCCACATCGACGAGTTCCCCGGCCAGTTGCGCGTCGCCTTCGAACACGACGATTTTGTTCCCGCGCGTGCGGCCGGTGAGACGCGCGTCGTTGTGGCGGCTCGGGCCGGTGCAAAGAATCTCCACGGTGCGGCCGACAAGGTCTTGCAGTTTCTGCTGCGCGTGGCGGTTGACGACGGATAGTAGATCCTGATTGCGCTCTTCTTTGACTTCCTCGGGCAGTTGCGCGTCCATCGTGGCGGCGGGCGTGTCTTTGCGCGGCGAGTAGCGGAAGACAAAAGCGTTGTCGAAGCCGACCTCGTCGGTCAAGGCGCGCGTGGCCGCGTAGTCCTCGTCCGTCTCTCCGGGGAAGCCGACGATGATATCGCTGGTGATGGCGATGTCGGGGCAGTTGGCGCGCAATTTGGCCACGAGGGCGCGGAATTTGTCCGCCGTGTAGCCGCGGTGCATGGCTTTGAGCAGCCGGTCCGAGCCGGATTGCAGCGGCAGGTGGACGTGCTCGGCCAGCTTGGGCAGGCGGCCGAAGCAGTCGACGAGATCGTCGCGGAACCCGATCGGGTGGGGGGAGGTGAAGCGGAGACGTTCGAGTCCCTCGACCTCGTGCACGGCTTCGAGCAATTGCACGAACGGGCTCTTTCCCTCCACTTTGGGAAATTCGTGGCGTCCGTAGAGGTTGACGATCTGGCCGAGGAGCGTGATCTCCTTGCCGCCGCGTTCGACCAATTCGCGCACCTCGCCGACGATGCTGCCGATCCGGCGGCTGCGCTCGGCGCCGCGCGTGTCGGGCACGATGCAGAACGTGCAACGCATGTTGCAGCCCTGCATGATCGAGACGAAGGCGCTCGGCGGGACGGAGGCATGGTCGCGGATAGTCTCCTGCGAACCGGCCTCCTCGTCGGTGTCGACGACAGAAAAGCGCAGGTCGTCCATCGCCGTGTCGTGGGCCAGTTTACGGCGCAGGATGGCGTCCACGTGGTCGGCCACTTTGTGGAATTTCTGGGTTCCGACGACGAGGTCGAGGTGGGGGACTTCCGAGAGCAGTGAGGCGCCGCGGCTCTGGGCCATGCAACCAAGGAAGCCATAGACGGTGTGCGGACGCCTTTTCTGCAGGCGCCCGAGGATACCCATCTTGCCGAGGGCCTTCTGCTCAGCCATGTCGCGCACGCTGCAGGTGTTGAGGAGCACCACATCGGCATCGTCGGCATCGCCGGTCATTTCATAACCCCGGGCCACGAGCATCTGCGCGACCTGTTGCGAGTCGCGTTCGTTCATCTGGCATCCGTAGGTTTTGAGGAACACCTTGGGCATGGCAGATTGAAAGTAGTCGCCGCCTCCGGTCATTTCCAGCGCGGCTTGCTTTTTGTCCGTCCACGGCGGCAGATAAGCGGATGCCAACACCCGCCGAATTGGGTTTCCGCATGCCGGCCGAATGGGAGCCGCACGAGGCTGTGTGGTTTTCCTGGCCGCACGCGGATACGGAGAGCTTCCCCGGTGCCTACGACGGAATCCCGCGGGCCATGGGGGCGTTGATCCGTGCGGCGGCCGACTTCGAGCCGGTGCGGGTTAATGTGCGCAACGCGGCGGAGGAGGCCGAGGCGCGCCGGCACATCGGCAGGTGCGACGCGGTGGAATTTTTCCCCATCGATTCGGACGAGCCATGGTGCCGCGATCACGGGCCGATCTTTCTGGTCAGCGACCGCACCGGCGAGGTGGCGGTGGCCGATTTCGATTTCAATGCCTGGGGGCGGAAGCTCCCGCGGTGGGAACTCGACCGCCGCGTGCCGGAGGCGGTGGCCCGCCACCTCGGCCTGCGTCACCTGTCCTGCCCCGCGGTGCTCGAAGGCGGGTCGGTCGATGTCAATGGCACGGGGTCCGTTCTGACCACCCGCAGTTGCCTGCTCAACCCGAACCGCAACCCGACCATGAGCGAAGGGCAGATCGAGCAGAACCTGCGCGACTGGCTCGGGGTGCGCAACGTCCTCTGGCTCGGCGACGGCATCGAGGGCGACGATACCGACGGACACATCGACGACCTCACGCGCTTTGTCGGGAAATCGCGGGTGGTCACCGTGGTGGAAGACAACCCTGACGATCCCAACCACGCCGTCTTGCAAGAAAACCTCGCAGCCCTGCGCCACCTGCACGACGAGGAAGGCAACCCGCTGGACGTTGTGACGTTGCCCATGCCGGAAAAGCGCCGCGAGTGGGACGGACAGCGCCTGCCATGCAGTTACGCCAACTTTCTCGTCGTCAACGGCGGCGTTCTCGTGCCTGCCTTCGACGACCCGCGCGACGCCGAAGCCGCGCGCACTCTGGGTTCGGTTTTTCCCGGACGCCGTGTCGTCCCGGTTGATTGCACGGAGCTGATCATCGGGCTGGGTTCCATCCATTGCTTGAGCCAGCAGCAGCCTGCCTCTCCGCGTTCTTGACTCGTTTCACGGCCCCGCCCATGCTCCCCGTCCCCCGAAACCAACCAAGGAGTTCATTGTGGAACTGAAAGAAATCAAAGCGCTCATTGATTTGATGCAGAAAAACGGCCTGACCGCCTTCGAAATGGAGAAAGACGGCTTCCGCATCTCGCTGGCCAAGGAAACCGGCTATGCCCCGGCCATGACCTACGCCGCACCTCCCGCCGCCCCGGCCGCCGCGGTCCCTGCGCCCGCCGCCGCCCCGGCCGAAGCCGCCGTGCCCGCCCCTTCGGGCAAAGACATCCCTTCACCCATGGTCGGCACCTTTTACTCGGCTCCGTCGCCCGAGTCGCCGCCCTTCGTTAAGCCCGGCCAGAAAGTCACGCCGGACACCGTGGTCTGCATCATCGAGGCGATGAAAGTCATGAACGAAATCAAAGCCGAGGTCTCGGGCACGATCACCGAAGTCGCCGCGGAGAACGGACAGCCCGTCCAATTCGGCCAAGCCCTCTTCCGCTACAAATAAGCGGCTCCCGCGCGGCGGACCGGAAATGATCAAGCGTCTCCTTATTGCCAACCGCGGCGAGATTGCCCTGCGCATCATCCGCGCCTGCAAGGAACTCGGCATCCGCAGCATCGCGGTCTACTCTGAGGCCGACGTCCAGTCGCTCCACGTGCAGCTGGCCGACGAAGCCATCTGTATCGGCCCCGCGCCGGGGGCGCAGAGCTACCTCAAAATCGACCGCATCATCAGCGCGGCCGAAATCGCCGATGCTGACGCCATCCACCCCGGCTACGGATTCCTCGCCGAGAACGCCCATTTCGCCGAGGTCTGCGCCAGTTGCAAAATCAAATTCGTCGGCCCGTCCCCCGAAGCCATCCGCTTGATGGGCGACAAAAACATGGCCCGCCAGCAAGCGATCAAAGCCGGTGTGCCCGTCACGCCCGGCAGCGACGGCATCGTCGAGACCGAGGGCGAGGCCCTGCGCATCGCGCGCAAGATCGGTTTCCCCGTGATGATCAAGGCGGTGGCCGGCGGCGGCGGACGCGGCATGCGCGTGGCGCACAACGAAGTCACCTTGGTCAAAGGTTTCCACAGCGCCCGCACGGAGGCGGAGAAAGCTTTCGGCAACCCCGCCGTCTACCTCGAGAAATTCGTGGTCAACCCGCACCACATCGAGTTCCAGCTCATTGCGGACAGCAAAGGCAATGTCGTCCACCTCGGCGAACGCGACTGCTCCGTGCAGCGCCGCAACCAGAAGATTATCGAGGAATGTCCGTCGCCCATCATGACGGAAAAACTGCGCAAAAAAATGGGCGACGCGTCCATCGCCTTGGCCAAGGCGGTCAACTACGAGAACGCCGGCACCATCGAGTTCCTCGTCGATGAGGATCGGAACTTCTACTTCATGGAGATGAACACCCGCATCCAGGTCGAGCACCCGATTACCGAAGAGGTTTACGGATGCGACCTGGTCAAGCAGCAGTTGCAAATCGCCTCCGGCCAGCCGCTTTCCCACCACGTGCTCAATGCCGTGCCCCGCCACCACTCCATCGAGTGTCGCATCAACGCCGAGGATCCGGACAACAATTTCACGCCCAGTCCCGGCACGATCGAACTTTATTACGCCCCGGGCGGACGCGGCGTGCGCATCGACTCGCACGCCTACGCCGGCTACCCGATCCCGCCCAACTACGATTCGATGATCTCCAAGCTCATCGTCCACGCCTCGACGCGCGAGCAGGCCATCGCCCGCATGCGCCGTGCCCTCGGCGAATACATGATCACCGGCATCAAAACGACCATCCCGCTGCAACTCGAGATCATGCAGAACAAGGATTTCATGGCCGGGAAATACGACACCGGTTTCCTCGAGCGCATGCTCGCGGAACGCGGCGGCAAAAAGAAAAAGTGAGCACGCTGGCGGATGCCCGCCTCTACGGGATCGTCGATCTCGGATACGTCTCGGCCGACGCTGCGCCTGTCGCCGCGGACAAATTGCTCGAAGGCGGCGTTGACATCCTGCAGCTACGCGCGAAGGGCGTGCCTCAAGGTGTGGTGGCTGCGCTCGCGGAGGAAATCCACGCCCTGACCTCGCCGCGCGATGTTCCGCTCATTCTCAACGATCACCCCGACCTGCTTCGCCATGTTCCCGCCGAGGGTGCACATGTCGGGCAGGACGATCTTACGGTGGCCGAAGCCCGCGCCGCTGCGGGTCGTCCGGTCATCATCGGCAAATCAACGCACAGTTTGGCGCAAGCCCGCGCCGCGGCGGAGGAGGGGGCCGACTACATCGGCTTCGGTCCGCTTTTCGCCACCCCGACCAAGCCCGGACGTCCGGCCATCGGGCTCGATGACCTCGCAGCGGTGCACACCGAGGTTTCGCTCCCTATCTTTTGCATCGGCGGGATCAAGCCGGACAACTTGGCTGCGGTCCGAGCGGCCGGGGCGCAGCGCATTGTTATCGTCTCCGCGTGGTTGCAGGCCGACGATATCACTTCGGCTGTGCGTGCGGCGCGGACTGCTTTCTTGGATTTGTAGCGGCGGACTATGTCCGCCGGACGCCAATTCCGAATAAGTTTCCGGCGGATATAGTCCGCCGCTACAAGTGGTCAAAAGCTAATGAATGTTATCCTGTCCCCCGAAGTCTCCGCCGCGCTGGCTGCGAAGAAGCCCGTTGTCGCGCTCGAGTCGACGATCATTGCGCACGGCATGGCCTATCCCGCCAACGTGGAAACCGCGCTCGCTGTCGAGCAGGTCGTGCGCGACCACGGGGCGGTGCCGGCGACCATCGCCATCATCTCTGGGAAACTGAAGGCGGGTCTTTCGCGCGAGGAAATCGAACGCTTTGGGCAGGAAGGTCCCGGCATTATGAAGGTTTCGGTCCGCGATCTGCCCTTCGTCGTGGGGCGCGGACTCGACGGTGCCACCACCGTGGCAGCCACCATGCGCATTGCGGCCATGGCTGGAATCCCGGTTTTTGCTACCGGCGGCATGGGCGGGGTGCATCGCGGGGCGGGGGAAACTTTCGATGTGTCGGCCGACCTGACCGAAATGACGCGGAGCAATGTCGCGCTGGTCACGGCCGGGGCCAAAGCCATCCTCGACCTGCCGCTCACGCTGGAGCGGTTGGAAACCGACGGCGTGCCGGTCGTCGGCTACCGCACGGGAGAATTTCCCGCGTTCTACTCGCGCTCGAGCGGACTCAAGGTGCCGATGCGCGCCGAGGCGCCGGAGGAAGTCGCCACTATCATGCGGTCCAAATGGGAACTGGGGTTGGAAGGGGCCGTGGTCGTGGCCAACCCGATCCCGGAGGCCGACCAAATCCCGGCTTCCGAAATCGAACCCGTTATCACCGCTGCTTTGGCCGAAGCCGATCGCCTCGGTATCCGCGGCAAAGACGTCACCCCCTTCCTCCTCGCAGAAATCGTCAAAGCCACCAAGGGACGATCGCTGCAGGCCAACATTGCCTTGGTGAAAAACAACGCCAAGGTCGCCTCCGAAATAGCCGCAGCCTTCGCGAATTCCTAACGCCGCGGGTCGAGCGTATCGCGCAAGCGGTCGCCGAGATAGTTCAAGGCCAGCAGGGTGGCGGACATGGTGGCGGCGGGAAACAAGAGGAGCCACCAGTAGATTTTGAGGGGGTTGATCGACTGCGCGCCTTCGGCGAGCAGCGAACCCCAGCTGGCCTGCGGCGGTTGGATGCCGAGGCCGAGGAAGCTGAGGAAGGATTCGTCGAGAATGACGGCGGGAACAGTCAGGGTGAGATAGACGATGACGATGGGCAGGATGTTGGGCAGGAGGTGGCGCAGGACAATCTTGGTGTGCGACTGACCGAGGACGCGAGCGGCATGGATGAAGGAGCGTTCTTTCAAGGCGAGAACCTGTCCGCGTACGATGCGGGCCATGGTCAGCCATTCGATCAATCCGAGCGTGATGATGAGAATGACGATGCGCGAGTAACTGACCAGCCACGGCCAGTCCATGCGCGAGGCGAAGTCGCGGAGGTGTCCGTCGAAGGCATTGATGAAAATGAGGATGAAAATGAGCCGCGGCACGGAATACATGATATCGACGAGACGCATCATGAGATTGTCCACCTTGCCCCCGCAGTAGCCCGCGATCAGTCCGTAGGCCGTGCCGAGAAACAGGCTGACCGCCGCACCCGCCAATCCGACGACGAGCGAAATGCGCGCTCCGAGGAGCACGCGGTAGAGCACATCGCGTCCGTTCAGGTCCGTGCCGAAAGGATGTTGCCACGAGGGCGGGGCGTATTGCAGCGGTCCGGGTTCGCGGTAGCTCTCGGGAAAAAGCTCCGGTCCGATCGCCGCGGCGAGTGCCACCACGGCAAGAATGCCCAGGCAAACCTTGGCCGCGGGGCGGCGCAGGATGCGGGCGGCTGAGCCCGGTTCAAGCATCGACGCGGATGCGCCGGTCGAGCAGCGCGTAGCTGGCATCGACCAGCAGGTTGAAGACGATGAGAAGGGCGCAGTAGACAATCACCACGCCGCCGAGGAGGAAGCCGTCGCGGTTGAGGATCGAATGGACGAAAAACCCGCCCGCGCCGGGGATGTTGAAAACGGTTTCGACCACGATCGAACCGGTCAGGAGGTGCGCGGCGAGGGGGCCGAGGTAGGTCACCACCGGCAGGATGGCCACCCGCAGGGCGTGCTTATAGGCCACGGTGCGGTCGGGTAGGCCTTTGGCTTTGGCCGTGCGGACGAAATCTTGGTTGAGCACTTCGAGCAGACTGGTACGCATGAGCCTCGCGATCACCGCGGCGAAGGGGAGGGCGAGAGTGATGGCCGGCAGGACAATCTGCGCCGGCGAGCCCCATCCACCGACCGGAAGCCACTTGAGCCAGAGACCGAAGACCAAAACGAGGACCGGTCCGACCACAAACATCGGGATCGAGAGACCGAGCAGCGCCGCACCCATGGCCAGGCGGTCGGCCGCGGTATCGCGCCGCACCGCGGCGAAGGTTCCGAGCCAGATGCCGCCGACGGTGGCGAGGAGAAAGGCGATGCCGCCGAGGGCGAAAGTGACCGGCAAAGTCTGTCCGAGGATCTCGTTGACGCTGCGGTTGCGGTATTTGGTCGAGAGCCGCAGATCGCCGCGGGCCACGTCGGCGATGTAGCCCGTGAATTGCTGCCAAAGCGGACCGTCCAGTTCGTATTTGGCCAGCAACTGCGCCTCGATGGCCGGCGGAATCTTGCGCTCCCGGTCAAACGGCCCGCCCGGCGCGAGCCGGACCAGAAAAAAGGTCAGGGTGATGACGCAAAAGAGGACGAAAATCAGCGCGGGCAGGCGACGGATGATCAACTTCAACACGCGGGGAGGGTAGGAAAGGGTGGCGGAAGCGGAAAGAAGAACCGGAGAACGAGCGGCGGCGGATCAGGTTGACATTTTGGTGCGTAAAACTTAGTTTGACGTCATGGTCAAGAGCATTACCAAAGTCGGCAACTCGCACGGGGTCATTTTCGACGCGGCCTTGATGGATCTCGCGCATCTCAAGCTCGGGGATCAGGTCAATGTCGAGGTGCATGCGGGTGGGACGATTACGATGACGCCGCTGCGGCCCGTTCCGTCGTCGGCGGAGGTTACCCTTACGGTCCAAGAGGTGATGAAAGATTACGGGCGGACGATGAAGCGACTGGCGTGAAGTCGGCGCCGGAAAATTGTTTCCACCTCACGGTGGAGATCGTGCGGGAGATCCACGCGGAAGCGATCGGCGCCTTCGGTGGATCGCACGGGATACGCGACCAAGCACTTCTGGAGTCCGCCGTGTCAGCGCCTCAGGCGAGTTTCGGCGGGAAGTCTCCCTACGCGGATATCGTTGAGGTGGCCGCTGCCTATTTGTTTTATTTGTGCCGCAACCATCCGTTCATCGATGGAAACAAGCGAGCAGCGCTGGGCGCGTGCCTTGTTTTTCTGCGTCTCAACGGCGCCAAGCCGGCGCCCGATGGTCCGGAGTGGGAAGAATTGACGCTGGCTGTTGCGGCGAGCGTGATTGATCGCGATGAGGCGACGGAGCGGCTGAGGAAATTGGTCGAAATGTAGCGTCGCCGTCTTCGGTGACGAACGGATGAAAGCACCGACGGTCATAGACCGCCGCTACAAGCGGTGGGATTTTTTACGCCACGCGCATGTAGGGGAGTTTGTCGGCGGTGGATTTGACGGCGTCGAGGCCTTCGAGGAGGTCGGCGATGGCGTCCCAGCGGCCGTTGACCAGGGCCTCGCGGGCGTGGTCGGGGAGGACGGCGGGGAAGCTGACGTCAGCCATGCTCACTTGGCCGTTCGGGATATCGATGTTGATTTCGGTCTGCGGGGCTTCGTCGATCAAAGCGGCGAGAGCGCGGATGTCGCGGCCGTCCATGACAAGGCAAGGCATGCCAAGGGTGATGGCGTTGCCGAAGAAAATTTCGGCAAAGCTTTCGGCCAGCACGGCGCGGAAGCCGTGGCGGTAGAGGGCTTGCGGGGCGTGTTCGCGCGAGCTGCCGCAGCCGAAATTGCGTCCGGCCAGCAAGATGGTGGCTCCGGCGTATTTCGGATCATCGATCGGATGAGCCTTGGGTTGGCCGTCTTCCGTGTAGCGCTCGTCGTAGAAGGCGTATTCACCGAGCCCGTCGAAGGTGACGCATTTCATAAAGCGCGCGGGGATGATGCGGTCGGTATCGACATCATCACCGGGGACGTAGACGCCGGTGCCGGCGAGTTGGGAGATTTGGGCGAGGGCCATAAGGAAGTGACGAGTGACTTGTGACGAGTGACGAGTTGATTAGCTGAGGCCGAAGACCTCGCGGGCATCGCTGATTTCGCCGGTGACGGCGGCGGCGGCCACCATGAGGGGGCTCATGAGGACAGTGCGGCCGGTCGGGCTGCCTTGGCGGCCTTTGAAGTTGCGGTTGCTCGAACTGGCGCAGAGTTGGTCGCCGATGAGCTTGTCGGGGTTCATGGCCAGGCACATGGAGCAACCGGCGCCGCGCCATTCGAAGCCGGCGTCGCGGAAGATTTCGGCCAGGCCCATCGATTCGGCCACCGAGGCGACGCCTTGGGAACCGGGGACGACGATGGCTTTGACACCGCTCTTGGCTTTTTTGCCTTTGAGGAATTTGGCGACTTCGAGCAGGTCGCTGAGGCGCGCGTTGGTGCAGGAGCCGAGGAAGGCGACGTCGATCTTGGTGCCTTTGATCGGCTGGCCGGGACGCAGCTTCATGTGCGCATAGGCTTCCTCGGCGGTGGCGCGGTCTTTTTCGGCGAGTTGTTCGGGCGAGGGGATGTCTTCGTCGATGAAGATGGCCTGCCCGGGATTGATGCCCCAGGTGACGGTCGGGCCGATGTCGGACGCGGAATATTTGACCAGATCGTCGTAAGCGGCATCCTTGTCGCTGGCGAAGGACTTCCAGCGGGCCATGGCGGTATCGTAGTCGGCCTGCGCCGGCGCATACGGGCGTCCGCGCAGGTAATCGAAGGTTGTCTGGTCGGGATTGACGTAGCCGACCCGCGCGCCGCCTTCGATGGACATGTTGCAGACGGTCATGCGCTCTTCCTGCGTGAAGTTGTCGAAGGTCGAGCCGGCGTATTCGTAAGCGTAGCCGAGGCCGCCGTTGACCCCGAGTTGGCGGATGATGTGGAGAATGACGTCTTTGGAATAGACGCCGGGCGCGAGTTGGCCGTCGACCTCGATGCGGCGAACTTTGGGTTTGCGCAGGGCCATGGTCTGGGTGGCGAGAACGTCGCGCACCTGGCTGGTGCCGATGCCGAAGGCCACCGCGCCGAAGGCCCCGTGCGTCGAGGTGTGGGAGTCGCCGCAGGCGATGGTCGTGCCGGGTTGGGTGATGCCCTGCTCGGGTCCGACGATATGGACGATGCCCTGCTTGCCGGAAGAAATGTCGAAGAATTTTATGCCGAACTCGTCGCAGTTTTTGCGGAGTTCTTTGATCATGGCGTCGGCCAAGGAATCGGAGAACGGCTCCTCGCGCTCGTCGGTCGGGACGATGTGGTCGACGGTGGCGAAGGTGCGCTGCGGGTAGAGGACCGGCAACTTGAGGTCGCGCAGCATGCCGAAGGCCTGCGGGCTGGTCACCTCGTGGATGAGGTGCGTGCCGATCAGCAACTGCGTCATGCCATTGGGAAGCTCGCGCACGGTGTGCGCCTCCCAGACTTTGTCGAACAAGGTTTTACCCATAAGCGAGCCATGCAGAATAACCTCCGGGCGGGGCAGCGGCAAGCGTGCGCAGGCTTGAAGTCCTTCGGGCAGACAGGAATGCTGCAGGCCCATGGCGGTCGAGGCAACGGTCAAACCCGAGGCGGCGGAGGCGGATTACGCCCAGTTCGCCGAGCGCAACCTGGACAAGCTGTCCTGGCTCTACCCGCTGGTGAACAACAAGCTCGGTGCGCTCCTGCATCTGCAGTTGCGCCATGACCAATTGTTTTTCATGAAGGACGGCGAGGTCGTCGACGAAATCGGCTATGGCGACAACGGAAAGCGTTTCCACGAGCGCGACATGGGCAAGGCGATGCGCACGCCGCAGGACATCAGCGCGCAAGGGTATTGGTTCGTCGAGCCGCGCTTCAACGCCAAGGCGGCTTACCAGGCGCTCGGCGAAGTGCAGGACGGGGCGTATTACTCGCTGTTCAGCAACCAATGCCAGGACTGGGCCAATCGCGTGCGGGTGAAGACGGAGGAGGTCGAGAAGGCGCAACAACTGCAACCGCCGCCGGGCCGCGAGTCCTACACGGCGCTCTACCGCGAGGTGGGGCCGACGGTGCCGGCAGCGTGGTATTTCGGGATGATCGCCGTGATCGTCGGCGTGCTCGGACTCGGTGCGCCGCTGGTCACGGGGTTCCATTACCTCAAGTTGGTGGCCTTGCTGCTTTTCGCCATCGGCGTGTCCGACATCATCTACGCCTTTTCGTCGCGGGCTTGGGGAACGTTTCTATCGACGGTTTTCTTCGGTGTGCTTTCCATGGCGGGCGGAGCGGCGATTTGGATCAATGACCATTTTCTTCTCGCCAACAGCAATGGGGTGATGGCCATCGCGCTCGCCGTGGTCGGCTTCGCCCGCATTGGCGTGGCGGTGCGGAGTCGTCCCTTCAGCGCGTGGATCGGCACGTTCCTCACCGGGTTTTTACTCTTGGGCACGGCCTGGATCGCGTGGGTTCGCAAAGACGGTTCCGCCGCGGCTTGGATGCTCGGGGCGGCGCTTTCCGTTTCGTTTATTTCGGCGGGGGTCTCGACGATCTGGCTGAATTGGAGGCTCCGGAGGAACGGGTAGCTTCCGGCGGACATAGTCCGCCGCTACAAGTATTCGTAGTCGGCGAAGGTGGCTGCTTGGCCGAGGTAGTCGGAGTTGTCGTCGAGGAGGTTGAAGACGGTGGCTTTCTTGATGCGGAAGCGGCGACCGTTTTTGCCGATGCGGATGCCGGAATAGTTTTCGATGAAGCCTTTCCGGCCGACCTCGTCGAGGAGGAGGCGGCGCTCGTCGCGGTGGACCGGTTCTGCGCTGGCGCTGGAGGGTTGGCCAATGAGTTCGTCCCACGAGTATTCGAAGAGAGCGAGGGCGGTGCGGTTGGCGTAGTTGAAGAGATGGTCGGAGCCGAAAGGTCCGAGAGCGGAGAGGATGGCGCGGGGGGCGTCGAAAAGCGCTTGCGCGGCGCGCGCGGGTTCATTGACGGCGACCAGATTGCGTCCGAAGTGACGGCGGTAATTGGTCAGGATAAGCCGGGCGGATGCTTCCGGTGTCATGACCGCACGGCCTCCACGCGCAGGAATTCGAAGGTGCTTTGGACCCCGCCTTGCCCGCGGTTGTCGCGGTCGTATTCGCGCAGAGCCTGACGCAGTTTTCCAAGGCCCATGCGGCGGGGGATGACGGCGCCCGCATTGTGGATTTCGCGCAGCATGGCGGCGGAGTCGGCATGGTGGCGGACAAAGGTCCGGCTTTCGCGCCGTTGCACGGTCCAACCCGCCCCGGCCAGCAGGTCGTCCCACTCGTCCGCGTCGCGCCAGACGAAAGGCGATGCTTCGGGGCAGGATCGGAAAAATTCGGCGAGGGTCCCCCGGACGAACCATCCCGAAACCAAACGGGCTCCGGGGGCGGCCACGCGATGCCAGGCGCGGAAGGCGGCGTCCGGATCGGGCAGCCACTGGATGAGGCTGCAACTGAAGATCCAGCGGTAGCCCTGAGCCTCGGGAGGTGTGGCGGCCTCGGCCACGGCCCATTCGGCATCGGGCAGGCGGTCGATGCCGGCCTGCACCATGCGCGGCGCGATGTCCGAAGCCACGAGTCTTTTGGTCCGCCCGACAAGATGGCGGGTGAACAGCCCGGTGCCGGCACCGAGTTCCAGAGCCGGATGCTCGATCTCATCCGGCAGCCATTCCGCCAGCCACTGCGCGGCCTCGCGCTGCACGGGCGCATGCCGCTCATACTCGGAGGCGCGGCGGTCGAATTCGTGCGGAAGGGCGGATGTCATGCGTTGCCGGAAAAAGGAAGCGGCGGTCGGAGACCGCCGCTGTGACAGGATCGGGCAGGGTGCGGTTAGTAGCCCCAGTAACCCCAGCCGCCCCACATGCCGGGCATGGAAGCCATCTGGGCAGCCATGAGGTTCTGGTCGGAGATCTGCTGCTGGACCATGAGTTTTTGGTAGCGGTCGTAGGCCGCCTGGTTGCCAATGTAAGCGAAGCCGCCTTGCGGGTCGGGGTAGACGTAGAAGGCTTGCCCGCCGCGGAATTGGCGCGAGATGACGTAGGGTTTGAGCTCGGCCAGCGAAGATTGGCGTTGGGCGGTGTTGGCCGGAAGGACATTGAATCCGGCGGCGGCCAGCATGGATTCGGTGCTGCCGCGCTCGGCTTTTTCGATGGCGGCGCAGCCGGTCAAAAGAACGGCGGCCAAGGCAAGAGGAAGGAGTGTTTTCATCGCACCCAATTTCGCCGCCTGCCCGTCCCGCGCAAGTCCAAAGAATCGGATTTAGGATTTCACCTCCCGCCGGATCTTTGGTTCCTTGGTCAGGACATGAGCACCGACTCCCTGACGAATACGCCCGCTTGGAAAGCCCTTGAGGCCCACCACGGGGAAGTGGCCGGACTTCACCTGCGCGATCTCTTCGCCGCCGACCCGCAACGCGGCGCGAAATTCACCGCCGAAGGCTGCGGTCTCTATTTGGATTATTCGAAAAACCGCATCACCGGGAAGACGCTGGAGCTGCTGCTGGCTTTGGCCGCGGAGCGCGGAGTGCGGGAGCGGATCGACGCCATGTTCCGCGGGGACAAAATCAACATCACGGAGAACCGCGCCGTGCTGCACGTGGCGCTGCGGGCCCCGCGCGGCGAGAAGACCCTCGTCGACGGCGAGGATGTGGTGCCCGGGGTGCACGAGGTGCTGGACAAGATGGCGTCTTTCGCCGACCGCGTCCGTTCGGGTGCGTGGCTGGGCCACACCGGCAAGCGTATCCGCAACGTGATCAACATCGGCATCGGCGGATCCGACCTCGGACCGGTCATGGCCTACGAGGCGCTCAAGTTTTACACGGACCGCGCGATCCATTGCCAATTCGTCAGCAACGTGGACAGCGACGACTTCGCCGAGGCGGTGCGCGGTTTGGATCCGGCCGAGACGCTTTTCATCATTTCCTCAAAGACCTTCACCACGCTCGAGACGATGACCAACGCGCACTCCGCGCGCGATTGGGTGTTGGCGGGACTGGGCGGCGACGATTCGGCCATCGCCAAGCATTTCGTGGCGGTCTCGACCAATGCGGAGAAGGTCCGCGAGTTCGGCATCGACACGGCGAACATGTTCGGGTTTTGGGACTGGGTGGGGGGGCGCTACTCGATGGACTCGGCCATCGGGCTCTCGACGATGGTGGCGGTCGGTCCGGACCATTTCCGCGCCCTGCTGGCGGGTTTCCATGAAATGGACGAGCACTTCCGAACGGCCCCCTTCGAAAAGAATCTGCCCGTCCTGATGGGGCTGCTGGCTGTCTGGTATGGCGACTTTTTCGACGCCCAGACGTCCGCCGTGCTGCCTTACGAGCAATACTTGAAGCGCTTTCCCGCTTACCTCCAGCAGCTGACGATGGAAAGCAACGGCAAGAGTATCACGTTGGACGGACGCCATGTGGACTACAACACGGGCGCGATCTACTGGGGCGAGCCGGGGACGAACGGCCAGCATTCCTTTTACCAGCTCATCCACCAAGGCACGCATCTCATCCCCTGCGACTTCATCGGCTTCGCCAAGACGCTCAACCCGCTCGGGCGGCATCATGACATTCTCATGGCCAACATGTTCGCCCAGGCCGAGGCGCTGGCCTTCGGCAAGACGGCGGAGCAGGTCAAAGAGGAGGGTACGCGCGAGGATCTCGTGCCGCACCGCGTCTTCGAGGGGAACCGTCCCTCAAACACCATCCTCGCCGACATCGTGGACCCGGGCACCCTCGGCAAACTGGTGGCTCTCTACGAGCACAGCGTCTTCACGCAAGGGGCGATCTGGAACATCAATTCCTTCGACCAATGGGGTGTCGAGCTGGGCAAAGTGCTGGCCCAGCGGATCATTCCGGAGTTGGAGAGCGATTCGGCGCTGCATCACGACAGCTCGACCAACGCGCTGATCGAGCGCTACCGCAAGGCGCGTCAATAATACCAATGTCCCCAAGCATTTGGACTTATACCAAACGCGAAAAGTTTTTTGACTATTCGCTTTCCCCGGTAGGAACGCCGGGCCCCAGCCGTCCGCACCCGTTTCACAGAGATGCAGCGGTCCGCTGGGCCAGCGGACCCTACCGATCGGGAAACTTCTTAACGTCCAAGTCCTTTTAGGACTTGGTATTAACTGTATCGACCCGCGGTAGGGTCCACTGGCCCCGGGGGACCGCGGCCTTGCTAGCGAAAAGCGTGCGGACGGCTTGGCCAGCCGTCCCTGCCAGAACATGGCCAGAAGTTTGAAAGCTGCGGGATATCGGTAGAATGGTCATCCGCGAGGCTTTGCAAGGCGATGCATGCCACGCGGGTCAGGAAGCGACGCCGCCTAATCCTCGTGGAAGCGGCTGGCCACGAGTTGCTCGATTTCCTCGAGAAATTTTTCCGCGTCGGTGCCGGAGGCGGAGACTTTCAATTTCGAGCCGTGGCCGGCGGCGAGCATCATGAGGCCCATGATCGACTTGCCGTTGACTTCCTCCCCGTCTTTCTCCACCCAAACCTCGGCCTTGAAGCGGTTGGAGGTTTTGACGAACAACGCGGCGGGGCGGGCGTGGAGGCCGTAGCGGTTGAGGATGACCAATTCGCGCGTCAGGCGTGTGCCCGGCGCGGATTGCTTTTTGGTCAGGATCCCCATTGTGGTCAGTGTTTGGCTTCCATCATCTTGATCAGCCGCTCGTTGAATTCTTGCGCGCTGTTCATTCCGTGGGATTTGAGCTTGTGGTCGAGGGCGGCGACCTCAACCAGGTGGCCGAGGTCCCGACCCATACGGACGGGGATAATGACATGGGGCACGGAAATGCCAAGGATCTTGTATGTGAGCCGCTGGAGGCCGTGGCGGTCGATGTCGTCCATTTCCTCCCAGTCCTTGAGGGTCACGACGAGGTCGAGCGATTTTTCCGTGCGGATGCTGCGGACGCCGAAGATGGCGGCGACGTTGATGATGCCGATGCCGCGGACTTCCATGTGGAAGCGGGTCAGGTCGGCGGAGGTGCCGACCAGCTCGCGGTTTTCCACGGAGCGGAAGCGGGTGATGTCGTCGCTGACCAGGCTGTAGCCGCGCTCGAGGAGGCTGAGGACGCATTCGCTTTTGCCGATGCCGCTGGCCCCGCGGATGAGGGTGCCGACGCCGAGGATGTCGACCATACTGCCGTGCTCGCTGCGGCGGGGGGCGAACTCGAATTCCAGCGCGATGGTCGCGGCGTTGATGAATTTCATGGTGATCATCGGCGTGCGGAAGAGGGGCACGTCGGCCTCGTTGGCGAACTTGAGGACGGGGGACGGGACCTTGGCGTTGCGGGCCACGACGACGCACGGGATGGTACAACCGAAAAAGCGGCGCAGGCGCGCGGTGCGCTCGGTGGCCGTGAGGCTCTGCAGGTAGCTCAGCTCGGCGCTGCCGAAGACCTGGACGCGTTTGGGGGCGAAGTAATTGAAGAAGCCCGAGAGGGCCAGACCGGGGCGGTTGACGGTGGGTTCTCTGATGAGGCGGTCCAGTCCGCCTTCCCCCGCCAGCAATTCCAGGCCGAGGGTTTCGGCGTGGCTGCGGTGGAAATCACCGACGCTGACGGGCTTGGATTTGGAGGATTCGGCCACGGCGGCTCACATTTGGAAGCTTTCGCCGAGATACAGCTTGCGGCTGACGGGGTCGTTGAGGAGGAAGTCTTTGGTGCCTTCGCTCTCGACGCGTCCTTCGAAAATGAGGTAGGCGCGGTCCACGATGGAGAGGGTCTCGCGGACGTTGTGGTCGGTGATGAGGATGGCCAGCCCGGATTCACGGAGGTTGGTCACGATCTGCTGCACGTCGAACACGGCAATGGGATCGACGCCGCTGAACGGTTCGTCGAGCATGAGGAGGGACGGGCTGGTGACGAGAGAGCGGGCGATGGTGAGGCGACGCTTCTCGCCGCCGCTCAACGTGAGCGCCTCGTTCTTGGCAATGTGCTCGATGCCGAACTGGTGGAGGAGTTCTTCGCAGCGGGACTTGCGCTCGGCCTTGGACAGCGGGGTCGTTTCGAGGATGGCCATGATGTTCTGCTCGACGGTCAGCTTGCGGAAGATGGATTCCTCCTGCGGCAGGTAGCCCATGCCGGCGCGGGCGCGTTTGTACATCGGCATGCGGGTGACGTCCTTCCCCTCGAAGAAGACGCGACCGGAGTTCGGGCGTACAAGGCCGACGATCATGTAGAAGCTGGTCGTCTTGCCGGCGCCGTTGGGGCCGAGCAGGCCGACGATTTCGCCGCGTTTGACATTGATATCGACGCCGTTGACCACGGCGCGGCCGCCGTAAATTTTGACCAGTTTGTCGGTGCGCAGGAGCGGTTGGTCGCGCCCGGCCTCGCGGGCGGTCTCGGCGGAAGTTTCCGTGGCGGTGCTCATCACAGTCCGCCGGCTCCCTCGGTGTCGGTGATGACGGTGCGGCTGGCGCCCTCGGTGGTGGCGCGGCCGTCGCGGTTGAGGATCATGCGCGTGCTCTCGCTGGCGGCGATGTGGCGGTTGATGCCCTGTTGGATTTCCGGCCAACCGATGAGGGTGACCACGCCGGTGGTCGGGACGTATTCGGCGCGGCGGGCACGGCCCACGGCGCCTTTTTCGCCGGCGTCGGTTTGCTGGACGATGACGACATTGCCTTCGGCCACGGCACGCTCGATGCCGGAGCGGTTGCGGTTGAGGAAGACGGTGAGGCGGTCGGAGCTGAGCAGGAAAGCGGGGTCTTTGACGCGCACGCCGCCGACGAAGGTGGCGCGGTTTTCTTTTTCGTTGAAGGTGGCTTCGCGTTCCGCGGAGATTTCCGTTTTGCTTCCTTTCGGGCGGTCCTTGGACAGGCCGCCGAAGCCGAGGGGATCCTGGCGCGACTTGGACGTCTCGTCCGAGCCCGTTGGCTGGGCGAAGAGAGGTGCGACGGCAATGGTCGCACCGAACAACATGGACAGACAGAAAATCCTCATGGCGCGGCGGCCTCCCCCATCTGCGAGATGGTCATGGAAACAGGTCCAAGTATACGGCTGGAGCGCGTATTGGAATCAAAAACCAGCCGGCTGCCGGTGATTTGGAATGTCTCGCCGCGGATGAGGGCTTGGTTCTCGCTGGTCAGGAGGTTGGTTTCCCGGTCGAAGACGGCGCGGTCGAGCACGACTTCCATGGCCGGCTTCTCGGCGGACTCGTCGAAGATTTCGATGCGCAGGCCTTTGAAATTGAATTTCGTGTCGCTGGCCCGCTCGGCGGTCTCGGCATTGATGCGCAGACTCAATTTGTCGCTGCCTTTTTCGTAGTGCGGCAAGCGGATGCCGCGGACGCTCTGGCCGATGGCCACGGGGATGTCGATTTCGGCGGCGATGGGCGAGGCGGCGGGTTCGGCCTTCTGTTCTTCGCCCTGCGCGATCGCGGTCGCGGCGAGGAGGGTGATCGGGAGAAAGAAACTACGACGCATGGCGGACGGCCAAGAGTTTGCGCAGAACGGCGGGCAGCCGGGCAAGCGGTATTTGGTTCGGTCCATCGGACGGGGCCTTCGCGGGATTTTCGTGGGTCTCCAGAAACACGCCGTCCGCTCCTGCCGCGACCGCGGCCGCGGCCAGCACGGGGGCCAGCGCGCCGTCGCCGGTCGTGCGGTCGCCGCCGCCGCCGGGGCGCTGCACGGAGTGCGTCGCGTCGAAGACGACATGAAATCCCTGTTCGCGGATCCACGGGATGGAGCGCATGTCGGCGACGAGATTGTTGTAACCGAAGGTCGTGCCGCGCTCGGTGAAGAAAAATTTCCGGCAGCCCTTGGCGCGAAGTTTTTTTGCAATGGGTGCGACTTCCCACGGGCTGAGGAACTGGCCTTTCTTCACGTTGACTGCGCGTCCGCTGGCCGCGGCGGCCTCGATGAGGTCGGTCTGGCGGCAGAGGAAGGCGGGAATTTGCAGAAGGTCGACATGGCGGGCGGCCACCTCGACCTCGGCGGGCGAGTGGACATCAGTGGTCACGGGCACGCCGAATTCCCGCCGGATCGAACCAAGGATGCGACAGCCTTCCTCGAGGCCCGGTCCGCGGAACGAGCTTCCGGAGGTGCGGTTGGCCTTGTCGTAGGAGGCCTTGAAGATGAAAGGAACCCGAAGTTGGCCGGTCATGGCCGCCAGACGGGCGGCCGCGCGGCGCGCAGACTTTTCGCTCTCGATGACGCAAGGGCCGAGAATGAGCAGGAGGTTCTTTCCGCCCACCGTGGCACGGCCGATCTTGAAGGGTTTGGGCCTCATCTACCCCGCAATCTTACATGCGGCGGTGCGGGGAGTCACTCCCCATGACCGCGCGTTCGACCAAGTCCGCGGTGCGGGCGGTGGCCCCTTGGTGGGGCTGCAAGGCCTGCCGGGCGCCTGCGGCCAGGCGCGCGCGGTCCACCGGCGCCGCGAAAAGCCGCGCCGTTTCCCGTGCGAGGCTCACCGCGCCGTCGACCTCGACGGCTCCTCCGGCGGTGAGCAGCGCGTCGCGGAGGGTGGAAAAGTTCTCCATGTGCGGACCAAACAGAACCGGCCGGCCGGCAAGGATCGCTTCGACCGGATTTTGCCCACCCGACCCGCGCAGGCTTTTGCCGATGAAGACGACATCGGCGCAGGCATACCAGTCACGGAGTTCGCCCGTGGTGTCCAAAATCATGATGTCGGGCGCGATGCCGTCCGGGGCAGCCGTGCGGCGGGCGACGCGGAATCCGGAATCCTGCAAACGGGCGACGATGTCCCCCGTCCGTTCGATATGCCGCGGCGCGACGAGGAGCCGCGCGGCGGGAAATTCCCCGCGGAGCAGGCGCAGGGCCTCGGCCAGGATTTCCTCCTCGCCACCGTGGGTGCTGCCGGCCAGCAGCACGGGATCGTCGGCAAGAAAACCGAACTCCCCGAGCAGCGGACGAAAATCGCGCGCCTCGCCGGATGCGGCGGCGGGGTCGTATTTCACGCTGCCCGTGAGGTGTAGTCGTTCCGGCGCGACGGCCAAGTGTTCCCAGAGGGAGGCGTGCTCCGGTTCCTGCAATCCGACGGCGGAAAGCCGGCTGGTCACGGAGCGCAGGAGGCCGGCGAAGCGACGATAGCGGCGACCGGAGCGCGGGGAGACGCGCGCGTTGACCAGCACGACGGGAAGGCCGCGGTCGGCGGCTTGCCAGACGAAGTTGGGCCACATCTCGCTTTCGGTGAGGATGACGGCCCGTGGTTTTATGACGTCCAAGGCGCGGCAGACGACCGGTGAAAAATCAACCGGCGTGTAGACGGGAACCCACCAGTCTTGTTGGCGCTGGAGGGCCAGTGCATGGGCGGTGGAGGTGGTGCTGGAAACGACGAACTGCCAAGCGGGGTGCCGGCGATGGAGTTCCTCGAGGAGTTTGAGCGCGATGAGCAATTCGCCCACGCTCACGGCGTGGACCCAGATCCACTCTCCGCGGCCCAAGCGATTGCGCAATGCCGGCGAGTAGCGGGCGAAGCGCTGTCCGAAGTCCCGGCGGAAACCGCCGCGTCGGAACATCCTGGCGAGGTAGCGCGGGAGGATGACGAGGAAGGCGAGGGGAAAAAGAAGATTGTAGAGCAGGCGCGTCATGCGTCGGGCAGTCGCCGGTAGTAGGCAACCCAAGCCTGCCCGTATCGGCGGTTGCGGAGCAATGCCCAAGAAGCGTTGCCCGGCGGCGGTTCGGCGGGAAGTTCGGTGACGAAGATTCCCTCCGGCGCCACGCACCGCGCCAAATCCGTGCCTTCCAGCAGGCGCGCCGGGTGCGCGTTTTCGTCCGGGTCGAGGGCGAAGGGTGGATCGGCGAAGACAAGATCGAAAGCGCCAGGCTCCGCGTGGGCGACAAACGCCGCCACGTCTTGGCCGCGCACCGTGCCATGGAGTTTGGCGCGCGCGAGATTGCCGCGGATGGCTGCGACTGCTTTGCGGTGACGGTCGACGAAGACGCACGAGGCGGCCCCGCGGCTCAGGGCTTCGATGCCGAGCGCGCCGCTGCCGGAGAAAAGATCAAGGACCCGCGCCTCGGTCACGGCCTCGCCGAGGCTGGAGAAAACGGCGCCGCGCACGCGGTCCATCATGGGACGGGCAACGCCGTCGGGGCAATCGAGGCGCAGTCCGCCCGCGCGACCGGCGATGACGCGCATGGTCAGGGGGCCCCGAGGAAGTTGAGGAAAAACTCGCCGATTTTCCCGCCGATGCCGCCGCCGAGCAAACGCGAGGCGAGATCACTTTCCGGGTCTTCCAGCGTGCCGGTGACTTTGAAAGGAACCGCGCGGTAGCGCGGCAGCTCACCGTCGCCCGCGGCGGGCCACTCGCGGCCCGTGCGTTCGGTCAGACGGGCGGCGGTTTTCGGTGCGAGGAGGAGACGGCCTTTGAGGTCCAGTTTGCCCGCGCGCGTCACGGTGCCGCGTATCTCCACGGCGAGATCGCCGGCGCGCAACCAGAGCGGCTCCACGTGGATGAAGTCGTCCTCGATGCGCAAGTCGGCCCGGCCGGCTTGCAGGTCCATGGCGCGCAACTCGCGGATGTCGAGGGCGCGTCCGAGTTCCTGAATGTGCGGGGGAGGGACGAGTTTGCCCTGGCTGACCTCGAGGTGCCCGGTGCCGCGCACTTGGCGGTCCGGCGAATTGCGTCCGGACAAATCCACCTTGGCGGCCAGCAGACCTTCGAATTTCGTGCCGCCAAACGACCGGGGCAGCCGCAGTTCGGCGAGCTGGAAGTCGGCCAGCTCGAGGCTCCAGTCATAGGGTGATCCTTGCTCCCGCACGGCGATGGAACCGCGTCCGGTGAGGCGGCCACCGCTGATGTCGCCGCGGATTTCCGGCAGGGTGAGGATGCCGCTTTCCAAGGTGAAAGGGCTGCCGATGTCGTTGGCCACGATGACGCCGGCGAGGACGGCTTCGGGAACGGCGGCCTCGCCGCGGGCGTTGCCTTGCGCGTCGAGCGAAGCGTTGGCGGTGATGCCTTCGGCGTCGAGGAGCGGCCAAGCGTCGCGGCTTTCGAAGAGGATGCGGGAACGTTGGATTTCCATGCCTTCGACGCGCACACCGAAGGCGGGCGGAATTTCCTGCTGATCGGCGGCGGCGGTCGCGGAGGTTTCCGGTTCGGGCAGCACGGGTGTGCCCCCGGGGCGCGAGACGGCTTCGTCGGGACGGCGCGGCACGCGCCATTGGCCGTCTTCGTTCTGCCGCCAAGTGAGGATTGCTTCTTTGAGGCACAGCCGGCTGACGACGAATTCGCGGTGGAGGAGCGGCCAAAGGCGGAACTGGACTTGGAATTCGGAGGCTTCGAGGAAATTAACCCCGGCGTTTTCCATGTCGGGCACGACGAGTCCGCGGAGTTTGATCCCGTCCCACGGCGTGTAAACCGTGCTGCGCACGGTGAGGGGAAGTCCGAGCGTTTCCGCAGCCCCGAGGCGCAACCGCTCTTGCATGGCGGGCGATTGGAGGTGGAGGTTGAACGCCAGGACGGCGGCCGAAGCGAGGACGACAAGGACCGCGAGGACGACGAGGCAAGGACGGAGGCAGCGCGGCATGGAACGGGCGAGTTTAGCGGCCGGGGCGGTCCTGCAAAGCGGGAAGCGCGCGTTGCCCGGGCCAGGGTGCGCTGTTAGGGTCGGCGGATGGAGAGTCTCGGCGAAAAATTCCGCATCGCGCCGGTCACGGTGCTGTTGGCCGGGGCCTGCGTGGTCGGTTATGTGCTCGAAGTTCTGCTCCTGAGCGGAGTGCGGGGCATCGACCTGAGCGGGTGGGCTTTGAGCGGCCGGGCGCTGGCTGACGGACGGTGGTGGACGGTCGTGACGCACCTCTTCCTCCACGCCAATCTTCTCCACCTACTGGTCAATGTCCTCGCCCTCTGGTTCATCGGTCCCGCGGTGGAGATGATGCTCGGGAGGGCGCGCTATTTGGTGCTGTATTTTCTTTCCGGGATTGCGGGCGGTTTGCTGCAGACGGCTTTTGCCCAGCCGACAGCGGAATTGATCGGCGCCTCGGGCGCAGTGTGCGGCGTGCTTCTTTCCTTCACCACGGCGCATCCGGAAATGCCGCTGCGCGCTCTGCTCTTCTTCATTCTTCCGGTCAGCATGAAGGCCCGCACGCTGGGCTGGGGCATCATCATCGTCTCGTTGCTGTGCGCCCTGCTGCGCATCGTGCCGCAGATCGGGCATCTGGCGCATCTCGGCGGGGCCGTGACCGGTGCACTGCTGACGCGATGGTGGGCACCGGTTCCGCGTCCGCGTTATTCGTCCAACGCCGCCAAGCGCACCGATGAATTGTTGCGGCGTGTGATGGAGGAAGGGCTCGAGGGGTTGAGTCGCGACGAGCGCAAGGCGCTGGAGCAGTTGGCGGACAAGCCGCCGCGGCGCCGGTAACTCAGGACCGGAGCGGCAGGGTGAGGCGGAGGCAGGTCGAACAGGGTGAGGACTCGTCGCTTTCGAGGCGGCCGCCGGCGCGTTGCACGATGAAGCGGACGACGGACAGGCCGAAACCGGATGGCGCGGTTTGACCGAACGGCCGGCCGGTCTCGTCTTCGAGGTTTTCCGGCGGAAGTCCCACGCCTTCGTCGCTGATCCGCAGAACGTAGCGGTTGGCTTCGGTCCGGCCATCGATCCGGAGGGCATCGCCCGAACGGGAGGACTGGATGGCATTGGCCAAAAGTTCGAGCACCAGGGTCTCGAGTGGTCGGTAGTCGAGGGCCGGGATGCCTTGGCCCAACATGATCTGCAAGTCCGGGGCGCGGCCGGCCAGAGCGGCGCGCTGATGGCAGGCGCGATCGAGGGCGCGGGGCCAGTCTTCGCCGGGTGAGCCCGGACCGTCGGGGCCGAATTCGTCCCGCGCGGCCAGCTCGGCGACAAGGTCGAGGCGCCGCATCTGCTCGGCAAGACGGCGTCCAGTGGCCCCGATCTCGCCGAGTCCTGCGCGCAGCGCCTCCGCATCGGGGGGGCGTCCGGCTTCGACTTCGCCGAGCAGGAAGGACGCATAGCCGTTGAGCAAATCGAGCGGGCGCCGCATGCGTGCGGGCAGGCTGGCGATGATACGCTCGCCCAAGTCGCGCAGGGCCGAATGGCCGGACGGCGCCTCGGTTGTTTCGCGCCGGTCGGATTCGTCGCGGCAATTGCAGGTGATTTTTCCGTCGGGCAGGAGGGTGAGAGTCACTCCGGCGAGAAAAGAGGACCCGTCGCGGCGGCGTCCCACGACCTGGCCGCGCCAGACTTTGTCGCGCGGGATGAGAGGCATGACGGCTTCCTCGAAGTGACGGACCCATTCCGGCGTGTAGAGCAGGCGCCAGCTGCGGCCGAGCAACTCCTGCGGTTCGTCATAGCCATACATCCGCACATGCGCTTTGTTGATGTAGACGTAGTTGCCCTCCGGGTCGGTCAAAGCGAAGCCCTCTTGGGAGTGGTCCAGGGCTTGGGCGAGGTCGGAGAGGCGGATGGGGAAATTGCCGTGCCGGTCGGAAGCCTTGGCGCTGGTTTTCGCCAATGTGCTCATATTTAGGTCGAATATGTCACACTTTCGCCGCAAGGCAAATTTCATGCCGCGGGTGCGTCGGGGCGGAGCGGGAAATCGGCCGGCACGGGTGCGCTGAATTCGAGGCGCCGGCCGGTCTGCGGATGATCGACGGCGAGTTTCCACGCGTGGAGCAACTGACGCGGAAAGTCCGCGCCTCCGCCGTAAACGCGATCGCCCGCAATGGGATGGCCGAGGTGTTTCAAATGAACGCGGATTTGGTGGGTGCGGCCGGTTTTGGGGCGGCATTCGAGGAGGGAAAGATTGCCCGCGGAAGTCAGGACCTTCCACGTGGTCTCCGCGGCGCGCGCGCCGGGGTGGCGGCTGATGGCCATGCGCTGACGGTGGACCGGGTGCCGGGCAATGGCGCCGGTGACCACGCCGGCGGTGGCGCGGGGGTGTCCGCGCACCACGGCGAGATAGGTTTTCTGCGCGGTGCGTTCGGCGAACTGTCGGGCCAAGGCGGCATGCGCGGCATCGTTCTTCGCTACCAGGATGCAACCGCTCGTGTCCTTGTCCAAACGATGGACGATGCCCGGTCGCAACGGATCGCCGCCGTCCGAAACGCTGGCGCAATGGTGCAAGATGGCATTGACGAGCGTGCCCTGCCAGTGGCCGGCGGCGGGGTGAACCACGAGGCCGGGTGGTTTGTTCAGGCAGAGCAGGTCGTCGTCCTCGTGGAGGATCTCCAGCGGAATATCCTCCGGCGCGGCGTGTGCGGGGGGGGCGGATGCGGGCGGCGGGAAGGCGGTCACGATATCGCCCGCGGCCACGGCATCGGCGGCGCCGGCCACGCTGCCGTTGACGCGGATGAGTCCGGCGGCGAGCGCCTTCTGCCAGCGCGCACGGCTGAATTGCGGCCACTGGATTGCCAACCAGCGGTCGAGGCGCGGGGCGCGTTGGGAGGCGGTGCAGGTGAGCGGTTCGTCCATGGTGACCCGCGGAAACGCTGGACGTTCCCGCGGCGCCACGCAAGGTTTGCCGCGTGGACGAGGAGGCGCCCCCCCGGATCATCGATACCTGTCCCGCCTGCGGCGGGGCGATCGACGTGTCCGAGGA
Source organism: uncultured Verrucomicrobiae bacterium (assembly GCA_963776165.1). Taxonomy (GTDB): domain Bacteria; phylum Verrucomicrobiota; class Verrucomicrobiia; order Chthoniobacterales; family JACTMZ01; genus JACTMZ01. The sequence goes on from CAVZLI010000001.1 coordinate 116,079, forward strand.
GTTGCCTTTCGCGCAGATTTATTGTCCGCACTGCGGCGAGGGGATGCGCGCGCGTCGCATCTTCAACAATTTCGAATTGGTCGAGCTGATCGGCGAGGGCGGGATGGGTTCGGTCTTCAAGGCCTACGACCACAACCTTGGCCGTATGGTCGCGCTGAAGGTCCTGCGCCGCGAAATGAGCGCGCGGGAGGACGAGCGGACCAAGCTCGAACAGGAGGCACGCATCACGGCATCGGTCAACCATCCGCACGTGGTGCGCGTGTATTCCTTCGGCGAGGCCGACGGGCAATTTTATCTCGCCATGGAATTGGTCGAGAAAGGGTCGCTCGACGATTTGATGTCCGTGCAGACCCGTGTTTCCGAGGTGCAGGTGCTGGAGATCGGCCTGCAGATCGCGCAGGGGCTGGAGGCCGCGTCGGAAAAAGGGCTGATTCACCGCGACGTGAAGCCGGGTAATATTCTTTTCTCCGACGCGCACACTACCAAGATCGTGGACTTCGGTCTGGCCCGCGTCCTCGAGGAGGAGGCCGAGGCCCGCGGGGAGATCTGGGGTACGCCCTACTACATCGCACCCGAGCGGTTGAACTACGAGCCGGAGGACTTCCGCAGCGACATCTACAGTCTGGGCGGAACGCTTTTCCACGCCATCGCGGGGCGTCCGCCCTTCGAGGCGGAGAGCGCCAGCCTTGTCGCCCTCAAGCAAATCAAGAGCCAGCCGGTCAGCCTCGAGGCCTTCGCGCCCGATGTGACGCCGGAGACGGCTTATGTCATCAACCGCATGCTGGAAAAGGATCCGGACGATCGTTACGCCTCTTACGCGGAGTTGATCGAGCACCTCGAGTTCGCGCGGGCCAAGGTGCTCGAGCACGCCGGGCGTCCTCCGGGGACCAAGCGCGAGGTGGTCAAAGTCGAGTCGAACCGCACGAAGGTTTACGTGGCGCTCATTTCCCTCGCCGCCGCCCTGCTCCTGCTCGGGGCCGTGGTGTGGCTGTTCCTCACCAGCGAGCGTCCGGAGATCATGGAATTGCGCGAGGCGGTGACGGCCGGACAGCAGGAAGAGGCGGCCGACCCGCTCGACACGGGGGTGGCGGCCCTCGGTGCGGGGGATCTGGCCGCGGCGGAAGCAAATTTCCAAGCGGTCACCGCCGCGGCGCCCGCCCGCAGCGAACGCGCGCAGTGGGCCGCCTTCAACCTCGCCCTCGCCGCGGCCTTGTCCGGTGACCTCGAGACGGCGCAGGATCGTTGGCGCGCCTTGTCGCGCACCGGGCTGTTTTCCGACCGGGCCGAGGACCGGGATCTGGCCAACATGTTCCTCGACGCGGCCGACTTCGGCATGCGCGGCAAACCGCTGCGGCTCGATGAACTCGGTCGCTACCCGCTGGCCGGTCCGGGGGCGCTGGTTTTCTTCATTGCCGGCGTGACCGATTGGTCCTTGGGCGAAAAAGAAGAGGCCAAACGGTTGCTCGCCCAATTCCTCGAAGTCCCGCCGGCGCCCGGGGTATCCGGCTGGCAGAGCTACCGCCGGATCGCCGAGCGACTGATGGCGGGAAGTTAGCGGGTTTGCCCCGGCGCCGCGCACGGCTAAGGTAACGGGATGAGCGATCCGAATTTTCCCGGGCCCGAGGAAATGCAGCGCCGTTTGCAGGCCTTCCTGCAGTCGGCTTTCCAGCAGCAGGGACGGCCGGAAGCGGCGGAGCCGGCAGGGGCGCCGGAGGAAACTCCGTCCGAGGAGGAGAATATTTTCGATTTCCGTCTGACGCCCCGGGAAATCAAAGCGCACCTCGACCGCTTCGTCATCAAGCAGGATGAAGCCAAGAAGGTCCTCTCCATCGCGGTCTGCGACCATTACAACCACGCGAAATTCCTCCGCGAGCGGGCCCGCCGCGGCGAGACCGCGCCGGTCGAATACGCCAAGCAGAACGTCATCATCACCGGGCCGACCGGTGTGGGGAAAACCTATCTCGTCCGCCACATCGCCGATCTGATCGGCGTGCCGTTCGTCAAAGCCGACGCCACGAAGTTCAGCGAAACCGGCTACGTCGGCGGCGATGTCGAGGACCTGGTGCGCGAGTTGGTGCAGAAAGCCGACGGCGACATCGCCCGCGCCGAGCACGGCATCGTTTACATCGACGAAATCGACAAGATCGCCACCTCCGGCAACATGATCGGACGCGACGTGAGCGGGCGTGGCGTCCAGACCACGTTGCTCAAACTCATGGAGGAAACCGAAGTGGCCTTGCGCAACCCGATGGACCTGGCGGGGCAGATGCAGGCCGTGATGGAAATCCAGCGCGGCGGCAAGGCCGGGCGCCAGTCGGTCAACACGCGCAGTATTCTTTTCATCGTCAGCGGCGCTTTTCCGCGGCTGAAAGAAATCGTGGAAAAGCGACGCAAGCAGGCCCAGATCGGTTTCGCCGCGCCGGCCGAAGAGGAGGACGAGCGCGCCTGGCAGCACGGGGTGACGAGTGCGGATCTTATCGAATACGGGATGGAGGCGGAGTTTGTCGGACGCCTGCCCGTGCGCGTGGCCTGCGAGGAATTGACCGCCTCCGACCTGCGGAAAATTTTGTCCGAGTCCGAGGGCAGCGTTTTGCGTCAATACGAGCGCGCTTTTCTTGCTTTCGGCATCGAGGCGGTGTTCGACGACGCGGCGCTCGACCGCATCGCGCAACTGGCCGCAGAGGAAGGCACGGGAGCGCGCGGCTTGCTGACGGTCTGTGAGCGCCTGCTCCGCGATTTCAAATTCGAACTGCCCGGCTCGGGGGTGACCTCATTGCGCGTCGATATGGATCTGATCGAGCGTCCGGCCGAGCGCCTGGCCGAGTTGCGCGCCAGCGGGGAGGACGAGCGGGTGCGCGTCCTGCGCCGCAGCGCGGAAGAATTCATCGACCGCGTCGGCCAGTCGCAGGGTGTGGCCTTGAAATTTTCTCCCGAGGCGCTGGATCTGCTCGTCGAAATGGCGGTGGCTCGGCAGCAGCCGATGCGGGAGCTTTGCGCCGAATTGTTCAAAGATTACGAGTTCGGGCTGCGTCTGGTGAAGCGCCCGGCGGCGGAAGGGTCGGTCATTCTGCCGCGCCAGGCCGTGGAGGCGCCCGACAAGTTCTTGAGCGACTTGGTCGTGCGCGCCTATCGTAACGATTCTTCCGATGAACCGCCCTCTGGTCCTGCATCTTAAGGCTGCGCTGATTTGCGCGCTGATCGGTATCGTGCTGGCGCTGCCCTTGCTCTGGGTGCCCATGCTGCCTGCGTGGCAGGGATGGCGTCCGCCGGTAGTCAGTCCGCGCGCCGAAGCCATTCTCGCCGTCATCATGGCCTTGTGGGTCGCGTGGTGTGTCGTCGATATCCCACGGCGCGGCCTCAAAGTTCTCATCTGGCTGGCCACTTTGTGGCTGCTCGGCGGCGGGATCTGGCTGGCCGGCTTGTATGGCTACGCTTCCAGTTCCCTCGTTCCGCTGACCGCGGCCGGTCTGGCCGGGGCGGGTGCGCTGGCTTTTTCCTACACCCCGGCCGGTTCACGCCGGGCACGTTGGCAATCGCTGGTCGGCGGGCGCGTCGCGCCCGAATTCCTCCGCGCCCGCATCGATGAACAGCACCTGGAGGAAGGTCCGCGCAGTGAGGTGGTCGCCGTGGCCGAAGTGCTCTGGCCGGGCCATGCGGACGGCGAATCGCACGAGGCGTGGCAGGGTTTGCCCGAACTGGCCGCGCGGGCCGCGCGGCATTTCCACCGGGCGGGTGGTTACCTCGAGCGGTGCGATGGCGAGGGCGCGCTCTTTGCTTTCGGGCTTTGGGGACAACCGGCTGCGCCGGACGATGTGGTCGGCGCGTTGTGGAAGTGGGTCAAGGAAGCGGGCGGTTGCGCCGCGTTGACCCGGGGTGAGTGTGTCACCGGTGTCGGGCGTTTCCCGTCCGAGGCGCGTTGGACGGTCGGAGGCGCGCCACTGCGCCGCGCGCGGCGCATGGCCTCGGCGGCCCGCGGCTATGCGGCCGCACTTTTGGTCGAGGAATCTTTGGCCGCCGAGGTCGGCGAGGGTTGGCAATCGCGGCGGATGGCCTGGTGGGATTTTGACGGGGATCGCCTGCTGCTTCATGAGGTCACGGGTCCGGCCGATGAGGGGTCGAAAGACGACGACCGGCGCGGCTGGGACCGGGCGTGGGATGCATTCTGGGAAGGTCGTTGGGCGGAGGCCGAGAACGCCTTTGCCTCGCTGGCGCGCGACCGTGACGATGCGGCGGCGCGGGTCTTTGCCCTGCGCAGCGCGGCGGCGCGGCGTGCCGGGACTGTTTCGTGAAGACGGCTGATTATCCCGAGCCGTTCCAGGCTCTGGTGCGGGAACTTCGGCGTTTGCCCGGTGTCGGTCCGCGCAGCGCGGAGCGCATGGCGCTTTGGCTCTCGGAGGACGGGGAACGTCCGTCCGCTTTGGCCCGCTCGCTGGGCGCGGCGCGCGAAGGGTTGCGCCATTGCCGCGATTGCGGGTTTTTCAGCGTGGAGGAAATGTGCGTCATTTGCGCCGAGGGCGGACGCGAACCTTTGCTTTGCGTGGTGGAGCGCGCCACAGACATTTTGCCCATCGAGAGATCGGGGGCTTACCACGGGAGGTATCACGCCTTGGGCGGACGGCTCTCGCCGCTGGAGCATGTCGGCCCGGAGGACCTGCGTCTGGCCGAACTGACCGGACGGCTGGACCGGGGCGGATTCACCGAGGTGATCCTCGCTCTCAGCACCGACGTGGAAGGCGAAGCCACGGCGAATTATCTCGAGGAAATCCTCGCCCCCCGCGGCGTGCGGGTTTCGCGTCTGGCCCAGGGCATGCCGGCCGGCGGCGGTCTGGAGCATGCGGATGAACTGACGTTGGCCCGGGCCTTGGCCGGTCGGCGTCACGCCGGGGAGAAGTGATGCGCCGGGTGCTGCTGGCCTTGTGGTGCGCGGCCTGCGCCGCGCAGGCGGAGACGGGTCCGCAGGGTTTGCCGAAGGCCGCGGAATATTCGGCATCGCGGGGCGAGACATCGTTGCTCGTCTGGCAGGATGGCCGCACGGTTTACGAGCGGTCCCGGCAACCGGATCTCCCGCAGAGGATTTTCAGCATCACCAAAAGTCTCGTTTCGATCGGCATTTTCCGCGACGCGAAGACGGGGGGTCTTTCCTTGGTCCAACCGGCCCGCCACCGCGCCGCGCAGGGCGTTGCCTTGTCTGATTTGCTCAACCAGATTTCCGGATTGCCGGCTATGGCGCGGGAGTTTTATTCGCAGGGTCTGAAAGACAAGGGGCCGCTGCTCGGGCGGTTGCGGGTCAAGGGACATGGCGGCGCCTTCGTCTACGGGCCTTCCCATTGGGAAGTCCTCGCCGAGGAAATCCGCGAGCAGCGTGGCCCGTCGGTGGATCGCTGGGTGCGCAAGTTCGTCCCCGGGGCACGGTCCGAGGCTTTGGCCCGATGGACGCGCGACGACAAGGGTCGTCTGTTTTTCTCCACCGGGGCACGGATGCAAGCGTCCGACCTGGTGCCGGCGGGTCGTGAGGTGATCGAGGGCGTGCAGCGCGGAAAATGGCCGGCGGAAGTGCGGACCATGTTGTCCAAGGGAACGGAGGCCAACCGGATGTATGCGCTCGGATTTTGGCTCAACCGCGGCGCCGCGGAGGCAGGAGCGCGTGAGATCGACGTCGAAGCCTCCCTCGGGCGCGACCGACCCGCGGAATTCTGGCGCAATGGGTGCCTCAGTCGCTCCGCGCCTTCCGATCTGCTGGCCATGATCGGCACCCGCGGGCAACGGGTCTATGTCGTGCCCTCGCAAAACCTGGTGGTCATCCGCCAAGGCGAGGGAAGCGGGTTTTCCGACGCGGAATTTCTGCGGCGCCTTTTCGACACATGATTGATTGTAGCGACGGACTATGTCCGCCGGTGCAAGAAGACAAGGCGTGTGCTCAATAGCCGGCGGGTGCGGCGGGCAACGCGCGCGGGGCGGCTTCGGGCGGGAGGGCAAGGAGTAGTGTGGACTCGCCGCGTTGCCAGCGGTAACCGAAGCCGAAGGGGAGAGGGAATCCGGCCCCGCCCTCATAAGCCGAGCGCAGGGCGGGTTGGTCGTATTTGGTGAAGATGTCCAGCGGCGTGGTGTAGTTGCCGAAATAAATGACGTGCCAGTCGCGCGCGCGGAAGACGGACAACGGAATGCCCGAGTCGTCCTGCACGATGGACGAGCAGTGTCCGAGCAGGAAATCGCGGATGGTGTTGAAGCCCCCGCTGTGCATGAGGTAGGAGGCGGCTTTGAGGTAGCCCGTGGCGCGGCCGCGCGACTTGAGCCAATCGAGCACGGCCGGGTTCGACTTGAGGGCGCCGTCGGCCAAGTTGGCCTGCAGGTAGACGGCTTCGGCGGGCGGCACGCCCGGCGCCGCACGGAAAACAATGCGCAAGGCGGGTTGCCCGCCGGGCGACTCGCCGGGCGCGAGCGAGCCATCGCGCTGCAGGGAGAGGCGCTCGGCCAGATCGATGCGTGCGTCGGTGAACGAAAGGAACACGAGCATGATGGGAAAAACGCCCTGGAAGTGGGAGGCCTCCAACTCGGCCTTCATATCCTTGGTGATGAAGTGGCTGAAGTTCATGATCACTTCGGTCGACTTGCGCAGCAGGGCGAGGCTGGCGTGCAATTCCTCGGGGCTGAGCGACAGCGGGTTGGTCAGTTTTCCGACCGGTTCGAGCCCGCCGAGGGCGTAGCTCCGGGCGTGGGGAAAAAGCGCAAGGGCGCTGACCAGATCGGGTCCGCCGAACATGTAGGTGACCTGCGAGGTCGGACCGATGCGCGGAACGAGTTCGCCCGCGGACCACGAGCGCATGGGGGCGAAGTAAAGGTCGTCATAGCGATACCACTGGGCGGCGTATTCGCGGGCGTGCTGCTTGTATTCGGCCGATTCCTGCAGCGGGGCGAGGGGGCTGGTCGGGGGAAGCTGACGCCCGGCGAGGAAGGCGCCGAGTTCGGTCGGCGAAACGGCGGCGGCGGGACCGGCGAGCGCCGCGGCGAGGCACAGGAGAAGTCCGGTCCGCTTCATCAGGGCGATTTTGAGCCGGGAGCGACCAGGCGGTAAATACCTAAACCTGCCACCAAGGTCAGTCCGCCATACAGGGCCTCGAACGGTTTCACCGTGGCGGTGTAAACCATGGCGAAGGCGCTGATGGCCAGAAAGAGGAGGGGGGGCAGGGGATAGAGCGGCACGCGGAAAGGACGCGGCAGGTCGGGTTGGGTGAAGCGGTAGACGATGACTCCGAGCACAGCGAGGAAACTGCAGGCCAGCAGGGCGAATTGCGTGTAGACGAGGACCTGTTCGAAGGTCGAGGTCAGCAGGAGCACTAGGGTGAGGGTGCTTTGCGCGGCCACCGCGGCCGCAGGGATCCCCGACGCGGTGCGCACCTGCAGCCAGCCGAATGCACGCGGATAATCCTCGCCGATGACCATGGCCACACGCGGTCCGGCCCAGATCATCGCGCTGATGGCCGAGACGAGACCGAGCGCGATGACGCCGGCCACCATGCGCCCGCCATTCGCGCCGAAGACGCTCTCCGCCGCGACCTGGGCGACGTTGAGTTTGCCGGCGAGGAGTCCCGCCGGCGCGGCATGCAGGAAGGCGGCATTGAGTCCGAGGTAAAGCAGCATGACAAGCAACGTGCCCGCCGCCAAGGCCGCGGGAATGACGCGCGCGGGGGTGCGGACTTCGCCGAGGATGTAGGTGGCCGCGTTCCATCCGGAGTAGGCGTAGAGCGTGAACATGAGCGAAACGGCGAAGGGCGCGGTCAGGAGGTAAGTGGTCCAGGGTTCCGCCGGCGCCGGCGCGGAGGCCGGTGCGGCAAGAAGAGCCGCGATGAGAAAAAGCACGAGACCGATTTTCAGCACGGTGAAGAAGACTTGGAAAATACTGCTCACGCGCAGGTCGCGCAGATGGAAGAGGGTGACGACGATGACGACGGCGATGGAGGCCGCCAGCGGCGGGATGCCGGGGAAAACGCCCTGCAGGTAGGATCCGAACGCCATGGCGCTCAAGGCCACGGGAGCGGCGAAGCCGACGACGATCGAGACCAGGCCGGCCATGAATCCGAGTGACGGATGGTAGATCCGGCCGAGGAAATGGTATTCCCCGCCGGAACGCGGCAGCGCGGCGGAGAGTTCGGCGTAGCAGAGGGCTCCGCTAAGGGCCAGCACACCGCCCAGCGCCCAGAGGGCCATGATGGCGGGACGGGACGGGATGTCGCCGACTTGGAATCCCAGACTTGTGAAGATTCCGGTGCCGACCATGTTGGCCACGACCAGCGCCGCACAGGCGACGAGGCCCACGGATCGCGGTGTCGCCGCCCGGGAGGATCCACCTTGCGCTTGATTCGGCATCGGGGGCACTCCTAGCATAGCGGTCTGCATGAGTGCCATTCTCTTCCGCCGTTTCTTGGCCGACCCCCTCAAGATCGCTTATGTCGTGCCGAGCTCCAAAGCGTTGATCAAGCGGGTGTTGGACCGGATGGATTTCCAGCGGGGTCGCGTCTTTGTGGAATTCGGTGGCGGCGAGGGTTGCCACACGCGGGAGATGGTCAAACGGCTCGCCCCGGATGCGCGGTTGCTCGTCTTCGAGTTGGATGCCCAACTGGCCGATCACTTGCGCCAGCAGTTCCGGCAGGACGACCGGGTCCTCATTTACAATCAGGATGCAGCCACCTTCCGCGAGGAATTGCAGAAACTCGGCTTCCACCATGCCGACTACGTTGTTTCCGGTATTCCGTTCAGCTACCTCGAGCCGAAAAAGAAAAAGGAAATCCTCACCGCCGTGCACGAGGGCCTGACGCCGGACGGGCAATTCATCGTCTATCAGGTGACGCCGGAATTGAAGGGCCACACCCGCATGTTCGCGGCGCATGAAGTGGAATACTTCCTGGCCAACATTCCCCCGATGTTCATCGTGGCCTGCCACAAATCGGAGATCACGCTGCAACCCAAGAAGCGGGCGAAGAAAAAACCCAAATCGCGGCGACGCGAGGCGGCGCACGCCTGAGAATTTGCCGGAAACGGTGGTAACGGCGTCGCCGCCGCCCGTGCTTGATTAACGCGTTTCTGCTACTTCGGCAGCAAATCCGCCACCATGGCGCGCTCTTCTTTCAGTTCGTTGACTGATTTATCGATGCGCTCCTGCGCGAAGGCATTGTGCGGGATGCCCTGCACGATGGACGCTTGCTGGTCCTTGCTACTGACCGGCAGACCGCAGATGAGACCCTCCTCGATGCCGTAGGATCCGTCGGAACAGAGCGCCACGCTGTGCCAATCGCCGTCCGGGGTGTTCGAAATGAGGCTGCGCACGGTCTCAATGGCAGCGTGGGCCGCGGAGAAGGCGGAGGACAATCCGCGCGCCTTGATGATGGCGGCGCCGCGTTCCTGCACGGTTTTGATGAATTCACCCTCGAGCCAGGCGTGGTCCGTGATCACTTCCGGAGCGAGGCGTCCGCCGATGCGGGCGTTGAAGAAGTCGGGGAATTGGGTGTTCGAGTGGTTGCCCCAGATGGCCATGTTGGTCACCTCGCGCCAGGGGACGCCGGCTTTTTGCGCGAGCTGCGCCTTGGCGCGATTCTCGTCGAGCCGCATCATGGCGAACCAACGGTCGCGCGGCACGGCGGGGGCATTGTTCATCGCGATGAGGCAGTTCGTGTTGCAGGGGTTGCCGACGACGAGAACGCGGACATCGGAGGCGGCGTTTTTTTCGATGGCCTTGCCTTGTCCGATGAAAATCTTCCCGTTGATGCCGAGGAGTTCCTTGCGCTCCATGCCCGCTTTGCGCGGCACGCTGCCGATGAGCAGGGCCCAATTCACGCCGTCGAAGCCGCGATCGAGGTCGCTCGTCGTCTCAATGCCCTCGAGCAAGGGAAAGGCGCCGTCCTGCAACTCCATGGCCACGCCCTGCAAGGCGGCCATGCCGGGCTCGATCTCGATGAGTTGGAGGATGACCGGTTGGTCGGGGCCGAAGACTTGTCCGCTGGCGATGCGGGGGAGAATGGAATAGCCGATCTGGCCGGCGGCGCCGGTGACGGCAACACGGATTGCTTTTTTCATCATGGTCATTGTGCGGCAAACGGCGGTCGTGACTCGACAAAAAACGCGTGCACAAAAATAAGGAACCCCGTTCGGCCACTTGGCGGAACGGGGTTCCTCGGGTTGGGGGGAAGCGGTCTAAAGTTTGCTTTTGAGATCCTTGCCGGCGCCGAATTTGACGCCCTTTGAGGCCTTGATCTTGATGCGCTCGCCGGTTTTCGGGTTCACGCCGAGGCGTGCTTTGCGGTTCACCACCTTGAAGGTGCCGAAGCCGACGAGTTGCATGACTTTGCTCTTCTTAAGGTGCGATTTGATGCCTCCGATGACGGCATTGACGGCGCGTTCCGCGTCGGCTTTGGTGCTGCCAAGTTCTTTTTGGACGGATTCGATGAGTTTGATTTTGTTCATGGTTCGGGTGTGCGATTTGCGGGGGGGGTGTTTGAACGGGACTACGCATGGCTTTTCCCCGATGAGCCGGAAGCTGTCAATCGTCATTGCGCCCGCGGGGGGATTTTCCCGCCGGATTTTGGTTTGACAGCCGGTTGGAGCGGGGGACGGTTGGAGAGATGAGCAAACCGATCTTCGGAGTGACCGATCAATTCGTCGAAACCATCAGCCGCAACATCCGCACCGCGCCGCGCATTGCCCCGGACGCCTACATTGCGGACGACGCCACCGTCGTGGCCCGTGTCGAAGTCGGTCCCGAGGCCAGCGTGTGGCATCAGGCGGTGCTACGTGGCGACGTCGCGCACGTCGTGCTCGGGGCGCAGTCCAACGTGCAGGACGGCGCGGTGGTGCATACGGCGGACGAGCTTCCGGCCCTCATCGGCAAACTGGTCACGGTCGGCCACAAGGCCATCGTCCATGCCTGCACGGTGGAGGACGAGGTGCTGGTCGGGATGGGCGCGATCATTCTCGACGGCGCCCGGGTGGGGACGCGCTCGATCGTCGGCGCCAACGCCACGGTCAAGCAGGGCATGGACATCCCGCCCGGCTCGCTCGTGCTCGGCACGCCGGCCAAAGTCGTGCGCACGCTCTCCGAGGCGGAGCAGGACGAAATCAAAATGTGGGCCCTGCGCTACGTGCGCTTGTCGCGCGAGTATCTCGACGTGCGCGGTTAAGCGTGGCCCGGGCCGTGGTCCCCCTCGCACTCGAGGTGGGTGATAACGTGGGCCGCCGGGTGGATGGACTTTTCCAGCGACTCCTCGATTTCCGTGGCCACGCGGTGGGCGTCGCGCAGGAGGATATCGGACGGGAAAGCGAGGTGCAGTTCGACGAGGTAAGCGTCGCCGATGTTGCGGTGGCGCAGGTTGTGGTGGGTGATGCCGTGCTTGTTCGTTTCGGCGGTGACGATTTTTTCGATTTTCCGCTGTACGGCGGGGTCGGCGGCGTCCATCAGTCCACTCACGCTGCGCCGGACCAGACGGATTCCGGAGAAGAGGATGTTCAGCGCCGCAGCCGCGGCGAAGAGCGGATCCCAGTAAAGCCAGCCGGTCATCTGCACGAGTCCCAAGGCGATGAGCACGCCGAGGCTGGTCCAGCAATCGGTGAGCACGTGGTGGCCGTTGGCCTCGAGAATGATCGAGCCGCGCTTCTTCCCGGTGCGTACGAGGTGCCAGCCGAGCGCGCCGTTGAGCACGGCCGCCAGCGCGGTGAGGGCGAGGCCGACGGGAATGTGCGAGAGTTCCGGGCCCTCGATGGCCGCGCCGACCGCCTCGTAGAGGATGTAGAGCGCGGCGGCCATGATCATGGCGCCCTCGAATCCGGCGGAGAAAAAGCCGGCCTTGGCATGGCCGTAAAGGTGGTTGGCATCGGCCGGGCGCAGGCTGAGCCACAGGCTGTAGGCGGCGAAGCAAACGGCCACGAGGTGCGCGGCACTCTCGCCCAAGTCGCTCAAAATGGCCGTCGATCCGGTGTAAGCCCACGCCAAGGCCTTGAGCGCGAGGAGTACCACGCCGGCGAAGACCGACAGGGTCATGGCGAATTTTTTCTCCGCGGCAGCGGAGGGTGCGGGTAGTGCTTCCCCCATGCCGCGAGTCTGTGCCCGCGATCGGCGCGCGAGGCAAGTGTGATTTCGGCCCGAGTTTCTTGCCCCTGCGCACGGATGGCCTTTAACCTGCTGTTGATTTCATGATGAGCACAGATCTGGAGAGAAAAGTCGGCGCGCTGCGGGGGATTCCCGGGGGCGGAGAGAACGAGGATGCGGTCAAGCGCCGCATTTTTTACATCAATCTCAAACTGCGTGACCTCGGCTGTCCGACGTTCCCCATGCAGCACGACGCGGAGTTCGCCGACTTGGTCGGGGGGCTCATGGCGTTGAACCGCGAGAAAGACCGCTTGCTGGCCAAGCATCTCAGCCCGGCGGATGCGCGGATCCAGAACTTCCTCTACGATTACTTGCAGGATGATGTCGAAGTGCCGCGTCTGCCCAACCAGACCTTCGTGCTCGACCGTCACGGACTGGCCCGCCAACTCTCCCTGCCCCCCGACAAGGACGAATTTTCCTCCGATATCATCAACTCCTACCGCGTGCGGCAGGGCGTGCTGCACAACCCCAAGAGCGACCGGCGGACGACGCAGGGCATTTTCCATGTCACGGAAGGGGGTCTGCCAGTGCCGGACGACAAGAAAGCCGTGCCCAAGGCGGTGTTCGGACGCCTGCTCAAAGCTGCTTTGCAGCCACCTTCGGAGCTTCTTCGTTTGCCCTTCACCTCGACGCTCCCCGAGTCGGCCGAGTGTTTTGTCTCGCTCCTGCTCCGGCCGGTGGTGTGCCCCGAAATTGCGGGAGTCACGCCGGAGAAAAGCATGGAGGTGCGTTTCTTTGTCCCGGGTGGACTGGTCTGCAACTTGGATTTCGTCGAAAGCATTTTCGGCAACGCGGGTGATCCGAATCTCCCGGATAACGATGCGGCGCTTGATACCGAGCATTGGACCGGGCACACGGGCTGCGTCATTCTTGCCCCGCATCTGAACAAGCTGACGAAATCCGAACTCGGCTTGCCCTCTTGGGACCAAGCCACGGAGCGCCAGCGGCGCGACGGCATGTGCTGGAAGTCGCCCGACGAACTCTACAACGACGGCACGGCCTTCAAAATCACGGCGCGGGACGAACAGGGTGTGGTGGTCACCATCATTTCGGACAACTACTTTGGCTACTGCAAAAAGGAGGTCAAAACCCAGCTCAGTATGGCTGCCAACCTGTTCGGCAATGCCGAGGAGGAGCACGCCGGCGGGGCGCTCATTTTTCCGAGTTATGATCTGGCCGAGCAGATCGCCGCGGCGGATCTTCCCCTCGAGATGCCCCGCGGGTTTGCCGAGGCCGTCGCGCTGCTCGGCGACTCCGTCGAGTTGCAGGCGGAAGGCTACGCGGTCGACCGCCACTACCCGGATATCATTTACGTTCCGGAGAACGCGCGCTTCCAACTCCTCGCGCAGAAAGTCAGCTGGGAGAAGGACGGCCAGAAGTATGAAATTCCGCTCCGGCTCGAGCAGCGCTATGTCCTGCCTTGCGGCTACAAAGTGCACATGGAAAAGCCGCCCGCCGGCCGGGCTTGGCGTCTTATCGGCACGGTGGCGGAGGGCACGCTTTGCCACAAGCCGTGCACCGTTTCCGGCGGCGGTAAATCGGAAATCTCCAAGCCCATTTCGGATGCCATCCTGGCCGGGCCGATTTTCGTCTCCGATTTCAAAGCCGACTTCGATCAAGTCGACGAGCTGATCCGGCGCGATTATTCCGACCGCTACGCCGATCCGAAGCGGAACGGCAAAGATCATCGTCTGATTTTGAGCCCGAACCGTTCACTCGGATCGGTCATCAAACTCCTCACGCCATCCTCCGCCTTCAGCGCGGAATACAACGCGTGGCTGGAGACGGTGCCGCAGCACATCAAGGAGCTCGTTTTTGTGCTCAAACGCTTCTACCGGCCGGAATGGGGCGAGCACTGGAGGGAGAACTTCAGCGTGGACACGGTCAACGGTCTCCCGGCCAACGAACTGCGTTTCCACCGCCGGAAATTGGTGGCCAACTTCCTGCGGGTCGGCTTTGACGCCGAGGATTCGTGGCGCACGTTCGGGTTGCGCAAAGACTTTTTCCCCGCGGCCAAGATCCAGATGGAGGACGACATCACGGCTTCCACCGTGGTGCCGCGACCGCTCGTCGGCGGCCTCCTCGACGCGCAGACGGAACAGCTGCCCGGCGTCAAATTCGTCCGCAACTGTGAATACCGCCTTTTCCAGCGACCGGACGATGCCATCCACCGCGGTTATGACAAAGTGACCGAATACGACTTCGCCCACGGCGGGAATTTCTTCTCCAACTACCAGCCTTTGACCGTGGAAGAGGCCCGGGCCATCTTCGAGGACGCCATCGGGTATTACCAATACACCCGGCCCATGCAGAAAATGATCGCGGGCTACGTCGAATCAGGTCATCCGGAATTCTTCGTCACCAATGCCAACCCGCGCCTCGTCGATGGCAAGCCGACAAAGAATCCGCGTTACCTGCAAACGCGTCCGGATCTGCTCGACCCGCGCGGTCGCTACCTGGCCGACGTGGGCATCCGCTTGGCTCGCGGCCTGGGGCATGACAAGCCGGCCCTCACGCCGGTCAATGCCGTGCTGGCCGGTCGCCGCAACAATCCGCCGGACAAGGCGGCCGGCATCCGCTCGCTGGCCGTCTACAATCCGATCCACCACATGGATCTGCCGGAACTCTTCATGGAGTTCATCTGCAGCATGACCGGCAAATCGCCGTCCACCACCGGCGCGGGCTCGGAGGGCGCGTTGACCAAGGGTCCGTTCAACGCGTTGCCGCCCATCTACGATTTGAATTCGGCGTTCGTGTCCTACGCGATCAGCGGCTACGAGGGATTTGTCACCGCGGCCGGCTACGTCGGCCCCGACGCGCGGGTCGACCACGACATCAGCCTGCTTGTCCCCGAAGTCTGGTGCCGTATGGCGGTGGAGGAGCGTTCACCCGAGTTTCTCCATAAGCACGGCTATCTGGAGCGCCTGACGGACTTCGAGCACGAGGGACGCAAGGTGCTGGCCAGCCGCCTCGGCAGCCGGATCACCAAAAAGTTCGTCAATACGTTCTTCGGCCGCGTCTTCAACCATCCGCATGTCGTGCTGACCGAGGGCATGCTCAAGCCGGAATTGCAGGGCCTCGAAACCTTCGTCGAGGGCATGGACAACATCATCGCCACGCAGAAGCGCGTGGCGGAGCATTACTTCACCGATGGCAGCATCGAGTGGGCCTGCCCGCCGCTCAAAGCCCTGCTGCACATCATGCGAGACGATCACTACGAGGGCAAAACTCTGGACGACCCGGAGATCCGCGCCCTCTTCAGCCGCGAAAGCGTGCTGTCCAGCGACTGGTATCGCGCCCGCCTCGCGGCCAAGCAGGGGGTGGATGTCCGCCTCTGGGAGCGCCATGTCGAATATCTCGACAAATTCCTCCGCAATCCAAGTTACAATGGCGTCGCCGAACGCATGGGCCTCCCCGCCCGCCTCGAACAGGCCCGTGCCAAACTGGCCGAGGTGCACGCTCCGGGCTACGTCGACAGCCTCATCGGCATGACCGGAGCGGAGCCGGCCGTTCCCGAACCGCCGGCGCGGCGGGGGTAAGGTGGGTGATAGCTCAACTCTTGTTGATAGTAGCCCCGTCCAGCTCCAAGTGTATATGATACTTGGTTAGGACCCCGCTTGCTTTGAGTGGATGGCCAACCGAAATAATGGGAAGCCATTCGGTTTTCGCGCCCGAGCGTGAGCGCCAATACCCGTTGGCATAGTACCAATAGCGGTGAGGGTATTTTCGGTCTCTTGACCTTCCTTCAAGTGTCTCGTCTTGGACCCTTAGTTCTTGTCGATCAGATTTGCCCGAATTCAAGAACTCGGAGGCGTGGACCATCAATCGCACTTTGGGAAGGTCGGGGCGCGTTCTCAGTGTGATTTCGGCCGTGAGCATGGAACCCGTTGTGCCTACAACCCGCAGATCATCGACGACACCGCTAACTGTCACCGTTTGGCCTTCCCACTGCTTGAATGCTTCTCGATTGGTTTTGAAAAACTTGGCTAGATCCCGTGCCGACATTTCTTGGTCGGGGTTGAAGACGGGGACGGTTGGTGCGGGTTTGTTCGGGCTTTCTTGCCGGGGTTCTTTACCTCCGAGGGGAACAACCGATGTCGCAGGAATGAGCCCCCTGATATCGCCCTCGCTGCCTTGAGGAATACGGGCCAAGATTAAGCCTGTTTCTTTCTGTTCCCCGAGGATGAGCACGGTGACTCCCGCTGGCACATCGATGACCTTTTTCCCATCGAACGTAGCCTCACAGCTTTCTACTACAAGCGCCTCCCGCGAAGCGCACCAAGCCTCGAGGGGGATGCCCGCCGCTATGAGAGTGGCGGCTAAAAGCCATAGTCGAGACCACGCAACCATAACAGGGATTTACTTATCAAGGCCTGCGCAGCAGCGTCAACGCCTTAAGGTTGTTCTCAACTGAACGTCAAATTTTTCACTCCCGCGGCGGCGGCGGAGTTGAGGACGTCGATGATGCGTTCCTGTTTGGCGTTGTCGTCGGGGCGGATGATGACGGGGTCTTTGTCGCCAAAGCGGTCGATGTTGTCTTTGAGCTGGGCGCGCAGTTCGGGCATCTCCTTGCTCGCCGGGGTGTCGAAGATTCGGTTGTTCATGCTGACCACGCCGTCCGGGCTGATATCGATGATGACCGGGGTGGGCGGGGGACCGGTGGCGGCGCCGCCGCGGCCGCTGGGCAGGCTGATGTTGAGTTCGCGCTCGACGATCTGGGAACCGGCCGAGGCCATGAAAAAGAGGAGGAGGACGAAGACGACGTCCACCATCGGCGCGATCTGGAAACCGACGTCGCCGTCCTCGGAGCCTACGGAACCACCCATAACGTGATAAGTTTACCGATCGTCGCCGCGGTGCAAGCGGTTTACGATGGGGTCGGCGCCGCCTCCTTGTCGACGACGGAGAAAGTGACGTTGGCGATGCCCGCTTTGCCCACGGCCTCGAGCAGGCTTTTCATGGTGGCGTAGCGCACTTCTTTGTCCGCGCGGATGAGGACGCGGACCATGGGATTCTTCTGGATATGGTTTTGCAGGACGGGGATGAGGTCGCCGGGCGAGGGGTAGTCGATCTCGTTGACGCTGATGCCGACGGCGTTGTTGATGGGGTTGACGGCGAGGTTGACGATGATTTGGCCGGGGTTTTCCTTGGCGTCCTTGGCGTCTTTGGCCACGGGAAGGCGGATGTCCTTGTTCGACTGCAGCACTTCGGTCGAGCTGATCGACATGAAGAAGACGAGCAGAACGAGCAAAATGTCGATCATCGGCGCGATCTGGAATTCCGGGTCGGCTTCCGGTTCCGGCTCGCGGCGTTTCTTTTTGCCTCGCTTGGGGGCGGCGTCGGACATGGATCAAGATTGCCAGTCGAGCGTGGTTCCGCAACCGGGGCAGGGATTTTGTCCGGGCACGATGGCGGCTTGGCAGACGGGACAATTGGTCGTCAGTTGCATGGAGACTTTGTGGGAGACTTTCGACTCCTCGGCTCCGCCGCCGAGCCCGTCTCCGGCGCTGAAGTTCTCGCCGATGCGCATGCCTTTGACCTCGTCGAACGGGATGTCCTCAACGAGGTGGTTGAGTTCGCTGTCCGCGTAGACGGTGGCGTCGTTGATGCGGTTGCGGAAGTAGTAGTAGAAAATGAACGCGGGGATGGCGATGAAGAGTCCGCTGGCCGTGGCGAGGAGCACTTCGCCGATGCTCATGGCGAGTTTGCGCGGGTCGGAGACGCCGGACTGACCAAGGACGGCGAAAGCACCCATCATGCCGATGACCGTGCCGAGCAGACCGATCATGGGCGAGATGACGCCGATGACCGAGAGGTAGCTGTTGCGGGTTTTGAAGACCTGTGATTCGCGGATGCCCATTTCGATGAGGGCCGATTCGGTGGCGTCTTTACCGCGGCCGATGCGCTCGAGCGCCCCGCCGAGCACGGCGGCGATGTAGGTCTTGGCATTGGCTTGGCAGGTTTCCCACGCCTCTTGGAAGTTGCCGGCGCGGAGGGATTCGTCGAGGGCGCCGACGAGGGCTTTCGGGGCGAGGCTTTGGCGGCGGACCTGGAGGAAAAGCTGGATGATGAAAGTCACCATGACGATCGAGGTGGCCAGGATGGCGATCCAGATCATGATGATGAGCGGACCGCCGTGCAGGATCATCTCGATGATCGAGGTGGTGCCGCCCTCGGTCTCGGCGGCGCGGGCGGTGGTGGTGAGGGACCGCCGCCATGAGGGCGGTGGGGAGAGGGAAGGAGCGGTGGCGCATGGTGGGACGTGTTGGTTGGATGTTGGAGATTTTCACGGGGCGATCAATCCTGCATGTTCGGCGCGCAGGGCGTCGGCCTGCTTTTGCGCGGAGGCGGCGGCGTTGCGGTCGAAGGGGAAGACCGTCGAGGCCTTGAGGTAATTGGCGAGGGCCGCTTGGTGGTCGCCAGCGGCTTCCTTGACGCGGCCCAGCAGGTAATGCCCCTGCGAAAGCGCGGGGCCTTCGGCGGAGTCGGGGAAAGAAGTTTTGTCCGAGGCCTGCAAAACGGGCTGCAGGAGCTTCTCCGCTTCGTCGTATTGTCCCGCATCGACGGCCAAGCGCGCCATGCCGAGGTTGGCCAGCGTGGTGGCTTGTGGGTAAGTCTCGCGGAATTGCTCGTAGGCGGCCTTGGCGCCCTCGGTGTCGCCGGCGGACGAGTTTGGCGTCGCCGAGCATGGCCGCGGCGCGCTCGGCCCAGGGCGCGGGCAGTCCGGAAAAGGTTTCGTTGAGCCGGGTCAGAGCGGAGGCGGCGCCGCCGGCATCGCCGGAAGCAAGCATGGCCGCAGCCGCCTCCAAGGCCTCGGGAGGTGCCATGCGGATCTCGCGGACCTGGGAGAGCGGCGTGCCGACCGTCCCGGCCGATGTCTCGATGCGCACGTTGCCGCCGCTGACGCCCACGATCTTTCCTTCGCGGGTCTGTCCGCTTTTGAGCACGACCGCATCCTGTGCGAGGGCCGGGGCGCAAACCATCGAAAGGAGACTCGCGCAGAGCAGAAGCGCGTGGAGGTTGGACGGGAGGGGGCTTGCTTTCATGGGCTGGTTGAAATAATCCACGCCAGAGCTTTTTTCAACCTCTACGTCCTTATGTTCACGACCATTCGCAAACACCAGCGCTGGCTCATGGTGCTCATCGCCTTCCTGACCATCATCGCGTTCGCTTTTCTTTACAACACCACGGAGATGGACCGGGTGGGGACCAACATCGTGGCCCGGATCTACGACCGGGACGTCATGACCGTCGACATTGAGAGGGCGATCCGCGTCTACCAGCTGGCGCTGGCGCTCGGGCAATTCGACTTGGTGCGCGGTCTGTCCGGCCAAGCCCAGACGGAGGACGAGGCGGCTAACAATTTCATCTGGAACCTCATGGTCCTGCAGCACGAGGCGCGTGCCATGGGAGTCGAGCCGGGCAACCAGGCGGTGGTCGATCGCATCAAGACCCTCCCGGTCTTCCAGACCGACGGCCAGTTCGATCCGATGAAATACGCCAATTTCACGCAGGAACAACTGGCGCCGCGCGGTTTCACCGAGCGGCAGTTGGAGGACGTGATCAAGGACGCGCTCCGTTTGGAGGAAGTGAAGACTCTCGTGCAGTCGCCGGCCATGCTGTTGCCGGGTGAGGTGGAGCCGGCATTGCAGCGGGTGGCGCCGGTCGATGCCGAGGTGCTGCGTTTCGATGCCGCGCAGGCGGGCCGGGATGTCAAGGTGACCGATGAGGAGTTGCAAAAGGCTTACGAGGAAAAGAAGGCCACCCTGCAAGCGCCCGAAAAGCGCTCGGTGCGTTACGTGGCCTTGGTCTTGACGCCCGCCGAAAGGGAATTGGCGGACAAGGAGCGGGTGGCTGCGCTGCAGAAGTTGGCCACGGCTACCGGGGATTTTTCGCAAGCGCTGGGCGAAGGCGGGTCCTTGCAGGACGTCGCCGCAGCCCGTGATCTTGAGGTTCGCACCAGCCCGCTTTTCGGTCCGGGCGGCGAATCGGACGGGGCCTTGGCCGACCTTGACGGCGAAGTGGTGCCGGCCGCGGCCGCGGTCGCCTTCCGTCTTCCGTCCGCTCCGGGCAACTTTGAAATCATCGAACTGGGGCGCGACGGCTATGCCGTGATCGAGGTGGCCGAAGTGCAGGAGGCCCGCCCGCTGACCTTGGAGGAAGCAAGTGCCGACCTGCGGGCCGGTCTCATCGAGCAGAAGCGTACCCTCGCGGTGCAGGAAGAGGCCGAGGCCACGCTGGCCAAAGTGCGCGAGGCCATGGCCGGTGGGGCCTCGTTTGCCGAAGCGATCAAGGCGGCCAAGACCGAGAGCGAGACAATGAAGGGCCTTTCCCCTTTCTCCGAGGATCTCACGCCCGCCCAGCGCCAGGTGGCCATGGCTGTGATGGACCAGACGGTCGGAACGCTCGGCGAGTTCGTGCCGGCTCCGGACGGAGGCTTCGCCGTCTACGTGGCTGCGCGCAACGAGCCCAACGCCGCGATGCTGGCCGCGCGTCGTCCGCAAATCGAGCAGGGCATGTTGCAGGGCAAGGAAATGCTGCTTTTCGCGCAGTGGTTGGTCACGGCGCGGGAGGCCTCGGGATTGCAGGTGCTGCGGCCGATGATGTGACCGCGGCCGCCGTCGCGTCACTTTGACGTTGGGTCGCGGGCGTCGGACGGCTTTGATGGGAGACTGATGTCCGCCAAACCATTTTTCATCACCACGGCGATCGATTACACGAACGCCCCGCCGCATATCGGTCACGCCTACGAGAAGGTGCTGGCCGATGTCATCGCCCGTTGGCACCGCGAGCGCGGACGCCCCGTTTTCTTTCTCACCGGCGTCGACCAGCACGGGCAGAAGGTCCAGCAATCGGCGGAAAAAGCCGGGGTGGGGCCGGCGGAATTCGCCCGCGACATCACCGCGAAATTCAAGGCGCTCTGGGCCAAGCTCGGCGTCGCTTACGACGGCTGGGCCGAGACGACCGATCCGCGTCACATCGCGGCGGTGCAGGACGTCCTGCAGCAACTGCACGATCAGGGCGATCTCTACAAAGCGCGCCACAGCGGGCACTACAGCGTGCGGCAGGAGCAATTCCTGACCGACAAGGAACGCAATGCGCAGGGCGAGTTCGGCCCTGAGTGGGGCGAGGTGGTCTTCATCGAGGAGGAAAATTGGTATTTCCGGTTGTCCAAATACCGCCCGTGGCTCGCCGAACACCTCGCGGCGCACCCGGATTTCGTTTTCCCGGCCTTCCGCGGGAACGAGTTGGCCAATGCGGTAGCCAAGGAGGCGGGCGACCTGTGCATTTCGCGGCCCAAGTCGCGCCTCGGGTGGGGAATCGAGCTGCCCTTCGACCTCGATTACGTGACCTATGTGTGGTTTGACGCGCTGATGAACTACGCGACCTTCGCCGGTTACCGGGCGAAGGCCGGCACGGGGTTGCCCGCGTTCACGGACCTGTGGCCGTGCGATGCGCACGTCATCGGCAAAGACATCCTCGTCCCGGCCCATGGCATTTACTGGCCGATCATGCTCAAAGCCGCCGGCTTCGAAATCATGCCCAAACTTCTCGTCCACGGCTGGTGGAATCTCGGTGGCGCCAAAGTGAGTAAAAGCGCGGGCAATGTGGTCGACCCCGATGTGCTGGCCGACCGTTACGGTCCCGAAGCGCTGCGCTATTATCTCATGCGCGACATCGCCACGGGCCAGGATGCCGATTTCAACGAAGAACGTTTGCGCGCCCGCTACAACGCCGACCTGGCCAACGACCTCGGCAATCTGGTCAACCGCACGGTCAGCATGGGACGTCGCTACCGCGGCGGAACGCTGGCGGCCGCGCCGGCGGACAAGTCGGAAGACGCGGTGGCGCTCGAGGCGCTCGGCACGGAGGTGGCCAAGCGTTTCGACGCGGCCATGGAGACCTACCAAGTGCACGCCGCGCTGGAGGCTGTCTGGGAGCTGATTGCCGCGACCAACGGCTTTGTGGAGAGTTCCGCGCCGTGGAAGCTGGCCAAGGATCCGGCGCAAGCCGGGCGGCTCGACGAAGTGCTGGCTGTTTTGGTCGAGGCCTCGCGCCTGGCAACCGCGTTGGCCCACCCGGTCCTCCCGGTCTCGTCGGATAGACTTCTCAACCAACTTGGTTTCCCGGGGAATTTGACGACCTCCTGGGGGGCACTGGGCGCCGGGCACCAACTCGGGGAGCCCTCGCCGGTTTTTCCGCGTCTCGACGCCGAAAACAATGCCTGAAGCCGTTGGCAAGACCCTCACCCCGTGGCCGGAGCTGCCTTGGTGGCGGCGGGTCAGATATCGGTTGGAATTTGCCGGGCTCTGGACCTTCTCCCGGATGATTCCCCTCCTGCCTTGGCGGGTGGTGCGATGGCTGGCGGCGGGTCTCGGCAGCGCGGCTTACTACTTGGACCGCCGCAGCCGCGAGGTCGCTTTGGCCAACCTCGAAATGGTTTTCGGCGCCGAGAAAAGCCCCGCCGAAATCCGGCGTATCGCCCGCCGCTCGGTGGTGCACTTCGCGCGCACCGTGCTCGAATTGTTCTGGGCGCGGAACTTTACCGCGGAGAACTACCCTCGCTATATGGTGATGGAAGGCTGGGAGCAGGCGCGTGCGCTGAACCTCAAGCATCAAGGCGGCATCTTCGTCTGCCTGCATTACGGCAATTTCGAGTGGCTGAGCATTGCCGGGGCTTTCGAACGCCTGCCCGGATGCATCGTCACCCAGCAATTCCACAATCCTTTGCTGGGGCCCATTTTCGACCGTCTGCGGGCCTTGAGCGGACACCGCATCATCTCGCAGGAGCGCTCGATGCTCGTGACGCTCAAGCATCTGCGCAAGGGAGGGAACATCGGGATTCTTTTCGACCTCCAACTGGATCCGAACGCTCCGTCCGTGCTCCTGCGGTCCTTTGGGCGCTGGCGTCCGTCGACGCGGATCCATGCCATGCTGCAGAAGCACACGGGGCTGCCCATTATTCCGATCGAGAGCGTGCCCTTGCCGGATGGGCGCTACCGCACCATCGCGCACGACCCCATTTACTTTTCTCCCGAGGCGACCGAACAGGAGATCGTGCAGAAGTGCTGGGACTTTTTCGAGCCGCAGATCCGCCGGCAACCGGAGGCCTGGCTCTGGGCCTACCGGCACTGGCGCTTCCGTCCGCCGGAATCCGTCGAGAGCTACCCTTCCTACGCCCGGGTGAAGGGACGGTTCACGCGCATGTTGCAACAAGCCGTTGCCACCGCGCCGCGCGGGACCGAGCATGAGGCATGATCAAGCATCTCGTCCCTGCCTTCATGGTCGCGCTTTTCCTGGCTGGTTGTTCCAGCGGTCCGACCGACTTCACCGCGGAATACCGCGAGGCTTTGGCCTCGCGCCCCGGAATCGCGATGTCCGGGCCATCCGCGCGTGCTGCCGTGGGAGGGTTCGCCAAACTCTACGGCGACCTGTCGGTCCCGAACGTCACCGCCAAGGTGCGCGAGGTCTACGCGCCGGGGGCGTGGTTCAACGACACGATTGCGACGGAGGTGGGCATCGACGCCATCGAGAAGTATCTCCTCAAGACGGCTGAAGGAGCCGAGAAGGTCAGCGCCGAAATCCAAGACGTGGCCGTTTCCGGTTCCGATTGCTACGTGCGCTGGACAATGGAAATCCGCACGAAAAACCTCGCCGGCGGGCAACCGATCGTGACCGAGGGCATTTCCCAACTGCGTTTCGACAGCGAAGGCCGCATCGTCCTGCATCAAGACTTCTGGAATCCCGCTTCGGGAATTTACCAGCACCTTCCGGCCTTGGGTCCGGCCATCCGGTTTGTCAACGGGCTGATTGTCGGGCAGTAGCGCGGTTCAGCCGCCGGCTGATTTCTCGAGGTGTCCGCCGAACTGGTAACGCATGGCCGAGCAGACTTTGTCCGAGAAGGCGGGTTCCTGCGAGCGGAAGCGGGCGTAGAGCGCCGCGCTGAGCACGTCGGCGGGGACGCCTTCCTCGATGGCGGCCATGATGGTCCAGCGGCCTTCGCCGGAGTCGGACACGCGGCCGGAAAATTTCTTCAATTCCGGATCGTCGACCATGGACATGGCGATGAGGTCGAGGAGCCAGCATTGCACCACGCTGCCGCGGCGCCACAGCTCGGCGATCTCGTCGACCGGGAGGTGGTAGTCGAGGTCGTTTCCCATGCGCGGGGCGGTCTCGGCATCGTGCGAGACCGGACGCGAGTCGACGTCGGCATTTTTGAGAATGTCGAAGCCTTCGGCCAGGGCGGCCATCATGCCGTATTCCACGCCATTGTGGACCATCTTGACGAAGTGCCCGGCGCCGGCCGCGCCGCAGTGCAGGTAGCCGTCCTCGCTGGTGCCGCCCGCTTTATCGCGTCCGGGCGTGCGGGGCAGGTCGCCGCGTCCGGGGGCGATGGTTTTGAAGATCGGGTCGAGGTGCTGCACGGGCCCTTTCTCGCCGCCGATCATGAGGCAGTAGCCGCGTTCGAGTCCCCACACGCCGCCGCTGGTGCCGCAGTCGATGTAGTGGATGCCCTGAGGCTCCAGTTCGCGGGCGCGGCGGCGGTCGTCGCGGAAGTAGGAGTTGCCGCCGTCGATGATGATGTCGTCCTTCTCGAAATGGGGGACGAGCGACTGGATGACTTTGTCGGTCACCGCGGCGGGGACCATGATCCACGCGGCGCGGGGCTTCTCGAGCTTGGCGGCGAATTCCTCGAGCGAGGAGGCGCCGACCGCGCCTTCCTTGACCAGTTCCGCCACGGCGTCGGGGTGGGTGTCATAGACAACGCAGGTGTGTCCGTTTTTCATGAGGCGCCGCACGATGTTGGCGCCCATCCGGCCGAGTCCGATCATTCCGAGTTGCATAAGCTTTATTTTTTCTGGTCCGCGTAGATCTCCATGATTTGGCGGAGGAGTTTGAGTCCGTCTTTTTTGGACCGCTGGAAGGAATTGCGTCCGATGATCGACCCGAAGCCGCCGCCTTCGCGGATGGCGCGGATGGAATCGAGGAGTTTTTCGTCCGACTCGCTGGGTCCGCCGGAGAAGATGAGGATGCGTCGTCCGTCGAATGCGCATTGCACGCAGTGCCGCACGCGCTCAGCCGTCGTGGCGATGGGCACTTTCTCCGCCTCGTAGACTTTCTTGGCTGCCGCCTGCTCAAGGTGCGCGGTGGGCAGCTTGATCTTCACGATGTGTGCGCCGATCTGGCAGGCGATGTGCGCGGCGTAGCCGTCGACATCCATGGCTGTCTCGCCTTCCTTGCTCAGGCTGGTGCCGCGTGGGTAGGACCAGACGATGACGACGAGCCCGGCCTGTTTGGCTTCGTGGGCGAATTCGGCGAGCTGCTCATACATTTCGAGGCGCAGCGCCGAACCGGGGTAGATGGTGAAACCAACCGCGGAGCAACCGAGGCGCAGGGCGTCGTCAATCGTTCCGGTGCGGGCCGAGATGGGATCCTTTTCGTCGGAGGTGAGGTCTTTGCTGTTCAGCTTGAGAATGAGCGGCACATCCCCGGCGAATTCTCGGGCGCCGGCTTCGAGGAAGCCGAGCGGGGCGGCGTAGGCATTGCAGCCGGCTTCGATGGCCAGCTCGAAATGGTAGAGCGGGCTGTAGGCCGCCGGGTTCATGGCAAAGCTGCGGGCCGGGCCGTGCTCGAAGCCCTGGTCCACGGGCAGGATGACCATTTTGCCGGTGCCCCCGAGGGTGCCGTGGTTGAGGAGGCGGGCCAGATTGGTCAGGGTGCCGGGATTGTCGGCTCCATACCACGAGAGGATTTCTTTGACGCGAGGGGTCATAATGCCGCTATTCCACGCCATGCCGGCGGAGGGGGAAAGCAGAAACGCTGTTCAGAGCGTGTCATCGCTTTCCATGCGCGCCTCGTCGATCTGCGCGCCCGCGGCGGCGATATTGGAAACGGCCTGCTCGATTTCCTCGAGCGCGGCGGTTACCGGCGAAAGGTTCGAGCGGGGCAAATCGGCAAGGGCCAACCGGGCGCCTTCGAGGGCGTGACGGGCTTGCTGAAGGGATTTGTCGGCCGCGCGGAAGCGCTTGGCCCGCGGGTCGAGTGAGTTCACGGCGCGGTCTTTTCGCGCGGGCATTCACAGGTCGGCGAGCATTTCGCCCGGCAACCACACTCTTTGCACTGCGCCCACGCCGGAGTGGCGGCGAGGACGAGAAGGGCCAGCAGGAAGAATGGCAATTTCATGGAAAAATATTAATGCGGGGCCTTCCGGGTGGCAAACCAGCGTTCCGGGGAATTGCAGCGGGAACGTCAAAGTCGGCGTAGCGCATCCCCGACCGCGCCGGGAAGGGGGCGCGGGCCGTCGCCGCCGAGCTTCTCGTCGATTTCCTCAAGCCTGCGGATCAGGTCGATCACATCGCGGCGGGCATAAGGTCCGCCGGCCGCTGCGCAGAAGTGGGTGCGGCAGCCGAAGGGGCGGTCTTCGTAAATGAAGCAGCGCGAGGTGTGCGGATCTAGCAAGGGACAAGCGCCGTCGCTGCGCGAAGGGAGGGATTTTCTCCCTGTTGCTTTGAGGGCGCGGGCGGCGAGGAGGGCTTCGCCGCGGGTCAGGTAGGGGGTTTTGCCGGTGAGTTTGAAGTGACAGCACCGGGTGCGGAGTTCGCACTGGCGCTCGATGGGGCGGTCGGCGAGGTCGCGGTAGATTCGGCGGACTTCGTCGAGCGCGGCGGCCGGCGATGGTCGCCCTCCATGAGGACGCATGCTCAGTGGCAGCCGCAGCCACCACCGCCGCTTCCGCCGCAGCAACCGTCGTCGGAGTGGGAGTCGGCATGGTGGACGTGGCCGTGGGCGATTTCCTCCGGCGTGGCCGGACGGACGTCGCGGACGGTGACGTTGAAAGTGAGGGTTTCGCCGGCCAGGGGATGGTTGGCGTCTACGGTTACGGTGTCGCCCTCCACGGCAACCACCACGACATTGTCGGTGCCGTGCTGGCTGGTGGCGCGGAAGCGCATGCCGGGTTTGATTTCCGCGCCCGCCGGGAAGATGGAGCGGTCGACCTGTCCCATGCGTCGCTCGTCGCGGATTCCGTAGGCTTCGACCGGAGGAACGACCACATCAAGCGTCTCGCCGGCGGTTTTGCCTTCGAGTGCTTTTTCCAGTCCGGGAATGATGCTGGCGTAGCCGTGCACGTAGGCCATGGGTGCGCCGCCTTGAGCGGAGCTGTCGAGGACTTCGGCGCGGCTGTTGCGGACTTCGTAGTCGAAGAGGACGGCGTGGTCTTTGGATATTTTCATCTCTGCTTATTATGGAGTCCGATGCGGCGAACGCACGGAAGTTTTCCGCAGCACGTCGAAAGCATGGTCGGCCCCTTCGCGTTTGGCTTCGAGGACGATTTGCAAGAGGCGGCCGAGGTCACCGGCGGGCCAGCCTTTCTGCTCGAACCAGCAGAGGTATTCCGCCGGGATGTCGTAGAGTTTGCGTCCGGAAAATTTTCCGAAAGGCATCGTCCAAGTGCGCAATTTTTCCCAATCGGCAGCGGCTCGGGCGGCGTCCATCGTTTGAGGGTAGCACGGTGGGGGGCTTTGGCGGTTGGCTTTTCGCTTGCGATCGCGCTTAATTGCCGACATGCCCGAATTCGCCGAAGACCCTTCCAATAGTCCGCACGACGACCTGCATTACCGCGAATACAAGATCCTCCTCCGTCCGGAGCGCTTCGGCTCGCCGCGGGCCTTCAAGGATTTCTGGCAGGTGGTCAAACGGGTGGCCAAGCAGTTCGACGTGAAGTTGGAGGAGGCGGATGATGCGTTCGAGAACCAGGTGCGTGAGGTCCTGTTTTTCGACACGCCGGATTTCGATCTCTACAACAACCACTTCATCGTGCGGTTGCGCACGCTCTACCAAAGTGGTTGGCCGTCTGGAACGCCGGAGCTGACCGTCAAATTCCGCCATCCGGAATTCGAGCGCGCGGCGAGCGTCGACGTGCGGCCGGCTCTCGCCGGCGAGACCCGGATCAAATTCAAAGAGGAGCTGCTGCCGCGCCAGGACCGGTTGGGGGACATCCGTTCGATTTACTCGCACAATTCGGTGCTGGCCCTGCCGCGCGAGGCCATGAACTTCGCGTTGAAGAATGTGACGCACGCCTTCCCTGCATTCCGCGAGATCGAGGGGAAAGGTGACGCGCCGATCGAGTTGGTCAATGACATGGCGGTCGAGGAGTTGCAGGTCAACGTGGGGTTGGCTCATTTCGGGCACCATTACAACGGCAAGACGACGATTGCCGTCTGGCGCAGCAGGAAACTGGAGCAACCGGTCTGCGGGGAATTCGCTTTCCAATGCAGATTCCGCAAGTCCGACGACATCCCTTCCGGCACCCTGGAAAAAGCGGCGGCTTTCCATAAAGAACTGCAAAAGACCGCGGAGGAGTGGATTATGCTCGGCACGACGAAAACGGCCTTGGTCTACGGTCTGGGCAACAAACCGGTGGTAAACCATGAGTGACGGCACCGAGGCGCCCGCCAAGGTTTCGCTGGGCAAGATCTTCGCGGCCTTCGCGCTCATCGGGGTGACGAGCTTCGGCGGCGGCATTGTTGCTTATCTGCGTCATGCGCTGGTGGAAAAGGAAAAGTGGCTCGATGCGGACGAGTTCATGGGCGCCTTGGAGATCGCGCAGACTTTGCCGGGACTGAACTCGACCAACATGAGCGTCATTGTCGGTCGCAAACTGCGGGGGGCGATTGGTTCGGTCGTCGCGGTGGTCGGCATGATCCTGCCGGGCGCGGTCATCCTCACCGGTCTAGGGTTCGCTTATGTCGCATTGCGGCATGATCCGAAAGTGGCTGTCATTCTCACCGGCGTGGCCGCGGCAGCTGTCGGGCTGCTTCTGCAGGTGACGCTGAAGATCGGCTGGAAGCAATTGATCCGTCCGAAGGACCTCCTTTTTGTCGTCATTGTTTTCGTCCTCGTCGGCATTTTCCACATGTCCCTGCTCGTCACGCTGGTGACGCTCGCGCCCTTGGCCATCTGGATGAACCGTCCGGCTAAAGAGAAGGAGGCCGCGTGAGCAAGATCGTCGAACTGATCAACGTCTTCGCGCTCCTTTCGCTCCTGGCGGTGGGGGGCGGCACGGCGGTGCTGCCGCAGATGAAGCACGACACGGTCGACACGCACCACTGGGTGACCGACACACAGTTCACCGAAATCTACAGCCTCGGCCAGTTGGCGCCGGGTCCGAACATGACGTGCGTCATGCTCATCGGCTACGAGGTTTCAGGGTTTGCCGGACTGGTTGCCGTGCTCGTGGCCTTCTTCTTTCCGGCCTGCCTGCTGTGTTATTTCGTCAGCAAAATCTGGGATGCGGCCGCGGGTTCGCCGTGGCGCGATGCGGTGCAGCGGGGGATGGCGCCCATTGTCATCGGGCTCATGCTGGCCGGCTGCTATGCGCTGGGCAAAACGGCCAGCTACAATCCGTCGCGGGATTGGGAATTCAACCTGCTCACCTTGGCCATCGGTGCCGCGGTCGTCCTTCTCCTGACTGTCACGCGGATCAACCCCGCCTTGACCATTCTCGGCGGCGGTGTGGCGGGGTATTTTTTGCTGGGCTGAGCGGAATTCGTCCGGAAGATAACGTCTGCCGCGACAAAAGCAGGACCGGGATTATACCAACGTCCCGCTGCATTTAGACTTAACAGCAGCGATTCGTGGTAGGGTCCGCTGGCCCAGCGGACCGACTGCTTTATTCTTCGAAGGTACACGGACGGCTGGGCCAGCCGTCCCTACCGAAAATAGCCAGAAATCTGAAAGCTTCGGGTCGTCGCGATCACTCGTAGCGCAGGGCTTTGACCGGGTCCATGCGGGCGGCGAACCATGCGGGGATGACGGCGGCCACGGTGCAGATGAGAAAAGCACTGGCGCAGATGATGGCGATGTCGGAGGGGACGATTTCGGCCGGGATTTCGGAGAATTGGTAGATCGAGGCGGGGAAAATTTCGATACCCATGACGCCGGAGAGCCATTGGCTGACTTGGTTGCGGTATTGCACGAGCCAGATGCCGGTGCCGAGGCCGATAAGGGTGCCGAAGATGCCGACGACGATGCCCTGGCCGACAAAGACGCCGATGATCTGCCCGGTGCGGGCCCCGAGGGCCTTGAGGATGCCGATCTCGCGCGTCTTTTGCACGGTCACGGTGATGAGGGTGTTCATGATCCCGAAGGCGGCGACGATGACGATGAAAAGGAGGATGAAAAACATGACATTGCGCTCCATGTGGATGGCCTCGAAAAGTTCACGGTTCATGTCCATCCACGTGGACATGGGCAGGGTCGAACCGAGGGCCATGCGGATGTTCTCGCGCACGGCGGCAGCTTGGTAGGGGTGCACCGTCTTGATGGTCAGGCCGTGCACGCCGTCGGCCAGCCCGTAGAGTTCCTGACCGATGTGCAAGGGAACGAGGAGGAATTCCGAGTCGTAGAGGTAGCGGCCGGAAGAAAAGATACCGGTCACGGTGAGTTCGAGCGGGAGGATCATCTCCCGCAGTTCGCCGGCGCTCTTGGATTTTTCCGGGCCCTGCTCGAGTTCGTTGATGCTGTCGACGATTTCCTCGAGGTTGCCGGGCGAGTAGACGGTGATGGTGTCTCCGACGCCGACGCCGAGGATGCCGGCCAGGGCGGAGCCGATAACGACCTCGTTGCCGTCGAGCTTGAGTTCCCCGGCGACCATGAAATCGCGGAGGGTGGTGACCGAGGTCTCGGCCTCGGGATCGATAGCGCGGATTTTCGGGGCGAGCCGCCGTCCCATGAATTCGGCCAGCACGGGCCCCTGAACGAAAGGGGCCACTCCGGTGACGCCCTCGACGCCGCGGATTTTTTCCGACTGGCCCTGCCAGTCGTAGAGGACGGTCTCCCCGCCGGCCACCAGATGGGCGTCGAAGCCGAGGACCTTGCGACGCAACTCCTGCTCGAACCCGGTCATGACCGAGATGACGAGAATGAGCACCATGATGCCGAGGGTGACGCCGAGGATGGAAATGACCGTGATGAGACTGAGAAAAGTGCGCTTGGGCTTCAGGTAGCGCAGGGCGAGGAAAAGGCTGAAAGGTTTGGTCATCGGTGCGGGAGGTTTCACCGGCCGGAGCCGGCGGGCAAGGACAAGTGGAAGCTCAGCGCGTCCGCTCCTCCGGCGCGAGGCGGTCGGCGGTCGGGATGTCGAGTTCGGCTTCCAGTTCGTTGATCAGCGTGATGACGCGGGGCAAGTGCTCTTCCGGACCGAGGAGGTAAATGCCGCGGAGCCTCTCGTAGGCCTCGCGTTCACGCCCCGGGCATTCGGCCAGTTCGTAGGCTGCGAGGCGTTTCACGTAGGGCGGGGCGCCGGGTTTGTCCGCCGCCTCGGTGAAAGCCGCCGCGGCGCCGCAGTGATCCTGGAATTTGTCGCGCAGCATGATGCCGAGTCGCTCGTGCAGCAGGTAGCCCTCGGGATTATTGGCGATGCCGCGCTCGAGGAAGTCGCGTCCGACTTCGTGGTATTCCCGCTCGGCCCGGCGCCGGAGGAATTCGCTCGGCTCTTTCGGGTTCTCGCGTGCGGCGATCGAGGCGTTCCAAGCCATGTGCCAGCTGGCGAGGTCCCAGTAGATGAGCGAGCGCGGTTGGAGGGCGGTCACGCTTTGGAAGAGTCCGGCCATGCGGCCCCATGCCGTTTGCTCCCACGCGGTGTGCGCTTCGATCCAAAGGAAGGCGGCGACCAGCGAACGGAATCCACTGAGGGCCGCGGCATAGGCGAGTTGTCCGATTTCTTCGCGGAGCCCGATATCCAGAGCGGCCGTGCGGAGGTTGGCTGCGCGGTGGGCTTGGTCGAGCGACTTTTCCACCGGCAAGCGGGCCAGCCCGAAAAGCAGGAGGGCCCCGATGACGGCCGCCCAGAGCGCGTAGCGCGGCATGGTCAGAGTTCCTTGTTGTGGAAGACGGCTGCGGCCAAGGCGGTATAGACGGCGATGTAGCCGGCGCCGAGGGCGAGGGTCTTCCAGAAGATCGGCGCGGGAATTTGTGCGCCGGTGACAATGTCGTCCACCAAATTGAAGGCCTGCAGGTCGGGGAAAATGAGCGCGACAACTGCGAGCACGGACTTGGTGAAGAACCCGGAGTCGCTCGCGGCCAACCAATACTCGCGGGCCGTGGCTTGCAGGTGGCCGATAAAATAGGCGGCGAAGGCCGTGATGGTGGTGAAGATCGTCGAGGTGGCGAAGGTGGAAATGAACATGGTCAGCGCGGCGAGCAGCCAGGCTTTGACCATGATGACGATTCCGCCGGCGAGGAGGTTCGGGTCGTGACCGGCGGCGCGGATCTTGTCGAGGGCCGCCTGTGACTCGGCCGGGGGCAGCGCGGCCATTTCCACCGCGGCGGTGTGCAGCAGGGCTTGCGTGCGCAGGAGCAGGACCACGGCGAAGACGGCCCCCATGAGCAGCACAGCCAGAGCGAGGAGCAGGAAGACGCCGGAGAGTTTGCCGAGGAGGTATTCGGTGCGGGAGACCGGTTTGGCCAAGATGGTGTAAATGGTGCGGTCCTCGCGATCCTTCGGCAGCAAGGTCGCCGTGGCAAGGATGGCCAACAGCGAGCTGAAGATGCTCATGGCGCCGAGGGCGATGTCCTTGAGCATCTGGAATTCCTCCTCGAAGCTGAAGCGCGCGAGGAAGAAGGAATTGCCGATGACCAAGAGCGCGAAAATGATGAGGAAATAGAAAACCTTGAGTCGGACGAGTTCCGTCCAAGTCACGGCGGCGATGGCGGCGGTGCGGCGGATCATGGTGCGGGGGGGAAGCGTGTCCCGGCGTCCCCGCCGGCGAGGGCGGCGGCCAGTTGTCCCGGTCGGCGGCCGTCGAGAATCCACGTTTCGATGCCGGCCGCGGTGGCAAAGGCCACGGCGTCGAGCTTGCTGCCCATCCCGCCGGTGCTGTGCGTCCCTTTGTCGGCGGTGACGTGGCGCCGGGCCTCGTCGAGGTCGGTCACCACGGGGAGGCGCTGCCCGTCGCCCTGCAGTCCATCGCTGCCGGTGAGGATGAGAAACAGGTCGGCACCGCAGAGCTCGGCCACTTCGGCGCCGAGGCGGTCGTTGTCCCCGAAGCGGAGTTCCTCCACGGCCACCGAGTCGTTTTCGTTGATCACGGGAACGACTTTCGGAAAGGCGAGAAGCTCGCGCAGGGTGTTTTCAGCGTTGCGGCGCCGCTGCCGGCTGTCGATGTCGCCGTGGGTAAGGAGGAGTTGGGCGGCGGACAGACCGTGCTCCGCGAACGCCTCCTGCCACGCGCGCATCAGTTGCGATTGGCCGACGGCCGCGCAGGCCTGCTTGGCGGGCAAGGATGACGGGCGTTCCGTCAGACCCAGCGCGGCCACGCCGGCGGCCACGGCGGCGCTGGAAATGACAACCACGGGGTGTCCGGCGTCGACGAGGCCGGCGATCTCCGTGGCGAGGCGACGGAATTGGTCGCGATCAAGTTGCAAGCCGCTGGCGTCGGCGGTCAGGACGCCGGTGCCGAGTTTGATAACGAGACGTTTGTTCATGCGCGCAAGAGCGAGAGGCAACCGGCCTCGAGGGCGATATCTTCCTTCACGTTGCGGTCCAGAAAAAGCCGCAGGCGCGCCGCGCCGTCAAGGACGCGCAGCAGGTCCGCATCCTCGAATTGCCCGGCGAGGCGACGGGATTCCTCGGCGAGGCCGGAAAATTGCAGGGCGGCGACACCGTGCCGGGCACGGAGGACATCGGCGGTGCGCTCGGCCACGATCCCGATGAGGTGCTGGCGGATGCCGAGCACGCGCGCTTCCACGAGGGCCTTGAGGCGGGCTTCCTCGTCTTTGAGCCATTCCTCCTCCGCCGTGTCGCCGAGGCGCTTTTTTTCCGCCTTGAAGGCAGCGGTCAGTTCCTTTTCCACGCCCTCCCGCGCCTCGCGGAGCAAGGTTTGCAGACGGCGCGCGAGGCGCAGCGCCGCGCCGGCGCGACGGTCCGGCCCGGCGGAGAGCACTTCGCCTGTGGCCGCGGCCACCTCGGCGGCGGGACCGTCGAGATCGGGCAGCGCGGCGGACCGTACAGGGAAATGGGCGCAGCGCGACACGATGGTGACGGGCAGGAGTCCGGGGTTGGAAGTGACCAGAATGAAAAGTGTGTTGTCCGGCGGTTCCTCGAGGGTTTTGAGAAAAGCATTGGCCGCGTTGGTATGCAGCCGGTCCGCATCGAGAATGATGCCGGTCTTGGTCGCCCCCGCACGAAAGCTAGTGGAGAAGAAGGGTTCGCAGAATTGGTGGAAGGGCTCGACGAGGATGCGGCGGGATTTGGAGCCGGGTTCCAGCTTGTGAATGTCGGGGTGGCGCACGGTCTCTTCCGGCGCGATGTCATTGGCCAGGGCGGCGATTTCCATGGCCAGTCGCGAACGGCCGCTGCCGGGGGTGCCGGTCAAAAGCATGGCGTGCGGCAGTCGCCCGTGTTGCCGGGCCCGGCGCAATCGTTCAAGGATGTCAGCGGGAGAAAAAGCCATGGAAACGTTCGAGGAGGATGCCGTGGATTTCGCCGGCCAACTCGCTTTCGGTGCGGGTCGCGTCGAGGACGGCAAAGCGCGCGGGCTCGGCTTGCGCGGCGCGGAGGTAACCCTCGCGCACCGCCTCGTAGAAAGCCAGCGGTTCGCTCTCCATGCGATCGCGTTCGCGATCCCGTTTGTGCAGGCGCTGGAATGCCTCGCGGGCGTCCATGTCCAGCAGGAAGGTGACATCCGGCAGGGTGTCGCCGATGGCGAAGCCGTTGACCGTGCGGGTCATGGCCGGATCGAGTTGCCGCGCCACGCCTTGGTAAACGGCGGTGGAGTCATGGAAGCGGTCGCTGATGACCACGCGGCCGGCGTCGAGGGCCGGACGGATGATCTCGCGCACGAGCTGGGAGCGACTGGCGGCAAAGAGGAACAGTTCGGCCTCGGGCACCATGCCGTGGCCCTCGGGCGCGTGCTGCAGCAAATGCCGGATGGCATCGCCCGCGGGGGTGCCCCCGGGTTCGCGGGTGAGGACGGGGTCGTGCCCGTGCTCCCGCAGCCATGCGGCGAGCTGTTTTATCTGGGTCGACTTGCCGCAACCCTCCGACCCCTCGAATGTGACAAATAGGCCTCGTCTCATGAAACCGGCGGATTAGACTCCGACCAAGCCGCGGGGGCAAAAGCATTTCGCGGTGGCCGCCGGCATGAAAATTGTTTTTGTCGAGACCGAGGATGACGAACGCGCGTTCTTCGCGGAAAGTCTTCCCGGGCATGAGGTCGCTTTCGTCGAGTCGGTCGAGGAGGTGCCTGCAGATGCTGAGATCGTTTCGGTTTTCGTCAACTCGCGGGTCGGCGCGTCATTTTTGCGGCGGCATCCGCACTTGAAGCTGGTCGCCTCTCGTTCCTCGGCCATCGACCATCTCGACACCAAAGCCGCGGCCAAAGCAGGCGTGGTGCTGGCCCACGTGCCGGAATACGGGGCCGCCACGGTCGCGGAGCATACCTTTGCCTTGATGCTCGGTGTGGCGCGGCGTTTGCGTCACTGTCTGGATAGCCGGAACCGCGGCCGGGGGGCGACCGAGCGTCTGCGCGGGCTCGAATTGCGCGGCAAGACCCTCGGCGTGGTCGGCACGGGGCGGGTGGGGCGCATGGTTATCCAAATCGCCAAGGCCTTCGGCATGGATTGCCTGGCCTTCGACATGAAACCGGACAAGGCGCTGGCCGCGGAGTTGGGTTTTCGCTACGTCACTTTGGATGCCCTGCTTCGCAAGTCCGACATCATCACCCTGCATGTGCCCCTCACGCCGCGTACGCGGCACATGCTCAACGCCAAACGTTTGGCGCGCTGCAAACCGGGCGTCATCCTCGTCAACACGGCCCGCGGGGCGCTCGTCGACCTCGACGCCCTCCTGCAGGGGCTCAACAGCGGCCAGATCGGCGGCATGGGGCTCGATGTGCTTGAGGACGAAGCGGCCTTCCGCGCCGATGCCTCGCGCATCATCGGCGCGCAGATCGTGCAAAAGATCCATGCCATGTCCACGCCGGGGGGAGACACGGGCCGCCGCGCCGAGCGTCTCCGCGAATTGCAGGGCATCATGCGCAACCGGCAGTTGCTGGCCCACGAGAATGTTTTCTTCACCCCGCACGTCGGCTTCAACAGCGTCGAAGCCATCGAGCGCATCAACCGCGGCACCGTGCAGAACATCCGCGAGTTTATCGCGGGTCGGTTGAGCGAGGAGGCTGTTGTCCGCCTATGAAGCACTGGATGGTCAAACAGGAACCCGACTCCTACCCGTGGGAGCAATTCGTGCGCGACAAGGGCACGGCGTGGACGGGTGTGCGGAACTTCCAAGCCCGCAACAACCTCCGCGCCATGCGCGAGGGCGACGAGGTTTTCTACTACCACAGCGTCAAAGGAAAGTGCGTGGTAGGCGTGGCCAAGGTCGCGCGTGAAGCCTACCCCGACACCACGGCTGCCGAAGGCGACTGGTCCTGCGTCGACCTCGTGCCGGTGCGGGCCTGCCGCACGCCGGTCGATCTCGACCAAATCAAAGCCGAACCCGGCTTGCGCGATATCGCGCTGCTGCGCCAATCGCGTTTGAGCGTGATGCCGCTCACCGCCGCCGAGGCCAAAATCCTCCGCAAGCTCGGAGGCCTTTCGTGAGGCGTTGGCCGGCCGTTGTTCTCCTGGCCGGAGCCTCGGCGGTTGTCCCGGCCTCGGCCTTCGAATCCCGGCCCGACCCCAAAGCGTGGCAGACGGCCGCGGTCTGGTATCAGATTTTCCCCGAACGCTTCCGCAACGGCGACCCGTCGAATGATCCTGGGCGCGACAGTCTCGGCGGCAAGGAGTGGACGCCGGAATCCTGGCAGGTGCGCGCGTGGACCTCGGACTGGTATGCGCGCGATGCGTGGGAGCAAGCGCGGGCCGACAATTTTTATTGGACTGTGGCCGAGCGCCGCTACGGCGGCGACATTCAAGGCATCATCGACAAGCTCGATTACCTGCAGGATCTCGGGATCAACGCCATCTACCTCAACCCGGTTTTCTGGTCCGGTTCGCACCACAAATACGATGCTTACAGTTTTCACCACATCGATCCTTGGTTCGGACCCGACCCGCAAGGAGACCTCAAGATTATCGCATCCGAGACGGAGGATCCCGCGACATGGAAATGGACGGCGGCCGACAAGCTGTTCCTCGACATGGTGAAGCAGGCGCATCAGCGCGGCATTCGCGTCATTCTTGATGGAGTGTTCAACCACGCCGGCCTCGGCTTTTTCGCTTTCGAGGATGTCCGGAAAAACCAGCAGGCTTCGCGATTCAAGGACTGGTTCATTGTCGAGTCTTGGGACAATCCGGAAACGCCGGAAGACGAGTTCCGTTGGAAGGGGTGGCACGGGATCACGGAGTTGCCGGAGTTCGCCGAGGTGGAGACTCCGGAGGGCGGCGATTTGTTGCCCGCCGTGAAGAGCTATCTGATGGCCGTGACCCGGCGCTGGATGCAGCCCGACGGCGATGTCAGCCAGGGGATCGACGGCTGGCGGCTCGACGTTGCCTGGATGGTGCCGAATGCGTTCTGGCGGGAGTGGAACGCCCTGGTCCACGAGATCAATCCCTCCGCTTACACCGTGACGGAAATCTGGAAGGACGCCCACGAGGTCACGCTGGGGGGGGATTTCGACGCGACGATGAACTACGAAGGCTTCGCCATGCCGGTCAAAGGTTGGCTCTTCGACACCGCGCTCAAGCCGTCGGAATTCACCGCGTGGCTCGATCGCACGCGGGCCACGTGGCCCGAGCCCGTGGCCCTGCGGCTGCAAAATCTCGTCGATTCGCACGACACGCCGCGGGCGGGGTCGGCGGCGATGGATGGACGGCCCGGCAAAAAGTATATCAAACGCCGCGAGTTCGACCTCGCGGTCAACGGAAGTGTCTCGCCCAAGAGCAACGCGGATTACCGTTGGCAAAAACCCGACGAGCGCGCCTGGAAGCTGGTGCGCATGGCGGCCGTGCTGCAGATGACCTACGTCGGGACTCCCTTCATTTTTTACGGCGGCGAGGCGGGGATGTGGGGCGCCAACGACCCGGATTGCCGCAAGCCGATGGTCTGGGACGATTTGCAATACGACCCGGAATTCATGGGACCGGACGGGCAACGGGTCGGACCGCAGGAGGTGAAGTTCGACCGCGATCTGCACGCGTTTTTCAAAGCGGCCATCGCCTTGCGTCGCGAAACGCCGGCTCTCAATCAAGGCGGCTTCCGCTGGTTGGCTGTCGATGACGCGGCCAACACGCTGGTCATGGAGCGCCGTGACGGCAAGTCGATGGCGGTGGTGGCCTTCAATCGCAACGAGGGTCCGCAAACGGTGCGCTTCGAGGCGCCTGCCGGTTGGCCGGACCATGCGGTGCGCGCCGCGTTCGTCTCCGACGGGGGATCGGTGGTCCTGCGGCGCATCGGCAACGAGTTGTTGGCCGATCTCCCGCCGCTGACCGCCGCGGTCTTTTTGCCGTGAGTTCGGGGTTCGGTCTGGCAGGATGCGCGCGATGAATTCCCGCGCCGCTTTGCTCTGGACCGTCTTCCTCGCCGTCGGGGCGCTGGGTTTGATGGTTGCCGGTTTCGGCGTGTGGGACCAACCGCTGCTGGAAGCCGTGCGCGACGGGTCCGGGCGCGCGTGGAAAAAGCTCGCGCGTGGACTGTCGTTCTACGGCGACTTTCCGTGGCTTTTCGGGGGCGGAATTCTCGTGCTGTGGCTGAGCTTGCGCCTGCCCAAGCGGGAATGGGCACGGATCCTCACCGCCATGCTTCTGGCCGGAATCGTGGCCGGCATGGTCTCCAACATCGTGAAACTCGGCACCGGCCGCGTGCGTCCGCGCGTGGAGGACGTGCAACACGGATGGTATGGTCCGCGGCACGAAGGGCGCTGGGTTTCGCTGCAGCACAAGTTCCAAGGCTTTCCGTCTTCGCACGCGGCTTGCGCATTCGGTTTTTTCTATCCGCTGTTCCTTTCGCGGCGCGGGTGGGGGACACTCGGGTTGCTTGCCGCGGCTGCCATTGCGTGGTCGCGCGTGCAATTGAACGCGCACCATCTTTCCGACGTGGCCGCGGGAGCCTTTCTCGGCTTCGTTGCCGGATGGATCATCTGGCGGTGGATTGTCGAACGCGGCGGGTTGTCGCGCTGGTTGGGCGACGTGAAATCTTAGCCCGGGGGCCAGTCGAGAGGGCGGCCGCCGAGGAGGTGGATGTGGAGGTGGGGGACGCTTTCGCCGGCGTGGGGGCCGTGGTTGATGACCAAACGGTAGCCGGTTTCGTCGAGGCCCTCTTGCTTGGCGATATCGCGCGCGGCGAGGAGCAGTTTGCCGAGAATAGTGGCGTCGTTGTCGCGGGCCTGGCCGATGCGCGGGATGACGCGCTGCGGGATGACGAGAATGTGGACCGGCGCCTGCGGGTTGATGTCGCGAATGGCGAGGACATCCCGGTCGTTGCGGACAATGTCGGCGGGGATCTCGCCGGCGGCGATGCGTTCGAAAAGGGTCATGTCAGTTCGAGTTCCAATCCGCGCTTGCGGCGCAGGCGCACGGCCTGT
Organism: uncultured Verrucomicrobiae bacterium; assembly: GCA_963776165.1. Classification (GTDB taxonomy): domain Bacteria; phylum Verrucomicrobiota; class Verrucomicrobiia; order Chthoniobacterales; family JACTMZ01; genus JACTMZ01. The sequence goes on from CAVZLI010000001.1 coordinate 155,736, forward strand.
CCGCGCACATGGGCCACGATTTCGTTGCGCAGGGCTGCGCAGTCCTTGCGCCAGGAGCGGGCGCGGCGGAGACGTTTGACGCAGGCGGCGAGGTCGCAGAGTTCGATGCGCGGGGTGCGGGAGGCGAGGACGCGGCGCAGGGTGCGGTCGAGTTCGTGAAAGAAGGCGAGTTCGTAGCCGGTGCCGGCAGACTCGGCCAGGGCGGCGAGGGAAATGCGGACGGGAGGTTCGGGAAGTTTGAAGCCGCGGGCCACCTCGGGGTAGCCGATGACTTGGAGGACGCTGGAAACAAGGGTGCGCAGACACTGGCTGGCGATGATGTTTTCCTCGAATTCGCGTTCGAGGTAGCTGGTCACGCTCTCGGCAACGTGTGGAGCGAGCCACCAACGGTCGTAGCCGGCTTCCTCGGCGGCCTCGGCCACGGCACGCTCGAGCCAGGCGCGCTCGTATTTGATGGCGCGCTTGTCGGCGAGGCGGACCAGCGGGAGGTTGTCGGCGAAGGCGATCATGCGGGGACGGCGGGTTCTTTCGGAGCTTTGGCGGGGACGTTGAAAAGCTCGGGTTGGTCGGCACGGCGGGGGGTGCGCTTTTTCATCTGCTCGACTTCATCGACGAACTCGCCCGCTTCCTGGAATTGACGGTAGATGGAGGCGTAGCGCACGTAGGCGACGGGATCGACGGCTTGGAGTTTTTCCATGGCGCGCAGGCCGATGAGGCGGCTGGGGACTTCGCGTCCGGTCTCCGCGCCGAGTTCGGTGACGATTTCATCGACGAGACGTTCGAGGGTCTCGAGTTTGATCGGGCGCTTCTCGCAGGCTTTGGAAAGACTGCTCAGCAGCTTGTAGCGGTGGAAAGGTTCGGTGCGGCCGTTGCGTTTGAGCACACGGAGTTCGATCTGCTCGATAGCCTCATATGTGGTGTAGCGTGTGCCGCAAGCGACACACTGCCTGCGACGACGGATTCGATCGCCTTCTTGGATGGTGCGCGAGTCGATGACGCGGTCGCGCATGTCTCCGCAACGGGGGCAACGCATGGTGGTTTGGACTAGCCACCGGCAGCAAACACCACAACCTGTTGTGGTGTCAATAGCCTTGGTCGTTTTTTCGTGAGCAGGTATGGTGCGGTTATGAATCATCAGGTTTTTCCTATCGGGCGCATCACCTTGAGCGACCGTGCGGCGGCCGGCGTTTACGAGGACGCCAGCGGACCGGAGATCGAGCGCGTGTTGCGCGGATTTTTCGACGAGGAGATGGAATTCCATGCGCGCGTGCTGCCGGACGACCGCACCGCGATCGAGGAGACGTTGCGCCTGATGGTCGACGACGGGCTGCCGCTCATCGTCACCACGGGTGGCACCGGGCCGGCAGAGCGCGACGTCACGCCCGAGGCCACGCGTGAGGTGATCGAAAAAGAGTTGCCCGGGTTCGGCGAGGTCATGCGGATGAAATCATTCGTCAGCGTGCCGACGGCAATTCTTTCGCGCGCGGTGGCGGGGGTTGCTGGGCGTTCTCTCATCGTGAATTTGCCCGGCCGTCCGGCCGCGATCGCCGAGTGCTTGACCTTGCTCGCGCCGGCTATCGCCGAATGCCTCGACCATGTCGCGGGCTGGCGTCCGCGTTTGGCTTCCACTACAAAGACCCCGTGAAAACGCGCGTCTTGCTCGTCCGCCACGGGGCCACGGTTCTTTCAGCCGAGGACCGTTTCGCCGGGGCGACCAATGTGGAATTGAGCGATGGCGGGCGAGAGCAGGTCGAAGCGCTGTCGCGGCGTCTGTCCGGGCAGCCCGTTGCCGCGTTTTACGCCTCGCCTTTGGACCGCACGATGGAGACGGCCCGTATCCTGGCCGCGCCCCATGGCAAAAGCGTGGAACCGGAGGCCGGTTTCCTCGAAATCAACCACGGCGTTTGGGAGGGGCTCACGCGGCAGGAGGCGGAAAACAATTTCGGTGACATGTATGCCAAGTGGGAGAAGGACCCCTACAATTTCGCGCCGCAGGACGGTGAAACCGGTCTGGCCGTGACCGCACGGGCCATGCCGGCCTTGTTGCGCGTGGTGGCCGCGCACGCGGGTCAAATCATCTGCGTGGTCTCGCATAAAGCGACGATCCGCCTGCTTCTCGGCGCCATCCTCGGCTTCGATCCGCGCCGTTACCGCGACCACCTCGATCTCAATCCGGCGTCGCTCAGCATCCTCGACTTTCGCGACAGCATGGAAGCGCGTCTAACCTTGTTCAACGACGTGGCGCATTACGCGCCGGATGGGTTGGCCATTCCTCCGATGCCCGGTGGAAGATTGTCTAAGGCTTGGGGCGACGGGAAGAAATGATGCCGGCCCCCATTGCCGGGGACGGTAACTCTAGGCGATTTGCACTTCGTTGACCGTACCCGTGTTACGATCGTAGTGGAGGTGGCGCAGACCGTCCGGGCTGCCGATGATCAGGTCATCCGTCATGCCGAGGAAAAGTCCGTGCTCGACGATGCCCGTGCGGGCGCGGAGTTCGGCGGCCAATTCCTCGGGATCCTCGATGGGGCCGAACGCGCAGTCGTAGATGATGTTGCCCTCGTCGGTGACGAATGGCGTGCCGTCGGCCTTGGTGCGCAGAATGGGATTTCCGCCGAGTTGCTCGAGGAAAAGCCGTTGCGATTCGCCGCCGAAGGGCACGACCTCGACGGGCAAGGCATGCAGGGTGCCGAGGCGCGGGGACAGCTTGGCTTCGTCGATGACGATGATCTGACGTTTGGTGGCCTGGGCCACGATCTTTTCGTGAAAGAGGGCGCCGCCGCCGCCTTTGATCAGGTTGAGTTGCGGGTCGACTTCATCGGCGCCGTCGATGGTCACATCGATGGCTTGCGGCCCGGCGTCGTCGATCAGCGGGATGCCAGCCTTGCGGGCCACGCGGGCGATGTCCGACGAGGTGGCAAAGGCCTTGATGCCCGGCAGTTCCCCGGCGGCATGGCGCCGGGCGATCTCGCGCACGGCGTGGATGGCGGTCGAGCCGGTGCCGAGTCCGACGGTCATGCCCGGTTCGATGAAACGAACGGCATGGATGGCGGCTTCCTTTTTCAGGGCGTCTCGGTCGGCGGCGGCAGCGGGCATGGCGGGACTATGCCCGAGGCGGGCATGGCGCGGGAGGATTTTTCGCCACTGGCCGCGCGGGCCTTGACCTGTCCGGAGGCGGGACGGAGTATTCGCCGATGGCGCGCCGGGCGCGCTCCCACCCATGGAAGAGGTCGTGCGCAACCAGATCCGCGAATTCCTTGCCAGCAAAGGGCTGCGCAAGACCACGCAGCGCGATGCCATCATCGAAGCGGCGTTCAGCACGGACCGGCATTACACGGCCGATGAACTCCTCGATATGGCACGGGGTATCGACCGGACGGTCAGCCGCGCGACGGTCTATCGCACTTTGCCGATTCTCGTGGAAAGCGGGCTCTTGCGCGAACTCGACCTCGGTCAGGGTCGCAAGGTTTACGACCCGAATTTCGTCGATCATCCGCACCACAACCACCTCATTTGCCTCGATTGCCAAACCATCCTCGAGTTCGAGGATCTGAACATGGAACTGCTCGAGAACTGCATGGCCAAGCGGATGGGTTTCACCCCGGCAAACAAGCAGGTGCGCATCGAGGCTCGGTGCGACGAGCTGAAATTGAAGGGCGTCTGCCGCAAGAGCGGACGCGAGGTGCTCGCCGCGGTCTGATATGTGGCAAGGACGGTTCACCAAGGATCCGTCGGCGCGGTTGCGCGCCTACGGCGAGTCGGTCTCCTTCGACCGGCGTCTCGCCCTGCATGACATCGCGGGATCGAAGGCCCACGCTGCGGCGCTGCGCAAAGCCGGTCTTCTCACGGCGCGCGAGCTGGCGGCCATCAAGCGCGGTTTGGACGCCATTGCCCGTGAGATCCGGTCCGGGAAATTCGTCTGGCGCGAGGATCTCGAGGATGTGCACATGAACATCGAGGCGGCGCTGACCAAAAAAATCGGCGCGGCCGGTGCCAAACTGCACACGGCGAGGTCGCGCAACGACCAAGTGGCCACCGATCTTCGTCTGTGGATGCGGGACGAAACGGCCTCATTGCTGGCGTCCGTCAGGCATCTGCAAAATTCGCTCCTTGGCCTGGCTGGGCGCGCGGGGGAGGCGATCATGCCCGGCTACACGCACCTGCAACGCGCCCAACCGGTCCTCGCCGCGCATCATTTGCTGGCTTACGTCGAAATGCTCGAGCGCGATGCCGGTCGTTTGGCCGATGCGGCCAAGCGCGCCAACATTCTTCCGCTCGGTTCCGGAGCGCTGGCCGGGTCGACCATCGCGTTGGATCGAGCTTTCGTGGCGCGCCAACTCGGTTTCGACGGCGTCTCGCAAAACAGTATGGATGCGGTGTCCGACCGCGATTTTGCCTGCGAGTTCCTTTCGGCGTGCGCCATCACCGGCATGCATCTCTCACGGCTGTGCGAGGACACGATCCTCTGGGCGTCGAGTGAGTTCGGGTTCCTGCGCCTGAGCGACGCCCACACCACGGGTTCAAGCCTGATGCCGCAAAAGAAAAATCCCGACATCGCGGAACTTGCGCGGGGCAAAACCGGGCGGCTTTACGGGAACCTTGTGTCCCTGCTTACCACGCTGAAAGGTCTGCCGCTCTCCTACAATCGCGATTTGCAGGAAGACAAAGAGCCGGTCTTCGACTCCGCCGACGCTCTCGGGAGTTCGCTCGACATTCTCGGGGAGATGTTCGGTGCGGCAGAGTGGGACGAAAAGCGCATGGCCTCTGCGGCCCATGACGCCCTCCTCGTTGCTACCGATTGGGCAGATTACCTGGTGCGCAAAGGACTGCCCTTCCGCGAGGCCCACGAAGTGGTGGGTAAACTGGTCGGCGTGAGCGTCCAGCGGGGTATCACGCTGCGCGATCTCACGCTCAAGGACCTCCAATCGGCCAGCAAGCTGTTCCGTCCCGATGCGCTGCGCGTCTTGGATGCCCGGCGCTCCCTGCAATCACGCACGGCGGAGGGTGCCCCGTCACCGCGCCGGGTGGCCGCGCGTCTTGCGTGGTGGCGCAAGCGGCTGGCTTCGGCGGTGTCATGAGTAACGGCTGGGAGTTGGTGCGGGCCGATGTCCTTCTCGACTCCCCGCACGTTCGGGTGACCCGCGAAACGGTGCGCACGCCCTCGCGGCCGGAGGGACGGGAATGGACCAAAGTGACGCGCAAAGTGGGGGTGACCGTGGCCCCGCGCTTGCCCGACGGCTCGTTTGTGCTGATCCGCGAGGAGCGGGTGCCCGCGCGGTGCGACTTCTGGCAATTCCCGGCCGGGCAGATTGATGGTGTCGTCACCGAGCACGCCATCGCCGAGGCAGCCCGGCGCGAATTGTCCGAGGAGGCCGGGTGCGAGGTCACCGGAAAGCTCGAATACTTGGGAAGGTTTTTCACCTCCCCGGGGTTCACCGATGAGCACACGCATCAATTCCTCGCCACCGAGGTCCGCTGGGACCGGGCGGCCGCAGTGCATGATGGCGAGGAGCAGATCCTCGAAATGAAATCCTTCCAGCCCGAGGAATTGCGCGAGATGGTCACGCACGGGGTGATCGAAGACGCGAACACGCTCGGGCTTTACGCGCGGCTGGTCGCGGGGAGGTGGCTGTGAGCTTGGAAAAATTCCTCAAATTCCGCGACGAGCGGGACACGCCGAAGCCGTTTCTCGATCATATGGAAGATTTGCGGCGCATGGTGGTCCGCATGGCCATCGCGCTGGGGATCTGCATGGTCTTTGCCTTCATTTTCCGTGGCCAGCTCGCGGCCTTCATTCAGGCGCCGCTGTTGGCCGTCGATCCCACGAGGATCGACAACCTGCAGTCCCTCGGGGTGGCCGACTCGATGACCATCTCGCTCAAGTTGGCCTTCTATGCCGGCTTGGTCATTTCGTTTCCGGTCCTGCTCTACTTCCTTGCGGAATTTGTTCTTCCGGCCCTGACCGCGCGGGAGCGCAAGACCGTGTTGCTCGCTTCGGTCGTCGGATTCGGACTCTTTCTTGCTGGAGCCGCTTTTGCCTTTTACGCCGTGCTGCCTGCCGCTCTGGAGTTCTTCTTCCAGGATGCGCAAATGATGCAGTGGCGCCCGACGTGGACCGTCGGCGAATACTACAGCTTCACCACGCAATTCGTGTTGGCCTTCGGTCTGGCCTTCGAATTGCCGGTAGTGGTGCTGGCCCTGGTCAAAGTCGGTTTGCTCGAACACGCGCAGATGAAGGCCACGCGGCCCTACGCCATTGTGGTGATTTTCCTGTTGGCCGCGGTGATCACGCCGACCCCGGACGTTTTCACCCTCATCCTCATGGGCGCACCAATGGTCCTGCTTTACGAAGCCTGCATCTGGATCGCGCGGTGGATGGAGAACCGCGAGGCGCTCACCACACCCGACGTAGACCGTAGCGATCGAACACGGGATCGCGACTGATGATGTCCATCCCGCGCTGGCGGGCTTGAACGACTTGGATGCGGTCGAACGGATCGCCATGAATCGGTTCGAGATGCTGCACCGCGGTGACTGCACGCCAGTCCGGCGCGATCACTTCGAAACCATTTTCCTCGAAAAGGCGGGGAAGATCGGTATCGAGTGAGTAGCCGAGTTTGAGTTTGCCCAAGCAGACTTTGATGGAGGCTTCCCACACGGAGGCAAGACTGACTCGGCATTCCCATGGTTCGTGCTGCAGCACTTCCTTGGCGCGACGCCCGAATCCACGCTCGCCCTCGAGGAACCCGATCCACGCGCTGGTGTCGACCAGATACTTCACATGTATTCCTTGAATTCCTCGAGCGGTTCGTCGAAGTCGGGAGCCATGTAGAAGTTCGGGCTTTTGGCGCAGCCAAACTTCGCCTTGGTATCCCTTTTTGGCGCGGGCGGCCGGAGTTCGGCGACCCGCTTGCCGTGTTTGGTGATGTAAATAGTCTCCCCGCCGGCCACTTCGTCGAGCAACCGGGAAAGATGTGTTTTGGCCTCAAAGGCGCCGATTTCTTTCATCACACAACGAAACTAGTTGAACTGGTTGGAAAACCCAACTATTTCTCTGAGCGTGGCCTTCGATTATGCTTTCCGGCGTGCGGATCGTTTCCCTCTTACCGAGTGCCACCGAGATCGTGGCGAACTTGGGCTTGCTCGATTCGCTGGTCGGCCGCTCCCATGAGTGCCAATGGCCCGCGGAGGTGGGGGTCGTGCCGGTGGTTTCGGCCAGCCGCATAGACTCGGCCGCGCTTGGTGGGCGCCAGATTGATGAGGCGGTGCGCGACGCAGTGGCCAAGGGTGAGGCGCTTTATGCCGTGGATGGCGGATTGCTGGCATCGTTGCGACCCGACGTGATCATCACTCAGGATCTTTGCCGTGTCTGTGCGGTTTCAGGCGACGATTTGGCGGAGGTGGGTGCCCGGGTGATTTCGCTCGGCCCACGCACGCTCGCGGAGGTGGCCGAGTCAGTGCGTTACCTTGGACGGGAGCTCGGTGTGGCGGATCGCGGCGAGGAGCTGGCAGGGGAAATGATCCGGAATATCGAGCGGGTGCGTCATGCGGTGAACGGTAGAAAACGCCTCCGAGTTTTTGTCGCCGAGTGGATCGACCCGCCCTTCGCTTGCGGTCATTGGATCCCTGAAATGGTCGAAGCAGCCGGTGGGGAGGAAGTGCTCGGTCGTGCCGGGCAGCGATCGGTCCGGACGACCTGGGAAGAAGTGCGGGGGGCGTGTCCCGAGTTGGTCGTGGCCGCGCCGTGCGGATTCGATGAGGAACGCGCGGCGCGCGAGGCGGAATCGATCGATGTCGGTTGTCCGGTCGTGGCCGTCGATGCGGACCGGTATTTTGTCCGCCCGGCACCCTCGTTGGCCCGCGGGGTGGAAATCCTGGCGCGGATTTTCCACGGGGAAGGAAACCGGCGGAAATAGTCCGCCGCTACAAGTAGTGAGGGAAACGGCCGCCTCCGGTGCCGGCGGCGATGGAGGTTACTTCAATTCCAAGACATCCTGCATGTCATATAGACCGGCAGGCTGTTTGCTCGCCCACTTGGCGGCGCGGAGGGCGCCGCGGGCGAAGGTGTCGCGGCTGGAGGCTTTGTGGGTCAATTCGAGGCGTTCGCCGGGGGCGGCGTAGATGACGGTATGGTCGCCGACGACGTCGCCGCCGCGGATGGCGTGGACGCCAATTTCCGTGTCGGTGCGCTCTCCGATGATGCCGGCCCGGCCGTGGCGGGCGGACTCGGCGTAGTCGAGTTTGCGCGCTTCGGCGAGGATTTCGGCAAGGTGACGCGCGGTGCCGGAAGGGGAATCCTTCTTCAAGCGGTGGTGCATTTCCACGACTTCGAGGTCGAACCCGGGGCCGAGGATTTCGGCGGTTTTACGGGTCAGCCAGAAGAGCGTGTTGACCCCGACGCTGAAGTTCGGGGAGAAAACGAGCGGGATCTTGGTCGAGGCCTGGTTGATTTGTTCGCGTTCGGCGAGTTCGTGTCCGGTGGTGCCGATGACCAGCACCTTGCCGGCTTCGGCGCAGGCTTTGGCCACCTGCGGGGTGATGTGGGTGGCGGAGAAGTCGATGACAGCATCACACTTGGCCAGAGCGGCGGTGAAGTCGTCGCCGGTGTCGACTTCGGCGGTGACCTGCAACTCCGGATCGTCGGCGGCGCAACGGATGAGGGCTTGGCCCATGCGGCCTTTGGCGCCGTGGATGCAGAGGCGGAGCGGCGCGCTCATGGCAGGAGACAGAGGTCGGCCAAAGTGGCGCGAACGAGCTGGCGACTTTCGTCGGACATTTCGACGAGCGGCAGCCGCAGTTCCGGCGAAAGGCCCATGATGAGGTTGAGGGCGTATTTGGCGGGAGCGGGATTGCTTTCGATGAAAAGGTTTTTGAACAGTGGGTAAAGGCGACGGTGAAGCACTTCGGCGCGGGCCATTTGTCCTTCGCGGGCGGCGCGGACGAGTTCGCTGACGGGGCCGGGCGCGACATTGGAGGCCACGCTGATCACGCCGACGGCGCCGACGGAAATGAAGGGCACGGTGAGCGAGTCGTCGCCGGAGATGATTTCGAAGGTGTCCGGGACGGCTTGGCGGAGTTGGCTGACGCGTTCCACGGTGCCACCGGCTTCCTTGATGGCGACGATGTTGGGACAATCCTTGGCCAGGCGCGCCACGACCGGCACTCCGATGTCGATACCGCAGCGTCCGGGGATGCTGTAGAGGATGATCGGGAGCTTGGTGTTTTCCGCGATGGCGCGGAAGTGACGGTAGAGGCCCTCGGGCGAGGGCTTGTTGTAGTAGGGGGCGACAATGAGCGCGCCGTCGGCGCCGGCTTTTTCTGCATCCTGTGTGAGACCGATGGCCTCGTCGGTGGAATTGGAACCGGTGCCGCCGACGACCTTGACGCGTCCGGCGGCGATATCGACCGCGGCTTTGATCACATCGCGATGTTCGTCGTGCGAAAGGGTGGGCGATTCGCCGGTGGTGCCGACGGGCACGATGCCATCCACGCCGCCGGCGATCTGGGCCTCGATGAGTTTGCGGAAGCCGTCGTAGTCGACCTGGCCGTCGCGGAACGGGGTGATGAGAGCGGTGTAAGTGCCGGCGAACATGGCGCGAGTGAACTAGACGGCGATGTCGCCTTCAAAGACAAAATCGGCGGGCCCGGTCAAAACCACATGGTCGAAGCCGTCGCCGGAGCGCAGAAAGTCGACGCTCAGGGTGTCGCCGCCCTTGACCAGAACGCGGATGGGCGACTCGGCGCCGGTCAGCGCGGCTACGGTCAGCGCGCTGGCCACCACGCCGGTGCCGCAGGCGAGGGTCTCGGCTTCGACGCCGCGTTCGTAGGTGCGAATGGCGAGATCCTGGGGTCCGAGTTGGCGGACGAAGTTCACGTTGGTGCCGCGGGGTTGGAAGTGATGGTGATGGCGGAGGGCGGCGCCGAGATTGTGCACGTCGGTGCCGTCGAGGTCTTCGATGAGGACGACGGCGTGGGGCACCCCGGTGTTGATCGAGTAGACAGTGAGCTTTTCCCCGGAGGCGTCGAGTTCCACGCCGTCGGCGAATGGTCCCGGCCGGCTCATGGCCAGTGACACTTGGTCGCCGCGCAAGGTGGCGCTGATGGCGCCGGCAGGGGTTTCGAAGGTGAGCTTGCCGTTTTCGGCGGGCGCCAGTTTGTCGACGAAGCGGGAGAAGCAGCGGGCGCCATTGCCGCACATCTCGGCCTCGCGGCCGTCGGCATTGTAGTAGCGCATGCGGAAATCGGCTTGGCCTTCGGCCTTCTCGACAAGCAGGAGCCCGTCGGCTCCCACGCCGCGGTGGCGGTTGCAGAGGCGGGCGATCTGGGTGTCGGTGAGGGCAAGCGACCCATCGCGGTTGTCCAGCATGACGAAGTCATTGCCGGCACCATTCATCTTGGTGAAGTGCAAAACTGGCATCGCGGCAGTTTCTTTGAGGAAGGCGAAAGGTGTCAATGAGGCGGTGGAGGGGCTGACTGCGTCCGCCGCTGCAGGCTCATGACTCGAAAAGATCGAGTTGGTCGGTGAAGGCGCGGAGTTTGTGGGGGCGTTTGCGTGTTTCGGCGAGGGCGGGTTTGCCTTCGGCGGTGAGCTCGGAGTTCTCGAGGTTCTGCAGAATTTCACGCGCGCGTTTGAGGATGGGCTCGGGGAGACCGGCCAGTCTCGCCACTTGGATGCCGTAGCTTTGGTCGGCAGGACCTTCGACGATTTTGCGGAGGAAGATGACGTCGTCGTTCCACTCGCGGACGGCGACATTGCAATTGGTCGCGCCGGGACGGGTGCGGGCCAGGTCGGTCAGTTCGTGGTAGTGCGTGGCGAAAAGGGTCCGGCAGCCGATGGTGTCGTGGAGGTGCTCGGCCACGCTCCACGCGATGGAGAGTCCGTCGAAGGTCGAGGTGCCGCGGCCGATTTCGTCGAGGATGACGAGGCTGCGGTCCGTGGCGTTGTTGAGGATGGCGGCGGTTTCGTTCATCTCGACCATGAAGGTGGACTGTCCGCGCGCGAGATCGTCGCTCGCCCCGACACGGGTGAAGATGCGGTCGACGAGACCGATTTCGGCGGACGTGGCGGGGATGAAACTGCCGGTCTGGGCGAGAAGGACGAGCAGGGCGACTTGGCGGATATAGGTGCTTTTGCCGGCCATGTTGGGACCGGTGAGAATGACCAGGCGGCGGCTTTCGGTGTCGAGTTCGGTGTCATTGGGCACAAAGCGTCCGGCCGGCATCGTCTGGTCGAGGACAGGGTGGCGTCCGTCGGTGATCTTGATCGGTCCGGAGGCGCTGAGTTTCGGCCGGACGTAGCGGAAGGTGCGGGCGGTTTCGGCGAGCCCGGCGAGGGCGTCGATTTGCGCGACGGCGCGGGCGGTGTGTTGGAGGGATGCGAGTTCGGTGAGGACGGCGGTGCGGAGTTGCGAAAAGATTTCGGACTCGAGGGCGCGGGCGCGTTCCTCGCCGCCGAGGATGCGGCCTTCCATGTCCTTCAACTCGGGGGTGATGAAGCGTTCGGCGTTGGCGGTGGTCTGCTTGCGGGTGTAGTCGTCGGGGACGGAGGCGAGGTTGGATTTGGTGACCTCGATGTAGTAGCCGAAGACGGAGTTGTAGCGGATCTTGAGCGACTTGATGCCGGTGCGGGCGATTTCGCGTTCCTGCAAGTCGGCGATCCACTGACGTCCTTCGGTCCCGGCCTGACGCAGGGAGTCGAGGTCGGGGCTATACCCTTCGCGGATCATGCCGCCATCGCGGGTGTTCGGCGGGGGTTCATCGACCAAAGCCGATTCGAGGAGGGTGACCAGCGGGTCGAAGGTGCGGAGGTCGGCCGCGAGGGAGAGAAGCGGGGATGCCTCGTTGTCGGCCAAAGCGGCGCGCAGTGCGGGCAGGAGGGCGAGCGAGGTCTTGAGCGCGGCGAGATCACGGGCGTTGCCGGAGGCGAGGCTGAGGCGGGAAACGGCACGTTCCATGTCGCGGATGTCGCGAAGAATGTCGCGCACGGCGGACAAACGTGCGGCGTCATCGTGGAAGGCCGCCACGAGATCCTGTCGCCGCGTGATGGCATCGAGGTCGCGGAGCGGGTGGAGGATCCAATCACGAAGGAGCCGCGCACCCATCGGCGTGAGGGTGCGGTCGATGGCGCCGCGCAGGCTGGTGCCTTCGGGGCTGCGGGATTCGACAAGTTCGAGGTTGGCCTGGGTGACCACGTCGAGGAGGACGTAGGAATCGGGGTGCCATGGTTTGGGCGGGGAGAGATGCTGCGCGTCGCGGCGAAGGCTGCGCGTGACATAGTGGAGGAGGGCGCCGGCCGCGGCAGTGCCGGCGGGCAGACCGCTGCAGCCGAAGCCGTCGAGCGATTGGACGCGGTAGTGGTCGCGGAGGAGGTCGGTGGCTTGGGTCAGGTCGAATGCGAAGGCATCGTGCGGCGTGGGAGAAACGGGAAGCTCGGGAAGGGCTTTGTCGCCATCGGGCACGAGGATTTCACTGGGTTGCAAGCGGGCCAGTTGGTCGGCCAGAGCGGCGGGGGCGGCGATTTCCGCGAGTTGGAATTCGCCGGTGCTCAGGTCCAGCCAGGCGAGACCGGAGGATTTTTTGCCGGGCAAGACGGCGGCCAAGTAGTTGTGGCGGTTTTCCTCGAGTCCGAAATCGTCGAGGGTTCCGGCGCTGAGGATGCTGGAGACTTCGCGACGGACGAGTTTGCCGGGGGTGACTTCGCCGACTTGGTCGCAGATGGCGACGCGTTTGCCGGCCTCGACCAGCTTGGCCACGTAAGCGCGGGCACTGTGGTAAGGGACGCCGCACATGGGGACGTCGTTGCGCTTGGTCAGGGCGACGTTGAGCACGGCGGAGGCCTCCCGGGCGTCGTCGAAAAACATTTCGTAGAAGTCGCCGAGGCGGAAGAGGAGAAGCGTGTTGGGGGGAAGCTCGCGCCGGATCTCCTGGTATTGGCGCATCATGGGGGTGAGCTTCGGGGCGGGCATGGAGGGTTTTTATAAGACCGGAGGGCGGAAAGCGGAAACTTCAAAGCGGTCGGAGCGGGCGAGCCGACGCCCAGGGTTTGGCTTGTGGTGCCGGATTTGGCAGGGTGCGGGGGTGGGTGAACAAGGCATCAGCACGGCGGGGCGGATCGGGTTGGTGTTGGCGCCGGCGATCCTTGCTCTCGTCCTGCTGACCGCGCCGCCCGAGGGACTGAGCGTGGCGGCATGGCGGACGGCGGGGGTGGTGGGGGTGATGGCGGTCCTCTGGATGACGGAAGCGATTCCGATTCCGGTGACGGCCTTGTTGCCGCTGGTCTTCTTTCCGTTACTCGGGGTGGCGGGGGTGAAGGATGCCGCGGCTCCTTATGCCAACCCGGTGATTTATCTCTTTCTCGGCGGTTTCATCCTGGCGCTTGGGTTGCAACGCTGGCGGCTGCATGAGCGGGTGGCTTATTGGATCGTCGGCCACACCGGGGCGCGGGCCAGCCGCGTGCTGGCGGGGTTCATGGTGGCCACGGCTTTCGTCAGCATGTGGATCAACAACAGTGCGACGACGGTCATGATGTTGCCCATGGCGGTGTCGGTCGCGGGGTTGTTCGCGGCGCGTCTGGGGGCGGACGAGAAGACGAAGGACGGTCTCGGGCTGGCCTTGCTGCTCGGAGTAGCCTACGCGGCGAGCATCGGCGGGGTGGGCACGCTGATCGGCACGGCGCCGAACGCGTTCATGGCGGGATTCCTCCGCGAGAACTACGGTTTGCGCGTCGGTTTCGCAGAGTGGATGCTGGTCGGCGTGCCGTTCGTCATCGCGGGCATCGCGGTGGCGCATGGAGTGCTGGCGAGAATGTGCCTGACCGACCGCCGGCTCGAGGTGCCGGGGCTGAGGGAGGAGGTGCGGGGCGAATTGACCAAGCTCGGACCATGGACGCGCGGGGAGAAGGCGGTGGCCGTGGTTTTCTGCGTGGCGGCGGTTCTTTGGATGGCGCAACCGTTGCTCAAACCGATCCTGCCGGGCTTATCCGATGCGGTGATCGGCATGGCGGCGGGAATCGCCCTGTTCCTCATCCCGGTCGATTGGCGCCAAGGACAATTCGTCTTGGCGGCGCGCGACCTGCGTGATTTGCCTTTCGGCGTGCTCGTTTTGCTCGGCGGCGGATTGAGCATGGCGGAGATGGTCGATGGCACGGGCTTGGCCGCGTGGCTGGGGACGTGGACGACCGGATGGCAGGTGCTACCCATCGCGTTGGTCGTGGTGCTGATCACGTTGGGGATTGTTTTTCTGACGGAATTGACGAGCAACACGGCGACGACGGCGACGTTCCTGCCGGTGGTGGCTTCGGTGGCAGTGGGGATGGGGCAGGCTCCGATGGTGCTCGTGCTACCGGCGGCCATCGCGGCGAGTTGCGCGTTCATGTTGCCGGTGGGGACGCCGCCCAACGCGATTGTCTTTGCCAGCGGATTGGTTCCCTTGCCGCGCATGGCGCGGGTGGGTCTGGTGATGAATGTGCTTTTCGCCGCACTCATCCCGCTGGTTGTGCTGAGCTTGGGGATGTGGGTGTTCGGGTGGGACTGAAGGCGAAAAGCTGTAACTTGAGGCCTGAAAGAACAGGGGCGGCGTTGAAGCACCGCCGCTACGAGGGTTCGGTGTCGCGCGCGTTACTGCGGGCGGAACTCGACCTGCATGCCAATCTCGCGGTTGATGACGGTCTCGCCGCCTTGGATGTCGAGTTCGGGGAGCGGAGCGGCATCAGCGGCCATCATCATGGCTGACCTTTGCATGGGGCGGGGTTCGAAATGACTCCCGGTGGCGTCGACGCTGTGGATGGAGACCCATTCGAGCTTAAGGGCCGTGAGCAGGGCGCGGGCTTGGGCCTCCCCGTCTTTGGCCGCGAGGGTGAGGGCTTCGTTCTCGGCCGCGCGGCGGGCTTCGGTGGTCGGACGAGTGAACATGTTCGAAACCGAGTTGGCTCCGGCTTCCATCATGGCGGAGATGAGGCGTCCGGCTTCCTCGACGGGTGATTCGTAACTGACCGTGACTTGGGCGACGTAACCGGTGATGCGCGGAGGCTGCGGGCGTTTGCCGGCTTCGGATTGCACCGGGGCGAATTGCGGGCGGATGGTCACGGCAGTGGTCTCGAGGCGCTGGACTTTGGGTTCCGCTTTGAGGGCGGTGACGACAGCCTGCGAACGCTTGGTGACATCTTCGCGGATGGGTGCTTCCTCGGGGCCGGCTGCTTCGAAGCCGAGTTGAACGGACGCGACGGTGTTGGCCACACGGACTTCGCCGCGGCCCTGCACGGTGAGCAGCGGCGGTTCGGGCGCCACGGGGCGGGGGAGCATTTGTGCGTGCAGCGGTGCAGCGAGGGCGAGGAGGAGGGGGAGGAGGGTGGTGGTCTTCATGATTTGGCGGCGGGAAGGTCGGGGTTGCGATGGCGTTGGCGTCCGCGGCGCCGGGCCAGCGCGCGCATGTCAACGGCCACATCGTCTTTCTCGTAGATTTCGCGTCCGATCAAGTGTTCGATGATGTCTTCGATCGAAACCACACCGACGAAACCGCCGTATTCGTCGACCACGGCCGCGGTTTGCTGGTTGGCGGAGAGAAGGGTTTGCAGGGCGCTGGCGGCGGTGGCCATTTCCGGGACGAACGACACGGGTTGTTGCAGGTCCTTGATTTTGCGTCCGCTCTGGCCCGTGGCGATGCTGTGCAGGATGTCACGGCGGCGCGCCATGCCGGTGATTTCGTCCAGGGTCCCGGAGTGCACGGGCATGCGACTGAAGCGGATGGTGGGGTGCTCGGCGAGGACGTCGCCGGCGGTCTGGTCGTCCTCGAGAGTGACGACCACATTGCGCGGGGTGAGGATGTCGGCCACCCGGGTGGTGGAAAGGCTGAGCGCGTTGTGGATGAGGTCGCGCTCGCCGCCGGTGAGGGTGCCTTCGCGCGCGCCTTTTTCGGCCAGCAGAACAATCTCGCGATCGCTTCCACCGCCGTCGGGTTTGCGCCGGATGATGAAGCGCACCACGAGGTTGCAGATGCGGGTGAGCGGACGCAGGGTGCGCCGCATCCAGTAGAGGAGGTAGGCCGCGTGCTTTTGCAGGACTGTGCGGTAGGCTACACCGAGATTTTTCGGGACGACCTCGGAAAAAATGAGGATGCCGAGGGTCATCAAGGCGGAGATGATGCCGAGGGAGGCCTCGCCGAAGAGTTTGGTCGCGATGCCGCCGACCATGACGGCGCCCAGCGTATTGGCGATGGTGTTGAGGGTAAGAATGGAGGAGATCGTTTCCTCCATGTGATCGCGGGAATCTTCGAAAATTTTCCCGCGGCGCGGATTCCGCTCCTTCAAAGCCTCCACTTCGGCGGTGGTCGAACTGAGGAACATGGCCTCCAAAAGGGAGCACAAAAATGAGACGCCGAGCGTGAAGGCCACGGCGAGAACAAAAGCAGTCATGGAAAGTTGGGGCAATCTTAAGGGCCGGCAGCGGAGTCGGCAATCGTTTGCGCCTTGACTTGCCCGTCTCCCCGCGGACTCTGTGGGGCCCTTTTCAACAAATATGCCCTTATGAAGCGCTTCTGTTTTTTCCTGTCCCTCCTCGTTGCCCCGGTCTGGGCCGGTGACGATGCCCCGGCCAAGCTCAACAATGTGCCCGAATGGGGCAAATCAGCCGTCTGGTACCAGATTTTCCCCGAGCGCTTCCGCAACGGCGACCCGTCGAACGACCCGACCCGGGACACCCTGGAAATGCACTTCCCCAATGTCGGCGGTTGGCAGGTTACGCCTTGGACGGCGGATTATTTCGTCCGTGATGAATGGGAGCAGGCGATCGGGGACAGCTTCTACGAAAACGGTGTCTTCCATCGCCGCTACGGCGGGGATTTGCAGGGGGTGATCGACAAACTCGACTACCTCAAGGAACTCGGCGTCACGGCGATCAAGTTCAACCCCGTCTTCTACGGACGCTCGCAGCACAAATACGACGGCAATTCTTTCCACCACATCGACCCGAATTTCGGGCCCGATCCCGAGGGCGACTTTGAAATTATCCGCAACGGCGGCGAGACGGCCGACCCGGCGACTTGGAAGTGGACCGCGGCGGACAAACTTTTCCTCGAGCTGGTCAAGCAGGCCCACGAGCGCGGTATCAAGGTGGTGATCGACGGCGTCTTCAACCACAGCGGCCGAGACTTTTTCGCCTATCGGGATCTCCGCATCAACGGCGAGAAGTCGCCCTACGCCGAGTGGTTCACCGTGCAGACCTTCGACAATCCCGCCACGCGCCGCAACGAGCTACGCGTGACCGGTTGGGCCGGCTTCTTCACCCTGCCCGAATTCCGCAACAATGAGGAGGGCACCGATCTGCATCCCGGACCCAAGCAATACATTTTCGACGCGACCAAGCGCTGGATGGATCCGAACGGCGACGGCGACCCGAGCGATGGCATCGACGGCTGGCGCCTCGATGTGTCCGAGGAGGTGCCCGACAAATTCTGGCGCGATTGGAATGCCATGGTCTTCTCGATCAACCCCGAGGCCATCACCATCCCCGAGGTGTGGACCAATGCCGCGGAATACCTCAAGCGCACCGGCTTCTCCGCGGCGATGAACTACTACGCCTTCGCCATGCCGGTGAAAGCGTTTCTTATCGACAACAGCATCAAGCCGTCAGCCTTTGGTGATCTGCTCAACCAGCGTCGCGAGCAATTCCCGGCCGAAACGCAACTGGCTTTGTGGAATCTCACCGATTCGCACGACACCGACCGTCTCGCGCAGATGATCGTCAACCGCAACACCTCCGGCCAATACAAGAACGCGGAGAAATTCGATTACGACGAGCCCGGCAATTCGGCGCGCCAGAACGACCAATACCAGATCCGCAAACCGAACGAGGAAGAGCGCGCCATCCAGCGGCTCGTCACCCTCTTCCAGCTCACCTATGTCGGCGCCCCCATGTTCTACTACGGCGTCGAGGCGGGGATCTGGGGCGGGGACGATCCGGATTGCCGCAAGCCGATGCCTTGGCCCGACCTCAAGATGGAAGTGGAAAAGACCGACCCGATCGGGCGCGAGCGTCCGGAGGACGATCCGAATTTTGACAAGGAGGTGCACCAATTCTTCACCCGTGCCATCGCGCTGCACTCTGACAATACCGCCTTCAAAACGGCGGACTTCGCCGTGCTGGTGGCCGACGACGAGAAGAATGTCTTCGTCTACAGTCGCGGAACGGGTGACGACCTGCGCGTGGTTGCGTTGAACCGGTCGGGCACGGAGCAATCGGTCCAACTCGGGGTCCCGGCAGGCGAAGTCATCTTCACCAGCGGTGATGATGCCGCAGCGGTCAAACTGGGGGGCGAGCAATTGACGCTTCCGCCGCTGACCGGCGCAGTCCTCAAGTAAGGGTGGCCTCGGGTGCCCAGAGGCCCCGCTAGGGCCGCGGACGGTGCTTTCTCCTTGCCGGAGAGGTCACGATCATGCTAACTATTAGCTGAGCTAATGAAACGCGTCGAGTTCACCAACACGGTGCTCCGCGACGGACACCAGTCCCTCGCTGCCACGCGGATGCGGACCGAGCAGATGCTCCCGGCGTTGGCCGACCTTGACGCTCTGGGGTTTTACCAACTCGAAACGTGGGGCGGGGCGACGATTGATTCCTGCCTCCGCTATCTTGGGGAAAATCCCTTCGAGCGGATCAGCGCTCTGAAAAAAGGCGCGCCGAAGACCCCTCACGGGATGCTCTTGCGCGGTCAGAATATCGTCCAATACACCAGCTTCCCGGACGACGTGGTCGAGGCCTTCGTGCGCTGCACGGCGGATCGCGGCATGGACGTGCTGCGGATCTTCGATGCCCTCAACGACCCGCGCAACCTGGAGACATCCATCCGCACCACGCTCGCGGCCGGCAAGCAGGCCCGCGGGGAGATTTGCTACACCATCAGCCCCGTCCACACCGTCGAAGCCTTCGTCGAATTCGGCGAGGACCTCGTCGATCTCGGCTGCCAATCGATCAGCATCAAGGACATGGCTGGGCTCATCACGCCCAAGATCGCCTACGATCTGGTCTCCGCGCTGAAAAAGCGCGTCAAAGTGCCGATCATCCTGCACAGCCACGACACCGCCGGTTTGGCCGCTTCGTCCTACCTCGCGGCGATCGAAGCGGGTGTCGATGTGGTCGAGACCTCCGTCGTTCCCTTCGCCAATGGCACCTCGCAACCGGATACGCTGCGCATGATGGCCCTGCTCGAGGGGAATCCGCGTTGTCCGGACTACGACCGCGAGCGCCTTGCGCGCCTGCGCGGACACTTCGAAAAAGTTTACGCCGAGTTGAAGTCCTTCACCAACCCGGCCAACGAGCGGGTCGACGTCGACATTCTGACCTACCAAGTCCCCGGCGGCATGCTGAGCAACTTCCGCAACCAGCTCAAGGAGCAGGGCATGGCCGAACGCTATGACGAAGTGCTCAAAGAAATGCCCGTGGTGCGCCAAGCCCTCGGTTACATCCCGCTGGTCACGCCGACCTCACAGATCGTCGGCACGCAGGCCATGCTCAACGTCAAATTCGGACGCTGGAAAATGATCTCCCAGCCCGCCCAGGATGTCGTCCTCGGCAAATACGGAAAAACCCCCGGTCCGGTCGACAAGGAGTTGCTCGCGCAAGTCGAAAAACAAAGCGGCAAGAAAGCTGTCCAAGTCCGCCCCGCCGATTTGCTCGAACCCGGCCTTCCGGCCCTGCGCGACAAACTCAAAGAAAAGGACCTGCCGGACGACGACGAGACGGCGGTTCTCTTTGCCATGTTTCCCGTTGAGACGGAGAAACTCCTGCGTGGCGAGAAGCCGTCCGCGCCCGCACCGGCACCGCCGGCCGCCGCCCCCGCCGCCTCACCGCCGCGTCCGGGCGCGCGTCCGAAAAAATATCTCATGCATATCGAAGGAAAAAAACACACCGTCGAGGTCGAGGAGGTAGCCGGATGAGCGACCTCTTCGCCGACAAGCTCGACCTCTCCGAATTTCCACCGGCGTCCCTCGCCGACTGGCGTGCCGCTGCCGAAGCTTCCCTCAAGGGAAAACCGCTGGCCGATCTCGTTTCGCAAACGCCCGACGGACTCCGGATCGAACCGATCTACACTTCCGAAAACTCCTCGCTCTTGCCCAGTGGGGATGCTGCCCCGGGAGTTTTTCCTTATGTGCGCGGCGGCAAAGCGTCGGCCGATTGGACGACGGTCGAGCAAGGCGAACCGCGCTTGCCCGAGGGCGGGGTGCGCATCGATGCCGCCTCGCAAGCGGCATCCGGTGCGGCCGCGGAAGTTGCTTGGGCGTGGACACATGGCGTCGAGGCCCTGCGTTCCTTGCAGGCTTCCGGTCAATCGGTCGACGAGGCTGCCGGGAAAATCCGTTTCACCTTTGCCGCGTCCGGAGAATTTTTCGTCATCTTGGCCAAACTCCGCGCTGCCCGCCACGGTTGGGCCCGCCTTGTCGCCGCCCTCGGCGGATCCCCCGCAGCAGCGCGCATGGTCATCCATGCGGTGACGGTCCCAGCACCCCGCGAGGGTGAGGAACCTCACACCAACATCTTGCGCTACACCGTGGACGCCTGTGCCGCGGTTCTCGGCGGGTGCGACAGTCTTACCGTGTTGCCGTTCGATGGCGGCCAAGCCGGATTCTCGCAGCGCCTGGCTTTCAACACCCAACGTATTCTCCGCGAGGAATGTCTCTTGGCTGGCGTGGCCGACGCGGGCGGCGGTTCGTGGTTTGTCGAGTCGTTGACCAAGGAAATTGCCGATGCCGCGTGGGATCTGGTCCGCCCGGATCTCGGGGAACTCGCGGATGCGCCCGCCCCCGTCGCCGGGCCGGACGCGACCCCGGCTCCGTCGTCCTCCGGGGAGACCATGGAACACATCACGGTCAAATCGGTCTACGGTCCGGACGACCGTGCCGATTGTCCGCAACTCGGCTTCACCGCGGGCCTCGCGCCGTATTTGCGCGGACCTTATCCGACGATGTATGTCGTGCGTCCGTGGACCATCCGCCAATACGCGGGATTTTCCACCGCGCGCGAGAGCAACGCCTTTTACCGTCGTAATCTGGCCGCCGGACAAATGGGCCTGAGCGTGGCCTTCGATCTGGCCACCCACCGCGGCTACGACTCGGACCATCCGCGGGTCGTCGGTGATGTCGGCAAGGCCGGCGTGGCGGTCGATTCCATCCTCGACATGAAGATGCTCTTTGACGGCATCCCGCTCGACAAGATGTCTGTCTCCATGACGATGAACGGCGCCGTCATTCCGATCATGGCGTTCTACATCGTGGCCGCCGAGGAGCAGGGGGTGCCGCCGGAAAAGCTCACCGGCACGATCCAGAACGACATCCTCAAGGAATATATGGTGCGGAACACCTACATTTATCCGCCCGAAGCCTCGATGCGCATCGTGGCCGACATTTTCGCCTACACCTCGGAGAAAATGCCGAAGTTCAACAGCATCAGCGTGTCCGGCTACCACATGCACGAAGCCGGCGCCCCGGCCGACCTCGAGATCGCCTACACCTTGGCCGACGGCGTGGAATATGTGCGCACCGGAGTTCAAGCGGGCATCCCGATCGACGCCTTCGCCCCGCGCATTTCCTTTTTCTGGGCCCAGGGGAAGAACCTCTTCATGGAGATCGCCAAGATGCGTGCGGCGCGGGTTCTCTGGGCCAAGCTGATGCGCGGCCTCGGCGCCAAGAGCCCGAAGTCGCTGGCCCTGCGCACCCACTCGCAGACCTCCGGCTGGAGCCTGACCGAGCAGGATCCCTACAACAATGTGGTCCGCACCTGCATCGAAGCCATGGCCGCCGCCTTTGGCGGCACGCAGTCGCTGCACACCAACTCGCTCGACGAGGCCATTGCCCTGCCCACGGACTTCTCGGCGGCCATCGCGCGCAACACCCAGATTTTCCTGCAGAAGGAGAGCGGGATCTGCCGCACGGTCGACCCGTGGGGCGGTTCCTATTACGTCGAGAGCCTGACCCGCGACCTCATCGACCGCGCTTGGACGCACCTCGTCGAGGTGGAGAAGCTCGGCGGCATGGCCAAGGCGATCAACACGGGTCTGCCGAAAATGCGCATCGAGGAAGCCGCGGCGCGGCGTCAGGCCCGCATCGATTCGGCCAGCGAGACCATCGTCGGCGTGAACAAATACCAACTCTCCGAGGAAGCCCCGCTGGATATCCTCGAGGTCGACAACACCGCCGTGCGCGAGGAGCAAGTCGCTCAATTGGAGAAGCTGCGCGCCGAGCGCGACAACACCAAGGTCACAGCGGCGCTCGAGGCTCTGACGTCCGCGGCCGAAAGCGGCCAAGGCAACTTGCTGGCCCTCGCGGTCGACGCCGCCCGTGCCCGCGCCACGCTCGGGGAGATTTCCGACGCCATGGAGAAGGTGTATGGTCGCCACATGGCCGTGGTGCGATCGATTTCCGGCGTCTACGGACGCGAGTTCGGCGAGAACCAGCAGATCGCCGAAGTGCGCCGCATGAGCGATGACTTCGCCAAGCGCCACGGGCGCCGCCCGCGCATGCTGGTGGCCAAGATCGGCCAGGACGGACACGATCGCGGGGCCAAGGTGGTCTCCACCGCCTTCGCCGATCTCGGATTCGACGTGGATATCGGTCCACTTTTCCAGACACCTGAAGAAACAGCCAAGCAGGCCGTGGAAAACGACGTGCATATCGTGGGCTTCAGTTCCCTCGCCGCGGGCCACAAGACCCTGCTGCCCCAGTTGGTCGCCGAGCTGAAAAAACTCGGCCGCCCCGACATTCTCGTGGTGGTCGGCGGGGTCATCCCGCACCAGGACTACGAATTTCTCCAGCAAAACGGCGCCGCGGAAATCTTCGGCCCGGGCACGGTCATTCCCGACGCCGCGAAACGCCTCATCGCCGATCTCGAGGCGAAGGTTTGACGATCAGGAGTTTCCCACTTTGAGGGGGCGCCCGGTTTTGCCGCGCAGGACCATGAGGATTTCCGCGAGGACGCTGACGGCGATTTCGGCCGGGGAGTCCGAACCGATGTCGAGGCCAAGGGGGGCGTAGACGGTGGCGAGTTGCTCGGGGGTGATGCCTTCGGCTTTGAGCTGATCGTAAACCTGGATGACCTTGCGGCGGCTGCCGATCATGCCGATGTAGCCCATGCCGCCATGCCGCAGTGCGGCGGCGAGGGCTTCGCGGTCGATGTCGTAGTGGCGGCTGACGATGACGAGAGCGTCGTTGCGGTCCCAGTCATGGGCGGAGATGTAACCCGGCGCGGGATCGGTAAGGCGGACGTGCGCGGCTTCACATTTGGCGAGAATATCGTCCCGGTCTTCGAGGGCGGTGACGTGGAAGCCGCATTCGCTGGCCAGTTTTGCGATGGCCTGCGCGCAGTGTCCGCCGCCGATGATGAGGAGGCGGTGGGCCGGGAGTTCCGGTTCAATGAAGACCGTGACTTCGCCCCCACAGATGGCGCCGAAGGAATCGGGCTGATCCTCGCGGAGGGGCCAGGTTTCGAGGAGCGGCTCCCGGCGGGCGAGGCAGTCGAGGGCTTGGGCGATGACGAGCGATTCGAATTTGCCGCCGCCGACCGTGCCGGAAATCGAGCCGTCCGCATAGACGATCATTTTGGCGCCGGCGTGGCGCGGCACGGAACCTTTGGTCGCTGCCACGGTGGCGAGGGCGCAGGGACGCCCGGCGCGCCGGGCGGCAAGCAACTCTTCGAGGATGACGCTCATCGTGGGCGGACGAGCCGGCGGCTCGTCCCTACCCGGGTAGGGACACGCGGCTCGCGTGTCCGTATATGGTTCACAGCCGGCTGAAGGATTCGTCGAGGACCTCGAGGAGGAAGTCGGCGTCGGCTTGGTTGATGCACATGGGCGGGGCGAAGCGGATGGTCTGTCCGCGCAATCCGCCTTTGCCGAGGAGGAGTCCGAGATCGCGAGCGGTTTCCAGCACCTGCGCGCATTCCGCGGTGGCGGGTTCCTTGGTTTCGCGGTCCTTGACCATTTCGATGCCGAGCATGAGGCCCTTGCCGCGGACATCACCGATGATTTTGTGCTTTTTCTTCAGCTTGTTCAGTCCGGCGAGGATGTATTCGCCCATTTTGTGCGAATTCTCCTGCAACTTGTCCCGTTCGATAACCTCGAGGACGGCGTGGCCCATGGCGCTGACCACGGGGTTGCCGCCGAAGGTGTTGAAGTGGACTTTGCCGACGAGGGACTGCGCGATTTCGTGGGTGGTGACGACGGCGGCGAGGGGGCACCCGTTGCCGATACCCTTGGCCATGGTGACAATGTCGGGGATAACACCCTGCGTTTCGAAGCCCCAGAAATGAGTGCCCGTCCGGCCGAAACCGGTCTGGACTTCGTCGGCGATGCACACGCCACCGGCGGCGCGGACGTGCTGGTAGACATTCTTCAAATAGTCGGGCGGGAATTCGACGAAGCCGCCGACGCCCTGGATCGATTCGGCGATGAAGCCGGCGATGCGTCCGGAGCTGGCGAAGTCGATGATTTCCTTCACGTCATTGGCGTATTTGGGTCCGGCTTGCGGGTCATCATAACCCCAGATGCCGCGGTAAGGATACGGTGCCAGCGCGTGGTGCACGCCGAAGGCCTGGGGGATGTTGTATTTCCACGTGCCGTGCGCGGTAACCCCCATGGTGGCGTGGTTGCCGCCGTGGTAGGCGTTGCGCAGGGCGATGATGTCGAAATTGCCCGTGTAGGCCCGGGCCATGAGGATGGCGAGGTCGTTGGCTTCCGAACCGGAGTTGACGAAGTAGCAAGCCTTGAGGTCGCCGGGCATTTTCGAGGCGAGTTTCTCGGCGTATCGCGAGACGTTCGGGTGCAAGTAGATTGTGGTCGAGTGCTGGTACAGTTCGCTCTGTTTGTTGCCGGCCTCGATGACGTGGGGGTGGCAGTGGCCGACGCTGATGGTGACGATGCCGCCGAGGCCGTCGAGGTAGCGTTTGCCCGTCTCGTCCCACACGTATTGCATGCGGCCCTCGACGATCATGAGGGGCTTCTTGTAGTAGAGAAAAATACCGGGGTTCATGAACTGCTTGCGCAGGGCGAGAACCTCGTCGGGCGAAGGGCCGGTGTAGGGCCGGGGTTGGTGATCGGTCGGGGGGAGTGCGGGTGTTTTCATCGGTTCGGGAACAGCTTGCGAAGAAGAGTATACAGCAAAAATGCCAACGCGAAGCCCACAAACCATGCATAATGATAGCTCGCGACCAGCCAGGACGGGAACGCCTCGGCCGGCGCCCAGTGCACGGCGACGAGGAAGCCTGGCAGGTTGGGGACGACTGCGAGAAAGAGCGCCGCGAAACCAACAAGGCTGAATCCGCCGCTGTAACGGTAAACGCCATGCGAGCGATAGAGGTCGTCAACATTCAGATATCGGCGGCGGATGACAAAGTAGTCCGCGATCATGATGCCGGCGATGGGTCCGAGCAGTGCGCTGTAGCCGATGAGCCAGGTGAAAATATAGCCGCTGGGGTCCTCGTAAAGTTTCCACGGAAACATCAGGACACCGATGAAGGCGGTGATGAGTCCGCCGGTGCGGAAGCTGATGCGGCGGGGGTTGAGGTTGGAGAAGTCGTTGGCGGGCGAGACGACGTTGGCGGCGATGTTGGTCGAGAGGGTGGCGACGGCGAGGACCACCAAGGCGAGGGCGGAGACGGCCGGACTACCGATGCGGGCGATCAATTTCACCGGATCCCACAGGGCCTCGCCGAAAATGACAACGGTGGCACTGGTCACGATGATGCCGACGAACGAATAGAGTGTCATGGTCGTTGGCAGACCGATGGCTTGTCCGGTGATCTGCGCGCGCTGGTCTCGGGCGTAGCGGGAAAAGTCCGGGATATTGAGCGAGAGCGTGGCCCAGTAGCCGACCATGGCGGTCAGTCCAGCCCCGAAAATCGGCCAGAACGCTTCCTCGGTGCCGAGGCGACTGGGTTGCGAGAAGATCGGACCAAATCCGTCAGCCGCACCCCAAGCCCACCAGACGAGCAGCAGACCGACGAGGAGCAGGAATGGCGCGCTGAGGGCCTCGAGCCATTTGATGGAATCCATCCCACGCAGGATGAAGTAGACGTTGACCGCCCAGAAAATCATGAAGCATGTGAACTCGCCGGCCGAGATGCCGAGGACGGGCAGTGGCACGCGTTCGGTAGCATCGAAGCCGAATATGACGCCGGCCGTGGCGTAGATGGCGGCGCCGCCGACCCATGTTTGGATGCCAAACCATCCGCAGGCCACGATGCCACGCATGAGTGCGGGAATATTCGAACCCCACGGACCGAACGAGGCCCGCAGCAGAACGGGGAAGGGGATGCCGTATTTAGTGCCCGGATGCGCGTTGAGCGTCATGGGCACGAGGACGATGAGGTTGCCGAGGAAAATAACGAGGAGCGCCTGGCTCCAATTCATTCCCTGTTGGATGAGGCCCGCGGCCAGCATGTAAGTCGGGATGCACACGGCCATGCCGACCCAGAGGGCGGCGACGTTCCACGTGGTCCAAGTGCGCCGCTCCGGTTGGACCGGAGCGAGGTCCTTGTTCCAGAGGTGCGGGTCGTGATTGTCGGGTGCGGGGCGCATGGAATGCACCGGCGGTCATAGACCGCCGCGACCAGCGGGGCAAGACTCGGAGATCAGAAATGCGAGGGCTTCCGCTGGAGGAAGCGGCCACGGCCAACGGTGCCGACGAACTTTCCGTCGCGGACGGCGACCTCGCCGCGGACGGTGACGATCGATGGGCGTCCCTCGATTTCCCAGCCCTCGAAGGCATTGTAGTCGACGTTTTGGGTCTGGGTCTTGACCGAGAGTTTGCCGCGGTAGGACGGATCGTAGATGACAAGGTCGGCATCGGCCCCGGGTTGGATCACGCCCTTGCGCGGGTAGAGGTCGAAGATTTTCGCGGCATTGGTGCTGGCCACGGCGACCAACTGCTGGAGGGTCAGGCGCCCTTTTTTCACGCCGTGCGTGTAGAGCAGATTGATGCGGTCCTCGATGGACGGGATGCCATTGGGGATCTTGGTGAAGTCGTCTTGGCCCATCCGCTTCTTCTGTTCCTCGAAGTCGAACGGTGCGTGGTCCGTGCCGACGGTGTTGACCAAGCCGCTGGCCAGTCCGTCCCAGAGAATTTGCTGGTTCGAAACATCGCGCAGGGGCGGGGACATGACGAACTTGGCACCCTCGAAGTCGGGCTTCTCGGCGTAGGTTTTGTCGAGGACAAGGTATTGGATGAGGGTCTCGACGAACACATTCACCCCGCGCTCACGCGCGTTGATCGCCTCGCGCAGGGCCTCGAGGCAGCTGAGGTGGACGATGTAAGTGTGCGCGCCGGTCAGGGCGGCGAAGGACATCAAATGGTGCACGCCCTCGGCTTCGACGTAAGGCGGCCGGCTGTCATGGTGGGCGTCGGGTCCGGTGCGGCCGGCGGCGAGGAGTTCTTTTTGCAACTGCGCGACGAGCGTTTCGTTCTCGCAGTGGGCCGTGACGATGACGCCGAGTTCTTTGGCCAGTTTGAGGGTTTCCCAAAGTTCGGTGTCATCGACCCCGAACGCGCCCTTGTAAGCGAGGAAGACTTTGAAGCTGCCCACGCCCTGTTTGACGATTTCGCGCAGTTGTTTGGCCGAGTCCGCGTCGAAGCGGGTCACCCCCATGTGGAAAGTGTAATCGCAGCAGGCCTTGCCCTCGGCCTGGGCCTGCCAAGTGGCAAAGCCCTCGGCCGGCGCCATGTCGCGCGAAGGACAGACCATTTCGAAAATCGTCGTGGTGCCCCCGACAAGTGCGGCTTTGGTGCCGGTCTCGTAATTGTCCTTCGAAACCGTGCCCATGAAGGGCAGGAAAATATGCGTGTGCGGGTCGATGAAGCCGGGGAAGACATGTTTGCCGGCAGCGTCGATCACTTCGGCGCCCGCGGGCGGGGTGATGTTCTGGTCGATCCGGTTGATGGTATCGCCTTCGCACAGGATGTCGGCGGTGTAGCGCGTGTCGGCGTTGATGATGTCGGCATTTTTAATGAGAAGTGACATGGGACTTGTGACGTGTGACGAGTTGGGTGTTGTTACTTGAGCGTGGTAAGCTTGCGGCGGAGACCGTTGAGCATGCGGCGGAGTTCGTCGACGAGACCTGTGGCATTGGCGGTTTCTTGCGAATTTAGAAGTTTCAAGTCCTGACACAGGGTCAGTTGGGTGTCGAGTTCGGCCACCGATCCCTCGGCGTGGGAGATGAACTGGATGAACTCACCGGTGGTGTGGCGCGCCTGGCCTTCGGCGATGTTCGAAGGGACTGATACAGCGGCGCGGCGCATCTGCGACACAAGGCCGAACTTTTCATCGGCCGGCAACTTCCTTGTGAGAAGGTAAATCTCACGCGCGAGGGAGATGCCTTTTTGCCAAACAACGAGATCACGATATCCCTGCGCTTTCGGATTGTCGTGCTTGTCACTCGTCACAAGTCACATGTCACAAGGTTCTATTTGTCCGACCAAATAGAACCCTCCCCGTAGCTGAACCAGCGGGTGGTGGTGACTTTTTGCTGGGTGTAGAAGGCGACGCTTTCGCGGCCTTGGATGTGGAGGTCGCCGAAGAACGATTGGTGCCATCCGCTGAAGGGGAAGAAGGCCATGGGGGCGGGGACGCCGATGTTCACGCCGACCATGCCGGCTTGGATGCGGTGACGGAATTCGCGGGCCGCTTTGCCGCTTCGCGTGAAAATGGCGGCGCCGTTGCCGTAGATGGAGCGGTTGGCCAGTTCGATGGCGGAGTCGAGGTCTTCCATGCGGACGACGTTGAGCACGGGGCCGAAAACTTCTTCTTTCATGGTGATCATGTCGGGCAGGACGTGATCGAGGACGGTGGGGCCGACGTAGAAACCTTTCGGGGCGGACTCCACTTTGGTGTGGCGTCCGTCGGTGAGGGGTTTGGCGCCTTGGTCGGCGGCTTGGGTGATGAGGTTGCAGACGCGGTCGGCGTGTTCGCGGGTGATGACGGCGCCCATCTGGGCCTGCGGGTCGCGGTCGGTCGGGCCGACGCGGATTTTGGCAACGACATCGACCAGCGCGGGCAGGACGGTGTGGGCCGCATCGCCGATGGCCACGGCGGTGGAGCTGGCCATGCAGCGCTCGCCGGCGCAGCCGAAGGCGGATTCGACGAGGCCGGTGGCGGAATTGGTCACGTCCGCATCGGGCATGATAAGAACGAAATTTTTCGCGCCCCCGGCGGCTTGCACGCGTTTGCCGTGAGCCGTGCCCGTTTCGTAGATGTATTTGGCGATCGGGGTCGAGCCGACGAAGGAGACGGCTTTGATCGTCGGGTGCTTGAGGATGGCATCGACGGCTTCGCGTCCGCCGTGAACGAGGTTGAGCACCCCGGGAGGAAGCCCGGCCTTTTCCGCGAGCTGCGCGATGCGGATCGAGGTGAGCGGGACTTTCTCGCTGGGTTTGAGGACAAAGGTGTTTCCGCAGGCGATAGCCATGGGCCACATCCAGAGGGGGACCATGGCGGGGAAATTGAATGGCGTGATGCCGGCGACCACGCCGAGAGGTTGGCGGATGGAATCGCAATCGATGCCGCGCGCCACATTTTCCAGCGACTCGCCCATGAGGAGCGAGGGCGCGCCGCAGGCGAATTCGATGTTTTCCAGCCCGCGTCGCACATCGCCGCGTGCCTCGGCCAGCGTCTTGCCGTGCTCGCGGGTCACGCTTTGGGCCAGTTCCTCGAAGTGGTCTTCGAGCATGACCTTGAGCTTCATCAAAATGCGGGCGCGTTCGACGGGCGGGGTTTCCATCCACTTGGGGAATGCCTCGGCGGCGGCGCGCACGGCTTGATCGACGGTGTCGGCGCCACAGAGCGGGGTCTCGGCGATGACTTCGCCGACGGACGGATTATGGACTGGGGTGGTGGGGACGCCGGACACATTGGTCCATTCGCCGCCGATGAAAAGCGGGACAGGGAGGATTTTGCTCATGAAACGAACTGCGTTGGAGATGAAGGACTACGACTTCCGGGCGTGGGGGGCAAAGGGAAAAGTCTCACGGAAGTGGCTGGCCCGCATGGACTCGAACCATGAATAACGGCTCCAAAGGCCGCTGTGTTACCATTACACCACAGGCCATGTGATGAACGGAGTAACGTGGCTGAAGTGGGGCTTGGGTGCAAGTCTGCGGATTTCAGATTTGAAATTTAAGATTTCAGGAGGCGGGAGGATTGGAGGTTTGAAATTTCAGATTCCAGAAGAAAGACAAAAAGCCCGGGGAATTGCTTCCCCGGGCCCGGTTTGGTGCGCGAAGTGGCGCAACAATCTTTTAGCTGCAGCCTTGGCTGGTGCCGCACTCGGTGCAGACGCCGCAGGCGCCGGCGCGGATCACTTTGCTGCTGCCGCAGTTGGAGCAGGTGGTGTCCATATACATGGTGCCCAGCGCGCCTTGGACGCGTTCGGCGTGGGTGGCGGTGCCGGCGATGTGAACCGGGGTGCCTTCGCTGTTCTGCGTCTGGGTGATGACGTCGATGATTTCGCGTTCGCCGGTGCGTTGGAGGTCGGAGACCGGGCGGTTGACCGCGCGGCGTTCCATCTCGGGAATTTCCTTCATGGGGAGTTCCGGCTGGTTGCGGTTGGGCGAGGTGGCTTCTTTGTAGCCTTTGATGAACTGGCAGCCGAGCCAGCGGAACACGTAGTCGGTGATGCTGATGGCGTTGCGGATGTCCGGGTTCTTGGTGAAGCCGCTGGGCTCGAAGCGCTGGTAGGCGAACTTCTTGACCAGGCTCTCGAGCGGCACGCCGTATTGCAGCGCCATCGAGGTGAGCGTGGCCACGGTGTCCATCAGGCCGCCGATGGTGCTGCCTTCCTTGGCCATGTGGATGAAGAGCTCGCCCGGGCTGGCCGTTCTCGAAGAGGCCGACGGTGATGTAGCCCTCGTGGCCGGCGATCTCGAACTTGTGGGTGAGCGCGACGCGGGTGTCGGGCAGGCGGTGGCGCGGTCGGCTGGTCGAGCTTGCAGCGCAGTGCCGTCGAGTTCGTTCTTCGAGCTCGATGATGCGGTCCTCGAACTCGGTCTTGTCTGCGAGTTCGGCCTCGAGCTCGGCGGAGCTGCCGGTGCCGTGTTTCTTTCTGTCGGTGATTGAGCGGGGCGGAGCGCTTGGAGCCGTCGCGGTAGATGGCGATGGCCTTGAGGCCGAGTTTCCAGCCTTCGACGTAGGTGTCCATGATGTCCTCGACCGTGGCGTGCTCGGGCAGGTTGACCGTCTTGGAGATGGCGCCGGAGAGGAACGGCTGGGCGGCGGCCATCATGCGGATGTGCGCCGTGGTAGCTGAGGCTGCGTTCCCCGCGCATCGGCTTGAAGGCGCAGTCGAAGACCGGAGAGTGCTCGGGGCGGAGTCCGCTCCGGTGCGTCTGGCCGTCTTCCGTCGACGTCCTCGATCGTGTCGAATTTGTCGATGTGGGCGATGATGGCTTCGATCTCGGCGTCGCTGTAGCCGAGGTTCTGCAGGGCGGGGCGGACCGTCTGGTTGACGATCTTGAGCATGCCGCCGCCGGCGAGGAGCTTGTATTTCACCAGCGCGATGTCGGGTTCGATGCCGGTGGTGTCGCAATCCATGAGGAAGCCGATCGTGCCGGTCGGGGCGAGGACCGTGACCTGGGCGTTGCGGTAGCCGTGCTGCTGGCCGAGGCGCCAGGGCTTCGTCCCAGACCTGGCGGGCTTCGTCCTTGAGGGATGCGAATTCGTCGGACTTCTCGATTTTCTCGACGGCGTCGCGGTGCAGTTGCGATGACTTCGAGCATGGGTTCGACGTTGTCCGGCGCGACGGGTTCTTCGACGCCGCTGGCGCTGGAGTCGTGGTAGCCGGGAAAGGGCCCGGTGATGCCGGCGATCCGGGCGCTCTGCTCGTAGGCGTGGCCGGTCATGATCGAGGTGATCGCGCCGGCCAGGGCGCGGCCCTCGTCGGCTGTCATAGCCGTAGCCGTAGCTCATGATGAGCGCGCCGAGGTTGGCGTAGCCGAGGCCGAGGGTGCGGAAGATGTGGCTGTTCTCCGCGATCTCCTTGGTCGGGTAGCTGGCGTTGTCGACGACGATTTCCTGCGCGGTGATGAAGATGCGCACGGCGGCCTTGAAGCGCTCGACGTCGAAGGTGCCGTCCTCGCGTTTGAACTTCATCAGGTTGAGCGAGGCGAGGTTGCAGGCCGTGTTGTCGAGGAACAGGTATTCGGAGCACGGGTTGGTCGAGTTCTGGCGGCCGGTGCCCTTGCAGGTGTGCCAGTTGTGGATGGTGGTGTCGAACTGCATGCCGGGGTCGCCGCAGACGTGGGTGCCTTCGGCGATCTTGCGGAGAAGGTCGCGGGCGTCTTTCTTCTCGCAGGGCTCGCCGTCGGTGACGCGGCGGTGGTCCACCATTCGCGGCCGGCGACGGCGGCCTCCATGAACTCGTCGGTGACGCGGACGGTCAGGTTTTCGTTCTGATACATGACCGAGCCGTAGGCGTCGCCGTTGTAGGAGCCGTCATAGCCCTGCTCGATGAGCGCCCAGGCTTTCTTCTCCTCGTTCGTCTTGGCCTCGATGAATTCCTCGATGTCGGGGTGCCAGTCCTTGAGGGTGTTCATCTTGGCGGCGCGGCGGGTTTTGCCGCCGCTCTTCACGACGTTGGCGACCTGGTCGTAGACTTTGAGGAAGGAGAGCGGACCGCTCGGCTTGCCGCCGCCGCTAAGTTTCTCGCGGGTCGAGCGCAGGGTGGAGAGGTCGGTGCCGGTGCCGCAGCCGTATTTGAAAAGCATGGCCTCGCTCTTGGCGAGGTCGCATGATGTCCTCCATGGTGTCCTCGACGGACTGGATGAAGCAGGCGCTGGCCTGCGGGTATTCGTATTGCGTGGGTGCGCGCTCGGCTTCGCCGGTGAGGTGGTTCAAGAACCAGTTGCCTTGGCCGGCGTCTTTGCCGATGCCGTATTGCTGGTAGAGGCCGACGTTGAACCAGACCGGGGCAGTTGAATGCGCCGTGCTGGTGGAGGCAGAGCCAGGTGAGGTCGTTGTAGAAGGCCTCGGCGCTGGCGT
Source organism: uncultured Verrucomicrobiae bacterium (assembly GCA_963776165.1). Classification (GTDB taxonomy): domain Bacteria; phylum Verrucomicrobiota; class Verrucomicrobiia; order Chthoniobacterales; family JACTMZ01; genus JACTMZ01. The sequence goes on from CAVZLI010000001.1 coordinate 188,738, forward strand.
CATCGGCGAAATAGCCGTCGCGTTTGCCCCAGTCGGTGATGGTGCGGGTGACGCGGTGGATGAGTTGGCGGATGGACGTCTCGCGGCCGCCTTGGTGCGGATCGGTGCCGTTGGAGATGTCGCCGTAGAAATATTTCGAGACGGCGATCTTGGTGGCGAGGGCGCTCCAGCTGCGCGGGACTTCGACGTTTTCCTGTTGGAAGATCACTTTGCCTGAGTCGTCGTTGATCTCGGCGGTCCGCTTGTCCCATTCGACGTGGTCGAACGGTGTGCCGGACTGCGTGTGGAAGCGCGGTTCGAATTTGAGAGCTTTGCTGCGTCCGGTCGACCGCGTGCGGCTCGCCGGGGCGGGTTTTGTGGCGCGCGACGAGGCGGAGCGCGAGGAGGACGATTTGCGGGTTTTGGAACGGAAGGATGATTTTGTTGCGATCATGGAATCTTGTCTCGTAGGGGAGGGGTTAGCGCCAACCAGTCAACCCTTGGGGGAGATCACCGGCAGACCCGACACCACAATATGTGGGTGAGTTGTGCTATAAAGCCACAACCTGTAGGGGTGGAAAAGAGATTTTTTGTGACAGCGCGAAAAAATTTTTAGCTGTTGAGGTTCAACTTGTTGCGCTGCAGAACGTGAGGTGCTGTTGGTGCTCGTAGGGGCACTTATTCACAATGGGTCTTCTCCGCGAGACCTTTATTTATGGGAGTTGGCAAAGGCTTCCGCCCGCGAGGCCAGAAATTGAGCCACCTCGCGCTTGGTGGCGAAATGGATCGGCGATTGGTCGCCGGCGAGGACTCCGAATCCGGGGCCGTAGGCGGCGCCATTGATGATGGTGGCGTCGGTGCGTTTCTGCGCGAGCTGGGTGCGCGCGATCTCCACGGCATCCTCGCGGGTGCCTTCGAGTTCGTATTTCCACCCGGCGATCCATGCACGCGGGAACCAACCGCGCAGGCGCGGGAGGATTTTTGCGGCGGGCTCGAGGACGAGGTGGATTTGCGGCAGGTCGCCGGGAATCTTGTGTGTGCTGTTGAGCGATCCGTCAGGCCCGCGCACGGCGGCCACGGAGTAGTCCGAGAGCGCGGCGGCGTGGAAGACGGCACGGATATCGGGGCCGCGGGTTTCGGATAATTCCTCGAGGGCGCGGGCCAGATCGCGGTTGGTGGTGAATTCGTGCAGGAGGGCGCCAGGTGGCACGCTGGTGTGCGTGGCGCCGCGGGCGCGGTAGAGGAGTGGCTCGAAGCCGCGGGCGGCGAGGTCTGCGGCGAGCAGGGCGCCGATCTCCCCGGTGGCGAAGTTGGTGATGTGACGCACATCGTCGATCGGCGCGGCGGCAGGTCCGGTGGTGATGACGGCGAGCATTGGGAACTTGAGGATTTCGGTGTGTGCGTCGAAAGGATATGGCGCGGGGCGGGATCAGGCGATGATTTCGCTCACGACGGCGAACATGTCACGGGCGGCGACGTAGCCGAAGTGGCCCTGCGGGCTGGTCAGGAGGCGGGCGCCGTCCCAAGCGTGGGCCAGGGCCTCGACGCGGTCGGGTGGAGCGATGCGGTCGTAGGCGCCGATGGCGAGGATGATGCGGTCGGGGGAGGTTTGTGGTTTGACGTGGAGGGGGGAACTGAGGTGGGCGTGGCGCGCGGTCAGGGTGCGGTCGATGCCATTACGATGAAGGAGGCGGCGGATGGTCGCGCCGGCGGGGCTTTGCCAGATGGCGTGCTCGACATCGGCGATGGGTTGGAGGAGCGCGATGAACGAGATGTCGTGCTCCAGCGAAGCGAGCAGAGCACCGGTCCACGCACCGTAGCTGGTGCCATAAATGCCGAATTCGCGGCAACCTTTGGCGCGGAGCCACGCCATAAGCTGGCGCATCTCGCTCACGCCTTGACGGAGTCCTTCGCTGTTGCGGATCAGGTCGGCGGTGACGGCCAGCTCGCCGTTGAGGTAGCCGGGCGGACGGCGGGCGTAGTGGAAGGGAAGATGGAGGAAGGCGGCGTTCCAGCCGAGGGCGTTGAATTTGGCGGCGAGGCGGCGGTAGCCGAGGTCGTTGACCGACATGAGGGCGTGGAGGATGAGGACGGTCGGGGCGGACCAACCGCGGTCGCAGGGTTGCAGCCAAGCGGAGGCGCGGTCGTTGTGGTCGAGTCCGCTGGCGTGCGGAGTGGGCCAGACAAGGTGGCCGGGGGATTCCTCGACGGGCTCGAGGGGCGGGGCGGCGTAGAAGTTGTGGCGGTCGAGGGATTCGCAGACGGCGAGGTAGGTTTCGAGGTCGTTGCGTGTGGTGGCGTGGTGGCGGTGGCGCCACTGCGCCAAATTGAGCAGGGCGCAGGTCGAGGCGTCGGTCACGCGGGCCCAGGGACGGCGGAGGAATGTCATAGCGGGGAGGCGGAAGGCAGCGGCCCGCTGGGCCAGCGGGCCCTACCGGGTCGTGACGGGCGGGACGCCTGTGCCCCTTGGGAGTGCAGATGGAGATTCATTCGCGGCCTTTGCGCTTTTGCGGGGTTTGCGGGAGGCAGTCGGCGGGGATTTTTTCTTCGCGCACGGTGTGCTGGTAGAGTTCGCGGATGCGGTTGCCTAGGAGTTGCTCGAAGGCGTCGCGGGCGGCGGCTTTGTCGCCGGTGGAGGCGGGCGGGGCCAGCGGGGCGCCGAAGACGATCCAGACCTTGGAGTGGCGCCATGGCAGCCAGCGTCCGGGATTGTAGAGAGCGTCGGTGCCGATAACGGCGCAGGGGATGACGGGGGCCTGGGTCATCTGCGCGAGAGCGGCCACGCCGGGTTTGAGCGGAGCGCCTTCGAGGACGGAGGTGGGGCCGGCGCGGAGTCCGCCTTCGGGGAAGACGCCGACCATGCGTCCGCGCTTGAGGCGTTCGATGGCGGTGCGCACGGCGGCGTAGTCCATTTTGCCGCGGCCCACGGGGAATGAGCCGATCCAGCGGAGCACGGCGGCAAGGACGGGATTTTCGAAAAGTTCCTCCATGGCCATCCAATCGACCTGGCGGTCGGCGCTGATGCCGAGGAGGGGTGGGTCGAAATGGCTGATGTGGTTGGGCGCGAGGATGGCGGGTCCGGTGTGCGGGACATTGGGTAGTCCGATGACGCGGCGTCGCGTGAAGGGGGCAAGGACGATGCGGAAGAAGTGCGCGCCGAGGCTGTAGCCGAAAGCGGAGAGCATGCGGCCGGCTTTTTACGATGCAGAGCGGAAAAAGCCGCGCTGTTTTTCCGAAATGGGCAGACCGAGCTTTTCCATGACCAGCAACATGTCCTCCCAGACTTTGCGCTTCTCGGTGTTGGAGCCGTTGCGGAGGAGGTAGGACGGATGATACGTGGGGAGCAGGGGAATGTTTGCGAATTCGTGCCAGCGGCCGCGCATGGCGGACATGGATTGGTCGGCGCCGGTGAGCCCGAGCCATGGCGGTTTTGCCGAGGGCGACGAGGACGCGCGGTTGGATGATGGCGATCTGTTCGCGCAGGTAGGGGAGGCAGCGTTGCATTTCGAGCGGCGTGGGGGGGCGGTTGCCGGGCGTGTTCGGCGGCATGTCGGGGCGGCATTTGAGGACGTTGGCGATGTAGACGTCGTCGCGGGTCAGGCCCATGGCGTTGATGATTTTGGTGAGGAGTTCGCCGGCGCGTCCGACGAAGGGCTCGCCTTGCTTGTCCTCATCCGCTCCGGGGGCCTCGCCGACGAACATGAGGTCGGCGTTGGGGTTGCCGGTGCCGAAGACGGTTTGCGTGCGAGACGCGGCGAGGTGCTCGCATTTGCGGCAAGCGCGGACTGTCTCGTTCAGCGCGGCGAGCTGCGCTGAACGAGAGATTTCAGATTTCAGATTTGAGATTTCAGATAATTGAGGTGAGGGCGTTTTGGCCAGGCGCGAGAGGGATTCGCGCGTGACGTCGGTGCGGGTGCGGCCGAGGAGGGACGCGGCGGGTGCGGAGGGATTGCTCAAGGAGAGCGGTGGCTTCGTGGAGAGAGGGCATGATACGATATTTCAGATTGGAAATTTGAGATTTCAGAAGGCGGGGGTGTCTCGCTTTCGCTCGGCTCAGAGGAGCGTTTTGGAGGTTTTTTCGCCGGGTGTCCATCGGGGAGGGCGGCGTTGAGTTTTTCGATAAAGGCGTTGGCTTTTTTGCGTTGTTCGTGGCGGTTGCGTTCGGCGTTGCTGAGGTGGCGTTGGCCTTTGATGTCGGAATTTTGCAGGGACTCGGCCCATTTGCGGAGCTGTCTCGAGCAGGATTCCGCCTGCAATTTCAGATTTGAAATCTGTGATTTGAGATCTTTGAGCGCGGGGCGGCGCTCGAAGTAACTGAGCATGGAACGGACTTCGCCGGCGGAGCCTCGGGCGATGTAGAGGAAGTTTAGCAGCTCGTTGGTCGTCCCACGTTCGAAACCTTCGGCGATGTTGTTGGAGACGGAGAGGGAGGCGCGGTCGAGTTGGTCGCGTTTCGACCACGTGATGCGGTCTTTGGCGGCCAAAATGAAATCCTCGCAGCCTTCGGCCAACGCAATAGCCGCGTTCCAGACCGGTAAATCTTCGAAGCGTTGGTAGGTCATGGTTTCGGGGATTTAAGATTTGAAATTTGAAATTTCAAACGGGGTAGTGCGCTTTAATCCAAGCGAGGGCTTCTTGGGTGGTGGTTAGTGTTCCTTCGAGTTGGGCGGTTTGGATGGATTCGAGGACTTGGCCGAAGTGGGGGCCGGGTTTCCAGCCGAGGGCCATGAGGTCGTGGCCGGTGAGGAGTGGCGGCGGGATGAGGGGTTCGTTGGCGAATTCTTCGGCTTTGGTTTTGAGAAAATCGTAATTGTCGAGAGCTCCGTGGCTGCTTTGGCAGTCGACGCGGTGGAGTTCGAGTTCCTCGTCGAAACCCTCGCGGGCCATGAAGCGTTTCAATTTGGCGGTGCGCATGTTCTGCACGTCTTTGAAGACCATGTGCTGCCGGACGGCTTCGGCGACGCGGTCGATGTCGTGGCGCGAGAAGCGGAGGCGCTCCATGAGTTTTTCTGTCATGGCCGCGCCGACGCGATCGTGTCCGCTGAAACGGATACGGTCTTCGTCCGCATGGTAACGGAAGGTGGGTGGCTTGCCGATGTCGTGGAAAAGCACGGAGAGCGCGAGGTTGGCGGGAGCGTCGGGCGGAAGGAGTTCCAGCATGGCGCGGGTGTGGACGAAGACGTCCCCCTCGGGATGGAATTGGGCCGGCTGTTCGCAGCCTTTGAGAGCTTCGATCTCGGGAAGGATTTGCTTGAGGAGTCCGCTTTGGTCGAGCAGGTCGAAGCCGAGGACGCGGCTCGGGTGGGCGAGGATTTTGACCAGCTCCTCGCGTATGCGCTCGGCGCTCACCGCGTGAATGTCCGTGGCGTGGGCGCGGAGAGCTGCCCATGTGGCGGGATCGATGTCATAGCCGAACCGCGCGGCGAAGCGGACAGCGCGGAGGAGGCGGAGTTTGTCTTCGCGAAATCGGGCCACAGGATCGCCGATGGCGCGGAGGGTCTGTGATTTCAGGTCCTCCCGGCCGCCGACGAAATCGATGAATTGGTCCGCCACCGGATCGTGGAACATGCCATTGATGGTGAAATCGCGTCGCGCTGCGTCTTCTTCGGGCGTGGAAAAAGTGACCATCTCGGGACGGCGTCCGTCGATGTATTCGTGGTCCGAGCGGAAGGTCGCGACCTCGAAGGCGCGGCCGTGCTCCATGACGAGGATGACGCCAAAGTGGGCGCCGACGGCTTGGGTGTGCGGGAAAAGTTTCCGCACCTCCTCGGGTTTGGCCGAGGTGGCGATGTCGTAGTCGTGCGGATCAAGGCCGAGCAGTTCGTCGCGCACGCAACCGCCGGCGAAATAGGCCGTGTGTCCGGCCTCTTGCAGGCGGCGGGCAATGTCGGTGGCGGCGGATTTCGGGTCCATGGACGATGCAGAAGACTATCGAGAGCGGCGGTGGATGGAAACCGCAGAGCGCTCCGGGATCACGGAGAGATGGCGCCTCGCCCGCCCGGGGCTAGGATGGCGGTTCCATGATAAGTGCAAGCGGACTGACCACGGCCTTCGGTCTCGGGGCGATTTATTTCATTGCCGCCATTCCGGCCGGCATTGCGGCGGGCGCGGCTGCGTGGACGGCGGCCATCGCGGCCGGCCTTGGTTACACGTTAGGCGGCGCGGTCGTCTTGCTGGCCGGTGCGCCCCTGCGTGCCTGGCTCGTGAAGAAGCTGAAAATTCCCGTGCAACGTGATCCCGCGAAGTTGATCTGGAGGATGTGGGACCGGGGCGGTCTGCTGGGGCTTTGCCTCGTCGCGCCGGTGACCATTGGACCGCAGGCCACGGCCGTGATCGCTCTCGCCGCGGGGGAGCGGACGCCGAAGATTGTGTCTTTCATTGCACTGGGCGTGGCGCCTTGGTGTTTTGCTTTCGCTTTGCTGACGGCTTTCGGCTTCAAGCTGGCGAGCTGAGCACAAGGTCGACGGATTCGTCGTGGGTTTCCTGAGGGATGGAGTCGATCAGTTGGCAGGGGAAGCAAATCCCGACGCGCAGGACGGCTGGCGGGAGCGTGGCGAGAAGCCGATCGTAGTATCCGCGTCCGCGCCCCAGGCGCTGCCCGTCCTCGGTGAATGCGAGGCCGGGGACGAAGATGATTCCGGCCGACGCAGGATCTGCCACGGGGCATTGCGTGATGTCGGGCTCGAGGACGCCGAAAGCCCCGGATTTCAGTTGCGCGGGATCGCTGACGGCATGGAAGACGAGATGTTGGCCGGCGACCCGCGGGAGGAGGAGTTGGCGCTCGGGCAGCCAGTCCAAAGGCCGCAGATCGGGTTCGCCGGGAAGCGCGGCGTAGGCGGCGACGACCCGTGCCGCTTGCCAGCGCGGGAGGGATGGGATACTCGTGCGGATGCTTTCCGAGGCGGCCGCTGCGGCGGCGGGAGTCATCCGGGCAAGCTGCGCGCGCAGGAGGCGGCGGAGCTCTGTTTTGGTCTGGGAGGGCACGGGATTTTTGCCAAAGTGAGCCCTGCCGAGAAACCAGACAAGCCCCTGCGCGGGCGGCGGCGGAAAATCTTGCCGCGCTTGCGGCCGGAAAAACCGGTCAATCACGTCGGGCTGAGGCCGGCTGAGGGGTGGCACAAGCGCAACTTTCTCGCCGAGGTGGTGTGGCCGAGTTTGTTCGAGCGGCGGACGGGACAGCGGCGGACGCCGGAGTTTCCCGAGTTGCAGGCGGGGCAGGTGGCGCTGACGTGGATCGGGCACGCGTCGTTTTTGCTGCAGGCGCCGGGGGTGAATTTGCTCATCGACCCGAATTGGGCGCGGTGGTTGAAGGTGATCAAGCGCATGCGCGAACCGGGGTTGGAGTTGCACGCGTTACCGGACATCGATGCGGTGCTCATCACCCACGCGCATTTCGACCACCTCGACAAGCGCACGCTGCGCAAGGTGGCGTCCGAGCAACCCATCGTCGTGCCGCACAATGTGGGGCGTCTGGTGCACGGGTTGGGCTTCGACCGGGTGCACGAACTGGATGTGTGGGAGTCGATGCAACTGGGGCCGGTCAAGGTGACCATGACGCCGGCGCACCACTGGGGGGCACGCATGCTGGCCGACTCGCATCGCGGCTTCGGGGGATTTGTCATCGAGGTGGAGGGGCGGTCGATTTTTCATTGCGGCGACAGCGCGTATTTTCCGGGCTTCGCCGAGATCGGGAAACGCTTGCCGGTCGAAATTGCGTTGCTGCCGATCGGGGCTTACGATCCGCCGAGCGGACGCGAGGTGCACATGACTCCGGAGGATGCGCTGCGGGCTTTCGTCGAGATGGGCGCGCAGACGTTTGTGCCGATGCATTACGGCACGTTCCGTTTGAGCTATGAACCGGCGTGGGAGCCGCCATCGCGCTTGATCGAGTGCGCGGGGGCGGAGGGATTGCTCGAGCGGGTTTGTTTCCTGCGCGAGGGAGAGCCGCGGGTGTTTTAAACAAAGCAGCGGCGGTCATCGACCGCCGCTGCACGAGCTGAAATCGTTTAAGAGCTCAGCGTTTGTCGAGGATAGCGTTCCATTCCCCGAGGCGCTTGGATTCGGCGGCGAAGAGGTCGTCGGTGGGGTCGAGGATTTCGATCGACTTGATTTTGTCGCCTTGGGCCACGGCGTTGACGATGTCCTGGCCTTTGGTCACCGAGCCGAAGACGGTATGTTTGCCGTCGAGGTGCGGGGTCGGGACGTGGGTGATGAAGAACTGGCTGCCGTTGGTGCCGGGGCCGGCGTTGGCCATGGAGAAGATGCCGGGCTTGTCGTGCTTGAGTTCGGGCGTGCATTCGTCCTCGAAGCGGTAGCCGGGTCCGCCGCTGCCGGTGCCGGTGGGGTCGCCACCTTGGATCATGAAGTCGGGGATGACGCGGTGGAATTTGATGCCGTCGTAGTAGCCGCGCTTGGCCAGGTTGAGGAAGTTGGCCACGGTGACGGGGGCTTTGGACGGGTAAAGGACGCCTTCGATGTCGCCCTTGTCGGTTTTGACGATGATACGGATGTCTTTCATGGATTCTTCACTTTGCGCGGGGAGCGCGGCGATGGCGAGGGTGAAAGCGGCGAGGAGGATGGTTCTTTTGTTCATGTCGGGTTTTTCGATATCCACGATCCGTGGCAAAGCAAACCGAAAACGTGGCGCACCTGCGGGCGCATGACTACAAGTGGCTGGTCAAACGCTGGCGCGCGTTGGCCAAACGCGAGGGGTGGCGCATGAGGAAATTCGCCGAGGCCGATGGGTTTCCGGTTTATGTGGTCGAATCTGCGCGGCGAGCGGGGCCGCGGCTTTATTTGTCCGCGGGAATCCACGGGGACGAACCGGCCGCGACGGAGGCGCTCGTGACCTGGTGCGCACGGCGCGCGCGGACGCTGCAGAAATGCGAGGTGCTGATTTTTCCCTGCCTCAACCCGTGGGGTTTGCAGCACAACAACCGAAATGACGCGCACGGTCGCGATCTCAACCGCGGCTACCATCGCCAAGATGTGCCGGTCATCGAGGCGCAAAAAATGATCCTGCAGGGGCGGTTTTTCGACGCGGCGGTTATGCTGCACGAGGATTTCGACGCGCACGGGGTTTACCTGTACGAGATTCCCGGGGCGCGTCCGTTCTGGGGCGAGAAACTGCTCGCCGCCGCGGCCCGGCACATGCCGCGCGAACCGCGATCGCGGGTGGAGGGGCGCCGTTGCCGGCGGGGGCTGATCCGCACCCGCATCACCGCGGAGACCTTGCCGGAGCATCCGGAAGCGTTCTGTCTACGATTCGGCCATACACGGCGCAGCCTGACTTTCGAAACGCCCTCGGAATGCTCGATGACCGCCCGGGTGCGGGCGCACGGGGCGATGTTGGACGAGGTTTTGCGGTTGGCGGGCGCCTGATCCGCGGCTACGGTGGCGGGTCATTTTTCAATCCATGGAAGTCCTCGTCGAAAAACAACCCAACTGCCTCGCCACCCTGCGCGTCACCGTGCCTGCCGGGACGGTGAAGGAAAAAATCGAAAAACTGGCCGCCGAATACCAGAAGGCCGCGAAGCTGCCGGGATTCCGCCCGGGCAAAGCGCCCGTGGCCGTGGTGGCGCGAAAATACAAGGACTCGATTGCGGGGGATGCGGTGAAGGATTTGCTGCGCGAGGCGGTCGATCGGGCGGCCAAGGACAACAATCTGACTGTGCTCAATGCCTTCGACCTCCAGCACGGTGAGGTGGGTGACCGGGATCTGGATCTTTCGGTCAAGCTGACCTTGGAGCCCGAGTTTTCCATGCCGGATGTCGAGGCCCTCGAAGTCGAGGTGCTCGAGGAAGTGGTGACCGACGAACACGTCAGCGGCAACATCAACATGCTGCTCGAGCGCATGGCGGAGTTCACGGACATCAAGGACCGCGCCCTGCAGATGGGTGACTATGCGGTGCTCGACTATGACGCCATGGTGGAAGGCAAGCCGCTGGGTGAGGTTTGCCCCGAGGCTCCTTCGACGATGAAAGGCGGTGAAGGTCTGTGGGTCGTCATGGAGGAGGAGAGCATGTGGCCGGGCTTCTGCGCGGGTCTGGTCGGCGCGAAGGAAGGGGAGGAGCGTACGGTCGAAGTCACGGTGCCGGAGGAATTCGCCGTTGCCTCGTTGCGCGGCAAAAAGATCACCCACCAAGCCAAGCTGAAAGGCATCAAAGCCAAGAAGCTGCCCGAGTTGACCGACGAGGTGGCGCAGAAGATCGCCGGCCGATCGGCGGAGGAATTGCGCAAGGGTTTCCGCGAGCGCCTCGAAGCGGCGGCGGCCGAACAGACCGAGCGCAAAAAGCGGGCGGCGGCGGTCGAGCATTTGGTCAAAACCGTGGAGTTTGAAGTCCCCGCTTCCATGGTCATGGGCGAAGCGCGCCGCGTGGTCCGCGAGATTGTCGAGGCTGAGCAGACGCGCGGCCTGAGCGACGAGGACCTGCTCAGCAAGAAGGACGAAATTTTTCAGCACGCGCAGATGGGCGCACAGTTCCGGGTCAAGGCGGACTTCATCCTCACCCGTCTGGCCCGTGCCCAGAAAATCGAAGCCTCGCGCGAGGAATTGGCCGAGCACATTGCCCGCATGGCCCAGCGGCTCAACATGCCGATGGACAAACTGGTCAAACAACTGGTCAAACGCGAGGCCCTCGGCTCGGTCGAGGGGGAAGTGGTGCGGGACAAGGCCCTTGATTTTCTCGCTTCCAAAGTTAAAGTGAAACGAGCCGAGGCCAAGGCCTGACGCCGGTCGCCACGGCTCTTTTTTTATGAGTTATATCGTCACTTCCGGTCCGTCCGCGCCGCAGAATTCCGTCCTTGTCCCCATGGTCGTCGAACAGACCGGCCGCGGGGAGCGCAGCTACGACATCTATTCGCGCCTGCTGAAGGACCGCATCGTCTTCATCGGCACGCCCATCGACGATCACATCGCGAACCTCGTCATCGCCCAGATGCTGTTCCTGCAGATGGAGGACGCGAAGAAGGACATCCACATCTACATCAACTCACCCGGCGGATCGGTCACGGCGGGCTTGGCCATCTACGACACCATGCAGTTCGTCACCTGCGACGTGAACACCTACTGCATGGGCATGGCCGCCAGCATGGGCGCGGTGCTGCTTTGCGCGGGAACCAAGGGCAAACGCTACGCCTTGCCCAACTCCGACATCATGATCCACCAAGTCAGCGGCGGCGCGCAGGGTCAGGCCAGCGACGTCGAGCGTCAGGTCGAGTTCATGTTCAAACTCAAGCGCCGTCTCGAGGCGATCATCGCCCAGCACACCGGCAAGCCGGTCGAGCAGGTGGACACGGATGCCGACCGCGACTACTACATGACCGCCGAGGAGGCCAAGGACTACGGTCTCGTCGACGAAGTGGTGAAATCGCGCAAGGAAATCCCGGGCGCCGTGCCCGCCTGATCCCATGGCCCGGGCAACGAACCTCACCATGTGCTCTTTCTGCGGAAAGAGCCACAGCGAGGTACGCAAACTGATCGCCGGCCCCGGCGTTTACATCTGCGACAGCTGCGTCAGCCTCTGCAAAGGTATCCTCGACAAGGAACTCAAAGAGGAATCGAAGAAAAAAGGAAAGAGCGCCGTCCGTGTTCCCAAACCGGCCGAAATCAAGTCCGAACTCGACCAATTCGTCATCGGTCAGGATCTGGCCAAGAAGGTCCTCTCGGTCGCGGTGCACAATCACTACAAGCGCATTCTGCATCTGGCGTCCTCGCGGGAAATCGCTTTGCCGGGCAGCGAGGACGTGGAACTGGAGAAGAGCAACATCCTGCTCATCGGCCCGACCGGATCGGGCAAAACGCTCCTCGCCCGCACCCTGGCCCGCATCCTCGACGTGCCATTCTGCATCGCCGATGCCACCACGCTGACCGAAGCCGGCTACGTCGGCGAAGACGTGGAGAACATCGTCCTGCGGCTTCTGCAGGCGTCCGACTACGACGTCAAACGCGCCGAGATCGGCATCGTTTACATCGACGAGATCGACAAGATCGGGCGCAAGACGGATAACGTGAGCATCACCCGCGATGTCTCCGGTGAAGGGGTCCAGCAGGCGCTTCTCAAAATTCTCGAAGGCACGACCTGCAATGTGCCCCCGCAGGGCGGGCGCAAGCACCCGCAGCAGGAATACATCCAGGTCAACACCGACAAGATCCTTTTCATTTGCGGCGGCGCTTTTGTCGGCCTCGAAAAAATCATCCAGCGCCGCCTCGGCAACCGTGTCCTCGGTTTCCATGCGCACGGCACCTCGCGCAGCAAAGACCCGGTGGCCGCGTCGACCGCGACGATCCACGACGTGGAGCCGGAAGATTTGCTTTCTTTCGGTCTCATCCCGGAGTTTGTCGGACGCTTGCCTGTCGCCACCGCGCTCGACCAGCTGACGGAGGAGGAGCTGGTCACCATCTTGACCGAGCCGAAAAACGCCATGGTCAAGCAATACGCCAAGCTGATGTCCATGGAGGGGGTTGATTTGAACATCACCAAGGACGGCCTCCGCGCATTGGCCGAGCGGGCGGTTTCCAAAGGCACCGGGGCGCGGGCCCTGCGCTCCATGATGGAAAAAATCATGCTCGATGTGATGTTCGACGTGCCGAGCCGGGAAGACATCGCGGAAGTGACGATCAACCGCGCGGTGGTCGAAGGTCGCAAGCCGCCGCTCCTGCGCCGCAAGCAGGAGAAAGACGCGGCCTGAGTGCCATGCCGGCTTTTCCGCCGGTCTCGGTTCCGGCTCGTGAGGGCCCTGTCAGTATCCCGGATTTTTCTTCGGCGCAGCCCATCGTTCTCGATCTTGGGTGTGGCAATGGTGTCTTTCTCGCCGGATTGGCCGCGGCGCAACCAAGTTGGAATATCCTCGGCATCGAAAAGAAGGACTACCGCGTCCGTCAGGCGCGACGGCGAGCCGTGGGCCTGGGCAATGCGCGCGTCATGCACGGAGAGGTGAGCGATGTGCTGGCGGCTCTGCCTGCGCAATCCGTGGTGCGGGTCTTCCTGCTTTTCAGCGATCCATGGCCGAAACGGCGCCATGCCGTGCGGCGCTTGGTGCAGCCCGAATTCGTGACTCTTCTCGCCGCGCGGCTGGCCGCAGACGGGAGCTTCTTCTTTGCTTCCGATTCGTCCGAATACGCGGACTGGGCGGAGGATGTTTTTTGCACGGGCGGATGGCAGGTGAGCCCTTGGAGGTTGCCGCCGGAGTGGCCGCCGACGGAATTTGAGCAACGATTCGTCTCCGCCGGGGTTCAAATCCGGAGATTCCAAGCCAACCGGTGACGCACGAGTCAGTAGTCAAAAACGAAGGATTCGGGGACATCGAACCCCGCGAGGACGATGATGCGTTCTTGGTGGCCCTGATGCTTCGGGTGGGGAAGGATGACGAGACCGCTTTCCGCGAACTGGTGGAGGCGACGGAAGACCGCGTTTACGGGACGATTGTCAAAATGCTCGGCGGCATCGAGGGCGCCGAGGATCTGGCACAGAAAGTCTACCTGCGCATTTGGCAGGCGCGGAGCCGCTACCGGCCGACGGCCAAGTTCAGCACGTGGATGTTCTCTATCACGCGACGTCTCGTCCTCAACGAGCGCCGAGGCCGGGCGCGGCGCGGCGCGGTTTTCTACGAACCGGCCCCCGAGGAGACAGAGCGCGAGGCATCCGGCGGGGTGTCTCCGGCCTCCGAAGCCTCCGCCGCCGAACTGGAGCGGGCCATCGAGGTGGCCTTGGCGGAGTTGCCGGAAGAACAGCGGACGGCAATGATTTTGCGGCGCTACGAAGAAATGCCCTACGAGGAGATCGCCGAGGTCCTCGGGACGACGGTTCCCTCGGTCAAGAGCCTCCTGTTCCGGGCCCGGGACACCCTGCGGAAAAAGCTCTCGTGGTGGCTGTGATCAGCGAATAGCGCGGCACGGGTCCGCGAGGCGACCATTTTTGAAGGTGATGCCCTCGGAGCGGAGAAGGTCGAGCTTTTTGGCCAGAGCAGCGCCGGAGGTTCTGCCTTGGAAACCGCCGGGCGTGAGGTCCGAGGCGATGACGCGATGGCAGGGAACCTCGGGGGCGAAGGGGTTGGCGCGGAGGGCTTGTCCGATGGCGCGCGGGGAGCGGCATCGGATACGGCGCGCGAGGGCGGCGTAGGTGATAACCCGGCCGGCGGGCACGCGGCGCAGGGCGGCGTAGACTTTGGCGGCGAAGGGGGAGGCCCCGGTGGGGTATTTCAGATTGGAAATTTCAGATGTCAGAAAAAGTCAATTTCGAGTGGCGTCCTCGGGGGCGTCGGCGAGGACGCGATACATGGGCCCGAGTCCGCGCATGATGCGGTGCCAGGTGTTGTCATCGGCATCGGCGCGGAGGAGTTCCGGATGAGGCTTGATGACGATCCACGAGTTGAGGGCGATCTCGCGTTCGAGTTGGTTTTTCGACCAACCGGCGTAGCCGAGGAAAACACGGAGTTTGTCGTCGAGACCGGAGGGCAGGGAAATCTCGCCCTCGGGCTTTTCCATCGGCTCGAATTTGCAGGCGTCCGCCGCGGGGTCCCATTCCAGCGTGGCCACGATCACCTGGTTGCGGTGCACGGGGCCGCCCTCGTAGAGGGGGACATGGGCGATGTGCTCGAGCGAGTCGTTGATCTTCAGCTCCCCGGCGTTTTGTCCGAGCGGACGGTTGATGATGAACCCCAAGGCGCCGTCATCCGCACTGTGGTGCGAGAGGTAGAGGATGGTGTGGCGGAAATTCGGGTCCGCCATCATGGGATGCGCGACCAGCAACGATCCGGAAAGATCCCCCGCTTTGGGCAGACGCTTCATGACAGTGCCAAACTACCCCGCCGGCGTCCGTTAGGCAACCGCATCGCGACGGCGGACGAGCAACATGCCGAGGGCGGCGAAGGTGACCAGCAGGCAGGCGGCGGAAAAGACGTCGCCGTGGCGCATGTAGAAGGTGACAGGCGGATTCTGCGGGACCCTCACTTCGGCCAGCATGACGCCCTCGCCGAAGGTGTCGCCGTCGGGGGATTCGAAGGTCTGGATGACGCGTCCGAGGTGGTCGATGACGCAGGTCACGCCGGTGTTGGCGCAGCGGATCATGGGGCGCTGCGTCTCGGCGCAGCGGAAGACGGCATGGGCGGCGTGTTGACGCGATCCGGCGCTGCGTTTGAACCAGCCGTCGTTGGTCAGGTTGACGAACAACTCCGCGCCGGCGTTGGCCGCGTCGCGGGCGAGGTAGCCGAGGGTGTCTTCGAAGCAAATGAGCGGAGCCATGGCCACGGGCGGATCGGGCAGGCGGAAAATGACGGGACCTTCCCCCGCGTCGAAGTCGGCCGGGACAAGGTCGCCGACGACGATGGCGAAAAGCGGGAAACTTTCCCGCAGGGGCACGTATTCCCCGAACATGACGAGGTGGGATTTGGGGTAAACCTGCGGTTCGGCGTCCGGCCCGGAAAGGAGGACGGCCGCATTGTAGTCGGCCTGATGGCTGAGGATGAGCGTGCCCAGCATGAGGCTGTAATCGCCCTTTCCGGCGAATTCTTTGACGAACTTGTTGGCCACCGGGTCTTCGAAAAACCCGCGCGGGGTGGCGGCCTCCGGCCAGAGCACGAGCTGCGGTTGCATGGCGATGGCGGCCTCGGTGTGCCGCGCGAGGGTGTCGTAAATGCTTTGCTCGAAGGCGGGGTTCCATTTTTCGTCCTGCGCGATGGAGGGTTGGATGGCGGCGATGCGCAGGCTGGTGCCCTCCCCGGGATCGCCGAACTGGCGCAGGCCGTAGCCGAAGGCGGCGACGATGAGCGCGATGGTGAGCGTGAAGTCGAAATGGGCGCGGATTTTCCCGCCGCGGGCCTCGAGCATGAGGCGTCGCACGGTGGCCACGGCGATGGCGGAGGACAGGACGGTGAGGAAGGAGAGTCCCCCCACACCGGTGAGGGAGCTGAGTTGGATGAGCGGAACGTTCTGGTGCAGGGCAATACCGAGCGCGTTCCAGCCGAAGCCGGTGAAGACATGGCTGCGGAGGAATTCCAGGCCGACCCATGCCGCGGCGGCGAGCAGGCCGGTGGCGAGGTTGCGGCGGGAGCTGAGCCAGACGGAGCGGAAGGAGTAAGGATCTTCGCGCGGGGTGGCGACAAGGAAGACGATGCCGGCCCAGACCGCGGGGTAGAGCGCGAGGTAAAGGCAGAGCATGAACCAACCGAGGGTGGTCACCGTGGTCAGCCACGACAAGGATCCGAGAAAATAGACGAGTCCGGTGACATAGCCGAGTTCCGCTTTGCGCAGGAGCGGATACCGCGGGTGGACCGGGCCGAACCAAATGGCAGCAAAGAGCGGGGCGAGGGCGATCCACACGAGCCACGCCTGGTCGAACGGCGCGAAGGAGAGAACCAGGAGCAGTCCGCTGAGGGCGGCGGCAAACCAAGGCCAGAGAGTGCGGAGGAGCGTCATGCGCAGAAGCGCAGAAAGCTAACTGTAGACAAAGCGGAGGGCACGGAGAAAGGCGACGGCGCGGCCTATTTGCCGCCGAAGGAGCAGACTTTGAGGATCGTCTTGAGGAGGATCTCGATGTCGAGGACGAGGGAGTAGTTTTTGATGTAGTAGAGATCGTAGCGGAGCTTCTCGATGGCGTCGTCGAGTCCCGAGCCGTAGCGGTAGTTGACCTGCGCCCAGCCGGTGATGCCGGGCTTGACGAGGTGGCGCAGATGGTAGCTGGGGATCTTGGTCTCGTAGTCCGAGACAATGCGCGACCATTCGGCACGGGGGCCCACGAGGCTCATGTCGCCCTGCAGCACGTTGAACATTTGCGGCAGCTCGTCGAGGCGGACGAGGCGGAGAAAGCTGCCGACCCGGGTGATGCGGTTGTCCTTGTCGCGCGTGTAGGGGTCGTCTTCGTGTTCGCGCACGTGCATGGTGCGGAATTTGAGCAGGGTGAAACGCTTCTCGCCGCGGCCGATGCGCTCCTGCCGGTAGAAGACCGGGAATCCGCTGTCGATGACCACCGCCAGGGCGACGAGCGCCATGAGCGGGATGGCGATGGGCAGGAGAACGATGGCCAAGGCGTAATCGGCGGCGGTCTTGAGGTAGCGGTAGGCGGAGTGGCGGGCCAGTTGGAAGTTCTGCCGGATGGCCCACGAGTGGTCGAGGCGGTGGACGGATTCTTTGCGCCAGATTTCGCTGAAGAAGGTTTCCTCGCTGTAGACGGGGATGCGGAGGAAGTGCAGGCGGGCCAGCTTCTCAAGCAGGGCGGAGGGGTAATGTTCGGGCGGGTCGGTCAGGACGATGCCCTCGAAGTCCTGCGCGCGGCGCGCGGCCCCGCGCGTTTTTTGGGCGGGTTCGACGCGGGCGGCTTCATGCAAAACGGTGCGCGGGGAGACTTTGAGGGCGCGGGCCTCCTCGTCCATGAGATCACCGACGACGTGCAGGTCGAGGTCGGCCAGCACCACCGGATTGTGGAAGTCCATGCGGTCGCAATAGTTTTCGAAAGATGCGAGTTCCTCGGGTGTTCCGATGGCGAGGTAGGGGACGCGCCGTGCGCGCCGCGTCCAGACCACGGCAGCCAGCATGCGCAGGCCGAGCGCGGGGATGGCGTAGCCGATGGCCGTGTAGAAGAGCACCACGCGACTTTGTGCGCTGTAGAAGTCACCGGCGGAGAAGAAGACGAAGAGAATGAAGGCGCCGAGAGCGGCACCGAGAATGACAGCGAGAATGAATTCCGCGGCAAAATGGAAGGGCTGGAAGGTGCGGCGCGATTTGTAGCCGCCGATGAGCGCAACCGAGATGAGTATACAAAGGAAAAAGACACCGACCTGCAAGAGGTAGGCGGGGGACATGTCGAGGGCTTGGTTGACGCGGATGGTGCGGCTCAAGAGGTAAGCGCCGGTGACGAGCGCCAAGTCGGCCAGAAAGAGGCACAGGCTGGTGAACCACGGTTGCCGGGCGATATTGCGGAGGATGGCTCCGCTGCCCGCGCGGGGTTCGGGAGCAATTTCCACGGTCCGGATCTGGCTGGCGACAGACGGCGGCTTGTGTCCGGTGGTATGAGCGGAACTGAGCATGGGGACTGCGGCTCCCGAAAGAGACAGCACAAATAATTACGGCACACGCCAACGCAGGGCAACCGCTATTAACGTTCCAAATTCGTCGCAATCAAGGTGTAGAGGGTGCTGCCCCCGGCAGGATGCGCACGGCGAGAGCGTCGATTTTCTCCTGGGCGAATTTGCTGGGGGGATATTGGCGGTGGGCATCGAGATACCAGGCGAGGGCGGCACCGTATTCGCCGCGCGCTTCAAGGTCATCGCCTTTGCTGAGCGACCGGACAAAGGTGGCCGCCCCGCCGCTGGCGAGGTCGGCGCGCAGGCGGTTGATTTCCGTATCCTCGGGGTATTTGTCAGAGGCCACTTGGATGCTTTCCCATGCGCCGGCGGCATCACCGCGCTCCTGGATTTCGCGCGCGCGTTGCAGGGCACCTTCGATTTCGGTCATTTGCTCGAGGATGATGCCGAGCTTTTCCTGCCGGTCGGGGTGGAGGGCGGCGGCCGCGATGAACTTGGCGCTCTGCTTGAAGATGGCGCGGTGGTCGCCCTGTTCCATGAGGCGGTCGAGTTCGAGCAGGGCCTGCTGCTGCACGTCGGTCTGCTCGAAGATTTGTCCGGACACGTCGGCAAGGTCAGGGTTGTTCGGCCAGATTTCGGTGGCGGCACGCAGTTCGCGTTCGAGTGTCTCGGCATCGCCGCTGAGGGCGGCATTGCGGGCGCGGGCCAAGTGCATGCGGGAGACGTTGCGCGCGGTTTGCACGGCGGTCAGCGGCTGGGACGGGTCGAAGTCCTTGGCCGTTTCCTGCAACCCGGCGACCAGCTGTTCGGCGCGGGTGTAGTCCTTGACCTCGAGCGCGCTGAGGAGTTGGTTGGCGCGCCGGGTGAATTCGAGGATGCGCTGACGGTCGGCGCGCGGGAATTGGTTGATTTCCGGCAAATGCTCGCCGATGGCGAACGACTCGCCGAGACGCTGTGAGGCGCTCTGCAGTTCGTCCTTCTCGAGAAGGAACTCCACGGCCTCGACGCCCTGCTTCACATCGCGGATGGCTTCATTGGCCAAGGCGTCGAGGGAGGTGACGGTCGGGGGGATATCGGACAGCTTGGCGAACAAGGACTTGGTTTCTTCGCCGAGGCGGAGTTGGTTGTCCCCGTCGTCGAAGATGCTGCGATAAAAACGCGACCCGATGAGCACATGACGGAAGCGGCGTTGGAGGAAAAGCTGGGCAAGGAGCGTCTGGAATTCGATGCGGGCTTGCAGTCCGGAGAGTTCGCTCTTGGCCCGGTTGGCGTTGAGCAGGGCGTTGACTTCGGCCAGGCGCTGGGTGTGCGGTTGCATGCGGGAAGTGCGCTCCAATTCGCGCTGCTTGGCCCATTCGGCCGCGGCCACGGCGTCGGACGGGGCGTTGTCCAGTTTGGAGTTCTGCAGGCTGATCCGGGCGTTCCATTCGTGACGTTTGCGGTCCCTCTCCAGCGAGCGGTTGGCCGCGGCGAGGCGGGCGACCTGACGCTGCGATTGCCAGGCGGCGAGGACTTGGTTGGCGAGGGCGTCGCAGAGGTTGGCATCTTCCTCGTGGGAGGCGGCCTCGGGCAGCAACCGGAAAGCCTCGTCGAGGTTGCGGTTGGAAATTTTCCCGGCGGCGAGGAGGTCCATGATTTGCGCGATGACGCGGTCGTAGGAAGCTTGCGCGGCGATCTCGGTGGCGGGGGCGTTGAGGTATTTCTCGAAGCGGGCGCGGAAGATGCGGTTGTTGTCGACCTGCCAGAGTTGGCCGTTCCAAGTGACCGAGTCGTTGGCTGGATCGAAAATGGGAAGTTCGATGCCGGCGACTTTGGGGTTGGCCGGCGCGGCCGAGGCGGGTGCCGACTCCCCGGGCGCCGGCGCGGCGGGCACGGCGGGCTCGGCCGGCGAAATGCTGACGAAGCCAGCATTCTCTTGGGCGAAAGAGGACGCGGCGAGGCAGAGCAGGGCGAAGGCGGACGAACGGATCATGATTTGGTCAGTCCAGTGGCATAGAGGATGCCGTTTTCGCGGACCTCAACGAGGAAATGAAAGCGCTGGCCCTTCTGCACATTGGCTTCGGGAAGATCAGGAGGCAGGACAATGGGCACGGGGGAGTCGGAGCCGGCTGGTTGCACCGAGATGAGGCGGCCACTTTCCGGCGACCAGGCGATGGAATTGAGCACGGCGCCTTCCACGCGGTAGGTGTTACCGCGCAGGGTGCTGGAGGTTGAAAGGTATTCCTCGACCGGGAATTCCGGCGCGGTGCGATAGGGCGATCCGGTCGAGCCGAGAAAGTAGCCGCCGACAGCGATGAGCAGAAGCACGGCGACGAGTCCGGCGAGAAGCCAACCGGTTTTGGGGACGCTGCGGGCGCGGCGAGGCATGGGGTCACATGTTATCGATCCCACGCGGCCCGAAGGCAACCCAGCCATGCAAGAAAAATGCCGAAGACCACGTGGAGGACGAGGACCCAGACGCAGAGGGCGGAGGCGGAGAGGGTGGTGGGGATGACCATTTCGAGCACGTCATAGTAGCGCGTGTCGCGCAGGCTCTGAAGCGCGCCGCTCCAACTCCAGTAAGCGGCGATGAAAGGCCGCAGGGCGGCGTCCAGCCCGGCCGGAAGGGCGAGGACAGCCCCGGAGAGTGGTAACTGGAAGCCGACGAGGTAGATCGAGGCCAGGGAGGCTTGGTCGGCCGAGCGTGCCAAGGCCGAGATGCCGAGGCACACGGCCGTGAGGGCGGCATTGACGAGAAGAAAAAAGAGAAACTGCTGGGCGCCGTCGCCGGGGAACTGCGTCACGGTGCGGACAAACCACGTCATCCACGCGGACTGCAGCAGAACGAGGACGGCGAGGAACGAGGCTTTCGCCGCGACGTAGGCAGCGGGGTTGAGTCCGGCGAAGCGTTCCTTTTCATAGATGGCGCGCTCGCCGGCAATTTCGCGCGCGCTGTTGTTGGCGCCGAGAAGGCCGAGGAGGATGACCTGCAGCAGGACGAGTCCGGAGACCGCGCTGCCGGCTTTGCTGGCGCCTTCGGTGAAGGTGCGGGCCTCCACAAGTTGGCGGACCACATCACCGCTGAGCGCGGCGTCGAGGCTGGGCACGGCGGGTAACCCGTCGAGGGCGAAGATGGCGACCACGAGCGGAAAGCCGAGCACCAGGCCGAGTTGCAGGGCGATGCCGCTTTTGTTCCGGAAAAAGACCTTCCAGCGCGCGGCGAGGAGGGCGGCGAACTGCGTCGCAGGCGAGGGCAGGTCGGCTTCGGGTCGTTCCGCGGGTCCCTCCGGCTCCACGAGGTTCTTTTCCTCTTCTTTCTCGAAATGCAGGCGGTGCTTTATCCAGGACCCGTGCCATTCGGGGCCGGTGCGTTCGGGCAGGACTTCGAAAACATCTTCCGCCTTCTGCGCGCGAAAGTAATGGGCCAGGGTGTCGGGCGGTCCGAGGTAAGCGAGGTGCCCTCCGGAAAGCACGGCTACTTTGTCGAAGTGCTGGAGGTCGCGCAGTCCGTGGGTGACGACAAGGACGACGCGGTTGCCTTCGCGGGCAATGCGGCGGAGGAGATCGAGAATTTCGCGCTCGGAGCGGGCGTCGAGTCCGCTGGTCACTTCGTCGCAGAGGAGGAGGGGTGGTTCGCTGACCAGTTCCATGGCCAAAGCGAGGCGGCGCTTTTGTCCGCCCGAAAGGTGCTTGGAGAGCGTTCCGGCCGCCGCGGTCAGTCCGGTGAGGGCGAGCAACTCATCGGCGCGGTTTTCCCGGTCGCTTCCGCGCAGTCCGGCCACGCGCAGGCGGATGGCGTGGATGACGTTCTCGCGTGCGGTGAGGTTTTCCTGGCTGATGGTGAACTGCGGCACGTAGCCGATCTGCGAGGGCGGGAGGTCTTCGGTCTCGAGGTCGAGGTTTTCCCAATGGAGACTCCCCGAAGTGGTGGGTGCCATGCCGGCCACGGCGCGGACGAGAGTGGTTTTGCCGCTGCCGCTCGGACCGAGCAGCGCGCAGACTTCCCCGCGCGGGAAGCGGGCGGAGACTTCGGTCAGCAGAACCGGAGCACGGTCGCCGTCGTGCGCCGTGACGGTCAACTCGCGGAGCTCAAGCATGGCCGCGGATGCTGTCTCCTGGGGTGCGGAAGGAAAAGCGCAAAGGCTGCCGCCGGGCTCACTCTTGCGGGGTTTCCCCGAGGGTCGGAGCGCCGTCGGGATCCATCAGGTCGGAGGTGAACTCGGTGAGTTCGACGGGCGCTTCCAGCGTGAGTGCCATCGTCCCGTCCGCCTCCGAAGCGGGGTCGGGTGAGGCATCGTCCGGCGTTTCCGTCTCCGCATCCTCCGTGCCGTCTTCCTCCTTGGTCTTCTCCGGTTCGGGCGGCTTGTAATCCTTGAGGAGCTTGGAGAGGACATTGCCGATGACCGGCGCGGCGTAGGTGCCGCCGGAGAGGGATTCGCCGGGGTTGCCCTCGATGACTGCGGCAAAGGCGTAAAGGGGCGGGTGATTGGCGGGCGCGTAGCCGGCAAACCATGCGGCGTTGCGACGCTTGCTGACCGGTCCCCATTGGGCGGTGCCGGTTTTGCCGGCAACTTCGACGCCTTTGACCGTGGCGGCGCGACGGCCGGTGCCGGTGCCGTGCGAGGTGACCATGACAAGGCCCTTGTTGAGGTCGTCGAGATTTTCCTCGGCGATGTTCAACTCGCTGCGGATGCGGTCCGGGTAGGCGGCGACGACGTTGTTGTCGATGCTCTGGACCTGCTTGACCAGACGGGTCTGGTGGAAGGTGCCGCGCGCGGCGAGCACGCCCATGGCTTGGGCCATTTGCAGCGGGGTGACGAGGATGTCGCCTTGGCCGATGCTCATGTTGGCCGTGTCGCCTTGGAGGATTTTGCGGTTGTGCACGCGAAGCATGTAGTCGTCATCGGGGATGTTGCCCGCCGACTCGGCGGCCAAGGGGATGCCGGTGCGTTTGCCGAGGCCGAGGGCGTCGGCCCAGGCGATGATGGGTTCGGATCCGATTTTCAGGCCGGCTTGGTAGAACCACGTGTTGCAGGACTGGGCGAGTGCCTGGGCGAGGGTGAGGTTGCCCGAGTGTCCGGACCGGTGGTTGCGGAAATAGAAATTGCCGACCTGTAACCCGCCGGGGCAACTGATGCGGGTCTCGGGGGTGATTTGGCCCGACTCGAGCGCAGCCAGTCCGACGAAGGTCTTGAAGGTCGACCCCGGGGGATAGGCGGAGCGGAAGGCGCGGGGGTAGAGCGGAACGGCGGGGTCGTCGTTGAGTTGGGTGAAGACCTCGGTCGAAATGATCGGGATGAACGCGTTGGGGTCGAAGGAGGGGCGGGAGGCCATGCCGAGGATTTCGCCGTTGTTCGGGTCGACAACGACGACTGCGCCGCGGCGTCCGGTTTTGGCCAAGGCTTCTTCGCAGGCTTTCTGCACGTCGAGATCGAGCGTGGTGATGACGTTGTACCCGGGCACCGGCTGTCGCACGATGCGCTCGGTGGTGCGTTTGCCTTCGGCGTTGAGGGTGAGGTTGAGGATGCCGGGCTCGCCGTGCAGTTCGGTGTCGAAATATTTCTCCAGGCCCTCGCGTCCCTCCGAGTCGGGAAAGATGAGGTCTTTGTTCTCGATCGGCTTGACCGAGAGCGGCGCGAGGCGCCCGGTGTAACCGATGATGTGGGCGGCCGATTCACCTTCGGGGTAATGGCGGACGTAGGCCGGTTGGAGGACGAGCCCGGTGCCGAGTCCGCGGCTGACCGCGGCGATCTCTTCGTTGCTCAGGTCCTCGGCAAGGATGAAAGGGAGGATGCCGCGGTTGTTGTAATGCTGGGCGAGATCTTCGTCGGTCACGTCGAAGTTCCGGTTGAGGAGCTTCTCCGCAGTCAGGATCTGGCTTCGCGCGAAATTGACCGCTTGGCTGTCGGTGAACTCCAGCGGCGTGGGGAAGTTGAGGCCGAGATTGTAAGCGACACGCGTCTGGGCCAGCGGCTTGCCGTTGCGGTCGGTGATCTGTCCGCGGGGTGCCGGGATACGGAGCAGGTAGGTGCGGGCCTGCTTCTGCGTTTCCCAGGTCGGCTTGGGCACATCGACCATGTCGGTCAACCGCTGGTTGGCCGAGGCGTGGATGACCGGAAGCAGGATAGCCAGGGTGGCGAGGAGGCGGTTCATGAAATGACGCAATCTGCCAATGAACACCCGGGGCCGCTGGCTGGCAAGTCAGGGTCGGACGGCGCGGGGTTGCGTGATATGCGGGGGTTTGAGGTAGATCGGCGAGATATCCTCCGGGGCGGAGGGCGTGAGGTCGGGGGCGAGGCGTGCGAGCACTTCGGCATCGGGGGCCTTGGCCGGCAGCGATTCCGCCCCGGACAATGTTCCAATGCGGTAAACGGGGGCGGGGGCGGCGGCCAACTGCTTGGTCAATGCGGCGGCGTCAAGCAGCGCGATGGTGCCCACGACACGCCGTCCGCGGACCTCCGCCCAATAAGCGCGCGCCCCGCGGGCGTCGCCGGTCACGAAGTAATGCTCGTCCTCGACGTCGAGGAGACAGACCGAGGGGAGGCAGACGACACCGCAGCCGAGCGCAAGTTGGAAAGACCCCGCCACCGCGCATGCCACACGCAATCCGTTGTAAGAACCAGGCCCGATCCCTACAGCGAGACGGTCCAAACCCCGCCAGGAATCCCGCAAATCCTCGAGCACGGTGAAAAGCTCGGCTCCCCGTCCGCGCGGCGCCTCGAACCGCGAGGCGGCGAGAATGGTGCCATCCTGCCACACGGCCACACTGGCTTGGGCGGAAGAGGTGTCGAGAGCGAGGGCTTTCACGGTTCGATTTCGATGCTGCGGCGCCCGGCGCTTTGGTGGGAGAGTCGCACCTTGATGCAGTCGGCGGGGAGGAGTCCGGGGAAACGGTCGGCCCACTCCACCACGACCATGCCGTGCGGGGAGTCCAGTTCATCCTGCGCGGCGGACCAAACCTCCTCCGCCGACGCAGCGCGGTAGAGGTCGAGGTGGAAGACGGGGCCGCGCGGTGTGGTATATTCATGCAGCAGGGAGAAGGTCGGGCTGGTCGCCTCCTGTCGTCCGCCCCAACCGGCGACCAAGCCGCGCACGAAATGTGTCTTGCCTGCGCCGAGTTCGCCCTCGAGGGCGATGCATGCGCCGGGCTGCAAGCGTGCGGCCAGCGCGCGGCCGGCGGCGGTGGTTTCATCCGGAGAAGAGGAGACGAGGCGGGTCATGCACCGCGTGTATAGCATCGCGCGGCGTGGGCGGCCATTGCGCGCTTGCCTTTGGGGCGGTGGCTTTTGACCATGCGCGCTTTCTTGTCATGGATTCCGCCCGACTCACCTTCCGCCGCCGCCTGGCCAGCACGCTGCTGATGTGGGCGCTGGTGCTGGGCACGGTGCTTTCCGGCTACGAGCAGATGTTTTTCATCACCATCGCCGGGATCGGTCTGCTCGGCCTGTGGGAATATTACGAGATGCTCGACCGGCGCGGGGTGCCGAATTTCAAGCTCACCGCGCTGATCACCGCGGTGGTCTTTTTTGTCGGCAGTTTCTACACCTTCCGCTCGTTCGGTCCGGACAAGTCTTATGACTTCGAGATCGCGGTCATGGTGGTCTTCCTGCTGGTTGTCTTCGGTCGCCAGATGTTCCGCCGCACGCGCGACCAGAATCCGTTGGAGACGATGGCTTACACCCTGTTCGGCCTGCTCTGGGTGGTCTGGCTTTTCAACTTTCTGACCAAAATCGTTTACCTTGCTCCGCGCGGGCCAGACGGGGAGACGACAGGGCAGTTCTACGTGCTTTATCTCCTCCTCGTGACGAAATTCAGCGACATGGGGGCGTATCTGACCGGCTCGTTGTTCGGCCGCCACAAGCTTGTGCCGCATATCAGTCCGCACAAATCGTGGGAGGGATTGTTCGGCGCGGTGCTCTTCGCCGTGGGGGGCAGCTTCGGCTTGTGGTATCTGATCCCCGGTCAGCTTTCCGTCTTCACCCCGACCGATCTGGCGATCCTCGGGGTCTTGCTCGGCTTGGCCGCGGTCATCGGGGATCTCGCCGAGTCGATCGTCAAACGCAGCGCGGAGGCCAAAGATTCCGGTGGTCTCCTGCCCGGCATCGGCGGCGTGCTGGATTTGATCGACAGCGTGCTTTTCACCGCACCGATCATGTTCTTCTACATGCGCCTCGTGCTGGGCTTGCCGCATTCATGAGCGCGCCGCGCCGCATCGTGCTGCTGGGCGCGACCGGTTCCATCGGCCGCAGTGCCTGTCGGGTGGCCAGGGACTTGCCCGGGCGCGTGCAGGTGGTGGGCATGTCAGGCTTCCGCAACATGACGCAGCTGGCGGCCGAGGCCAATGCGCTGCGGCCCGCGGCTTTGGCCGTGCCCGATGAAGCGGCGGCTGCCGAGTTGCGCGCCCTGCTCGACTACCGGCCGGAGCATCTTTTCACGGGCGCGGATTCGCTCGAGCGGCTCGCGACCATCGAGGAGGCCGATATCGTGCTGGTGGCCATCGTCGGCACGGGCGGATTGCGCCCCACGCTGGCGGCTTTGGAGGCGGGCAAGGACATCGCGCTGGCCAGCAAGGAAGTGTTGGTCATGGCCGGGGAATTGGTCATGGAGGCCGCGCAACGCGGCGGGCGGCGCATTCTGCCGGTGGACAGCGAACACAACGCCATCTTCCAATGCCTCGAAGGGCACGAACGCCGTCACGTGAAGCGTCTTATTCTCACCGCCTCGGGCGGACCGTTCCGCACCTGGCCCGAGGAGCGCCTGCGCGCGGTCACGCGGGAGCAAGCCCTGCAGCACCCGACGTGGCGCATGGGCGAGAAGATCACCATCGATTCGGCCACCTTGTTCAACAAGGGTCTCGAAATGATCGAGGCGCGCTGGCTCTTCGGTCTGGGCATCGGGAACATCGATGTAGTCATCCACCCGCAAAGCATCATTCATTCCATGGTCGAATTCGTCG
Source organism: uncultured Verrucomicrobiae bacterium (assembly GCA_963776165.1). GTDB lineage: Bacteria > Verrucomicrobiota > Verrucomicrobiia > Chthoniobacterales > JACTMZ01 > JACTMZ01. The sequence continues at coordinate 215,670 of CAVZLI010000001.1, forward strand.
ACGGTTCGGTGCTGGCGCAAATGAGCCACTCGGACATGCGGTTTCCCATCCAATACGCGCTGACTTGGCCGGATCGTCTGGCCGGCAGCCTGCCGCAGTTGGAGTTCGCGAAGCTGGGTAAGCTGGATTTCGAGGAACCCCGCTATGATGTCTTTCCCGCTCTCGATCTGGCGCGCCAGGCGGCCGATCGCGGCGGGACGGTTCCGGCCGCGTTCAATGCGGCCAATGAGGTGGCCGTGGCGGAGTTCCTCGCCGGACGTGTCGCTTTCCCGCGGATCTGGGAAATCGTGGCCGGCGTGCTCGATGCCACCGCCGATGGCGCGGCGTGCGATCTGGATGCGGTGCTCGCGGCGGACCGCGAGGCGCGCGCGGCGGCCTCCCGTCTGGCCGCGGCCTGAGCGCGCCCCCGCTTGGCAAGTGGACCGGGAAGGGTATCTTCGCGGGTGATGAGAGCAATCCGTCCCGCCCTGGCCGTGCTGCTTGCTTCCGCCTCCGTCGGGGCGGCGGAGTTCGATATTTCCCGGGTGCCCACCGTGCAGGACGTGCAGGCCATCCGCACCATGGGTTGGTCGGCGGCGGCCGAGACCTTGGAACCGCAGCTGGCCGCGGCCTACAAGCCGTCCCATTTCGCGCAGGCCGGGAGCACGGGCAACTCGCTCTTCCGCCAATGGCAGCTCATCTACCAGTGGTGCCGCCTGCTGGGCACGCCCGAGCCCGAGATGCTGAACGCTTACCTCGGTCGGCGCGTGGTGCAGAGCCCGGATGATCCGCGCGGGTTGCTCGTTATTCCCCCCGGTTTGCCGCTCCCGACCGACGCAACCGGGCGCTTGCTCCCGACGGCGGCGGACAAGCTCGCGGGCGCGATGGTACCACCGCAAATTCTCCAAGCGCTCCTGCCCGAGGATTACACGCCGCAGGAGGGAGCGGTGGCTTTGCGGGCCAAGGAAGACTTTCTTGCCGGGTTGTTGTCCGACCCCGAATTTCTCCGGGAGTTCTTTCGCCAGTTGAAGCCGGATGATTTTCCGCCGGTGGCGTTGACGCGGTTGGAGCAGCTTTACCGTGCGCACCCGGGGAGGATGGCGGAATACCGGTCGCTGGCCCTGGCCTACGCGCTGGTTTACGACCAGCGGCCGCCGGCCCGCTGGCCGCATCATCAAGTCGCGCCGGAAGCCGTGCCGGAGATGGACGAATCGCTGGCCGACCGTTTCGGCTTTTACGTGCAACGCAACGATGCCCGGAAGCTCGACTACGATTTGCGGCGGCTGACGGCGGAAGAATTGAAGTTCGTCATCGATGCCCCCGTGCCGCGCTCGGAACTCGAGTGGGCGGCGAAGAACGTCAAATTCAGCCGCAGCCAATTCGACCGCACATTCAGCATGGTTGACTACGACCAGCGCCGTGCGGAGCGCGGGGACTTCGTCTGGAACAAGGGGCGCTACCTGCTCGGCAACATCGAACTGTGGGGCGGCATCTGCACGGACCAAGCTTACTTCGCGAGCTTGGCCGGCAAGGCGCGCGGCATTCCGACGCTTTACTTCGCGGGGCAGGGCACGGACGGCGGTCATGCCTGGTTCGGCTATCTGCGCGGGCCGGACAAGTGGGAACTCGATGCGGGGCGCTTCATCAACCAGAACTACACGGTGGGTCAGGCCCTCGATCCGCAGACGTGGTTGCCCATCACCGACCACGAGTTGGTCCAATTTTCCGGGCGGGCGGCGCGTCAGCCCAAAGTCGACGCCGCGCTCGGCGACTTGGCCATGGCCGAAATGTTCGCCCGGCGCGGGGAAGGGGAAGCGGAGTTGGCCGCGGCCGCGAGCGCGGTTCATCTGGCCCCGCAAATGGTCGCGGCGTGGGAGGCGCAGGAAGACGCGCTGCGCCGGGCCGGCGATCGGGAGGCGCTGCGCGCCCTCTATGTCAAAGCTATCGACAATTTCAGTCGGGAGAACGACCTCAAGGTGCGTTATCAGGCGCGGTTGGCGGAGTTGGAGCGCGACGGGGGCGATTTGCGTGTGGCCGAGAGACTCGAGGATCGCATGATCGCCGACAACCGCCGGCAGCGCACCGACCTGAGCACGGCGGCCGCCGCGGGCGCGCTCTCGCGTTTGATCGCCGATGGGAATTACGACAAGGCGATGCGCGAATACCGTTCGATGGCCCGCAAGTTGGCCGGGCCGGGCGGGGGCAATTTCTTCTACGATGTGGTTCGTCCCACCGTGCGCCAACTGCGCGCCGCCGGACGGGACAAGGATGCCGAGGCGGTGCTCAAGCAAGCGCGCCGTGAAATGGGTTTCGAACCCGGCAGCATTATCGACCGCGAGTTCCGCGAACTCGAAGCGGATCAGTAATGGATTTTGTCCGGCTTGGCCTCGTAGCGCCGCCAGAGGTCGAGCATCTCGTCGCGCAGGCAATGCGCGGCGGGGACGCGGCGCTGGTGGATTGGTTTGGCCAGGTCCTCGTAAATGGGTTTGTCGTCGAATTGGCCGTAGCGAAGGGCGTCCTCGATGGTCGAAGCGTAGACCACGCGGTCGATGCGCGCCCAGAAGATGGCGCCCGCGCACATCGGGCACGGTTCGCCGGTGGTGTAGAGCGTGCAGCCCGTGAGGTCGAAGGTGCCGAGCTTTTTTGCGGCCGTGCGGATGGCTTCCATTTCCCCGTGCCACGTCGGGTCGTTCTCGGAGACCACGTGGTTCGATCCCTCGGCGATGACCTCGCCGTCTTTGACGATGAGGCACCCGAAAGGTCCGCCCGTGCAGTCGACGAGGGCGGCTTGCTCTCCCAGCGCGATGGCGCGGCGCATGAACCGCTCGTCCTCGGCGGTGGGTTGGCGCGGGTCGCTCATGGGCGGGACGGCCGTGCGCACCGCGTCTTTTTCACGGTCACGCTTTTCTTCGAGGCGCCGGATCTCGTCGGCCAGTTGGCGCTGGATGCGGGAGATTTCGTCCGGTTGGCCGGCGGCTTCGGCCTTGGCCATTTCGCCGCGCAGGAGAAGTTCCTTCGCCGCGATGTCCGCTTTGCACTTGGTTTCGATGTCCGCGATGCGGCCTTTTTGTTCGTCGCTCAGTTCCACCCCGGGGCTGGCGGCCTCGAGACGTTCCATGGCGAGTTCGTAGGCGGATTTCATGGCTTGGCCGGTTGGCAGGGACGGCGGATTTCGTTAGGAATACCCCATGCCCATTCGTTTGTTGAGCACGGATTTCGACGGGACGCTGATCGGACACGAGCCCGATGCACGCACAGCCGCCTCGCTGGCGGAGGCTTTGTCCGGGTTGCGCGCGGCCGGGGCCGTATGGGCGGTCAACACGGGGAGGCAGCTGTGGTTTGCTTTGGAAGGCTTGGAGCACGCCCACCTGCCGCACGATCCGGATTACGTGCTGACCAGCGAGAAGGACATTTTCCGGCGCGTCGGGGAGGGCGACTGGGAAGCTTTCGGCGATTGGAACGCACGGACGGAGGAACAGACGGCGGATCTGTTCGGGCGGGCCGGGCATGTGCTCGAGGCGATCGGCGACATGGTGGCGACCGGGGACGGTCTCGAAATTCTTTACGAGAACGGACGGATTGCCGGGCTGATGACTTCCGATGCGGCGACCATGGACGTGGTGGCTGCCCGGATTGTCGAGGTGGCCGCCGACGTGCCCGAATTTTCTTTCAACCGCAACGATGTGTGGATGCGGTTCGCCCACCGCGAAATCCACAAGGGATCATCGCTCGCAGAACTGGCCAGGCTGCTCGGTATCCCGCGCGAGGAGGTTCTGGCCATCGGGGACCATCACAATGACATCCCCATGCTTGATGGCACAGCTGCGGGGATGGTGGCTTGCCCGGCCAATGCGGTGGACAAAGTGAAGCGCCTGGTGCGGGAGCAGGGCGGCTACGTTTCTCCGCAGTCGTGGGGCGAGGGGGTGGCCGATGCCATCCGCCACTTCACCGGGGTCAGCGGATCAGTCCCCACTGGCCGAGGAACGGCCAATAAACGACCAGGCCGCGGCCCACGACGTTGAGTTGCGGCACCGGGCCGAAAAAGCGGCTGTCGCTGCTGTGGTAGCTGTTGTCGCCGAGCGCAAAGTAACTGTCGCGCGGCACGGTGTATTCGTCGGTGGGCGAGCCGAGGATGGGAAAAGCGCCGCCGCCTGCGCTGGAATTGGCGTAGCCGTGGTAGCCGTTCTCGCAGGACATGACGCGCAGGAAGACGGGAAGGTCGGGCACCTCGCCGTTAATGTAGAGTTTCGGCGGGGCGATGCGCAGGGTCTGCCCGCCGAGCCCGGCCAGACGCTTGATGTAGTATTGCGAGCCCATGCCGGGGGCGATGCTGGCTTCGATGCGGCGGATGCCGGTGGTGCGGAAGACGAAAACATCTCCCAGTTGCGGCCGGACAAAATTGTAGGAGACCTTGTCGACGAAGAGCTGGTCGCCGGCATCGGCGTGGCCGCGGACCACAGGCTGGCCGGCGGTGAGTGGGCGGCCGGGGTAAATCTTGAAATCACGTCGCACCACGTCCATCGGCGCAGGCACGCTGTAGGTGCGCGTGCGGGTGATAATTTCGGTGGAGGTGAAAAAGTGGAGGCGGTTCACTTCGCGGAGTCCGATGACTGTGTCGTCTTCCTGTGCATTGACGTCGATGTAGGTCCGCCCCCGCAGGACGAATTCGGCGGCGCGAACCAGCGGGTTGGGTGGGGGATCGACGGTGGGGGTGCCCGTCACCCCGTAGAGGGTCGGCTGCATCGAGCCGGTGGGGATTTTGAAAGGCTGGAGGAAGTAGGCGCGCACCCCCAAAGCGATGACCAGGGCGACGAGCACGACTTCGGTGTTCTCCCGCAACCCGGCCAGCGGGGGACGGGGGGCGGCTTGGTCGAAGAGTTCGTGCAAGGCGGTGGTGGCCTTCTCGATGCCGTTGCGTTCCTTTTTGCGCAAGGCGACCTGCAACTTGGCGATGCCTTCGTGAAGGGAAATGATCTGTTTCTCGGGAAGGATGTCCCGGCGGTAGCGCAGGAGTTTGCGCGCGGCGCGCAGCACGAGTTTGGCTTCCTTGCGGTAGCGAGGGGTGAAAAAAAGCATGGCCGTGGGAACGGGGCGAAGTCTCGTGGGTGCCGCAGGAAAAGGCAATGCCGTGCGACGAGAGTCGGCTGGGCATCGGCCGTCGGAACGTCTTCAATGACATCATGAAATTGCACCGCTCCATTTCGCTGGATCTCCCCTTACTGGTCGTCGCCCTGGAGGAAGAGGCGCAGCACCTCCACGTGTCGGAGTTGCCGGTGCTGGTCACCGGGGTGGGCAAAGTGTGCGCGGCCTCGGCCCTGTCCGCCGTGCTGGCGCGTCAGCGTCCGGCCCGGCTGATCAATCTCGGCACGGCCGGGGCCTTGCGCGACGACTTGGATGGCACGCAGGTGGTCGGGCGGGTGGTGCAGCACGATTTCAACGATGAAGCCGTCTTCGCCCTCACCGGGGAGCACTTCGGGGCGCCGATCGATCTGGGAGGGTCCGGCCCTCTGCTGGCCTCCGGCGATGTGTTCGTCGATGGCGGTCCGCAGAGGGATCGCCTGGCCGCCATGGCCGACCTCGTGGACATGGAGGGATACGCCGTGGCCAAGGTGGCGGGGGATTTCGGTCTGCATGTCACTTTGGTCAAGCAAGTGAGTGACCGCGCCGCCGAGGGTGCGGGCCGCGCCTGGCGGGAAGTCGTCGACGAATGCGCCGAACGGCTGGGCGAGTGGGTGCATCGCGAAGTGCTGGGTGCTTGACGGCGCGCGCCGGCGCAGGGACGTTCGGGGTCCATGAATATCGACGCTTACACCCGCATCGTTCTCACCGTCATCGCCGGTTGCCTGGTTTACCTGGTGGCCAAAGACCTCGCCCTTGTGCCGGAGGCGCGGGCGCAGGACATGTCCGGCGTCACTCCCGTGAACATCGTGCAAATCGCCGGTGCGCCGGTCTCCGCCCCGCGCGACAGCAATTTCGAGGTCTCGCTGCCGGTGCGCGTGCTGGAAAACTGAGCGGCAGGATGGAGGCAGTGGCACCCGGGATCGCGCGGGCCCGCGGGGACTTTCCTGTTCTCGGGCTCGAGGTCAACGGCCGCCCGCTCGTCTACCTCGACAATGCCGCCACCTCGCAGAAACCGCGCGCGGTGTTGCAGGCGGTGGACGATTACTACGCGCGCCGCAACGGCAACATCCACCGCGGGGTCCATCACTTGAGCCAAGCGGCCACCGACGACTACGACCGGGCGCGCGAGCGTGTGGCGCGTTTCATCGGGGCGGCCGACCCGCGGGAGATCGTCTTCGTCCGCGGCGCGACCGAGGGGATCAATCTCGTGGCGCACGGATTGGCCGAGGTTTGGCTCGGGCCGGGCGACGAAATTCTCCTCACCCGCATGGAGCACCATGCCAACATCGTGCCGTGGCAGGTGGCTGCGGAAAAAACCGGGGCCCGCCTCGTCGTCGCCGGGGTGACCCCGGAAGGCGCGCTCGACCTGGAGGATTTCTACCGGAAGCTGGGTCCGCGCACCAAAGTGGTCGGCCTGGTCCATGCGTCCAATGCGCTGGGCACGATCAATCCGGCGGAGGATCTCATCCGCCGCGCCCACGCCGTCGGTGCGGTGGTTCTGCTCGACGGATGCCAATCCGTGCCGCACTTCCCGGTCGAGGTGCAGCGCCTCGGGTGCGATTTCTTTGTTTTCTCCGGCCACAAAGTCTGCGCGCCGACCGGGATCGGCGTGCTCTACGGCAAGCTCGACTGGTTGGAACGCTTGCCGCCTTACCAAACCGGCGGGGACATGATCGCGCGCGTGTCTTTCGAGCAAGGGACAACATACCGCGGCGCGCCGGAGAAGTTCGAGGCCGGCACGCCGGACATCGCGGGGGCCATTGGGTTGGCGGCGGCGATCGATTACCTCGAGGCGCTGGGCCCGGAGAAGATCGCCGCAGCCGAGCGGGTTCTGCTCGACCGCGTCACCCCGGGCCTGCGCGAGATTCCCGGATTGAAACTTTACGGCGATGTCCCGGCCAAGGTGCCGCTCGTTTCTTTCACGCTCGATGGCGTGCACCCGCATGATATCGGGACCATTCTCGACCACGAGGGGATTGCCGTGCGGGCCGGGCACCATTGCGCCCAGCCCCTGATGAAGCACTACGGGATTCCCGGCACGGCGCGCGCGTCGTTCGCTTTTTACAACACGGAGGAAGAAGCCGACGCGCTCGTTGCCTCCGTGCGCAAAATCGCCAAAATGTTCGCCTGATGTCCGAGCTGACCGATTTGTATCAGGAGATCATCCTGGACCACAACAAGCGCCCGCGGAACTACCGCGTGATCCCGGAGTGCACGTGCCACGCGGAGGGAAACAACCCGTTGTGCGGGGACGAGGTGAAAGTTTTCGTGCAGATGGATGACGGAAGGCTTTCCGATGTGGCTTTCCAAGGTCAAGGCTGCGCGATTTCCCGCGCGTCGGCCTCCATGATGACCGGGAAAACCAAAGGCTGCACCGAGACAGAGGCCCGGGCGATGTCCGGGCAAGTCCGCGACATGCTGATCGGACCCGAGGCCGAGCCGCCGCGCGAATTGGGTGACTTGGCCGCCCTGTCCGGTGTGCGCAAATTCCCGGCCCGCATCAAGTGCGCCATGTTGCCGTGGCATGCCTTGGAAGCCGCGTTGGACGGCAAGGGCGCGGCAACGACCGAGTGACGCTGCTGCGTTCTTTACGCGGACCGCGTCGCGCGGTAGGCAAGGATGCATGCAGGTTTACACTTCCGACTGCGTGCTCCGCAGCCGCGCGATTTTGGGCGAGGGGGCATGCTGGTTCGCCGAGGAGCAGCGCCTTTACTGGGTCGACATCCTCAAATGCGAAGTGCACCGCTTCGACCCGGCGACAGGCCGGGATGAAGTGCGCAAGACGCCCTGCCATGTCTCGCTGGTGCAGCCGACGACGCGGGGAGATCTTGTCCTTGGGACGCGCGACGGCATTGCGAGGATGGATTTCGAGAGCGGGAAATTTGTCCTGCTCTGCGATCCGGAGGCGGACATCCCCGGCAACCGTTTCAATGACGGGAAGCCGGACCCGCGCGGGCGTTTGTTCGCGGGCAGCATCGCCTACGACGGGTCGGACAAGAAAGCCGCGCTCTGGCGGATCGAGCCGGATTTGAGCTTCACCAAGCTGATCGACAAGGTCGGGAACTCCAACGGTCTCGGATGGTCTCCGGACCGGAAGACGTTCTATTGGACGGACACCAAGACCAGTTGCGTGTTCGCTTTCGACTATGATGCGCGGACCGGCAACATCACCAACCGCCGCGTCGTCGTGGAGGTGGACAAGGCGATCGGCCGTCCGGACGGGATGACGGTCGATGCGGAGGGTTTCCTGTGGACGGCGTTGTGGGCCGGCCATGGTGTGGCGCGGTGGAATCCGCTCAATGGCGAGATGGTGGCCAAGGTCGAGTGTCCGGCCATGAACGTGACCTGTCCTTCGTTCGGAGGTCCGGAGTTGGACGTGCTTTATTTCACCACGGCGCAAAAGGGGCGCGATGACGCGGAGGCAAGTCCGGAGCCCGAGGCGGGGAATCTTTTTGCGGCGAAAGTCGGAGTGCGGGGGATGGCGGGCTTTGCTTTCGCCGGCTAACGCGCGTTTTGCGCGTCGCCTGTCATCGGGACGAAACGCACGGGAAGCACGGATTGTTTTTCGACCTTGTCTCCCTCTTTGCGCAGAAGCACGAGTTCCTGGTTCAGGCCGCCACCGACCGGGATGATCATGCGTCCGCCGTCCCGGAGCTGTTCGACGAGTGCGGGTGGGATTTTGTCCGGCGCGCAGGTCACGATGATGGCGTCGAATGGCGCGTGCTCGGGCCAGCCGTGGAAGCCGTCACCGTATTTGACGCGGGCGTTTTTGTAACCGAGGCGCTCGAGCGTCTGGCGTGCCATTTCGGCGAGGGGTTTGACGATTTCGATGGTGTAAACGTCCGCGCCCATCGCGGCGAGGATGGCGGCTTGGTATCCGGACCCGGCGCCGATCTCCAAGATTTTCTCGCCCGGTTGCGGTCGGATGGCCTCAGTCATGAAGGCAACGATGAACGGTTGCGAGATGGTTTGCCCGTGCCCGATGGGCAGGGGGTAATCCATGTAGGCCTCGTCGCGGAGGCGGAGCGGGAGGAATTCGTGGCGCGGGACGGTGCGCAGGGCCTCGAGGGTTGCCGGATCGCTGATGCCGCGGGCGGCAATCTGCGTTTCAACCATGACGTCGCGCTGGTTGGCCAGGTCCCCGGTCTGCGGTGGCTTGGCGTCGGTGCAGGCGGCCAGCGCGAGGCAAAAGAGGAAAAGAAAACGACCGGCGCCGGGGATCCGCACACGGGCGGACAGGCCGGCACCGCTACAGGTGGGCCAGGTGCGGTGGGACTTCGAGGGGGGCGTTGGAATCTTGATCGCCATGAACGGCACTTTCGTGCCACGAGCGGATCTCCGCAAGTTCGTCGAGGGATTCGACGGCCCCGAAGCGCCGGCGCAGTTCGCGGCTGGCGTGCAGTCCTCGCGAGTAGGCCATGAGACGCGAGCGCATGGCATGCATGCCTTTTTCGGTTTTGCGCCAGCGGGCCAGTTCCTGGCGGCAATGGTCCTCGATCAGATCCCAGCGGTCGGCCAGCGTCGGCGCTGGGGGTGCATCTTCGCCGCGGAAGGCGGCTTTGATTTCCTGGAAAATCCACGGCGAGGTCATGGCGGCGCGGCCGACCATGAGGCCGGACACCGGCGCGCGGTCCCAACGCCGCTGTGCGACTTCCGCCGAGGTGATGTCGCCGTTGCCGACCACGGGGATTTGCACGGCCCCGGCCACGGCGGCGATGACATCCCAGTCGGCCTCGCCCGAGTAGCCCTGCGCGCGGGTGCGTCCGTGCACGGTGAGGCGACGGATGCCGGCATCCTCGAGGTGGCGCGCGTTGTCGGAAGCGTTGACCGACCCCGCGTCCCAACCGGTGCGGATTTTCGCGGTGACGGGCAGGGGTGCGACGGCACGGACCACCGCGGAGGCGATGGCGGCGAGCAGTGCGCCGTCGCGCAACAGGGCGGAGCCGCCGTTCTTGCAGACCACCTTGTTGACCGGACAACCGAAGTTGAGGTCGATGAAATCCGGTTGCTTCCAGTCGACGACGGCGGCGGCGCCGCGGGCCAGCTGGTCGGGGTCGGCGCCGAAGAGTTGCACGCCGAGCGGACGCTCCTCCGGGCGGAAGTCAACGTAGTGTTCGGTGCGTTCGTTGCGGTGCATGATGCCTTCGGCCGAGACGAATTCGGTGGTCAGCACGTCGGCCCCGCGCGCTTTGCAAATGCGGCGGAAGACGGAATTGGTCACCCCGGCCATGGGAGCGAGGAAGAGCGCGGGGCGTTCCGGTCGCCGGATGAAGCCGGGGCTGTCGTTGGCGGTCATGGATGCAGCGGCCCGCCGGGCCGGCGGGTTCAGGTGGTCAGGCGGCCTCGCCGAGTTGGAGTCCAAGCAGGGCGGAGACTTCCTTCTGGACTTCGGGAACCTGCGAGAGGGCCAGGTGGGGGTTGGGGATGAGAAAAGTTTCGCCGGTGCCGCTGCGCTCGTAGACGAGCACGTCGGGGTCGGTGCTTTCCATGGGTTTGAGCAGGCGTTTGCGCTCCAGCATAAGAGCGAGAATATAGCGCGCGTTTTTCGTCGTGTCGGAATTTTCCTCGATGAGCTTGCGCAGGATGCTCTCGGCGTCTTGTTTGGCCAGCGGTTCAGGCGGGGGCGGGGGCGGCATTTCGAATTTGGAACGCCAGAAGGAGAAAGGTTGCGGTTCGGCCGGGCGCGCCTGCCAGGCTTCCTCGGAGAGATCGTCGCGCCGGAACCCGTCGCCGTCGCGGAAGATGGCGGTGTAGAAGAACTCCCCTTCGGCGAAGGGGCGTTGCGTGGCGGTGCAGATGTCGGAGCGTTTGCGGATTTCCCAATCTTGGTTCATGGCTTGTTCATTCGAGGAGGCTCGGCAGTTCCCGGTTGGTGCTGCGCATCCAGATGAGGACGCAGCCGATGCCGCCGAAGAAAACCACGGGGGCCCAGACGGCGAGGTCCGCGTTCATGCGGTGGCCTTTGCCCAGCGCGAGGAAAAGACTGCTGCCGAGGATGAGCAAAAAGAACAGGCCGATGGCCATGGTGATGCTGCCCATGAGGCCGCGGCGCGAGTAGACGATGCCGAGCGGGCCGGCGATGAGCACGGCGACGAAGCATCCCCAAGGCAACGCCCAGCGGTAAGCCAGCTGCGTTTCGTAGGGGGCGAGGCGTTGGGCACTGAGGTGGTCGTTGTAGTGGAGATACTCGCGCAGTTCGGGGACGGAGAGGAAGTTTGCCTCGAGCACGGAACTGCTGATGCGCCAGGGCGTTTCGGAAAGATTCCTCACGCGCAGCACCTTGAAGTTGCGCTGGTCCTGCACGTCGCCTTGTTCGTTGAAGTCCACGACCTTGCCGCGGTCGAGGCGCCAAGTCTTGGTGGCGTGGTCGTAGGACGCCTCCTCGGCGTAGTAGTTGCGGCTGATGCGGCCGTCCGGGGCCTCCTGGATGATCTGCACGTAGGCGAGGCGTTCGATGCCGGGGTTGAGGCGGGCGATATACCAGAAGCGGCGGTCTTCGCGGTTGCGGTAAAGATGACCGCGCACGGCTTTGCGGTTGATGTCGCCCTGCTTGCGGAGGTCGGTGAGGATTTCCTTTTTCACCGCGCCGGCATGCGGGGCGGCGGAATAATTCAGAACGGTGGCGATGGCGGTGAGAATGAGCCCGAGGACGAACAGCGGCATGAGGACACGCACCACGCTGCGGCCGGCGCAGAGCATGGAAATGATCTCGTTGCGTCGCGACATCTGGGTCAGGGCATAGAGCACGGCCAAAAGGAGTCCGATCGGAATGCTCATGAGAATGATCTCGGGGGCCCGAAGGATGTAAAATTGCAACAGAAGCGAAAGCGGGGCTTTGTTATCCAGGAAAGCCGGTGCATTCTCGCTGAGGTCAAAAACCAGCCAGACGGAAACGAAGCCCACCACGCAGTAGATGAACGGCAGGAGCACGCGGAGAAAAATGTATCGGTCGAGGATCTGCATCGGACAACGCCGTCCGGGCGGACCCGGACTCGCCATGATCATGCAGCGCGGGCCGGGCTTCAATACCATTCCCCGCCGGCGCACGGGTGCCACGTTGCCATGATTTCCCTGATTTCCGAGGGTGGGGGGCGGACGGGGCCGACGGCGCGCATGGAGGAGATTTTTTCCCCGGGCGGCTTGCTCTCGGGGGCGGCGAATTACGAGTTCCGTCCGCAACAGTTGCTCATGGCCCAACGCGTGGCGGAAACGCTGGCCCGCGGTGGACATCTCGTGGCCGAGGCGGGCACGGGGACCGGGAAATCTCTCGCTTACCTCGTGCCCTCGGTCTTGGCCGCGATGGAGGCGGGGCGCAAGGCCATCGTCTCCACGCACACGATCAATCTGCAGGAGCAACTGCTCTACAAAGATCTCCCGTTGGTGGCCAAGCTGCTGCCGGTCGAATTCGACGCGGCTTTGCTCAAGGGACGTCAGAATTACCTTTGCCCGCGGCGGCTGGCCAAGGCCTTGGAAAACCGTGCGGAACTTTTCACCAGTCCGGAGGTGGTCGAGTTGGAACGCATCTTGGACTGGAGCCGCCGCACGCGGGACGGCTCGCTGGCCGACCTCGACCCGTTGCCTGATCCCGCGGTGTGGAATCTGGTCTGCAGCGAGTCCGGCATCTGCACGCAGCGCGCCTGCGGGGGACGGGACGGTCCGCGTTGCTTCTACCAGCAGGCGCGGCGACGCGTGGATGCGGCCAATATCGTGGTGCTCAACCACAGCCTGCTTTTCATCTTGCTGGGTGGACGCGATCCGTTGTCCGAAGAGGGGCCGGGTTATCTTTACCCCGACGACTTTCTCGTCATCGACGAAGCGCACACCATCGAAGGCGTGGCGGCCAAACATCTCGGCATCCGGCTATCGCAGTATGAATTGCGCTATGCGCTGCAGCGGCTTTGGCATCCGCGCACGAAAAAGGGGCTGCTGGCCGCGCTGAAATCGAAAGCGGGTGCCGCCTCGGTGGCGGCCGCTCTCGACGAGGGGGAGCGATTTTTTGCGGCGTTGACCAATGCCTGCAACTTCACCAAGGGCAAAGAAGTGCGCGTGCGCCAGCCTCTCGATTTGCCCGTCGAGCTGGTGCGGCGTTTGCAGGAGGTGCGGCAGGTGTTGAAGGAGGCGGCGGCCGAAGCGGGTGAAGATCTGCGGGCCGAGGCCGGCGAAGCTTCCTTGCGTTTGCAGGCTTTTGTCGAAGGCGTGCCCGTTTTCACGGAGCAGCAGGCGGAGGAAAGTGTCTACTGGGCGTCCTTGACCGGACGGCGCGACCAATTCACCACCGCGCATGTCACCCCGGTCGATCTGGCCGCGGAATTGCGGCAGCTGCTCTTCCGCGATGAGACCACCGCGGTGCTGACCAGTGCCACGTTGTCGGTCGGGCGTCCGGATCTTCTTTATTTCCGCGAGCGCGTCGGGGCCGACGAAGCCGAGGCGGTGCAGATCGGCAGTCCTTTCGACTACGAGCGGCAGATGAAGATCAACGTGGTGCGCAAGATGCCCGACCCGCGGGCGGCGGATTACGAGGAGGAGTTGGCCAAATGGATCAAGCACTTCACGACGGAGACCGAGGGGCACGCCTTCGTTCTTTTCACCAATGCGCGGCTCATGCGGAGTCTGGCCGCGAAAATGGAGGGATTTTTCGCGGACAAAGGATGGCCGCTTCTCGTGCAGGGAGCGGATCGCTCGCGGCACAAGATGGTGGAGGATTTTCGTGGCGAGGAAAATTCGGTGCTCTTCGGTTTGGACAGCTTCTGGAGCGGCGTCGACGTGCCGGGACAGGCCTTGCGCAACGTGATCATCACGCGCCTGCCTTTCGCGGTGCCCGACCACCCGCTCATCGAAGCGCGCCTGGAGCAAATCGAGGCGCGAGGCGGCGATCCTTTCCCGGAATACTCGCTGCCCGAGGCGATCTTGAAATTGCGCCAGGGCGTCGGGCGTCTGATTCGCACCGCTTCGGACGAGGGCATCATTGTTATCCTCGACAATCGCGTGGTGACCAAGGCCTACGGTCGCGCTTTCTTGCAGGCCTTGCCGCAGTGTCCGGTGGAAGTTGTCTGAGCCATGCCGACCCCGATGACTTTGCGTCCGCTCCCAGCCCTGCTCGCCGCCACGCTGGTCTTGGTGCCATGGTGGATGGCGCGCGAGGAGGCCGCGAAGTCGTTTCCGGGATTTGCCGTGTCGGCGCCGTCGGTGGTTGATGAATTGCCTTTTTTTGTCAGCGCGCCCGTCAATCCCGCCTCGGCCCAGCCCAAGGTGCATTCGGGCACCCTCGCCGAGTTGCCGGACGGGCGTCTGGTCGCTGCATGGTATGCGGGGAGCGGCGAGGGCGCGCGGGACGTGGTCATCGAGTTGTCCGTGCGCGCGACCGACGGATCGTGGTCCGAGCCGCGCGCCATTTTTTCGCGTGAAAGTGTGGCGGCCGCGCTGCAGCGCCATGTTCACTCGCTCGGCAACCCTTTGCTGTTTGCCGACGAAGATGGCCGACTCGGGTTGCTCTTTGTTTCGATTGCAGCCGGCAAATGGTCCGGTAGTTCGATGAATCTTTCCTGGTCTTCCGATGCCGGGGCGACGTGGACCGAACCGGAGAAACTCAGCCTCAACCCGCTGGCGAACTTGAGTGCCTTGCCGCGCAACCCGCCGTTGCCTTTGGTCGGGGGCGGCTGGGCCGTGCCGATTTACGAGGAGTTTCTCGGACGCTTTCCCGAGCTGCTGTGGATCCGGACTCGCGACGCGGGGCGGTTTGCCGCGGTTTCCCGCATGGCCGACGGCATGACGGTGTTCCAGCCCGCGGTCGTCGCCTTGTCGGAAGAACGTGGCCTGGCCTTCTACCGTGATGACAGCGGGACGGGGCGCGTCTTTCTCGCCGGTTCCGAGGACAGAGGCCGCACGTGGAGCGAGGGTCGGGCGTCCGATTTGCCCAACGTCGACTCGGGCGTCAGCGCTTTGCGTTTGCCAGACGGGCGGTTGCTTTGCGCCGTTAATGATTCGCCGAACCGCAAGCGTGAGAATCTGCGGCTGGCTCTCTCGGAGGATAGCGGCGGAAGCTGGCGATTCATCGCCACCCTGGCCGAGGAACCCGGGGAAAATTTCGATTACCCTTACATGATCCTCGGGCGCGACGGCCATGTGCGCATGGTTTACTCGGCTCGCGGCACACGCATCGTCTATGCCGAGTTCAACACTGCGTGGATCGATGCCCAAGCGACAAGCGGTGGGGAGGCGCAGCCATGAGCACGACGGCGTATTGGTGGAATGCTGCGGGGCTTTTTCTCCTGCTTTTGTGGATCATTCAGCGGTGGCGCGGCGGTTGGTCATGGTTCTTCGTATCTGCGGTGATTGCGGGGGCGGTCAGTTTGATCCCGTTTTTCGGGCACCCGCCGCGCTACTGGCTGAGCGGTCTGACGCCCAACATGAGCGTGCCCTTGGTTGTGCTGGTCGCTCTTTCCGTCGTCCAGCGCGCGGCGCGTATCCGTCTTTTCCGGAGATGTGATTGGGCGGCGGCGTGGATCTTCGGTGCGACGGCCTCGCTCGTTCTCTATCCGAGTGCCTTGGGCTTGGGTCTGCGAAATTTCGATACCTACGCGCTCGGTTGGCCGTGGCTCGAGTGGTGGCCGTCGTTGCTGCTTTTCGGGGGTGTCGCCGCGGCGGCTGCCTTGCTTGTCGGACGCGGCAACCGGTTCGGATGGATCTTGGTCGCGGCTGCGGCGGCCTGTTGGCTGCGCCTGCAGGAATCGAACAATTTCTGGGACTACCTGCTCGATCCGCTTTACGCCACAGTCTCGCTGGTTGCCGCGGTGCTTCTATTGGTCCGCCGGTCCTGAGGGTGTGGCTTTCTCGCGCTCGACCAGCAATTCGCGGACGAAAAGGTGACGGGCGATGTCGCCGCGCAGCAGATCGTTTGTTTGCTCTGCGGTGAAGTAGTCGTTCAGGGTCAGGCGCGTGCCGAGCAGGCGGAAACCGGGAAGAGTCGTCGGTGCGTCGAGGGGGGCGGGTATGATGATCAACTCGTTCCGTTCGTCATCCAAGGCTTCGGCAAGGCGCTTCGTCTTGATCCTCTGGACGTCGGCCCCCGGCAGGAGGAAGCGGTAGAGTTCGTCGCGTGCGGTGAAAGGCGACGGGACAACGACCGTTTTGTTCCGGGCGGCGTCGATCGCCTCCGGCGGGAACGCTCCCGCTGGTCCATCGAAGGGTCGCAGGAACACAGTCAGCCCGAAGTAAACGGCCAAGACAGCGGGAAGAGCGAGGGCGCGGGTCCACGCTTGGTGCAGCAGGCCGGCGAGAGCCAAAGCTGGGACCAGAGCAAGCAGGAGCCAATCGATCGGATGGTATACTGCGTCACCCGAGAGGCTGCTTGTGAGCAAGGCCGCGCCCGCCAGCAGGGTGAGTCCGAGCACGGTGCAGGCGGCGAGAGTGATGCCCAGAACCCAGCGGGGGATCCGTGGCCAGTAAACACCGCAAAGCACGGCCACGGCAGGCATGGCCGGCAGGAGGTAGCGCTCGTAGCGGATATCGGGCAGGAGGTGGAAGAGGAAAAGGGTGATGATCCAAATCCAGAGAAGTTGCTCGGCTGGAGCCATCCCACGTCGTCCGCGCCAGGCGAGGACAAAAACCGCGATCACGGCGGGAGCGACCAGTCCGGCGTTGGTCAACCACCCGAGGGTGTAGACCCACACGCTGTGCTTTCCCCACAGCGCGTTGGTCAGATAGCCCGCTTCGTCCGCGTCGAATTTGCCGGCGTTTTCCTTGAGGACGAAATCCTGCAGGATGAATTGGCGCTGCGGATCGAGGAGGAACCAAAGGGCGAAAACCGCGAGGGCGGTGAGGGAAAGGAGCACGATCTTGGGCGCCTCGCGCCGCAGCCAGACGACGGGCCGGTAACCCCCTTGGTGAAGGGTCCACCAAGCGAGCGCGCCGGCGGACGGGATGATCATGGCGAACGATTTGTAGAGCAGTCCCGTTCCCAGCATGAGGCCGAAGGCGAGAGCCGTTCCCCAACCGAGACCGTGGCGCGGGCGCATCAGGAGGAGGAAAAAGGGCAGGAACAACCAGAACGTCTCGGGCGCGCTGGTCAGGAAGACGCGTCCGTGGCGGTAGACCCCGAGAAAAGCGAGGTAAGCGAGGGCCGCCACCACACCGGCGGAAAACGTTCCCGTCATTCGTCGGGCCAGAAAGAAAGCCATGGCTGCGGCGGCGAGGGAGAACAAGGCGTTGGGCAAACGTAACCGCCAGAGTTCCTGATGTTCCCCGAATCCGGTCGCGGCCATGCCCTGCCAAAAAAGGCCGGGCGGTTTCGTGTTCCGGTGCTTGGTCTCGGTTGCCTGCAAGGGAAGCCATTGGCCGGTGTCGGCGGTCAACCGTGCGATTTGCAGGTAAAGATACTCGTCGGGATTCGTTGCCGCGTGCTCGCTGCCGGTGTTGTGGAGATAAACGAAGGCGGCGAAGGCCAGACAAAGCGCGCCAAGCCATCCGGAGAGAGCCAGATCGCTTCTGCTCATGGCTTCACTTCGACCAGCAAGTCTTCCTTGAAGAGGTGGCGCGCCACATGGCCGCGCAGCATGTCCATCGTCTCCGTATTGTTGAAGCGATCGATGAGTTGCAAGCGCGAGCCCATCACGCGCAAGCGCGGATCCGCCTCGACCGTGCGATCACCCACAGGCACGGTGACGATGAAGAGTTCGTTGGCCTCGCGCAGTTCCTCGAGGGTCGGGGTCTTCTTGATTTTGTAGGGCTGCGGATCGGAACCGGGCAGAAGGAAGCGGTAGATTTCCTCACGCGCGCCGAAGTTGACCGGGGCGGGATACGTCTTGCCGCGGGCGACATCCTGCGCGGTTCGGTCGAACGCCCCGCGCGGTCCGTCGAACGGGATGAGAAACAGCCCGAAGGCGAGGTAGAGCATGAGGATGGACGGCAGCACGGCGGTGCGGATCGGGGCTCGACGCACGAGGGCGGCAACCGCGTAGGTCATGAGGGCGGCAAGAAAGACCCAGAAATACCAAGGGTAAAGCGGCCCCTCGTTCAGGTCGCGGGTCAGGAGCAGCGCGCCCCATCCCATGCCGAAGGCGATCACCGCGACGGCGACCAGGCTGATACCCAACAACCAGCGCGGGATGCGTGTCCAATAAAGCGCACAAAGCACCGCCAGCGCCGGCATGCCGGGCAGGAGGTAGCGCTCGTCCCGCTGGTTGGGCAGGGTGAAGACAACGAAGAGCGTGATGAGCCAGAACCAGAGGAGCTTTTCGCTGTTGCCCATTTCCTTCCGTCGCAAAAAACCGAAGACGAAAACCGCGAGGACCCCCGGGGCGAGCAACCCGGCATTGATGGGATAGGAAACAATGTTGCGCCACACGCTGGAACCGCCCCAGAGAAGATTGGCGAAGTAGTTTTCCCCAGCCGTGTCGAATTTCCCGACATTCTCGTCGAGGACGAAGTCGGCGAGGATGAGATGGCGCTGCGGATCGAGAAAATACCAGAGGCTGAAAACGCCGAGGGAGAGCAGTCCGGTCAGCACGATTTGCGGCGCGTCCTTCCTGAGCCAGTCTGCCATCCGGTAGCCCCGCGCTTGCAGGGTCCACCAAGCCAAACCTGCCGCGCCCGGAATCGCGAGGGCGAAGGATTTGTAGAGCATGGCCACGCCGAACATGAGGCCGAAGACGGCCGCCCAGCCCCAGCCGATCGGAGCCACGGACCGGTTTCGCAGGAGCAGGAGGCAGAAGGGCAGGAGCAGCCAGAACGTTTCCGGCGCGGAGGTGAGGAAAACGCGCCCGTAGCGGTAAGTGCCGAAGAACGCGAGGTAGACCAAGGCGGCAAGCAGGCCCATCGAGGCGGTGCCGCCGAGTTTGCGTCCGATAAGAAAAACCATCACCGCGATACCCAGGGTGTAAAGGACGCTCGGGTAGCGCAGACGCCAAAGCTCGTAGTGCCCGGCCCAGTCCGTGGAAACAATGCCCTGCCAGAACAAAGCCGGCGGCTTGGTGTTGCGATGGCGTTCCACTTCACTTTGGAGCGGCAACCATTGGCCGGTGTCCGCCGTGAGCCGCGTGATTTGGGCGTAAAGCAGCTCGTCGCCATTGGTTGCCGCGTGATCGCTGCCAAGGGCGAAAAAATAAGCGGCCAGCGCGAGAACGAGGCAAAGCAGGGCGTTCAGTCCGGTAAAGCGGACGGCATCGGGCGGCATCGTCCGAGCATAGGAGATCAAGCGGGGAGTTGTCAGCAAGCGACGATCGAGCCATCAATGGCGGGTGCCCTACCTGATCCTGCTCGCTCTCTTGCTCTGTGCCGGCTGCTCTCCGCAACCACGGGCGGATCTGGTTTTTCTCAATGGCGCGGAGCCCGAGACGATCGATCCGGCGCTGATTACCGGCCAGCCGGAGGGGCGTGTGGCCAATGCCTTGTTCGAGGGCCTTCTCACGTTCGACGCGCAGGGGAAACCCCAGCCCGGGATGGCCGAGAGTTGGGAAATTTCGGAGGACGGTCGCGTTTACACGTTCCGCGTGCGCGAGAATATGGTCTGGAGCGACGGCACACCGCTGACTGCGCGGGACTTCGTTGCTTCGTGGCGCCGCACGCTCGATCCGTCCACGGCTTCCGAATACGCCTATCAGTTGCACTACGTCAAAAACGCCAAGGCCTTCAACGAGGGCGAGATCACGGACTTCGCGCAGGTGGGGGTCAGTGCGCCGGACGACCGCACGCTGCGTGTGGAGTTGGAAAACCCCACGCCCTTCTTCCTCGATCTCTGCTCCTTCGTGACCTTGCTGCCCGTGCCCCTGCACGCCATCGAGGAGCACGGCGACAATTGGATCAAGCCCGGAAAACTCGTCAGCAACGGAGCCTACACGCTCGAATCGTGGCGGCTCAATGACCGCATCCGCCTGCGCAAAAATCCGCGCTACTGGAACGCGGACAAGGTCGCGATGGAAACGATCGATGTCATTCCCGTCAGCAAGGCCAACACCGCCTTCAACCTCTACGCCTCGGGCCAAGCCGATCTCATGATGGACAAAGGCCTCGTTCCGCCCGCCTTGCTCTCGGAAATCAAAAAGCGCGATGACTTCCACGCCGCGCCGTTTCTCGGCACATATTTCCTGCGCTATAACTGCGAAAAAGGACCCTTCACCGATCCACGAGTCCGCCGTGCTTTCAGTCTGGTCATCGACAAGCCGTCCATCGTCGAACGCATCACCCGTGCCGGTGAGTTGCCGGCCGACAGCTTTGTCCCTCCCGGCGCCGCGGGTTACGAGCCTTACGGTGAGTGCGGCAAGCAAGACATCGCCGAGGCCAAGCGGCTCATGGCCGAGGCCGGTTACCCCGGAGGGGAAGGCTTCCCCATGGTCAACTATCTCTACAGCGAGGGGGAATTGAACGAGGCCATCGCTATCGAGTTGCAGAGCATGTGGCGCCGCGAACTCGGGGTGAATGTGCAGCTCCTTCGCCAGGAATGGAAAGTTTACCTCAACTCGATGAGTCGGCTGGACTATGACATCGCGCGGTCCAGCTGGGTGGGCGACTACCCCGACCCGAACACTTTCCTCGACATGTTCGTCACGGGCGGCGGCAACAACCGCACGGGGTGGAGCGATCCGCGCTACGACGGACTGATTGCCGAGGCTGCGGCGGAGACGGATCCGGCCCAGCGTTTCGCGATCTTGCGCGAGGCCGAAAAAATGCTCGTTTGCGAGCAGGCGCCCATTTGTCCGCTCTATTTCTACGTCGGCATCCAGCTCTACGACGCGGACAAACTCGGTGGCATCGCCGGCAACGTGCTCGACGAGCATCCGCTCAAGGCAATGTTCTGGCGCGGCGCCCGCGAATAGTCTCGAGGCCGCAGTGCCTCAGAAGCGGAGGGCGAAGATGACCGAGACGATGCCGATCAGGGACACATAGACGACCGGAAAAGCGACTTTGCAGCGGTTATCCAGCGCGTCCGCTTTGTCCCCGCGGCCGCTGCGGTTCAGTTCACCCACCAGCAGGTTCACCACGATGCTGGCGCACATGAGGATGAAGCTGAGATTAACGAAGACGTTGACCGGGGTCAGGTAGGCGATATGCGGGAGGATGTCCCCGAGGATAATCTGGTAGGCCACCGCGGTGAGCAATCCGACGAAGGAAACACTCATCCGGTCGCCCACCGAGGCGCGATCCATCCAGAAACACCGACCAGGACAGAACACGACAAGGAAAAGCGGCCCGACGACAAGACGCAGAACAAACATGGGCTGGCGTTTGACGTCCAATTCGATGAGAAGGTCGAGGTTGGACAGGTCGCTGCCCGGAGCGGTGGGCAGGATGCTCGGTCGGCGGGTTGTGCGGACGTCGAACAACTCCACTGGGGCAGATGGATATCCCCGGGGCGAGGTCCGGCAGGGCGACTGTTCGACGCGCAACTCGGAGTCGGTGTAGCCGGGGAGGCCGAAGACAATGCGCAAAGAATGGCGGTCAAAGGGATAGTGCCGGAGTATGAGCAAGGACTTGGCGATGGCGTTGACCGAGGAGACCAAGGGTGCAGGTGCCGTCGGGCCTGACACGAAAGAGCGGTTCGCCTTTCTCGAACATGCCCGCCACATTGAGCAGCGAGATTTCCGGATACCACGAGGGAGAGATCTCGTTGAATTGGAAGTTGCCCTGGTAGAATTTTTCGCTCCACCCCTTCGACTGCGGGGTCAAAAGCCTGCCGTTCATCCACCCATTGCACGGTGAGGACTCCGCTGAATTGAAACGGTCTCGCTCTGCTCGTCGATCGAATTGATGTCGAGTAAGCTGGAAACCCGACCCGGACCACGACCGGTCCATCGGACGGCCGGCGGGCTGAGAAGCTGGTCTGACTGGGCGCGGCGGCGGCAACCGTGGCCGCGACGAAGAGGAACGCGGACGCGAGGATCGGGAAAAGTAAGCGCACTCTGTTTTCGTAGCGGGTGGGGGCCTGGGGGGCGATGTAAAAGAGAGGTGAAGGCGGGGTTTGCCGCCTGACCAAGCCAAAGGTCCACTTGCCATGGGAAGTGGGTCTTACTTGCTTCGACCTGTGAACAAATTATCCCCCCTCATCGTCGCGGCTGTGGCTGCGGTTTCCTTCACCACCTCAGCCATGGCCGACATGGTCGGGCAAAAGCTTCCGTCCAGCACGCTGAACTTCGTCGGCTCCAAACCGGAGATGGAGGGCAAGCCGTTGCTCCTCGAATTCTGGGCTACGTGGTGTCCGCCGTGCCGCACGAGCATTCCACACCTCAACGAGATCCACGCGAAATTCAAGGACCGCGGGCTGTTGGTTGTGGGCGTGACGGATGAGCCGAATGCGGTGATCAGGAAATTTCAGAAAGATGTCCCGATGGACTACGCGGTGGCGACGGACACGGGCGGAAGGTTGAATGAAAAGATGGGCGTCAGCGGGATTCCGCAGGCATTTCTGGTCAACAAGTCCGGTAAGATCGTCTGGGAAGGCCATCCGATGAAATTGCGCGATGAGGAGATCGAGAAGATCCTCGAGTAGCACCTCCGGTAGGGATCATGGCCCGACTACGCCGATCGCTGTGGCTGTGGGTGCCGCTCGGTGCCGTTGCGCTGACCGCGTTCGCGTGGCTGGGGTGGTATGGGATGGCGCGTTGGGAACTGGAGCGAACAAAGGATAAACTTCGCCAACTGGGACTCCCTACGACTGCGGAGGAAACCATCCCAGCGCCAATTCCCGAGGACCAAAATGCCGCGCCTTTGTTGGTAGAGTGCCGAATAAGTTTGGCAGCAGATCACAGACCGGCAGGACTTTATCAATGCACGCGTTCGGATCGAGTGCCGCCGAGCTTGCCCCCGAGAGGTTCGACGAGGACCGTCTTGCGCAGTTGCAGGCCCAGATGCAGTGGCCGGACGTGCGAGAGATGTTCCATCTGATGACTGAGGCGGCGCAGCGCCCGAACGCCGCGTTCGATCGTGACTACTCGAAAGGAGTTGCATGCGAGATAGCACGCCGCTGAGTCCCCTGTTCTCTGCCGTCCAATTTTTGCCCTCCAAAGCATGGCTGGCTGCGAGAGAGGGTAACCAAAAAGAGGCTGTGGATGATTTGCTCACCTGCTCCCGGTTGGCTTCGTTCGGGCTTGAAGGATGTTTTTCTCATCGGATGGATGATCGGTGCATCGTTCGATGGAATTGCCGCCTCGGGAGCACAGGTGGTGATTGCCGAGTTGCCGCCCGGTTCTTTCCGGATGAAGGACTGGCAAGCACTCGATGATTCGTGGAAGAAGCACGAGCCGAGGCTCGGGCGCAATTAGTCCGCGCATCGACGGTGAGCGTGTCTTCTACGGGGCTGTGGATCTTCGAGCGGGCCATGCTGCGCTGCATTTCGCTCTCAGAGCAGAGGCGCGAAGGTCTTGAACGCAATGTATCCCGATAAAGCTGGGATTCTGCGCTGGACTGACGGGCTTTCACGAAACGGCACTTGCCCGCCCTTGGTGGGTGACTACGCGGCCTATCTGCGCTGATGGTCTCGGTGCGGGAAAGGTTGGCAAGCGGTCAGGCTGGGCAACCCGGACAAGACAGCTTCGCCAGCGCGGTCTCCAAGTGGGCGGTCATGAGCGCGCACTGGCGGCGCCGACCTATGACGGAACGCAGAAAATGCTCGAGGAATATGAAGCAAAGCTTCAGATCGATCGGCTGGGGCTGGCGCTGGAAGACTACCGCTCCCGCAAGGGCAAATATCCGGCCACACTGCCAGACCTTGGTTTGCCGGAGGCCGCCATCACGGACCCTTTACCGGCCAGCCGTTCATTTACCGCACGGAAGGGGATAATGTGCTGGTCTACAGCGTCGGCTTCGACCGCGAGGACGCTGGCGGAGTGCCGCGTGGGGTCGACGGGAGGCGCGACGTTGTGTGGCGGATCGAGCGGCAACCGCCCGCGCCATAATTCGCGCTGTGCCGTGTTGCCCTACCTGTGTCCGTAAAGAGATCCGGGCGAGGGGGTGAGTTTGCGGCTTTCGCGGCGATACTCACTCGCCATACGCCAACGGATGAGCAGGCGGCGTAGAGACCCTGCCTTGGCAAGCTCTGCGACATGCCGTTCGCTGATGACCTCCTGCAAATCGCGCAGGTGAGCCTTGAATTCCAGGCTGCGGCGCAGCCTGCGCTCTCCATCGGCGACGATTTGCGTTTTCATCGGAGGCTCTTGTCGGGGCATCGAAGCCAATTTGGGTTCTATCGCGCTATTTCGCGTAGTGGAAGCGCAGTTGGGCGATTTCGAGATTGTTGCCGGTGACGCGGTAAACCATACGGTGCTCGTCGTTGATGCGGCGTGACCAGAATCCGGCCAAGGCATGCCTCAGTGGTTCAGGTTTGCCGATGCCATCGTGGGGATTCCGTATGGTGTCCTTGATCAATTCGTTGATTCGTCGGACCAGTTTCCGGTCGGTCTGCACCCAGTGCTGGTAGTCGTCCCAAGCCTGCGGCGAGAAAACCAGGTTCATGCAGCAGCAAGATCCTTGACGCTCTTTTTGATGATCTTTCCCTTGTTGAGGCTATCGATGGAAGCGAGCAAACGACGCGTGTTGGCCGGGGAGCGCAGCAGATAGGCGGTTTCCTGTAGAGATTCGTAATCGTCGAGGGAAAGCATGACAACGGCTTGGTCGCGGTTGCGGGTGATGATGACCGGATCGTGGTCCGTGCAGACTCGGTCCATCGTGGAGGCAAGATTCTCCCGGGCGGCAGTGTAGGTGATGGCGGTCATATGGACAGTATCATGGACATATCGACGGGGCTTGTCAAACGAGGGAATCTGGCAGTCGTGGCCGTAATTTCATGAGAATGACTGGCATGTGAAGCTGGGCTGATCTAGACGCACGGGATGCGAAACATGTTCGTCGCCGGAGTCTTTTTGATGGCTATATTTGCTGGAGCGGAGGCTGCAAATCCGGACGGGTTGAGCACGAAGATGGCGGAGGTGGATAGGGACAAGGATGGGCGGCCGGATGTGCGGACGGAGATCGTCTCGCGGGATGGGCAGAAGCAGATGATGGTGATGAGTCGAGCGGACAAGAGCGGGGAGTGGAAAGTAACCGCGAGGTCGTTTTATGTCGGGGCGCACATGGCGGTGACGGAGGCGGATGAAGATGGCGACGGATTTTTCGAGATGGTGGTGGTTTACCGGGAGGATCCGAAGGACGTGAATGCGTTCGTGCGGGAGCGGGATGGGTCGGTGCGTCCGGCGGAGGTGAAGGTCGTCGAGATGCTGAGGAAGCAAGATGCGGTGCTGTCGGAATTTTGGAGCAAAACGATGAAGGGTCCGGAGAATTTCGAGGGGTCGATGATGGAGGCGCGGGAGAAGATGAAGGAGATTGTGGAGGAGGGGAAGAAGGGGGATTGAGGCGGGGCGAGCGGGGTGTTTGCGGGATTGAATGCAAACGGAACGGACGAGCGGGCCGCCTTTGGAAATCGCGCCGGGACGGCGCGATCCACCTTTAGGTGACCGCTTGGTCCAAGGCGCGGCGCATGATGTCGAGCGGTGCCGGGCGGTTGAGCCAGATTTCCAAGGACAGGGCGCCTTGGTGGAGGAGGAGGGACAATCCGTTGGCGGTGCGGGCGCCGGCACTGCGCGCGTCTTCGAGGAGGCGGGTCACCTGTGGACGGTAGATCATGTCGTAGACCATGAGGTCGGGGGTGATGATGGCGGCGGGGATCAAGCGCGGGTCGGTGCGCTTCATGCCGAGGGAGGTGGCATTGATGACCAGATCGGTGCGGGTGAGCTGCTCGCGCAGGGCGGATTCCTCGAGGGGGATGACGGTGACGGGATCTTCGGGGCCCTCGAGGCGGTCGGTGTGGAGGAGTTGCGCGGCGCGTTGGGCCACGTCGTGTGCTTTGCTGTTGGTGCGGTTGACCAGCACCAGGCGCGGGCATTTTTCCAAGGCGCACTGCAGGGCGGCGGCGGAACCGGCACCGCCGCCGGCGCCGAGGACCATGACGCGCAGGTCGCGGAGGTCGAAGGAGAAGACTTCCCGGATGGCGCGGACGAGGCCGGGGCCGTCGGTGTTGAAGCCGGCGGTGCGGGAGCCGTCGAAGAGGAGGGTGTTGACCGCGCCGAGTTGGCGGGCGGTGTCGTCGAGTTCGGTGCAGAGTTCGAGGGCGGCGAATTTGTGGGGGATGGTGAGGTTAAGTCCGAGGAAGTCGGCGCGGCGGGCGGCATCGACGGCAGTCGGCGAGATCCTCCGGCAGGCATTCGATTTTGGCGTAGCGGACGTCGGAGCCGAGGGCTTCGAGGGCCGCGTTGTGCATGGCGGGGGACAGTGAGTGCTCGACGGGGGAGCCGAGGACGGCGAGGCGGACTTCGGGAGGAATGGGTCCGCGGCCTTCGGCGCGGGCGCGGAGGTCTTCGAGGGTGAAGGTGGTTTGTTGGAGGTCGGGCATGGGAGAGGAAATTTAGGGCACGGATCGGGAGGATGGGAGGGGGAATTTTGTCATCCGCGGGGGCGCGGATGACGACGGCCGAGGCGGCCGTGATCCCCGGGAGCCGGATGTTCCGGCGCTCATAGAGCGCCGCTACAAAGTGGCGGACTACGCGGCGAGCTTTTCGCGGGTGCGGGTGAACCGCGCCAAGACGCGGTCGCGGCCGAGGAGTTCGAGGAGATGATAGAGGCTTGGGCCGACGCTGCGGCCGGTGGTGGCGACTCTGGCAGGGTGCACTAACAAAGCGGTTTTGATGCCGAGGGTGGTGGCCAAGTCTTTGAAGGCGGACTTCGATGTTTCGGCGGTCCAAGGTTCGACGCGGGTCAAGCGGTCGCCGAGGACGTGGAGGCGTTCGAGGGCGCCGTCGGCACGGAGGGCTTTGTCGACGCTGGCTTCGTCATAGGCGAAGTCCTCGTTGAAGGCGAACTCGATCCACGAGGGCACGTCGGTGAGGTGTTTGACTTTTTCTTTGACCAGGGCGAGGGCGGGGAGCAGGGCTTCACGGGTGCCGTAGTTGATGCCGGCTTTCTCGATGAACGGGAGGCTCAGGTCGGCGAAGCGCTCGAGGGGCATCTGGATGAGGTATTGGCCGTTCATCCAAAAACATTTGTCGAGGTCGAAGCCGGCGCTGCGGCGGTTGATGTTCTTCAACTCGAAGAGGCTGATGATTTCCTCGATGGGCAGGATTTCGCGGTTGTCTTTGGGAGACCAACCGAGGAGGCAGAGGTAATTGCGCACGGCCTCGGGGGCATAGCCTTGCTCGATGTAACCTTGCACGCTGGCGCCTTTGTCGCGCTTGCTCATCTTGGTTCCGTCCGGGTTGAGGATGAGCGGAATGTGGGCGAAACGCGGAGGTTCGACGCCGAAGGCTTTGTAGAGTTCGATATGCTTCGGGGTGTTCGAGAGGTGGTCTTCGCCGCGGATGACGTCGGTGATTTTCATCTCGATGTCGTCGACCACGTTGACGAAATGGAAAATCCACGAGCCGTCCGGCCGGCGCACCGTCATGTCGGGGTGCGTGCCGGGATTGGAGAGATCGAAGGGGATGGAGCCGCAGACTTCGTCGTGCACCGTGACGGTTTCGCGCGGCGAGCGGAAACGCAGAGCGCCGGCATCTTCGTAGATCATGCCTTTGTCCTGCAGGATCTTGAGGTAGCGCTCGTAAACGGGGCCGCGCTCGCTCTGGTAGTAGGGGCCGAATTCGCCGCCCTTCTCGGCGCCCTCATCCCAGTCGAGTCCGAGCCAACGAAGTCCATCATAGATGGCGCGGACCGCTTCCTCGTTGTGGCGTTCGCGGTCGGTGTCCTCGATGCGCAGGACAAACGTGCCACCGGTGTGGCGGGCGTGGAGCCAGTTGAAGAGGGCGGTGCGGGCGCCGCCGACATGGAGGAAACCGGTGGGCGAGGGGGCGAAGCGGGTGCGGATAGGCGAGGACACGGCGGTGGGATCGGATCAGTTTTGGTTTTCGAGGTGGCGCATGGCCGGGATGCCGTATTCGGCTTTGATGCGCTCCTCGGCTTGCTTGCTGCCTTCCACGTCGAGAATGACGAGGCCCGGGTCCTCGGCGAGCTTGATGCGGTGGAATTTGTCGTTCGGATTGTCCACCGCATCGGCCACGTCCTGCAGGCTGCGGATCGGCTTCCCGTTGATTTCTTCGACGATTTCGTAGCCGAGGTTTTCGTAGCCGAGGGTCCCGGGCACCGGAAGCACGGAGCTGATGAGAACGATGCGTCCGCGATCGGCGGGCAACTCGCTCTGGTAGCGGTCGAGGTAGAGGAGTTTGAGGGGCGCGTCATTGGGCCAGCGGGGACCCCACTCGCGGAGCAGCTGGCGCGAAAGTTCAGAGAAGACCAGGCCGCCGACAATGACATAATCCGGCGCGGTATCGAAAAGGTAGGGCTGGCTGATCATGCGGGACCGGTCGCGCGGGGCGAGGGTGCCTTCCAAAGGCACTTCGGCGCCGTCGCGCCAGACGACGATGGAAACGGATTTGCCGGGTTGCAGGGCGGTCGAGACGTAGTGGGCGAGGGAGATCTTGCCGAAGCGCTCGTCTTCGTAGTTGCCGTCTTGATCGATGGCCCGCCCGTCGACTTGCAGCAAAACATCCCCGACTTGAATGCCGGCCGCCGCGGCGGGCGAGTCGGGAAGGACTTTGGTGATGTAGGCGCCGCCCTTGCCGTTGGGCAGTTTGGCGTAAGCGCGGAGTTGCGGGTCGCGCGTGTCGGCGAAGGTCAGGCCGGCGCGCGGAAATCCAGTGTAGGGCTCGGTCCCGGCCGCTTGCAGGAACTGATTGATGACCGGCGAGGGAACGAGATCGCCGGTCTGGGCACGGGGGTCGTAACGCATGACGAGGCCGACCAGTCGTCCGTCCTTGAAGGCCGGAACGGTGAAACTGTTTTCGCGCTGCTGCAGCGGGAAACTCAACTTGTAGACGAGGAAGGCGTTTTCATCGACGGGGTAGGGTCCGACTTCGATCGTGGTGATGGTGGCGGGGGTGCGCAGGGGGGTGCCGGTGGGTTCGATCTGG
Source organism: uncultured Verrucomicrobiae bacterium (assembly GCA_963776165.1). Taxonomy (GTDB): domain Bacteria; phylum Verrucomicrobiota; class Verrucomicrobiia; order Chthoniobacterales; family JACTMZ01; genus JACTMZ01. The sequence continues at coordinate 244,709 of CAVZLI010000001.1, forward strand.
ATGACCTCGATGCGCTCGCCGACGGAAGCCGACTCGTCGAGGCGGGCGCCGGGGATGCTTTGCAGGAAGTCGGCGCCGGGGGCGCGGAGGAGGGCGAGGTTGGCGTCGTAGTCGACGACTTCCACTTCGGCCGCGGCCTTGAGGGCGGTTTCTGGTTTTTCCAACTCCACATAGGTGTGGTCGGTCACAAGTTGTGCGGTGACGAGGATGCGTCCATCCATGAGCACCACGCCGAGTCCCTGCCGCAGGGTGGGCGTGTTCTTTCGCCAAGGTTGCGCGAAGTTGAAGGATTGGGAGGCGACATTGACGCGCACGACGGGAAGTTGTCCGTTGGCCGTCGGGCGCTTGTCGGGGATCGCGGTCGGCTCGGGGGTGGCCGCGGGAGCAGCCTCGGCGCTTTGCTCGGGCGTCGGCGACGGTTGGGCAGCGGGCAGGTATTGCCGCAGGGTTTCCATGGCCGGCGCCACGGATGGCAAGGCGGCCAGTGACAGGGCGAGAAGGAGCAGGCGGATGGCGCGCATGATCAGAGATTCTGTTCGGAGATGACGCGGTAGCGTTGCTTGATGCGTTCGCCGGCCTCGGCAAGGGTGGAGCGGTCGAGGACGATGGGGCGTCCCTCGCCGAGGAGTTCGATGACGTGGAACTCGCCCGGCTCGGCAAAAGCGCTGGCCACGTCCTGCAGGGAGCGGATGTTCCGGCCGTTGATCTTGTCCACGATGGCGCCTTTGAAAGGCTCGACGTAGGTGTTGACTGGATCCTTGAGCACATCGCTCAGCACGATGACCTCGGGGTGCTCGCGGTAGAGATGGTCGGTCACGTAGTAATCGAAGAAATAGCGGAGGCGCGTGTCGACCTTCCGTTGGGGATTGTCGCGTTGCGCGTCGAGGAAGTCGCGGTCGAGCGGTTGGAAGAGAAGCCCGCCGACGAGGACGAAGCGCGGGCGGCGGTCGTAGGCGCGGGCCTGCATCTCGAACGGCCACGGGCGGTCGAGTTCGAGCGTGACCTCCTGCGTTTCGCCGCCACGGAGGATTTCCAGTTTGACCTCGTCACCCTTGAACTTGCGCTCGAAAACTTCGGCCATCTCCACGCGCTCGCCATCGAGTTCGATTTTGCCGTCGGAGAAGACCGGGCGTCCGTCGACGGAAAGGATGACGTCGCCGCTTTGCAGTTTCCCGTCCGAAGACCCGCCGTCGAAGATGCTGCCGACGAGCACGCCGGTGTTGTCGTTCCCGAGACCGAGGGCTTCGCGCTGGGCGGGATTGACGAGCGGGAAGTAGGTCGCGGCGAGGTCCATGTAGCGGTCGTAGGAGCCGTCTTCCACGTCCTTGAGGAAGCGGCGGATGACCGGCGTGGGGATCATGTAACCGACATTTTGGGCCACCGCGCCGCTGTAGCCCTGGAAGGCGACGCCCACGACTTTGCCGTCCTGCATGACGGGCCCGCCGCTGTTGCCGGGATTGATGGCGGCGTCGATCTGGATGGTGAGGTGACTGTCGACCTCGGAGTGGCTGTAGGGCTGGAAGTCAATGCGGGAGACGATGCCGCGCGTGACGGAGAGACGGTCGCCGCCGATGGGGTAGCCGTAGGCGATGACGGTCGATTCGAGGGCGGGGATACCGCCGAATTCCAGCGGCTTGGTGCCTTCGAAAAACGTCTCATCGTAGACTTCGAGCAGGGCGAGGTCGCAATCGTGGGCAACATGGAGGACGCGGGCCTCCCAGGGATTCGGGTCACCCTCCTTGACCACGGTGATGAAGGTCGCGTTGCTGACCACGTGCGCGTTGGTCATGATGCGTTTGCCGTCGATGACAAAGCCCGCCCCGACGCCACCGCCGACGCTGCCGGGGTTCCATGGCACGGTGTAATCCGGTTGCTGCGAGGTGGTGGAGATGCGCACCAGGCTGGCGGACGGTTCCGGCGCGGCGGTGGCCGTGACGGTGACGGCGGCGAGCAGGGCGAGGAGTCGGGCGAGGCGCGGCATGGAACGGGACAGAGTAACCGTTGCCCGTCTTTTGGCAAACCGGGAAACACTCGCGTCGCGGCTGGCAAATTCCCGCGGGGGGTCTATTTTGGCCGGGCTCATGTCACCCTCCGACAGTCAAGGCGACCTCCTGCGTCCGGCCATCATCGAGGAACTCTCGCGGCGCGCGGTCGCGCCGGCGCGTGCGGTTGACGAGGTGCGCATCTTGCGGGATGGCAGCGAGGCTTTTCCGGTGATGATGGACCTGATCCGTTCCGCCCGCCATTCCGTGTGGTTCGAGAACTTCATCTTCGCCGGCGACGCGACGGGGCGACGCTTCGCCAAAGTGCTGGGCGAGGCGGCGCGCCGGGGGGTGGAGGTGCGCGTCCTTTACGATCCGGTCGGCACCATGATGGTCAAGGGCGGTTCCATCGCCTCCGCGTTGCGCTCCGAGGGCGTCGAGGGCCGGCCCTTCCGTCCGGTCTCGCCGCTCCGGCCGTGGACCTGGTCGCGCCTGCGGCATCGCGATCATCGCAAGTCGCTCATCATCGACGGGCATACCGCGATCGTCGGCGGCCTTTGCATCAGCGACAACTGGGCCGGCCATTCGGAGGGCGGTCACAACTGGCGCGACACGGCGCTGCTCGTGCGCGGTGCGGTGGCCGGGGATGTGGCCACCGCTTTCGGGAACATGTGGCGCCGCGCGACCATGGAAACGGTTCCCGCACCGACCGCAGAAGCCGCAGTGCCGCCGCACGCGCCGTGCGGAATGGTCGCCGCCGATCAGCCCGGGGCGCACCATGTGGCCTCCGTCTACATTTGGCTGGCTTCGCAAGCGCAGCGCAGTCTCGAGATCACCGATGCTTACCTCGTCACGCCGGAACCGGTGGTGGCGGCCTTCGAAGCCGCCGCCCGCCGCGGTGTGGCCGTGCGGTTTCTTCTGCCCGGCAACAACAACCATCCTTTCGCCGCGGCCTCGGCGCGCCGGCGATATGCCAGGCTCATGGCGGCGGGCGCGCGCATCTATGAGTGGCGCGGCATGATGGTCCACGCCAAAACGGCGGTGGCCGACGGCGAGATTTCCCTCGTCGGATCGAGCAATCTCGATCCGCTGTCCATGACGCGGAACTACGAGCTCAATCTGCTCTTGGCCGATGCGGCCACCGGGGCGGCCATGCGGGAAATGTTCGAACGCGATCTGCACGGGGCACGCGAGGTGGACCCTCGATTCTGGGCCAAGCGGCCTTTGTGGCAGCGCGTGACGGAAACGGCGGTGGCCATTTTCGACGACAACCTCTGAGCCCGGGACCCGGCAACCGGAGGCGGCCGATTTCCAAGGCGAGATTGCGCGGCAAGGGGCGGTGACGTAGCTTGGATCCGGCGGGTGGCCGGCGGCCGCTGCGCGGTTCGCCCGCGCAGAGGAAAGTCCGGACACCTCGGGGCAGCACGCCGCGCGCAAGCGCGGGGCCGACGGACGCAAGTCCGCCGCCACGGATAGTGTCGCAGAAAATATACCGCCCGCCTCGGCGGGTAAGGTTGAAATGGCGGGGTAAGAGCCCACCGCGTGACGAGTGATCGTCATGGCAGGACAAACCCCGTGCGGTGCAAGACAGAACAGGAATGACGGCCCGCCCCGGCCGTCCCGCGCGAGCGGGACACATTCCGGGTATTAGTCGCACCCCGCGCAAGCGGGGCGCCGGCGCGAGCCGGTGAGAGAAATGGCCGCCCGGACGTTTCGGCGTCCGACAGAATCCGGCTTACGGCCACCCGCCCTTCTTCAGGCCGAGCTTGCCTCGGTCGCCGGGATCGGGAGACTCCTGCTCCCCATGTTTTCGTTGTTCCGCCGTCGCAAGAAGGAATTGGTCGATTTCCGCGGTGAAGATATCTCCCCGGTCGAGGCGGAGCGGCGGGCCGGCGGGCGGAAGTTTGTCGTCGATGTGCCCGTGGAAAAAATCCGCGCGGCGGGTTTCAGCGGGGCGGATCCGCAGAATCCTTTCGTGCTGACGCTCAGGGCCTACGGCGAGGGGCGATGCGGATGCTTCCGTGGATCCCTGCTGGAGAATTTCTACGAACGTTGGCAACCCTTCGCCGGTTCCGATCCCGCAGAGGCGCGGCGGCCTTCTCCTTGGTCCGCGCGTCCCCCGCGGCCCGCCAACACGGCGGCCGGACGTTTGCAGCGCGGGGAATTTCTCCGCATCGCAAGCGAGATGGGCTTGCCGGTCGGGGAGATGCGCGGCCACATCCTCGGGGGTCCGGTCACGGAGGCCTTCGGCGAGGTGACTTTCCGGCGCATCGCGCGCATCTATGACTCGGTGCGTGAGAAGGGCTACCGGCCGGAGGATTCTCCCGGCGGCCATCTGCGCGGGCATTGTTTCGTCCGGGGCGACGACTTCCGGGTTTCCGTCGGCAGTGGCAAGCATCGCGTGGCCGCCCTGCTCGCTTTGGGCTGGCGCGTGCTTCCGGTGCAGATGGGGCCGCCGAAGATTCCCGTCCTCATCAGGCGCGAGGAAGCCGACGAATGGCCCGGGGTGCGCGGAGGTTTGTCGACTCGCGAAGAAGCTTTGGCGGAATTCGATCGGATTTTTTCCGATCTGCATCCTTCGGGCTGGCGTCCGCCGGATGCGTGAGGGCGCCGGTTCTTTGCGGGGTCGCGCGGCGCGGCGAAAAATATTTTTGTTCGTGATCCGTTGGCCATACGGTGCTTGCGCCTCGCGGTCGCGTGGCTTACCAACGCCCATCCCCCATGGCCGAGCATGTGCCCCTCAACGATGGTCCGCGTCTGCAAAGATCGCCCGCAGAGAAAGAGTCTCTCAGGCGCTACTGGCGCTCCAACCTGCGTCTCTTGGCGGTGCTGCTCTCGGTGTGGTTTGTCGCCGGGCTCGGGTGCGGGGTGCTTTGGGCGGACTGGCTGAACCAGTTCACCTTGCCCGGCACGGCCTTCCCGCTCGGCTTCTGGTTCGCGCAGCAAGGGAGCATCGTGGTGTTTGTCATCGTCATCCTTGTCTATTGCGTGCTGATGAACCGGCTCGACCGCAAGCATCACGATGAGTTGGTGCGGATCCGCAAGGAGGAGGGGCGATGAGCATCGGACTGTGGACCGTCGTTTTTGTCGGCGGGAGCTTTGCACTGTATTTGACCATCGCTTGGTGGGCGCGGGTGCGGGACACCAAGGGATTTTACGTGGCCGGACGCGGGGTGCCGGCGGCGGCCAACGGGATGGCCACCGCGGCGGACTGGATGAGCGCAGCATCGTTCATTTCCATGGCCGGTCTCATTTCGACCATGGGTTATGCCGGCGGGGTTTATTTGATGGGGTGGACCGGCGGGTATGTGCTACTGGCCCTCATGCTTGCGCCGTATTTGCGCAAGTTCGGGCATTTTACCGTGCCGGATTTCGTCGGGGATCGTTACGACTCGAATGTGGCGCGGTTGGTCGCGGTGATCTGCGCGCTGTTCGTCAGCTTCACCTACGTCGCGGGCCAAATGCGCGGTGTCGGTGTGGTTTTCAGTCGCTTCATCGAAGTCGATATCACCACCGGCGTGGTCATCGGCATGGCCATCGTCTTTGTTTACGCGACCTTGGGCGGGATGAAGGGGATCACCTGGACCCAGGTGGCGCAGTATTGGGTGCTCATCACGGCCTTTCTTATCCCGGCTATCGCTATCAGCATCATGCTGACGGGCGCGGCGTTGCCGCAGGTCGGGTTGGGGGCGAACCTGCGCCCGGAACTGGCCGACGGACAGGCGGTTTCACTGTTGAGCAAACTCGACCAGATCCAGGTCGACCTCGGGTTTTCGCGCTACACCGAGGCGTTCACGGGAAGCTGGGACAAAGTGAATGTCTTCTTCGTGGCCCTCGCGCTCATGCTCGGCACGGCGGGGTTGCCGCACGTGATTGTCCGCTTCTACACGGTCAAAACCGTGAAGGCCGCGCGTTGGAGCGGGTTCTGGGCTTTGCTGTTTATCGCGCTTCTCTATGTCACCGCGCCGGCCACCGCGGCCTTCGCGCGGTATTTCATGATCGAGAGCTTGAACGGCAAGACGGCGGAGCAACTGCCGTCGTGGTTCCATAATTGGGAGAAGACCGGGCTCATCCTCTGGGTCGACAACGGCGACGGCCTGGTGCGCTATTCCGCGGGCGACGACAACGAAATCTTCCGCAGCGGCACAATGAGTGCCACGGAATTGTCCGCCCTGATGGTGGAAAACCAGAAATGGATCGATTCCGGCGGTGCGGCGGGCGCCGATGCGCGGGTCATCCTGCGGGAGAGAAAACTCTCCGGTCCCGACCCGGACATCATCGTGCTGGCCACGCCGGAAATGGCCAAGCTGTCGAATTGGATCATTGCCTTCGTGGCGGCGGGCGGTCTGGCGGCGGCGCTCTCCACGGCCAGCGGCTTGTTGCTCGTCATTTCCTCCAGCGTGGCCCACGATCTTTACTACCGCGTGCTCAACCCGCGGGCCACCGAGCAGCAGCGTTTGCTCGTCGGGCGTGCGGTCATCGGCGTGGCTGTGGTCATTGCCGGCATCTTCGGGATTTATCCGCCGGGGTTTGTCAGCCAAGTCGTCGCCTTTGCCTTCGGTCTGGCCGCGGCCAGTTTCTTTCCGGCCATCGTGCTGGGCATCTTCACCAAACGCGTCGGCACGGTGCCGGCTATCTGCGGCATGATCGCCGGGATCGGCTTCACTGCGTGGTATATCATCGCCTGCGTGTTCTTCGGCATGAAGACGTGGACGTTCGGAATTTTCCCGGCGGGGATCAATCCGCAGGGGATCGGGGTCCTCGGGATGTTTCTCAATCTGGCCGTCACCTTGGGCCTGACCCCGCTCTTCCCGGCGCCCTCCGCCAAAGTGCAGGAGATGGTCGATTCCGTGCGCGAACCGGAGGATGCAGGCGCGGCCGTCGAGATCGAGACGGCGCCGGAGCATTGAGACTTGACGATGCTGACTGGTCAGGCAAACTGGTCAGATGACCATTACCGCCACAGAGTTTAAAGCCAAATGCTTGGCTCTCATCGATGAGGTGCAGGAGAAGGGGGGCGAGCTGATCATTTCGAAGCATGGCCTTCCTGTCGCCCGTCTGTTGCCAGTGGGCGCCGAGAAGCCATGGTTGGCGCTCCGGGGCAAGGGGAGATTTACCGGCGATCCGTTCGCTCCCGTTGTCGATGAGGGTGACATCGAGGCGCTGCAGTGAGCCGTCCGCTGCTCGACACGCACGTGTGGATTTGGTGGATCTGCGGGGACTCACGTCTGACTGCGCGCGAGCGCGAAGTGCTGGATAATTTGCCGCCGTCCGAGCGTCCGGTTTTGGCGGAGATCAGTCTGTGGGAAGTGGCGATGTTGGTGGAACGCGGTCGTTTGGAGTTGGACATGGATTTGGAGCGCTGGCTGGCTGTCGCCTCCGCACCGGCCACGGTTGAACTGGCGCGCCTGACACCCGCCGTGGCTGCGGAGGTGGCTCGTTTGCCTGAGAAATTTCATCGAGATCCGGCAGACCGTGTGGTTGTCGCTACCGCGCGGGTCAGGAAACTGCGGATTTTCACGCGGGACAGGAAAATAAGCTCCGCACGCGTTGCGCCGTTGTGGCGCGTGTCTTACTGAGGTGGTCGGGCTGGTGGGATTCGAACCCACGGCCTCTGCGTCCCGAACGCAGCGCTCTACCAAGCTGAGCCACAGCCCGTGATCAGATGGGACTTATCGCATGCTGTGGAACGTTCCGCAAGAAAAGGTGCGCTCCTTCCAGCCCGAATGTTTGTCGCGGCGGTCTGTGACCGCGGGAGCATGGAAAATAAGGCACCGACGGTCATAGACCGCCGCTACACCCTGAGGTTCAGATCCGGGCGGTTCTTGTTTTTGAAACGCAGAACTCAGGCGGGGACGAGTTCCGCTTTTTGCGCGCCGCGGTGACGCACGATGGCGAGGCCGACATAGGCGGCTTCGGCGGCCAGGAAGGCGAGGACGTAGCCTTCGCCGCCGACGCCGAAACCGTAGCTGTGGAGGCCGGCGCCGAGGACGTAGTTCACGCCATACCAGGCCATGATGATGCCGGCGAAATTGACCACGGCGGCCACGGCGATGCCGAAGTCGCCCCACCAGCCGGCCATTTTGCCGTGGATGGCGACGACATACATGAGCAAGGCGATGAGGGCCCAGGTTTCCTTCGGGTCCCAACCCCAGAAGCGTCCCCAGCTGTAGTTGGCCCAAACGCCGCCGAGGATGGTGCCGGTGGCGAGGAGGATGAGGCCGACGAACATCATGCGGTAGAGCCACTCATGCAGCGGGCGGATGGCTTCGGCGGTTTCCGGTTTGCGGATGTAGCGCCAGAGGATGACGTGGGCGAAACCGAGGGCGAGGGCGAAGGCGGCGTAGCTCAGGGTGATAGTGAGCACGTGGACCGTGAGCCAGAAGTTGTCGCGCAGCACGGGCACGAGCGGATCGAGGCGCGCCGGCATGGCGACGGGGAGGCTACGCACGAGGAGGAGGCAGAGGAAACTGACCGGCAAAGCGCTGAGAAGCATGAGGCGGTTGCGGTAAACGGCGTAGAAAATGAGCCCGAAGAGCACGGTGCCCATGGCGACCCAGACGACCGACTCATACATGTTGGTCACGGGGGCGCGTCCGGCAATGAGCACGCGCAGGAGGAGTCCGTAAATCATGAAGCCGAGCGATGCGGCGCTGAGAGCGACGCCGCCGCGGAGCAGCCAGTGACGCGGCCCGTGGCGTGTGCCGGCGACGAGGAGCAGGGCCGCGGGAATGAGCAACCACATGGCGGTGTCGAAGGGCTTGAGGCGGTTGTAGAAATTCTCGCGGTTGACCACGTTGACCGGGGGATAGACTTCGGGATTGAGGGCGCGGAGATCGTCGACGAGGCGCTGCGCGGCGGCGTCGAACTCCGCGTTGTCGCCCTCGCGTCCGGCCACGTTGAGATTGCGCAGATCCTGCAGAATGGGCGCGGCTTTTTCCGGCGGGTAGGCGGCCGCGAGTTGGTCGATGGAAAGCCAAGGGGCTCCGGCGGGCGAACCCGGCGGCGGGGGCGCGAGCAGGAAGGCGGTAGTCGCGCCGAGCGCGTCGAAAAGTTGGAGGCGTCCGAGCACGGTTTGCGCCTCGGTGTTGAGGCGGGGAACCGGTTCGCCGGCTTGGCGCAGGGCGGCGGCCTCCTGCGAGAGGGTGGCCAGACCGGTGGCGCCGGCGAGTTCTTTGCGGCTGAAACGTTTGCGAGTGGCATCCAAGCCGAGTTGCTCGACGAGCGGACGGTAGGCCACGAGGATCATCGGTTCCTCGCTCCAGTCGCGCGTGGCGAATAGTTGGGAGAAAGCGAACGCGCTGCCGTTGAAGGTCTCGCCGTCGGTGGTGCGGATGGGATCGCGTCCGGCGATTTTCACCAGCACTTCGTGTCCGAAAGTCCCGATCGGTTTGCGGCGGCCGGAATCCTGCACGGCGAGATATTCCCACGGTCCGATGTCCGCGGCGGGCGGGGCAGCGGGGGCGGGGGCCACCAGTGCGAGAGTGATGAGCGCGAGCAGTAGTTTCATGAAACGGAAGAGAGTTGCGGGGTGCGGTCCGCTGGGCCAGCGGACCCTACCGGGGGAGTTTTCTGCGCCGAGGGCCTGCGGAAGATGAACATGGTGACAAGTCCGGCGCAGAGGATGAGCGAGCCGACCCATTTGCCGAGCCAACCCGGATCGCGGAGGATTTGCACGGAGCTTTGCGAGAGGTCATTGGGATTCCACGAAGCCTGCGAAATTTTGTAGGTCAGGCCGGTCAGCGACCGCCAGAGGGCCTGAGGGTAGTTGGCCGGCTGGTTCATCGAGCAGGAACCGGTGCCGTCGACTTTCCCGTCGGGCAGCACCATGGCGAGGTCGCTGCGGAAGGACGCGGGCTCGTCGGTGCCTTCGTTGCGTTCGACGGTGAAATTTTCCAGCACGAGACCGAACGGGAGGTCGGCCACTTCCCATCCGTAGGCCACTTCGAGCGGGAAGGTGCCCGTGGGCAGGCTGACGCGCCAGCCGGCGCCGACCCATTGTTCGACGATGCGGTCGGCTTTGCTGGCGCGCACGAGGATGCCGTCGAGGAGGGCTTGACCCGGCGGGATGGGCTCGCCCTTGGGGAGCGGGTCGAAGCGGAAGCCGGTTTGTGCGGTGGGTAGAATTTCGCGCGCTTCGATTGTCCAATCGTTCCAGCCGGTGATCACCGGTTGATCCGCGGCGAGCGGTGCGGAGGAGACCCGGCGCCCGCCGGCGAAGAGGTCGAGTTGCAAGGAACCGTCCGGTTGCGCGACCAGCACTGCGCGGTTGGCCGCGCCGGTGGAAGGCGCAGGGGCGCCCGGGGTGGCGAGGTCGACGGTGATGAGGCCGAGGTCGAGACGGTTGTGATTGCGGTCGCCGGCCAGCAACCACTGGTCGACCGTTTGGTTCATCGCTTTGGTCTGCAGGCGCACCAGAACGGCGGGCGTGCCGGACGGCGCGGTGGTCGGTTGGAAGTTGGCCACGAGGCGGGGTGAGTCGGCAACGGCTTGCAGTTTCCATCCGCCCGGCGTGGTCCAAAGATCGAGCGGACGTCCTTCGCGAACGCGGAGCGGCTGCCGCCCGAGCTCGATCATCACGGCGCGTTGCGCGTCCGCATCGCGCACCGTGATCTGGCGGGTCTGCAGCACGAGTTTGTTGTCCGGCGGGGAATCCTTGAAGAGCGTCATCGTCCCCTCGATGCCCCAGATCTGCCCGGCCACGGCGCCGATCATCACGATGATGATGCCGAGGTGGGTGAGGAGGAATCCGGTGTGATACTTTTTCCACGGCCACCGCATGAACGCGCTGCAGGTCAGGTTGGCGCCGAGGAAGAGGAGCCAGAGGTGGAACCAAGGTGCCTCATAGATCCAGGTGCGGGCCGTGTCGGCATCGAACTTCGATTCGGCCAGCGTGCCGACGATGCTCATGACGATGAGCACACTGAGCAAGATGACCGCCAGCCGCAGCGAAGCGAGAAACCGGAAGACCGGATCGCGTTTCCAAGCATACCGCGGCGGGCGTGAAGGGCCGGCACCGGTTGGCATCATGAAGAGAGATACGCTAAATTGGGGGCTCCCGGAGTCAAGGAAGGGCGGAAAACACTCAAGTCGCAGGCCGGCGTGAAACACCCACCAAGCGGAGGGGATGTCCCTGCCGGTTACCTTTCGACGAAAACGCTCGAGCGGATCAGGCGCTTCTCGCCGGTTTGCCGCAAGCGCACGTGGAAATCATAGGTGATGCTCGTTTTGTCGACCGGGAGGGCGGCCACTGCTTGCTCGATCGCCGGGTAATCCTCGCCCACCAGGTCCTTCCACGCGGCGAAGAGGCGTGCCGGCTCGGTGATGGACGGGTCGATCCCGTGCAGTTCGTAATTCACCGCATTCCAATTCAGCGCGCCAACGCCGAAAACATGTTCGAACGTTCCGAAGTTGCCGCCCTCGAGGGCGGCGGCGAGGCGTTCGTTGGCATCGCGCAATTCGCGCTCTTCTTCCACCTCGGATGTCACGTCGCGGTTGACGCCGAGCACCCGCACGGCTTTGTCCGACTCGTCGCGCAAGATGATGTAGGTGGAGAGGATTTCGTGGATCGTGCCGTCAGGCCAAAGCGCCCGGATGCGATCTTCCCCGCTCGTGCCGCCGGCGGCGATGAGGCGGCGGAGTTCGTAGGTCAACCGCTCCTGCTCCTCCTCGCTGTGGACTTTGCCCCACACCTCGCGCGCGTCGGTGGCCTCGGGGTGTCCGAAGATGGCGAAGGATTGGCGGTCCCAATGCAAGGTGTCCGTGATCGGATCCCAATCCCAGATGCCGAAAGCGGCGACCTCTTGGGCGATCCGCAGGCGCTCGTTGACGGCTTGCAGGTTTCGCTGCGCCTCTTGCAGCGCGCTGATGTCGGTGACGGCCGACAAAACGCCGACTTGGTTGTGGTTTGCGTCATAAACGGGAGACGCCGTGATGAGGATGTCCAGCAAGTGCCCCTTCTTGTGCCGGAAACGAAGGGTGAAGCCTTCCGGCGGAGTTTTTCCGGCCAAGTGCAGGCCGAAGGCTTCTTCGATCTTTGGCCGTTCGCTTTCGGGCCAGAGCGGGTAGGGCGGCTTCATGGCGAGGACCTCCGCCTCGCTGTAGCCGAACATCCGGCAAAAGGCCTGATTGGCGGAGACGAGACGCCCCTCGAGGTCGAAGTTGACCAATCCCACGGTGACCGATTTGTCGATACTCTCCCGGTAGAGCAACTCGCGCCGCGCCGCGTCTTCGGCAGCGCGCAGTTCGCGGCGGGTCTGCTGGATCGCACTGATGTCGGTGACGGCGCCGAGCCAACCGAGTCGTCGGTCCTCGCTGTCGAGCCAAGGTGCGACTTTGACCAGCACGTCGAAGCGGGTGCCGTCTTTGCGGCAAAAGCGCAGTTCGTAACCTTGCGGGGGAGTTCGTCCGGCGAGCGCCTCTTCGAAGGCGCGGCGGATATTCGGAATTTCCTCCTCCGGCCAGTAGGGGTAGGGGGCCGAGACGCCGACGAGTTCCTCCCTCGACCAGCCGGTCATGGCACAAAAGGCGGGGTTGACGAGCAGGTTCTTTCCCTTGTCGTCGGAGGCCACGATCCCGGCTGCGAGCGATTGCTCGATGGCTTCGCGGAGTCGCAGTTCGCGGCGCATGGCGGACTCGGCGTCGCGCAAGGCGGTGATGTCGCGCAGGGTGCAGGTCAGGCGGTCGAGAATTTTCGTTTTGGGATCGGCACGCACTTCGGCCCGGCTTTGCAGGACGCGCACCGATCCGTCGGGCAGGATGGCGCGGAACTCGCGCTCGAACGGATCGCCATTCTCGCGGGCGCGCTCGAAAAGGGTCCGCAGCGGCTCGCGCTCTTGCGGAACGACCGAGTCGAGCAAAAGGGCGAGGGACGGCGACGTCTCACCGCGTTCGAGCCCGAGCAGGCGGAAGGTTTCGTCGGTCCACTCCATGCTGTCCCCGGTGAGATTCCACGTCAGGCTGCCGGTGCGGGCCAGCGATTGCATTTGATCGAAGGCCAAACGCAGTCGTTCGACCTCGTCGCGCAAGTTCTGCTCGCCGGTGACGTCGAGGCCGAAGGAAAGGATTTCTTGGACCGCTCCCTGCCCGTCGAAGACGGCGCGGTCGCGCCAGCGGGTCCAGCGGATTTGGCCGTCGGGCAGGACCACGCGGTGGGTGACGTTGTTGGTCGGGTGGCGGGGAGTCAGTTTTTGCAGTCCGTTGACCACTTCGGTGCGATCGGCGGCGGGGATGAGGTCGAGGTAGTTGATCCCGGTCAATGCCTCGCGGGTGCGGCCGAACATGCGGGCATAGGCGGCATTGACTTCGAGCAAAGTGCCGTCGGCCGTGCCGAGGCAGGCCGCTTCTTCGTGTCCGTCGAGGAGGCGTTGCCGGCGCTCCGCGTCGCTTTGCGTGCGCGTCGCCGCTTCGTTGATGGAGGCCTCGAGATCCTGCATGGCCTCGCGAGGCGGCGTGGCCGGCGGCGGGGGGAGCTGGAATTTTTCGCGAACCTCTTTCGTCAGGGCCCGGAGGCGCCGTATCGAGGGCGCGCGGGTCGAGAGCCACGTGGCAAAAATAAGAAGCAAGCCGGCGATGGTCAGCACCCCGGCCAGAGCCTGCAAGATGCCGAGCAGCCAGCGGGTGGTATCACTCCAGCGATGGAAGCGGATGATGCCCGCCGGTTGTCCGTCCGGCCCGTGGAAAACTTCCCAGGCTTCGACGAAAGAACCGGGCGTGACGTAGCGCGGACTGCGCCCCGACGGCGCTTGGTCGGGGGGCAAGATCTCGGGATTGGTCAGGCCGAGATTGCGGATCTTGTCGAGCGTCACGTCCGGTTGGATGCCCCGGGCGAGGTCGGCCTCCAACAGGTGACGCGCGAAGGAGGTGTAGAGGCTCAGCCGGTTGAGGTCGCGGACGCGGGACTGTGGAAGGACCACCTGCTTCGTGACCCAGAGGCCGGCAAGAAAAAATACGGCCAGCAGCACCAAGGGCAGCGCCCGGAAATTCCACGGACGCGCCGGCGCCGGCGGGATCTCGGGCTGGTCTCGGTGGGTGGGCACGGACGCTCCGAAGGTGTCCGAGCGCGTCGTGCTTGGCAAGTGTCGCGAACCCGCTCAGGGCCGCGGTCCGGTCAAGGCGTGATGACCGAGGCCGACGAGGACGAGGGAAATAACGACCGCGGCGAAAGCGGTGTGGAAGAAGGCGTCGCGGGCGAGATGCACGTGGGCGGCCTCGCGGGTGACCTCGATCTGCGCCACGTCGCCGTCCAACCCGGGCAGGGCTTGAGTCACAACCACATGACCCCAGGTCTCGTGCCAGCGCGGGCCGGAAGAAATGACCGTGACGGCGGGCGGAATGAGCGTGGCGCGGATGCCGCGCTTTTCCGCTTCCAGGCTGAAATGTCCATCGGTCAGGAGGCGCAGGAAGACAAGTTGGCCCGATGAAGGCGGGGCCAGGTCATTGCCGTGCACTGGGGCGGTGCCGGCGAGCATGACCGTGTTGCGGAAGTTCACCGGCGCTGCTTCCGCCTCACCGGAACGCAGGCTCCGCTCCCGGAGCGACGCCGTGGCTGCCTCGATGCATTGCGGGGTGCACTCGGCGAAGTGCGCCTCGTCTTCCATGAGGTAATCGACAAGTTGCCCCTCCGCGTTGAAGAGGGCGACGCCATGGAGCCCGAGATTGCGCAGGGCCTCCGCGGTGAAGCTTTCCTCCCGGAAGGTGGCGTCAGGCGCACGCGCGTGGTCCTCCAGATCGTCCCAGTTCGCCCAGTCGAGCGCGGTGGCGCGCAGGCGCGCGAGGTGGTCGGAGATCATCGCTTGGCAGACCACCGCTTGCTCGATGGCCGCGTCGGTGTCCAAGCGGTTCGCCGCGGGAACGAAAAAAAACCAGACGGCGATGACAATGCCAGCCGCCGTGGAGGCGACCAGCGCGATGAGGAGAACAAAAATCCTTTTGGTGTCGCGCGGCTCCGCGCCGCACAACTCCACGGATGGGGGGTAGTCCGTGTTCATTGCTTGAAAGTTACTTTATACAAAAAACAGATTCTCCGGCCGGGTGGCAAGATTCTCTTCACGGGCGTTGCCCGATTGGCAGCGGTGCGTGGCTGTGTCAGATTGACAATATGCAAGCAGGCACCGTGCTCATCACCGGAGCCAGCCGCGGCATCGGTCTGGCTCTGTCGGGGGAGCTGGCCAAGCGGGGTTGGCGGGTTTTGGCCGCAGCGCGCCATCCGGCCGCGGCCCACGCTTTGCAGGCGGCGGCGCGGGCGGCCTCGCCCGGGTCGATCGATGTTCTGTCCCTCGACGTCCGCCACGATACCAGCGTGCTGGCCGCCGAGGAGGAAGCCGCGGCCAAGGTCCGATCCATCGACGTCCTGGTCAACAACGCGGGCGTTTTCCCCGAAGAAGGCAGCGAACCGCTCGAGCAGTTGCCGCTCGATTGCTTCGAGCAGGCGTTTGCCGTCAATGTCGTCGGCGTGGCGCGGGTCACGCGCGTCTTTCTCCCGCTCCTCACGCGTTCCTCCCACCCGCGCGTGGTCAACATCAGCTCGCTGGCCGGATCGATCGCGACGAAGGAAGATTCACGCCACTACTGCTACAGCGCCTCGAAGGCCGCGCTCAACATGTTGACGCGGGCCATGGCCGCCGAGTTGCGCCCGCGCGGTGTGACGGTCGTCGCGGTCACGCCCGGATGGGTGAAGACCGAAATGGGCGGACCGCGCGCGCCGCTGACCGTCGAGGAATCGGCCGCCAGCCTGGCCGCGACGATCGACCGCCTCACGCACCACGATGCGGGACATTTCCTCGACCGCGACGGGCGGAAGGACGTGGCATCTTGGTAATTTCGTCTGGCGCGGGAGCGGACCCGACCGCATCCTCTGCGGTCCGATGAGTGAAGTGAACAACCTGACCGCTGTGCGCTTGGAAAAGCGCGCGGAAATCCTGTCCCGCGGCGGGCATCCCTATGGCACGGCTTTCCCCGTGAGCGGCGATGTCGGCGAAGTGCGGACCGCCTTCGCCGAGGGCAAAAAAGTCGCGGCCGCCGGACGCGTCACCGCGCGCCGCGACATGGGCAAAAGCCACTTCCTCGACATCAGCGACCATAGCGGACGCCTGCAAGTTTACCTGCAGGACAAAGTCCTCGGCGAAGAAGGCGTCAAGACCTACGAACTGCTCGACATCGGCGACTTCATCGGCGTCGAAGGCGAGTGCTTCACCACGAAAACCGGCGAACCTTCGGTCAAGGCGGAGCGATTCGTGCTCCTCTCCAAATCGCTTCATCCGCTCCCGGAAAAATGGCACGGCCTGCAGGACGTGGAAGCGCGGCACCGTCAGCGTTACCTCGATCTGATTTCCAACGAACACGCGCGCGACATCTTCCGCAAACGCTTCGCCATCATCCGCGAGATCCGTTCCTTCTTCGAGGAGCGCGGTTTTCTCGAGGTCGAGACGCCCATGATGCAGGCCGTGGCCGGCGGCGCGGCGGCCACGCCTTTTGAAACCCACCACAACGCGCTCGGTCTGGACCTCTACCTGCGCATCGCACCGGAGCTGTATTTGAAGCGCCTGCTGGTCGGCGGATTCACCAAAGTTTTCGAACTCAACCGCAACTTCCGCAACGAGGGTGTCTCGCGGCGGCACAATCCGGAGTTCACCATGCTCGAGGCCTACTGGGCCTACGCCGACTTCGAGATGATGGCCGAGTTGGTCGAGGACCTCGTCTGCCGCGTGGCCGAGCGCGTTTGCGGCGGACTCCGGATCGAGCACCGGGACGCCGCAGGCAACGTCACCCGCGTGATCAACCTGCAACGCCCGTGGCGCCGCGCGCGCTACCGCGATCTGGTCGAAGAAGCCGAGCCCGGCTGGTATGCCCGCGATGTGTCCGGCCGCCGCAACCGCGCGGTCGAACTCGGCCTCGACATCTCCCACTGCGTCGAAGACTACGAAGTCACGCAGCATGTTTTCGAAAAGCTGGTCGAGGAAAAGACGATCGACCCGTGCTTCGTCACCCATTGCCCGAAAGAACTCATCCCGCTGGCCAAGACCAACCCCGGGGATCCCGCCGTGCTGGACGTTTTCGAGCTGGTCATGAACGGCCAGGAAATCGCCCCCGGCTACTCCGAGTTGAACGACCCCGTGGTGCAGCGCGAGCGCCTCGTCGAGCAAAGCGGCGGCGAACAGCACAAGATCGACGAGGAATTCCTGCACGCCCTCGAATACGGCATGCCGCCGGCCGGAGGCATGGGCATGGGCATCGACCGCCTCGTCATGCTCCTCACCGGAGCCGATTCCATCCGCGAAGTCATCTTGTTCCCGCACTTGAAACCGCGGGCGGACTGAGGACACCTCACCGCGGACTTCGCCCGGCAGTGCGCCACCGAGGGGGCATGAAGTCGACGCCGCTTGTGCGCTTCAAAGAGCAGCCCCGCGCCCGCATCCTTTGCTTCGCCGCGGCCGGGGGCTTAATACCAATGTCCCCATGCATTTGGACTTACGGCATCGATCCGCGGTAGGGGCCAGCCGTCCCTACCGAACATGGATAAAAGTCTGAAAGCTTCGGGACGTCGGTATAAGCTCCACCCGCGATGCTTGCCGCCGTTCCTCCCGTCAGCGCCGAGGCCACCCATCCCTGCACGGTCATGGCGGCGCAGCGTGTGCGGTCCGACCGGACGGAGGCGTTTCTGCGGGCGCAGGAGAATATTTCGCAGGTCATGGGCCGCTTCCCCGGGTTCCTCGGCAAGGAACTGATCCGTCCCGTGCCCGGGCTGCAGGATGAATGGGTTTCTGTTTTCCGCTTTTCCTCGACCGCATCGCTGCAGCGCTGGATGGGAAGCGAGGAGCGCCATGCCATGCTGGCGGAACTCGACGCCTGTGCGCAGGGACCGGGGACCCTGCAGATCGTGGCGGGCGACGACGAGGAAGCGCCGCCGGTCACCGTGGTTTTCTCGCATCGTGTGAAAGACGGCTGCCGGGAGAAATTCCGCGTCTGGCGCGATGACATCCTGGCCGCCATGCGCGGGTGGTCCGGATTTCTCGGCGTGGACGTGTTCGATCCGCGCCCGGGGATCCAGGACGAATCGGTCATGATCGTGCGCTTCGGTTCCGCGGCGAGTTTCGAGGGATGGATGGCTTCCCCGCGGCGGGCGCGTTTGATCGAACGCCTTGAACCGCTGGTCGAGGGCTACACCGCGCGTCCGCTCGGTAGCGGGCTGGGGGGATGGTTCGCCTTCGACGACACGCCCGCCGCGCCATCCGAGCCCCCGCGCTGGAAACAGATCTTGATGGTGACGCTCGGACTTTATCCCACGGTCATGCTGCTCGCGTTGTTGATTGATCCGTGGTTGCGGCGCTGGGTTCCGTTCCCCGTGCAAATGCTCATCGGCAATTTGCTGTGCGTGAGTTTGCTGACGTGGCCGGTCATGCCGTGGTTGAACAAGCGCTTCGCGCGATGGCTGGCCCCGGCCAGGAAGCAGCTCGGCGCGGACTTCGTCGGCGTGGCGGTGATTGCCGTGCTCTTGCTGCTTTGGCTGGCGCTGTTCCTGGCCGTTTGGCCGCGAGTTTTTGGGTGAGGGGAGCTTTTTAGCCACAGCCGAGCGAAGCGAACCGGAGGCGGAGCTAGCCCCAAGTCCCCGAACCCGCGCGTCGGCGGGGTGTGGTTGGGGAGTAACCTGGGGCGTTTTCATGGATGTGCACTTATCAACCTCCAAGTTGGTAGGGCCCGCTGGCCTCAGCGGGCCGCTGCCTTCGGCACCGGACAGGATGCGGACGGCTGAGGCCAGCCGTCCCTACCGCCCAGAACAGAAGTGGGTGGGTGTCCCTCTCATAGCTTGCGAGTTACTGAGGGGCGCGGTTCAGAGTAGCCAGCCACGGGGAGGGCGCGGCGGACCTTGCGTCCACCGACCGCAACAGGCCGTGGTATCGGCAACCGATGCCACTTTCCGCCTGTTGCGGTCCCACGACGCAAGGTCATGGGCGCCGCCGAATGTCGCCGCGTCTGCCTCTTTCTTCACCAACGTCGAAAGTCAAAGAACCGCGTGCGGAGATTTGCTCTTCGACGTCGAAACAAAAAGCGGCACAGGCGCAGTTCGAAGTGGGAACGTCCAGGCTGCGATCTCCGCACACGTGTCATTCTTCTTCGAGGTCCAACCAAAAGTCTCCGCATGTGGTGCATCGCAAATGAACGTCGCTAAGCAAAGCTACGAATGCGGAGCTTTCCTCTTCGACGTCGAAGTCCGTTTCTCTCCATGCGTAGCAAATAGCTTCGACGTCTCGTGAAAAAGCACCGCACGCTGCCGAAATTGCTTCACGCGCGAAGCTTTGACTTTCGATATCCAATCTGTAATACTCACACGCATGTCTCAAAGTAGCGACCACTCCTCATCCGGCGGCACCGTCAACCGCCGTCGCCGGGCCAACTTCTGCTCCGTCTTTGGCTCCCTCCCGCGCTGGCAGATCATCGACATCTTGCGCGCCAGCGGCGGCAAAAATATCAAGACCTTGGCCAAACAGATCGGCTTGTCCCACACCGCGACCTCGCAGCACGTCCGCATTTTGCGCAGCGCCGGCGTGGTGGAGGCCGTGCTCGTCGATCAAGACGACCCGCGCCTCACGCATCAACGCTTGAACCCCAAGCACCTCGTCACCGACGAAGAGGGCAAGCAGTGGCTCGACTTCGGCAAAGTCAAAATCTGCCTCGA
>CAVZLI010000002.1:0-380823 GCA_963776165.1 uncultured Verrucomicrobiae bacterium
GACCACGGGACTACGGCACTAAAAAACGAAGGCGGCATAAGGCACGCTGACGACTGCCAACTGACTGCTGACGACTCAGCGCGCATTAGCGCGCTGAAGGTCTTCTACACTTGGCGGGATGCGGGACCGGCGCGGGATGTGAAGTTCGGGAAGGAGTTTGCTTGGGATATTCCGCTGATGGAGGGGTATGACTTCGAGGTGGTGCCGAACACGTCGCCGGAGCCGGGGACGCATCATCGCAAGGGGTTGATCAATCCGGATCTCGTTGCGCGGGTGAAGGCTTGGAAGCCGGATGCGGTGCACATCACGGGCTACAATTACGTGTCGCACGGACAGGCGATCAAGGAGCTGAGCAGGGCGGGGATTCCGGTGATCTTCCGTGGGGACTCGCATTTGCTCGATGGGCGCGGGTCGTGGTGGAAGTGGATGATCAAGAAAAGTTTGTCTGTCGCGCGTCTACAGTTGGCCGCAAGAGATTCCGCTTATGTTGGGCAGGCGAATCGGGATTACTATCGCGCCTTCGGTGTGCCGGAGCGGTAGCTTTTCCATGTGCCGCACACGATCGAGGTCTGGTCGGTTTGCCGAGCCATCGAGGAGTTAGAGGCGAAGGCGCTGGCTTGGCGACGGGAGCTGGGGATTCCGGATGAGAACTTTGTGTTTCTTTATGCGGCGAAGTTGGAGCCGCGGAAAAGGCCAGATCGGCTCTTGGAGAGTTTGTGAAAGCGAATATTGCCAACACGACGTTGCTCTTCGTTTGGAGCGGGGAACTTAAGGCGCGCTTAAGGAGCGCGTTTTCAACAGGGGGCAGGGAACAGTAGACAGGGGCCAGGAAGGAAACAGGGGACAGGTAACAGGAGGCGGGAGACAGACAGAGGGGGAAAAGCCGCAAAGAGGCACAAGAGGACAAGAGGCGGTGGAAAGTGAGAGGAGGCAGGGGCAGGGGAAGGGAACAGGGGACAGGGGACAGGGGGCTGGCAAAGGCCGGAAGTGAGAGGTCAGACGACTGGAAACTGAAGACTGCCAACTCTCGAGGAAACGTCGTTTTCCTCGAGTTCCAAAACCAAAGCGCGATGCCGGTGGTCTACAGACTGGGTGATGCGTTGGTGTTGCCTTCGGGGTATGGGGAGACTTGGGGGTTGGCGGTGAATGAGGCGCAGGCTTGTGGGCGTCCTTCGTTGGTGAGTGATTGCGTAGGGTGTGCGCGGGATATTATCCGCGAGGGGGAGAATGGGATGATCTTCCGGACGGATGATTGGGGGGATTGCGTGCGGGTGATGCGGCGGATGGTGGATGCGTGGAGTGAAGAGACCAAAAGACCAAAAGACGAAGAGTCGAAGGGTTTAGGAGACCAAGAGCCGAGCGGAGCTAGCAGGCGGGATGTGATTCGTGCGGGGGCGTGGGAGTTTGATACGGCGAGAGGGGTGGGGGCGCTGCTCGCGGGGCTCGCCGCCGGGAGCAAGGGGACAGGGAACAGTGGACAGGAGACATGCGGCTTCACCGCGGTAACTGGTGGCTAGTAAAAAGTAAAAGGTAGTAAAGAGTGGGGCAGAGACGGAGGGGATAGCCGCGAAGAGGCGCAAGAGGCATACGGCAAACGGCAAGAGGCATACGGTAAACGGCATAAATGCATACGGCTAGCGGCATGAGGCATACGGCTAGCGGCGAAGCCGCGGTATCAGTTGGTTGCATTGCAACCCGTTTGCCTTCGGCCATCTACGCTGCGCTGCGGTTCGTTTCACTCGGCTGCTGGTAACGAGTAAAAAGTGTTTGGCAAGACGGTCCTCCAGTAGGTCGTCGTGGCAACCTATCTCCGTTCCGCAGTTGCGGAATCCGGTTCACTGGGCTTACGGGTCGGAGACGGACAGTATACTGGCACAGGGGAGTAAGAGTTGCCTAAGGGAGCGTAGCGAAGACAGGGTGAGGTAAAGCCAGAGAAATGAATCCGAGCTGAGAAAAAGCGAGCCACAGCCGACCGAAGGGCGTCCAGACAGCCCTCAAACCCGAACCCGCGCGTTGGCGGGTGTGTGCTGGGAGTAACTGGGGCTCCCCTCGTTGCAAAGGGGAAAGGCACCGACGCTCATAGAGCGCCGCTACAACCCGATCAAAACTTGTAGCGGCGCTCTATGACCGTCGGTGCCTGAAAACACTTCGAGTTACTCGGGAGCCCCTGAACCCGCGCGCGGCGGGTGTGGTTTGGGAGTAACTGTGGCTTAAGGCAGGGCGTGACTTCCCCGGCGCGCCGTTTGAATTGCGCGGCGGATTCGGAGGCCTCGAACTACCTGACAACGCGCGCGCATAGCATAGGGTTACTCGGAGGCAAACAGACAACTCGAAGAGTTGAGCGAAGCGTTCAAATTAAGAGGATCAAACGCGGATGGAGTCCGTGCGGCTGGCGCCGCACCGGACTAGTGGGAGTGGAGAATGCGGCAGACGGATATCGTCAGCCGTCAATTCCGAGAGAACCGCCGGATCTGGTCAAAAGGATCGGAGGATTATCTTGCTAATATGAAGTTGCTGGCCTTGAGCGCATCACCATTGATCCTGCTGTGATGGGCGGGGAGCCCTGCCTGAGAGGAAGAGGTTGACTGTTGGGCTCGATCACCGGCAAGGTTGCATCGGGCGTCTCCCTCGGGGAGATATGCAGCTCTACCCGTATCTGGAAGTGGCCGATATCAAAGCGGCGCTGACCTAAGCGGCTTGGCTCGCCGAGGAGCGTGAAGTCGCGCTGCAGCCGGCTTGAAACTGGTGTTTTGTAATGAATCACTCGCCAGAGTGGTTATGAATTTTCCAGGCGGCCGAGACACCAAGCACTGACTTCAGCGAAGTCGGTCCGACTACCGCACCGGATGAAAACATCATGGAGTGGGCGCGGGCCAATCGCAGTATTGTTTTCACTCACGATCTGGATTACGGAGCCCCGCTCTACGCGACAAGGGCGTCTGCTCCGAGTGTGATCCAGTTGCGTTGTGAGGATGTTCGCCCGGCGACAATGCAGGCAGCAGTGTTGTCTGCACTGGCGACCCTGGAAACAGACCTGATCAACGGTGCGCTTGTTACCATTGATCCAGGCAAACGGCGTGTGCGGACGCTTCCATTCCCGTCGTAGTAATGCAGCTGGTGGGCGTGTTCGCGCGGCAACTAATTTGTGGTGTTAATCGGTGGCTGGTCGGGTAATCGCCGTGGACAAAAAGACCAAGGGTTTAAAGGGTCAAATAGACTGACGACAGAATGCTGAAGACTGATAACTCCGCACTGCATCGACTTGCCGAGGGACTTCGGAGTAATGTGCCCGTGAGGGCTGCCTGTCACTCAGGTTTGCCAATGGCTATCTACATTTCACTCCGGTTCCAGCTCAGCTTTCATCCCTAATCTCAATGCAACTTCTCTCTCTCGAGAAAACGCGGTCGACCCAGCTGTTTTATCTGGTGGCGGGGTTGCTGGCGGCGGTGTTGCTGCTGACGGCGAAGCAGGACGACCCGGGGGTGGTGGCGGCGGGAGTGATCGTGGCGATCGCCTCGATCTATCCGCTTTATTTCTGGCTGCTGGGCTGGTCGCACGGATTGCCGATCTGGCCGGTGTTCGTCGCGTCAAACGGCATTTTGGCGGCGCTGCCGATGATCCAGGATTCGGAGATCTGACAGCCTACACGCCGGGCGAAATCATCATCGGCGGTTTTACCTTTGTCGGTTTCTTCACGCTAGGAACGGTGGTCTGGTTGAGTCACGGGGCGGACGAAAGTCGCCGGAAGAGGTGCTGATGATCGCGTGACACTCGGAGCGCTACCTGTTTGTCTTGTTGTCCTCGGGCTGCTTTTTTATCTGAATCAGCTGGCGTGGATTATCCCGTTTCCGGGCAACACGATGCAGATCGTGCGGGGTATCACCGGTGCCTTGAGCACGCTGGGCATCTTCGTGTTGGCGTTTTATGACGGCCAGGGGATGCTGAACGTCCGCAGAGTATTGGTTGGCGGTGTGGCCACTCTGACGGCGCTGGCGGCGGCGGCGGGCTAATCATGGCGACGGCGGTCGTGCCGGTGGCGATGTTGTTGATGGGCTATGCGCTGGGGTCCGGCAAGGTGCCGTGGAAAGCGCTGGCGGTGGTGCTCTTGGTCGCGGCGATTTTGCATCCGGGCAAATTCGCCATGCGCGAGCTTTACTGGGGGCCTGATCGGCCTCCGTTCCGTCTGACGTGCTGCCGCAGTTCTACGTGGATTGGTTCGGATATGGTATCGATCAGGTCGCCGCCATGACGGGCGGCGAGCCAAAGCTCACGGAAGAGGAGGTAGCACTAGCTTGTTCGAGCGGTCTGGAGATCTCCACATGTTGCTGCTGGTGCAGAAAAAGAGCCCGGACGAGGTGCCTTTTCTCAACGGTCTGACCTACGAGCCGATCCCGCGGTTGCTGATTCCGCGCTTTCTCGATGATAGAAGGGGATCAGCCATGCGGGGAACGTGCTGCTGACGGTGAACTACGGGGTGCAGACGATCGAGCAGACGCGGACACGTCAATCGGTTGGGGATGGTGCCGGAAGCCTATGCGAATTTCGGCTATATAGGAGTGGCGGGGTTGGCGGTGGTGCTGGCGATTTTTTACTCGTGGATGACGAACATTAGCGTCGGGGTGCCGATGACATCGTTGCGGTTTGTGCTCGGGTTGCTGATCATGGGGGCGGCGACTCGGGCGGATACGATGGGGGTTTTTGTCACGTCGCAATTCCAGGGGATCGTCGGCGTGAGCTTGGCGGCGTTGGTGTTGATGAGGAGGCAGGGGAATCCATTTGCTGCGGAAGCAGCAAATGGAGGACTACAGGACCACTGGACCACGGGACGGGCCGGCTGGCGGCAGAAGGGCGGAGAAAGGTTTAAAGGACGACAGGACTACGGGACCACGGGACTACAGGCCAACCTAGCAGGCAATGGCATGCCGGCGGCGGGGGTTTTGACGGGGTTGATTGAGGGCGCGCAGCCGGAGGCTGGCGGGGGACAGGGGACAGGGAACAGGCCCTCCGGCTCGGAGAGCCAGCCGGAGTCCGCCGCGGCGGACGGAGACAGGTTGCATGGCAACCAACTGATACGGGTCGGAGAGGGACAGGAGACAGAAGGCATACGGCATACGGCGAACGGCGGGGGCAAGTCAGAGATCGGAGATCGGAGACCGGAGATCCGAGAGAGGTTGGCTGCTGACGGTGGGACGGTGCGGACGATGCCGATTCGGACGCCGAAGCGGATTGCGTCTTGGATGCCGAGGAGGGTGAGGCAGCAGGTCGCTGCGGAGCAGCGGGCTGCTGCCGCGCGCAGCGCGGCTGAGGGCGGAGACTTGAAACTTGAGCCGAGCGAAGCGAGACAGACTGGAGCTACGCAACAGCCGCGAAGCGGGATCGCCGGGAGGCGAGATCAAACCGGAGAGGGAGAGGGGGCAGCAGAGGTGCAGACGGCGAATGGCGGAGACCTGAGACCTGAGGCCGGAGGCCAGAAGCATCAGCAAAATAGGCTGCGGCAGGTGGCGGTGCCTTATCGGAATTATAGACGCTACAGAGGGAGCGTAGGTGGGAAGGTGAAAAAGTGGGAAAGTTGGAGGTTTGAAGGTGGGAACGTTTCGACCTTCGCGCCCAGCGCGACCTTCGCACTTTAGCGCAGCTACTTTTGACTAAGTGTGGTGGAAAAGTTGCAAGGATAGGTTGAAGTGTTTTACTGGCACGCAAAGGATGACGTTTAAACTTAAGCGTAGCCGCTTTCACACTATTCCTAAAGACAATAAGTTTTGCAGAGCGATTCGAGGAATTGGAGATCTGGAAGCAGGCCGCGGATTGAACAAGATGTCGATGCGCTTCTAAAAAAATGCGACGACTACAGCTTTCGCGACCAGATGAGGCGCGCATCGCTTTCAGTGATGAACAATATCAGTGAAGGATTCGAGCGCAGGACCAAGAAGAATTTCGCTCACTTCCTGGACTTGGCCAAAGGCTCGGCTGGCGAGGTGCGAAGCATGACTTTCGCCGCTGAAGATGTCGGCCTTCTCGAAAAAGCTGCGGCTGAGCAACTTCGGTTGGAATACGAGACGCTTTCGCGGCGCATCGCTGGTTTCCAAAAACACCTTCGCGCGTAGCGTGACTCTGGCGTTGCCAAGGTGGAAAGGACGCCACGCGAAGGTGGGAAAGTTAGACGGTGTGAAGTTGCTTACCTTCACGCGTAGCGCGACCTTTGCACTTTAGCGCAGCTACTTTTTACCAAGTTTAGTGGGACGGTGGGCCAAAGCGGGTTGCCAAGTTGCCGGCGGGACTACATTTTGATGAGGTCGGAACAGGAACGGGAGCAAATCAGGATTGGTCGCCAACTGGAAGCAGGCGGGCGTCGAGCTTGATCGCATAAAGTGCGAGGAGCTGCAGGCCATGGACGAGGAAGCCTCCGCGGAAATCTTCAATCGCTTGGGCATGGGCTGGGTGGACGATTGGCAAAATCCTGAATGGCCGCCGGGACAAGGTTTGGTGCTACAGCAGAGTATTTCTCCAAGGCGCATGGCGAAGCGGCGGAGCCGCGGTAACTGGTAAAAAGTAAAAGGTGGCTGGAGGGGGTGGGAAAAGGATGAAGTGGGAAGGATGAAGGATGAACCGGGAAGCTTAGAGCGGAGAGCGGAGGATAGCCGCGAAGAGGCGCAAGAGGGGCGGCGAGCCGCGGGGGGTCAAGGGGACAGGGGGCAGGGAACAGGAGTCAGTGGGCAAACAGACAGAAGAGGATAGCCGCGAAGAAGCGGCTGGTGGGCGCGGAACTGAGTTGACGATCGAAGCGAAATGACTAGTTTGATAAGTATATGGTCATTTCGGTGACAGACTTCAAAACGCACTGCCTCCGCGTGCTGCGGGAGGTGGAGGAGACGAATCAGCCGGTGGAGGTTTCGCGACAGGGGCGCGTGCGTTTTCGTATCGTGCCGGTCCGCAAACCGGAGACGCCGGCGTGGAAACGTCTGCGGCAAAGCGGCGTTCTCAAGGCGCGTCCCGGTGAGTCGGTGTTGTCTGACGCGGACTTCGAGGCGAATCGATGAGCGTGCTGCTCGATTCGCATGTCTGGATCTGGTGGCTGACAGGCCAAAAGGATTTGCCGGCGAGGAAGCGGGAGTTGCTGGATCGCCTGGCGCAGGCGGGCGAGCCGCCTTTTTTGGCGGCCATCAGCCTGTGGGAGGCGCAGATGCTCTATCGCAAGGGTCGCTTGCAGCTGGAAATGGATTTTCCCGTGTGGCTGAGCCAGGCTTCCGATCCGTCCGCGGTGCGGTTGCTTCCGCTGGATACGTCCGTGGTCCTGGCCTTGGACAAGTTGCCCGAACGATTCCACGGCGATCCCGCCGACCGCATCATCGTGGCCACGGCCAAAGCGCATGGGCTGGAGTTGATGACCGAGGATAAGGCCATCCGGAAATCGAGGGTAGTGAAGGTGGTGTAGGGGCGCCCGACGGGCGCAGTGGCGGGTCGCGGGGGAAAGGATGAACCGGAGGGAGGAAACTTGAGACCTGAAAGCTGAGCCGAGCGGAGGAACGAACCGTAGGCGCAGCCGAAGATGGCCCCGAGGCAAATAGACTGGAGCCGTAGCGACAGCCGCGCAGCGGGATCGCCGGCGGGCGAGATCAAACCTGAACCGGAGGCCGTGAGGCCGGAGATAGCCCTTGGGCAAACAGGATACAGGGGACAGGAGTCAGGATGCAAAACGAGGGATGAGAATAGCCGCGAAGATGCACAAGAGGGGCGGCGAAGGCCGGTAGGGCGGTGAAGAAGAAAAGAAAAGGCGCAAGAGGCACGAAGATGTGCGGCGGAACTGCAGTAACTGGTCGTTGGTGGCGGGTAAAAAGTGGCTGGCAACGGCGGCCCTCCAGCCCGCTGGGCTTACGGGTCGGAGAGGGACAGGGGACAGGAAGCAGGGGACATGCGGCTTCACCGCGGTAACTGGTGGCGAGTAAAAAGGTAAAAGGTAGTAAAGAGTGGAGCAGAGACGGAGGGATAGCCGCGAAGATGCACAAGAGGGGCGGCGAAGCCGGTAGGGCGGTGAAGAAAAGAAAAGAAAAGGCGCAAGAGGCACGAAGATGTGCGGCGGAACTGCAGTAACTGGTCGCTGGTGGCGGGTAAAAGGTGGCTGGCAACGACATTTGGCCCGCTCGTTGACATAGTCGGCAGGTGCCCATAAATTTAGTCTCATGACGCCCGATCTTCTTAATAGGGTCACTTTTAATCCGGATATTTTCGGTGGAAAACCGATCATCCGCGGTCGTCGCTTGGCGGTTGAGCATGTGCTCGGCCAACTTGCGGCCGGCGACAGCTTCGAGGTCTTGTTGCAGGGTTATCCCTGGCTGGAGCGTGACGATATCTTGGCCTGCTTGGAATACGCCCGCGCGACGGTCGGCTCCGAGACCGTTTTGCCGCTTCCTGTTCCTGCAGCTGCTTGAAGCTGCTCTTGGACAGCTGCGTGTGGGGTGGGGCTGTTGGGCCTCTGCGCGAAAAAGCGCACGATGTATTTTGGTGTGGCGACATTCTTCCCGATCCCGGCGACGAACTCATTCTGCGGCGTGCGGTGCAGGAGCAGCGCATTTTGGTCACCCTGGACAAAGATTTCGGTGAATTGGTATTCCTGCGCGGGCAAAGTCACTCCGGTATTGTCCGACTGGTAGAGGTTCCATCGCTGGCCCAAGCGGAAGCGATCGATCTCATCGTGTCGAAGCACGGGGATCTGCTTGTCGAAGGAGCAATCATCACGCTCAAGAGCAGCCGACTGCGGATTCGGAAGCCTTTGCCCGGGAAGTGAGCGGGGGAGCCGCGGTGGCGGGCGGGGGTGGGAAAGGATGAAGTGGGAAGGATGAAGGATGAACCGGAAAGCGGAGAGCGGAGAGCGGAGGGTTAGCCGCGAAGAGGCGCAAGAGGGGCGGCGAGCCGCGGGGGTCAAGGGGACAGGGGGCTGGTCACGGCCGGAGATTAAGCAGGAGACGGGATACAGGCGACAGGGCTCAGGTGACGGCTGATTGAGATTATGACTTCGACTTACACAACCATCGTCAAGAATGACGGGGATTGGTGGATCGGGTGGATCGAAGAGGTTCCCGGCGTGAATGCGCAGGAGAAGAGCAAAGCGGCGCTGCTGCGATCGCTCCGAAGGATTCTGCGCGAGGCTTTGGAGTTCAACCGGGCTGGGGCGCAATGCTTTACTCGGACCCGATCAGCGGGAGGACGACTTTCTCGAAATTGGTCAGCTTGACGATGCGAATGCCGCGCCATGGATCGAGCACGAGCAGATTGGTATCGCCGGTGACGATGGCGCGAGCGCCACTGGCCAGAGCCAATTCGAGAAATTTATCGTCGTCGGGATCCCGGCAGTCGCGCACCTTTTCCCGCAGGGCCGCATCGGGAAACATCACGGAAGCTTTGCGCCAAGTCCGCAGCAGCGTCTCGCGAGTCCGTCGGGACACGTAGCGATCCAACTTGGGCCGCATCAGCACATCGGCCAGTTCGTTATAAGTGGCTGTAGAGAAAATGAGCGGGAGTTGTCTCGCGAGCACGGCGCGGATGCATAAATCGGCCCGACTCCCCGACAGCAGCGCGGCGCTGATGAGGATGTTGGTGTCGAAGATGACCACCGGTCAGCTGGGATTCTCGGCCGCGAGCAGGCGGTCCAAGGCTGCGGCGGTGAGACCGCTCTGGCGCGCCTCAGCTTGGAGCTTGTCCATGGATCGCGTGATCTTGCGGTTCTGCGCGGAGACCAAATTTCGGTAGAGCGCCATGGGCAGGAAGACACCGAGATCGCGTTGATGCCGCTTGATGACCACCGGCTCTTGGATGCCGTAGTCGAGGAATTGCCCGAAATTCTGCCGGGCTTCGGAAGCGGTCATGGCTTTCATAAATACACAGCTACGACAAATTGCACAAAATGTCAAAAGTCGGACAGCATGCGAAGCATTGCCCACAAAATCACGGCGGAGTTGTCATTATGCGTCGCGAAATAACGGATAGTTGGTCGGGTGGGGCGCAAATTGGGAAGCGTATTGCATTCCATGTTTTGGCCTCGCAAAGATGGAGCGCATTCCACACGAGTTGCGATGAACGAAAATTATTCACGGCGTGAATAGAATCTATTCACGGGGCACTAAATCATTGTGGTGGAGTCGATTAACTCGCCAGTTGAGGGGTTATTGGACCAGCGATCTTCAGGGGGTGGAGGGGGGCATGGGAGCGGGCTCACGAAACGCAAGCATAGTGATGATCTTGACATGTTCGCTATTCGCGAATAGCGTAGACAAATGATTGCAAGATCTTTGGATGTCTACGTGTGGCTTAAGCTCTGCCTTGATAAAGGCGGCAAAACGTACGCCCAGCTTGGCCAAGAGTTGGGGATGAGCGCCTCGGAGGTCCATGCCGCGGTGCGCCGGGGTGGCGAGGCGGGTTTGGTGAAGCCGGAGTCGAAGCGGGTGGTCCGCGAGGCGTTACTGGAGTATCTCCTGCATGGTGTTCGTTATGCGTTTCCCGCTGTGCCGGGGCGTGTGGTGCGGGGGATGCCAACGGGTTATTCGGCGCCCTGCTTGGCCGGTGAATTCGCCGAGGTGGATTTGCCTGTTGTTTGGGAGGACGCCGAGGGGAGTGTCCGCGGGCAAAGTGTGGAACCGCTGCATCCCTCCGCAGCAGAGGCTTCGAAGCGCGATCAAGATTTCTATCGGGTGCTCGCGTTGGTCGATGCGTTGCGTTGCGGGCGCGCGCGGGAGCGATCGGCGGCTGCGGCGCGGTTGAAGAAGTTGCTTTTGCATGACTCCGACGATTGAGGCTTTGCGGGTGGTGGTGGCCCGGCTTCGCTTGTGTTCATCGACCGCAGGAGGGGCGGCGAAGCCGCAGTGACTGGTAACGAGTAAAAAGTGGCTGGTAAGGACTGATAATTAAGCAGGAGACGGGATAGGATGCTCTTCTTGTTTGCCTCTGGCCTTATGCCGTAAGCCGTTTGCTGTATGCCTCACGCAGTGAAAATCATCCACCACGAGCGGAAGCGGTTGGCTTCGCATTTCAGTATCGAGCGGCTGTTTGCCGAGATCCGGCGGCATATGCCGGCGGATTGCGAGGTGACGTCGTGTCCGGCGCCGGAGGCGAGTGCGGGGATCTTGCCGCGTTGGCGTAATGTGCGGCATGCGGCGCGGCAGCAGGCGGATGTGCATCATATCGTGGGGGATTCGCACTACCTGGCGTTCGGATTGCCGCCGGAGAAGACGGTGCTGACCATCCATGATTGCGGGGCATTGAATCGGCTGACGGGATGGAAGCGGGCGTTGCTGAAATATTTCTGGTTCACCGGGCCGATGCGGCGGGCGGCGGTGGTGACGACGATTTCGCAAGCGTCGAAGGACGAATTGCGGAAGTGGGTGGGTCCGCTGGCGGACAAGGTCGTGGTCGTGCCGGATTGTGTGTTCGGGGAATTTGCTTATGACCCGAAGCCGTTCAATGAGGAGTGTCCGGTGGTGCTGCAGGTGGGGACGAAGTGGAATAAGAATGTGGAGCGGGTGATGGAAGCGGTGAGAGAGGCGGGATGTCGGCTTGAAATCGTCGGGACGATTTCGGCCGATAGGCAGACGGCAGACGGCAGACGGCATACGGCGGAAGGGCAGGGGGCAGGCGGCGGGGGACAGGGGACAGGGGGCAAGAGGCCAACGGCATACGGCAGACGGCATGAGGCGGGGGAAGAGGAGGCAGGAGGCAAGAGGCATACGGTAGACGGCATACGGGGGGATGGCCGCGAAAAGGCGCAAGAGGGAGAGGGGGCAGGGGGGAGTAGGCATGCGGCATACGGCTTACGGCAGACGGAGGAATGGCCGCGAAAAGGCGCAGGAGGCGCGAAAGAAGAGGACTTAAGACTTACAGACGTAAAATTTAAGGACTCAGGTGAGACAGGCGACAGGAGACAGGATGCAGTAAAGGTATTGGGTAAGTTGACGGATGAGGAACTTGTCGAGGCTTACCGGCGGTGTGACATGGTGGTGTTTGCTTCGCTCTATGAAGGCTTCGGGTTGCCGATCCTCGAGGCGCAGGCGATGGGGCGTCCGGTGATCACGTCGAATTTCGGGGCGATGCGCGAAGCGGCGGGTGACGGGGCTTTGTTGGTGGATCCTTATTCGGTGGAGGCGATTCGGGAGGCGGTTTTGCGCATCACGCGCGAACCCGCGCTTCGTGAAGATTTGATCGCGAAAGGGCTGCGGAATGCGGAGAGGTTTCGGGCGGAGGCGGTGGCGGCGCGGTATGCGGAGATTTATCGCGGGATGGCGCGCGGGAGGTGACAGGTGACAGGAGACAGGGGACAGGAATCAGGAAACGGAGTCTGTGGAGATAGCGCAAAGGCAAACAGGGGGCGGGCTGCAGAGAAGGAGACAGGGGACGGGTGGCAGGAGACGGTAAAACAGGATACAGGATACAGGAACCAGGGAACAGGGGACAGAATTCAGGGAACAGAGATCAAACAAGAATCAACGAACAGAAAGGACTGACGATTATGGCGGTGCGAAGTGCAAAGGAACTTGAGGTTTATAAAAAGGCTTACGCTTTGGCGATGGACGTCTTCCGTTTGAGCAGAAGCTTTCCGATAGAAGAGCGGTATGCCCTGACTTCGCAGATTCGGCGTTCCTCACGCTCGGTCTCCATGAATCTTCGCGAAGCGTGGGCCAAACGACGCTACGAGGCGCACTTTGTGAGCAAGCTCACGGACTGTGACGGGGAATGTAACGAGACCGACACCTCGTTGGATTTCGCGAGGGATTGCGGCTATATCACCGACGGGCAGCATGCAAACTTGACGGAGATAAACAGCGAGATAGGTAAAATGCTCGGCGCAATGATAGGAAACCCTAAGCCGTTTCTTCTGCCGCCTGACCCCTGACACCTGCTTCCTGGCCCCTTTCTTTTCATCTTCGATGAAAATCCTCCACGTAGTGGCGTTGATCCAGGCTTCGACCGGGGGGCCGGCGGTTTCGGTGACGCGACTGGCTTCGGAACAGGCGAAGATGGGGCATGAGGTGACGTTGGCTTGTTTGGATTATCCGCACTTGGGTCCGCAGGTTGCGGCGCCGGGGGTGCGGGTGGTTTCGGTGAAAGGAAACCTTCTGGCCGTGCGGGGGCGGGGGTGGTGTCCGGAGTTTCGTCGCGTTTTGAGGGAAGAGGCAGCCAAGGCTGACATCGTGCACAATCATGGGCTGTGGATGTGGCCGAATGCTTATGCGCGGGAGGCGGCGGTGGCGGCGGGGAAGCCGCTGATCATTTCGCCGCGGGGGATGCTGGAGGTTTGGTCGCTGAATCGCAGCAAGCTGCGCAAGGCGGTGGCTTGGTGGTTGTTCGAGAGAAAGAATTTGCAGTCGGCGGCTTTGTTACATGCGACGGCTGGAGCGAAGCGGAAAGTATACGGCATACGGCAGGAGGCAGGAAACAGGAGACAGGAGGCAGGGGACAGGGGACAGGAGGCAGGGGGCAGGGGGCAGGTGGCAGGAGACAGACGGAGGAATGGCCGCAAAAAGGCGCAAGAGGCGCGAAGGAAGAGGACTTAAGACTTACAGACTTAAAACTTAAAACTACCACCGGCGTGCCGGTGGTCGTGGCTCCGAATGGGGTGGATTTGCCGGACTTGGGGAGAGACCGCGGCGCGAGATGCTGGAGTGGAAGTTTCCGGAGCTGAAGAGTCGAAGATGGATTGTGTTTATGTCGCGGTTGCATCCGAAGAAGGGGATCGACGTTTTGCTGCGTGCTTGGCGCGCGCAGCGGACCACGGGACCACAGGACCACGGGACCACAGCGGCACAGCAGACAGCAGGACAACCGGACAACAGGATGGCCCGTAGTCCCGTAAGCCCGTCGTCCAGTGGTCCTCTGCTCATCTTGGCTGGATCGGACTTGATTGGTTACCGGAAGGACGATTGAGCGGATGGTGAAGGAGTTGGGCTTGAGGATTCGGTGGTGATGACGGGGGAGGTTTCGGGTGAGGCGAAGGATTGTTTGTTGGCGAATGCGGAGGTTTTTGTGCTGCCGAGTTATTCGGAGAATTTCGGGATTGTGGTGGCGGAGGCGATGGCTTGGGGGCGTCCGGTGATTGCTTCGACGGGGACGCCTTGGAAAGAGGTTGCTGATTGCGGTGCGGGTTGGTGGGTCAAGCCGGAGGAGGAGGCGCTCGCGGGTGCGCTCGCGGAGGCACTGAGCAAAGGGCGAGAGGAACTCGACGCGATGGGCGCGAAGGGGCGGGAGTTGGTGGAGCGCAGCTATACTGGGCGGCGCCGGCGCTAAGCTCGTGAGGCGTACAGCGCGCTGGCATACGGCAGACGGAAAGGCATGACGGTCGAAGGCAGGCGGATGCGGCAGAAGGAGACGGCATACGGCGGTAAGGCTGACGGAGCAGGCACAGGAGTCAAGGATAGGACAAACAAGAAACAACAAACAAAGAAAGGATGAGGATTATGGCGGTCAGATTGAAGATTGGGTCTGCAGGAGGCTGTGCATCGGCGACTGGACTCGACGAATTGAGGAACTCGAGCGGCGCGGCAAGCTGACGTATTCAGCAGTCTGCGTCGGTCTCCTGAGTTTTCCGAAACATGGCCAAGGGCATGAAGTGGCTCGTCGTGACTTTAAACTCCGTATTGCGCGGCGTAGTGCAACGAGAATCGACATCGTTCTTTCCGCGTTGCGGCATATCAGACGAGCGCATCAACTGTTGAGAGAATCGGAGTGCTTTAGCAATATTCGGCTTCCTGGTCAAGCTGACTCCGCTCTGCACTGACTACGATGCCTAGCTCGCTTCATCTCCTATGAAAATCACCATTGCTACAGGGCCGATATTTCCGGTGCCGGCGGTGCGCGGCGGTGCGGTGCAGCGGTTGTGGGAGGGGTTGGCGCGGGAGTTTGCCAAGCGGGGGCATGAGGTGACGATTTTTGCGCGGGAGTTTCCGGGTCAGGCAAATGAGGAGACGGTCGACGGGATCCGCTATGTGCGGCGGGGTGGTTACGCGCAGAGCACTTCGATCAAGCGGGATTTGGTGCAATGCCTGCTTTATGCGCTGAAGACCGCGCGGCATGTGCCGCCGGGTGATGTCGTGGTGACGAATGATTTCTGGATGCCGGCGGTTTTGCCGTGGCTCAAGCCTTCGGCCGGAAAGATTGTGGTGAATGCCAATCGTTTTCCCAAAAAGCAGTATTGGCTCTACTCGAAATGCGCGGCGTTCGCGGCGGTGTCGGCGCGCGGTGGCGGAAGCGATGAGGGAGCAGACGCCTTCGGCGGCGCGAAGGTGGCTGTTGTTCCGAATGCGATCGACTATGCGTTTTTGAAGAAGACGTAGAGCGTCGAGGAGCGGGGAGCAAAGAGAGGAGACAGGGGACGGTGGACAGGAGGCCACAGAAGGTGTTTCGGTCGGGCAGTGTTTCAGTGGATTTGGCACAGATAGCTGCGAAGAACCGGAGGCCGTGAGGCCGGAACCGAGGCTTGGCGAGATAGGTCGCCAAGGCGACCAAATAGCCCAAAGGCAACCACAAGATGCGCAAGAGGCAGGCGGCGGGAAGCCGGTGCGCATACTTTACGTTGGTCGAATTCATCCGGAAAAAGGCGTGGCTGCTGGGAGCGCTGCGTTTGCGGCAGACGGCAGACGGCATACGGCATGCGGCAAAGGCGAATCCTCAGAGACAGCAGGGACAGGGACAGGAGCATTCCGGTCGTGGGAATGCGTGTTGGTGGGGCCGGTGAAGGAGGGGGAGGGTGGTGGGGGTGAGGCTTTTGCGGAGGAGTTGAAGCGGCAGGTGGAGGGATTGCCGGTGCGGTTTGAGGCGCCGGTTTATGATCCGGCGGCTTTGGCGAGCATTTACGACGAGGCGGATGTGTTTGTTTATCCTTCGGTGGCCGAGACCGGTGAGTCTTTTGGCATTGCGCCCTTGGAAGCGATGGCGCGTGGGGTCGTGCCGGTGGTGTCGGATCTCGCGGTGTTCCGCGAGTATCTGGAGCCGGGTATGAACGGAATGGTGTTCGATCATCGGACCAAAAATCCGGCGGCGGGTTTGGCATTGGTCCTCGGTGAGTTGATTAGTGATGCGGACCGGCGCGAGCGGATGGGCGCGGCGGCGCGGGAGACGGCGGAGCGCTTTTCGCCGTCGGCCATTGCAGATAAATACCTGCAACTGTTCGAAAAGGTGATATCAGGCACGTGAGCATGGACATCGAAGCGAATCGCCGGAGCGAGAAATACAGCCGCGAGGAGTTGGCGGGTCGTTTCCTCTGGGCGTGTTGCACGCCGCTGTTCCGGTGGAGTCCGCGGCTGTGCTGGGGTTGGCGGCGTTTTTTGCTGCGGCTTTTCGGGGCGAAGGTCGGGGCGCAGGTGCATATCCATCCGTCGGCGCGGATCTTCCTGCCGTGGAATCTGGAGATCGGCGATTGGTCGTCGGTGGGCTTCGACGCGCTGCTCTACAATCTCGGTCCGATGCGGATCGGCGAGCGGGTGACGATCTCGCAACGTGCGCATTTGTGCGGGGGCACGCACAAGTTCCGCGAGGCGTCGATGCCGCTGGTGCGGGCGGCGATCACGGTGGGTGACGAAGCGTGGATCTGCGCGGATGCGTTTGTCGGCCCGGGTGTGACGATCGGAGGCGCGGGCGGTGGTCGGCGCGCGGGCGGTGGTGATGAGAAGCGTGCACGAGGGCAAGATCGTGATGGGAAATCCGGCCCGGGAAACGGGAGAGCGATAAGCGGGGAGGCGGAGATCAACCACGGAGACGCGGATGGCACCGATATTGAGAATTCGCGAGCTGTTGCGGGACGACAGCGATGTTTTCGATTCTCATCCTGACGAAGAACGAGGAGGTCAATATCGGGGCCTGTCTCGATTCCGTGTCGTGGTGCGACGATGTGGTGGTGCTGGATTCACACAGCACGGACCGCACGCGGGAGATTGCGGCAGCGCGCGGCGCGCGGGTCTTCGAGCGGGAATTCGATGATTTTGGGGCGCAACGGAACTATGCGCTGGATCATGTCGAGTTTCGACATCCTTGGGTGTTCCACCTTGATGCCGATGAACGCTTCAACGAAGCGCTGCGGCAGGAGTGCGAGGAGGTCATCGCGAAGGACGAGCACAGTGCCTTCTTCGTGGCCAACCGGATTATTTTCCTCGGGCGCTGGATCAAGCACAGCTCGCAATATCCCTACCACCAAGTGCGCTTGGTCAAACGGGGTGAAGCACGCTTCGCGAAGGCGGGGCACGGTCAGCGGGAGGACGCGCCGCAGCGCGGGGCCGGGTATTTGCAGACGCCTTACGACCATCTGAATTTCAGCAAGGGTATTGCCGATTGGGTGGATCGTCACAATCGCTACTCGAGCGAGGAGGCGGTCGAGGCCTCGGCGCTCTGCGCGGGGCCGGTGCCGCTGGGGGATCTTTCTGCCGGGGACTCGCTGGCGCGAAAGCGGGCCTTGAAGCGCCTTCACGCGCGGTTGCCAGCGCGTTGGTTGTTCAAGTTTCTCTATCTCTATGTGTGGCAAGGGCGGTTTCCTTGATGGTTATCCGGGCTTTGCTTATTGCATGTTGAATGGGTTTTATGACTTTTTGATCATGGTGAAGATTGAGGAGAGGAAGGGACTAAAGGACGAAGGACTAAGTTAAGGGACAGGTAAGGGGCTAAGAGACTAAAGGACTAAGGGACGAAAGACTGAGGGGCGATATGAGGGACTTTCGGAAGATTGAGGCTTGGCAGTTGGCGGATGACTTGGCTGTTGCCGTGTATGAAGCGACCAAGGGGTTTCCCAAGGAGGAAGTGTATGGCATCACAAGCCAGATACGGAGGGCGGTGACTTCGGTGGCGGCGAATATTGTGGAGGGTGCCTCCCGTGAGAGTGCTAAGGACTACGCTCACTTTTTGCAAATCGCGCGCGGCTCGCTTGCTGAAACGCAATACTTTCTCCATCTGGCGCGACGGCTCGGTTACTTGCAGCCGGAGTATGCGTCTGAACTCGAGCAAGCAGCACGGCGGGTTTTCGGATGTCTTCACGGACTAATCCAAGCCGTGCGTGGAAGTGCTGCCAGTCAGGACCCTTGAGCCTTTCGACCTTTGGTCCTTTGGACCTTTTTCAGCTATGAAAACTTACGTTTTCACCAACCGGGTGTATCCGCCGGTGGGCGGAGCTACGGGGGAATTGCTCAAGGAGTTGGCGGAGGGTTTGGCGGCGGACGGGACGCGAGTGGTTGTGGTGACGAGTAGGGAAGGCGAAGAGACTAGGGGCATACGGCAGAAGGCATACGGCATAGGCAGGGGGCGAGGAGCAACGGGAGGAGACAGGGGACGGGAGGCAGGAGACAGGGGGTGGGAGGCACACGGCAGAAGGCATACGGCATACGGAGCAATGGCCGCAAAGAGGCGCAAGAGACGCGAGGGAAGAAAGAGGACAGGGGACAGGTGACAGGGGACAGGGGGCGGGCCCGGTGGAATTGCTGGGCCGGTGAAGTTGTCGTCGGATATGCTACTTCACGGGCCGAGCATTCCACGGGCCAAGAGGACTTAAGACTTACAGACTCAAAACTTAAAACTCCCACTGGAGTGGAGGTGATTCGGGTGGGGACGGCGGCTTTTACGCGGGCTTCGCACTGGCGGCGGGCGTGGAGTTATCTAACGCTGTATCCGCAGTTGATGTGGCAGGTGTGGAAGCTGGGCCGAGTGGATGCGGTGGTTTCGATGACGGACCCGCCGCTGCAGGTGGCCGCGGTGACAATGGCTGCGTGCCGGGCGGGCAAGAAAATCCACTGGGCGCAGGATGTGTATCCGGAGTTGGCGGAGGAGTTGGGGGTGATTGTGCGCGGAGGTTTGTTTGCCGGGGTGTTGCGGGCGGTTTCGACGTGGGCCTTGCGGCGTCAGGATGAAATAGTGGCGGTGGGGCGTTGTATGCGGGAGCGGTTGGTGCGACGTGGGATCGATGCGGGGAGGATCGAGGTGATTCCGAATTGGAGCTCGGTCGGTGCCGTCTCCGAGGAGGAGGTGCGAGCCATGCGGGAGAAATTGGGATGGAGCGGGAAGTTTATTGCTTTGTATTCGGGCAATATCGGGTTGGCCCATGATTTCGAGACCTTGGTCGGCGCGGCGAAGTTGCTCGAGGGAGCCGGAGTGCAGATGGTATTTCGCCGGCGAAGGTCCGCGTCGGGAGGAGGTGCGCCACGCTACGGAGGGGATGGCGCATGTGTCTTTCCTGCCACCGCAAGCGAAGGGGGATTTGTCGGCGTTCCTCGCCGCGGCGGATGTTCATTTGGTGAGCGTGCGGGCGGGGCTGGAGGGGCTTGTGGTGCCGAGCAAGGCTTACGGGATCGTTGCCGTGGGGCGTCCGATTTTCTACGTGGGCAGCGCTGATTCCGAGGTAGCCAGCATGATTGCGGAAAGCGGTTGTGGAATGGTGATCCCGAATGGTGATGCGCCCGGATTGGCCGAGGCGATCAAGCAGGCGGCGCGGCAGGGCGGACAGCATGTCAGCGCACGTGCCGCCGGTTTCGAAGATGCGTTGGCCAAATGGCAGGAGATTTTGAGCTGAGACGAAAGCCAGCGAACGACTCCAAAACAAGCGCGCCTGAGGGCGCGCTTTTTTATTGGTCGAGGGCGGGGCGGGCCGGTGCCGCGGGCTCGAGGATGACGGGCCAGACAAAGCCGAGGGCGCCGAACGTGAGCGGGCGGCGTTCCGACCGGAAGCCGCCGGTGGGCAGCCGCTTTTGGGTGGTGTGGCTGAGGGTGGAAAAGAGGAGGAAGTTGCCGTAGCGGAGTTGATTGGAGTCCTTGGAACGGAGGGCGTCATCGCGGAGTTGTTCGTAAACGTCGCGGTAGCCGGCGGGCAGCTCGAAAAAATGCGCGTGGGCGTAGTCCATGAAAGCCCGGCGGTGCTGTTCCCGGCCGGGATTAAGCACGATCAGTGCGAGGAAGGCCGCCCCGATGAGGGTGTATGCCAGAGTATTGCCCACGGGAAGTATTGTGGCGGGGACTGGCTAGGGAGGAAACTTGAAAGAAGCATACGGCATACGGCATACGGGTCGCGGGTAAAAAGTGGCTGGTAACGACGGCCCTCCAGCCGGCTGGGCTTACGGGTCGGAGAGGGACGGGGGACAGGGGTCAGGAGCCAGATGACTAGCCGCGAAAAAGCACAAGAGGAGCGGCGAAGCCGCGGGGGACAGGGGCCAGGCAACAGGCAACAGCGAACGACGGCGGGGACTATTGGGAAATCCTTTTTGTGAATTTTGTGCGTCTTTGTGGCCATTCAAACTCTTTGCGTTTCTTGTGCATCTTTGCGGCTCTCCGAACTTAAAACTCGCCGACTGCCAGCGGGGGGCGTAGTTGGTCGGCGGATGCGGAGGGGGAAATCATGAAAGCGGTGATCGGGGCGGTGCTGGCGCGGTGTCCGCGGGCTTCGGCGGGGCATACCTGCGCGGTGATGAATTGGGTGATGGGATTGCGGGAACTCGGACACGAGGTGTGGATCGCGGAGCATTTGTCGTCGGACGAACTCGAGGCGCCGGAGGCGGGGCGCGCGCGGAGTCCGCAGGAGGAATTCTGGCACGAGACGGCGGCGGAATTCGGGTTGGCGGAGCGTCAGTGCCTGCTGATCGACGGGCAGAGTCCGGATTTGGAGGCGTTCCGCGATTTTTGCGCAGGGGCGGATTTCTTTCTGAATTACTCGGGGCAGTTCAAGCGGCTCGATCTGCTGGGGGAACGGATGACGAAGTGCTACCTCGATGTGGATCCGGGGTTCACGCAGTTGTGGGCCGCGACATGCGGGACGGACATGAATTTTGCGGGGCACGACGAGTTTTTCACGGTGGGGACGAATTTCGGATCGCCTGATGTGCGTTTGCCGCGGACGGCGCAAGACTGGGTGCCTTTGCTGCCGCCGGTGCCGGGGGAATACTGGCGGGGGCGGCTCGCGGACGTCGGCGGCGCGGACGCCCAAGATGCTTGGACGACCGTGTCGCACTGGTATGGCTACAATGATCTGGTGTGGGAGGGGAAAGTTTACGGCGGCAAGCGGGACAGTCTGCACGCGCTCTGCGATCTCCCGCGGAGGAGCGAGCGGCCTTTTGCCATCGCGAGCGATTTGCAGCCGGGGTGGGAGGATTATGATGCCTACGTCGAAGGAGGATGGCGTTTGGTTTCTTCGGCGGAGGTCTGCCGCGATGTGCCTGCTTATTTGCGCTTCATCGCGGGATCACGCGGCGAGATCGGGGTGGCCAAGGGCGGCTACGTCGTGTCGCGGGGCGGATGGATCAGCGATCGCAGTGTGATCTACCTCGCGCTCGGACGTCCGGTGGTGCTGCA
The DNA here is from genome assembly GCA_963776165.1 of uncultured Verrucomicrobiae bacterium. Lineage (GTDB taxonomy): Bacteria > Verrucomicrobiota > Verrucomicrobiia > Chthoniobacterales > JACTMZ01 > JACTMZ01. The sequence continues at coordinate 21,295 of CAVZLI010000002.1, forward strand.
GGATACCGGTTGGCCGGAAGTGGTGGCTCCGGGTCCCGGACTCCTTCCTTTTGCGGATGTATCCGGTGCGGCGAAGAGCATCGCGGAGGCGGAAGGAAACCGGGAAAAGCACAGCGCGGGCGCGCGGAAGCTCGCCGACAAGGTGTTCGCGCCCGGGTCGGCCCTCGATCCGCTCCTTGAACGTGTCGGCTGACTCCGGACCTGTCGTTGGTCACTCAGGTCCGGGGGGAGAGAAGTGCTCGGGAAGGGAGTCGAACCCTTACTCCTTTCGGAACTGGATCCTAAGTCCAGCGCGTCTGCCAATTCCGCCACCCGAGCGGTTGGGGAAGCTGTAGCATGGGGCGGGAAACGTGGCGAGCGCGGGTGTCGGGATAAGTTTGGCTTCCCCGAGCCGGCGGCAGTATGGTCCGCAGGGTGAAGCGTTTGCTCCCATGGTTGGCCTTGGCGCCGCTGCTCAGCGGATGTGCGGTGCTGCAGCAATTGGACGAGTGGTCGCGTCCGGGGGTGCGCTATGTGGATCCGGCGGATATCGGCCCGGACGGGCTCCCTGCCGCACGCAATCCTTGGTTCGTCAACAAGTTCATCTTGTGGTCGGAAGTGCCGGTGGACGAATTTTACGGCCTGCCGTCTTATTCTTCGCCTGCCCAGTAGAGAACCACTGAACCCACGCGCGTTGGGCGGGGGTGGTTTGGGGAGTAGCTGGGGCTTGAGGTAGGGCGCGACGTCCTCGGCGCGCCGATTGAAGTGGGCGGCGGGTCCGGAGGCCCCGCCCTACCTGCCCCGGGGAGCACGGCCGCCACGCGCGAGGGCGCGCGTGGTCCCCGGGACCTGCGTAACTCGAGTTACTGGGCAGGCGCGGGGGCGATTTTGGTTGCGCGGGAGGGGTGTTCCGGTAGGCTTCGCAGTTTCTTTCCGGCCGCCTGCGGTCTCTCGTATGCCTACAGCGCTGATTTCCAAGCATTTCACTATCCCTTTGACGGTGGCCTTTCTGGTTTCCATCGTCCCGGCCGAGGCGACCCGGCGCCATTCGATCCGTCCGCCGGTGGTGGTGCCTTCCCAACTGGCGGTGGAGGACTCCGTGACGGAGACGGCAGCCGGGACGGCCGGTGCGGACGAGCCGGAAGCCGCGTCCGAGCCGGAGGTGGCAGCGAAGAAGGAATCCCCGGCCCCGCGCCGTGGGCTGCTCGAGATCCTCTTCGGACGCGCCGCCGCGGAGGTGCTCGTCCCTGACGAGGGGGACGTCGAGATGGACGGGCGGATGTTTGACGCGGTTCGTTTGGCCGAACGCTCGGCCCGGTCGCGCTCGATTCATCGTTGTTGGCGCTATGTGAAGCGGGCTTTGAAGGCGGCGGGTGTCGTCGATTGCTATCCTCGCACGGCTTACGCCAAGCAGGCGGCGGAGGAGCTGCCGGAGCGTTACGGTTTCAAGGAGATCGAGGTGGCCGATCCTTTCGATGCGCCGGTCGGCTCGGTGCTGGTTTATGGCGGACGCGGGGCGGGCCACGTGGAGTTGCGCACGAAGAAGGGGTTCGTCAGCGATCACGCCTCGCTCAAACCGTCTCCCCGCCCGCTCATCGGCGTGTTTGTCAAACCCTCCGAGGGTTGAACGGACCGTCGCCGTTCCGCGGCGCGTCGGATCTCAGGCCAAGGGCACCGCTTTGTGCAGGAGGGCGGTGAGGAATTGGCGCACGTCGTCCGGCAGGCTCGCCCCGAAACGGACGGACCGGCCTTCGGTGGTGATGCTGATGTCCGTCCGCCGCCGTCCATTGATGCGCACTTTGCTCGGAAGCGTGCGGATCTCGGTGCCCGGAGCCAGGGTGATTTCGCGGTGACGTCCGATCGGGCCGATGCCGTTGAAGATCCGCGCGGTGCCGCGGTCGATGTGCACGCGCCAACGGCCGAAGAGCATGTGGGCAATCACGGCGAGAAGGACCACGGTGCCGAGGAGGAAGGGCAGGCCGGTGAGGCTGAGGCCGAGGTCGAATTTTCCCTGCGTCCACTGGGAGAAGTAGATGCCCCCGAGCGAAATGCCCGACCATAGGGCGGTGAAGGGGATGAGGAAGAGGACGACGGGGTTGAAACGGCGGTAGGAGACCTCGATGCCGCTGATCAGGCTGTGGCTGACCTCGACCCCGCGGGGTGGTGCGGCGAGGTCGACCGCTCCCAGTTCGTCCGTCGCGGCGATGGCGGAAAACGACATGGAGCGTCCGCAGGCGCGGCAGAGGGCGACGTCGGTGGCGACATTGGTGTCGGCCAAATCGAGCGCCTGGCCGCAGTGCAGGCAGTGGTGGGGTGCGGGCATGCGGATTTTTTATCCGCGATGGCTCGCGCGGGTAAAGATCCGAGGCGCGCCCGGACAGCGCGGCGCCGGGCGGATTACAATTTGGCCTGCGGGCCGCCCGCGGCGTGGCGGCGCTCGGCTTCTTTGACGATGGCTTCGACCGTGTTGGAAGCTTCTTTGAGCGCGTGGTTGCGCAGTCCGGCGACCAGGCTGGTGGCGGGTTCGACGTGGTTGGCGTAGCAGATGACGGCGGTCTCGCCGTGCGGTTCGACGCGCAGCTTGCCGATGGCGGACTTGGCGAAGAGCGACTCGAGGAGGTTCCAGTGCACGGTGTAGCCGTTCGGTGTTTTCTCGTAGCGGTTGCGCACGAGGTAGCTGATGGTGAAAAGCACCGGAAGTTTGACCGTGTAGCGCACGTCCTTGGTGTTGCCGTCGGGCTCGTTTTCCACCACGGCGGACTTGAGATTGTGAATGAAGCTGTCCGCGTTTTCGTAATCGAGGAAGAGGTCGGTCACGCCCTGCGGAGTGGCGTTGACTTTGCGGTAAATGCGCACTTCGGGCCAGATGGCGCCGGGCTTGTCGATGGCGACGAGGACATTGTCCCCGGATTCCAACCGCACGCGGTCTTGGGCGTTGAGTTCGTTGATCATGGAAGCCGGGGCAACGGCGACCGTGACCAGCAGGGCGAGAAACAGAGCAAGCGGCTGGCGCATACTTTTATAGACAGGGAGGGAGCGGGGTTCGTTCATTCGTTATCTGGTTGCCGGATCCTTTCCATGATAGCAAGGAATCCGTGCAAATCGACATCCTGACTCTGTTTCCCTCCATGGGGGAGGGGATCCTCGGCGAGAGCATGCTACGGATTGCCCGGGAGAAAGGATTGGCGGACATCCGCCTGCGCAACCTGCGCGACTGGGCGCCGGGCAAGCATCGTGTGACCGACGAACCGCCTTATGGCGGCGGGGCCGGCATGGTGCTCAAGGTGGAACCCATCGCCAATGCGCTCGACGAACTGCGCGGCCCGCAATCGCGCGTGGTCCTGCTTTCCGCCCAAGGGGCACCCTTCGATCAGGCCGCGGCGCGGCGCCTGGCCGGGGAGCAACATCTCATCATGATTTCCGGTCATTACGAGGGCGTCGATCAGCGCGTGGCCGACCACCTTGTGGACGAGGAAATCTCGCTCGGCGATTACGTGCTGACCAATGGCACGCTGGCCGCGCTGGTCGTCACCGATGCGGTGGTGCGCCTGCTTCCCGGCGTGCTCGGCGACGAGCAGTCGGCTGAAGACGAGTCATTCTCCCAAGGGCTCCTCGAATACCCGCACTACACGCGCCCTGCGGAATTCCGCGGATGGAAAGTCCCGGACGTTTTGCTCTCCGGCAACCATGCCGTCATCGAGGCGTGGCGCCGCGAGCAGGCGCGCCAGCGGACGATCCAACGCCGCCCGGATCTCGGGGGGAATCCGTGACACGGCCGGGCATCCGTGTAGATTCGATGTGGCGTTTAGCGGAAGACGCTCTTCCGGGATGAAATTGAAACCTTTTCTCATCGCCATCGGCATCCTCGTCCTTTTGGTGGGATTGGTTGCTGGTGTGAAGGCCCTGCAGATCGGCCGGCTCATCGCCTCGGGCGAAGAGAAAGGCGGTCCACCTGCCGAAACCGTCAGCACGGCACCGGTCACGACCGAGCGCTGGGACCGGTCCGTGGAGTCGGTCGGCTCGATGCGCGCCGTGCAGGGCTCGGATCTCAGCACGGAACTGTCCGGCGTGGTGACCAAGATCTATTTCGAAAACGGTCAGGAAGTGAAAGAAGGCGACCTGCTCGTCGAACTGGACACCCAGACCGAGGAAGCCAACCTCCGCTCAGCCGAGGCCGAGGCCGACTTGGCGCGCACGGTTTACGATCGAACCAGGATGTTGCGGACCAACAACACTGTGCCGCAGTCCGAGATGGACACCGCGGAGTCGAACCTCCGCAAGATGAACGCGCTGGTCGAGCAGCTCAAATCAACCATTCGCAAGAAACAGGTGCGGGCCCCGTTTGCCGGGCAGGTCGGCATCCGCGAGGTCAACCTCGGCCAGTTCGTCGACAACGGCGACAAGATCGTCTCGCTGCAATCGCTCGACCCGATCTTCGTCGACTTTCTCCTCCCGCAGCAACTTCTCTCGCAAGTCGCGCCGGGCAGCCGGTTGCGGGTCATCACCGATGTCTATCCCGGCAAAAGTTTCGAGGGTGAACTGACCGCGGTGAATGCGGAGATCGATCCGGTGACGCGCAACATCCGCCTGCAGGGCACCCTGCAAAATCCCGAGGGCCTGCTGCGCCCGGGAATGTTCGGGCGCATCATCCTCTCGCTCGGCGAGGCCGAGGAAGTGACCGCCATTCCGGTCACGGCGATCGTCGCCGCGACTTACGGGGATTCCGTTTTCGTGGTGACCGAAAAAGCCGACGAAGAAGGCGACACGCAACTCGTGGCCGAGCAGCGCTTCATCCGCACCGGGCGCACCGAAGGCGACTTTGTCGCGGTGACCGAGGGCTTGCAGCCCGGGGAGACGGTGGTGTCGGCCGGCGCCTTCAAACTGCGCAACGGTTCATCTATCGAGGTCAACAATGACATGGCGCCGCGTCCCGAACGCGCCCCGCGTCCCCGCGACTCATGAGCCTGCGCCACTTCGGGCGGCGCGGCGGACCCGGTTCCGGTGCGTTTACCGACATGTTCATCGAGCGCCCGGTGCTGGGCGCGGTGGTGGCCCTCCTGATCATTGTGGCCGGGTTGCAGGCCATCCTCACGCTCAACGTCCGCCAATACCCGCGCAGCGACAATGCCTCTGTCACGGTGACAACCGTTTACATCGGGGCCAGCGCCGACCTCGTGCGCGGGTTCATCACCACGCCGCTTGAGCGGGCCATCGCGGGGGCCGATGGCATCGATTACATCGAGTCGCAAAGCTCCCCCGGCCGCTCGCTCATCACCGCGCGCCTCAAGCTCAATTACGATTCGACGAAGGCGCTGGCTGAGATCAGTGCCAAAGTCGACCAAGTGCGCGGCGACCTCCCGCCGGAGGCCGAGGTGCCGATCATCAACATCGAGAATGCCGACTCGCAGCGGGCCGCCGCTTACCTGCGCTTCACCTCCGATATCCTGCGTCCCAACGAAGTCACCGACTACCTCGCCCGCGTCGTGCAACCACGCTTCTCGGCCATCGCCGGCGTGCAGCGGGCGGAAATCCTCGGCGGCCGCGTCTTCGCCATGCGCATCTGGCTCAAACCGGATCGCATGGCCGCGCTGAACATCAGCCCGGCGCAAATCCGCCAGGCGCTCGCGGGCAACAACTACCTCTCGGCCGTCGGACAAACCAAAGGCGCCCTCGTCACGGTCAATCTCACGGCCAACACCGACCTGAGCAGTCCGGAGGAATTCGAGCAGCTCGTCATCCGCGAAAGTGGCGGGGCCATCGTGCGGCTCAAGGACGTGGCCGATGTGGTGCTCGGGGCGGAGGACTACGAGTCCGAGGTGCGCTTCTCCGGGCAGAAAGCCGTTTTCATGGGCATCTGGGTGCTGCCCAACGCCAACTCCCTCGACGTGCTCGCGGCGGTGCGCGAGGAGCTCGAGGAGATCAAGCGGGACCTGCCCACCGGCATGGAAGCCGGCATCGGCTACGACTCCACCGTCTACATCCAGGACGCGATCAATGAGGTGCTCAAAACCCTCGCCGAAACACTTCTCATCGTCATTGCTGTCATATTCCTATTCATGGGTTCATTGCGGGCCGTGCTGGTGCCCGTGGCAGCGATTCCCTTGTCCATTATCGGCGCGTTTTTCCTCATGCAGGTCGCCGGGTTCACCGTCAATCTTCTGACTCTGCTGGCCATTGTCTTGTGCGTCGGCATCGTGGTCGACGACGCCATTGTCATGGTGGAGAACATCGAACGGCATTTGTCGGAAGGCATGAAGCCATTCCAGGCGGCCATCACCGGTGCGCGCGAACTGGTCGGGCCGGTCATCTCCATGACCATCACCCTTGCCGTTGTCTACGCCCCGATCGGCTTTCAAGGTGGATTGACTGGGGCGCTCTTCCGCGAGTTCGCCTTCACCCTCGCCGGCGCGGTGCTGGTGTCGGGCCTCGTCGCGCTCACGGTGTCGCCGGTCATGTGTGCCAAGATGTTCAAGCCCGACCTCGAGGAGCACGGGTTTGCCCGTGTGGTCAATCGCGTCTTCACCCGTTTGCGTGACGCTTACGGCCGCGCCCTCGATGCCGTGCTCGGTTCGCGTCCGGCCGCTTATTTCGTCTGGGTCGTCATCGCGTTGCTGTGCGTGCCCATGTTCCGCATGTCGCCATCCGAACTGTCGCCGTCCGAGGATCAGGGCATCATCTTCGGCATCATCGACGCCCCGGCCAATGCCACGGTGGAGGAAACGGCGCGGTATGCCGAAGCCGCCAACGACATCTTTTTCAGCGAACCCGAGACCGACTTCAGCTTCCAGCTGACCCAGCCGTCGTCCGGCTTCAGCGGCATGCGCCTCAAACCGTGGAGCGAACGCGAACGCACGCCGAACGAAATCCTGCCCGGAATTTCCGCCAAGCTGGAAAAGATTCCCGGGATCAGCGTGCGCGCCGTGATCCCGCCCGCTTTGCCCGGCGGCGGCAACTTCCCCGTCGAGTTCCTCATCGCCTCGACGGCCGAACCGCAGCAGATCCTCGAGATTGCGCGCCAGTTGCAGCAGAAGGCCGCGGCCAGCGGAATGTTCGCCTTCCCGCCGATCATCGATACCAAGATCGACCAACCCGAAGCCGAATTCCTCATCGACCGCGACAAGGTCGCCTCGCTCGGACTCAACCTGCGCCAGGTCGGCGAGGATATTTCCGCCATGGTCGGCGGCAACTACGTGAACCGCTTCAACATCGGCGGGCGCAGCTACAAAGTGATCCCGCAAATCCAACGCGCCGGGCGCCTCAACCCCGACCAACTGGAGCGCATCTATGTCACGGGTCCCGACGGACGCCTCATGCCGCTGGGCGCCGTGGCCACGATCAAGGAAACCGCCCAACCGCGTTCGCTCAACCGCTTCCAGCAGCTCAATGCGGTCAAATTGAGCGGCGTGGCCATCCGTCCGCTCGATCAGGCGCTGACCTTCCTCGAGGACGAAGCGGCCAAGATCATGCCGCCGGGTTATGTCATTGATTACACCGGCGAGTCCCGCCAGCTGCGCGAGGAGGGGGACAAATTCCTCCCGGCTTTCGCCTTGGCGCTGGTGCTGATTTTTCTGGTCCTCGCCGCCCAGTTCAACAGCTTCCGCGACCCGTTGATCATCCTGCTCGGGTCGGTCCCGCTGGCCATGTTCGGTGCGCTCGTTTTCACCTTCTTGAAAATGCCCGCCCCCAATGTGCCGTTTTGGACCGATGGGTGGACGACCACGATGAACATCTACTCGCAGGTGGGCTTGGTCACCTTGGTCGGCCTCATCGCCAAGCACGGTATCCTCATCGTCGAATTCGCCAACCAGCGCCAGCGTGCCGGGGTGAACAAACTCGAGGCTGTGCGCGAAGCCGCCCGCGTGCGATTCCGTCCGATCCTCATGACCACGATGGCCACGGTGGCCGGTCACTTCCCGCTGGTGCTGGTGACCGGCGCCGGGGCCGCGGCGCGCAATTCCATCGGCTTGGTTCTCGTCGGCGGCATGGCCATCGGCACCCTCTTCACCCTCTTCATCATTCCTTGCCTCTACATGCTGATGGCCCGTAACACGGCCAAGGAGTCGGCCAATCCCTACGACGCTCCGGAGGCCACGGCCAAGGCCTGACTCCTTTTTCGGGTTCGTAGCGGCGGTCAGCCGAGGCTTGGCGAGACAGGTTGCCGCAGGCAACCAACTGATCTGACCGTCGGAACATTTGCGTTTTTCAGACACCGACGGACGCAGTCCGCCGCTGCACCTCTTGAAGGTGGCCGGGCGCCTTTCATCTTGACCCTCAGACAGCTGTGGAATCATCTGGCCTTTGCATGAAAACGCCCTTCCTTCTCCTCGCCGCGGTCGCTTTGGTCCTCGCTGGATGCGCCACCCAACCCCAGTCCGGCAACGCCGCGCTGATGAATCGTTTCAAACAGGCGGATGCTTCCGGCGACGGCAAGGTGTCGCGCGACGAGTTCATCGACTTCATGATCACCGAGTCCTTCGCCAACTACGACAAGGGCAACAAAGGCTACGTGACCCTCGAGGAATTCACCGCGGGTGGCGGGACGGCGGCGACTTACCGGAAAATCGACCGCGACGGTAACGGCCGTGTCACCTTGGCCGACGCCAAGGCGAACAAGATCGTGCGCAACCAGTTCGTTGCTCCGTTCGATGCGGCCGATACCTCCGGTTGCGGCAATGTGACCTTTGACGAGTTCGTTGCCTACCGCGCGGCGGCCGCGCCCTACGTGCGCTGACGGTTCTCCGTGGAAGCCCGCAACGTATTCGAGGCTCTGCAGCTGGCGGTCAGCCCGGTCATCCTCATCTCGGCCTATGGTCTGCTTCTTTTGAGCATGACCAACCGCCTCGGCCGCGCCATCGATCGCGCCCGGGCTTTGGCCCGCGAAGGCCCGCAGGCCAAGCAGGAGCAGATCGCCGTCATCGCCCGCCGCGCGGTATGGATCCGTTTGGCCATCGTCTTCACTTCCGTAGCCCTCATCGCCGCCGCTTTGCTGGTGTTGGTGCTGTTTTTGTCCGTCCATCTGACGGTCGACATTTCCGCAGCTGTGGCCCTGCTTTTCATTGGCAGCCTTGTCAGCCTGGTCATCGGCCTCGCCTACTTCCTCCTCGATATCTTCGGCTCGCTCCAAGCAATGAAAGCCGAATTGCTGGCTGCTTCGGCGGGCGCCGACCGCGCCGGTGGCTGAGCCCGTCGGTTCGGCCAAGTCGGACTTCTGGGATTCAGGCCCGGAAACCGCCGCCGCGGGAAATCACGGACAAACCACCGGAAGTTTTTGCGAACGGAAGCGGCGGTAGACGGTGAAATCGGCACGGTCGGTGGTGATGACCTTGGCCTTCGGATACACCTCCGAGAGAACAACCAGGGATGCATCGGCGGCATCCATGGCTTCATACTTCAGCATCAAGGTCTGCGTGCGCTCGAGGTGATCGGGCCAGGGCCTGAGCAGACGGAGGGCGCCCAAGCGCACCATCGTGAGCAGGGCATGGGCCGGACGTGTGTTGCCGCCGAGATTCCAACAGGTTTCGCCGAGAATTATTTCGCTGGTGTGGAGAGGTCCGCGAACCTTCGACAAAATCGCGCAACTCCACACATGCCATTGATCGGACGCGTTCAGCCAGCCGATGAGCGGCCCCGCGTCAACGAGCGTGCGGACCGGCATATCCCTCCCTCATGGAAAGGTCGGCGGGCCCGCGAAACATTCCCCGGTAGGGCGCAGCCAAGCTGGCGAAGTCTCTGCCGCTGTCCAATTCCTTGGCCAGAGCCCGGCGGACGGTCTCGGAAATTCCTTCCTGCCGGGCCGCCGCGCTTTTGCGCAGCTTTTGATTCATCGCATCGGGAATCTTGATCGTCACCGTCTTCACGTATTACCCACGGTATGACCTTTGGGCCGCAAGGCAATCGCAAAACTTGGGCTGCGGGGATTTGAAGCCGGACCCTTTCGCCGTAGACGAGTTCCATCGCTTGCGTTTGGCCGGGTCCTATCCTTAACTGACCACCATGGTGGCGACGTCCTACAAATACATTGTCTCTGAAGCGGGCGTCCGCGGTGGTCATGCCCGTGTCGAAGGGACGCGCATCGGCGTCCATGATGTCGTCGCCTATTTTCTTCTGGGTTCCAATCTCGAAGAGGTAGCGACGCGATTTCCTGATCTGAGCAGGGCGCAGATTTACGAATGCCTGGCCTACTACGAGGACCATCGCTCCGAGATTGAATCGCTGGCGCTGCCGCAGACGAAAATCCCGGTCGCGTGAGGTTTTTCCTCGATCATGACGTGCCGCGCCATTTGGCGGACGTGCTGCAACGTCATGGTCACGAGGTCGAGTTGGTCCCCGAGGTGATGTCGCCCGAGGCCGATGACGAGGAGGTCTTCGCTTACGCCGCTGAGAAGAAGGCCATCATGCTCACGTGCAACCGGAATGATTTTCTCGCGTTGGCCGCGGAGCGTCCACATTCAGGGTTGATTGTGCTGATCCGCCGTCGCTCGGCGCTCTCCGAAGCAGGTCACTTGCTCGACTTACTCGGCAAGGCGGGGGCTTCCGGGTTGGAAGGTAACATCAACTTCGCGTGATGAAATCGGGCGCACGATGTGCTCAAGCTGCTCTCTGGTCATGGGCGTGCGACATCAAGATGGCCGTGCGTTCGGCCGGGGTGAGAATTCCACAGAAGGGGCTGGATTGGCGCAGCCGCACCGACCTCTCGTCCTCACCCTCCAGCGTCGCGAGCACTCCGGAAAGAGGGCCGTCCAGAATATCGCGCCACTCGGCAAAAACCGGGCGCACGCTGTCGTCGCAGGAGGCCGTCCATTTGGCCAAGACGCTGCGCGCCTTGTCCAAGACCGCGGGATCTTCCCGGAGGCGCCGGGCGATGAGCCGGTCCATCTCGAGCGAGCGCGCGTCGATGGCCGAGTGCGGATTCATGGGAGTCGTCGACATTCGGAATCGGGCTGCCGGGATTTGAACCCGGGACCTCTTGAACCCCATTCAAGCGCTCTACCAAGCTGAGCCACAGCCCGTGACCGAGCGGGGAAAATACCATGAAACGGGCGCGCGTCCCGCAAAAATTTCCGGTTGGGCTGGACAGAGGAAGCGTCTGCTGACGACATAGCAGAATGCGCCGTTTCCGATGGTTTGTCCGCGAGGCGAAAGATCCTGTGGTTGTAGCGGCGGTCTGTGACCGTCGGACCAATCCGCAAATAAAGGCACCGACGGTCACAGACCGCCGCTACAAGGTTGGAACGATGGTGTGCATGCTGGCCGCACTGGTGTTGGCGGCCTGCAAGCCGGTTCCCCCGCCGGCTGCACCCACGCCGACCCCGGCCCCGAGTGCGACGCCCGTGCTTTCGCCCACGCCGACTCCGACGCCTTATGTGCCGCGCAAGCCGATGGAGACCGGGATGCTTTTCAACGGGTTGCAATACAACTGGAAGGTGGAGACCTCGCCGGGCGATACCGCGGCGCGGGACCGGGAGGAAGACGATGCTTACCGGCTGGAGTTGCGGTTGAAGATCCGCACCCCGCGTCCGGCCACCTCGTTGGCGGACGTGGTGGTGGCCAACCCGCGCTTGCCGGAGTTGCTGCCCTCGTTGCCGGCCTTGCTCGAGACGGCGCAGGTTTCGCCCGACTATGACAAAATTTACCAGCTGAAGCTCGACTGGCTGAAGGGGCGGTTGGAAAAACTCGAGCAGATTCTCTCGCGGCATAATTTTTACGACTGCGACACGATTCTGGAAGTTGAAAGACCCGCAGACCGGGCGGCGGGCGCTTTTTGTCCAAGGCGATATGGATGTGAATGTCGACGGTTCCGACGGCGACCGGAACATCGAGGTGGATGGCTCGGGGCAATTTTTCCAGCCGCAGACGAGTTACCGCTGGCCCAAGGTGACGGACCGGCCGAATCCGTTCATCAAAAAATACGAGGAGCGCATCGCCGAGGCGGAGGCCGAGATGGCCAAGCCGGAAACCAAGGAAGCGGAGCGCGCGCAATTGCAGGAACGCATCGCGGTGTCCAAACGCATGATCGCCGACCTGAAAAACTCGAGCTTCCTCGTTTCCAAAGCCGACCCGAACATCGTGCTGCCCGGATTCATGATGCGCGGCGAGGGTGCGGATGTGCCGAAGGTCGGCGATTACGCGGTGGTTATCCACGACGACAAAATGTATCCGACCATCGTGGGCGATGCGGGTCCGTCCTACAAAGTCGGTGAGGCGTCGCTGCGCCTTTGCAATGAGATCAACGACACCGGCACGCCGCTGGCCCGTCCGGTCAGCGATTTGGCGGTGACTTATCTGGTCTTTCCCGGTTCGCGCGACGAGAAGCGGTCCGCGCCGGATTTGGACAAATGGCACGCGCGCTGCACGGAGTTGCTGGCGGAAATCGGCGTGCCCGAGGCCCAGCTTCACCGCTGGGAAAACATCGTGCCGCCGTGGCCGGAGGAAGTTCCGGTGGAAAGTCCAACGCCCGAAGCATTGCCGGCGGCGTCTGCGGCTGCTTCCCCCGAGGTGTAGCGGCGCTCTATGAGCGTCGGTGCATTTGTTGCCAAGAAAGGTTGCGGCGGTCATAGACGCGCCGCTACAAGGGTGGATGCCGAGCGTATTGCGACGTTCGGAGACAACCTCGGCAGACGGCCAATCTACTCTGGCACGGCTTGCACGGCGGGCAGGCGTGCTTTGCTGGCGAATGATTGGCTCGCACATACTTCCTGGTTTCTGCGAGGGAGGGAGGAATCGCGGCGATATGGAGATGGTCGAAGAAGCTTTATGCCAGCAATGTGACGATCCTCACGAGCGCCACCGTCGAGGATGATTCTTCAGCGACTCGATCTACTCCGAGAGTCGGATCCGGTCGCTCAAGATTAGAAATATATCCAAAGTGATCGCGCGTCCGCATAGCGAGTCTACACCAAGCACTGGCAGAAGATGCGTTCTTCGTCACATCATGCGCGGGAAGAATCGTATTCGGAAAAATGCGACTATGTGCAGGCGAATTCCGGCGCTGGGCCGTGCACTTGCCTCACGAAATGAGGACTGGCCTTATGCGGGGGAGGTCTCAAACGAGCTGGAAACGCTAGGGCATTCGCTGCTTGTAGCGGCGGTCTATGACCGTCGGACGCTTGCACGAGGAAATGCCACCGACGCTCACAGACCGCCGCTACAAGTTTTTGGTCACGCCACGCCGGCGAAGAGTTGTTTTTCCCAGAAGGCGAGGCGGGTGCGGAGGGCGGGGTGGTCGGAGAGGGCGGGGTCTTCGGTCAGGAGTTGGCGGGCTTGCTCGCGGGCTTCTTCCAAGAGCGGGAGGTCTTGGGGCAGTTTGGCCAGGCGGACGGGGGGAAGTCCGGTTTGGGCGGTGCCGAGGAGATCGCCGGGGCCCCGGATGGCGAGGTCGGCTTCGGCGATGGCGAAGCCATCGGTGGCTTGTTCGAGGATCTGCAGGCGGTCGAGTTTCTCCGCGGCGTCTTCGCCGGCGAGAAGGATACACCAGGATTTTTCCGCGCCGCGGCCGACGCGTCCGCGGAGTTGATGGAGCTGGGCGAGGCCGAAGCGCTCGGCGTTCTCGACAAGAAGGACGGTGGCGTTGGCCACGTCGATGCCGACTTCGATGACGGTGGTGCTGACCAGCACGCGGGTCTCGCCGGCGCGGAAGGCGCGCATGATTTCGTCTTTCTCGTCGGCTTTGAGTTTTCCGTGCAGCAAGGCGCAGCGATGCGGAGCCAGCAGTTTTGTCCAGCGTTCGTATTCCGCGGTGGCGGCTTTGAGCGATGTGCGGGTGCTTTCTTCGATGAGCGGATAGACGAGATAAGCTTGGCGCCCTGCGTCTAATTGACGGTGCACGAAGTCCGCGGCCTCGGCCAATTTGTCATGCGGGCGGACGAGGGTGCGCACGGGGACGCGTCCGGGCGGCATTTCGTCGAGGAGGGACAAATCGAGGTCGCCATACAAGGTCAGCGCGAGGGTGCGGGGGATGGGGGTGGCGGACATGACGAGCACGTGCGGGTGCGGTGCTTGGGCGGTGAGCTTGGCGCGCTGGCGCACGCCGAATTTGTGCTGTTCGTCGATGACCACGAGGGCGGGACGTCCCACGGTTGCGGGGGCGAAGAGGAGGGCGTGCGTGCCGATGACGAGACGCGGGCCTTCCGCTGCGGACTTTTCTTGGCGTGCGGCGGTGCGCAGGACGACGGGGATGTCGAGTGGCTCGAAAAGCTTGCGGAAGTTTTCGTAGTGCTGGTGGGCGAGCACCTGGGTGGGGGCCATGAGTGCGGCGGAGTGTCCGGCGGCGACCGCGCCGAGCATGGCGGTGGCGGCGACGATGGTTTTGCCGCTGCCCACGTCGCCGTGGAGCAGGCGGTTCATGGGGTGCCCGGTGGCGAGATCGTCGAAGATGCGGGTGAGGACGCGTTTTTGTGCGGCGGTGAGATCGAAGGGGAGGGCTTTGAGGAATTTGGCGAGGAGGGGGCTTTGGCGCGGAATGAGGGGAGCGGATCCGGCGGTTTGCCGCGCGCGTTGGCGGGCGAGGACGCATTGCATTTCGAAGAGTTCCTCGCGGGCGAGGTGGGCGCGGGCGGCTTCGAGTTCCTCCCACGAGGACGGGAAATGGATGGCGCGGAGGGCGCTTGAGGAGGTGAGGCGGCGGTCGGTCGCCGCGGCGACCGACCCTACCGGGGGAGAGGGCCAGAGTTGGGGGATGTCTTCTTCGGGGAGCTGCGCGAGAATTTCGAAGAGGAGGCGGCGGAGCATGCGCGGGCTCCACGGGCCGATGGATGGATGGACGGGCGTGATGCGGTTGAGGTGGATGAGGGCGCTGTCGGGGGCGTCGGCTTGCAAAACCTCGAAGTCCGGATGGTCGAAAACGATGCCGCCTTTTTTGAGGGCACGCGGGCGGCCGTGGATGATGAGGTCCTGTCCGGTGGTGAGGATTTTCGGGAGGTAGCGCAGGTTGAACCAGCGGCATTGCACGGTGGCGGCGGGAACCTGACCGGAATTTTCGGTCAGTGTGAGGGTGAACTGCATGCGCCGTCCGAAATACGAGGCTTTGGCCGCGGTGACCGTGCCGCGCAGGCAGAGCGACTCGGGGCCGGCCGCGCGAGGGAACGAGGGAAACTTTTTCCGGTCCTCATGCCGCCGCGGATAATGGCGGAGCAGATCGTGCACCGTGGCCAGTCCGGCTTCGTGCAAGGCGCGGAGTTTGGTTGGGGTGATCCGGGGCAGGTCGGACAGCGGTGATTCGCACCGCAGGGGACCCGGAGGGGGCGCGGGTTTCTTTTTGCTCGCGGCGGTCATGGCCTTAGGTCATTCGGTGCCGTTCCCCGCAGACAAGCCGGCATGGCGACAGACATCAATCCGCCGGGCTTTCCCAAAGCAGGTCGATGGTGCCGAGGAGGGTTCCAGCCCGGCGGGTCGGGTAGAGCTGCACGCGGCGTCCGACGGCGCGTTTCTTGATCAAACCCGCCTCGTGGAGCCGCTTGGCATGTTGCGACGCGGTGGCCACGTCGATGCGGCACTCGTTGGCCACTTCGTTGACGCAAAGACTGCCGCGGGTCTGCAGCAGACGGATGATTTCGATACGACGGTGGTTGGCTAAGCCACTGGCGATGAGGGCCCTGCCACGGTCAGTATTTGCCATACGCGAAGGCTACTGGACTTTCTGCAGAATATCCATGTGTCATTTCTCGGCCTGTGCTGCTCAAAAGCCCCGAGGCGGGGGCGGCGCTCTCCCGAGAAACTTGAAGTGTTTTGCAGGCACCGACGGTCAGGTAGAGCGCCGCTACAAGTTTTGACCGCGACTCCAGTCGGCGCGCTAGGAGCGTCGGTGCCTTTCCCCCTTTGCAAGAGGGAGCCCCGGTTACTCCCAAACCACACCCGCCGCGCGCGGGTTCGGGGACTCCCTTACCGCGGGACGCAGTATCATGCCGGAGGCGCACAGGTTTTTTTGGCTGCCCGGAGTCATTTTTACGGGAAGCGGTCAGTTTGCGGCGGGGCGCAGGTGTTGGACTTCGAGTTGGAGGCTGACGCGTTGGCGGTATTCGTTGCGGACGAGTTTGAAGGCGACGTCCCATGGAGCGCGGGGAAAGTCGTTGCTGGCGCCGTTGAAGTAGATGGCGGCGAGGAGTTCTTCGCGTCCGCGGACGCGGAAGCGGACGTGCTTTTCTTTGAGGACGTCGGGGCCGTGGACGGGGGCGACGGCACGGGCGTAGAAGAGCGGGGCCGGGTTGCCCATGCCGCAGGGTTCGAGGAGGGACAATTCCTCGAGGTGCGCGTGCTCGAGGTCGGCGACGTCGATGCGGGCGTCGAGTTTGAGGCGGGGGACGAGGTCCTGTGGTTGCAGGCGGCGTCCGGCGGCGGCGGCGAATTTTTCGCGGAAGTCGGCGAAGTTGGCGCGGGTGACGCTCAAACCGGCGGCCATGTGGTGTCCGCCGAAGGGCCCGAGCAACTCGGAGCAATCGCCGAGGGTTTCGACGAGGGAGAGCGCGTCGATGCTGCGTCCGCTGCCATGTCCCTCGCCGGCTTGGTCGAAACCGATGACGATGGCCGGGCGGTGGTATTTGCGGCAGAGGCGGGAGGCGACGATGCCGACAACGCCGGCATGCCATCCGTCGCCGCCAACGACGACCGCGCAATCGCGGGCGGGGTCGAAATTCTGCGTCAGTTCGGCAAGGGCGGCGGCGAGAACCTGTTGTTCGAGGTCCTGGCGTTCGCGGTTGCAGGTGTCGAGTTCCCGTGCGATGCGGCGGGCTTCGGATGGGTCTTCCGTGAGGAGGAGTTGGAGGGCGGCTTCGGCGGTGTGGAGTCGGCCGGCGGCGTTGAGGCGGGGGCCGAGGCGGAAGCCGACTTCGGCGGTGGTGACGGGCGGCAGGACGGAGGAAACCTCCATGAGGGCGCGCAGGCCTTCCCATTTGGTGTGGCCGAGGCGGGAGAGTCCGTGACGGACGATGACCCGGTTTTCGCCGCGCAGCGGGGCGAGGTCGCAGATGGTGCCGAGAGCGGCGAGGTCGAGAAAGTCGCGCAGATCGGGCTCGCGGTTTCCGGTGATTTTCTGGATGCCGTGGCAGAGCTTGAAGACGAGGGCGGCCGTGCAGAGGTCGGTATTGCCACCGAGGGCTTTGGGGTTGACCAGCGCGGTGCAGGGGGCAGCGCCGGTTTTGGGCTCGTGGTGGTCGACAATGACGAGATCCACGCCGCGGGCGGCGAGCCACGCGGCTTCCTCGTGCGAGCCAGTGCCGCAATCGAGGGCGACAACAAGGGTGGGTTGGCGTTCGGCGAAAACGCGGTCGAGGCCGTCGCGGCTGAGCCCGTAACCCTCCGACTCGCGCAGCGGGAGGAACCAGCCGGTTGTGAGTCCGAGCGCGGCGAGGAAGCGGTGGAGGATGGTCAGCGAGGTGACCCCGTCGACGTCGTAGTCGCCGTAGAGGACGACATTTTCGCGGCGTTCGACGGCTTGCGCGAGGCGGCGGGCGGCTTGTTCCAGTCCGGGCGTAGCCAGCGGATCGGGCAACGAGGCGAGGCGCGGGTGGAGGAAGTCTTCGGCTTCGCCGGGGTCGGTGAGTTGGCGCGAGGCGAGGAGAGAGGCGAGGAGGATGGAGATGCCGAGTTCGCCGGACAGCTTTTGCGCGATGGCGGGATCCGCGGGATCCCGCGTTTCCCAGCGGGGCGACAACATGGCGGGAATGGTAAGGGGTGCGGCGCGTGCTGGCAATGCGAAGGGATTTGCGCGGCGGGGTGCGGGGCGGTTACGCTGCCGCGACATGGGCAAAGCGACACAACCCGCGAAAAAGAAAAAGGCCAAGCCGGGCGGTAAGGGCGCGCCAGAGTTTTCCGGCAAGGACCGCTTTTTGGTCACGGGCGGGGCGGGCTTCATCGGCAGCGTGCTCGTCGGGGCTCTCAACCGTTGGCACGGGACGGATCGTGTGGTGGTCGTCGACCAACTTGGCACGGACGACAAATGGCGGAATCTGGCGCCTTTGCGCTTCGAAGAGTTCGTCGAGGCGGACGATTTTTACGAACGGCTGGCGGACAAGGCGGGGGCGTTCGGGAATTTCACGCATGTGTTCCACCTCGGGGCGTGTTCCTCGACGACGGAACGGGACGCGGATTATTTGCTGCGGAACAATTTCGGCTGCTCGCGGCAACTGGCCGAGTGGGCCTTGGGGCGCGGGGCGCGGTTTGTCTATGCGTCCTCGGCGGCGACCTACGGGGACGGTTCGGCGGGAATGGATGATTTGTCGGACGATTTGGCGGCGTGGCGTCCGCTGAATGCCTACGGGTACTCGAAGCAGCTTTTCGATCTGCACGCGCAGCGCGAAGGCTACCTGCGGCGCATCGTGGGGCTGAAATATTTCAACATTTTCGGGCCGAACGAGGAGCACAAGGGCGACATGCGCAGCGTGGTGAGCAAGGCGTGGCGGCAGATCGAGGAAACGGGGCAGGTGAAGTTGTTCAAGAGCTACCATCCGGACTATCCGGATGGCGGGCAGAAGCGGGACTTTCTTTACGTGAAGGACGCGGTGGCTATGACGCTGCATCTGGCCGCGACGAAGAAGGCGGGTGGCTTGTTCAACATCGGGTCGGGCGAGGCGCACACTTGGCTGGAGTTGGTGCACCCGATTTTCGAGGCGATGGGGCGTGAGGCGCGGATCGAATTCATCGACATGCCCGAGGCGCTGCGTTCGCAATACCAATATTTCACGCAGGCGGATGTGACGAAGTTGAAGTCGACAGGCTATGGCGGCGGGGTCACACCTTTGTCCGATGCCGTGAAGGATTACGTTTCGCAGTATTTGGTGCCCCGCAAGCACTTCGGGGACGGGGCGCGGGACTGAAAATTGCCTACGGTCGTTTGACAGCCCGCAGCAGGGACTGTAGGTTTTTCTGTTTACTCCCGATCATGGTTCCCCGATTCAACCCCGCTCTATTTTTGTGTGTCTTTTTCGGTCTGCTGGCGCCTTTGTGGGCCTTGACCCAAGTGAATGTCGGCGAAGATCAAGCCAACCAAGGCATGTACAACGGTGGTTGGAATGCCGGTTCCGGGGGCGATAATGGTTTTTTTGCCTGGAAAATGGTGGCCAAAGCGGATGGCGAGGAGAGTTTTGCCGGACATTACCTCGGGAAAGTGAGCGAGAGGTCCGAGTTGGCGCCGATCACGACGGACCGCGTCTTCTCGCTCTTCGCCAACGGGAAAAGCTACGAGGAGTCGGTCGCTTTCCGCGGCATCGCGGTGCCTCTCGAGCCCGGCGACAATTTCACTTTCGAGATCGTGCACGGCCCCTTTCAGCAGAAGAGTGATACGGACGATCCGGCGCCCAGCGAGGTCGGCGTGACCTACCGCACGGGCAATGCGGATGGGGCGGTGACCGACATCGAAACGGGTGCGCGTCTGCGCTTTTTCGCCCGCGAGGGATCGCCGAATTATTTCATCACCGATAGCGAGACGGAATTCGACACCGGCATTCCTATCACGCAGGAGGCCGTGGCTCTCGACTCTGACTTTGGTCGATCCAGACACCTACGACCTGGAGGTCATCAACCTCAAAGACAATTCGGTTCAGCTGATCGAAGGGCGCAAATTCGGCGGCCAAGCCGGCGCGCCGATCGAGAGCCTGGCGTTCTTCAACCGCAACGCAGAAACCCACGATTTCTCCTTCAACAACTTTCAACTCAGTCGCGACATGCCCTGAGTTGTCAACTCGCTACATAACCCAACTCGTCGTTCACCCCCAACATGTCTTACCCCCGCACCCTCGTGCTGGCGGCGCTCTGCGCCGTCGCCCTTCCCTTCGCCGCCCAAGCCAACGGCAACGTCCACGTCTCCCGCTTCTGGCACAACCACCAGCCGATCTACTGGCCGGAGTGGAACGGCAACGGAAGCGAGAACAGCCGCGTGCAATACGCGTGGGATTCGATCGTGATGAAGCCGGGCCAAAACTACGGCGGCCTGAGCCCTGCGCAGCATCCGGAAAACAACCTCACCGACATTTTTGGCCTGGATGATCGCCGCAACAGCTACCAGTCAGGTCCGCGCAACTCGCTGACTGGTTTTGACTCCCGTGGCGGCTTCGCCATCAGTTATTCGGGGTCGCTCATCGACAACGTCCGCCAACTCGGCGGCGTCGGCCAACTCGGCTACGGCGGCGGATGGAACGATGGCTACCGCGAGGCGCGCGGATGGAACACCCCGTCGGGCTCGACCCGCATGGACCTCGTGGGCTTCACCTACCACCACTCCCTCGCCCCGCTCCTGCCGAAGTCGGTCTTCCGCAAGGAACTCCAGACCTTCAAGCAAGCCTGGTGGAAGGCCTGGGGCGGCAACTCCGACCTCTCGGACCACTCGAAGGGCTTCTTCCCGACCGAGATGGGCTACTCGCGCCACCTCATCGATATCCTCGTCGACGAGGGCTACCAGTGGGTCATCGTCGCCAGCCACCACATCAGCCGCACCTGCCCGACCTACTTCGACCAGTTCGATATCGAAAACGGCAGCTACGGCATCTATTCGAGCCCGCCGAACCGCGCGGACCAACTCGGGCCCTCGCCCACCACGGGCTGGTGGTATGGCGAGCCGAACCCGGGCAACGCGGCATGGAACGTCTCGCCCTACGCCTACCAACTCCACCGCGTCAAATACGTCGACCCCGAGACCGGGGCGGAGAAAAAAATGATCGCCGTCCCCTCGGACGACGTCCTCTCCTACCGCTACGGCTACGCGAACGAGGGCATCGGCAAGATCGGCCAGTTCATCTCGCCCTTCGCCACCGACCCGTCCCGCCCGGTCATCGTCATGCCCTCGACCGACGGCGACAACGCCTGGGGTGGGGGATCCAGTTCGTGGTTCGAAGCCACACCCGAGCTTTTCAACGGCTCCGCCAATGCGGGCTACATCCCGACGACCCCGCAGGATTTCGTCAATGCCCACGGCGCGGCCGCGCAGGACGCCCACATCGAGGACGGTGCGTGGATTTTCCCGGAGAGCTGCTACGGCTCGCCGAACTTCCTCAAATGGATCGAGCCGCCGGTCGTCTCGGTGGCCAACCGCTACGAGAAGGCCTACCCGGGCACGCAGGTCGACATGGAGACCCCGGGCTTCGCCCTCAAGTTTTTCAGCTACGCCCCGCTCATGGCCGGCGCCAACTGGCTGGAGACCGCCGAGCAGATCCTCAGCGACGAGAACGGCGGCAACGACATGGTCAACGAGTGGAAGGTCGCCCATCCCTACAATTGGGACGGCTCGTGGACGTCCCCGAACGATGTGGAACTCGCCTGGCACATCTACCTCAACGGCCTCGACTCGGGCTTCAACTACTACGGCGGACTCGGCAATGACGACGAGGTCAAGCCGGCCCTCGCGACCAAGAATGCTATCGACCGCCTCCAGAATTTCATGACCCCCGCCCGCAAGGCGAACGACCGCACCCCGCCGACCGTGCTCAAACCGCAGCGCTTCCCCTACAATCCGGGCGCCTACACGTTCGGTTGGTTCAACTACCAGCCCGGCGGCGACACCTCCTACCTCAAGAAAAACCCCTCCTGGTTCTACATCTGGACCCACGCCTACGACCTCAGTGGCATCCCCGACGGCAACGTCAAACTCAAGATCCGCGTCGACAACGATGGCGTCAATCCGCTGGCCACCAACCAAAACGAAACCTACGCGGGCGGCGACGAGGTCGGCCAGTGGATCACGGTCGACATGGAGAAGCGCGTCCTGCCCAAAACCCGCGACGCCCTCAACGCCGCGGCGGACAACGGACAGATCGACTACTTTGTCTTCGATCCGGCGTTCTGGGCCGATCCGATCATCGCCGACTACTACTTCGCCAAGATCGACGACTCGAACGTCCCCGACTTCCGCGACAAGCTCCTCGACTACTACATCGAGGCGACGGATTCGAAGGGCAATGTCCATAAATCCGAAATCCAGCACGTCTGGGTGGCCAACGATGGCATTGTCCCCTCCTCGGGCGTCACCTTCTCCGCCAACCCGAACGACTGCGAACCGATCACCATCACCTACACGGCAACCAACGGACCGCTCGAAGACCTCTCTCCGGTCACCATGCAGATCAGTTTCGACAATGGTTCCTCGTGGACGCCCTACACCATGTCCGGCGGCGACAACATCTGGACCTATACCATCGACAGGGCCCCGGACAACGCCCCCAGCGCCACGGTCTACTTCGAGGTTGGCGCGACCATCGACAGCCGCAATGGGCAAAACTGGAGCACATCGATCCGCGACTGCGAGGCGCCGGACGGCCCGGTCTGGACGGATCCGTTCACCCCCATCGCGGGTGAGCCGGTGACCGTCTATTACGATGCCTCCGGCCGCCCGTTGGGTTCGGCCGCCGAGGTCAATATCCACTACGGCTACAACCGCGTGGAAGAAAATTGGACCACCCTTCCCGGCATGCCCATGACCAAGTCGGGCGACATCTGGTCCTACACCTACACGGTTCCCGCCGAGGCCACGGAGATCAACATCGTCTTCAACAACAACAACGACGGTTGGGACAACAACGGCGGCGCCGATTGGAACTTTGCGGTCAACGACAACCCGCCGACCGAAGTTCCGCCGGCCCCCACCGGACTTGTCGCCGAGCAGGTCACAAATTCGGGTGTCACGCTCCTTTGGGATCCCACCCCCACGGCATCGTCCTACAATAGTTCTCCGGGATGGTGCCCAGATCGCCACCACACCCGACAACGCTTTTGTCGACACCGGTCTGACGGCCAAAACGGCCTACGAATACACCATCGTGGCCGTCAACAGCGTGGGTGATTCGCCGGCTTCCGCCGTATTGGCCGTGACCACGCTGTCCAACCCTCTGCTCTCGGACGAACTCCTCATTCTCGATCCGGTTGACCCGGTGGACGTCACCTCCGCCACCTACCGCTTTGAAGGTCGCGCCGGTTCCGGGTTCACTTCCGGGCTGAGTTGGAGCAATCCGGTCACCGGCGCCAGCGGGACAATCGATTTTCCCGGCGGCGAAGTTTCCACCGGTTGGGATTGGTTCGCGGACATTTCCCTCGGTGCCGGTCTCAACACGGTGGAGTTCAACGGGCTGATCGAAGCGCTCGACAGCGAGACCTTGTCCGACTCGCCCGCCAACTACGCGTCCTGGACCGAGGGAAGCAACGAGGGCCAAGGTTTCGGCCAGTGGTATTTCAACCATTCCGCTTCGAATGCCGGCGGCTTCCTCGCCACAACGGCAAGCCACTCGAACATGAACGTCGGCACGGACCAAGGTTTCGGCCTTTACGCCAACAGCGGCAATCGGGCCGCCGTGACCCGCTCATTCGCCACACCGATGAAGGCGGGCGACGTCTTCCGCTTCCGGTTGGACAACAACAATGTCGATGCCAACGGCGAAATCGGCGTCGAGTTGCGCGATGCCAACGGGGCGGTGCGCTTCCGCTTCTTCTTCGTCGGCGGCCAAGCGACCTACCGCGTGGTTGACGCTGCCGGGGACCGTCCGACCACGACCGCGTGGACGGATGGAGGATTGTCACTGGCCTTGAGTCTCTCCGAGGAAGGTGCCTATACGTTCAGCACCGGCTCCGGGGAACTCACCGGCACGCTCGCCGACGGTCTGGCCATCCAATGGATCGAATTCTTCAATGACAATGCCGGTTCGGGTGATGGTTCCAACTTCTACGTCGGGCCCATGAGCCACGAGGTCGCCTCGGTCGGCAGTCGCACGGTGACGACCAGCGCGTCCGTGACCCGCTCCGGCACCGCCTACGGCGACTGGCTGGGCGAGGAAGTTTCCTCCGATGCCATGCTGCTCAAGTATGCCATCGGTGGCTCGGCCTCTCCCGGGGAGGAGGGGCAGGATCCGCAAATGTCGAACGACAGCGGCGACTTTGTCCTCACGGCTGTCATCCGCGAGGACGACGCGCTCAACGTTGCCGGTAAGACAACCGACAACCTCTCGGGCGGGTGGACCACGGACGGCGTGAGAGCCGTCGAACCCGCCGACCAATCAGCGGCCCCTCCCGGCTGCAAGATCGTCGAATACCGGGTCTCCGCAGATGCCGACCACCGCTTCCTGCGCCTGGAGGTTACCCATACCCCTTGAGGTCTTCCGATTTCGCTTGCGCTTTGGCCGGTTCGGTCCAAGTTCGCCGATGACAGTCGACAAGTTCAGGTCAGAAAGCGCCCCCCGGGTTGAGTCAACGTTCGTGGGAGTTTGCGCAGGCACCGGACGGCTTGGAGCCTGGCAGACAAACACAACGAAAACACAACAGTATGGGTAACAAACTCTATGTGGGGAATCTCCCCTTCAGCACCACCGAAGACTCGCTGCGCGACGCCTTCGGCCAATGTGGCACCGTGACCGACGTCATGATTGCCGTCGACCGTCAGACCGGCCGCTCACGCGGATTCGGTTTCGTCACTTTCTCCAGCGATGAGGAAGCCAATGCGGCGATCGGCAAGTTCCATGGCCAGGACATGGACGGCCGCACCATCCAAGTCAACGAAGCGCGTCCCCGCGAAGACCGTCCGCAAGGCGGCGGTGGCGGCGGCTACCGCGGCGGTGGCGGCGGTGGCGGCTATCGCGGTGGCGGCGGAGGCCGCGGCGGCGGTGGCGGTTATCGTGGCGGCGGCGGAGGTGGCGGTGGATACCGCGACCGCGGCGACCGCGGCGGTTACTAAGCCAAACCGGCAACAGATTCACGAAAGGGCGTCCGCAAGGGCGCCCTTTTTGTCAGCTGTCGGTATTTGTCGCATTGAACAATATTCCGAGGGTAATACCGACGTCCCGAAGCTTTCAGACTTTTATCCATGTTCGGTAGGGACGGCTGGCCTCTCCGAGCCGTATGACTCTACGAGCAGGAGGCCAGCCGTCCGTGTGCCTTCCAAAAATAAGGCAGCCGGTCCGCTGGGCCAGCGGCCCCTACCGCGAGTCGATGCCGTGAAGTCCAAATGCATGGGGACATTGGTATAAGGACACGCGGCTCGCGTGTCCGTTGGTAAACGATCGGACGAGCGGCGCCATCCACCACCGATTCAGCTCTTGCTCAACTCGAGCATGCGGCGGATGGGGGCTTCGGCGCGGGAACGGAGGTCTTCGGGGAGAAGGATCTGGGGCGAGAGGTCGCGCAGGCAGTCGCGGAGTTTGTCCAGCGTGTTCATCTTCATGTAACGGCAATCCGCGCAGGCGCAGTGGTCGGTCGGACCCGGGATGAACGTCTTGTCCGGAATTTCGCGCCGGAGGCGGTGGAGCATGCCGGACTCGGTGACAATGATGAAGGCGTCGGCGGGAGAATTTTTGCAGTAGCCGACCATTTTTTCCGTCGAACAAACTTCGTCGGCCAAAATACGCACCGCGTGGGTGCACTCGGGATGGGCGACGACCGGAGCGTCGGGATAGTCGGCGCGGATCTTTTCGATGCTTTGGCGGGTGAATTCGACGTGGACGTAGCAGTTGCCTTTCCACAGTGTCATGGGTCGTCCGGTTTGCTCGGTGACCCACGCCCCGAGGTTTTCGTCCGGGACGAAAAGGATGTTGCGATCGGCGGGGACGCTTTCGACGATTTTCACCGCGTTGCCACTGGTGCAGATGACATCGGAGAGCGCTTTGACCCCGGCCGAGCAATTGATGTAGGCGACGACGTAATAGTTCTTTTCGCTGTGTTCCTCGAGGTAGGCGGCGAGTCTTTCGGGCGGACAGGAATCGCTGAGCGAGCAACCGGCGTCCAAGTCGGGAATAACCACGGTTTTCCCCGGGTTCACGATCTTGGCGGTTTCGCCCATGAAGTGGACGCCGCAAAAGGCGATGACATCGGCTTCGGTTTCCGCCGCGCGGTAAGCGAGGCCGAGCGAATCGCCGACGTGGTCGGCCAATTCCTGGATCTCGGCGATCTGGTAGTTGTGCGCGAGGATGACGGCGTTGCGCTCTTTTTTGAGGCGGCGGATTTCGTCGGCCAGAAACATGGTGGAACTATGGATCCGCGCGCGGCGGGTGGCAATCAGAGCGCAAGCTTGGCCACGTCCTCCGCGGTGCCGACCGAGTGAACGGTGGTGCCTTTGCGGATGCGCGCGACCATGCCGGCCAGCGTGGTGCCGGGGCCGAGTTCGAGAAAGGTGTCGCAGCCCAGGTCGTCGAGCAGGGTGGTGACGCAATCGGCCCAGCGCACGCTGTCGGTGACTTGGTCGGCGAGGGTGCGGCGGATGTCGTCCGCCCCGCGTACGACTTTCGCGTCGACATTGCAGACTACGGAAAACCGCGGTTCGTGCAGGGTGGTTTCGACGAGGGCCTCGCCGAGGCGTTCGTAGGCAGGTTGCATGAGGCGGGAGTGGAAGGCCCCGGCCACTTTGAGTTCCACCGCCTTACGGATGCCGTAATCTTTGGCCAACCCGACGGCCACGGCGACTTTGCCCGCTTCGCCGGAGACGACGATTTGTCCGGGCGAATTGATGTTGGCCACGTCGACATCGGCCGCCGCGGCGAGGTCGCGCACGACATTTTCGTCCACCCCGATCATGGCGGCCATGCCGCCCCGGGTCGCCTCGCAGGCTTCCTGCATGAATTGTCCGCGCCGTGCGACCAACTTCAGTCCGGTGGCGAAATCAAATGTGCCGGCCGCGGCATGGGCGGTGAATTCCCCGAGCGAAAGGCCGGCGGTGCCGGTCACCGGGAAGTCGCCCAATTTTTCGCGCACCACAGCAAGTGCGGCGAGCCCGTGCACGTAGAGCGCGGGCTGGCAGACGGAAGTCTTGGTCAGCTCTTCCTCCGGACCCTCCCAACAAACTTTGCTCAAGGACCAACCGAGGATTTCGTCCGCTTGGCGGAAAAGATCGGCGGCGGCCGGATAAGCGGCAGCCAATTCGCGTCCCATGCCGACGGCTTGGGCCCCTTGACCGGGGAAGATGAGGGCGATGTTTTTGCTCATAAAAGTTTTCCGAGGCGGACCAGACGCGCCGCGCGCGCGGCGGCTTCCTCGAGAAGAGGTCCTGCTTGTCGCATGGCTTGGTCGAGGGTCATGGGTTCGTTGGTGATTGGCAGGACGGCATCGAACGCGCCGTCCATGTCCTTGGTTAGCGGAACCGAGCCGGCGAGGGCAATGACGGGTTTCCCGCACGCGCGGGCGAGACGGGCCACGCCGGCGGGTGCTTTGCCCGAGGCGGTTTGCTCGTCGAGGCGTCCTTCCCCGGTGATGACAAGGTCGGCGGCCTCCACCGCACGGCGCAGTCCGGTGATTTCCGCGATCACCTCGAAGCCCGGCCGCAGCTCCGCGCCGAGGAAAGCCATGAGGCCGTAGCCGAGGCCTCCCGCCGCTCCGGCACCCGGTGTCGATGGGTCCGGTGCCGCGAGATCGCGCCGGGCCGTCGCGGCCACGCGGGTCAGGGCTTCCTCGAGCTTGGCGACCTCTTCGTTCGACGCACCTTTTTGCGGACCGTAGACATGCGATGCCCCGTGCGGGCCGAGCAGAGGATTGCCGACATCGACCAAGCCGGTGATGGCAGGAAGGCGGAGATCGTCCGGTCGCTCGATGCGGTGCAAGCGGTCGAGGTTCTCCGGAAGTGGTTCCAGCGGAACTCCGCTCTGGTCGAGAAAACGGAAGCCGAGTGCCCCGGCCAAGCCGCACCCGGCGTCGTTGGTCGCACTACCGCCCAAGGCGACAAAGATGTGATCGGCGCCGGCGTCGGCGGCGACCCGGAGTAATTCACCCAAGCCGGCCGTGGTGGCGGTGAGCGGAAGCCGCTCTTCCGCGCCCAGTCCGGCCAGACCGACGACCAGAGAGCTTTCGATCCAAGCCGTGCGGGTGGAGGCTTCAAAGAGCCAAGAGACTTTGCCGGGTCGTCCGCGTGCGTCGCCGACCTTGGCGGAGAGTCGCTGCGCCCCGGTCGTTGCCGCCACGGCCTCGAGGGTTCCGTCGCCGCCATCGGCCACGGGGTGGGAGGCCATCCGACAAGTCGGCCAGCCGCGCAGCCAGCCGGTTATGACAGATGCGGCTGCTTCACGCGCCGGGAGAGACCCCTTGAATTTGTCGGGTGCGACGAGGACGCGCATGCGTCCGGGTGGGCTCAGTTGGAATCCGAGTTTGAGGAAGAGACGGTTCCTCCGCCGCCTCCACCTGCAAATCCCGAGGGCAGGGGCACGGATCCGGTGCTGCCGCCCGTTCCTCCACCGCCTCCGCCACCATCCGTAGAGGCAGCGGCCACCGCGGCATTGACGGCATCGGGATTGGCATCGGGGACAGCGGCAATGACTGCGTTGGCCACGGCGCTGGCGCTGCCGGGCACGACTTGCGCCACCGCCGCCGCGACGGAAGTTGCCGCGTTGGGAATCCCGGCGTTGGACGCCACCGAGGCTGCTGCTGCGGCGATGGCCGGGGCGGATCCCGGTGCGACGGAAGCAATGACTGCTGCTATTCGCGCCGCTTCCGAGGGAATAAATACTGTGGCGGCCGCGGTGATGGCCGCGGCATTACCCGGATCGGCGGTTGCCAGTTGTTGGGCAGCTTCGAGAAGCGAACCCGTGTCCTGCGCCGCACCGAAAGCGTTGCCCAGCGTTTGGGCGATGGATTTGGCCTCTGCGGTAGACGCATCTTGGTCCTTGGCTGCCTCTTCAGCCGCTGCAATTTGGCTGGCCAAGTTTTGGGCTGCAACGGGTGAGAGCATGGCGATGACCAAGGCAACGATCACCGCGAATGTGGAATAGTATCGCGACTGGGAGTGCATCCTTGCACGCATAAAGCTGGCGGGGGTCATCCGCAAGGAAAATCGGGGCGTTCAAGCTACTTCATTGAGGAGGGGGGTGGCTCGCGGCTAGATTGGCCCAAGGTGTTACCTGCTCTCCTCAACTGGTCCTCGGCGGTCCTCTTGGCGGCTGGATTGGCGGTCTCCCAAATCCTTTTGGGTGGCTGGTGGTATGCGGCCCTTGCGGTGCCCGGCTACCTGATGGTGGGGATGGCGGCGGTGCTGGCGGGCGCGCTTTTCTTGCGATCCTCCGGGGCGCCTGCGGCGTGGTGCGGCGGGGTGGCGTTGCTTTTCGGCGGCTATTTGCTCTGGCGACAGTCGGCCAGTCCCGATCCCTACGCCGCACGTGATGACACCTGGTTGCTCCTCGGGGCGCTGTCGGTTTATCTCACCGCGGCTTGGCAATTGCGCGGGGACGGCGTGCGCTGGTTCGTGCTGGGCACGCTTTGCGTGCTGGTGCTCGGACAGGCCGCGCTGGCCGTGGCGCAGTTCGCGGCTGAGGCGCCCTTCCATCCGCTGGCGGAATGGGGTCCGCAACTCGGCCTGCCGCGCGGTGATGAGGCGGTGCCCAACCGGGGCTTTGTTTCCGGCACGCTGGCCAGTCGCGGTTCGCTTTCCGCCGTGCTGCAGGCTTCGACTTTTCTCGCGCTCGGCATGTTGGTCTGGGGGCGGGAGAGGGTGCCGGTCAAATTGGTCCTGCTCTGGGTCACGGCCGCCGGGTTTGCCGGGCTGACTTTGTGTCTGTCCCGCGCCGCGTATCTCGGGGTCGGAGCGGGCTTGGGGATGTTTGCGCTGGTCAGTTTCTTTGTGCTCAACCGCGGGGCATTGGCCCACCGCTTCTGGCTCATGGCGGGGGCCTTGACGGTGCTGGCCGCGGCGCTGGCTGTGGCGTTTTCGGTCGGGCTGGAAAGCATCGCGGTGCGTTTGCGTTTCGATGCGTTGGGGCTCGATGCTTACCGTGAATCGCTGTGGTTCACGGTCGCCCCGCCCATGCTCGCGCTGGACCCGTGGTTCGGCGCGGGTGCGAACATGTTCGACCAACTCTCGCTGCGCTACCGCGCGAACAGCCTGGCCGGAGTCCCCGTGCACGCCCACAACGACTGGCTGCAGTTGCTCATCGAATACGGGCGCATCGGCTTCGTGTTAGGCTGCCTGTTTTTCATCGTGCATCTGGCTTCCGGATGGCGCATGGCCCTGCGCCTTGCACGTGAAACACCGCCGGCGGGTTTGCTGCCGCGCAGCACGGAACTCGGACTCGTCACGGGTGCGCTGGCCGTGCTTGTCGCGCAGGGCGTCCATTCCATTTTCGACTACCGCCTGCATGTGCAGGCGCCGGCGCTGCTCGTGGCTTTGGCCGCCGGTTGGATTGCCGCAGCCCGGGGTGGCTTGGGCGGCTCGGCGGCGTTCGGCCTCGCGCCGTGGTGGTTGCGGGTGCTCGGTTTGTTGCCGGCGCTGGCCGGGGCAATGCTGCTGTGGTCGGTCGGCCGCGAGGCATCCCCGGAGCACAAGCTTTGGCTGGCTATGCAGGCGAGGGAGCGCGGTGATGCGGGGGAGGTTCTGAAGTTGGCCGGGGAGGGGCTCCGGGTCGCGCCGTTGCACCCCCGATTGCTCATGGCTGCAGGTGAGGCGGCAGTGACCAAGGGGAACGAGGCGGAGAGCGGCGACGAGGTCATCGAGTGGCATGGACGTGCTTCGGATTACTATCGCGCCGCGGCGCGCGAGAGGCCTTTTTTGGCGAAAGCCCTGCGGGAGTGGGCTTTGTCTCGTGATTGGACCGGACGACCCGCGGAAGCCTTGCCGGTCCATTTGCGGGCCATCGCGCGGGACCCGGACCAAGCGCGGGGTTACGAGTATTTGGGCCTGCACTTCTGGAGGCTGGGCCGTCCGGAGGAAGCCGGACGCCTGCTGCGCTTGGCCCGAAGGTTCCCCGGATCCACATTGTCCGCCGAATTCCTCAAGCGTATCGAGCAGGAGCGGTCGCAGGCCGAGCCGAGGGGAGAAACCTTTTGACACTCCTGCCGCGCAGGGACGACCCTTGGCACATGCAGGGGTTCGCAAGCGCCGCCAAAACTTTCCCGTCTATAGCCGCAGCCGGCCTTTTTGCTCTCTTCGCCTCCGGGTGCGATTGGGAGGTGAGCAAAGTGCCCTTGCCGCGTCCGAGCCCGACCCCCACGCCATCCCCATCGCCGATTGTCAGTCTCACCGAAGCGGCTTCGGCGCCGGCCGCGTTGTCCGCCCCGTCTGCCGCGACGCTCAGCGAGCAGGTCGCGCGGGCCAATGCCGATTTGATTACTTCAGCCAGTGCGGATGCGGTTGATCAAGCGACCACATTCGAAAAAGCGGCCCGCCAAGTCGCGGTGGCCCCGGTTTCGGCGTCCGCCGACTTATCCGCGGCGATCGAGTCCCTGGCCCAAGCCAAGCGTTCCTATCAAAACGTCGAAGCGGCTATCTTCTACGTCGATCCCGAATCAACCGACGAGTTGGCGGCCCAACCGGACCCGCTCGGCGCCGGGGCGGAGCAATCCATGACGGACGCCTTCGCGGAGGTCAACCGGCGGGTGGAAAAGCTGGCGCGTTTGACAAACGGTGAAATGGACGAAGCAAAGCTCCGGGAGGTTTTGACCACGTTGCCCGAGCTGGCGGGTTGGTCGGAGCGCTTGCGTGCCGACATGCAAGCGATCGCCGAAGCGTGGACGCCCGGCGCGGCGGAAAATTTCCGCGAGCGGTATTTCCTCGCGTCCCCGGATGCGGCCATGGCGCGTATGTTCCAGGGCTTGCTCGCGCAAAGCGGCGATGTCCTGCCGCGGCGTTGGCTCCAAGGTGAAATCGCCGCGGATGAAGTTACGGGACGCACCGATGCCTTGCGCAATCTTTACCTCGGCATTTCGGAAAAGCATCCCGGCGGCAAAGGATTGCACGATCTGGTCTTCGCCGCGGCGCCGGCGCAGGCCATGGCCACGCACGGGGCGATTGCGCAGGCCGCGGCCTTGGCCGATGCCTTGGCCTTGGCGCCGACCAACGAGGAAACGCGTCGCCAGTTGCTCGTCGCGCTGGAAAACGTCACGCGACAACTCGAGCTTTCCGCCACCGCCGTGGGTATCAGGATCATCGACGTGGTCGAGTGATCAGACGGCTTGCCCGGCCGCCCGCGCGCTGGCCCAAGCCCACTGGAAGTTGTAGCCGCCCAGCCATCCGGTGACGTCGACCACCTCGCCGATGAAATACAAACCGGGCACGCGGCGCGCCTCCATTGTTTTGGAGGACAAATCGCGCGTGTCGACCCCGCCGAGCGTCACCTCCGCTTTGGGATAACCTTCCGTCCCCGAGAAATCGACGGGCCAAGCGTGCAGCCTTCGCTGCGTCTCCTCCCGCTCGCGCGCCGTCCACTGGGCCACGGGTTTGTCCGGGGTGTAGCGGGCGCACCAGACCTCGGCGAAGCGCTTGGGCCAGACATGGGAAAGCTGCGCCACGGCGGTCCCGCGTCCGGGCGCCGGGTCGGGACCGCCGGCGGGCAGCAGGTCGATGGACAGTGTCTCACCCTCTTTCCAGTAGTTGGAAATCTGCAGGATGGCCGGTCCGCTGAAGCCCCGGTGGGTGACCAGCATCGATTCCTCGAACGCCGCGCCGCCGTGCCGGATGCGCACCGGAAGCGAGACGCCGCTCAAAGGCCCGAACGTTTCGCGGTCCGCGCCGGAAAAAGCCAAGGGCACGAGGCCGGGACGGATGGCCGTCAAACGCAGCCCGAATTGCCGCGCGAGGCGGTAGCCAAGGTCGCTCGCCCCCAGCTTGGCGAAGGAAAGTCCGCCCGTGGCCACGACGAGCGCCTCCGCCGACAAATCGCCGCCGTCCGTCCCCACGCGGAAGTGCTCCGCTTTCTCGATCTCCCCGACCTTCGTCCCGCAGCGAATGGTGACCCCGGCCCGGGCGCATTCGTCGAGGAGCAGATTGATGATGTCCTGCGATCGCGTGTTGCAAAAGAGCTGTCCGAGCTTCTTCTCGTGCCACGGAATGCCCCGGCTCTCCACGAGGGCGAGAAAGTCGGACGGTGCATAGCGGGCGAGGGCGGAACGGCAGAAATCCGGGTTGGAAGAAAGATAGTTTTCCGGCGAGGCATGGATATTGGTGAAGTTGCAGCGCCCGCCGCCGGAGATGGTGATTTTTTTGCCGACGCGATCGTTGTGCTCGAGCACAAGGACGCGGCGACCGCGTTGTCCGGCGGTGGCCGCGCAGAATAGGCCGGCGGCACCCCCGCCGAGAACGATGACATCGTAGCGTGCCATGGACAGGCGGCATCCTCGCCAGCGGCACGCCCGCTGGCGACTTATTTGAAGATTCTTTGGTCCGGGTCCACCGCATGTTAAGCTGCGCTTTCGCCATGAGGAAAAAGCAGAAGACGACGGCCAAAAAGAAAACACGCGGGCCCGCAAAGACCCGCACTCCGTGGGCCAAGGTGCGCGGATCGGAAATCCACGGCCGCGGCATGTTCGCGGCCAAGTTGATTCCCAAGGGCACACGGGTCATCGAATACGTCGGCGAGCGCATCACCAAAGCGGAGGGATGGCGTCGCGAGCTGGCCCGGCAGGAAAGAGCCGAGCGCGGCGGGGACGGCTGCATCTACATTTTCGAACTCAACAGCAAAGTCGATATCGACGGGAGCGTGCTGTGGAACACGGCGCGCTACATCAACCACTCCTGCGAACCCAATTGCGAGTCGCAGGTCGTGCGAGGGCACGTCTGGATCGTGGCCATCCGCGACATCGCGCCGGGCGAGGAGTTGTCGTACGACTACTATTACGACTACGACCACTACCACGAGCACCCCTGCCGCTGCGGGGCGGAGAGTTGCGCCGGCTACATCGTGAAAGCGCCGGTGCGCTGGCGCGTGCGCCACGCAGCCAAGCGGGGCAAGGCCAAACGGCCGGCCCGCAAGGCGGTCTAAGACTGGTCGAGTGCGGCAGCGACGGCCTGCTCCAAGCGGGTGCGCGGGGCGGGATCCACAAGTTTGCCGTCGCGCCCGAACAACCACATGGTGGGCACGGACTGGATCTTGAAGCGCTGGGCCAGCTCGTTGTCCCAGCCTTGGCCGTCGAAAAACTGCGGCCACGTCATACCGTATTCCGCGGTGAACTTTTCCAACGCGCTCTTGTTGTTGTCCAGCGAGATGCCGACGATTTCGAAACCGCGGTCCTTGAATTTCTCGTAGACCTCCACGAGTTGCGGGGCTTCCTCCACGCAGGGCGGGCACCAGGTGGCCCAAAAATCGAGCAACACGACCTTGCCGCGCAGGTCGGCGAGGTCGAATTTTTTCCCGTCGACGGTGGTGAAGGACAACTCGAGCGGCTGGTCCCGCAGCGCCATCAACTCGAGCCCGCTCTTCGCCGCTTGGGCGATGTCCGGATCCTCGTCCGTGGCCACCTCCTCGTAGATGCCACGCGCCGCCGCCGGATCGAAATTCTCCAGCGCCTGCGCTTCGGTCAGTTTGAGTGCGGCACGCCGCGGGTCGCCCGGATGGGTTTCGAGGAATTTGGCAATGGCCGCGCTCAGATCGCGGGCCGACTTCTCGGTCCGGGTGCGGTCGAAATCGACCGAGGCGATTTGCAGCAGGACGAGTCCGGCATCGGCCCGGATGTTGAGGGGCGCTTCCTGGTCGTCGGCGATGTTGCGCAGTTCCGCGCTTTGCGCGGCGAGGTCCGGCTCACGGTCTTCGATCATGGCCAGCGAGTTGTTCAATTGCATCACGGCCATACGCGCCTCCCAGCGGTTGGGGCTTTGCGGGTAATCGCGGACGAAGGCCTGGAAATGCTCCAGCTGCGTGGCGAGGCGTTCGGCGAGGAGCTTTTTCCCCGCAGCTTCATCCTCCGGCAAATCCGCGGTGAGACGGGCTGCTTCGTTCTGCAAGTTTTCCCACGCGGCGTTTTCGCTTTCGGCGGCGCGGAGGGTATCGAGGGCGAATCCGAGGGCGAGCAGGGCGGCAAGGGGGAATCTCATCATGCCGCAGTGTCGGCACGGTGCGGTCCGCTGGCAAGTTCGTGCCCGCGGCGAGCCGTGCGGAGGACTGTATCGACACCGAGAGCCCCCAGGTCGCCGTCGGGGGCCCGCAGGACGCGCACGTGGCTGTGCGGAGGCGCCCAGATCGCCGGGTCGGTCGGGCCGAAAAGCAGGAGGGACGGCGTGCCGCACAGGGCGGCGAGGTGGCTGATGCCGGTATCGTGTCCAAGATAAAACCGGGCCGTGCCGAATTCGCGGGCCAGCTCCGGCAGCGGGAGATTTTCGAGCAACCGCACGCGCGGTTCCGC
Source organism: uncultured Verrucomicrobiae bacterium (assembly GCA_963776165.1). Lineage (GTDB taxonomy): Bacteria > Verrucomicrobiota > Verrucomicrobiia > Chthoniobacterales > JACTMZ01 > JACTMZ01. Next base: position 56,257 of record CAVZLI010000002.1, read on the forward strand.
CGCGAGGTCGCGCAATTCGGCCAGCGGCGCGGCGTCCGCTTCACCGCCGATAATGGCCAGGCGCAAGCCCTCATCTTCCGCGAGCCACCGGCCGGCCATGCGCCGCCAGTTTGCCGCCGGCCAGTTTTTCGCTGCACTGCCCGAACCGGGGTGGAGAAAGACCTCCTTTTTTTCGCGGGGGGACTTGCCGTGCGACAACCTCACGGCGCGGTCGGCGAGGGGGATGTCCAGTGCGGCCAGGGGCGACGCCAGTTGCTCGGTGGCATGGGCGGGACCGGTCAGGCGTGAAGGCCCCTCCAGCAACCGCCGCACGCCGGCAGCGCGGAGATTTTCCGCGAAGAATCCGTCCGGGTCGTAGAGGTAACTCAAGACAAGATCGAACGAGGCGAAATAATCGCGCAGGGCCGGATCGAGTGTTGCCCCGCGGGTGAAGAATCCGGCGAGTGGTCCGTATTCGATCGATCGCACGTCATCGGCGAGCCCGGCGCTTCCGGCCAGCGCGGCGATGCCGGGGTAGGCGAGCAATTCGAGCCGCGCTTCCGGTTGCGCCCGGCGCAGGGCGGACACCACCGGGAGGGTCAGCAGGAAATCGCCGAGTGCGCCGCCCCGGATGACGAGGGCGCGGCGGAAGGACGGGGTGGACACTCAGTAGCCGCGCATGGCGCCGAGTTGGCTGCCGAGCGCCCCGCCGCCCTCCCATTTGGCTGGACGGTTCCACGGAATGGTGCTCAGGCCGCGTTGCGCGGCGGCGTCCGGCGGCGGAGGCGTGGTTTCGCAGGCGGGCAAGGCGAGGGCCGCCAGAGCCAGAAAGAAAAACCGCGTCAGCATGGCGGGGTCAGTCGCGCTGGGCTTGGTAGATAACCGTGTCGCCGGGCATGACGCTGAGCCCGCGTGGCACGGTGCGCACGAGGATGTCGGCAATGGAAGTCGAGGGTTCCACGGAAGTGACGCGCACTTTGCCGAGTAGTTGGCTGCCGCGTTGCACCAGCAGTTCGGCGTTGGGCACGACACCCTGGCGGTCGCCGAGACTGAGGACGACGAAGTTCCATGCTTGGTTGACGGCGAGGACGGTGCCTTGCAGGCCTTGGCGCATCTGCGACTTTTGACGGGCCACGTCTTGGCGTTTGAGTTCGGCCACCTGCGCTTCCAAACCTGCGTTGCGGTCCTCGAGGCCGGCCACCACTGTGCGCAACTCATCGCGCTCCGCGGTGATGGTGGCCACGTCACCCGCTTCGGCGGTCTCGGCGCCTGGAGCGCCTTCGACCAGTTGCTGCTCGAGTTCGGCGATACGGGTGTCCTTGGCTTCGCCGTCGGTCATGGCTTGGGCCAGTTGGGTCTCGGCGTTGGTCGCTTTCTCCTCGGCGGCGGCCAACTCCGTCTTGGCTTTGTCCAGTTCGCTTTTGGCCTCGCCGAGTTCCGCGTTGAGCGTTTCCTTCTCGCTGTTCAGGCCGTTGATTTCTTCTTTCTGCTCCTCGACCTGCTTCTTGGCCACCGCCGCTTCCTGCCGGGCAGTGGAGACTTGGGCATTGGCATTTTCCAACTCGGTGCGCGTGTCGACGAGTTTGCCGCGGTTCAGGAAACCGAGAGCGGCGGCCCCCAAAGAAAAAACAATGGCGGCGATGAGGAGAATCTTGGTCATGGGTGGGACGACTTTTTGGTGGCGGCGAGAGCGGATCAGTAAAGCAATGGCGGCGGCGGCAAACAAGCTGTTTGTCGTGAAGGACTTTTTTGTAGCCGTGGTGCGACTCGGGTTGTTTCGGGCGCCCGACCGGTCTAAGGTGGTGGTGCTCCGGGGGCCGTGGAGGTCCGACTGACAAACCCCGCCAGGGCAGGAATGCAGCAACGGTAGTCTGCTCGTCCCTGCCGCGGTTTCCCGGTGCACTCCCGACGGCCGCCCGCCGGCCCGTTGCCATGCCTGCTTACCTCAAAATCCTCGTTTACTTGGTTGCAGTGCTGACCGCGGGAGGTTTGGTGGCGCCGTGGGTTTTCTGGGGCGGACAGGCGTTGGCCGAGGCCGGGGTGACCGATTGGCTGGCCAAATTTCCCTTCCACCGCGTCCTCTCGCGCAGCGTGCAAATCAGCGCGCTGGTGCTGCTCTGGCCCGCCTTGAGGTGGATCGGCTTGCGCCGTGTCGCGGATCTCGGTTTGGAGCGCAATCTTTCGGCCGGCCGCGACTTGCTGGCCGGACTCTTGCTTTCCATCGGCATCGTGGCGCTGCTGGCGGTCTTCTACGTTTTGGCCGGACTCTTCGTACTCGTTCCCAGCCCCGAGTGGAGTAAACTCGGGCGCATTGTCCTCACTGCCATTGCGGTGGGGAGTATCGAGGAGTTTGTGTTTCGGGGCGTGATCCTCGGCCTCTGCCTGTGGTCGCTCCGCCCCACGGCGGCCATTGCGGTTTCCACCCTGCTCTTTGCCGTGCTTCATTTTCTCAAGCCCGGACGTTCCGCGCTGCAAGCCGGGGAGGTTCATTTTTGGAGCGGTTGGACGGAACTCACCAACTTCGCGGCCTCCTGGCCCGAGACCCCGGTGTTGCTGGCCGGGATGGCCAGCCTGCTGGTCGCCGGCTGGATTCTCGGTGCGGCGGCGGTCAGGACGCACTCCCTGTGGATGCCCATCGGTCTTCATGCGGGATGGGTTTTTGCCCAACAGACATCGCAGGTCTTGCTCCGTCCGGCCCCCGAAGAGGTCTCCTTGCTCTGGCCTTGGGTCGGTCCCAACTTGGTCAGCGGCGCCGTCCCGACGGGACTGCTGCCCTTGGCCGCGCTCGGGTTGACCGGCCTGCTGGTCGGTTTCTATTTCCGTCATGTCTTTCGTCCGGTGGCGACGCGCGTGGCTTGAAGCGGCCGCGGGGTTGCTCTACCCGCCGCACTGCGCCGGATGCGGCGTGCCCTTGGGGAAGATGGCGGCTTGTTTGTGCCGCGATTGCCGGCGGGCGCGGGTGCGTCTGACGGGTCCGCGCTGCGGGGTGTGCAGCCAACCCTACGGCGGTGCGGTGACCTCGTCATTTCGCTGCATGAATTGCGGCGACCTGGAGTTCCGCTTCGATTTCGCCACAGCCGCCTACCGCAGCCGCGGCGTGGTGCGGAATCTCATCCACCAGTTCAAATACAGCCGGCAGGTGCACCTGCGTCACCTGCTCGGCCGGATGCTGGCCGAGGGATTTCGTGATGCGCGGCTGAGCGATCTCCGGCCCGAGATCATCGTGCCGGTGCCGCTCCATCCGACGCGCCAACGCGAGCGGGAGTTCAACCAGGCCGAGGTGCTGGCCCTCCTCGCCGGGCGCCGGCTTGGCTTGCCTGTGGAAGCCCCGCTGCGGCGGACGCGGTATACCCTGACCCAGACCCATTTCCACCGCGAGGAGCGGTTCGGGAACCTGCAGGGGGCCTTCGCGCTCCGCCGGGGCGCCCGGGTCGAGGGGAAGGTGATCGCCTTGGTCGATGATGTCCTCACCACGGGCTCCACGGCCGATGCCTGCGCCCGGGTTCTACGGGAAGCGGGGGCCTCCGCCGTGGTTGTCATCACGGTCGCCCGCGGCTAAAAGGGCGCATGGGAATTTTCCAGAAGCCGGCGCTCAAGCTCCGCGCGCGCGGCAAGAGCAATGTGCCGGAAGGTCTGTGGACCAAATGTCCCGGCTGCGGCGAGGTGGTGACCAAAACCGAGCTCGAACAAAACCTGCAGGTCTGCCCGAAGTGCGACCACCATCTGACCATCGGCGCGCTGGACCGCATCAAAAGCCTCGTTGACGAAGGTTCGTTCAAGGAACGCGATGCCGACATGCTCTCCGTCGATTCGCTCAAGTTCCGCGGCGTGGCCACCTACGAGGAACGCCTCGAGACCTACCGCAAGAAAACCGGCCTCAAAGATGCCGTCATCACCGGCGACGCCAAGATCGGCGGCCATCCGGTGGGACTCGCCGTGATGGATTTTAACTTCATCGCAGCCACCATGGGCTCCGTCGTCGGGGAAAAAATCACCCGCACGATCGAGCGCGCCACGAAAAACAAATGGCCCGTCATCATCATTTCCGCCTCCGGGGGTGCCCGCATGTATGAAGGCATGCTCAGTCTCATGCAGATGGCCAAAACGAGCGGTGCGCTGGCCCGACACAGCGAAGCCAAGTTGCCCTACATTTCCATCCTGACCAACCCGACCACCGCGGGGGTCATGGCCAGCTACGCGTCCCTTGGCGATCTCATCATCGCCGAACCCAAATGCATGATCGGCTTCGCCGGGCCGCGCGTCATCCGCGAGACCACGCATCAGGAATTGCCCAAAGGTTTCCAGACGGCCGAATTCCTGCAAGACCACGGCCTTGTCGACATGATCGTGCCGCGCCATCGCATGCGTGCCGTGCTCTCGCAGTTGCTCGATTTCCTCGATCGCAAGAAGTGAACTACGCCGACGCGCTCGCGTGGCTTTACGGGACGCAGACCTTCGGCATCAAGCTGGGGTTGGACAACACGCGCCGTCTGCTTGCGGCGGCCGGTGATCCGCAACTTCGTCTCCGTTTCCTCCACGTTGCTGGGACCAACGGCAAAGGCAGCACCTGCGCCATGATGGACGCCATCCTGCGGTGCGCCGGGCGCCGCACGGGGCTTTATACCTCGCCGCATCTGGTCGACTTCCGCGAACGCATCCGTCTCGATGCCGCGATGATTCCGGAGGACGCCGTGGCCGAGGGTCTCACCTTGCTGCGCGGGGCCGCGGAGAGCTGGGATCACGCGCCGACCTTTTTCGAACTGGCCACCGTCCTCGCCGCGTGGTGGTTCGCGCGCGAGGGTGCGGACTATATCGTGTGGGAAACCGGCATGGGCGGCCGCCTCGACGCGACCAACGCCGTCACGCCGGAGGTCGCGGTGATCACGCCGATCGGTATGGACCATCAAAAGTGGCTGGGTGAGGGCCTCGCGCAGATCGCCGGTGAAAAAGCCGGCATCATCAAGAGCGGGGCGCCTGCGGTTTCCGCCCCGCAGTTGCCGGAAGCGAGGGCCGTGCTCCAAGCCCGGGCGGCGGAAGCCGGGGTGCCGCTGGAATTCGTCGGCGAGCCTTGGCCGGGGGACCTGTCCGGCTTGCCCGGATCGCACCAGCGCTGGAATGCCGCATTGGCTTGTGCTGCCTTGCGCGCGGCGGGCGTGCAGTTGAACGGCGAAACCGAAAGCGAAGGTTTGCGCCGCTTGGTCTGGCCGGGACGTTTCCAGCGGGTGACGGAAAATTTTGTTATCGACGGGGCGCACAATCCGGAGGCCGTCGAGACGCTGGTCTCCACATGGCGCGAGGTTTTCGGCGACGGGCGTGCCTCGCTGGTTTTCGGTGCGTTGCGTGACAAGGATGCCGGGCAGTTGCTCCATCGGTTGCGCGCTATCGCCGACGAAGTGTGGTTGGTGCCGGTGAGCAGTGCGCGCGGGTCCTCAACCTCGGAATTAAGGCCCGCGGCCGATGCAGCCGGGTTCTTCGCGGTTCACGAGGGATCCGTCGCGGAATCCTTGACTGCCGCCCGCGCCGCCGGGCGCCCCGTGCTCGTGGCGGGTTCGCTCTTTCTGGCCGGCGAGGTGCTGGCGCTTCTCGAGGGCGCGCCCTCGCCGCAGGCGACCGCGCAATAGAAGTCTCAGAAAACTTGTAGCGGCGGACTATGTCCGTCGGAACCTTTCCTCCGCAAGCCACCGGCGGACATAGTCCGCCGCTACAATCCGAAGGACGATCAGCGCAGCGCTTTGATCTCGGCGGCGCGGTCCTTGGCGCGGAAAACCGACGTGCCTGCCACCATGACATTGGCCCCGGCCTCGCGGCATTGCCGCGCAGTCTCAATGTTGATCCCGCCGTCCACGGTGATGTCAAAGTCGAGCTTGTGCCCGTCGCGCATTTTCGCCGCGGCGCGGATTTTCGGCAGCATGTCTTCCATGAAAGGCTGGCCGCCGAAGCCGGGTTCGACCGTCATGACAAGCAGGATATCGAATTGTCCGAGGTAGGGCTCGACCGACCCGATGGGCGTGTGGGGATTGATGGCCAGCCCGGCTTTTTTCCCGTCGGCCCGGATACGCTTCAGCGTCTCGGGCACATCGGCGTCGGCCTCGAGGTGGATATTCACCGAATGCGCCACCGGGAGGTAGCGGTCGAGGTAACGGTCGGGATTGGTGATCATGAGATGGACGTCGAGCGGCAGGTCGGTATGCCGCGACGCCGCCTCGACAAAAGCCGAGCCGAACGAGATGTTGTCCACGAAATGACCATCCATCACATCGCAATGGATCCAGTCCGCCCCTGCGCGGGTCACGTCAGCCACCTCCTCGCCGAGGCGGGCGAAATCGCAGGCCAGGATAGACGGGGCGACGATGGTCTTCACGCCGGGAGCCTACGGTGAACGCGGAGGAAATCCAAGGCTTCGACTGGCAGCCGGACGTCTTCTACATGCAGTCCGCCCTGCGTTGCGCGCAGAAGGCGGCCAAGGCCGACGAGGTGCCGGTCGGGGCGGTCATCGTGCGAAACGGCGAGATCATCGGCCGTGCTTGGAACCAGGTGGAAATGCTCAAGGACGCCACGGCCCACGCCGAAATGCTGGCCATCACCCAAGCCGAGGCGGCGGTGGGCGACTGGCGCCTCAACGAATGTGATCTTTACGTGACCAAAGAGCCCTGCCCGATGTGCGCCGGGGCCATCGTGCTCTCCCGCCTGCGCCGCGTGGTTTTCGGCTGCGGCGATCCCAAGGCGGGCGCCGCCGGGGGCTGGATCAATCTCCTGCAAAGCGAACCGCTCAACCACCGCTGCGAAGTGACCGGTGGCGTCCTTGGCGAGGAATCGGCCGCTTTGCTGCGTCAGTTCTTCGGCAGGAAACGCGCGCCGATGGCCGACAGTTGATTGACGGTGAGCGGTTGCGCCCCGCGGGCCAACGCGTTGATCTGGCGCGAGTTGATTTCGTCGATCTGCGGGCGCACGTAGGCCCCGAGGTCGTGCGCCGGGCGGGCCGGCGGCACCGCCCGGTTTTTACGCCACGCATGGATCCACGCCCACTGGATACGGCGAGAGGCCTCCATCTCGGCGGCGAAGAAGCGGCGCACGGTGGCGGGGTCGAGTCCTCGCAACTGCCCGGCAGCCATAACCGTTTCGAGGATCGCGGTCTCGCGTTGCGGGTCATAAACGGGAATATCCCGCGAGTGCTTGTACCAAGCGATATCCGGTGCGAGGGAGAGGCGCTCCTCGGCGAGGGACGTCAACTGACCTTGCGGCCCGGCGCAGCCGGCCAGCAGGGCGAGGGCGGGGATGAGGGCGTGGCGGATTTTCACGACAAGTCGTTCTTCAACACGATGCGGTAGCGGGCCTGGCCCGATTCGAGCCGGGCGAGGGCATCGTTGACCTTCGACATGGGGAAACTTTCCGTGACCGGTGAGATCGCGTGGCGCGCGCAAAAATCGAGCATTTGCGCCGTGGTGGCCGGACTGCCGAGCGGTGAGGCGGAGACAGAACGCTGTCCGATGAGCAGGGGAAAGACGCCGATGTTGAGCGGTTCCAGCACCGCGCCGACGAAGTGGAGGCGTCCCTTGGGCGCGAGCGTGTCGATGTAGGCATTCCAATCGAGCGGGACATTGACCGTGACCATGACGAAGTCGAGCGAGCGGGCGAGGGGCTTGAGTTGCTCCGGGTCTTTCGAATTGACCACGTGATGCGCTCCCATTTCGAGCAGTTCGGCCTTTTTGTTCTCCGACGAGGTGAAGGCGAAAACTTCGCAGCCCCACTTGTTGAGGAACTGGAGGGCCATATGGCCGAGTCCTCCCACGCCGACCACGCCGACCCGGTCGGTTGGCTGCACGCCGCATTGGACGATCGGATTGAACACCGTGATGCCCCCGCAGAAGAGCGGCCCGGCTTTGGCCGGATCGACGCCCTCCGGAATGGGCACGGCCCAAGCCCAGTGGGCGCGTACGCGGTCGGCGAATCCGCCGTGGCGCCCGATGATGGTGTCCTCGCCGTTGGGACAAAGGTTGTGGTCGCCGCGCAGGCAGTCGGGGCAGCACATGCAGCTGCCGGAAAACCAACCCAGCCCGACGCGGTCTCCGACTTTGACTTTCTTGACGTGATCCCCCGCCGCCACGACGCGGCCGGAAACTTCATGGCCGGGGACGAGCGGGTATTGCGCGTTGCCCCAATTGTTGTGGATGACGGAAAGGTCGGAGTGGCAAATACCGCAGTAGTCGACCGCGATTTCCACCTGTTCGTCGCCGAGTTCCCCCGGCGTGTATTCAAAAGGTTCGAGGGCGGCCCCCGGTGAGGTGGCGGCGTAGGCTTTGATCGTGCTCATCGCGGGGAATTTTAGCCCCCGGATCCGTCGCGTCGAGTCTCGTCAGAGAATCAGCATGCAATCGCCGTAGCTGAAGAACCGGTATCTCTCCCGCACCGCTTCGGCGTAAGCGCGCTGCATCAGCTCGGGCCCGGCCAGGGCGCAAACCAGCACGAACAAGGTCGACTTCGGAAGGTGAAAATTGGTCAGCAAGGCCTGCGCGTGGCGGAACTGGTGGCCCGGGCGGATAAAAATCTCCGTGCGCCCCGCGCCGGTCGCGACCGGTCCGGCGGGCCGCGACTCGAGCACGCGCATGCTGGTTGTTCCGACAGCGATGACGCGCCGCGCCGCGTTGATCGCCACGGCCGCCTCCTCGCCGATCTCGTAGTTCTCGCCGTGCATGCGGTGCTCGTCGAGGTTGTCGCCGCGCACCGGCAGGAAGGTGCCGGGGCCCACGTGCAGCGTGACGAAGGTGTGCGGCAGCTGCGCGAGGATTTCCGGCGTGAAATGCAGTCCGGCGGTCGGCGCCGCCACCGAGCCGGACACGCTGGCGTAGACGGTCTGGTAACGCACGCGGTCCTCGGCATCGTCCTCGCGCCCGAGGTAGGGCGGGATCGGTATGTGTCCGAGATTTTCCAAATCGGGCTCGGATTCAAAGTGCACAACGCGCGTGCCATCGTCCTCGTCCACCGATTCGATGCGGACCGTCGTTCCGGCGATGGCAAAACTGTCGCCCGGACGTGTGCGTTTGCCCGGCCGGGCGAAAGCTTTCCACCGCTGCGGCCCGAGTTGTTCGAAAAGCAGCAACTCGATGCGTCCATCCTCGGTGAGGAGGCGCGCCGGAATGACCCGTGAGTTGTTGAGCACGAGCAGATCGCCCGGCGCGAGGTGCTGTGGCAAATCGCGGAACATACGGTGGGTGATGGTGCCCGCAGCGCGGTCGACCACCATCATGCGCGAGGCGGCGCGGTCGGGCAGCGGTCGCGAGGCGATCAATTCCCGCGGCAATTCGAAATCGTAATCGGAGAGTCGTGCACTCACGAGGCGGGCTTGCCGTCGACCCGCGCCAACCCGGCATGGCGTGCCGCCACACAGAGCAGATCGGCGGCGCGGCGTTTGAGTCGCCGTGCCCGGTAGGCCAAGAAGAGCACCAAGGCGCCGTAGCTTCCAGCCAGCCACCACGGCACGCCGTCGCCGAGGAAGTGTTGGTAAAACAGCACGCCGAGCACCAGCAGGTTGGCCATGAAGGTCGGGCCGCCCATGCGCAGACGCAGGGTGGCACGGGTCAGGCATTTCGGGCCGCCGTGGTATTCGGTCACGGAGCGCAGGCGCAGGATCCACCAGAAGCTGCCGTAGATCTGCACATCCCAATCGTTCCATCCGGTGTCCAGCGAGTAACTCCAGCCCTCGTCCTCGAGAAGCTTCGTTGTCTCGGCCAGCAGGCGTTCGCGGCCGTGCCCCTCCTCGTTCCAGAATTCAAAACGCGTCTTGCTCCCCGCGGTCTGCTGCGCGTTGAGTTCCTGCTCGGGGGTGCGGATGACGCGCTCGGGGGTGCGTTTGTATTTCAACCACGTGTAATAGCGTGCCCAGCCGCGCACCAGCGGCTGGGTGAAAGCGAGGAAGACGACCAGCAAACGCGCACGCACCGAATCGAACTGCGGTTCGAGCCGCGCGTGCAGCATGTAAGACAAGGCGACGAGAAGGGTCCCGCCGATCATCAAATAAGGCACGATGCGCAGCGACGGGAAGCCGATGGACAGGAGGAAGACAAACACGGTGAGCACTACCCATTCGAGACTGGCCAGGTAGTTGGCCACCTCCGAACGCGGGGTCGGGTAAATGCTTTGGAACAGCCCCTCGCCGAAGACGCCGTGGTAAATGAGCGGACGGTTGACCAGCCACGTGAAACGCGGCGCGCCGTAAATCTGTCCTTTCCATTTGGCCGTGCCGGTCGGACCGAAAAAGACGAGATGCTTGAAGCGCAGCATCGATTCCGCTTCGCCGTAGCCCTCCTGCTGTTTGCGGAACGCGCCGAGGGTGAAGCGACGGTAATGCCAGACAATGGCCGCCGGACTGAATGCGATGACCTGCCCGCTTTGTTGCAGGCGCCAGCAAAAGTCGACATCGTCGCCCGCTTTGCGGTAGTCCGCGTCGAACCCGCCGACCGAGTCGAAGGCCCAACGGTGGAAAGCCATGTTGCAGCCGGGGATGTGCTCGGCCACCACATCGGTGAGGAGCACGTGACTCGGGCCGCCCGGTGCGGCGGCCACGCAGGCCTGGATCCAATCCTGCGCGGGCGGCGAGATGTTCGGTCCGCCCACGCCGGCGTAGTCTCCCGAAGTCAGCGTGCCCACCAGATAGTAAAGCCAATCCGGATCGGCCATGCAGTCGCTGTCGGTGTACGCGATGATCTCCCCGGTAGACGCCGCGGCTCCGGCGTTGCGGGCGTAACTCAGGCCCATGTTGTCCTGCCGGATGTTCCGGAAATCCGGCAACCGGGCCCCGTCCGCCCGTCGCTGCCCGCGCGCCTTCTCCCACGCCGCCACCACTTCCTGCGTGTGGTCCTTCGATCCGTCGTCGACAAAGACGATTTCGTAGTCGGGATAGTCGATACGGTCGAGCGCCGCCAGGCAGTCGCCGAGGGTCTGGGCCCCGTTGTAGGAGCACACGATGACCGAAACGCGCGGGTATTTTTCCAGCGGGACCCGCTCGGCCAGCGGACGGCCGCCGGTGAAAAGTTTCTGCACCGTGCCGAAGGCTTTCTTCGGTTTGCGCTCGCGCGTGACCAAGCCGAAGGACCAATCGAGGATTTCCTGGCCCCCGCGGAACCACTCGTCGGTCCACGAATAAATGATCGTCCCCGCCAATCCGCCGCGCACCACGCTCTCGATGTGCCAAGCCAGCATCTCCGACTGCTCGTCCTCGCTGTGCCGGATGGTGTCCATGCCGAACTCGCCGAGCACCAGCGGACGGTCCTCCGCGAGGTTCTGCAGGCGCGCGAGGTAGCGTTCGAAGTCTTCGCGGCGGTGCAGGTAGACATTGAAAGTGAAGAAGTCCGCGTTTTGCGGCAGCAGGTATTCGGTCGGCGGAAAGCTCGCGTAGGAACAGAGCGCCTCGGGGTCCGTGCGCTTCGCCAGATAGATGAGGTGCTCGACGAATTCGGTCACGCGGTGCGGACCCAGCCAGCGCACCATGTGGCTGGGGATTTCGTTGCCTACGAGGTAGCCGAAGACGGCCGGATGGCCTTTGTGCTCGGCCACGGAGGACACCACGGTTTTCTCGACCTCGCGGCGGATTTTGCGGTCGTTGAGGAACTCGACGTGCTCGGCCCACGGGATGGAAATGAGGCAGCGGATGCCGTGGTCGGCGCAGGCATCGAGGAACCAGCGCGGCGGGACGTAATAAATGCGCACCAGGTTGATCCCCGCCGAGCGCATGGCCGCCAGATCGGCGCGCGCTTTGTCCGGCGTGCCGAAATGATGCCCCTCGGCATCGGGCGCGAACGGCCCGTAGGTGACGCCTTGGACAAAAAACTTGCGGTCGCCTTCGTGGAAAAACTTCGCTTGGACCCGGACGGGCGCGGTGAAACTCACGCCGCTTCAGCTAGGCCAAGCGGCGCCTCTTGTCGAGCGGATCGCGGGATTGACCGCCCACGCGCCGCGCGTCAGGGTTCCGTCAGGTCATGAATATCGCCATTGCCCTGGCCCAATTTGTCATGCTGGCCCTCGCCACCATGGCCTCCCATATCCTCGTCAACTCCGGCTCGGTCAGCTCGCCGCCCGAGACGTGGTCGGACGTGATCGCGACTTTCGTCTCCAACGAGGGTCTGTGGCTTCTCGTCATCCCGGCAGTCTGGCTTTTCTTCGCCGGATGGTGCGGAAAAGCAAAGGGCACCGTGGCAAACCTCGCTCAGCCTGTCGGCGTGGGAATCGCCGTGGCCATCCTCGTCGCCATCGTTATCGTGCTGGTTTTTTAGGCAGATCGCGCCATCCCGGTGCGATGGTTTGGCCGTTTTTGTTCGGGACGGCTGGCCTCCGCCGTCCGCACGCTTGTGCGGCAAAGGACACCGATCGCGTTGGGCCAGCGGAGCCAACTGCAAACAGAGGCTGCGCTTACGTTCGGTTCGTCGCTGGGGACGGCGACGCCGCCTCTCAACCCTTCAAGCCCGTGCTGATCAGCACCGCCGGCGAGGTTGGCGCGGATGGCACGGTGCCCGCGGGTTCGACGGAAACCGCGAAACCCTGCATCGAAACAATGGCATCGCCGGGCCGGACAAACCGCCGGGCCAGCCCGCCGGGGCGCAGCGGCAATTCGCCGCAATCGTGCACGGCTCCGTCGGCATCGACGGCCCAGACACGGTAGCAATGGGAAACCGGCAAGGTGGGCAATCCGTGCGCTTGCACATACCAACCCCGCTGCCCGCTGTCCCACAGCACGTTGGCTTTGACCCCGGCGTAGTCGCCGTAACCTTGGAGCGCGACGGTCAAATTCTGCGGGTTGGTGCGGGCATCGCGGACCATCACGTTTTCTTTCTGCCGCGTGGTGGCCGAGGCGCCGGCCACGACGAGAAGAACGATGGCGGCCGCAGCGGCCCAAGCAGCGTAGCCGAACGGGCGAGGTGTTGATGCCGGGTCGGTTTCCGCTTGGCCGCCGAAGATGCGGTCCATGACGCGCTGGCGCAACGCGGCCGGGGCCTCCAGTTGCGAAGCGAGCAAGGACAAGCGAGCGGCCACGTCGGCCAGTTCGTCGCGCAAGGCGGAGGCCGCTTTGTCATGCGAGCTGAGTTGCTCCCAGGCAGCCACGTCTTCGCCGTCGAGCGCTCCGAGCGCGTCGAGGCAGGCGAGTTCTTCGATTTGGTCGCGGTTCATGGCTGGGTTCCGAGAATTTCTTTGAGTTTCATCAAACCGCGGCGGGCGCGGGCTTTGATCGTGCCGAGGGGTTCCCCCAGGCGGTCGGCAATTTCGCTCTGGGTGAAGCCGTTGAAAAAAGCCAATTCGATGACGTTTCTCTGTTCGGGCGAGAGACGACCCACGGCGTCCCGTAAAATCTGGCTCTTTTCGCTGGCATCCACACCAGATAACGCCTCCCTGACCCCCGCGGATTCATCGACCACCGTCTCCTTCTCAAAATCGTCCCGCAGGCGGGTGCGGCGCTGGATGGCCCGGATGCGGTCGATCGAGCGGTTGCGGGTCATGGTTAGGGCCCAGGTGAGGGGTTTGCCCTTGGCCGGATCGTAAAGTTTGGCCTTGTCCCAGATCTGGATGAAAACGTCCTGCACCACGTCCCGCGCATCGGCGTCCTCCTTGAGGAATTTCATCGCCGTGGCATAGAGGATGTTCGAGTAGCGGTCGTAGAGCTGCTCGAAGGCCGCCCGCTCGCGCTTGGCCACGCGCGCCAGCAGATCCAGCTCGATGGCGCGGTCGTCATGTTCGGGTGCTTGGCTCATGCGGCGTGGCGCAGTGCTTCGGTGACCACCCCGACCGTCCGGGCGATGTCCTCGCCCGTGTGCGCCGTGCTGATAAATCCCGTCTCGAACTGCGAGGGGGGAAAATACACACCGTGGTCCAGACAGTAATGGAAAAATTTCGCGAACTTCGCCGTATCGGCTTTCTTCGCGTCGTCAAGATTGCGCACCGGACCCTTCATGAAGAACAAACTGAACATGCTTCCCCGACGGTGAAAGGTGCACCCGGCCTCTCTGGCTGCATCGCGCATGCCGCTCTCCAATTGCGCCCCGAGATCCTCCAACCGGCTCCAACCATCGCTCCGCTCCAACTCGCGCAGTTGCGCTAAACCTGCCGCCACAGCGAGAGGGTTCCCTGACAAGGTGCCGGCTTGGTAGACAGGTCCGTCCGGAGCGAGATGATCCATGATGTCGGCGCGCCCGCCGAACGCCCCGACGGGCAAACCGCCCCCGATCACTTTGCCCATGGCCGTCAGGTCGGCGCGGATGCCGGTCAATTCCTGAATGCCACCCCGCGCCACGCGGAATCCCGTCATGACTTCATCGAAAATCAACAACGCCCCGTGTGCCGTGCAGAGTTCGCGCAGCTTTTGCAGGTAGCCCGGGAGCGCGGGGATCAGCCCGGCATTGGCCGGCATGGGTTCGACGATGACCGCCGCGATGCCGTCCTTCTCCCGCACGAACACCTCCTCGACCGCTGTCGCGTCGTTGAACGGCAGCGTGATGGTCAGCGCAGCCAATCCGGCCGGCACGCCCGCGCTGTCCGGTTGACCCAAGGTGAGCGCCCCGCTTCCCGCCCGCACGAGCAACGAATCGACATGTCCGTGGTAGCAACCCTCGAATTTGACGATCTTCTCGCGTCCGGTGAACCCGCGCGCCAGGCGCAGGCAGGACATCGTTGCCTCCGTCCCGCTGTTGACCATGCGGACTTTTTCCACCGAAGGCATCCACGCGCCGATCAGTTCCGCCATTTCCACTTCCAGCGCATGGGGAATCCCGTAGCTCAAACCGCGTCCAGCCGCCACCCGCACCGCATCGACCACCACCTTCGGCGCGTGACCGAGGATGGCCGGGCCCCACGTGCCGACGTAGTCGATGTATTCGTTGTCGTCGACATCGTGGATCCGTGCTCCCGTGGCCCGTTCGACAAAAAACGGTTCGCCACCCACGCCACGGAAAGCCCGCACCGGCGAATTGACCCCGCCCGGGATGCGGGCACGCGCCGCGGCGAAGAGTTCGTGCGAGCGCGGACGCGATATCATGGCCAGCCAAGGGGCGCGGGGGGCACGGGCGTCTCGCCCGTCACGACCAGACAACACAGGCGGGACGCCTGTGCCCCCTGAAATGACCGTGCCGTGATGAAGTCTTGGCGCTCGAGGTCATGCTTTGACACGGCGCGCCTCAAAGCGTGCGCAAGAAGCTCACCATGTCCTCGACCGAGGGACTTTTGGCGGTGCGGACATAAAACCCGGAGGTGCCCACCCCGATCTGCAAGCTGACATCGAGCGGGGCCCCCAGCATGCGGGCCACGCAAAATCCCGCGTTGAAATGGTCCCCGGCACCCGTGGTGATCTTGGGCTTATCGATGAAGGGTCCCTGCACCGCCGCCGTCCCCCCGGCGTCGGCGGCCGCGGCGAAGGAGACGGGGTGGATGACCACTGTTTCAACGCCGAGTTTTGCGCGGATCCTCGCGGCATGCGCGGCCACCGCTTCGTGCGTCTCTTCGCACGGGGCAAATCCGAGCACCTCGCCGATCTGGCGTCCTTCCTGCAGGTTGAGCCCGAGGATGACCTTGGCGTGTTTCTGGAATTTGGCGATGAGGTCAATCGCCTTGGCGATATCCTCGCGGGTGCGCTTGGCCGGATCGGCCAGATCGAAGAAAATCCAGCGCGGCTCGGCGACATGCGGCATCACTTTTTTCAGCAACTCCTCGAAAATACGCGTCATGCCCGTGAGCATCGTCCAATTGACCAGCGCGATGAGCGCCGAGTCGTTGAAGAGTGTGACCAGGCGCTTGAGCGGAATGTGTTCCAGGAGGTTTTCCCAATTCACGTCGCGCAGGCTGAGGTGCTTGCCGAACATCAGCTTGCCGTCGTCGAATTCGATCGCATCCGTGTAACCCGGCTCGGCCAGAGAAATGACCTCCGCCTTCGCCGCGAAATCGGCGAAGACCGGATGGATGTTCGGCGCGCCGAGGATGCCGACGTAGGTCACCGGCGTGCCGTAGGCGTCGAGAGCATTGGCCATGATCGGTCCATTGCCGCCGAGTTTGACCATTTGCTGCACCATCTCGAAATTCGCGCTCAGCCCGGCCGCCGCCGTGATCTTGCGGCCGAATTCCGCCATGCTTTCCAGCCGCGTGTATTCCTCCGCGCTCTCGCGCGTCGCGACGACATGGAGAATGGTGTCCACGAAGCCATCCAACCCGACCAGGCTGGGGGACTGCGGCAGGCTGTCGGCGCGCGACGAAAGGAAATCGGCCGCCGCTGCGGCCAGTGGTGCATTGCTCATGGGACCCCACAGGATAAAACCGCCCGTCGGGCCAACGCACGCGATTTCCGTTTCCGCAAAAAGAGCTTTCGTCGGACCGCCCCCTGCGCTTTATTCGGACCTTCCGCGAAGGAGCCTTAGCTCAATTGGTTAGAGCGCTGCCCTGTCACGGCAGAGGTTGCGGGTTCGAGTCCCGTAGGCTCCGCGGAATCCGCTGCTCGCCCGTCCGCGAAAGCGCCCCGTCTTTCTCCACGCTCCCTGCCTGCCGACCTCCCGCGGGACGCGCCGTGATGTGACGAATTCGTTTCATTCGTTTTTAATTGAACGGTATGAATTTTGCTGTTTACTGTTTCGGTCAGCGGTCCTCTCAGCCGCAGGCCCCACATCCATGCACCGCAGCGCCGGCAAAACGACGGGTTTTGACCAAGGGCGGCAGCCTGCGCGCAAGACGGGCAGAGCGGCTCGGGTCGCCGCGAAAGGCACGCCCTCACGTCCCTCCGGGCTCACGCCTTTTCAGGAACAATCCGTCGCGCTGTTTGTCCGGGCTGCCAGTGCGCTCTCCTTGCCGCGCTCCGTGGGGCAGGTCTACGGGCTGCTCTTTGCCACGGAGCGTCCGCTCAATCTCGACGAGATCATGGCCCTGCTCGGCTCCAGCCGGGGGGGCACTTTCGAGGGCTTGCGCTGGCTGCGGCAATTCGGCGCGGTTGAGCGCGTTTACCTTCCCGGTGTGCGCAAGGAACATTTCCAGCCCGAACTCAACCTCCGGCGGTTGGCCAACGGCTTCCTGCGGTTCCGCATCGAGCCCCACCTCGAAAACGCCAATTCCCATCTCGATGGACTGCGCTCGGTCATCGACGACGGCTCTCCCGAGTCCGAGTTCCAGCGCACGCGCCTCGGAAAAGTGGAAACCTGGCACCGCCTCCTCAACGACCTCCTCCCCATGATCAAACAAGTCGCCGCGGAGTGACAAAGGTCCTGCTTGATGCTGAAAACCGAACACTGAAAACTGCCGACTCCAAGCTCCCCGCTCCCCGCTCGACGAAAGAAACCCTCTGACTCCCCGCTCCCTGCTCTCATGAAAAAACTCCTCGTCACCGGCTCCTCCGGCCTCATCGGCTCCGAGGTTTGTCTCCACTTCGCCAACCTCGGCTGGGAAATCCACGGCCTCGACAACAACCAGCGTGCCGTTTTCTTCGGTCCGCAGGGTGACACGCGCTGGAACCAGGAGCGCCTCGGCAAACTCATCAAAAACTTCCACCACCACGAACTCGACATCCGCAATCGTCAAGGCGTCCTCGATCTCATGGCCAACCTCAAGCCCGACGCCATCGTCCACACCGCCGCGCAACCCAGCCACGACCGCGCCGCCGCCATTCCCTTTGACGATTTCGACACCAATGCCGTCGGCACGCTCAACCTGCTCGAAGCCGTCCGCCGCGCCTGCCCCGAGTCGCCCTTCGCCCATATGTCGACGAACAAGGTCTACGGCGACCGTCCGAATTACATCAAACTCAAGGAACTCGAGACCCGCTGGGACTATGACGATCCCGCCTACGCCGACGGCATCGCCGAGGATTTTTCCATCGATCAATCCAAGCACTCCCTCTTCGGCGCGTCGAAGGCCGCCGCCGACATCATCGTCCAGGAATACGGACGCTACTTCAATATGCCCAGTTGCTGCCTGCGCGGCGGATGCCTCACCGGGCCGAACCACTCCGGCGTCGAGTTGCACGGCTTCCTGAGCTACCTCGTGAAGTGCAACCTCGAGGGCAAGGAATACAAAGTCTACGGCTACCAAGGTAAACAGGTCCGCGACAACATCCACAGCCACGACGTGGCCCGCTTCATCGAGGAATTCCTCAAAGCTCCCCGCGTGGCCGAGGTCTACAACATCGGCGGCGGACGCGACAACTCCTGCTCCATCCTCGAAGCCTTCGCCATCACCGAAAAATTCACCGGCCAAAAGCAGATCCACACCTATGTCGACGAAAACCGCATCGGCGACCACATCTGCTACATCAGCAACCTCGCCAAAATGCGCCGCGACTACCCGAACTGGGACATCACCATCTCCCTCGAAGACACCATCAAACAAATCGTCGACGCCTGGAAAACTCGCGGGAAATGAGCGAGGGTTGCCGGGGCTGGTTAGAACGATGCTGACTCTAAAAAATCCGCGTCATCCCGAGCTCAAGGGCATCAATGTGGAGGCTCTCGCCGACACCGGTTCGGTGCACATGTGCATTCCCGAGCACGTCAAACTTCAGCTCGGACTGGAGGAGTGCGACCGCAAGGAGGTCACCCTCGCGGATGGCAGCACACGCTTGGTTCCTTACGTCGGTCCGTTGGAAATCCATTTCAAGAATCGTGTCGGCTTCGGCGGCGCTATTGTCATGGGGAACGAAGTTCTGTTGGGTGCGATCCCGATGGAAGACATGGACCTCGTTGTCTCGCCCAAGTCGCGCACGGTCGATGTGAATCCGGATAGCCCTAACATCGCCTGCTCGATCGCGAAGTAACGCCGAGAATAGGCGCCAGGTTGGCCTCGGATCTGTCCCGCGCGCTAAGGCCTATCAGGCCTCTTGAATAGCCATGACTCATCCCATCCACAGGATTACCGGATTCGAGTGCGTTGCACCCTATTTGCTTCATCTTCGCTTTGAGGACGGGGTCGAGACGGTCGTTGATCTTGCCGATGTGCTTGAAGGGGAGCTCTACGGCCCGCTCCGCGACCCATTCCTCTTCTCACGCGTCGCGCTCGATTCTGAGGTTGGCACAGTTGTTTGGCCCAACGGAGCGGACTTCGATCCCGCCATCCTGCATGATTGGCCGATGCACAAACATGCCTTCGCTGCAGCAGCCCAGCGCTGGAAATCACAGATGACCGCCCGCGTTGCCGAAAAACCCGAGTAGCAGGCTCCGCTCGTTACCCGTTACCAGCAACTCGTTACAGCCGGCCACGCCGGCTTGCTCCATGCTTCCAACACGTCGACTGCCTCATCGTCGGTGCCGGCTTTTCTGGCCTGACGATTGCCGAGCGTCTCGCCACGCAGCAGGGGAAGACGTGTCTCATTGTCGAGAAGCGCGACCACCTCGGAGGCAATGCCTATGACAAATACGATGAAGCCGGCGTCCTCGTTCATACCTACGGACCGCACTACTTCCGCACCAACGCCCCGCGCATCGTCGATTACCTAAGCCAGTTCACCGAGTGGCACCCGGTCGACTACCAGATCCTTTCTTACAGCGACGGGCGCTACTGGAATTTTCCGATCAACCTCAACACCTTCGAGCAATTCCTCGGACGTCCCTCCACCTCGGAGGAAATGGAGGCGTGGCTCGCCGAAAAACGCGTCCCCATCGAAAACCCGGCCAACTCCGAAGAAGTCATCGTCAGCCAAGTCGGCTGGGAGCTCTACGAGAAATTTTTCAAAGGCTACACGCTCAAGCAGTGGCGCCGTCATCCCAAGGATCTCGACGCTTCTGTCTGCGGACGTATCCCCATCCGCACCAACCGCGACGACCGCTACCTGCGCGAGGAATTCCAAGCGATCCCGAAGGATGGCTACACCGCGATGTTCGAGCGCATGGTCGCCGCCTGCGGTGACAAACTCGAAATCCGCCTCAACAGCGAATTTCGCGACATCCTCCCGCAAGTCGAATTCAAGCACCTCGTCTACACGGGCCCGATCGACGAATACTACGACTACTGCCACGGCCGCCTCCCGTATCGCTCCCTCCGCTTCGAACCCGAATCCTTTACCCCCGCGCAGCTCTCCGCCTTCCGTTCTGATCCGCCCTCCGGTCTCCGGTCTCCGCTCTCCGGTCTCCCCGATGGCTTTTTCCAGCCCGCCATGCAGGTGAATTATCCGAACGACGAGGAGTTCACCCGCATCGTCGAGATCAAGCACGCCACCGGTCAGCAGTGCGAGAACACGACCATCGTCCGCGAATACCCCGACGACTTCGGTCCCGGCAAAGAAGCCTACTATCCCATCCCGGCCCCCGACTCCGCCGCGATCTACCAAAAATACAAAACCCTCACCGAAACCGACCCATTCCCCGCACATCTCCGCTCCCTTCAGTCCTCTGGTGCCTCTGACTCGTCACTCGTCACAAGCCACTCGTCACCGACGGTCCACTTCGTGGGCCGTCTCGCCACCTACCGCTACTACAATATGGACCAAGTCGTCGGCATGGCGCTGAAGGAAGCAGAGAGGATTGCTGCTGCTGCGGCTTGACTAGGTCCTTGCTGTATTGCAGTATTGCAGCATGACAGCAATTCCTGTTTCTAAGAGGGGCACTGTGACCCTTCCGCCCGAAATCCGCAGAAGCCTTGGGCTGGATGCGTCCCCGCATCCTATGATGCTGGCTGAACTCCGTGATGGCGGTGTCTTTTTGCAGCCTGCCGAGGCCGTTCCGGTCCGGGATATTCCGCTCGCCACTATGAAGAAGTGGATCGACGAGGATGAGCGCGACGCGGCCCGGTTTTGGGACAAAGCCGGCCAGCAGTGAGGGTCTTCCTCGACAGCAGCGTCATTATTTCCGCCTGCGGATCGGAAAGGTCGCTCTCCCGCCTCATCTGGCAGATCCATGCCAGGCATGATTGGCGGCTTATTTCATCGGCGTATTGCCGCGCGGAGGTCGCGCGCAATGTCGTCAAATTCGGGCATTCTGCGTCTGGCGCTTGGTCTCGGTTTAGCGGTGACATCGATTGGGTGCCCGATGCCCTTACCTCCCAGCGCCCGCTCTTGTTGACGGCTGCCAAAGACAAGCCCGTGTTGATTTCCGCCTTGGCCGCGCAGAGCGATGCTCTTTTGACGCTCGATACCGGCGATTTCGAACTTCTCCTCGGCACCGAAGTTTATGGAACGCTCGTCACCACACCGCGTGACCTCCTCCTGCGGCAAGGCCTCGGCTGAACGCTCCTGATTTATTTTTACGTTCCGGAACACGACACCATCCGACTGAGGCCCAGGTGGCCGGAGGCTATCCTTGCCAAGCCGCCGAACCCGTTCGACCATAAAGCGATGAGAGAGCAATTGCTCCAGCGCATCACGATCAATCCGAACATCTGTTTTGGAAAGCCGTGCATCCGCGGTCACCGGATCTGGGTGTCTCTTATCCTCGACCTGCTGGCCAATGGGGTCTCCATCGAGGAGATCCTCAAGGATTACTATCCAGACCTCGAGCGTGACGACATCCTCGCTTGCATCGCCTATGGCTCGGAGATGACCCGTGAGCGTTACGTTGACGTGCCCTCGGCGGCATGAAGTTCAAGCTCGATGAAAACCTTGGCGGCACGGCCTTTCGTTATTTGGAAAATGCCGGATGCGATGTCAGCACCGTTCGCCTGCAAAACCTGTGTGGCACGGCCGACCGTAATCTCATCGAGGTGTGCGCATCCGAGGGGCGTTGCTTGGTGACGCTGGATCTGGATTTCTCCAATCCGCTGCAATTCCCGCCGGAGCACTACGCAGGCATTGTTGTTCTGAGACTGCCCAGACAGCCGTCAGGGGAAGATATCATCGACTGCCTCAAGACGCTTGTTGCCGCTGTTCCGCCCGGAACACCCTTGGTGGGAACCTTGCGCATTGTGAGCAAAGGCAGAGTTCGCGAATATGGCCGTGAGCGTTAGTTTTTCCATGCTTCAGCCCAACCCTTCATGAACATCCAAGCCTATCTCGCCGAATACCCGCGGCTTCTGGCCAATCCCGAGATCCCCGGGCTCATCACTAGGCTCAAGGATCGCATCGCCGAGGCCCGTGATTCCAGCCGCAAGCTCATGCTGGCTGGCAACGGCGCCAGCGCGTCGATCGCCAGCCACCTGGCCACCGACTTCTCCAAGCAGGGTGGGGTGCGGGCCATGGCTTTCAACGACGCCAATCTCATCACCGCCTTGGGCAACGACTGCGGCTACGAAAACTGGATCGCCAAGGCCCTCGATTTCTACGCCGACAAGGGCGACATCTTGATCCTCATCAGCAGCAGCGGCAAATCGCCCAACGTGGTCAAGGCCGCGCAGCACGCCAAAGAACTCGGACTTTACGTCGCGGCCTTCACCGGCTTCGCCCAAGACAATCCCCTCGGCGCGATTGCCGATATCAATCTCTGGGCCGATAGCCGCGCTTACAACATCGTCGAGTGCACCCATATGATTTGGCTGGCTGCGGTCATTGATCTGCTGGTCGGCTCTGCCGAGTATTCGACTTCATAGTGGAAACGAGACCGGCAGCTTGTTTGCCGGATGAAACGGGTTTGACTAGTATCGGGCCGCTGCTCATTAGCCGAAAAACTATATGAAGCACCCTTTGTGAGCTTTAGCATCTCCAAGCATGCGGAGGTGGAAATGCTCCGGCGTCAGATTTCACCCGAGCAATCTACCGGACAACCAAAATCAATAAATACTGGAAACCATGAGAGTGACCTATGATCCCGAAGTCGATGCGCTCTCGATCATTTTGAGCGAGGCGTTGGTGGAAGAAAGCGATGAAGCCAAGCCCGGTGTTATCTTGGACTACGATGCCGCGGGTAATGTTGTCGGGTTGGAAATCCTGAACGCCAGCAAACGCGTCGATAACCCCAAGGCAATCGATTACGCCTTGGCCGGCTGAGCCGTGGAGCAAAGCCACATTCGGGTTATCGACCTGGCTACCGCCACGGTTGAGGAGATGGACGAATGGATCATAGCCCAGGGCGGGCAGCCGATATCGCCCGAAGAGCTGAAGGAGTTTGTGGCTCAGGCGCAATGGGCTGACGTGAAGGCCGAGAATCCCGGCGACGCTGACTTTCCCTTTGCCTCGGCTTTACAATGAATTCGCCTCGCGGCAAAGCCGACCGTGTTGCTGAACCGAAGCGCAGCGCAGATGGCGCGAGGGCGCAGCCGAGGGCAAACCTTCGCCTCCCGAGTGCCTCGAACTGTTTTCAGGCACCGACGCTCATAGAGCGCCGCTACAATTTTTTGTCGAGGTGTAGCGGCGCTCTATGAGCGTCGGTGCCTTCCCCCCTTGCAGGGATGATAACCGCGGTTACTCCCGGCACACACCCGCCCACGCGCGGGTTCGGGGACTAAGAATGAGATGTGGTAAGCTACGGGAGACGCTGCACTTTGCATTCTATGCAGGTTGATATCGCGGATCAGGCGAAGTTGGCGGGCATGTCCGATGCGGAGTTTGACCGCTGGGTGGAGCAACAGGGTGGCCAGCCGGTGAGCAAGGAGTTGTGGGAGAAGCTGGCCAAATCGGGAATCTTTCCCGACTTGCCTCCGCGCGGCAGTCAGAGCCAAAAGTTCGCTCGCCGGGCTGCACGGGGCGACCGTGACAAGTTCGAAACCGCCTTGGATAAGGTGCCTGCTGCCGAGCCTTTGCCCGGTGACGAATAGCTCACGGGATCCGGCGGTGGTAATCACACCACTCGAACTTTTAGGCGAGCGATATGCTTGAAAACCAGACAATCAAAGAGGTGAGAGCCGCTCGGCAGAAGATATCCGAGCAGCACGGCCACGATCTTGTTCGTTTGGTCGACCACTACAAGAAGCTCCAGCGAGAGAAACTCGAACGCCAACCTCGGAAACAGGCGACCGCGCGCGTGGCTGAGACGCCGGAGGGCTGAACAGTTGGTTTAGTGAGCGTTGTCATTCCAGATTCTGTGCTTGAGGCTGTCGAGCGTGCTGCCGAGCGGCGGCATCTTACGGTTTCCCAATTCGTGGAGAAAGCGCTCGCGGCCCAGTCATCGGCTGTTCTGTCCGATCCTTACCTGGAGGCCCGGGCCAAGAAAGCTACAGGCGAGGGTTGGAAGGTGCTCGATCGGGCGCCCGACGTGCCACCGCAAGCTGGTGACGAACTGCCCAGCTGATTGTGCACCCCGACAGACTCTGGGCTTTGTCTTGGGCCTGATGCCTGAAAGGTCAAATTAACTGCATGCCTCAGCGCGACTTCGTAATCTCGCTACCTTGAAATCTGGCGCAAAGCGCAAGGCTGCTTATAGCGTGCCGCTTCCGCCTATTCCGGCGCGGATGCGCAAGCCCGGCAATCGACCCTTGGTCAAAGATGTCGAGAAGATGCTTCTTTCCTACGGTGCCGTGCGCATGCCCGAGTCCCTCAAGCGCCGCTTGAAGAAAGCCGGCATGTATGGGATGCCGTCGGAGTAGTTCTGCGACTCCTGAAGTTGCTCTCACGCGCTTCCTACGAGCTCTGTAGTGCGCTGGTGAATTTAACTTGCCGACCAACCCGTCCCGATGAATGGTGACTCGCATGACGACAGACCGCGAAGCCTTGTTGGAATTGATCCGCAAGCAGCCGCCGATGAGCTCCGAGCGATTCTGGCAGCAAGTGGAGAAGGCGAGGGTATTGTCGCCCAACTTGGAGCCCTCAGTCGCTGGGCAGAACAAAACGGTCGAAGAATCGGTCCCGGCTTCGACCTGAGCCAAGCGAAGCTCGGCGGTTTGGAACATTACGTCTGGAAAGACAGCTCTGAGAGTGTTGTCCGAAAGTTCACCTACGGAGGGGCTTTTGGTCGAACCGTCCGGAGTATCAGGCAGGGACTCGTTCCGGCCACACCGCTCGAGTATTTGGTCCGGTGGGCGAACCATAATGCTCTTTTCCCACCAATCACCCGCATAAACGGCGTGCTTGAGCTAAACCGTGACGGATTGGCGTTCCTCATCGAGCAGGAGGCGTTGCTGGGCGATCTTCCCTCGTTGCGCGATGTCGAAGAATTCCTGCGAAGTGCCGGCTACGCGCCGCTGGCTACTCATCCTTTCGCTTGGGAGAACGGGAGGGCTGGTTTCGCGCTGTTTGATGCGCGCCCCGCAAATTTTGTGAAAGTTTCCGGTGTGCCGATTCCATTCGATCTGATCGTTGTGCCTCTGGAGAACATCCGATGAGCCCTGATCTTCCCGCTCCTCTCCGACCCGTGGGCTCAGCCGAAGCGTAGCGAAGACAGGTCGCCGCGGCGACCAACTGATACGAGCCGGAGGGCACGCTCCTTGCTCCTTGCTCCATGCCAAATGATGACCATGTGCGGCTGGCAACAAGCCTTGTGGGGGCCACCACGAAGCTTGTGCGACCAGCAACATGCTTTGTGGAGCTAGCAACATGACATGTGGTGGCCACCACGAAGTTCGTGCGAGCAGCAACATGCTTCGTGCGGCCAGCAACATGACATGTGGTGCCCCCCACGAGGTTCGTGCGCGCAGCAACATGACATGTGGGGGCCACCACGAAGCGTGTTGCGTCGCGCACAAAGTCGAAAATCGCGTCGGAATGACCCGCTTCTCTCTGTAAAAGCGCTTTTACGTTCCCTCAGCTCCCCGCTCCTCGGCCCGTGGAAGGCGAAGCCTATTCCACCGGGCCCTGCTCCTCTCCGACCCCGCTTCCAGCCCGTAAGGCTTCCAGGCCGGAGGGTAAGCTTCTTCGGATCACGACTTGCAAAGCCAGGCGGCGCACTTAGATTTCGACTCATGACTCTTCTTTTGGAAAAAGCGGTAACCACGGCCTCCGCCCTGCCCGAAGCGGAGCAGGATGCCGTGGCCTCTGTGATTCTCTCCGAGTTGGAAGCCGAGCAGCGGTGGGGGCAACTTTTCCAGTCTTCGCAGGATGTCCTCGGCCTGATGGCTCGCGAGGCCTTGGAGGAGTATCGGGCCGGCGAGACGGCACCGCTGGACCTCGAGCGTGACTTCCCGAAGGACCAAAGCTTTCGTTGAGCTTCCGGGGGAGTTGCCAGCCGATGCGGTCAGGCAAGCCAAGGAAGCATATCGACTCTGGAGCCGAGATCCTTCGCACCCGAGCCTGAGGTTCAAGAAAATCCAGAACTTGGACAACGTCTGGTCTGTCCGTGTGTCGCGAAACTATCGCGCGGTTGGGGCAAGGGATGGTGAAAAGGTCGTCTGGTTCTGGATCGGATCACATGCGGATTACGATCAACTTCTCCGAATGCGCCGATAAGTTGGGTGATGGGGCTTCAACGCTCAGGGAGCGTTGGTAAAAAGTGAAAAGTGAAAGGTAAAAAGTAGGAACGTGGATTTTGCGGAAAATTTTGAAGACTTAAAGATTTGGCAGCGGGCGCGTGCCCTCGCCAACGAGATCTACGATGCGATGGAGAAGTGTCGGGATTTCGACTTTCGTAGCCAAATTCAACGTGCCGCGACATCGGTGATGAACAATACGGCTGAGGGCTTTGAGCGTCGGACCAAGAAGGACTTCGCTCATTTTCTCGACTTATCCAAAGGCTCAGCTGGGGAGGTCCGTTCGATGCTCTATCTCGCTGAAGATCGCAGCTACTTGCCGACGGCTTCCGCTGCGCGCTTGAGGGAAGACTACAGGTCGCTCTCGAAGTCCATCGCGGCATTCGCAGCCAGCCTCCGTCGCGCAGGGTAAGCGCCCCGCAGTTACTTTTTACCTTTTACCTGTCACCAGCCACCTCGCGGGCGAAGCCCGCGCCCTGCTGATCCCGTCGTTACTTTTGACCTTTAACCTGTCACCCGGCACCGCGCGGGCGAAACCCGTAAAAAAGCACAGAGCAAGGCCTGACCCCCTTTGGGTGGGATGAGATGATCTATTCCTCGAGACATGGGTTTTTGTTGGTGGAGGTTCCTTATACGGGGAGTGCGGTGCTGCGGGAGGCGTTCGGGCGGTATGGCAACCGTCCGGGTTGGCGGAGTGCGGTGGCGGGGGCTTTGTCGGGGATCTGTCCGCCGTTGGGGAGGGCGGGGCTTTACCAGTGGAGGACGTTTCGCGAGTTTCTGCCGTTGCGGGACGTGCAGGGGGTGCTTCCGCCGGAGGAGTTTGCGCACTGCTTCACGTTCGGGTTTGTGCGGCATCCGTATGACCGGGTCATTCTGATGTATCAGACGATG
Organism: uncultured Verrucomicrobiae bacterium; assembly: GCA_963776165.1. Classification (GTDB taxonomy): domain Bacteria; phylum Verrucomicrobiota; class Verrucomicrobiia; order Chthoniobacterales; family JACTMZ01; genus JACTMZ01. The sequence goes on from CAVZLI010000002.1 coordinate 83,335, forward strand.
GTCGGTGATCCGGGGCATCCGCGGCACCGGATGGTGGCGTCGTATCGGGACTTTGCCGTTTTCGTGGAGAATCTGGCGGTGATCGCCGAGCCGTCGATGACGAGCTATTGGCATGCCAGTGGCAGTGCAGTGTCGGCGGACTTTGTCGGCAAGATGGAAAACTTCGAGGAGGATTTCGCTACGGTCTGTCGTCGTCTGGGTGTCCAGGAGCAAGCGGCCCGGGCCGTGGCGGCGGCGGGGTATCGGGCCGGCTACCAGCCGATTACGGATTTGGTCCGCACGGCGCTGGGGCGCGATGAAGTGCATCCGTGGAATCACTCGGATGTTGCGCTGGGCCGAGCGGCGGCACATTTACGCGCGGATTACACCCCCGAGCTGCGGGCCCAGGTGTTTGAGTATTACCGCGAGGATTTTGAGACTTTCGGGTATGAGGAAGAGAGGGATGAAGAGGAAAGGGCTGAGGTGTGAAACTTGAAACCTGAGGTCGGAGGGCTGAGCCTAATGAAGTAGCTTCGCCTTCACAGGCTGAAGGAGCTGAACCGGAGGCCGTGCAACGGACGGAACCGAAGACGAAGTCGAAGATGGCCCCTAGGCAAATGGCGTGAGGCTTCAGCTGAGTGCAAACCTAGCGCGGCGGCCGGAAGTCAGAAGGTAGCTCGCGGCGAATGTTGCGGCAGAGAGGAGCGCGAAGTCGGGGATCCCGGGGATTGATTGCATGAATGGCGATCCGGACAATGATGCCCAGGCGATGGCGATCAGCAGGACCAAGACTCCGAGTAAGGATCGGTTTGATGCGGTGATCAATCTGGCGGACTTGCGGGTCTATCTATCGGTTTGCTTTGGGCCTGATGCTGCTTAGGATTGCAATGGTATGACCACGATGGTTGCGCAATATCCCGAAGATCTCTTGGAGACTCTGCACATGTCGCGTGAGGAGTTCGAGGCGGAGGCGCGTTTTGCCATGGCGGCAAAACTCTTCGAGTTGGGCCGGTTGACCACCGGCCAGGCGGCCCAGCTGGTCCCGATGTCTCGTTACGATTTCATCCGCCGGATTTCGGAACTCGGTGTTGCTGCCATCGACTGGGACGTTGCTGAGGCTGAAGATGAGTTCAAGCACGCTTGATCGTGCTGCTGTGATCAATACGGGCCCGATCATCGCGCTCGTGGCGGCGCTAAAGTCGCTGGAAGTCCTGACCTCACTCTACGACAGAGTTATTGTCCCCCGCGCCGTGTGGAACGAGCTGATGGCAGGAGGGAGCGAAAGCCCCGAGATCAAGGCTTTGCAGGGCCTGCCGGAGGCCGTTGAAGTTCCCACGCTAGAGGTGCAAGTGACCGAGTCGCGCGCGATGGCCTTGGATCCGGGTGAGGCGGCGGTTTTGCAGACAGCTTTAGATGCCGGAATCTCGCGAGTCATCATCGACGAAAAGCTGGGCCGAAAGGTTGCCGCCGCCTGTGGCTTGCAAGTCACCGGAAGTCTCGGTGTTCTCGTCCGTGCCAAAAAGCTGGGGCTCGTTCCGAGCATTGCATCGCCCATTCATTCGATGGTCCGCTCAGGAGTCCGAATCAGCCCGCTTCTGCGACGCATCGCTCTCGAGCAGGCTGGTGAGACAGGGTGAAGACGCAGGAAACGAGGGCTGACGTATGGACTAATTGCCATTTGTCCATATGTCGTTTGGGGCGATGGTGTGGGTGAGAAATGCTCCAACATTCTTAAGAATGTCAGAATGTCGTGGGTGGGGTGGTTACCCCATGGGGCTAGCGGGGGCGGGAGAGTTTGAGGAGGAGGGCGGGGATGAGGGAGCCGGTGAGGGCGCCGAGGGCGGCGTGGAGGATGTCGCGCCAGTCGGCGGAGCGGTTTGGGAGAGCTAGTTGCATGGCTTCCAAAAGTGCGGCCAAAAGCGTTACGCCTGCAGCGCAGAGAAGGGCGAGAAGGATAGGGACTGCAGAGGGGTAAGATCGGTGTTTGCCTATGGGCCGTCTCGCCAAGCCTCGGCTCAGTCTTTGCCTGTGGGCCGTCTCGCAAAGCCTCGGCTCGGTGTTTGCCTTCGGCTGCGCCTCACGCTGTCTCGCAGACTCGGCTCGGTGATGAGAAGATTGACGAAAGTGGATCGCGGCGAATGTTGCGGCGGAGAGGAGTGCGAAGGCGGGGATCCAGGCGGCGATGGTAGCCGCTCGGAAGACTGCTGGAGGCAGCCCGAAGGGCGCGACGAGCGGAGGCGAGCAAGTCAACTAAGGACTTAACAAATTGCGGTCGGCCCATTGGGCGATGAAGTCGGGGATCCCGGGGATTGATTGCATGAATGGCGATCCGGACAATGATGCCCAGGCGATGGCGATCAGCAGGACCAAGACTCCGAGTAAGGATCGGTTTGATGCGGTGATCAATCTGGCGGACTTGGAGTTGTTGTTGGCTGTTCGTTGGGAATAATTGCTCGTGACACGTAGGGCTGCGGGCAGAAGCTTGAGGGTTGAGGGCAGATGCGAGGTAAAAAGCGAAAAACTGAATAGTTGCATGAACGACAAATGAAAAAACCACTACTGATGCGCATGGCTGTGGCGGGTTGCCGGACTTCCTCAATCTAAAAACTCAGTCGCTATGAAAAATACATTCACGCTAGTGCTAAATGCCGGTCGCAGCGGCAGTTCTTTTCTGGCTTGGCTTCTTGAGGCGAACTTTCCCGGCGAACGAATCGTCCTTCACGAGGGCATTCCCGCGCAGGTCTCGAAGCCTCGCGTCCACAACCGCGCTTATGATCCTGAAGCGCTCCGATCGGTCCTCGATGATACCTCCCTCGCGACCTTCCTTGCGGAGTGGGAAAAACAACTCGCCGCCACCAGCATCATCGAAACCGGCTGGACTGCCTACCATCTCGCTCCGGTGCTCCACAGCCTCTTTGGCGACCGACTTCGCCTGGTCATCCTCCACCGCGATCCCATTTCGTTCGCCTTCTCGCGCGCGAATATGGGTAATTACCACCCGCACACCTTCTATGACGATGCCCATGAGGTGTCGCCCTTTGATCCCCGCTCCATTGCCCCGGAATTCCGCGAACGCTGGCCCGCGATGAATCACTTTGAAAAATGCCTCTTCTGGTGGCTTGTTGTTTACCGTGAGGCGTTCGAGTTCCGTGAAAAATTCTCGTCGATCCCCTGCCTGATCCTTGATTCCGTCGATCTTTTTTCCTTTCGCCGCACGGGCGAATTGCTGCGCTTTCTTGGTCTCAACGAAACTCATGATTTGCGCCGCGATATTCCGAAAAACGAACTCCCTCGCTTTTGTAAAGAGACCTTTCCTGTCTGCGACGAATGGCGTGCGTGGAACCGCCATCCCGAAGTCCTCACTTTTGCCGAATCGCTCGGATACCGCTTCGATATGTCGGATATCGAAAAGCAGGCCGCCAAATACCGTCTCCCGCCCGGTCTCGGCCCGAGCCTCCGTAATGCCACCGGCTATTGGCGTTGGAAAAGCCGAGTGAGAGCCTTGCTTCGCTAACTACGTCGCCGTGTAGAGAATTTCATGAAAAGCAACTGCTGATGCGTCGATAATCTGAACGATTATTATGATCTCCTGCTCGGGTGTATCGGTTGGTAAAGCTCCTAGGGGCACATGTCATTTGCACGGGTCTGGTGAGCAAGGTCTGGTTTTTCACGATCACTGCTATCGGCGGTGCTGGATTCGGAAGATGGGTATTTGGATGTCTGGGATTTGGGGCTCGCAGGATGAATCGGATTTTTGGGAATAATTCTTTATGAAAAAAGACCTAAGGCGCTTAGCTCTTCGGCTAAGAAATTGGCTGTCGCCAACTAATTCCCTCCATGTGGATCGGAAGGCAAGTTTTAAGTCGCAGGCGAACATTTTGCGCACGAGGATCGATATAAGAGGATCCTCGGAAGTGGTACTCCAAGAAGATGTAAGGCTGCGCAACGCTGAATTACTCGTTCGAGGAGACGCTAACTCGTTGGTAATCGACAAAAGCAGCAGTTTTAGCGGCCGCATAGAGCTCTACGGCGATGGGAACATCGTCCGAATCGGCGAGGGGACCTCGATACGCGGCGCTCTATTGGTGGCGCACAATGGCAAGAAAATCGAGATAGGTAGTGAGTGCCTCTTTTCGCACGATGTCGAACTGCGGACAACAGATAGTCACAAAATCTTCGACGCGAAGGGAGCGCGCATTAATGAAGATGCGGACATTGTTGTGGAGCACAATGTCTGGCTGGGTCATGGCGTGGCTGTTTTAAAAGGGGTCGCGATTGGTGAAGGGTGTATCATTGATACCAGATCGATAGTGACTAAACACATACCGCCATTTTCTCTGGCAGTCGGAGCGCCGGCGAATGCGTACCGCTGAAACGTTACATGGCAGGAGTAGGTTCAATTCCGGTCATTTGTGTCTAGAGAGCCCCGCTTGTGATAAGGAAAACTTCCTAGATAAACTGGGGCAGCCAAACCGGGACGCGAGTAATCTCCATTCCCAACGAATGTGAGGCCTGCCTCGACCTTAGGTGGATATTATTATCTGCTGACGATCGCGGTAAACGCCAATGTCGAAGCGATTTTTAGAGAATGATCTACTGAGGTCGATAGGTGCCTTTGGCTCGGCACAGGCTGTGGGGCAGCTTTTGTCTTTCATATCCGGTTTGCTGATTGTCCGATTTCTCATTCCGGATCAGTATGCCCTTTATACCATGGCCAACGCTATGGTTGCGACTCTCAACGTCTTGGCTGATAGTGGCATCAGCAAGGGGGCCTTGGCACAAGGTGGCAGAGTATGGCGAAGTCCTCGGGATCTTGGCGCTGTGATGGTAACGTCTATGCAGTTGCGCAGAAAGTTTGCGGGAGTAGCTACTCTCTTGGCGCTGCCTATTTTGGTTTTCCTTTTACTTCGGCACGGCTCTTCCTGGCTGGAGGCCATCGCTATCGTGCTAGGGGTCCTGTTGATGTTCCAGATAGTGCTGACGACAGCAATGTACGACGTCGTTCTTCAGCTACATCAAGAAGTAAAAACAATAGGAGTAATCCGGCTGAAGGCATCACTCTTGCGTGTCCTGACTATAGCTGGAGCGTGCTTCGCCGCACCGCTTGCCTTTGTCGTGGTCTGCGCGGGCATACCCCCGCAGGTTTGGGCCAACCGCCGTCTCCGGACATCTGTAAATCCCCACGTTGACTGGAAGCAGTCCGCCGACAAAGCTGTCGCCAGCGAGACCCTCGCGTTGGTCAGACGCATCTTGCCGGGGTCGATTTACTACTGCATCAATGGGCAACTGATTGTCTTCCTCATCTCCATATTTGGGTCAACCATGGCTATAGCCCAAGTCGGCGCGCTGTCCCGGTTGTCCCAGTTGACAATACTGATCTCGGCTGTTTCAAGCGTTGTGATTATTCCCCGATTTTCCCGGATGCAAACGACGCGGAAAATCCTTCCGACGTTTTTTGGTGTTCTATCGACTATTGCTGCATTGTGCGGGGTTTTTCTAGTAATGGTTGCCGCCTTTTCCGATGAAGCACTTTGGTTGCTGGGGACAGCCTACGCGGGACTGAGAGTGGAAATGTTAATGGCTATGGCCGCAGCCTGTTTGAGCCTCTTATCAGGCACTGCCTACGCTCTAGGTGCTTCACGCGGATGGGTCGCACCACCATGGCTCTCGATAGGCCTTAATGTCTCTTTGCAAGTAATACTCATCTCCGCGCTCGACTTGAGCACTGTAAGAAACGTTCTTACGTTTGCAATGTTGACTGCCGTAGTCCCTCTTTCGGTCCACGCTACTTACGTTGTCTGGCGAGCGAAGAAACAAGCAGGGACTAATTGACCATGTCAAAAGTGTCGACAGATAGACCGGATGCTCATCGTACCCGTGGCCTCCTGCCGCGTTTGCTGCTCCGGCTTTCCTTTTGGAAGAAAGGCGCTGCGTCTAGATTGCGCGTGCAGGGACTGCGCCTGAGGGGCGCTAAAGTGGGCTCGCATTGTCGAATCGGTAGGCTGGACTGTCCTTTTCCCGAGCTACTACGAATCGGCGACAACTGTGAAATTGAAGACTTTGTGAGGCTCCGGTCTGGTGGACCATGGATGTCGGCTCCAATCTCAATCGGGACAGATACCTTTATTGGGTATGGCTGCCAGATCAATGTAGGCTCACATTTCCGCATCGGGAATGAATGCCTTATTGCTCCGGGATGTATATTCAGCGACGCCCACCATCACTTCAGCAAACAAGACATTTCGATCAGTAAGCAAGGCGGGAGCTATCATCCGATTGTTGTTGCCGATAACGTGTGGATTGGAGCGGGCACGATTATCCTGAAGGGGGTAAACATTGGGGAGGGAAGTGTCATTGCTGCAGGATCAGTTGTAACAACGGAAATACCCTCCCGGCAGTTGTGGGCTGGTGTTCCCGCGCAATTTAAAAAGAAATTAAAGTGAAATGACTGCCCAAGGGTGCCAGTTCTCATGCACGCAATCCTCACACTTGTAGAAAGAGACTTTATCTGCGGTGGCGCAGTTCTCATCAACTCCCTGTTAGCAAATGGCTATACAGGCCGTATTTATATTGGATATCGGGAAACGATCGGGATGCCCCCGAAACTGCTGGAGCAGTTCAAGAAATGGAGGTCTGGTGATGTAGAGATTGATTGGATTAAGATTGAAGGCGCTAAGCACTTTGCGAACTGCAAGCCCGATGCGATGCTATCGGTCTTTGAAGTAGATCACTCGATTGAAAAAGTGACGTATCTGGATCCCGACATTGTTGTCGAATGTCCGTGGGGGTGGATGGATACGTGGAGTGATGGCGGTCCCGTGGTATGCGCTGATGTTAACTGGATGATGCCCGCTAGCCACCCGACGCGCCGAGAGTGGATCGAAAAAGCTGGGCTGAAAGTAGCCAACTCGCTGGACTTCTACTTCAACAGCGGCTTCTTAAGCCTACATCGAAATGACGCAGGGTTCGCTTCCTTGTGGAAGGCTTGACCGATACCGTAGGCGGCGAAAGCAACTCTCTAAGTGGTAAGGGTGATATATCTGAGTGGCGGAAAGGAGGTAGGTGGATCTCTTTCTTCAGCCCGAATCAGGACACTTTGAATGCCACTGCGATGGCGTGGCCGCGCCCTGTTGTAGCGTTTGGTCCTGATGCGATGGGATTTTGGCCTGGCATTAGGACCATGGCTCACGCAGTCGGCGGCAAGAAGCCGTGGAGGAGGGGCTATTTTATGGATGCGTTGCGAGGACGACCTCCTCGGTATGTTGACAAATTATTTTGGGCCAACGCACGAAAACCTCTCTTCATCACCAGCAGGGCGGATGCCATGCTTGTGCGTGTACAGTTATCTATAGCAAGTGCAATCGGCCGGATCTATCGCCGGTCTTGATTTGGAAGAGGCCTCCGCTCACTCTGTGAAAATACTGTTTCTGTGCCCGTCTTTGGAACTGGGGCGTGATGGGGTTGGTGACTATACGCGCCGGCTGGCAGGCGAACTCACTAGGACAGGGCACGAGTGTGTCAGTGTTGCGGTCAACGACCGCTACGCTGCCGCCGAGCACGGGCGCCCTCTCGTCGGGAACACGGAAAAGTTGCCGGAACCTGCGATAGTGCGCTTGCCAGCACTCGAGTCTTGGAATGTTCGTTTCGCTACACTGAGCTCCTTGGTGAAGCGCATCGATCCGGATTGGGTCAGTCTGCAATACGTGCCACACGGCTTCCAGGTGAAGGGCCTGCCGTTTGTTTTTGTTCGGCGTATTGGACGACTGGTCTCCGGACGCTCTTCGCACGTCATGTTTCACGAGCTGTGGGGTGGCTCTGGAAACAAACTCACTGATCCTGTGATATGCGCTCTACAGAAGCATCTGCTTGCCCGCATTCAGCGGGAGCTCCGGCCTCGAGTTGTAAATGTCACAAATGAGTTTTATCGCAAACGTCTGAAGAGCATAGGCGTGGCCAGCGAAGTGTTGCCTCTGTTCAGCAACATTCCTGTCATGCCTCCCGAGGGTACGCGTAGGGATGAACGGCGCAGGTGGGTGTTCGCCATCTTCGGCACTCTGCGGAAGGGGTGGGAGTTCGGGCGACTCCTTGCAGAGATCGAGCGTGCGAGAGAAGCCTTAGAAATCGACGAATGCCGTTTTGTTTCTGTTGGAAGACTTGGAGATTTCGGTCAATCGCTGTGGGAGGGCATGAAGCAAAGCGGGTATAAACATTTTGTGTTCGAGAGGCTCGGGGAACTCGACGACTCCGAAGTTTCGCGCGCTCTTCGTTCGGCAGACTTTGGCGTTGCGGTATCACCCTTGGAGATCATCGACAAAAGCGGTGCCGTCGCTGCCATGCGAGAGCACGGGCTTCCGGTCATTGTGACCCGGTTCCGACCGGAAGCTGCCCGCTCACAGGTTGCCGGCCGGCCGGGTTTTGTTCTGCTCGACAATCGCTTCCAAGAGACTCTCCGCACGGCGAAGCGACTCCCGAGCCGAGATTCGTTGCCGCTCGTTGCGCAAACTTTTATCGAATCACTGAAAGCCGCGGAATGAAGATTCTTTTCACGAGCCACCGCTTCTATCCGGACAGCGGTGCCCTAACGGCTTTGGATTTTGCGAAGACGCTGGGCTTCAGTAGCGGCTCGATGGTAAGAGAGCAGAAGTGAAAAAGGTCTTCGTCCTTGGCCCTCCCCGATCGGGAACCACGCTCGTGAGCGCTCTTCTTGCCCACTCAGGGGCTGAATTCGGCGTGGATAGGGTCGCGAGCTGGGACGCTAGCTCTGGTGAATTCGAGCATCCGCTTGCAATCAAGGCGTCTGTTGAATTGGCGCGGGCGGAGCGCTTACGGCCTTTTTCCCGAACTCTCAGCCATTACTTCGACCGGCGAGCTTCGGAAAACCTGTCAGCGCTGCTTAAGATTGCCGATTTCGTGAAGTATCCCCCGATGAGTGAGAAATTTCCCGTCATGGCGAAACGGTTGGGCTACCAGCCAATTTGCATCGTTGTGGTGCGGTCGTTTCTGGGTTTTGCCTCCTCAATGCTGGCGAAAAACAATCTGCAGTGGGACGAACTGCAACACATATACCGCCAGAGTTTGTTCACTTCGATTTTACTGAGGGAACAGCTTGGCGGCTCCGTTATACGATACGAGGAGCTTGTGGGTGAGGATTGTGGGAATGCCATTGCAACGCTTGCCATGTCCACCGGTCTCAAAGGTGAGACTATTGCCGCGGCAGCCGGCCGCCTGATCCAAAAGAGAAAAGAAGCTCGGTCCCACTTAGAGATCGATAAGGCAGTGGACGCTTTGCTCAAGGCGACGGGTTGCTGACGCCGTTGTTTATTTGAAGATACTCCTCATTAGTTATGCCTTCCACCCATCGGTTGGGGGAATCGAATCTTCTGCGATGATGTTGGCAGAGCGGCTGCGCAGTAACCGTTCCAACAAAGTCTTAATCGTTACCCATACTTTGCTTGGTCACAGCAATGAGGTGTCCGACCTTGAGGTTTACAGGCGACCTACTATGACGAGGCTCCTCAGCCTCGGCAGGTGGGCAGACGTGGTCTACCAGCATAACCCGTCCCTCAACTATCTCCTTCCGAGTCTTCTGGGTGTCCCAACGGTCGTTTCCATCCGGACATGGATTTGCCGCTCGGATGGGAAGATTGCTTGGCAAGACCGCTTGAAGTTAAGGCTGCTCCGGCGTTTCAAGTGCATCTCCAATAGCCGGGCGACTGCGGCATCCTTGCCGTTTCCTTCCACCGTTATTGAGAATGCCTACGATGACGCCGTATTCACAACGAGGAATCCATGGAGTGATCGGCGTGGCATGGCGTTTGTGGGGCGGCTGGTTTCCGACAAGGGGGTTGAGACAGTTCTATTAGCATCCCGTCTGCTTCGCGAAAGGGGGCACGACATTCCACTCTACGTCATCGGCGAGGGTCCGCTGCGCGCTCATTTAGAGGCGATGGTGTCAACACAGGGCACAAGTGATAGCGTCCGATTCATGGGGAAACTCCCGCCGGCTCAGGTGGCAGACATTCTAAACAAGGTTAAATATTTGGTGATACCCTCCATGTGGGCGGAGCCTTTCGGTATCGTTGCGCTTGAGGGGATTGCTTGCGGTTGCATACCGCTCGGCACAAACCAAGGTGGCTTGATTGATGCAATCGGGCCCTGCGGACCCTTGTTCAAAGCAGGCGATTACGAGGAACTAGCAGATAAAGTGGCTATGCTCGAAAGCGATGCAAATGCAGTTCCCTCGTTTCGTGCTCAGTTTCCGGAGCATCTTGCAGCCCACTCGCCAGATGTTGTCGCGGCCCGCTACGCGGAGATTTTCCAGTCGGTTGCACGTCGCAATTGAATGCTGACCTGCTCGCACCCGACCGGCAACGCGAATGTTCGCAACGTTTTGCGCGCACTCGCTGAGGCTGGGTTTCTGGACTCGTATCAAACTACAGTTGCAGCCTTTCCTTCGGGCTTCTGGCATGGGATTTCATCGTTGCCAGGTCTCGGAGAGATCCGCCGCAGGAGCTATGATAGCAACCTACAAACTATGGTTAGCTCTGCACCGGCTCGTGAACTTGCAAGACTCGCGGCGTTGCGTTTCCGGCTTGATTGGCTTGTCCGCAAAGAATGCAGCCCGCTATCTATCGACAAAGTGTATGAAAGGATCGACCGAAAGACGGCGGCCCGAATGCGCTCAAGGAGCGTCACCGCGTGTTACTGTTACGAGGATGGTGCCCTTCACACTTTTCGGGCCGCCAAGGCAGCGGGCAAAAAGTGTTTTTACGATCTTCCGATAGGTTACTGGCGTGCGGCTCGCGAGATTCTGACGGAAGAAGCCGAGCGCCGGCCTGAATGGCGGGTGACGATGGGTGGTCTAGACGATTCCGAAACCAAACTGAGCCGTAAAGATGAGGAGTTGCAGCTCGCTGATCGCATCCTTGTTGCCTCCACGTTCACAAAGCAAACACTTGCCGAATGTCCGTTCCCGATCGCTGCTGTTTCGGTGATCCCTTACGGCGCCGATGATGCCGTGAGCGGCGAGCAGATATCGTCCCTGCCTGCGACGGGATCCCCACTGCGGGTGTTGTTTGTCGGCGGCTTGAGCCAGCGTAAAGGAATTGCAGACCTGTTTGAAGCGACGGACATGTTAGGTCGCTCATGTCGAGTTGACGGTCATCGGTCGTAAACCGCACAGTTACTTGCGCGGCCCTCGAGAGTGCGTTCGGCAAGCACCGATGGATCGAGAGCCTGCCGCGGGAGCAAATTCTGGCGGAGATGCGCGCGCATGATGTCCTTGTCTTTCCCTCGCTTTTCGAGGGGTTCGGCCTCGTTGTGACCGAAGCGCTTTCGCAAGGCACCCCGGTGATCACAACGCCACACACTTGTGGTCCCGATGTTCTTACCGACGGCGAGGATGGATTCATCGTGCCGATCCGGGATGCGCAAGCAATCGCCGAGAAGCTCGAGCTGCTGCACCGAGACCGCGAGCGCTTGGCTGCCATGAGTATTGCCGCCCGCAAGAAAGCCGAGACTTTGACTTGGGAATCCTACCGACGGGGGATTGTGGCGGTTGTTCGGGAAACTCTGGCGGCCTGATGATTCGCTTTCCTAGCTAATTAAAGGCATTTTACTTTTCACTCGCCACACGTCACACGTCACTGATCAATGTCCACCCGCCGAAAGATCCAACTGCTCTTGTGGGGCTACTTTTGGCTTCTGATTTTCGAAGGTGCGCTTGCGCAAGTGGATTCTGCCTGGGCTGTCTACGCCTCTTCTGGTGGTGCGTGATCCTATCGCAATCATAGCCTTGGTTCTTGGTTGGCCCTACTTGTCTCGACGGCCTTGGGCAGGCTGGATTGGTTGGTTTTTTGGTATCGGCGGGATGGCGGTTTTCTTGGCACTGATTGTGGGACACCGGGATCTCTTCATTGCTCTCTACGGTGCGCGTATTCTGTGGTTTCACCTCCCTCTCATTTTTTTATTCGCCGCTGTTTTTGCCCGTGACGATGTTTATGCTTTCGCGAGGGCCACTGCTCTATTGGCCATTCCGATGGCCGTGCTGATTGCGATGCAGTATTCGCTCCCACAATCACACTTTCTCAATCTGGCACCAGGTGGTGAGGAAGGGGTTGGATTTACGGGTGCTTTGGGAAAATTCCGTCCACCGGGAACCTTCTCATTTACCAATGGTTTGACTGAGTTTTACGCCTTTGCTGCTGCCTGTGTCGTTGGACTCGTGATCTCCGGCCCACGTCCGCTGCCGAAATGGATATGGCTCAGCGCGGCTTCACTGGTGGCTGCCCTGCCTATTTCCATCAGCCGCGGCCTACTTTTTAAATATGTCGGGGTAGTTGCTGCGGCTGTGGCATCAAGTGTGCTGGCTGGCCGCAACATCAAGAATCTTATCGTTGGGGGCGTGGTCCTTGTCGCGGTGTCGTTCGCAGCGACCCGTCTGCCTGTAGTTCAAGACGCACAGAAGGCATTCGAGGCGCGATGGGAGCGCGCTACAGAAAGTGAGGGAGGAGAGGAAGGCGTGCAAGGCGTGCTCGAGAAGCGGGTGGGCGGGTCCACGTTGGGGGCTGTGGCCAATGCATTTGAGGCGCCGCTCGTTGGCCACGGGATTGGGCTTGGAACCAATGTCGGAGCGATGCGTGCAACTGGCAAAAAGCGGTTTTTGATCGGTGAGGGTGCATGGCCCGCAACGATTGGTGAGCTTGGGCCGATCCTCGGGCTTATTCTCCTCGGTGTGCGTATTGCTCTGGGTGTCACGCTACTGCGAAGAGCATGGAGTGCCGCGCGGACAGGAAACGCGCTCCCGCTGGTCTTGGGCGGCTTCGCTGTTGTTCTCGTGATTATGGGGGGGACAGCCCAACCGACTTCGTTAGGATTTCTGGTCGTGGGTGCGGGCCTGATGCTTGCTGCTTGCAACCCCACTAAAGCGGAAATGTCGAAGCGATGTGCGGCCATGCAGGCCGCGCAGGGCCCAGTGGGGAATCCAACAATGATGCGTGGTGCCAGCCTCAAGACGGTGAGTTCCAACGTTCTTATTTACCGACTCGGAAGCCTCGATGATACCATCATCGTGTTGCCGGCTTTTCACTTGTCCGCTCGGCTTTTCCGAATGCGAAGCTTTCGTTGCTTACTAATGTGCCGATCAATGGCAAGGCGGCGCTCGTGACGGACGTCTTGGAACCTACCTGTCCTTTGAGGGAAGAAATTGACTCCCCAGTGGGCACGAGGTGATAAGCCGCTTAATACCCGTTCACTCAGGTTGCAGCCTTGAGGAATGCGAGCGTCATCTTCTCGGTGTTATAGACAGTGTTTGTAGTCCCATGGTTGTTCATCTTATCGGAAATTATGCCGCAGACCGGAACAGTCGATGCAGCGATTTGCAGAACTGCTCGAGGCCCAGCTGATTATTCGGGGAATCTCCGCTGCCATTATTCGTCCTCCGCCGCGTTTTGCACTAAATGCGCGTTCGACCCATTCTGGATTGGGGAAATGGATGGCTACTCGACAAGTATTTTGCGTTTCCGCAAGAATTGCGTCGCATGGCCAACGGTGCACGCACTCGGCCGATATTTATCACATTTGTGATCATTCGAATGCGATGTATGCCGGTTGTCTACCGCTTGGCCGCACGCTGATTACATGCCATGACATGTTGGCTATCGCGGCGGGCTGGGCGATAGGGAAGCCTGGTGCCAATCCTCTCGGACTGGTGCCCTACTGCAAAAGTGGATACTCCACTCTCTTCGCGCGATTCCGCGGGTGGTGTGTGCGTTTCGGAGGCCACACGCGGTCGATTTTCAGCGCCTAGCTCGGCGCGATGATTCGGGTGTTTATCATATTCCGTCCGGCCTCAATGCACCCTTCCGGCCAGTGGTCATGCTGCAGCTCGACAAAAGCTTGAGGGGATATGGGGCATCCTTCCCATCGAGGTATCTTCTTCATGTGGGCTCAGCTCTGCCGCGTAAAAACCGACCCGCGTTGCTGCACACTCTGAAGGCATTAGGAGATCGCTGGACGGGGAGTGTGGTTTTTGCTGGTGAGCAGCTATCCGCAAGCGAGAAGGCTATAATCAAGCAACTCCAGTTGGGGAGTCGGGTGGTCGAGGCTGTCAGCCCAGACCACGGTTTGCTCAATGCCCTTTACAGCGCTGCTCATTGTCTGGTGTTTCCCTCTTTCGCAGAGGGATTCGGTTGGCCAGTCATTGAGGCGCAAAGCTGCGATTGTCCGGTGATTTGTAGTGACCTGACATCCGTTCCGGAAGTGGCAGGTGATGGTGCCATTATTTGCTCTCCCACGGATTACGATGCAATGGCCGAAGATGCGCTTTCGTTGGACAATACTTCTAAAAACGATCCGAGTTCGTGCGGCGAGGACGTCGCAATCTCCTGCGGTTCTCGGTTGACCGCATGACAGACCAATATATCTCACTTTATCAGCAGATCCTCTCTTCGTCATGAAAATCAGATCCCTCGTTGCAATTGTTTTCCGTGCTGCCATTGTTCTCGTGCCGTGGTGCATTAAGAGGCGTTTGTTGGCGGGCTGCTTCGGATTTGATTTGCATCCCAGTTAGCAAGAATCGGACTCTCGGTGATTTCCGAAGGCCACGATTGGCAATGGCAGAAGGCAGCCGCATTGGACATTTTACGGTAGCAATTCATCTCGACGAAATTGAGATGGATGAGCATAGCTACATCGGCCGAGGCAACTGGATCACTGGGTTATCCCAGCGGCACGCCATCACCACATTTCATACATCAACCGGGAAGCGCATCTCCCGACTTCATCTAGGTCCCCAATCGAGCAATCACCAAAGACCACCACATCGATTGCACAAGCCCCATCGAGATTGGCGCTTTTACGACAATCGCCGGCTACCGCTCGCAGTTGCTGACACATTCCATTGATCTGCAAGAGAGCAGGCAGCACAGCGAACCGATCAAGATCAGCCCATCTATTTTTTGGTTGGAACCGATGTCGTCATCTTGGGAGGAGCCCGGTTGCCCTCCTATTGTGTCTTGGGCGCCAAGTCGCTCTTGAATAAAGCCTTTGATGAAGAGTGGTGCCTTTACACCCGGAGTGCCCGCGGTTAAAAGAAAGGCGATTCCCGTAATTGGAGATATTTTGACCGGGAGGCCGGACTTGTTTCTTAGTGGTTACGGTCATTTCCACCAGACGCAATCGAGTGTCCTGTGACACGAAGTGGAATGAGAGGTCTTAGGGGTTGTTGGGTCTCTCGATCCTGCGCAGGCGGCTTATCCCAAGCCATCCGTAGTTCGGCTGCGGATTTGGAAAAGCTGGGCATCTCGACCGAGGTAGTCAGCTGTGACGGTCCGGAGGTTCCTTGGTTAGGGAAGGATCCGTTTCCGGTCCACGCGTTGGGACCGCGTAAATACGGCTTTGCTTACACGCCGAAACTGGGGCCGTGGCTCGACGAAAATCTGTCGCGGTTCGATGCGGTGATTATTGATGGTTTGTGGCTGTGGACGAGCACGTGCGCGTCCGCGCTGTGGCGCGGGAGCGCGCTAGGCGCACTGCAGGAGGCAGGAGGCAGGAGGCAGGAGACGGCCTGATGGGTGCTTTGCTCGCAGCTGAAAGGGCTGAGGCCGGAGACCTGAACCGGAGCGAAGCGGAAATAGCCGAAGGCAAACCTGAAGCCAAGACACCGAAAGACCGGAATACTGAGGAACTGAAACACCGAGCAAAGCAGCTGCGCTGCTTTGTCATGCCTCATGGCATGCTGGATCCTTGGTTTCAGCGGGATAGGTCGCGGCGGGTGAAGGCGGTGCGGAATTGGTTTTATTGGTGGTTGGTTGAGCGCGGGGTGGTGAATTCGGCGGATGCGTTGCTTTTCACGTGTCAGCAGGAGTTGGAGTTGGCGCGGACGACGTTCGGTGGCTACCGGCCGAAGAGGGAAATCGTCGTCGGACTTGGGATCGAGGAGCCGCCGGCTTTCGAGCCGAAGATGCAGGAGGCGTTTGCGGCGCGGTGTCCGGATCTGAATGGCCGGCCGTATTTGCTTTTCATGAGCGCGTGCATCCGAAAAAGGGCGTGGATCTGCTCGTTCGCGCTTATGCGCGGCGTGCGCGAGGGATGTGAGCGAGTGGCGAGTGGCGTGTGACGAGTGCTCAGAGCCCAGAGATCGGCGGTCAGAAGTCAGATGTCAGAGGATGTTCCGGATCTGGTTGTCGCGGGTCCCGGTTGGGATTCGACGTATGGGCGTGAGGTTCGTGCGTCTCATCGACGAAGCGAACAGCGCTTCAGAGGTCAGAGAACGGAGGACGGAGGTCGGAAACGGCCGACGGCGGGGACGCCGCCGCTACATCAACTGAAAACTGCCAACTGCCTACTGCCAACTCCGCATGCGTGCATGCGGTCGACATGTTGTCTGGCGCGGCCAAAGTGGGGAGCGTTGTATGGGTGTGAGGCGTTTGTGTTGCCTTCGCATCAGGAGAATTTCGGGATCGCGGTTGTTGAAGCGTTGGCTTGCGGGAAGCCGGTGCTCATTAGCGATCAGGTGAATATTTGGCGGGAGATCGTGGAGGATGGGGCGGGATTGGTGGAGGAGGATACGGAGGAGGGCGTGGAGAAATTGCTGAGGCAATTTCTTAACGGCATGAGGCTTGAGGCAGGAGGCGGGCCTGATGGAGTAGTTTCACCTCCACAGCTGAAAGGGCTGAAGGCGGAGGGCTGAGAGCTGAAGCCAGAAGCAAACCTAGGGAGTGTTATTTGAAGCGGTTTGCGATCGGGCCGGCGGTTGAGCGTCTTGCGGACGCGATTAGTGACGAGTGACGTGTGACTGGTGACGAGTTGGGGAAGGAAGAAAGCGAAGATCTATCGCCGCGGCGACCAAACCTGAACCGGAGCCGAGCGGAGATAGCCGAAGGCAAACCTGAGGGCAAACCTGAGTAAAATGATGAGTAAGGTGCGGATTATTGCGGGGGTGGTGCTGGCGGGGTTGCTCGTTTTCTATACGTGGTTTGCGTTCCGGGATGACGGTCGGCTGAGGACAGTGCCGGGAGTGCCGCACACGGTATGGTATTACTTCGATCACCACTCCACTGTGCGCAACGGCGTTGGTTTTTTGATTTTGGGATTCGTTGGCGCTGCGGCGGTTGCGGGGTTGCGACCGGAAGCGCAAGTGCTTTCGATGGTGCTCTGCGTGGCCGCGCCTATTTTCAAGGACTTGGCGCAGCTTTTTACGCTAACTCGGCACTTCAATTGGGACGCGACTGGCTTGGGCTTGCTGGGGGCTTTGCTGGGATGGGGAGCAGCAGCTTTGCTGCTGCGAGGAATGTTTGAGGGTGGCGGGTGTAAGGTGCGAAGGTAAAAGGTGGGAAGCAGAGCTTGCGGGTCGGAGTGATATTCACTATTTGAAGTTCAAAGAGCTATGAGCACAGAAACTCTGAGCGTGGTGCGGCCTTTATGGAAAAAGTTCCATGTGAAAAACGCATGGGTCTTCGGTTCGCGTGCGCGCAATGAGGGCAGTGCGGGCAGCGATTGGGACTTTCTGGTCGAGTTTGATGAGCAGCCGGGCTTTTCC
This sequence comes from uncultured Verrucomicrobiae bacterium, assembly GCA_963776165.1. Taxonomy (GTDB): domain Bacteria; phylum Verrucomicrobiota; class Verrucomicrobiia; order Chthoniobacterales; family JACTMZ01; genus JACTMZ01. The sequence continues at coordinate 100,853 of CAVZLI010000002.1, forward strand.
ACGTTTATGGGTCTGAAGTGCGCCTTGGAAGACGCGCTTGGTGCAAAGGTGGATGTGCTTTCCTTGCGCGCGGCGAAGCAGCGTTTCCTCGAGCGCATTCGGAAAGATCTTGTGAATGTCTCGTGACTTCGAGCAACGCCTCGATGATATCATCGAGTCCTGCGACCGCGTGGCTGACTACATCAGCGGATACGATTTCGCCAAATTTGAGGATGATTACAAAACGCAGGATGCGGTGATTCGGCAATTCGAGATCATCGGGGAAGCGGTAAAGTATCTTCCGGAGAGCGTCACGTTGCAGGAGCCAGCTATTCCCTGGCGGCAGTTTGCGGGGTTCAGGGATGTTTTGGCGCACTCCTATTTCGCTGTGGATGTCTCCGTGGTTTGGGAGGCGGCGAAGGATTTTGCGCCGCGCCTGCGCGAAGTCTGCGGGGGTTTACGTGCCTGACGAGTGGGTTCACCTCATGCTGACAGCTGAGTCTGAGAACCGTAGCGCAGCGGAGATAGGTTGCCTCGGCGACCAACTGATACCCTAGGCGAAGCCGGAGATGGCATCTAGGCAAACAGGCCTATTGACAGGCCAACTGATACTGGCGACTGATCGCTGATATCTGAACGTATGAGCATCAACACTGACACGCATACCGGGGCGAGTTTTTCGCTGGGGAATCGCTTGGCGCGGGTGGGTTGGAATTTGGTGCAGGGGACGGTGTTCCGGTGGAGTCCGCGGCCGTTGCATGGATGGCGGAGTTTTCTTTTGCGGCTCTTTGGCGCGAAGGTGGGGCGCGGGGTGCATGTGTATGCGGGGGCGAAGATCTGGGCGCCTTGGAATGTGGAGATCGGGGAGGAAACCGGAGTGGCCGATGGAGCGACTCTGTATTCGCAGGGAAAGATTGCGCTAGGGCGCCGGGTGGTGATCTCGCAGGGCGCGCACTTGTGTGCAGGGACGCATGATTATGAGAAGCGCGGGTTTCCGCTGGTGACGGCGCCGATCACGGTGGGTGATGAGGCGTGGATCGCGGCGGAGGCGTTTGTGCATCCGGGGGTGACGATCGGCGAAGGCGCAGTGATCGGGGCGCGTTCGGTGGTGACGAAGGATATGCCGGCGTGGACGGTTTGCGCGGGACATCCTTGCGCCGCAATCAAAGAGCGTGAGATCGCGGAGTGACGTGTGACTTGTGGCGAGTGACGAGTGATTGGTGAAAAGTGGGAACGTGTGAAGGTGGCTTCGCCAAGGTTTGCTGTTTAAGGTATGCGCTGATTGAAGGGCGATGAGTATGGAGCTGCTTGATTTGACGATTGCGATTCCGGCGCGGAATGAGGAGCGGAATTTGCCGGATTGCCTGCGGGCGATCGGGCGGGATTTTGCGAAGCACGATCGTCTTGCTGGACAGCGGGAGCACGGACCGGACGTGCGAGATCGCGCGGGAGCACGGGGCGGACGTTTTGGAGTTTCGCTGGAACGGGCAGTTTCCGAAGAAGCGGAATTGGTTCCTGCGGGAGCACACGCCAAAGACGAAGTGGGTGCTGTTCCTGGATGCCGACGAATACCTTACGCAAGAGTTCAAAGACGAAATGCGCCGCGTGCTACCGGGAACCCGGCACGCGGGATTCTGGCTCTGCTATTCGATCTACTTTCTCGGGCGCAAGCTCAAGGGTGGCTATCCCCTCGAGAAGCTCGCCCTGTTTCGTGTCGGTTCCGGTGAATACGAGCGCATTGAGGAGGACCACTGGAGCGACCTCGATATGGAAGTCCACGAGCACCCGGTGCTGGAGGGCACCGTCGGCGAAAATACGCAGCGCGCATCGACCATCAGGACATGCGGGGCACGTCCTATTATGTCGTGGAAGCACAATGAGTATTCGAGTTGGGAGGCGGCCCGCTTCTTACGCTATTCCGGCGATGCGGCGATCCGCTCAAATTGGACATGGAAGCAAAAGCTGAAATACCGCTTGATGCAGACGCCTTTCATCGGGGTGGTTTATTTCTTCGGGAGCTATGTGCTGATGGGCGGGTTCCGGGACGGGTTCACGGGGCTGGCGTTTGCGATCTTGAAGATGTCTTACTTCACGCAGGTGTATTGCAAGTTGAGGGAGGGGGAGCGGCCGAAGGCCGCGAGGGATGAGGGACGGATAGGAGAGGGCTGAAACTTGAGGGCTGAGACCTGAGGGCGACGAAGGACCTGAAGGCTGAGGGATGAACTCGAACTGGAGTCCGCTGTAACGGACGAAGATGGGTCGACGGGGTGACGAGAGCAAAAGGGAAACGGCTGAAGAGCCGAGTGTGACGAGTGACGGGTGACGAGTGACGAGAGCTGAGAGACGAAGAGACTAAAAGACTAAGAGACCAAAAGACGAAGAGACGGGGGCGCGCTTTCAGCGCGCTTTTTTGTTTTCGGATTATGCGATGTTTCTGACGCGGGTTTACCTTTGGCAGTATTTTTACCAGATGCCATGCGAAGGCGAGGGATGAGGCTTGAGTGTGAAACTTGAGTGGTGGTTTGCGCGCACGTCGCCGCCAAAGCGGACGATGAGCGCAGCATGGAGCATGGAGCATGGAGCGAGGAGCAGGCAAAGAGGAGTCGTCAGTGGGCAGTAGACAGTGGCCAGTTGGGAAAAGGCGAAAAGACGAAGAGATAAAAGACCAAGAGACGAAAGGGCAGCTGAGCAGCGCGAAGATGAGCGCAGCGTGGCCCAGTGAGGTAGCCGGTGGAGTAATTCCAACTCCACAGGCCAAGGCTTCACCTTCACAGGCCAAAGGCGGGATGAGCCCAGTGAAGTAGTTTCACCTTCACGGGCCGAGGAGGAGGTCGGCGGCGCGCGCCTAAGGCGTGCCGCCGTTGGTAACTAGTGGCGAGTCGCTGGTAAAAAGTATCGGCGTGCGTTGCACGCAGTGACGAAAACCGAAGTCTGCCGCAGCAGACGAGATAGGTCGCCTTGGCGACCAAACCTGAGTGAAGGGGTGTGGGGCGAAGCCGAGGGCGGGAAGCGGTGTTGCGGCAGGGGGTGCTTGGGTTTAAGCTGATGCCATATGAAGGCGACGTCACAGGATTCGGATGTGTTGGGCGGTGAATTGGTCTTTGCCGGCACGCGCGTTCCGGTAAAGAGCTTGTTCGATCACCTGGAGGGGGGCGACTCCATCGAGGATTTCCTTGAGGGTTTTCCTTCAGTGCATCGCGAACAGGTCATAGCGGTCCTCGAAGAATCTCGCGAACACGCTTTAGCTGTCCACTGAGTGTGCGTCTGCTGCTCGACGAGAATCTGGATTGGCGCCTGTCGCGCGACCTGATCGGGCATGAAACCGATTCTGTGCCGTTGCTGGGTTGGGCAGCAGCGTGGGCGCTGCTGCGAAGTATGAAACTTGATTTGGAGACTTGAGTGAAGTGGTGTGCGGCGAAGCCGCGGGCGGGAAGCGTTGTTGCAGCAGGCGACTGTTTGTCCTTAGGGCAGTGCAGGCAGTAGAGCTATAGCCGAAGGCCGCGTGACAACAGGGCTGTTTGCAGCTAGTTTGATTCTATGAAAGTTGAAATGAATGTTCCCGATAGCGCTCTATCCGCCATGCGGCGCGCGCCGTCTGAGGTGGCGGACAGGCTTCGTTTTATGGCTGCCGCGAAGCTCTATGAAGTTGGCGAATTAAGCCAGGAGCGCGCGGCGGAGTTGGCCGGGGTCTCGCGCCAAGAATTTGTAACGATGCTCTCGGCGATCGGCGTTAGTCCGTTCCAAGGGGTTGAAGAGGATCTGTTGGCCTCGGCTCAATGAGGCTCGTCGGTAGACTGCAAGGTCGGAGGGCGGAAACCTGAAACCTGAGTGTTAAGCCGCTCCCGGCCTAACCGGGATCGAAATGCCCGATTAAGGCAGTGGCGAGCCGGAGTCCGCTGCGGCGGACGTAGACAGCGTGAGTCTCGCGTGCGAGGCGAGGGCAAAGCGGGACTCTTGAAGGAGGTTTTATCCATAGCCCAAGAGGTCGTCGTGCCGCGGCCGGTCGCCAGTGAGATCTTGGCGGTGGACGATGACCGAGATGCTGCTGTTGCATGGATCAGGACAGAGAGCGCACAACGCGGCCTACGCGATGTTGGGCCGCCAGCGTCCTTTGTTCTCGCGTGGGATCTCGGGGTCGGCGAATCGGCGGTGCTTACCGCAGTGGCTGGTTCACCGGGATCGGTTGCCGTTCTCGATGATCTAGCTGCGCGCCGCTGTGCTCTGGCTCTCGGTATCAGTGTCACCGGAACACTGGGACTGCTGCTTATGGCGAAACGGGCGGGGGCGATAGTGTCTCTACGAGGAGCACTGGACGCGGTGACTGATGCCGGATTGTTCGTCAGTCCGAAGCATGTAAGCGCGATTCTCGCAGCGGGTGGCGAGTAGCGAGCGCGCCGAGCGCGCGGTGGCGGGTGACTGGTAAAAGGTGGGAACGTAACGACGGCCGAAGCCGTAGTAAAAGGTGACGAGTGGCGGGTTGCGGTTTAAAGGTAAAAAGTAACAGCGTGGGAACGCGTGGAGCGGGGAGCGGACCTGATGGAGTAGCTTCGCCTCCATAGGCCGAGGAGACAGACCACAGGTGACAGGAGCCAGACGGAGATCGGATGGGCTTGCGGGCTCGTGAGGTGTGGCGTATGGAAAGCTAGGTCGACATGACAAAAGAATTCCAAGGTATTCTCGAAGGCGGTGTGCCGCGTGTTGCGCAATTGTGCCGTGATTTGTCGGTGCGCGAACTGCGTCTCTTTGGGTCCGCTGCGACGGAAAAATTCGATGGAGTCCGTAGCGATGTCGATGTGGTAGTGGACTTTGTCGATGGCGACAAACCCGGCATTGCCGATCGTTACATGGCGTTGGCGGAAGGTCTGGAGGAAATTTTCAATCGTCCGGTCGATCTCGTCACGACGCGGGCCATCCGCAATCCAGTTTTCCGTCAGATTGTTGATGAGACAAGTCAGCTAATTTATGCTGCCTGAGAGCAGTAAGCTTCTGCTCGATATCCGGCAGGCGCTGGACGACATCGCTGACTTCACCCGTGGGTTGGATCTGGGGGCCTACTCGCGCGATGCAAAGTGCCGCGCCGCGGTGGAGCGGAAATTCGAGGTGATGGGCGAAGCCTGCACGCGCCTCCGCGATCGCTTTCCTGAGGTCTTCGAAAAGGTTCCGGATGCGCGGCAAATGATCAGTTTTCGCAACCGCCTGATTCACGGCTACGACAGCGTGGATGATGCCATCGTTTGGGACATCATCATGCGGAAGTTGCCGACGCTGGGGCGACAAGTTGACGATTTGCTGTGATCTGTCGACGCTTTCCCAACCGACTACTGCTGCCTGACGACTGACTACTTTGTTTCATGAAAACGCGGTTGGATCAGTTTGATGCAGAGAAGGGGCTGGATCGGGGGCGGTCGAAGGCGGTCGTCGCGGTGTGGTATTTGCTGAAGTGTGTGTTTTTGCTTTCGGCGCTGCCGTGGCCGATGGGCTTGAAGCGGTGTTTGTTGCGGGCGTTTGGGGCGAACATCGGTGGGGGGGTGGTGATCAAGCCGCGGGTGAATGTGCATTTCCCTTGGAAGCTGGAGGTGGGTGATCACGCATGGATCGGGGAAGAGGTGTTCATCCTGAATTTCGAGCCGGTGAAGATCGGTGCGCAGGCGTGCATTTCGCAGCGGGCTTTTCTGTGCACGGGCAACCACGACTACCGGGATCCGCAGTTCAGCTACCGCAATGCGCCGATCACGATCGGCGGTGGGGCGTGGATCGGAGCTGGGGTTTTCGTTGGTCCGGGAGTGGAAGTCGGGGAGGAAGCGGTAGCGGCGGCGGGGTCGGTGATCACGCGGAATGTGCCGGCGAATACGATTGTGGCGGGGAATCCGGCGTGCGGCCGCGGTGTCCGCTGGCGGAGCGCCTAAACGGCGTGGTGTTTCAGTATTTCGGTAGTTCAGTGGGGAAGGGTGCAGGGACGAGAGCGGGCCTGATGGAGTAGCCGGTGGAGTAATTCCACTAAGCTTCGCCTCCACAGGCCGAGGGGACAGGAAACGGGTGACAGGGGGCAGTCGGAGGTCGGAGGGCGCGCGATGAGCGCGCTTTTTTATTTTTGGGGAGTGCTTATGGTTTGGGGAGGTTTTATGAGCGCTTCTGCCAGCAACAGATCAGACACCTTCAGCGGCTCCGCTGTCATTGTGAGAGCGGGCGATGTGAGGGTGAGTCGTTCCGTGACCGCGGGTATGTCCGACGCGGGGTTCGAGGCTTGGCTGGTCGCTCAAGGTGCAGTGCCGATGTCAGAAGAGCGTCGCCGCAGCTTGAATTTGGACTCGAGCGCGGGCCAAAGGTGAAGTTTGAAGGATGAGGGCGGAGGTCGCGTGAACGCGTTGTGGCGGGTGGCTGGTAAAAGGTGCGAAAGTGGGGCGGATATCGGAGGTCAGATGCCGGAAACCGGTGTGGGGGTAGGCGCGCTTGACAGCCCAGCAAGGCGGCGGCAATTTTCCCGTGTGATCGAGCAGCTTCCAGAAGTGCAAAAGTTGAGCCCGCGGGAAAAGCGGGCTTTGGCGATCGAGCTGTGGAGCGAGGCGGAGTTTGAGCCTGCGGAAGTGGATCCCGAGGTCGTGGCATTGCTGAACGATCGATGGGAGAGCTATGAGCTGGGTAACATGCCGGCTCGGAGTTGGGACAAGATTCGTAGCGAGATCCGCCGTTCCTGATGCGGACGGAAGCATGGCGAGCCCAGCTCGCTGTGACGGGTGAAAAGTGACGGGTGAAAAGTTGCAGAGGATTGTCATCGGCTGGATTTCCGGTAGGTGTCTTCTACGTCTCGGACTTTCAGCGCATCATGGTTTTGGCACTACTGGATCTTCGTCGCGATCCTGATCGGATCCGCAGCGAGATAACTGAGCGGTAAGGATGAAAATCGTGCGGGAATGAAGTGTCTTCCGGAGGTTACTGAGGCGCGTCCGACTACTGGGCGGCGTGTCTGGCTGCGTTTTGCTGACGGGGAGTGAAGAAAAAGGGCTGAGAGCTGAGGTCTGAGACCTGAAGGTGGAGAACAGGAAAGTTGGCGGAGGAAAAATTCTTCCGGCAGTTGCGTGTCGAGGCGGGAACCATCGCTTGGCCGAACGGTGCGGACATTGCTCCGGAGCGTCTGCATGAGTTGTTGGTGGGTTGCGGCGAGCGTAGCTCGCTGTAGCTGGTGGCGGGTGACTGGTGGGAAGGTGTGAAAGTGGGAGCCGGAGATCGAAGATCGGAGACAGCGCGAGGCGTAGCCGAGGGCAACGTTAGGACGGATGACGGAAGTCAGAACGCAGCGGAGATGGCCGAGGTGACAGGAACCGGAGACTGGAGGTCGTATGGCCAGATTCGGTTGGGCGCGTGTGGTGGGTAATTTCGTGCGGTTTCTTGGCCAGACAATCGGTTTGGAAGTATTATGAAATTGCTGGATGTGGTGGCATTGACCTCGCCTGCGGGAAAACTTCCTGCGGGAGAGGTGGGCACCGTCGTCGAGGTCTTCGAGCCGGGCTGTTTTCTGGTCGAGTTTATTGATGACGAGGGGCGCACGGTCGCCCTCGAGACTATCGAGCAAAATTGCTTGCTGAAGCTGCGCTACGACTTGGCGCATGCTGCTTGAGGGGCTGGCGTTTTCATCATCGATGAACTTCGCAAAAGCCATGGAGACGACCTTGAACACTGGTGGAAAGAGCGTTTCGGCTTCGGGTATGAGTGCCTTACAAACTCTGAGGGGATCTACTTACGAAACACCAAGACCGCTGAGCGCATCCGAGATCGAATTGCTGCGGCAAGCGAAAGCTGAGATTGCCGCCCGGGTCGAAGAGCTTTCGGGTGTTTCCCTCGTTAGGGAATAAGTGAACGTCGCCGCAGCTTGAATTTGGACGGAAGCGGGGCATTGTAGATGGCATGAGTGTGGAGGAAATCAAAAGGAGCATTGAATCGCTCAGCGAGGTGGAGTTGGGCGAGGTCGCGGCTTTTTTGTCTGATCTGCGACGTGAAGCGGCTGAGCCTATGGCGCCGGAGGAGCTCGGTAAGTTGGCTCATCGCTTAGCGGGGAACAATAGCCCCTCAGAGACGGCCCGCTTGTCTGCGCAGATCGTCGACGGTTTTTACGCGGGCTCCTAGAATTGCAATGCGAGGAAGCGCGGCCCTTCGGCTTGTGGAGCACTACGGGCCTGTTGCGATCCGCGGACACAAGGTCCGCGGCGTCGCCGGATGCCGGGTCTGTGGAGAGGGGGAGTTGATCAAAACCTTCCTGACTCCCTCGCAAGTTCCTTTCGGCACTGAACTCTAACAGGTGGGAGCCTGAGCGGAGCAGGGAGCGCGCGCTTTTTTATTTTTGGGGTCGGAGGGTAGTTTTCGCGGTTTCATGGCGCGCGAATGTATTTTGGGGATTCCGTTTTTTACCGGCTCGGTGGAGGAGGCGGTGGCGGAGGCTTGGCGCGGGGGGCTCGTGGTGGCGCCGTCGGGGCCGAATTTGGCCAATGAGTTGCGACGTGTGCCGGATTACCGGCGGGCGGTGGAGACGGCGGATGTGGCGTTGACGGATAGCGCGGTGATGGTGGCGGTGTATCGGGCGGCGACGGGCAGGAGTGTGCCGCGGCATTCGGGGCTGAAGTTTCTCGAGGCGATCTTGGCGGATCCGGCGTTGAAGGAACCGGGGGCGGCGTTCTGGGTGATGCCGACGGAGGAGGAGGGGCGCAAGATTGCCGAGTGGTTGCGGACGCAGGGATTTCCGGTGGACGAGGGGAATATGTATGTGGCGCCGTTTTATCGCGGGTATCCGATCAAGGACGAGGAGTTGTTGCGCCGGCTGAAGAGTTCGAAGCCGCGGGTGGTGTTTTTGAATCTGGCGGGAGGGAAGCAGGAGGTGCTCGGGGCGTGGTTGCGCGAGCGGCTGGATCCGTGTCCGGGGATCGTGTGCACGGGTGCGGCGGTGGCTTTCCTCGCGGGGACGCAGGCGAAGATTCCGGTGTGGGCGGATCGCAGCGGGCTCGGGTGGTTGATGCGGTGCATTTACGAGCCGAGGAAGTTTGTTCCGCGTTATTGTCAGTGCGTTGCCTTTGATTTGGATGGTTGCGCGCCACCGGGAAAAGAGCCCGGTGGGCGCGCTGTGAAGAGTTTAGCCACGGATGAAAGAAGATTGGCGCGGATGAGTCCGAGCGGCCTACAGCTGCACAGACTGAGGGGAATGCCTCGAGCCGAGTGACCTGGGCGCGAGGCGTTGGTCCGCAGAACTAAGGGCAAAAGTGGGCGCGCGATGAGCGCGCTTTTTTGTTTTTGGAGGTGGGGTGGTGTCATTTTGCTAGGTCTTTCCGAGCAGGTGCTTGCGGTGGTGGCGCTCCTCGATTAAGTAGGATCCGTGAACGAAATCGTGTTCCAAGTGGTTGAGGACGAAGACGGCACTTATTGCGCTTCTTGGGATGACCCGCGCGGTGGCGGGATTTCCACGCAGGGAAGCGACCTGGCCGAGTTGCAGACCATGGTGAAGGACGCCGTGCTTTGCCACTTCGACGATGGCGAGGTGCCCGAGCGCGTAGTGACGAGTGCGCCGCGGTAATCGGTAGCTGGTAAAAAGTATAAGGTAACGGCGGAGGCCCGGTGAAGTAGGCTTCGCCCTTTACGGGCCAAGGAGCCAGAGGGCGGGGAGCGGGTGGTTGACAGCTGTTCCACGGAGCTGCATCGTTGAAGATGAAAGCGCGTTCCATGGTCACCATCGACAAATGCATCCAAAAGAAAGCCGCCGAGATGAGGGAAGCCCGCCTCAAGCAGCGTTGGATTTCTTACTCGGAAGCCTTGGCTCAGTGTCTCCGGGTCGAGGCGCGGGGAGACAGCGATTCCACGAAGAAGTCGCAGCACTCCAACGCTGGGCGACCAGCGTCGGCCGCTGCTTAAACGAGGACGGCCTGCGCGGGTTCAAGCCAGTCGCCTCGGGTGCAGAGCACGAAGTCTTTTTCGACGAGAGCGCACAGCGCGCGATAAAGGTTACTAAGGGTGGTCGCTTCGGCCACTCCCTGGAAGGAGAGGGACTCAGTGCAACGCCTGCATCTTATCTCCAGCGTCTTGTTTTTCACAACGAGCTGCTCGGGGACAGCATTGAATTGGTCGGAGTATGGTCCGCGGAAGGAAGCGTGCGTATCATCTCATCGCAGCCTTGGGTTACCGAGGACGAAGTGGACGTTGCTCTTACGCAAGATGACATCACCGCATGGTTCGGCGACCTCGGCTTCAAACAGTTCTGCCGCGCGGAAGTGCCCGCCTATTTTAAAGCAGAGTCGGACGTGGTCGTTTTGGATGCCAACGTGAAGAATGTGCTTCGCGATACAAATGGTCGTGTTTTCCCGATTGACGTCGTGATCGGTGTGCCTGGATCAAAGGTGCGAGAGCTATTTGGACTTCCTGCCTCGCTGCATCCGGCTTTCTGAAATGCCAAGGAAAGCGCATGCAGTGCGCGGTGGCGGGTGGCGAGTAAAAGGGTGGGAAAGTGGTGGGGCGGGGAGGCTTGCTTTGCTGTGGGGGGAGTGGCTGAAGAGCAAATGCGGGAAGCTGAAACTTGAAACCTGAAAAAAGAGGACGCAGATTGGATAACCGATGCCCAGAAGACAAGGCTTTGCCTTTGAAGAGAAAAAATGCCCACGAAAACGCGTAAAGTTAACAAAGCAAATCCCCTGACGGGGAGCAGTCTCGATGATTTTCTTCGAGACGAGGGGATCCTGGAGGAAGTGGAGGCTGCAGCTCTCAAACGGGTGATGGCCGTTCTCGAAGACGTGGATGATCTGGCCGTCGTGGCGAAACGTCGCAGTGAGCCGACGATCGCGCATGAGGAGGTCGTTGCTGCCTTCAAGCAGAGCTAAATGAAAATGGAACTCATCACTTATACGGTGGATGTCGACGGCGATACCTATGTCGTCGAGGACGTGCCGGTGCGGGTGGATGAGACCACGGGCGAGCCGTTCTTTGCTCCTGAGACGGTGGACAGGCTGCAGGCGATCTTGGAGCGGCAGATGGAGGAGCGGGAGGATGCGGAGTGGAAGGCGTTCGCCTATCGCTCCTTTGCCGCTGGTTATGATGATGATGAGCCGGATTATTCGATCGAGGATATCAAGGAAAGTGAAGACCATCCGCCTACGAATCGTCGTGGCGAGTGACTTGTGGCGAGTGACGAGAGAGGAAAAGACCAAGGCACCAAAAGACGAAAGGACTAGGAGACAGCCGGAGGTCGGATCCGCCTCCGCCTGATGAGCCTCCGGCGTGACGAGCTTGGAACGGGGAGCAGGGAGCAGGCCCGGTGGAGTAGCTTCGCCTCCACAGGCCGAGGAGACAGGGGACCGGGTTCACAGCGTGGTGTTGCGGTTGGGCGGACTTGGGTTTAATTAACGATTATGCCAGTGGCTGAATCCATAAGCGTCGAGTGTCCGCCGGAGGTGTTGCTTGAATTGCATGTCAGCCCGGGCGAGATGGCGGATGTTCTCAAAGAGAAGGCGGCTTTGGCCCTCTTCAGCGAGGGGAAGATTTCGTCGGGGTTGGCTGCAAGGTGGGTGGGGCAGCCGAGGGCTGCTTTTTTGATGGCAGCCATGGCACAGGGGGCTCGACTCCTCGATCAGGGCGATGCTGACTACCGTCGCGAATCGTCGCTGTGACGATCTACTCGAATACCACGCCGCTGCTGGCTTTCTCGGCTATCGGTCGCTTCGACCTGATCAACGAGGTGCAACAGGGATCTCGGAGCTCGACAGGTAACAGGAGCCAGGCGGCGGATGGAGATCGGAGGTAAACCGGTGAGGCGTGGGTTTTAGGTAAGAAATCTTACATTACGGTGGTTGGCATCTTAAGTTGCTTGACCAGACGTTGTTGTCGGCGGTGAATGGGTGCAGAGTTAAGTCATTGAATTCTTCATCGCAGCATCCCGAGTCCGCCGAATCCGGCGAGTGGGTCTTCGGTGGAAAGCTGCGGCGGATGCCTGCGCCGGAGACAGCCAACTGGCTGGAGCTATACGGAAGCTGGGACGGATTCGTGGAGGCGGTTCATGAGTCCATCGGTGGTCGTCGGGGCAGCGGTGTGCTGAGGTTTGCCAAGAGGGAGGACGGTGGATCGAAGGATCAAGCGAGAAGGATGAAGGCGGAGGACGCGTGAGCGCTTTGTGGCGGGTGTGGCGGCTTGACGTTCCAAGGGCGTGAGCTAGAGGTTGAGGGAGATGCCAGCGACTTTGGATCTGAAGCAAATGAGTCGGCCGGAAAAGGTCAGGCTGATGGAGGAAATCTGGCAGGATTTGTCGGCGGATGAGCATGAGTTGGAGTCGCCGTCTTGGCACGGCGAAATCATTGCAGAGCGCATAGCCAAGGTTGAGGAAGGTAAGGCGACGTTCCTGACTCTTGGGGAACTGCAGGCGCGACTGGCTGCCAAATCGTCGTGAAACCCGTTGTGGTTCTCGCCGAGGCGGCGGCGGACATTGAGTCGAGTTGGGAGTTTTACGAGCGCCAGGAGTCCGGTTTGGGTGCCTATTTTGTGCGGTCCATTCTGGAAGACTTGCACAGGCTGGAGAGTTTGTATGGAACTCACCCGATACATCACGGTCTGATGCGCATGCTGTCGGGGCGCTTTCCTTTTCGGGATTTACTATCGCGAGGCGGACGATGCGATCGAGGTGCTGGCGATTTTAGACCTGAGGCGGGATCCCGATCGAATCCGCCGAGAGGTAACTGAGCGGTAGAGGATAGTTGCCGTGCGCGAAAACACTGGCGTTTCCTTGGAGGCTTTGCGGCCGCTGTGGCGGGAGTTCGATGTGCAGCAGGCTTGGCTTTTTGGTTGTCGGGCGCGTCTCCGCACCGAGGGGCCGCTTCTCGCCAAGCGCGATGGATGAACTTCGCAGCGCCTAGACAAGCGCGGCTGGGGGATCGATAATACCGACATGAAAGACGAGTTCGCTGATGCTATCCGTGAAAGGGTCCGGCAGTGGGCAGAAGCTACACCCGTCATGCAGGAAGTCCGGGACGAGGATATTCGGAATGCCGATACGGCCCGCGCCATGCGCTGCTTCTCAGGCGCTGTCGAAGCGTTGCTCCACGATCATCCGCCAGAGCCGTGGTCCGGTCTTGTCACGCAGCAGAGGTGGTTTTCCAAACTGAGGAAGGTTTGAACGAGCTTGCACGCATTGCCGTCGAATTGGGCGATTTTTGCTCCCGGCGCCGTTGGCCTTTTTGCGTGATTGGCGGCTTCGCCGTGCAGCATTGGGGCGAACCGAGGATGACGATGGATATCGACCTGACTTTGCTCACGGGTTTCGGTTCCGAAGAGACCTTTGTTGACGGCTTTCTGCAGAGTTACGAAGCCCGGCGTCCAGACGCGCGAAGTTTCGCGTTGCAGAATCGCGTCCTTCTCCTTCGCCATCCGTCCGGCGTGGGCATCGATATCGCGCTGGGCGCGCTCCCTTTCGAGGAGTCGGCAGTCCATCGGGCGGTCACGATCGAAGTCGAACCACGAGCAAAGATTCGTTTGTGCACCGCGGAGGACTTGATTGTCATGAAAGCTTTCGCCGATCGTCCCATCGACTGGAAGGACATAAGCGGTGTCATTGTTCGGCAGGGAGAAAGCGCTCTTGATTGGCGCTACATTCGTCAGCATCTAAAGCCTTTGTGTGAGGCCAAGGAGCAACCGGATATCTTGGACCGGCTGGAGGCTCTGCGGCGTGAGGTTCGCGCGCGCCGCGGGTGATCTGCTTTCGTGTTCGCCTCGGCGCCCAAGCCTGAGGTCGGAGGACAAAACTTTAGCCACAGCCGAGCGTAGGGAGACAGACAACTCGAAGAGTTGAGCGAAGCGTTCAAATCAACACGGATATTCGCGGATAGGTCCGAGCGGCTTGCAGCCGATCGGACTAAGGGGAAAATGCCGCGCACCGAGTGACCTCGATACGCGGCAGATTGTCCGCAGAGCTAAAGGCCGAAGTGGGCGCGCCATGAGCGCGTTTTTTTATTTTCCTGAACAGGGGCGGCACCGGGTAGGGTTCCGGGATGAAGGTTCGTCCGATGGGACTGGAGGGTGCGCTGCTTTTGCAGCGGGAGGCACACGCGGATGTGCGGGGGTCTTTCGAGGTGGTGTGGAGTCGCGGGGAGTTGAAGGCGGCGGGGATCGAGGCGGATTTTGTGCAGGACAATCTGATCAAGACGCGGCGGGGGACTTTGCGCGGGATGCATTTCCAGAGCCGGCGTCCGCAGGGGAAACTCTGCACGGTGCTGGAGGGCGAGGTCTATGATGCGGCGGTGGACTTGCGGCCGGAGTCGCCGACGTTCGGGGAGTGGGAGGGTTTGATTTTGAAGGCGGAAGAAAACCGAAGTCTGTGGCTGCCGCCGGGATTTGCCCACGGGTTTTTGGCGCTGAGCGAGCGCGTGATCTACCTCTACAAGGTGACGGCGCCCTGGGATCCGCCGGCGGCGCATGCGCTGGCGTGGAATGACGGGGAGGTGGGCATTGCGTGGCCTTGGTCCGCAGGAGAAGCGCCGGTGTTGTCGGAGAAAGACCGGGCGGGATTGAGTTGGGGCGCGGTGTGTGAGTTGGTCCGCGGTTGAGATGCGGGCGCGGATTTGTGCTCGTCAGCGGCGGGTTGCGGGGGCAATTGTTACGACCTCATGATTCCCACTCCTCTTGGCACAACGCGGACCACCGTGCGTCCGCTTTACGCGCTGATCGCGCCGGACAGCCATGTGCCGAGCGTGGAGCCGGGGTGGGCGAAGAGTGCGGCTTTTGTTCTCGTGTCGGCCGGCATGGGGGCGCGGATCACGGAGACGTTGTATGTGATGGAGGCCGGGGGACGCGGGGCGGGTCATACGCACGGGGACGAGCATTTTTATTATGTGGTGGAGGGTGCCTGTGCGGTGAACGGGAAGGAGCTGGGGGCCGGCGGATTCGCTTACATTCCGGCGGGCGGGACGCTCGAAATCGAGAGCAAGGCGGGTGCGCGGGTGCTGCTCTTCGCCAAGCAATACGAGGTGTTGCCGGGTGCGGCGGCGCCGGAGGCGTTTTTCGGGGACGAGAAGAAAGTGAAGCCGGAGCCTTTTCTCGGGGATCCGGCGGCGCAGTTGCAGGCCCTGCTGCCGGACCGGCCGGAATTCGACATGGCGGTGAACATTTTCACCTATGCGCCGGGCGGGACTTTGCCGTTTGTGGAGTGTCATATCATGGAGCACGGGATGCTGATTCTCGAGGGGGCGGGTGTTTACAAGCTCGGCGACGATTGGCATCCGGTGGAAAAGGGCGATGCGCTGTGGCTGGCGCCGTATTGTCCGCAGTGGTTCGTGGCCATGGGCAAGACGCCGGCGCGCTACATTTACTACAAGGACGTGAACCGCGCGCCGCGTTTGGGGTGATGTCTGCCGGTTTGCCCGAGATCGACGCGGCGCTGCTGCAGAAGCGTATCGACGAGTTGTCGCTTATCACGGAGGCACCGCCGCCGGCGGTGACACGGGTGCTTTTTTCGGACGCGGACCTGCGGGGGCGGGATTACGTGGCGGGATTGTGTCAAAACGCGGGCTTGTCGCTGCGGGTTGATGCGGTCGGCAACATGTTCGCCCGCTGGGAGGGCAGTGCACCGGAGGCGCCGGCAGTGGCGACGGGATCGCATATCGACGCCATTCCCAACGCGGGGAAATTCGACGGGGTGGTCGGCGTGCTCGGTGGCCTCGCGGCCATCGAGGCTTTGCAAGAGGCGGGCTTCAAGCCAATGCGCTCGATCGAGTTGGTTGTTTTTACCGCGGAGGAGCCGACGCGCTTCGGTATCGGCTGTCTGGGTTCGCGCATGCTGGCAGGGGCGCTGCCTTTGGACAAAGTGCGCGCTTTGCGGGACGCCGAAGGGCAATCCCTCGAGGACCTGCGCCGTCGCGCCGACCTGACGGAGCCGCTCGAATCGGTGGCTTTGCCGAAGGATTATTATGCCGCTTTCGTCGAGTTGCACATCGAGCAAGGCCCGTTGCTCGAGCAGGAAAACATTCCCGTCGGTGTCGTGCAGGCCATCGCGGGGCCGAGTGCTTACCGGGTGAAAATCGCCGGTGAAGGAGGCCATGCGGGGGCGGTGCTCATGCCCGGGCGCCGCGATGCCTCGCTGGCCGCGGCGGAGTTGGCGTTGGCCGTGGAGAAGGCTGCGCTCGCGTCGGGCAGCCCGGATACCGTGGCCACAACGGGCAAGTGGGAGATTTTTCCCAACGCGATCAATAGCGTGCCGTGCGAAGCTGTCCTCGAGATCGACCTGCGTGATACCTGCCTCGAGACGCGGGAGCGGGCCTTGGAACTGATGCGTTCGGCCTCGCAGGAAATCGCCACGCGCCGCGGGGTGACGGTCGATTGGAAGGAAATCAATGCCGATCCGCCGGCCGACGGCGACCCGAAGACGATCGCCATTGCCGAGGATGTCGCGCTCAAACTCGACCTGGCGACGAAGCGTATGGTCAGCCGCGCCTATCATGATTCGCTCTTCATGGCGCGGATTTGTCCGACGACGATGATCTTCATCCCGTGCAAAAACGGCTACAGTCACCGTCCGGAGGAGTACAGCGATCCGGCGCACATCGCGGCGGGTGCGCGGGTGCTGGCAGGCACGTTGGCGCGGCTTTCCCATGAACCATTGTGAGTTCAGTCTAATTTCGTCTGGTGGTAGGGCCCGCTGGCCCAGCGGGCCGCTGCATGGAATTTTAGGGTGTGCGGACGGCTGAGCCAGCCGTCCCTACCGATCGAACAAGAAGCATAATTTATCATGAGCAAAGGCATCGAAATCAAAGGTCAACCGCAACCCGGGCAGGAGCGCGTGCTCACGCCGGAAGCGATCGAGTTTCTCGCGGGCTTGCACCGCGAGTTCAACAAGGAGCGCCTGCGCTTGCTGGCCGCGCGCGTTGAGCGGCAGAAGCGCATCGATGCAGGTGAGATGCCGGATTTTCTGAGCGAGACGGCGCACATCCGGGCCGATCATTCGTGGAAAGTGGCGCCGGTGCCGGAGGATTTGCAGGACCGGCGGACGGAGATCACGGGTCCGGTCGACCGCAAGATGGTGATCAACGCGCTCAATTCCGGAGCGAAAGTTTTCATGGCCGACTTCGAGGACGCATCGTCGCCGACGTGGGCCAACATGATTGGCGGGCAGGTCAACATGATGGACGCCGTGCGCCGGACCATCACCTTCGAAGGCGGGGGGAAGAGCTACAAACTCAATGACAAGACGGCCACCTTGCTGGTGCGTCCGCGCGGGTGGCATCTCGACGAAAAACATTTCCTCGTCGACGGCGAGCGGATGAGCGGCGGGTTGTTCGACTTCGGACTGTATTTCTTCCATAACGCCAAGGAGGCGTTGGCCCGCGGGACGGGTCCGTATTTCTACCTCCCGAAGATGGAGAGCCACCTCGAAGCGCGCCTGTGGAACCGGGTGTTCGAGCACGCGCAGGACGCTCTGGGGGTCCCGCGCGGCTCGATCAAGGCGACGGTGCTGATCGAAACGATCCTCGCGGCCTTCGAGACGGATGAGATTCTTTACGAGCTGAAAGACCACTCGGCGGGGCTCAATTGCGGACGCTGGGATTACATCTTCAGCTTCATCAAAAAGTTCCGCAACCGCCCGGGCTTTGTCATGCCCGAGCGCGCGCAGGTCACCATGACCGTGCCGTTCATGCGGGCCTATTGCCTCGAGGTCATCAAGAATTGCCACCGTCGCGGAGCGCACGCCATGGGCGGGATGGCGGCGCAGATCCCGATTAAAAACGATCCGGCGGCGAACGAGGCGGCCATCGCCAAGGTGCTGGCCGACAAGGAACGCGAGGCGACCGACGGCCACGACGGCACGTGGGTGGCGCACCCGGGATTGGTGCCGGTCGCGCTGCAGGCGTTCGACAAGCACATGCCGACACCGAACCAGATTTTCCGCCAGCGCGACGACGTCAAAGTCACCGCCGCCGAATTGGTGGCCGTGCCGCAGGGCACGATCACCGAGGCCGGCCTGCGCGGCAACATGAGCGTCGGCATCCAATATTTGGCCGCCTGGCTCGGCGGCAACGGGTGCGTGCCGCTCTACAACTTGATGGAGGACGCCGCCACCGCGGAGATCTCGCGCACGCAGTTGTGGCAGTGGATGCGTTACGGGGCGAAGCTCGATGACGGGCGCGCGATCACGCCGGCGCTTTATGACGAACTGTTGCCGCAGGTGATGGCCAAGATCGAAGAGGAAGTCGGCGCCGAGCGTTTCGCTGCCGGACGTTACCGCGAGGCGGCGGACCTGTTCACCGAGATGTCGAAGAGCGAGGACTTCGCCGAATTTCTCACCCTGCCAGCCTACGAAATGATCGACTGATCGCGGATTCTTGTGACGAATATGTGACAACTAAGGTGCTTTTGCCGGTTGCCGAACGTCAGTTTCGGAATAGTGTCTAAGCTGATTGCCGCGTCGGAACCACCGCTGCGCCGCTATGCTAAACAAGAAAGTCGCCCTCATTGCTTTGTTGTCGGGCGTTCCTTTGTTGTTGGCGGTGGCGATTTTTCTCGGGACCGAACCAAGGGTTTCTCCGTCCGCCTTGGACCAGGGTGGTCCCCCAAACGGTGGACCGTCTGCCGCCGGTCTTGCGGCATCTTCCTCCCCGTCGTCCGCGGCAACGGGCGGTGCGCTCTCCACCGCAACCAACGCCTCGGCCACGGCTCCCGCTATGGGCACGTCGACGCCACCAAGCGCAGCGCCCCTGCCGGGTACGCCCGCGGGCGGGACGCGAGCGGCGAGTCTTCCGGTGGCCAAGCCGTCGAAAATTTCGTCTTTCCCCGACCAGACTTCGTTGGCTCGACCGCGCGCGTCCGGACGAACGGTGAAAGGGGCGCCGGCCTATCGCACGGTGCCGGAGATTTTGGCGGGCAAGGATTTTTCGGTTCCCGCGCAAAGGGTGCAGGCGGCCACCGAGATGGCCGAGGCGGAAGACATCCGCTACCGCGCGGTGCTGGCGCGGGCCGAGGAACTTGGCATCCCCGTGCGCATCGAGGGCCCCGGAAACAAAGTTTCGATCCTCCACGACATCCGGCCCGAGGGCCCGCTTTACCGCACGACGATGAACGCCAACGCCGCCATTTCCAGCGCGGCCAATTTGGTCTACCCCGCGCCCTACAGTTTGAACGGCAGCACGGTAAAAGTCGGTGTGTGGGACGCGGGCTCGGTGCGCAACACGCACCGTGAATTCACCACCTCGCGGGTGGTCAAGCGCAACTCGGGCGCGGCCAACGACGACCACGCCACGCACGTGGCGGGCACCATCGGCGCTTCGGGCGTCACGGCCTCCGCGAAAGGCATGGCGCCGGCCGTGGCCATCGATTCGTGGGACTGGAACAGCGACTACAGCGAAATGACTTCCTCCGGAGCGGCGACGGCCGGCGCCGATGCCTCGAAAATCCCCATTTCGAATCACTCCTACGGCTACAATGCAGCGACAGCCGACATGGGCCGTTACGAGACGGAAGCGCGCGACACGGACGCCCTGTTGGTCAACCTGCCCTACTACCTGCCCTTCTGGGCGGCGGGCAACGAACAGGATCTTCTCACTGCCAAGGGCGGCTACCAATCGATCACCTTCAACGGGCTAGCCAAGAACCTCATGACCGTCGGGGCGGTGAACGATGCGGTGAGCGGCGGTGTCCGGTCCCCCGCGGCGGGAACCATGTCGTCATTTTCCAGCTGGGGCCCGTGCGATGACGGGCGCATCAAGCCGGATGTGGTGGCCAATGGCGTCGGCGTAAACTCTCCAATCAGCACGGGCGACTCCTCCTATGACAGCTACGACGGCACGAGCATGGCGACGCCTTCCGCCGCCGGTTCGGCCGCCTTGCTGGCCCAGCTTTACCGCAGGGAATTCTCCGGAGAGCTGATGCGGGCGAGCATGCTCAAGGCGCTGCTCATCCATACGGCGGACGACTTGGGCACGGCGGGTCCGGATTACAGGTTCGGTTGGGGTTTGATCAACACGAAGGCGGCAGCCGACATTATCCTGGCCCACAAAGCAATACCCCGCCACGCCGAAGCTGATCGAGGGCTCGATCGCCAGCGCGGCCGCGCCGCAGACCCACACGTTCCAGTGGGACGGCGTGAGCCCGATCCGCGCCACGCTCTGCTGGACCGATCCCGCGGGGGCCGCGCAGACCGCGACAGGACAGCCGGACGCCGAATTTGCGTGCACAATCTCGACCTCCAAATTACCGCGCCGGACGGCACCACGGTCTACCAGCCCTTTGTCATGCCCTTCGTCGGCACGTGGTCGGATGCCGTCGATGGCGGCGGCGGCCACGCGCGGCAAGAACAACGTCGACAATGTCGAGCAGGTCTATTTGGCCAACCCGGTCCAAGCCGGGACCTACACGGTGACCGTGTCATTGGACGGCATCCTGACCACCGCCTCGCAGGCTTATTCCCTCGTGTTGACGGGTGGGGCGGAAACGCAGGCGCCGCGGATCGTGTCGGCGGGCGCGACGCTGGTGGCCGAGGGCTGCGGTGCGGGCAACGGCGCCCCGGACCCCGGCGAGATCGTCACGGTGGCGTTCACCTTGCGCAACACCGGCACGCTCGGCTCGTCCGAGGTCACGGCCACCTTGCTTGACCAGAGCGGGGTGACCGCCCTGACCCCCGGGCCGCAGAGTTTCGGCGTCTTGGCGCCGGGGGATTCCGCGACACGCAACTTCGAGTTCGTCGCCGAGGGCGACTGTGGTGACATCATTTCCGCGGTGTTGGAAATCCGCGATGGTGGCGAGGTGGTGGCGACGGTGCCGCACGAATTCGCGCTGGGAACGGTTGTGACGACCAGTGTCACGGAATCGAACGGCGCGTCCATGACCATCCGCGACAACACCACGGCCACGCCTTATCCGTCGTCGATCAATGTCTCCGGCGTTGCGGGACCGGTGTCGGCGGTGCGCGTGACGCTTTCCGGCTTCTCCCACACGTATCCCGAGGACGTGGACATCGTTCTCGTGTCCCCCGATGGCCGCAAAGTGGCGCTGATGGGGGGCGTGGGCGGCGGTAATGACGCGGTCAATGCCTCGCTGGTTTTCGACGACACGGCAACGGGCACGATCGGCGGCACGGTCACCTCGGGCACCTACCTGCCGAGTGGCAGCGTGGCTTCGATGCCGTCACCCGCGCCCGCGTCTCCTTACGCCGGCTCATTGTCCGAATTTGCCGGCGGACAAGCCAACGGGCTTTGGTCGCTTTATGTCACCGATGCCGCTGGTGAAGATGTCGGGATGATTTCCGGCGGCTGGTCGCTGGAGATTATCGTCAGCGAACCGGTGTGCTGCGCGGAAAACACACCGCCGGCTTTCGCCGGCATCGCCCCGAAAACGGTGGTGGTCGGGCGTCCGGTGAATTTCACTGTCACGGCGACCGATCCGGTCGACGGCGATGCCATCACGCTGACCGCTTCGAATCTGCCGCCCGGGGCCGTGTTCAACGCGACGGGCGGCGCGGGTAGCTTCACATGGAATGAGGCCCAACCGGCGGGCAACTACGCCCCGGTCTTCCGTGCGGCCGACAAGGATGGCACCAACAGCATCACGGTGCCGATCACCGTGCAGGCCAACCAACCGCCTGTCCTTTCGCCCATCGGCAACCAGACGGTGATCGTCGATAACACCTTGGAGTTTCCCGTGCTGGCCTCCGATCCAGTCGGCGACGATGCCATCACGCTGACCGCCTTGAATCTTCCCCCGGGTGCGACCTTCACCGCGACCAACGGGTCGGGTCTCTTCCGCTGGACCAACGCCTCGCCGGTGGGTGATTACAGCATGACTTTCCGCGCGGCCGATGTGGCTGGTTCGACCAGCGAGGATATTGTCGTGTCCGTGACCGACCCCCCGAGCTTCGCGACCTATCAGGAGAACTTCGACGACGGCACGTCGTGGGGCGGGGGCACCACGGGTTACGGCCTCCGCACCTTCACCAACAATGCGGATGCGCCGTCCGGCGATTACTTCACGGCCAACAGCGCCCTGCGCGAGACGACCGAGACGCTCGGCGGCAACGCATGGCGCCTCGGCAGCGACAGGGTATCCGATACCTATGTCCGTTATGTCACGACCAACGCCATCAGCCGCTTCGCCATGAGCCTGGCGCGTTGGGACAACAGCCCGACGCCGAATTTCGAGATCCGCTACAGCACCGACAGCGGCGCCACCTACACGACGTTGTTTTCAACCAACGGCGACTGGTTCGACGGCGACAAGGTCTACCGGCGCTACGACTCGGGCGAGGTCGACATTGCGCCCGGGACCGGACAGCAGGTGTTCATCGAATTGTTCCGCAGCGACGGCGAGCGAATGATGATGGACGACTTCGAGGCGGACTACGATATCCCCGCGGCGAGGCCGGTCATCAACGGCCCTCTCGAGATCACTGCGTCGGTCGGCATGGAATTTTTCTACGCGATCCCGGCAGACAATGCCCCGACCGCATTCACCGCGATCGACTTGCCGCCGGGGCTCGAGCTGGATCCCTCGACCGGCCTCATCTCCGGAATCCCCACCAGCGCGGGTTCGTTCACCGTGCCGGTCACGGCAAGCAACGCTTTCGGAGAGGACGCAGTCGAGTTGGTCATCACGGTGATCGAAGGTGGGGGATCTGTCATCTTCGAGGAGGACTTCTCTTCGATCACAGCGGGGAACAATACGACCACCAGCGGTTCCAGTTCGCCTTGGTCAGGCAACACGAATTTTCCCGCCGCAGGTTTGGAGCGTGCCTACCAGGCGGGCGGCGCTATCAGGCTGGGATCCAGTTCCGGCACCGGTTCCATGACAACTCGGCCGCTCAACGTTGGAGTGTCGGGAAACATGACTGTTTCCTTCAAGGTCAAGGGATGGACTTCCGTGGAGGGAGATATCTTGGTGAGTGTGCCGGGTTTGCCCCCGCAGACGGTTGCTTATACCAACCCAATGGCGAGCCCGTTCGTGGAAAAGACGGTGACATTTGCCGGCGCTTCGAACGGTTTAACGGTCACCTTGGCCACCACGGCCAAACGTGCTTTTGTCGATGATATTGTCGTTGCGGTTGCCCCTCCCGAACCCGCGACACCGACAATCGGCGACATTTCCGATCTGACCATCGAACAAGACACGGTCGCCGGGCCCTTGGTCGTGACGATTGCCGACGATGACACGCCGTCGGATGACCTCGTGCTCACCGCAGCCAGCCGCAACCCGGCCCTGGTGCCCGATGCCAACATCGTTTTCGGCGGCGCGGGAGGGAGTCGGACCATGACGATCACGCCGGTCGCAGGGCAGAGCGGTCAGGCGACGATCTTCGTTACGGTGAGTGACGGCGTCCGGACCTCGAGCGACAGCTTGGTCCTCACCGTGCAGCCGACGGTTCCCGATTTCGGTGGCTGGACCGAAAACTATCCCGACCTTACCGACCCTGCGCCGGGAGCGGACCCGGATGGTGACGGATTGGCCAACCTCGTCGAATACTTCATGGGCCTCAGCCCGGTGGATGGAGTTGCCGATGCGGGCATGGTCATGGATGCCTCGGTTCCGGGTGAAGTCAGCATGCAATATCGTCGCAGCAAGCTGATCCAAGGTGTGGTCGGCGGTATGAAGTGGCGGAATTCGCTGACGGATGGCGAGTGGTCGGCGGACAGGGTCACCGACGAGTTGGTCACCGACCACGGGGATTATGAAACACGCCGTGCCACGGCGCCTGTCTTGACGGGCGAACAGCGGAAGTTCCTGCGCTTGGAGGTGTGGGAAGAGTGATGCGGGTGTAGCGGAGGGCTGTGACCAACGGTGCCTGGGATTAGAAGGGTCCGGCGGTCACAGACCGCCGCTACAAGCTCTGCGGTATCAGGCCGTCCAGAGGATGCCCGAGGATTCGATGCGCAGGGTGGCGGGGAGGAGTTTGAGGCGGAGGGTCGCGGGGTTTGCGGTGATGGCGGCGGGCGAGGGGAGGTCGGCGATCTTGGCTTCGAGTTCGGCTTCCAAAGTCGGCGGCGGCGGCTTCGGCGGCGGCGAGTTTTTCCTCGGCGGTGCCGACGTCGGCGGATTCTTTCATGGCGCGGGTGGCGCCGCGGGCGGCGGTGCCGGCGCGGGTGATGTGTCCGAGCCCGGAGGCCCGTTTGCCGAAGAGGGCGCCGAGGATGGAGGTGCCGACGCTGATGGCGGTCTGCATCTGGGCGTTACGGGCTTGGGATTTTTCGCGGGCCACGACTTCACGGGCGCGGTTCACTTTGTCGGCGGCGGTGCGCAGCTTCGTTTCGTATTTGCGGCGGATGGCTTGCACGGTTTCGTCGCGTTCCTCGCGGGCGGCCTGCTCGAGGCGTAGACGGAATTCGGCTTCGGTTTCGAAGGGGGCGCCGACGATTTTGCCTTCGCGCAGGACGGGGACTTCGAGGCTTTCGCCGAGTTGGGTGCGGGCTTCCATCTGCCATGTCTGCTGCGGCGCGGCTTGCAGAGCGGGGGCGGGCACCGGGGCGAAAACGGATCCGCCGTGCGGGACGGGCGGATGCGCCTGGTGGGCGGCGGTGGCCACGCTGGCGTGTTTCCACGAAGGTTGACCGTCCGGGGAGAGGGGAACACGGACGAGCACTTCGGCGGGGGCTTCGGCTGCAGGACGGCGCGAGGCGAAGGTGCCGCGGATGCGCAGGCCGAGCGAAGGCTGGAGCACTTGTCCGGTGCCGTCGGCCACGAGTTGCCACACGCCGGGCTCGGCGACGGGCGGTTCGGGTGAAGCGGTGGCGGGTTCGGCCGGGGCCGCCGAGAGCGGAGGCGCGGTCGGGGCGGGACGTTCGGCGGCGTCCATGAGGGTGCGGATCTGTTCGCGGGTGAGGGGTCCGCGCAGGTAGCTCATGGTCCAACGCGTGGTGAAGAGTCGCGGTGCCGGCTCGTGCACGCTGTTGAGCAGGAAGACGCGTTTGCCGAGGGCGTTGAGCAAGTCGTCGAGCTTGGCACGGTCGGCGCCGCGTCCGGCGCTGGCGCTTTCGAGTCCTTCGAGGACGCGTTGTTTGTCGCGGTCGGTTTGCAGGCGCCCGATGAACCACGTGCCGCAGTTGGCCAGGGCTTTGTAGTCGAGGTCGGCGGGGTTTTGTGTGGCGACGAGGAGTCCGAGTCCGAAGGCGCGGGCTTGTTTGAGCAGGAGGAGGAGCGGACCTTTGGACGGCGGGTTGGCGATGGGCGGGAGGTAGCCGAAAATTTCGTCCATGTAGAGGAGGGCGCGCAGGGACGGCGTGCCGGGTTGGCGGCGCATCCAGGCGATGACCTCCTCGAGGAAGGTGGTGACGAAAAACATGCGTTCGGCATCGGAGAGGTGGGCGATGCTGAGGACGGCGAGGCGCGGTTTGCCTTCGGGCGTGTGGAGGAGACGGGCGATGTCGAGCGGCTCGCCCTCGCGCCAGGTGGCGAACCCGGGGGAGGCGAGGAGGTTGTTGAGCGCCATGACCAGTCCGCGGCGCTGGCGTTCGGGGAAAAAATCTTCGATGGAGAGGACGCCGATTTTGTCGAAGGGCGGATCCTGCACCGCGGCAATGAGCGCGGCGAGGTCGGGGGATTGCCCGCTTTTCCACGCGTTTTGCAGGATGGCGGAGAGCAGGCTGAACTCGCGGCTTTGCAGCGGGTCGGCGTCGATGCCGAGGAGTCCGAGCAGACCGGACACCGTGCTTTGCACGCGTTCGGCGAGAAGTTCGGCATCACCGGCGATGTCCGCAGGAGGGGCTTCGAACGAGCGCAGGATGGAGAGCGGGATGCCGGCGTTGCTGCCGGGTGTGTAGATGGCAATCTCGCATTTCTCGCGAAGGGCGGCGATGCGTTCCGGCGTCTGGCCCCACTGGGCGAGGCCGTCTTTCCATTTTTCCGCTTCCCGGGTGCCGAATTCCTCCGTGGTAACGCCGGCTTTGCGGGCGTCTTCTTCGCTGACCCACGGGGCGAAATCCTCGCCGCGCATTTCGGGGAAGGTGAGGAGGAGGTTTCCCAGGTCGCCTTTCGGGTCGATCATCAGCGCGGGAATACCGTCCATGGCGGCTTCCTCGAGCAGGGCGATGCAGAGCCCGGTCTTGCCGCTGCCGGTCATGCCGACGCAGACGCCGTGAGTGGTCAGATTGCTCGAATCGTAGAGAAGGAGGTCGTCGGTGAGCTGGCCGCCGGGGGTGACTTCGCGTCCTAGGTAGAATTGACCGAGCTTTTCGTAGAGGTCGGGCGACATGCGGCGAAAATGCGGAAAACCGGAAATGCTGGAAAGCGGAAAAGGTGGTTCTCTGTTGTTGACGCTTTGCGATTTGTTACGCATTTGTCACACACCACCATACCTCGGGATCCATGCACAAATTCATCGTATTCCTCATTTTCGTCGGCCTCGGTTACCTCGGCTATGTGATTTGGCAGGACGTGGAAAAGAAGCGCGCCGTGCCGCCTCCGGCCACGCCCACGCCGACGCCGGTGGCTACGCCGACACCGGTCCCGAGTCCATCACCCACGCCGGAGCCGGAAGCGCGCTTTGCTCCCGAGGGCGTGCTCTTCGTGGTCAAGCGCTTCAGCGAGCAGCACGATGGCGGGGTGCGCGGATTTTCCGAGGGCACGGAAGTGCGTTTGTTGCGTCAGGAAGCGGGCTACTACGTGGTGACCGACGGAGTGGTGGAGGCGCGACGTCCGCGGAGTTGGTTCACGCGCGAAATCGCCCTGGCGCGTGATTTGCGGGAGAAGCGCGTGACCGACCAAGCCCAGTTGCAGAAGCGGTTGGAGGAAGCGCGACAGACCTACGAGCAGCAACAGAACGAGCGGGCGGCGCGCTGGTCGGCCGCTTTGGAGAACATCGAGGCCCGTCGCGATTCCGCCCAGGAAACCGCCGCCGCCGCGGTGGTGACGCGTCCCGGGCTGGTGCCTTTGCGTATCGGGGCGTGGAATCTGGAGTTTTTCGGCAACCGCGAGGATCCGCCGCGCACCGAGGAGGACATGCAGGCCGTGGCAGACTACATCAAGGGCCTCGACGTGCAGGCTTTGGCCGTCTGCGAAATCAACGGGGAGAAGCCGCTCAAGGAACTGTGCCGGCTGATGGGGCCGGATTGGAAGTATGTCATAGGCACCAGCGGGCAACTCGGGCAGAAGGGGCAGATCGCCCCGGGATTCCTCTGGGACGACACGCGGCTGGAAATGACCGGCGCGGGTGAGTTGCAAGAGTTGAAGCAGGGTGCGCTGTTCCACCGCGTGCCGGTCATGGCGGGTTTCAAGTGCCGCGCCGGAGGTCCGGACTTCCGCATGGTCAGCGTGCATTTGAAAGCGGGGCGTGACGCGGACGACTTCGAGCGGCGGCAGGGCGAGTTGTCGGCCTTGCGCAAGTATCTCGAGGATCTGGTGTCCAAGCCCGGCGAGGACAACGACATCGTCGTGGCCGGCGACTTCAACCACGACAACAGCGCCGCCGAAGCGGACATCCTGACCGATGGTGCCTTCGCGGCGTTTCTCACGCGCAGTAACGCCGGGCGCTCCATCATCCATTTCAACCGCCAGATCGACCACGTCGTCCCGCTCGGCACGTTCGAGGAGATCGAGACGCGCAGCTACCGGATCCACAACAAAGACGGCATGCGCGACCCGGAGGCGTGGCGCCTGACTTATTCCGACCACTTTCCGGTCACGGCCGAACTGGCCGCGGTGCCCGACGACGATCCGCAAGCGAGCCTCGGCGTGCAGGGCAAGCGGTTGCGGTAGGGGTGGGGCCTGGCGGGTGTGTGCAAGGGAGTCATGGCACACCCGAAAAGGATCTGGATCATCGGACAAGCTTCTGAGGGTAGGGACACGCGGCTCGCGTGTCCGTTGGAGGGAGAGCGGACGAGCGAGCCGCTCGTCCCTACCTGAGGTGGTAAGGCCTACAATCTTTTGGGACTTGTTATGACTGGAGACAAAGCCCAAGGGCAGTGGGCGTTTGCCTCCCCAGTAACTTGATGTGTTATCCGGCCGCGTTGTCAGGTAGGGCGGGGCCTCCGGACCCGCCGCGCACTTCAATCGGCGCGCCGGGGACGTCGCGCCCTACCTCAAGCCCCAGTTACTCCCCAACCACACCCGCCGCGCGCGGGTTCGGGGGCTCCCGAGTAACTTGAAGTGTTTCCAGGCAGCGACGGTCATAGACCGCCGCTACAAGTTTTGATCGGGTTGTAGCGGCGCTCTATGAGCGTCGGTGCCTTTCCCCCTTTGCAACGATGGTAGCCCCAGTTACTCCCAAACCACACCCGCCGCGCGGGTTCAGAAGCTCCTGACTAACTCGAGTTATGACTTTCCGCCAAAGCAAAGGTGGATCGCGCCGTCCCGGCGCGATTTTTCAGAGAGGAAATCTCGATGGGGACATCGCGATCCACCTGACTGAAAGCGCCCCAGTTACTCCCGGCAAACACCCGCCAATGCGCGGGTTCAGGGCCTATGGGCCATCTACGTCCCGCTTTGGCGGGACTCCGGTTCGCCCGTTTTCGGACAGACAGCACGGGCGGGGCACCCGGGCACGACTGGATGCCTGCCACCTGTCCGAAGCAAAAGCTGGCATGCGGACGGCTGAGGCCCGCCGTCCCTATCGTGCGGCAGAGGGTCGGGGTTGAGGTGTCGCAACCCCTTGTGAATAACTCTTTTGACCTCCTTAAGGGCTTGGGGCAGGATCGACTTTGAAAAATTGTCCCCGCTCGACTCGCCGTTGTGAATATTTTTTAGTCGCCAAATTGTTGGCCTCGGCAGGATCTTTCTTGGAAAGGTCGGCTCATCGCATTGCTCTGACTGTCTGTGCGGCCATCCTCGTCTTGGCCGTTGTTGGCGGTGCCCGCTCGGGGGCCCAGTCGCCAGTGGAACCCGTGCCTCCCGCGGAGCCGGCTTCGACCACGCCGGTTGATCCCGGGCAGCCTGTATCTTCGGAGGAAGAGACGTTGCTCGAAGCCATACCGCTGCCACAAACCAACACTCCTGCTCCGCCGTCGGAGCCCGATGTGCGGAGACTCCCTTTGCCGCGCCGTCGACTCCGCCCGAACCAACCCCTCCCCTGCGCACGGGCGACGTCGCTTTTCCCACTCCCGCGGTGCCGAAGCGAAACCGAGCCCTTGGTTGCCATCGGGCGTCCGGTGGGCAAAACCGACTACGGTGTCGAGGGCAACCGCAAGGCGGCGCAACTGCGCAGCATGCCGCCCGAGCAATTCAACTTCGACCGCGCCCTCTTGCGCGATGTGCTCCGGTTTCTGGCCGAGCAGGCCGGTATACCCTACATCGGGATACCGGAAAATTCGCCGCAGGCGCAGCAACTGGTTACCTTCCGCATGACGGCCAGCCCTTTCGCGGCGCTTGAGAGCGTGGCCAGGCAGAACGATATACGCATTCGCTACGAAGACGGCGTCTGGTTCATGGGAGTCCGCGATGCCAACCTCGAACGCACACAGAGGATAGAGGACGAGAACGAATTGATCGGGGTGGTTTACCAGCTACGACACGACTCGGTGGACAGAGTGGATTTCCGGCGCGAGGGTGGTGGTCGTGCCGGCGGGGGCATGTCGGCGGGGGCGATTCCGGCACCACCATTACTGAGCCCGAATCTTCCACTGCAGTATTCGCAACGCGTCTTCGAGTCGTAAGGCACCCCGCATCGTCAACGAAGATCCGGGTTAAGCATTGGTATGAAGCCGATTGGATACAACTCGGACGGCACATTCGAGGATCCTGATGCCGGCAGCGGCACCGAGGTCCAGCGTTCCTTGATCGCTCCTGGCGGCGTAGAAAGGTGCGGGAGCGGTGGGAGGCGGGGGGACAGATGACGGTATAGACTCAGGCAACCGGATAGCCTCAGCCAGTTTACATCCCGCCACAAGAGCCGCAGGTTATCTACAATTCGGACCCAATGTATCTGTGGGTGGTGGCTACCCGTAAACAGCATCGTTGGGTGGCGGAATATCTGCAGCGCGTGGACAAGCCCCAAGACCTGATTGCCATCGAAGTCAAATTCCTCGAGACCCGCAAGAATCCCAAGACCGACCTCGGTATCAACTGGGCCAACACTTTTGGCACCGGTCTGACGGTTGGTGGGCAGGCGAGCATTGGCAGTGCCGATGGCGAGATCGGGTCGATCGGATTCCAGAATTCGCGGCAAAGGGGAGAGAACGTGGAAATCCTTACGGCGAGTGTTGACGAGCAAGGCAACACAACATTCGAGACGACTCCCGTCGGTTGCCGAGGCCGTAACCGGATCGCCGTAGCGGATGCACGGCCGCAGCCTCGATTTCGGGGACATGTCCCCTACTCGGCGATCCTCAGTCTCGATGAGTTTTCGTTCACCATGCAGGCTTTCATGGAAGATCGCGACAGTTCGTTGGTGCAATATCCACGAGTGCTCACAATCAACAATCGAGAAGTTGCGATTACATCTGCGGAAAATACCCCAGTCAACGCCGGGGTGCAGACCGTGCAATCTGGCGGAACCTCGGGTCAACCTGTGGGAACTTTGGAATATGTCCCAGTCGGAACCCAAATAAACATTCTTCCAAAGGCCGTTGGCAACAACCAGATCGCGCTCACCGTCGCTGTCACTATTTCTCAGATCGTGGATTTTGTGCGCCTTAACCTCGGGACGGGAGAGAACGCTTATCCGGTGACCACCCAGCGGGTTTACAATGCATCGCTACAGGTTGATTCGGGCTACACCCTTGCGGTGGGCGGTTTGGAAAAAACAGCGGACCGCAATATTACCGGCGGCATACCGCTGCTGCAAAGTATCCCGGGCCTTGGTTATCTGTTCAAAAACAAGTCGCGAGCGCGGGACAAATCAAATCTGATTATTTTCATCACTCCGTATCTCATCTCCGACCCTTCGCGAACCCCGGGGATTTCCGAAAGTCCCGAGGCGGTGATTCCGCTCCGCCCTGGCCAGCCACCACCCGCACCCAACTTCGCACCTGATGGCCGGCTCTTGGGTGGGGACGGCGGGGTGGCCCGCGCCCTGCAATGGGCCGACTTCCAACTACGTTACTTCCAGCAGACAAATCTGGAGGGGCGTGATGACGAGAAGAGTATCAGCGAATTGCGGGCGGTGATCCAGCGGGTGCGAACGCTTTGCGATTGGCTGCAAATGCAGGTGCCTGAGAGCGGGCAATTCATGTCTCAGACGTTGTCGGACCAGTTGGCTCGGGCCGAATCTCTGCTAGTTGACTTGAATAAGGTGCTGGCAAAAGCCCAGACCGACACTGAACTCTGGAAGCTGGGTCTTCCTTGAGTCCAGTGGCACGGGGCTCTTTTCGTGCTAGAATTTGTATAACACCTGACGACTCCCATGATCGCCATACATAACCGATGCACTGCCTTCTCGTTGGTCGAAGCACTGGTCGTCATTTCGGTGATCGGACTGGTCGCCACCGTGGTGGTGCCGTCCATTCAGCAGGGGCCGAATGCGGCGAAGAAAGCCAAGCTCGAGCAGGACGTGGTCATCGTGAACAACGCCATCGACGCCTACCTCGTGGCCGGTGGCTCGCAGGGCGCGCTCAACGCGGGTAGTGTCATAGAAGCTCTCAAACAGCGGGTGCAGGGTGGAGTGACTTGGGAAATGACCGGCCCTTTGGGGCCTTTCCTCGATCCCCGGGTAGTCACCAACGCGACCGATTTCGAGTGGAGTGCCCGCTTTGTCACCAGTCCGCGGCCTCGCTTCATCGTGGAACGCTCTTCCAACGGGATCGTTTTCAGTCGTGGCCTGCCCTCGCCGGTCGGCGGGCCGGTGGCTTCGGGTCCGCCGAGTTGGCTCTGGTCCTACTCGCCGGGGACGCCCACCCAGGTCAACGCGCCGGTCTTCGAACCCGGCACGGTCGACGGGGGCACTACCCTCGGCACGACCAACACCGTGCTGGTCGGCTTGGATTGTCCGGCCATCTCGCCCGCGGGGGGGACTCTTACGCTGGGTGATTTCCCCCTTGTGGTGGAAATCGACAACTCGGTCAACCCGTCCGGTAGTTCCATCGCTTACTACCGGATCGGGACGATCGACGCACCCGAAAGCGGATCATGGATCCTCTCGGTGGGTTCCCCTTTCAATGTCAACCCCGGCTCTGTGGTCACGGCCGTCGCGGTGTCGATCGATCCGAGCCGCTATTTCAACAGCTCCGCCTGTTCGGAGATTTACGATCTGGATCCTTTGGAATTGAGCGTGTCGGTTTCCGCCCCCACGGGTGTGACCTATGCCCAAGCTGGGGGGCAAATGGTTGGTGAGGCGTTGCTCGCTCCCATCACGGCGACGATCAATCTCGACAATGTCGACGACATCCCGGCGCCTTACCTGAGCAGTGCGAATTTCCAAATCCTTTACACCACGGACGGGACGGATCCCGCGACCTCTGGCACGGCGTTGAGCGGCCCCTCTTTCAATGGTTCTTTCCCTTCGGTGCCGGTCGAACTGGGGTTGGGCGTCTGGGGTGCGAATACGGCCATCACCGTCCGGGCGGCGGCTGTCTCGCTCAAGCCCGACTGGTTCACGACTTCGCCGGCGGCCGAAGGAACAAGCACACGCGTCCCCACTCCCTTGGCCCTCAATGTCATTCCGGCCAACCCCATTTCCCTGCCGCCGCTTGTGCTGGTCAACGAAACCGGCTCGGTGCCCGCGGGCATGCGCAAATATTACACCACCGACGGATCGGCCCCGCTGACTGCCACCGTGGGAGGTTTTCCCGCAGCCGGGGCCACCCTTTACTCCGGGACGAGCGGAATTCCCGGCGGCAGTTTACCCTCGACCAGCTATGTTTTCACCGCCCAAGCGGCGGGCCCCGAGGGCTATGAATCGTGGTTCTCCTCGGAGCCGGTGGTCCGCAACTACAACACGATCACCACGCTGCCCTCCGAATTTGTCGGCGCGAACATCAGCGGTGGTGATGTCAACGGCACCTTCCGTGGATCTATCTTTGTCTCCGCCCCGGCCAATCTAGGCATCTTCAATGCCGGCGGCGAGATCATCCGGGGCAACCTCTACGTGCCCGGCTTGCCCGGAATCGAGACCCCCGGCTCGGGGAACAAGACCAAGACGGTGGTGCAGCAAGGTCAGGCCTACGTCGAGCAGGGACAGATTCCGCGCTCTTTGATCGGTGGCAAGGAGCTGACGGCATCGGGCGAGTTGGCCGAGCCGCAACTCGACCTGCGCCAGGTTGTCGACCTGAACGGTTCGGCCAATCCGAGCAACTACACGATCAAACTGACCAAGAGCGCCTACATCGAGGGCAAGATTTACCGCCGGGCCGACCCGCCGCCGCCTCCGGCTGTGCCCGTTGTGCCCGAGGGGTTGCCCGTCTACACGGGAACAATTTCCGGCGTCTTCACCAACGCCCTGCCTTCCGGGGTCTATTCGAACACGATCACCATGAACGCGACGGAAAGCGTGCTGCGGCTGGGCACACCGGGCACCACGACACAATACATCTTCGCCGCCAACACTTGGAACAAGGGATCGGTTGAGGTTCTCGGTCCGGTGGAGATCTTCTTCCTCGACGGCTTCGACAACAAGGGTGTCGTCTTCGGCGACACGAACAACATCGTCCTTGGATCGACCGCCACCCTGCGCATGAACGTCATGACCAACGCCGTGGACATCACCGGGGGCGGCACGGTCTATGCGTCCCTCTGGGCCGCCAACAGCGAGGTGACGGTTGGGAACGACTCATTTTTCTACGGTAGTATGTATGCCAGCACGCTGACTGTGGCCCCCAATGGCACGGTCGATGTCGAATGAATTGAACAACACACCCACCCGATATGAACTATCTCCACATCGATCCTGAATCCCCCATCGGCCAGCGCTTCAAGGAATTGAGCCAGGATGCGAGGGTCAGCGACTTTTATCTCACGGCCAACGAACCCCTGGCCTACAAGGTCAACGGCCAGCTGGTCTATGACACGGTGACCTATGATCTCGAAGTGCCCGAGCACATGGAGCCGGGCTGTGTGGACAGCGCGATCGACCTGCATGGCCGGCGCTATCGCGTCAGCCAGATGCTGACCAAAGGGCGCCTGCGCTGGGTCCTTCGTCTCCTGCCCAACGAGATTCCGACGCCCGAATCGATCAAGGTCCCACCGCCGGCGCTTAAGGCCTTTCTCGAGGCGAAAAACGGACTCTTTCTCATTTGCGGCGCCACGGGCAGCGGCAAATCGACAACCATTGCCTCGATGGTCATGCACCGGGCCAAGCGCCGTCGGGAGCACATCATTTCCTTCGAGGACCCGATCGAGTTCGTTTATCCGGAAAATAGCCCGTCGCTGGTCTCGCAGCGCGAGATGGGGACGGACGAATTGGACTTCGGCAACGCACTGCGTGCCGCGCTGCGTCAGGCTCCGGATGTCATCATCATCGGCGAGATCCGCGACGGCGAGACGGCTGAGATCGCCCTGCAGGCCTCCGAGACCGGCCACGTGGTCGTGGCCACGCTGCACACGTCGTCCGCCTCGCAGACCGTGCAGCGTTTCCTCAAGCTCATCCCCAGCGAGCGCCTCGACAGTTCTCAGGCCAGCTTGGCCGACTGTCTGAAGTTGATCATGTGCCAGCGGCTCATGGTTGACGACAAGCAGGGTAAGCGCTTCCCGGTGCACGAGGTGCTGCTGCAATACGACGGGGTGGTCAACATCATCCGCCGGGGTGATTTCAAGAAGCTCGACCAAGAATTGGAGACGGGCTTCAAGCGCGGCATGTTCAACTTTGAAAAAAGTCTGCAGATCCGCGAGGCCGAAGGCTTTGTCAGCACGACCAAAGTCGTCTCCTCCGGTTTCAGCGAAGAAGAAGTCGAATCCTATCTTTCCAAACAGGAAGAAATCGTCCTTTAAGCCATGCTGGGCCAAGTCAAAGCCGTCCTCAACTTCTCCGCCTTCCGCCCGGAGCCGGACGACCCGTCCGCGTCGTGGAGGAGCCGTTTTCCCAAGAAGACCACGGCTCTCCTCCATGTCGGGCGCAACCGGCTCGACTACTGCCTGGTCGATGCCAAGGGGGAGGTGACGCCGGGCGAGGAAAAGGACGGAGACTACAAGGAGGTCTTCAAGGAGCTGGGCCCGGTGATCAAGTCTTCGTCCCATGACGGATGGTGCGCCGTCTCGCTCGACACCCGCTACGTCATCAGCATCGAGACGAATCTTTCGCGCAAAAAGGGTTCGGAGGAAGCCCTCCGCAAAGAGCCGCGCAGCGTGCTCCACGCGCGCTACGAAAAGGGCAAGCGTTACGCCGTGACCCACAATCCCGAGACCAACTCCAGTCTCCTGCTGGCCATGGACGAGGAGAACATCAAGAAGGTCGAGGGATTCTGCAAGGAGCAGCAGCTCAAGATCGGCCGGATGTGCTGCGGAACGTACGTCCTGCTCCGCCATGCCCTGGCCGCGACGAACACCAAGAAGGGCGCCGAGGCGCCGGTCAGCGCGCTCTATATCATTTGCTGCCAAGGTTCGGTCTGCGCCCTCCTGCAGGAGAAGGACAACTGGATGGAGCTGCGCTCCCGTCCGGACCTCTTCACCGCCGACGACCTGCAGCCTCTGCTCGAATTGCTCACGCCCTTCGGCGAACGCCTCTCGCCCGGGGCGTCCCTCGTGCTGGTCTGCGACGAGCCGGTGGACGGCCTCGCTGAAAAGGTGGTCGAGCTTTTTCCCGGACATCCCCTTAACGATCTGACGGAGCCCGGCTTGCTGGCCGAAATTCTCCACAAACGCTGACATGCTTGTCCCCGACACAGCCATCGACGACTTCAAGACCGGCCGCAAGGACATCGCGCCGCCGTTGCCCATGATCATGCGGCTGGTGCCGCTGCTCTTCTACCTGTCCCTGCTTTTCCTTGCGGTCGTGGGATCGCTCGCCTCGGTGCACGCCAAGTTCGCATCCGACCACCGCAACTCGCTCTTGGGACGCATCGAGGAATTGAAAAAGGAAATCGAAGGCATCAAGACGGAAAAAACGGCCCTGGAAAACGAAATCCAAGAGGCAACCGATCTGGAGGCTTGGGTGCTCGCCTCCATCCCGCTCCAGCCGCTGGTCATGGCCATCCTCCGCAGTATGGGTCCGCAATCGGAAATCGTGGACTTCACCCTCGAGCGCGATGCCGAGACCCCATCACAATTGCGCATTTCGATGAAGCTCAATACGATTTCGGACAAACAAATCGAGCAGACGCTGGAAGTGATCCGCGGGCTGAACTACCGTGAGTTCAACCCCACCCAGACCCGCGTGCAAGGCAACCTCGACTACAAGGCCAGCCTGCTCTGGCAGGATCCTATCGCCAATCGTCAGACGCCGGAAGAGCGCAGAGCCCAGGGAGGCGGCACCCCATGAACCCGAAGCAAATCGGTGCCATCCTCGTTCTGGCCGGCATTCTCATCGCCGTGCAACTCGGCATGACCTTCCAGAAAAAAGCGCGCACCATCGACGTGGAAGTGGAGAAGGCCCGCGCGGAGGAAAAGTCCCTCGAGACGCAGTTGGGGGTGGAAAAAGAACTCCTCGCCGACCTGCAGCGGCAGTCGGCCGACCTCCTGACATTTGTGGGCAAGTGGAAACCCTTCTTTGCTCTGATGCGCGAGCAGCAGTCGGCCGAGACGGGAATCAGCATGATCGTCCGCGAGCAGGCCATGCTCACCTTGTCCCAGCGTTACGAGCAGGTGCCGCACAAGATCAACAACAAGGACATCGACGCTTTGCCCCTGCTCATGCGGGCCTCTTTGCTGTTCGACGACAACTACACGAAATTGCTCAACTGGATCGGCAACATGGAAAAGATCAAGCCCACCATGCGGATCGGCCGCCTTGCCCTGAGCAAGGGCTCGCGCGGCGATGATCTGCGCATGGAGCTGGTCCTTGAGGTGCCGCTGCGCAAGGAGAAACCGGGGGGGGCATTGTGAGGACCGTTGCCGCCATTTTCGTTGCTTTGTTCTTGGTAGCACCCTCGTTCGCACAAGACACCTTGCCGACGAATGCGCTGACTCCGGAACAACAGAAGGCGCTGGATATGCGGCTCCCCGAGCTCAACCGTGCGGCCCTCGAGCCCGAGGAGCGCGTCCCGGAGAAAGTCGAGGAAGGCGAACGCAACCCCTTCGGCCTCCTCTCCGTTCCGGTCGCGGAAGAGCAGGAGGAAGTAAAGATCGAGGTGGAGACCGAAGAGATGAAAATCCGCCGTGTTCTCGGGAACATGAGGGTGGCGGGTTTGTCCGGGCAGCCCGGCGACTACCGCGTGCTGCTTGGTTCCATGAAATTGGGCAAGGGCGACATGGTGCCGCGCCTCTTCGCCAACCAAGCCGAGCGCCTGCGGGTCGAAGACATCACCGACCGCCAGATTGTCCTCGCCTTCATCGAGCGCGGCCAGCAGAGGGACCTTCCGCCCCGCACCATCGGTTTGGGGATCGATCTCTCGCCGCGGGTCCGCTCACTTCTGCCCGGCGAGGTTTTCACCAGTGTCGTGCCTTTCGATGAAAAAGGAGGCCTCGCCCTGCCGCCGCTCCAGACCGAAGCCGTGGAGGAGATCGTCGACCAGATCAAGACAAACAACCTCACCGAGGGGCTCACCGACCACCGCCGCGCCCTCCTCGGCGACGCATTCACCCCGGATCAGAATGAAGCCCCGCCCGCAGCCAACGAAGACTGACGCCTTCACGCTGGTCGAACTGCTCATCGCGGCAGCCATCGGAGCCGCCATCATCACGGCGGCGGTCGTCGGTTTCGGTGTCATTTCCAACCTCTCCTCGGAAAGCGGCAGCACCAATGTGGAGCTTCCCGGCGGCGCTATCTCCGACCTCTACGGGGCCAACTCTTCCTTCATCACGGTGGGGGCCAACCCCAACTATTTTCAGGGCGTCCAAGCGCGCATGCTGAAGGACCGTCTCGTCCGTGACGCGGCGGCCGGAACGGCCATTTTCTGCCTCGGCCGCAACTTCCGCGGTTCGCCGTCGATCCGTCCGCTGAGCCTGCCGGTTCAGCAGAATACGGACTTCCGCACCAACACCTCCCCGGATGCCTTGCGGGAGACATTCTCTGCGCAACTCGGGGCGTTTCCGTCCGGCCAGAGCGGCGCGCTCAATTGGGCGACCAATGCGAGCATCTTCATCCTCGGCACCTTGGACAATGTTCTCCAGTCGTCGAACAACCTCGCGGTATTGGCCATCTACGAGATGGACTTCG
Source organism: uncultured Verrucomicrobiae bacterium (assembly GCA_963776165.1). Classification (GTDB taxonomy): domain Bacteria; phylum Verrucomicrobiota; class Verrucomicrobiia; order Chthoniobacterales; family JACTMZ01; genus JACTMZ01. The sequence continues at coordinate 138,927 of CAVZLI010000002.1, forward strand.
TGCCGACCACCGAGCCCGCGGGAGGCACTTTCGCCTCGGTGCGCCGCTTCAGCGGCACGAACAACGCGGTGCCGACCGATTATTACCACGCTTTCTATCCCGGCGAGGCGAACGGGGCCAACGGCTTCCGCCCCTTGGCCGCGTTTTTTCCACGTTCCGCGGCAGGCGGCGGTGGGGCCTTCGACATCGCGACGAACCGCCCTTTCTCTTTCGCCTGGTGGCCCGATCCGCTGGTTTCAAAACTCGAGGGCGTGGCAGTGCCCACCGGAGCCACCGTGCCCGGAAGCTACGCCAACATGGGTGACCGCACGGGTCTGTTTTTTGTCCTGCCCGCTTTTCCCCCGCTGTGAAAACGATCCGCTATCAGGCGAAGACCGGTTCGGTGATGGTTTTTGCCGTGCTGCTCATGACGGCGGGGGTCTTCGTTTTGGCCGCCGTGCTGCAATTGGCCGCCACGCAGGGGCTTTCTGGCGATGCGGAATGGGACGCGGTGCAGCGCCGGGTCACTTTGGGGAACAGTCGGGCCATGGCCCGGGAATATATGCACTCGCGCATTTTTCGCGGAACGGTGCCGGCCAACACCAATGCCGCCAGCGTCACCTTCAGCAATGCCTCGGGCGGATTCAGCATCGCTCCTGCCGGTGGTGTGCAGGCCAGCTATTGGACGGCCTTGTCGACCACCAACACCGACGTGGTCCTGAACATCAACCCCTTCAACCTGATGGAACGCGGGGGGTTCTATCGTGAGTTGTTCGCGGCGCAGCTGCTCCAGGGAGCGGACGACATCGAGTGGAGCTTCGCTGTGCGCACCCGCAGTCCGGTCGCCGCCGGCTACAGTTTTGTGCAGCAGCGGCCGGCCAACAATGATGTGGCCTCGCTCGCCGTGCCTCCCTACATCGACATGAGCGCGGCAAGCGGCGAGCAGTTCATCGGCTTCTACGGCCTGCCCCGCATGCCGGTGGCTTCGGTGACCAACACCATGACGCGCGTCACGGGAGACACCAACGGCTACCAGGGTTTCCTTGACGTGCAGCCGGGGGCATCGGCCTACGGTCTTTTCACCAATGCCACCTACGAACTGAGGCCCGGTCTTACCAACCAGGCCCAAGTGGTTCTCAATCTCGGTGCGGCTGATCCGAATATCGACACGGCCGTGCTTCGTTATGACGAAGGAACGGACACGGTGACCATCACCAACGGCACGAACGTCTACTCTGGCGTTCCCGTCACTACCATGGTGCTCCAGGGCAGTGACGTCTACAACCAGAAGCCCCTGCATATCGTGGTGCCGCCGGCGCGGACCAACCTCTCGCGGCTGTTGTTGAGCAGCAACAACATCCGCCGCGTCTACTTCAACCGGATCAAAGATGCCGATGACGGCCTCGACCTCACCGTGAACGCGCAGGGCGCCTCGAGTTGGCGCCTCGGCCTCACCCTGACCCAGACCCGGTTGGCTTTCCGTTTGCTCGGGGTCACCGTGACCGGGGGCTTGCGTTCCGACAGCGTGGTTTATTACCCCTCCGGTTTCGTCAACATTCTTCCTGAAGTCGATCCGGGCGGATTGGACTTCATCGCCGACCGCATGATGTGGCTGGAGGACTACCGGGCGCAGCAATGAAGAAGAAAGGTTTCAGTCTGGTCGAAGCGATGATTGCCGCGGGCATCGTGGCCATCGGTCTCACCGCGGCCGCATCCCTCGTCGGGGCCCTCATGGCCAAGGAGGAAATCAACTCCATTTCCCTGCGAGCCGCGAACCTGCAGGAGCAGGCCGTCACGCTCTACCGGCTCGGTCTGCCGCCGGCCCGTATCCGCGAGATCCTGCCCGATACCGTTACCGACACCACCACACCCGCCGCCGGGACTTACGGATTGAGCTTCGGTTCCCCCTCCACGGTCTCTTGCACGGCCTCCGACGGCTCGAACTTCACCGTGACCGACGTCACTTGCACCCTGACTTACCCGATCACCGCCCCGGACGGCTCGGTATTGTCTTACCGTTCGGAGTCGGTGAGCATCGTCACGCCCGCGACCGTCTGGCCCGTTCCGTGATCGGCCTGCTTCTTGGTGAAGGTTTCCCGTCCTCGAAGGACTCCGGTTATCCGTGAAATCCGTGTTATCCGTGGTTAAAATCCGTCGCTGAGACCAAGCACGCACCGCATCCCATGCTCAAGCAAGTCAAACTGACCAACATCTACAACGGCAAGGTCTCGAAGGTCATCGTCGACACCGACGAGGACAGCAAAGCCGTTTTCGGCTCCGGCAAGGCACCGAACGAGACGGCCGAGGTGACCGACATCGCCGGAGCCGACGAGTTCGTCAACCGCGTCTCGCAGAAAAAGCCCAATCTCGAGGAGTCGGCCCAGTTCTTCAACGGCATGGCCCGCTGCCTGCAGCGGAATATCGCGATCAACAAGGCCCTCGAGTTGATGGCCGGCCGCCTGCAGACGCCGCGCATGCGCGGGGCGGTGGCGGACATCAGTCGCAGCATCCTCTCCGGCGAAAAAATGAGCGACGCCTTCGCCCTGCACCCGGACATCTTCAGCGAGGACGTGCTGGCCCTCATCCGCGCGGGCGAGGAGTCGGGCCAGATCGACATGGTTTTCCAGCAGATCACCAGCGGCCGCGAGAAGTCGCTGCGCATCCTGCGCAAACTCAAGGCCGGCATGATTTACCCGGCCATCGTGTTGGTTTTGGCCGTGGTGGTCATCATCGTCATGAGTTTCACTTTGGTGCCGTCCATCTCGAAGCTCTACAAGTCCATGAACGTGTCGTTGCCGGTGGCCACGCAGATCATGATGGGTTTCTCGGACATCCTGATCAACCAGCCCTACATGGCACTCATTCCCTTCGGGGCGATTTATCTGCTGATCAAATACTGGGGCAAAATCTACGCCAATCCCCCGATGCAGCGCTTCTTCTCCAGGATTCCCAGCGTCGGCAAGCTCATCACCAAGACCGCAGCCATGGTCAGCTTCCGCATCCTCGCCCTCTTGTTGCAAGCCAACGTGCGGGTGGTTTCCGCGCTGGAAATCGCGGCCAAAAGCTCCGGACACGTGGACTACGAGGAATTCTACCTCAAGGTGCGTGACCATATCCAAGACGGCTTGTCCATGCCTGAGGCCTTCCTCATGGAATGTCACCGTTTGGGCGAGGACGGCCGCGGCATTGCCGCGGTGGTGCAAATGGCCGGCGAGACCGGCAGCATGAACGAGGTGCTCGACCAGATCGCGACCGACTACGAGGAGCAACTCGACCTCATGTCGGCCCAGATCGACAAACTCCTTGAACCGTTCGTCCTTGTTATCTTGGGTTCGGTAGTCGGCGGTATCATTTACGCCATCTACGGCCCCATCTTCGGACTGAGCAAAGTGCTTCTGCCGCAGAAAGACGGCAAGCCGCCGGGAGCCTCCGCTCCCGCCGTGCCCGGACAATAGCAATGATCACCCTGGTCCCACGTGCGGACACGTTCAGCGGCCGCGCCTTGCACGGCATCGGGCATCTTCTGGGCTTGCGCTCGGAGACGGTTTATTCGCGCACCATTTTGCTCGTCGCGCTCATCCAATTCATCGTGCTCGGCTTGGCTGTGGTTCTTGTCTGGCTGGCCGTCACCGCGCAATTCCGCCAGGCCGACGAACAGGAGCTGCTTTCCGCGGCCCGGAGGGTGCAGACTTATTTCCAGTCCCAACCCGGAATCCCGCCTGTCGTCCTCGCTCCGCGCGCCGCGGACCTCATCGGACGCCGCGTCTACGTTCGTCCGTCCACCGGTGTCGAGGACAGCAGCCGCATTCGCTTGCTCGAGAATCGCGGAGGTGTTCCTGATGCCGTTTTCGAATTCAGCGGCGGCGGCACGACCGGGGAGGTTGTGGTCGCGGGCGCGGTATCGTTCTACGAGACGGGTCTGGTCGCTGCCCGGACTTTCGTCGTGGGTCTGGCCGTAGCGGGAGGGCTCATGTTGCTGGTCATGCTCTTTGTCGTCGATCGGACCATTGTCGGACGCATCCAGTTGCTGGCCGACAAAGTGGAAGGCGAGAAGGATGCCGAGCGGTTGCCGGTCAAACTCGACTATCCGGGCGAAGATGAGTTGGCCATGCTGGCCCGCAGCATCGAAGAGCTGGCCGTGCTCGTGCAGCAAGCCGAGCGCGAATACCGCCACGTGGTCGAAGACCAAACGGAGAGCATCTGCCGTTTCGACCGCCACTGGCGCATCACCTTCAGCAACCGTTCGTTCGAGGCTTTGTGCTCCCTGCCTCCGGTCGGACGCAAGGCGGCGCTCGAGGCCTGCCTGGCCACGGATACCTTCCGCATGCTGCGCGATACGATTGCAGGCCTCGGACCGGAGAAGTCCGTGGCTTTGTTCACCAATGCCGTTCCCAAGCACGGCGCGGCGACCACGTGGTATCGCAGCACCGTGCGGGCCAACCATGATGACAAGGGGGAGTTCACGGGCGGACAGTGGATCGCCGCCGACGTCACCTCGGAGGTCTTGGCCCGCAAAAAACTGCAGGAGTCGGAGAAACAGTTGGCCTTGCTTTCTGGAAGGCTGATGCACTTGCAGGACGAAGAACGGCGGCGCATCGCGCGCGATCTGCACGATTCGACCGCACAGGCCCTGTCGGCCTTGGAAATGAATACCAGCTTGCTCGAGGCCTCGGCCTCCGATGAGAACAGTCGTCGCATTGCCGGGGAAACGCGGGCCATCAGCCGTCAGGTTTGCCAAGAATTGCGCAATATTTCCTACCTGCTGCACCCGCCGCTGCTCGAGGAGAAGGGTCTGCTCTTCGCTCTCCGCTGGTTCGCCGACGGCTTCACCAAACGGAACAACATTCCTGTCTTCCTCGATATCCCCGACGACTTCCCGCGTCTCCCGTCCGACGAGGAAACGGCGCTCTTCCGCATCGTGCAGGAGGCGCTGGGCAACATCTACCGCCATGCGGGAGCGACCAAAGCCTGGATTACGCTGCGGCGAGGGGAAGACGGCGAAGTTGCGCTGGAAATCCGCGACAATGGCGAAGGGCTGCCCGAGCGATTCTCCTTCGACACTTCGGTCGGGGTGGGGTTGGCCGGCATGCGCGAGCGGATGAAGCAGTTGGGGGGATCGCTGGAGGTTGATTCGTCGCCTTATGGGGTGGCGGTGAAGTGCAGGATGGGAGAAAGTGGCGAGTGGTCGGGTGAAGAGAGCTGGCGAAAAGTTCGAAGGTGTGAAAGTGGGAAAGTGCGAAGGTGGGGGAGGTTTTTAGCCACCGAATGAAGATGATTAAGGAGGATTTGTTTCCTCCTCGTTGGACACGTGAGGAAACGGTTCTTCTGGTTGGGCATGCAAAGGGGGCTTGCGCTGAGCCCAATGTTCCTGCAGAGGTGAATGATGCTTTCGCAACTAGTCAGTGTTGAGGAAATCCGAGAGGCGGTGAGTAGCGTTTGCGCTCGGCGCCCGATCAAGCGCGTCGAATTGTTCGGCTCCCGTGCTACAGGAAGCTTCAACGCCTCCAGTGATGTGGATTTGTTGATCGACTTCGATCCAGACGCCAAGATCGGTCTCTTCGAATTAGGCGCGATTCGCGAGGACCTTGCCGAGCAACTTGGCGTCGACATCGACATTCTCAGTCGTAAGGCAGTCGAGCGGAGCCGGAACGCCATTCGCCGGGAATCCATTTTGGCCCACACGGTGCCTTTGTATGCGCGATAACCAGCGTTCTGAGCTGACTAGAGTGCTTTTGATTGAAGTGTAGCCGCGGCGCTCTGTGCCGCGAACCTGTAGACTCGGCGCGGCACAGAGTGCCGCGGCTACATCAGCTGTAATGAGCTGCGTCGAAAACGCTCTAATGTCCGTGCTCTCTGGGCCCTTTGCCTCCCCAGTAACTCGAAGTGTTTTCAGGCACCGACGGTCATAGACCGCCGCTACAAGTTTTGATCGGGTTGTAGCGGCGCTCTATGAGCGTCGGTGCCTTTCCCCCTTTGCAACGAGGGTAGCCCCAGTTACTCCCAAACCACACCCGCCCACGTGCGGGTTCGGGGACTCCCGAGTTACTAACTCGAAGTGTTTTCAGGCACCGACGGTCATAGACGCGCCGCTACAAGTTTTGATCGGGTTGTAGCGGCGCTCTATGAGCGTCGGTGCCTTTCTCCCTTTGCAACGAGGGTAGCCCCGGTTACTCCCAGAACCACACCCGCCAACGCGCGGGTTCAGGGACTAAGGGCTATCTATGTTCTGCTTTCACGTCACTCCGGTTGTGGTTAGAAATTTTTCATGCCCAAGGTTTCCGAGTTTTTCGGCATTCAAATCACCTTCAATTACCGGGGTGAGCACAATCCGCCGCACTTCCATGCTTGGCATGCGGGTTGCGAGGGCGTTTTTGCCATTCAACCCATGTCCTATCTTTACGGCGATCTTTCGCCGAGGGCTGTTGCGCTGGTCATGGAGTGGGCTATGCTGCATGAAGATGAATTGATTGCTTGCTGGCTGCTTGCACGCGAGATGAAGCCGCTGCCAGTGATCGAACCTCTGTCCTGAGAAAACCGACATGCAAAGAGACCTCTCATCCCTGCGGCTCGTCGCGGTGGCGCCTGTCGGCGGCACGACGGTCAAGTTGAGCTTTGCTGACGGGGCGGAATATCTGCTGGACTTGGGTCCTGACTTGCTTGGTCTGTCAGGGCCATTAGTGGAACCGCTTCGGCAGGGGGAAGTCTTTCGCCAGACGAAGGTTGAGGCGGGATCCTTGGTCTTTCCTACCGGGTTGGACTACGGGGGCGATGTGCTCCGCTTGTGGTGTGAAGCGGGTGGTGTTCAGGATGAGCAAACGACTTCGGAGTTATCCCAGCGTCTCTTTCGTGGAGTGCAGTATTCGGCTGTCGATAAAAAGTTGGCAGTGGCGGAAGGGTAGCGTTGGGACGAAATCTCTCACGGAGGCGCGGAGAGCGCGGAGGGTGCCTGAGGAATACGGTGTTTGGCTGTGGCCTGTTTGCCGTTGGGCTATCTTCCGTTCGCAAAGCCTCGGCTCGGTGGAACAGTAGGGCGGTGGGAATTGGTGCTACGGCTATCCGTCCTGTTTGAGGAGTGCGCTGATCCGGATGTGGTGGCGTGTTACGAATATGCTTAAGTTGCGGGGTAATTCCGAGTGCATGGATGTGGCTCACAACTAACTTGAAGTGTTTTCAGGCAGCGACGGTCATAGACCGCCGCTACAAGTTTTCGTCGAGGTGTAGCGGCGCTCTATGAGCGTCGGTGCCTTTCCCCTTGCAGGGATGGTAATCTCAGTTACTGCCAGCACACACCCGCCAATGCGCAGGTTTAGTGACCAAGGGCCATCTACGTTCTGCTTTCACGGCACTCCGGTTGCAGTTAAAAATCTTTGATGGCCAAGAAGAAACCCACCGTCCTGATTGCCGACGATCATGAGATCGTGAGGGCGGGGGTGCGGAATTTGTTGGAGAGCGGGGGGTATGCTTGCTGCGGGGAGGCGTCGGACGGACGCGAGGCGGTGAAGATGGCCGAGGAACTGAAGCCGGATGTGACCATCCTCGATGTGACCATGCCGGAGCTGAACGGGATCGAAGCGGCCAAGCAGGTGCTCAAGCTGTGCCCGCAGACCAAAGTGCTCGTCTTCACCGTGCATGATGCCGAGCAGGTGGTGGTGGAAATCTTCCGCACGGGGGCGCATGGCTACATTTTGAAGTCGGATGCCGGACGCCAGTTACTCGACGCCGTGAAATGCGTCCTCGGCGGCAAGCATTACTTCAGCTCGCAGGTCTCCGAGGTGATTTTCGACAGCATGCGCAACAACAACCTGCCGCACAATGGGCCTAAGGACGAAGACAAGCCGACGACGCGCGAGCGGGAGATCATCCAGTTGCTGGCCGAGGGCTCAAGCAACAAGGAGGTGGCCGATAAACTCGGGATCAGTGTGAAGACCGTCGAGACTCACCGCGCGGCGATCATGCGAAAGCTCGGACTACACTCGATCGGCGAGTTGGTGCGGTATGCGATTAGGAATCATATGATTGAGGCGTAGGCGTGCGCAGCACGCCTACGCAGCAGGGGGCATGGAGCGGGAGGCGGGGACAGCAAAGGCTGAAACTTGAGGGCGGAGACATGGGGGGAAAGAATCGAGGGTTGAGGTAGGACAGCAAAGGCGGAGAAGTTGAGTTTGAACGCCTGAGACGGAGCACCGGGAGCGTGGAGCATGGAGCGTGGAGTCATCGGGGAATTGGCCACCGATTGAAGAAGATGTCGGAGGCTTTTTTGCGCCTGCCGACGTTGGCGCCGGAATTGATCGGACTAATACCTACGTCCCTTGCTCTTGGACTTTTCAGATCGCTTGGTAGGGGCGGCTGGCCCCAGCCGCCCGCACGCTTTCCAGGGCATAGTCAGCGGACCGCTGGGCCAGCGGTCCCTACCTTGGGTTAAATGGCGCGGAAGTCCGTAAGCTTCGGGCGATTGCCGCTGGCTCCATGCTCTTTCCTCCCCGCTCCGCGCTCGTTCAAATCTCGAATGTGCCGTCTTTTTCCGCAGGAGCGGCTTCTTCAGTTTCGGCCACGGCGGTGTAGGCGAGGCATTTGATCTCTTCGAGAGAGGTTTCGCCGTCGAGGACTTGTTGCAGGCCTTCTTGGTAGAGGGTGCGCAGGCCCATGGAGGTGGCGATCTTGCGCATTTCGCCTTGCGGGGCGTTGGCGGCGACGAGGTCGGCCAATTCGTGGTTGAAGGGGCAGAGTTCCATCAGGGCGATGCGGCCTTTGTAGCCGGTCTCGCGGCATTCGGGGCAGCCCTGCGCTTCGTAAAGATGGGTCACGCCGGCCGGGGCGGGGACTTTGTTCGCGGCGAACATGGACCGTTGTTGCGGCGTGATGGGGCTCATCGATTTGCACTGCGGGCAGAGGCGGCGGACGAGGCGCTGGGCTTGGGAGAGGGCGAGCGAGTCCGCGAGCAAATAGGGCGGCACGCCCATGGAAATGAAGCGGCTGACGGCGCGTAGACAGTCATTGGCGTGCAAGGTGGTGAGCACGAGGTGGCCGGTGAGGGCGGCGTTGACCGCGGCACTGGCTGTTTCTTCGTCACGGCACTCGCCGATGAGGATGATGTCGGGGTCGGCGCGCATGAGGCGGCGCAGGCCTTGGGCAAAGTCGATATCGTGGACCGGGTCGGTCTGGGTTTGGTTGAGTCCTTCCACCTCGTATTCGATGGGGTCTTCGATGGTCTGGATGTTGACGTTTTCCCCGTTCACGCTGTTGAGCAGCGCATAGAGCGTGGTTGTCTTGCCGCTGCCGGTCGGGCCGGTGATGAGGATGAGCCCCTGGTCGCGCGACATGGCGCCCTGCAGCAATTCAAGATTCCGCTTGGAAAGGCGCAGTTCGCTCAGCTTGCGCACGCCGCCTTCTTTTTCGAGGTAACGGATGGTGATCTTTTGCTGGTCCTTGCGGCAGGGGATGGCGGAGACGCGGCAGTCGACGCGCCGCTTGCCGATGGCCAGGGAGAAGCGTCCGTCCTGCGCCGACTGCCTTTCCTGGCTCATGTTGGAATAGTTTTTGATCAGGCTGACATAGCGCGGGAGCATTTCCTCGGGGGCGGAGAAGAGGGTGACGAGTTCGCCGTCGATGCGGCCGCGGAAGCGCGCCATGTTGAAATATTTTTCGATGTGCAGGTCGCTCGCCCCCGCGGTGATCGAGCGGTGGAGCACCCATTGCAGGGCCTGTTCCGCGGTGGTGTTGATGCTGGCCGGATTGATGCGCGCGATTTCCTGCGGGTCGATGTCGACGATATTGGCCACACCGGACTCCATGAGTTCGCCGACCGGGCCGGCGGCCGAGGCGGCGGCGGCGTTGCTACGGTCGCGGTTGACCACGCGCATGATGGATTCCTTGTCGGAAAGGACGGGGCGGAAGGTGCGGTCGTCGGTGTTCGAGGCCAGCCACTCGTCCTCGAAGGCGAAGATTTCCTTGGCGGCGCTGAGCAGGTAGACGGTCTTGCGACCGACAAAAAGCGGGAAGACACCGTGTTTCTCGAGCAGGGTGTCGGGGAACTCGCTCTGGCGCGGGGCGAGGGTGGCGTTGAAGACGGCCTCACCGGTGCAGAGGTGGCGGAGGGCGGTGCCGAAGCCGGGCGGGAGGGACTTGAGGCCGATGACGTGGTTGGCGGAGACGGCGGAGAGGGGTTCGAGGCAGCCTTCGAGGCGATTGCGCTCCTCGGGACCGAACGGGTATTCGGCAAGCAGCCACTTGAGGGCGGTTTCCGGCGAGGGATCGGAGGGCAGGGCGCGCGGGTGGAGCGGATCGGTGCGGGGCACGAGCGGCTTGGCTTGAATGCGTTCGTCGAGCACCTCTTGGTAGCCTTGATATTGCTTCTGCTCCAAGAGTGCGCGGATGGTGAAGGCCTCGGGGATGCCCCAGCAGGCTTTGGCCGCCGGGTTGTAGTGCCCAAGAATAAGGAGCGGGCCAATCGTGCCGATGGGCAGCCACGGTTCTTCCTCCTTGTCCTGGTAGGCCGAGGCCAGATTGCGGAAGGCGTTTTCGGTCTGCACCGACATGGCCGGACGAGAGGAGACGTAGGGCAGGAGGCCGAACTTGCCGGCCAGCCATTCAAGGGACTCCTCTTCCGGCACGCCATTGGCCAGAGCCAGCGCGGCGTGCAGGTTTTGCACGTTTTCCGGCACATCAAGCGGTGCCGTCAGGCCCCTCGATTCGAGGGCGCCCGGCAGTTCCGGATCAAGGAGGGCAGTGGGCATCGTTCTAAATCCCGTGAGCTAGGCAAAATACATAGCACCAGAGGGAGCGGAGCGGAAGGGTGGCTTTGCGGGGTTGCGACTGCTGGGCGTAAATGTAGCCGCGGCACTCCGTCGAAGGCTTGAGGTAGAAGCGGCGTCTTCGCCGCTTGTCGTCGGTGGTTAAGCGGCGGGGACGCCGCTTCTACTTTTCCCGAGTTGCCGCTCGATTGCTGCCTCAATAGCTGATCTCGCCGCCCGGACCCAAGAGCTGCGCTTTATTGAGCAGCGGATCCTCGGGGTCGAAGACCACGGTGTAGTCCGTGCTGGGCATGAATCCAGCGAGGCTGGCGGTGGGAAAAGCGATGTAAGGTTTGAGTAGACTGGTGTAGCGGGCTTCGTCGCTTCCTGCCGCGGCCCAGTTGGCCCGGGCGGTGGGACGGTCGCCGACGGCTTGGAAATAGGCGGCGGCAGCAAGATTGAGCATCTCGGCGCGGGCACGGGCGAGGTTGTCTTCGCTGTCGCGGCGCATTTGTACGATGTTGGGAAAAGCGAAGTAGAGAACAACCCCGAGCACGACGATAACGACGAGGAGTTCAACAAGGCTGAAGCCCGATTTGAGGGGGAAGCGTATTTTCATTGTCCGACCCAGGTGACTGCCGGGGCGTCCGCGACGCCCCACGAGGAAAATTGCAGGCTGGCCCCGGCTGCGGTCAATGCTTCGCTGGTGACTGAGTTGCCGTTGCCGCTGAGGGCCGCGTAGGTGGAGGGCTGGAGGTAGTCTTCCAGCAGGGCCAGTTTGCTGCCGGCACCATTGTAAGCAGCCCGGGCTGTAGCTAAGCCTCCCGGCCCAGATGAGGCTTGCGCCACCCAACTGCCCAAAGCGGTCTGGAGTTGGGCTTGCTGTTGGCGTGCGACTTGGACACTTGCCGTGCCGCGCATGGGGGAGACGTAGGGCACGAGCAACGCTGCCATGATGCCAAGGATAGCAACGGAGAGGAGCATTTCCATCAGGCTCAAGCCTTGCTGTTGTCTCCTTGGGAAAATTGAAATGTGGGGGGTCATATCATCACCTGTACTCAACCTTCTGTCGGGGGGCTGCGGCGTCAAACGAAAAAGCCGGCGCTGCAAGAGGTTGTGTTTGTTGTTCTGGAGAAAAGGAAAGGCCCCGATGCAGGAGCATCGGGGCCTCATTGAATGGAAACCGGTTGGTTCCCATAATTTGATTAGTCGAGCTTGAAGGTAATTACGTTGGTGCCGCATTGTGTCACGCTGATGCCGGTCGCCAAGGTGTGCGTCGGTCGATGCGTCCGTGTAGCCAAGAGCAATCAATTGATTAGACATCTGCTCGAACTGAGGCCGTGTCGTAGCCTGTCTTGAGCAGCAACGGCCGCCTCACGGGCACCGGTGATGTTCGGGATCGCGATGGCCGCGATGACGGCGATGACCGCGATGACAACGAGAAGTTCAACCAAGCTGAAGGCCGCGTTGAACTTTGATTTGAGTGTGGTGTGTTTTTTCATAACGAGGCCAAGTTAAGCCCGAGCCTGCGGACCCTCAATTTCCCCGATTTGGTGTTTTTCGTTAGGGTTTTCCTGTAGGCGCCGGAGGCGGCGGTGGAACAGGAGACAGGGGACAGGAGACAGGGGACGGGGGACAGGGGACAGGGGACGGGCGTCAGCGGGAGATTTACAGAGGAGGGCTTGACGGCTTCTGGGCTATGTTTATCTTGAGATGATCATGAAGGCTGAGGTGGAGATCATCAACACACGCCAGTTGCGGGAGGAAATGCCGAGGGTGGTCAGTAGCGTGCGGAAGGGTAAGCGTTTCCTGGTGCTGCACCGGAGTCGTCCGGCTTTCGAATTGGCGCCGCCGGGGGCGCCTGCCGAACCGTTGCCGCCTTTGGAGCAGGATCCGGTTTTTGGCTGGGAGGGCGTCGGGGCGTCGGAGGATGGGTTGCGAGCGGCGGACCACGACCGCGTGCTTTACGGCGCGTGAAGAAGCGGCTGTTTGTCGATACCGTGGGCTGGATGGCTTGTGCGGACCGCCATGATCCGGCTCATGCCCGATGCGTAGCCGTGCGCGATGCGAAGTTGCGCGCCGGGTTTTTGCTGGTCACCACGGATTACGTTCTCGACGAAACGCTGACTTTGTTGCGCCTGCGACTCGGTCTGGGGGCGGCTCGTGACTGGTGGGAGCGCGTTTCGCAGAGTCCGCGGGTGATCGTTGCGGAGGTCGATGCCGAGTTGCGGGACCGCGCCATGGATTGGTTTTTCCGCTACGAGGACAAGGATTTTTCTTTCACCGATTGCACGAGCTTCGCCTTCATGCGGCAGGAGAAAATCCGCGAGGCGTTGACCACCGATCGGCATTTCCGGCAGGCGGGGTTCGAGATGGTGGAGGAAGGCGAAGGCTGAGACCTGAGTTCGAGGCTTGAGGGAAGTGGGGCGGGTGCGAAGGTGGGAAGGTTTGAAGGTGGGAAGGTGGCGGTTTGCGGCGGGGGACTTACAGAGGAGAGCTCGACGGCGGACGTTGACAGTCCGCGCAAATAAGACTAACATAGTCACATGATTCAGACCAATATTTCGACTGCAAAAAGCCAGCTGAGTAGCTACTTGGAGCGGGTCAAGGGTGGCGAAGAGGTCGTCATTGCCGATCGGAATCAGCCGGTGGCGAAGTTGGTGCCATACCGGTCCGGTCGCTCCGAGAGTGGCGGTTGGAATGCGCGGCTGGCGGAACTGGCGCGGCGGGGCGAGGTTCGGCTGGCATCAGGGCTCGACGAGCCGCTCGAATTGAAGCCGGCTCGCGCGCCCAAAGGCGGGGCCAAGGTGGTTGCGGCGCTGCTGGAAGAGCGGCGTCAAGGGCGATGAGATTTTGGGATAGTTCGGCCTTGCTGCCCTTGCTTATCGAGGAAGCGGGCACCGCCGCGATGAATCGGGTGTTCGCTGAGGACCGCGAAATCGCGGTGTGGTGGGGAACACCGACGGAATGTTGGTCGGCGCTGGCGCGCCGGGAAAGGGAAGCAGGTTGGCCTCCGGCGACAACCGACGAAGCGTTGGTCAACTTGCAGAAGTTGATGGCGCGGGCGCATGAAGTGCTGCCCTCCGCGGCGGTGCGGGCCTGCTCCCGACGTTTGCTCTTCACGCACTCCTTGCGCGCGGCCGATGCGCTGCAGCTTGCGGCGGCGGTTGTCTTGGGTGCGAACGAGGTTGCGGAACTGGAGTTCGTCACGCTGGACGATGCGCTCGCCCAAGCGGCGAGGCGCGAGGGGTTCCGCGTGATATCCGGCGCGACAGCTTGACGTCATGGCTGCGGCCGGCTGAGGCCAGCCGGCCCTACCGTGGGGGTCTGAAGCGTTGCAGTGAGAGGCAAAGAGTAGAAGCGGCGTCCCCGCCGCTTGTCGTCCGGGGTTAAGCGGCGGGGACGCCGCTTCTACTCTTCCGGGCCGGTGGCGCTGCCATGTGTTTTGAAAAAGGGTTGCCCATCTTGAAATCGTGTGTAATTAATCAAGAGCGCTCTTTGAATACGATAACGCGAAAAGCCGCGCGAATGCGGTCAAGCACGGGATCGATTTCGAAGCGGTGCGGAAAATGTAGGGACGGAATCAGTCGTGGCGGCACCAGCAAAGTTTGTCGGCGAAGACCGCTTGTTGGCGATCGGGCAGATCGACGGCAAATTTTGGACGGCCGTCATTACCAAACGCGGTCCGGCTTTACGCATCATCAGCGCAAGAAGGAGCAGACAAAATGAAATCAAAATCTACCAAAACAACAGCGGCCAATCTTGAGACGCGCTTCGACGCGGGCGAGGACGTGTCGGACTACTTCGACTTTTCCCGTCCGGTTGTTTGGGGCGGGTCGCGCCGCGGCGCGGGACGCAAGCAGTCCGGCAAGGTGCGCAAGCAAGTGATGTTATCCGCGGTGGTGGCCGAGAAAATCGGGCGCATCGCGGCACGAAGGAAGCAAAGTTTTTCCGCCACGGTGGAATCGGCTTGCGCGGCCTTGCGGTAATGGCTGCGGCCGGCTGAGGCCAGCCGTGATTGCTGAGCTGCAGCGGGGTCTCGGCGCGAACGAGGTGCGCCGAGGGGATCCGCAAGCGGCGGTTCCCCGACCCGTTGCGTTCCACCGGCGCAAGGCCGGTGGCGACGCCAGAAGCGAAGCGTGGCCGGTGGCGACGCGAGGTGCTGGCCGCGGGAAAAGGCTTGCGCGACCGGGCGCCGCGATGGGATGGGTGCGGGCATGGCGCGGAACGCGAATCCCTATGACTTCGCCAATGATGCGGGGCACGTGATGGATGTGGCGACCGCGGACAAACTCGCAGAGCATCCGGAGCTGCTGTCCGTGCCGTTGGACAACATCGCGCGCTGGATCGCGTCGGGTAAGCACACGACGGCGTCGGTTCAGCGTCTGGAGCAGTGGCGAACGTGGATCCTTGAAGCACAGCGTGATGAGGCAGCCCTCCGGCGCCTCCTCGATTTGCTGCGCGATGACAGCGAAGAGGCGCGGCATTGGAAATCGTGGTCGCCGTTCGCGGGCGTGTTGGAGGCGGGGGAGCGCAGGGAAATACTCAATCAATGCATGCCAGTGAGCTGAGGCGACTACTGGAGATCGCCCGCAGCTTTGCGCCGGGGCATCGGATCGTCATCTTCGGTTCCGCCAGTCTCCTGCCGAAATATCCGTATCTGGGTGAGCCGGGCTAGCCCTTGTCCCCTTCATTGGATGCAGACTTTGTCATTTATGGAATCGCTGATGACTTGGCGGTGGCTTTGATCGACGCCGTGGGAGCACGCAGCACTTTTTCGAGAGTGGCTGGTTTTCACGCCGACATTTTGCGCCCCGACATCACTGAATTGTTTCCGCCCGGATGGGAAGATCGGTTGGAGCCGATGCCTGGATTCGACGGGGTTTTCTTTCTCGAGGCGGCGGATCTGGCCGTGGCGAAACTGCATGCTGGGCGGCCGAAGGACGTCGAGGTGTTGGTTCACCTTTTGCAAGAGGGGCTGCTCGACGCGAAGGTCGTGCGGGGGCGCCTCGATGCCACGCCGCTGCGGGAGAAGGATATTGTGAAGCTGTATGCGGTGTGGGAGCGCGTGCTGCAGTTGGTGGATTCGGGGAAGAGTTGAAGCTGAAGTGATGGCTGCGGCCGGCTGAGGCCAGCCGGCCCTACCGGGGAGTGGTTATGCAGCGGAGCCGCAATGGGCCTTGGTGTGAACGCGTTGCGCCCAGGGGGATCCGCCATCTGCGGTTCCCTGACCCGTTGCGATCCACCGGCGCGAGGCCGGGAGCGATGCCAGGACCAAAACGTGGCCAGCGGCGGCGCGAGACGCTATCGGGACTGGAGGAGTTTCCAGACCTCCCAAAAACCGGGGGCGAAGTCTTGCGGGCGGGCGGTGAGCCAGGACTCGTATCTCTTCGAGGGGGAGGAAGAGGGCGTCTTCGATTTCGGAAGGGGGGAGAATAAAGGGGCCGTTGTGTTCCGAGGTGAAGACTTCGACAAATTCTTGGCCGGTGTTCGAGCAGGCGCGGATTTTGCCGAGAGGGGTTAGTTGCGGGTGGATGCCGAGTTCTTCTTCGGTCTCGCGGACGGCGCCGGCTTCGTAGCTTTCGCCGGGCTCGAGGTGGCCGGCGGCGCTGGAGTCCCACTTGGAGGGCTCGCGGTCTTTCCAGGCGGAGCGTTTTTGCAGGAGGAGTTCGCCTTCTCGGTTGAAGACGAGGATGTGGACGGCGCGGTGGAGGAGGTTCTTGGCGTGCACTTCGGCGCGTGGGCGTGTGGCGATGACTTTGTCTTGCTCGTCGACGACGTCGAATTGCTCGCCGTCGTGCTGCGGGGGATGCGCGGCGGCGGGATCGAGCGTGCGGGCGAGGTCGATCCATTGTAGGACGGATAAATTTTCGGCGCGGCAGGTCGGGGGGAGATTTTGTTTTTCGCACCATGCGGTCCATGTCGCGGCATCGGCTTTGAGCAGGGACTTCAATTGCTTGCGGCGCTGACTGAAGCCGCGTTGCACGAGGTCGTCGAAAAATGCGGCGCGGACCGGCGGAAATTCGCGCGGGGCGCGGCGTTCGAGGAGGACGACGGCGGAATCGACGCCGGGCTCGGGGAAGAAGACGGAGGGGGGTAGGGAGCGTTCGCGGCTGACGCTCCACAATCTTTGCGTGCGGACGCTGAGGGCACTGTAGTCGGGGCTGTCCGGACCGGCGGCGAGGCGGGCGGCGAACTCTTCCTGCACGGCAAAGACGGCGCGGTTGACCGGCGAGCAGGGGGTGAGCCAATTGCGCAGGATGGGGGACGTGGCGTAGTAGGGAAGGTTGCCGGCGAGGGGGAAAGGTCCGTGCTTGAGCAGTGGACGCCAATCGAACTCGATGGCATCGGCGCAGACGACCTCCACGCGGTCGGTGGGAAACTTTTTGCGCAACCATTCCGCGAGGCGCGCGTCTTTCTCGATAAGAAGCAGGCGGTCGCAACGTTCGAGGAGCGGTGCGGTGAGCGAGCCGAGGCCGGGTCCGATTTCGACGGCGAACGGCGCGCGGTCGGGCGCGGCGGCTGCGGCGATGGCGCGGGCGAGGTTTTGGTCGTGGAGGAAATTTTGTCCGAGGCTTTTGGTCGGACGCATTTGCAGCTCATCGAGCGCGGTGCGGATGTCGGTGAGGCGCAAGGACGGAGGGATTACAGATTTAAAATTTGAATTTTCAGAGGAGTGCCGCGGGGTCAGCAATCGAAGAGCTCGGGATAACGTTCGGCGGCGTATTTGCGGCAGTAGTCGTCGATGGCTTGGGGGTCGGCCATGGTGGAGGCTTGGCAGGCCATTTCGCCGCATTCCTTGGCGTCGAGGGACTGGACGGCTTTCTTGATGCGGGGCACGGCGGCGGTGACGACGCTCAGTTCGTCGACGCCGAGGCCGAGGAGGAGGGGGGTGAGATGGATTTCGGAGGCCATTTCGCCGCAGACACCGATCCAGATGCCGTTGTCGTGCGCGGCCTTGGAGGTCATGGCGAGGAGGCGGAGCACGGCGGGGTGGGTCGGCTGGTAGAGGTGGGTGATGCGTTCGTTGCCGCGGTCGACGGCCATGGTGTATTGCACAAGGTCGTTGGTGCCGATGCTGAAGAATTTCACTTCCTTGGCCAACTGGTCGGCGATGAGCGCGGCGGCGGGCAATTCGATCATGCTGCCGACCTCGATGTCGTGGCAGTAAGGAACCTGGCGTTCGGCCAGCTCGCGTTTGCATTCTTCAAGCAGGGCGTTGGCGCGGCGGACTTCGTCGACTTGGCCGATCATGGGATACATGAGGCGGACGTGGCCGTGCGCGCCGGCGCGAAGGATGGCCCGGAGCTGGGGCTTGAAAAGATCGGGCTGGGCGAGGCAGAGGCGGATGGCCCGGCAGCCGAGGAAGGGGTTGTCCTCGGCGGTCTGCTCGGAGAGATGCATGAGCTTGTCGCCGCCCACGTCGAGGGTGCGGATGATAGCGCCGTGCGGGGCGCATTTCTCGGCCACGAGCTTGTAGGCCTCGTATTGTTCGTCCTCGGAAGGCGGGTGCGGGCGGTTGAGGAAGAGGAATTCGGTGCGGAAGAGGCCGACGCCTTCCGCGCCGGAGCGGGCCACGGCGTCGAGTTCGGAGGGCAGTTCGATATTGGCCGAGAGGACGATGTGTTTGCCGTCGCGCGTATCGGAGGGTGTCTCGCGGATGGCCTCGAGCTGGTGCTCGACTTCGACCTTGCGGCTTTCGATCCGCCCGTATTCGTAACGGGTCTGCTCGGTGGGGTTGGCCACGAGCTTGCCGCTGTAGCCGTCAAGCAGGACATGGTCGCCGGTGGTGAGGTCGCCGCAAATGCCCGGCAGGGCGACGATGGCCGGGATGCCGAGCGAGCGGGCCATGATGGCGCTGTGCGAGGTGCGGCTGCCCTGCTCGGTGACGAAGCCGCGGACGAGGTCGCGGTTGATCAGGGCGGTGTCGGACGGCGTGAGGTTGCGCGCAACGATGATGTGCGGCCGGTCGAGTTTGTGCAGTTCCTCGCGCGATTTGCCGAGGAGGTGGCGGATGACGCGGCGGGTGACGTCCTCGATGTCGATGACGCGTTCCTGCAGGTAAGGGTCGTCGATGGCCGCGAGGGTGCGGCAATATTTCTCGGCGACTTGGTGGAAAACGAATTCGATGTTGTGCAGGTCGCGCTCGAGACCGCGCAGGGCTTCGTCGATCAACGTGCGGTCCTCTACCACAAGCAAGTGGGCGTCGAAGATGCTCGCGTCCTGCGCCCCGATGGCGGTGGCGATTTTCTGTTGAATATCGAGGAGTTCCTGGCGGGTGGCGATCAGCGCGCCTTCGAACCGCGCGATTTCTCCGGGGATGTCCTCGGCCGTGATATTGCGCAGCGGAATTTCTTCGTCATCCTGCCAATGGACCACCACCTCGCCCTCGGCGATGCCGGAAGACACCCCGAGGCCTTGGAAGATAGTTTCTTGTCCGCTCTCCGCCGCCATCGCGGGCGGTTTAACGAAACGTGAGGATCAGGTCAAAACCCAATGCGTCCGGGAGTGTCTGGCCGCGGGAGCTTTCCCACTTCGATCCGAGAGCTCCGGTGATTCGCATGATTCTTGACAGAGGTTGTCCGTGCTGGTTTTTTGACCGTCCGCGCTCGGCGTAATTCCTGAGTAGCTCAGTGGTAGAGCGGTCGGCTGTTAACCGATTGGTCGTAGGTTCGAATCCTACCTCAGGAGCCAGCCGCAGGCAGGCGAGTGAACAGCGAACCAGTCGGCCGCAGGCCGCAAGAGGGGAAAGATCGCCATGGGCGATCAATCCTACCTCAGGAGCCAGCCGCAGGCAGGCGAGTGAACAGCGAACCAGTCGGCCGCAGGCCGCAAGAGGGGAAAGATCGCTTGGGCGATCAATCCTACCTCAGGAGCCAGCCGCAGGCAGGCGAGTGAACAGCGAACCAGTCGGCCGCAGGCCGGAGAAGATCGCTTTGGGCGATCAATCCTACCTCAGGTGTCCGTCAACCTCTCGACGTCCTCATCCGAAAAGCCGCACGGCGGGAGAGATTGCCCCGTCCGGTGAGCGAGGGCGCAGCGATGTTTCAGGCAATAATTTTGCAAAAAGGGGTTGCCCGTGGCGCGTGCACCCTTCAACGTTGCGTCGCTATGAAATTAAATCTCCTTATTCTTGCTTCAGCCACCACCGTTCTCGGCCTGACCGCTTGTGATCAAGTCGGCCAAGACGCCCAGACTGCCACCGAGAAAGCCGGTGACGCGGTCCAAGCCACAGCCGAAGGCGCCTCCGCGGTTGCCGAAGGCACTTGGGATGCGACGAAGGACGTGGCGGGCGGCACAGCAGCTGATGTTGGTGCTTCCGTCGATGCCACCGGTGCCGCGATCAAGGACGTCGCTTCCGGAACGGCTCAGGACGTCGGTGCCTCCGTCGACGCCACTGGCGCGGCGGTCAAGGATGTTGCTTCCGGCACAGCCCAAGACGTGGGTGCTTCGATTGATGCCACCGGTTCGGCGGTCAAAGACACTGCCTCGGGAGCTTGGGGTGCGACCAAGGATGTGGCCAGCGGAGTGGCCAAGGATGTCGGTGCCGCGGTGGATGCCACCGGATCGGCTGTCAAAACCGGTGTCGAAGGCGCTTATGATGCGACCAAAGACACGCTCAAGGCGGCCGGCAGCGCGGTTGAGCAAGTCGGCGAAGGTGTGAAGTCCGTCGGCGAGGACGTGCAGCAGAAAGTCGACTAAGACACATCCACATCTCGAAAATTCAACAACCGCCGCCCGGCAACCGGGCGGCGGTTTTTTTCTGGCTCGTCGGGGGCGGGAGACCTTACCTATACGGTAACAGTCTCCCGCTTTCTTATGTCCGCTTACCCCTTAAGGTTCACGGTCGATGAGATCTCGCAGAAAATCGGAGGGCGCCCGGAGGGTCCGCCCGACGCGGTGGTGACAGGTGTAGCTGCCCTCGAGGAGGCCGGTCCGGAGGATCTGGTTTTTATCTCCGGGGAAAAGTTTGCGCCCAAGTGGGGATCGTCCCGCGCCCGCGTCGCTCTGGTCTCGCGCCGGGTGGCCTCCAAGGTTCCCGTCCGCGAGGGAACAACGCTCATTCACATCGAGGACGCCGATCTGGCTTTGGCCACGATCCTTGAATCGATTGCGCCCGATCCGCCGATGACCGAGAAAGAATTCCAGAAGCGCCTGAGCCGCTGCACCTTCAGCCTGAAAGCCTCAACGCGCCTATTTCCTCGGGCCGCCCGGAGTGGACAACTTTGTCCCTCGAAGATATTTTGCGACCAGTCAGGAGGGGTGGCAGAGTGGTCGAATGCGTCGGTCTTGAAAACCGAAGAGGCGCAAGTCTCCGTGGGTTCGAATCCCACCCCCTCCGTTCCCCGGCGAAGCCGGCTTGAAACCTCTCTGTGGGATGAAGAACGCAGTTCGAGCCGGAGGTCCGCGCAGCGGACCGGAGACAGGCGGAGCAAAGCGAAGCCAATCCCACCCCCTCCGTTCCCCGGCGAAGCCGGCTTGAAACCTCTCTGTGGGATGAAGAACGCAGTTCGAGCCGGAGGTCCGCGCAGCGGACCGGAGACAGGCGGAGCAAAGCGAAGCCAATCCCACCCCCTCCGTTCCCCGGCGAAGCCGGCTTGAAACCTCTCTGTGGGATGAAGAACGCAGTTCGAGCCGGAGGTCCGCGCAGCGGACCGGAGACAGGCGGAGCAAAGCGAGGCCAATCCCACCCCCTCCGTTTCCCGGCGCGGCTGGCTTTTCCTTGTCCCGGCACGTGCGGGAAACCATGCTTTCCTTTCCGACCGTTACTCCTCGCGCCATGAGCCAAAAAGACTACGCCCAACCCGACGCCCTTGTTTCCACCGACTGGGTGGCTGCGCACCTTGATGATCCGTCGGTGCGGATCGTCGAGAGCAACGAGGACGTTTTGCTTTATGATACCGGACATCTTCCTGGCGCGGTGCATATCGATTGGCGGGCCGACCTCCAGGACCAGACGGTCCGCGATTATATCGCGCCCGAGGAATTTGCCGCGGTCTGCTCGAAGAACGGGATCGGCCCGGAGACGACCTGCGTGTTTTACGGGGACAAATCAAACTGGTGGGCTTGCTATGCCCTGTGGGTCTTCCGGCTTTTCGGGCACGAAAAAGTCAAAATCATGAACGGAGGGCGCGACAAATGGGTGGCGGAGGGGCGTCCGCTCACCCGGGAAAAGCCGCATTATGCGCCGGTCGACTATCCGGTGCCAGCGATGCGCCGCGATGCCGAGATTCGCGCCTTTTACGAGGATGCGAAGAAGGCCAGCGACGAGAGGCTCCCGCTCATCGATGTGCGTTCGCCGGGTGAATTCCGAGGCGAAATCACGCATATGCCGGAGTACCCGCAGGAAGGTGTCCTTCGCGGCGGGCACGTGCCGGGGGCGCGCAGTGTCCCGTGGAAAACGGCGGTCAATGACGACGGAACGTTCAAGTCGCGCGGCGAACTGGAAAAAATCTACACCGAAGGCTGCGGCCTGGCGCCGGACCGCGACATCGTGGCCTATTGCCGCATCGGCGAGCGATCGAGCCATACGTGGTTCGTTCTGACCTATCTGCTTGGCTATGACAAAGTTCGCAACTACGACGGATCATGGACCGAATGGGGCAACCGCGTGCGGGCGCCGATCGCCACGGGGGAGTAAGCGGGAAGAATTGGAAAAGCTGAAATACTGAAACACCGAAACGCCGGCTCTGCCCATGTCTTACCCCGCCAAACTCGAGCAGATCATCGGACTTTTCGAGCATCTGCCTGACGAGGAGAAACGCGAGACACTCATCGCCTACGCCGACCAAGCCGCGGCGCAGGCGCCCAAGGACGGGGAAACTTTCGATCTGGAGGATGTGCGCAAAGACGAGGAGTGCACCGACACGGTGGGCGTTTTCCTCTCGGTCGATCCCGACCGCAAGGTGCGCTTCCGCATCACGTTGGGTCCGCAGGTGCAGACCCTGACCCGGGCCATGACGGCGATTCTCTGCAAGGGCTTCGAGGGCGCCTCGATCGAGGAGGTGATGGACGTGCCGGCCGATTTCGTGCCGAAGATTGTCGGTGCGCAACTGGTGCGTCAGCGCAGCCAGACCGTCTACTACATCCTCACGCGCATGAAGAGCGCGTGCAAAGTCTGGCTCAATCGCGAGCGTGCGGCGAAATGAAGATCGGACGCCTCGCGCCCTGGGCAATGGTTTGCCTGCTCGTTTCGGTTGCCGCCGCGGGGGCCAAAGACCGGGACCTTCTCGGGGTGCCCACCCCGCAGGAAGCCGTGGAGCGCATGGTGGAAGTGGCCGGATTGCAGCCGGGGGAAAAAGTTTACGACCTGGGTTGCGGGGACGGCCGGATCGTGATCACGGCGGCGCAGCGCCGCGGGGTTCGCGCGGTCGGGGTGGATATCGATCCGGAGCAGGTGGCCGAGTCCCGGGCCAATGTCGAACAGGCCGGGGTGGAAAAGTTGGTCGCCATTGTCGAGGGCGACATTTACCAGACGGATTTCTCGGATGCGGACGCCGTGTTCCTCTACCTGCGCCCGCACTTGATCAAGCGCCTCATCCCGCAGTTGCGGCAGATGAAGCCCGGGTCGCGCATTGTGACTTTCGACTTCGGCATCGAGGGGGCCAAGCCGTCGCAGGTCGAGCGGGGTGCCTACGGGGGGCGCGAGCACTGCACGATCTACAAATACGAGGTGCCTTGGGTCGAAGACTCGGGCACGACTTGGGATATCTTCACGCCGTCACCCTGACGCACGCCTCGCGGGTTCTGAATGCGGCACGTGCAGACCGCCGCGTTTACTTTCTCCGCCGCAGTTGCTCGATTCGGCCCGCCAGATCTGCTTCGGTGCGCTCCATTTCGGCGAAGAGGGTCTCGCTGTCCATGGTGGACGCCCCCGCGGCGTTGGCGGCGGCGCGGATGAGATTGTCGTTGGTCGCCACGGTCAGGCGGTGGGTGGTGGCGTATTTGAGGACGAGGCGTTCGATGATGGCGTCGGCGGATTGTCCGGCTTGCGGGTAGAAGACCTGCACGCCGGCGGGGCCGGAAAGCTCCGCCGTGGTTTTGGTGCCGGAGGCGCCATCGAAGACGGCCACCACGCGGATCCCGGAGGCATCTTGGTGCCGCTCGAGACGGTGGATCAACCGCTCCCGTGCCGCGGCCGGATTCCTCCGGTGAAGGGGCGCCAGTTCCGGGGAGGCGAAGATGAGGTTATGGGCATCGACCAGAAGGAATTCGCGGGGCATGGCTTCAGGGCGGGAGGGATTGGTTGACATCCCGCGCCCGTTTCCCCATGGTGGCGGGTCTGCCGCGGGAACGGCACGAACTTTTTTGTCCCATGAAAAGAACTTACCAACCTTCCAAGCGCACCCGCAAACGCCAGCACGGTTTCCGCGCCCGCATGAAGACCAAAAGCGGACGCGCCACCTTGGCTCGTCGCCGCCAGCGCGGCCGCAAACGTCTCCTGCCCAAGGGCGCCGAGGTGCACTACGCGCGTCACACCGGCGCTTGACCGGTTGCCCCGTTTCACCGGGCGGCTTGATGGCTGCGCTGACCTTGCCGAAGCCGGCCCGCTTGGCGCGTCGCGCGGAATTCGCCGCGGTGCGCGAACGGGGGCGGTCGCAGCACGGAAATTTCATGGTCCTTGGCACCTGGCAGAGTCCTGTCCCCGAACCCGCCCGTCTCGGGGTGATCGCCGCGCGTCGCACCGGCACGGCGGTGGAACGCAACCGGGCCCGTCGCCGGCTGCGGGAAATCTTCCGCCTGCACCGCGGACTGCTCCCGGCGGGCCTGTGGATGGTCGTGGTTCTGCGTCGCGCCGCCGTGCGTGCGACCTTTGCCGCTCTGACCGAGGAATGGCGTGCGCTGGCTGCGCGCGCGGGATATTTGAAGGCATGAAGGTTCTCGTCCGCTGCGCCATCCGTCTTTACCAATGGACGGTCTCGCCGTTTCTCGTCTGGCTGGGCGGGCCGGGATCGGGTTGCCGTTTCGAGCCGAGTTGCTCGTCCTACTTTCTCGAGGCGGTGGAAACTCATGGCGCTTGGCGCGGGGGGTGGCTGGGAGTGAAAAGAATTTGCCGCTGCCATCCCTGGGGCGGTTGCGGATGCGACCCCGTGCCTCCGGCGGGCGGGGTGCGTTTGACGGAGGCGGTGCGCTGATGGATCGCAAGGCTTGGATCGTTGTCGTTCTCTGCGTCGCCGCGCTCGGGCTCTGGCAGTGGGCCTATGTGCAATATTATGCTCCGACGCCGGAGCAACTGGACGAGCAGCGCCGTGCGGCGGAAGAAGCGCAGGCTGCCGCCCCGACACCGGCGCCTGTCGCGGAGACAACAGCCGCCACCCCGACCCCGGCTCCGGCGGCCCCGGTGCCCGCAGCCCCCGCGGAGGAACCGTCCGTGCCGCGGGAAACCCGCACGGTCACCACGGGCCTGGCCGACTTCCAATTTGCCAGCGACACCGGTGGCATCGCTTCGATCGAATTGCTCGACCATCTCGGCGAGGATGGCGCCAACGTCGCCCTCAACATCCCGCAGGCCCTGCCGGTCGGCACCCTCAGCGAGGAGCCCGGCCTTGCGCTGGGCGGGTTCGCTTCCGTTTCTCCCGGGGCGCCAAATGAGGCGGTCTTCCTCCGCCGGCAACCCGATGGCCTGCAAATCCGCAAGACTTACATCGTGTCCGAGGCCGACGAGGGCAAGGGCGACTACGTGGTCGACCTGACCCTCGATTTCACCAACACGGGCGAGACGGCCTTGCAGCGCACCGGCTTTTACCTCAGCACCGGCGGCGCGGCCCCGGTCCACTCGAGCGACATGACCATGTATACCGGCTTCGACTGGTATCGGGACGGCAAAGCCACCTTTACCGATGTCAATTGGTTCAACGAAAGCTCCATTCCCCTGACCGGCATCGAGCTGCGCGCCGCGCAGAATTTTTACGAGGAAAAGACGGACAACATCGGTTGGGCCGCGGCCAAGAACCAATATTTCGTCAGCATCGTCGCCGTGACCGACGGCGATCCCGGCACCGCGGTCTGGGCGCGCCGTCTCGATTTGCTGCACGGCGGGGATGAACAGCAGAAAGTTTTCGGCATCGAAGGCGCCCTCGGCTTGCCCGGTTTCCGCCTCGAGCCCGGGGAGACGAAATCGTGGACTTTCCAGATTTACACCGGGCCGAAAGACCTCGGGCGTTTGTCCAAGCTCGGGCAGGGCGAGCAGGAGGTGATGAATTTCGGCATCTTCAAGTGGGTCAGCGAAATCCTGCTCTACTCGATGAACGCCCTCTACGGGGTGCTCGGCAATTTCGCCGCGGCCATCATCGCCCTGACCATCATCATCAAGGCGCTCCTCTGGCCGCTGCAGAACAAAGCGACCGAGTCCATGCGCAAGATGGCCGCGCTCTCGCCGAAGATGACCGAGCTGCGGGAGAAATACAAAGACGACCCGACCAAGATGAACCAGGAGCTGATGAAGCTCTACAAGGATTACGGGGTCAATCCGTTCAGCGGCTGCTTCCCCATCCTCATCCAGATCCCGATTTTCTTCGGCTTCTACTCGATGCTCGGGACGGCCATCGAGTTGCGCAATTCGTCCTTCCTTTGGGTCCACGATTTGTCCCAGCCGGACACCGTGGGGCACGTCTTCGGTTTCCCGATCAACATTCTGCCCATCCTCATGGCCTTGACCATGCTCTGGCAGATGCACATCACGCCGAAGACAGGCGATGTCGTGCAGCAGCGCATGTTCATGTTCATGCCGCTGATCTTCATCTTGTTCGCCTACAACTTCGCCTCGGCCCTGTCGCTTTACTGGACCACGCAGAACATCATTTCCATCATCCAGCTCTACGCCACCCGCAACAAACCGCTTCCCGTGCTGGAAAAGAAAGCCGCGGTGCAAAAGAAAGCGCTTGAGGGTGGCAAAGGGAAGAAACGAAGATCGGGGAAATGACCCCGAAAGAAACCCTCGACACCATGCTCGGCTACCTCGGTTTTGCCGTGCAGGTCGAGGAGCAGCCCAACGAGCACGGGCTCGTCCTGCAGATCTACACGAGTGACGCCGACCTGCTGACCGGCCGCAATGACGAGACCCTCGAGGACATCCAATATCTCCTCAATCGTCTCATTCAAGCCGGCGATCCCAAGGCCCCGCGGGTCACCGTCGACGTCGAACACCGTCGCGCCATGCGCAACGACCGCCTGGTCGAAAAAATGCGCGCCATCGCCGATCTGGT
Source organism: uncultured Verrucomicrobiae bacterium (assembly GCA_963776165.1). Classification (GTDB taxonomy): domain Bacteria; phylum Verrucomicrobiota; class Verrucomicrobiia; order Chthoniobacterales; family JACTMZ01; genus JACTMZ01. Next base: position 165,841 of record CAVZLI010000002.1, read on the forward strand.
CAAAGAGCGCGGCAAGCCCCTGCAAACCGAGCCGCTCAACGCCTACGACCGCTGGCTCGTGCACCAGGCCTTCAAGGACGATCCGGAGATCCAAAGCTGGAGTCCCGACGACCATGCGCGCATGAAGCGCATCACCCTGCGTCTGCGCAAAAAAGCAGACGCCTGATTTTCCCGCCATGCGCCAAGTCACTCTGGCGGCCACGCAAATGGCCTGCGGCAAGGACCGCGCGGAAAGTCTCGCGCGCGCGGAAAAGCTCATCCGCCAAGCCGCTGCGCAGGGCGCGAACATTATCCTCATCCAGGAACTTTTCGAGACGCCCTACTTTTGCCAGGACCAGCTGCCGGAATATTTCGAACTGGCGCGCCCGGTCGCGGGCAACGAAGGCATCGCCAAATTTTCGGCCCTGGCCCGCGAACTGGATGTCGTCCTGCCCTTCAGCTTTTTCGAGCGCGACAACCAGGCCTATTTCAATTCGGTGGCCATGATCGACGCGGGTGGCGCGTTGCTCGGCGTCTACCGCAAGACGCACATCCCGGACGGCGTGGGCTACCAGGAGAAATACTACTTCAACCCCGGCGACACCGGCTTCCGCGTGTGGGACACCAAGTTCGGCAAGGTCGGGCTCGGCATTTGCTGGGATCAATGGTTCCCCGAGACTGCCCGATGTCTGGTTCTCGGCGGGGCCGAGGTCTTGCTCTATCCGACGGCCATCGGCACGGAGCCGCAATTTCCCGACTGGGATTCGAGCGGCCAATGGCAACGTGCCATGCAGGGTCACGCCGCCTCGAACATGGTGCCGGTCGTCGCCTCCAATCGCATTGGCACGGAGAAAGGGAGGAATTCCGAAATGACCTTCTACGGCTCGTCGTTCATCACCGACGAGACCGGAGCCAAAGTGGCGGAGGCCGACCGCGCGAGCGAAAGCGTGCTCACGCACACGTTCGATTTGGATGCCATCCGCAACCAGCGCGCCCAGTGGGGATTTTTCCGCGACCGCCGGCCGGAGCATTACGGGGCGCTGGTCACGCTGGCGGGGAAATAGGGAGTCCCCGAACCCGCACGTGGGCGGGTGTGGTTTGGGAGTAACCGGGGCTACCCTCGTTGCAAAGGGGGAAAGGCACCGACGCTCATAGAGCGCCGCTACAACCCGATCAAAACTTGTAGCGGCGGACTGTGTCCGCCGGAACATGGGCGATTCAAGGCGCCGACGGACATGGTCCGCCGCTACAATCGGGAGGAGTCGAAGAGCGCGCGCCAATGCGCGAGGCGTTCGGCGATGCGTTTTTCTTCGCCGCGATCGGACGGTTCGTAGAAGACGCGGCCTTCGGGGAGGTAGGCTTGCGGGACGTAGGCGTCCGGGAAGTCATGGGCGTATTTGTAGCCTTTGCCGTGTCCGAGCCGTTCGGCGCCCTTGTAGTGTTTGTCCCGCAGGTGCTCCGGCACGGCGAGGGTGCGACCTTTTTCCAGATCGGATTGCGCGGCCAGCAGGCCCATGTAGGCGGTGTTGCTTTTCGGGGCGGTGGCCAGATAGACGGTGGCGTGGGCCAGCGGGATCTGTGCTTCGGGCAAGCCGACAAATTCGCAGGCTTGCTGTGCAGCCACGGCAAGGAGGAGTCCGCGTGAATCGGCCAAGCCGATATCCTCGCTGGCGGCAATGACGAGGCGCCGGGCGATGAAACGGATGTCCTCGCCGGCATGCAGCATCTTGGCCAGCCAGTAGAGAGCGGCATCCGGATCGCCGCCGCGGATGCTTTTGATGAACGCGCTGATGGTGTCATAGTGCGCGTCGTCCTTGGCGTCGTAGACGACCGCCTTGCGCTGGATGCTTTCCTCGATGACCGCACGGGTGAGACGGACGGACCCGTCGGGGTCCAGCTCGGTGGTCAAGGCGGCCAGTTCAAGGGCGTTGAGGCAACGCCGGGCGTCGCCGTCGCAAATTTCCGCGAGGTGCGCGGCGGCCTCTTCGTCGAGCGTGATCCTTTTGTCTCCGAGTCCGCGCTCCGTGTCGGCGAGGGCCCGGGCCATCAGCGTGCGCAGGTCGGCGGCGGACAGCGGGCGGAGTTCGAACACGATGGATCGCGAGACCAACGGGCTGTTGACATAGAAGAACGGGTTCATCGTCGTCGCGCCGATGAGGCGGACCGTGCCGCGTTCCACATCGGGCAGCAGGACGTCCTGCTGTGCCTTGTTGAACCGGTGGATCTCGTCGATGAAGAGGACGGTGCGGGTGCCGTCGCGGGAGAGGCGCAGGGCCGCGGCGGCCATGACCTTGCGGATTTCGGCCACCGTGCTTTCCACCCCGCTGAGGCGCTCGAACCGCGCGTTGGTCGTGCGGGCGATGATTTCGGCGAGGCTGGTCTTGCCCGTGCCGGGTGGGCCGTAGAGGACCACGGAGGAGAAGCGGTCGGCTTCGATGGCGCGGCGGAGGAGCTTTCCGGGACCGAGGATGTGGTCCTGTCCGACATACTCCTCCAGCGAACGCGGCCGCATCCGTTCGGCCAGCGGCGCGTGGGCCGGCGTGGACGGGGGTGTTTCCGCGGGGAACAAATCGTCGGACGGCATGGTTGTTCCAATTTAGCTTGGACGCATCGGGGCGCGAGGCGGATATTGCAGGGCTATGGCCGATTTGGCGCAACAGATCGAAGAAATGGGAAGGAGAGCCCGTGCGGCTGCGCGGGCCTTGGCCCTTTGTTCCAAAGACAAGAAAAATGCCGCGCTCATGGCCATGGCCGACGCCCTCGAGGCGGCTGAGGCGGAGATCATTGCCGCCAATGCCCAAGACCTCGAGGCGGCGCCGGGCTACGGGTTGAACGCCGCGGCGGTGGACCGTCTGCGGCTCGATGCGGCGCGCATCCGCGCCATGGCGCAGGGCGTCCGCGAGGTGGCCGACCTGCCCGATCCTTGTGGGGAAATCCTCCGCGAGTGGACCCGCCCCAACGGCATGAAAATCACCAAAGTCCGCGTGCCCATCGGGGTGGTCGGGATCATCTACGAGTCACGCCCCAACGTGACGGCGGACGCGGCGGTGCTGTGCCTCAAATCCGGCAATGCCTGCATCCTGCGCGGGGGCAAGGAAGCACTCCATTCCAATTCGGCCATCGCGCGTGCGCTGTCCGCCGGCGCGGTCAACGCGGGTCTTTCCGCGGATGTCATCCAGCTGGTGCCTTTCACCGACCGCGAGGGCGTGCGGTTGCTGGCGGAGATGGACCGCTACCTTGACGTCATCGTGCCGAGGGGCGGTCATGCGCTCATCGAGGCGGTGGTCGAGCACGCGCGCATGCCGGTGATCAAGCACTACCATGGTGTTTGCCATGTCTACGTCGACCGGGCGGCCGATCTGGCCATGGCGGAGAAAATCGCGGTCAACGCCAAGTGCCAGCGCCCCGGCGTGTGCAATGCCATGGAAACCCTGCTGGTTCATCGCGATGTGGCGGAAAAGTTTTTGCCCGCCGCGGCCAAGGCACTGCGCGACCAAGGCGTCGAGTTGCGCGGTGACCGGCGCACCTGCGAGGTGCTCGGGGAGGAAGCCGCACCGGCGTGCGAAGAGGATTGGACGACCGAATACCTCGACCTCATCCTGAGCATCCGCGTGGTCGATTCGCTGGAAGAGGCGGTCGACCACATCGAGAATTACGGCTCGCACCACAGCGATGCCATCGTCACGACCGATGCCGCGGCGGCGCGCCGGTTTCTCGCCGCGGTCGATTCGGCGGCCGTGTTCTGGAATGTTTCCACGCGGTTCAGCGACGGCGGGGAATTCGGCTTCGGTGCGGAAATCGGAATCAGCACGGATAAACTCCATGCGCGCGGGCCGATGGGTTTGGAGGAACTGACGACCTACAAGTATCTGGTCACGGGCGAGGGTCAGGTGCGGGGATAGGCATGGCCAAGACGGTGCAGGTTTTCTACGAGGGGCGCGTACAGGGCGTGGGATTCCGCTACACGGCACGGCGGGCGGCGGCGGGATTCGATGTGGCAGGCTACGTCCGCAATCTGCCGGACGGTCGGGTGGAATTGGTTGCTTCCGGTGATGACGAGGAGGTTGACGGATTTTTGGCCGCGGTGCGGGAGAGCGAACTGGCGGGGCATATCGACGGCGAAGTGGCGGCGGACGTGGCCAAGCCGGCCGGGTTGCGGGGATTCGAGATACGGTTTTAGCGGGGCGCCGGTGACTGAAATCGGGGATGGGCATGGTTTTGGGGATGGGCTATGAAAAAAGGCGATGAGTGCCGCCCCGGTCGAAATCGAGCACCTGACCAAGGTCTTCAAGATTCCCATGCGTCGCGAGCGGGTGGTCGCGGTGCGGGATTTGTCGGTCCGGGTCGAACCGGGCGAGGTTTACGGTCTGCTCGGGCCGAACGGTTCGGGGAAAAGCACGACGCTGAAGATTCTGCTCGGCCTGGTCTCGCCCACGCGCGGACAGACGAAGGTGTTCGGCGAGGACAGCGCGTTGGTGCGGAGCCGGAAGGACGTGGGGTTCGTGCCGGAGAACCCGTATTTTTACAAATTCCTCAGCGGGGAGGAGACGGTGCGGTTTTTCGGCAAGTTGAGCGGCATGGGCGGGGAGGAACTGGAGAACCGTGTGAAGGAGTTGCTCGAGTTGGTCGGCCTGACCGAAGCGGCCGATCGGCGGGTCGGCGGCTATTCCAAAGGCATGCTGCAGCGCATCGGTTTGGCGCAGGCGCTGGTGCAGGACCCGGGGTTGCTGGTCCTCGACGAGCCGACTGCGGGGGTTGATCCGGTCGGTTCGCGCGAGATTCGCGATCTCATCCTGGCGCTCAAGGCGCGCGGCAAGACGATCCTGCTCTGCTCGCACTTGCTTTCCCAAGTGCAGGAAATCTGCGACCGCGTGGGCATCCTCGCGCGCGGCCAACTGGTCCGCGAGGGACGCGTGGAAGATCTGCTTTCGGTGCGTGACCGTGCGGAAATGGTTTTCGATGGGGCCTCGGCGGAAAAGCTGGATGCGCTGCGGGAAGCTGCGGAGAAGCTCGGCGTGACCGTCGTTTCGAGCGGGCGTCCGCAGACGACGCTGGAAAATCTCTTCCTCGAAGCCATCGAACCGGGCGCCTCGCCTGACGCGGGCTCCGGTCGGAACTGAGCGTGCGTCTTTTTATCCTCAAGCCGGACAATATCGGCGACTTCCTGCTGGCCAGTGGCGGCATCCGGGCGCTGGCCGATGCGGCCGGCGAGGACAACCTCGTGCTCGCGGTCAAATCCGACGTGGCTCCGCTGGCCGCGCGGGAATTTTCCCGCGCGCAGGTCGTGCCGCTGCCCATCCGTCCGCGAAAAAAAGGTGTCAACACCACGGCCGCCAATCTCTTCGCCTGCCTGCCGGTCCTGCTGCGTCTGGTTGGCACGCGCGTCGATGCCGGAGTGTGTCTGCGCGACAAGCGGACGTTTCTCGACACGCTCTTGTGGCTGGCACCGCGGTCCTCGCACCGCGTGGCTTGCCAAAATTCGATGCGTCGGGCCAAGGGGGGGCGGTGGGGCTTTTGGGAAGGTTTGGTCAGCGCTGTCTTTCGTCCCTCGTTTGTCCCGTATCCCGCGCCGCAGCCGGGTCGGCCTTCCGATGTGCAGGCGCAGGGCGATGTGGCCTCGGAGGTTCTCGGGCGTCCGTTGTCCGAGGCGGATATCATGCCGCGTCTCCAGTGCGCGCAGTGGAAGGGCGGCGACTCTTGGTTGTGTTGTCCGTTCAGCTCGCGTCCCTCGAAGGATGTGTCGGCTACGGTGTGGGCAGAAGCTTTGGGCGCTTGCCGGGACCTTTGGCCCGCGGGGGGTATCCATCTGGCCGGTGCCCCCGACCAGGGGGATCGCCTCGCGTCTTTCGCCGGGGAATGGGAAGCCACGGGTCTTTCCCTGCCGGTGCGCGTCGTGCCGCCGCGACCCCTTGCGGACTTTCCCGACACCGTGGCGAAGGCGGGGTTGGTTCTCACTGTCGATACCGCGGCGGCGCACTTGGCCTGTGCGGTGCGGGCTCCGGCGGTCATCGTGGCCAGCCGGAAGAACGAGGGCATTTACGCGCCTTATTCGCCCGACGGGCATCAGTTATGGGTCATGGCCGGACAGGGCAAGTCTTGGCGCGAGGCGCTGAAGGCGGAGGATGTTGCGCAGGCTATCCGGCGCGCGCTGGGTGGCGCTTGAGGGAGTTTGTTCCGGCGGTCATAGACCGCCGCTTACAAGCGGGCAGAGGAGGCGGTCAGGACCGTTTGGCGGCTTTGACGATCTTGGCGAAGCTGCGGGGGTCGAGGCTGGCGCCGCCGACGAGGGCTCCGTCGATGTCGGGCTGGTGGAGGAGTTCCTTGGCGTTGTCGGGTTTGACGCTGCCGCCGTATTGGATACGGACTTTGGTCGCGGTGGCGGGGTCGAACATTTCTCCCAGCGTTTTGCGGATGAAGGCGTGGGCTTCCTGGGCCTGCTCAGGGGTGGCGGTGCGTCCGGTGCCGATGGCCCAGACGGGCTCGTAGGCGATGACCGTGTCGAGCATCTGGTCGGTGTCGAGACCGGCGAGGCTGCCGCGGAGTTGCTTGGCCAGGACCTCGTGGTGGCGGTTGGCATCGCGCTCCTCGAGGGTTTCGCCGACGCAAAGGATGGGGCGGAGGCTGGCGGCGTGGGCGGCTTTGACCTTTTTGTTCACCAGTTCGTCGGTTTCGCCGAAAATCGTGCGGCGCTCGCTGTGTCCGAGCACGACATAGCGGGTGAAAAATTCGCGGAGCATGCCGGCGCTGATTTCCCCGGTGAAAGCTCCGGAGCTTTCGTGCCACATATTCTGCGCGCCGAGGGTGATGCCGGGGAGGGAGCTGATGATCTCGGAGAGGCGGGGGAGGGTGGTGAAGGGCGGGATGATGACGATTTCCGCGCCGTCGAATTTCTTCAATTCCAGGTTGAGGTCCTCCATGAACGAGGCGCCTTCGGCTGCCGTCATGTTCATTTTCCAATTCGCCGCGATGATCTTTTTGCGCATAAGACCGGGTATTTTGGGGATCCGGCGGCGGAGTGGCAAGCCCCGCCCTACCGGAGCAGCGGTTCGATGGCGCGAATGGACGGCCAGAAGAGGGGATGGCGGCTGATGCGACTGAGTTCGGAGAGGAGAATGTCGGAGGTTTTCTCGCGTCCGGCGGGCAAAAGCTGGGCGAAGGGCTCGGCCCCGGGGGTGGAGAAGCCGGCCAGGTAGTAGTCGGCATTTTCCTCCCGGATCACCGTGGCCGAGGCATCGGCGAACCCAATGCGCACGGACGCCACGCAGGCCGGATTCTCCCTTTCCTCGCGCAAGTGGAATTTCACCGCTTCACCATCGCGGCGGCGGAAGACGGGCGTGTTTCCGTCATAGTCCAGGCGCCACCCGAGGCGGCTGGCCATCCAGCCGAGAAGCTGCAGTGCGGTGAGGTGGTTGCCGGGAGCATGGGCGATGTCGACCTCCTCGATGCGTTGGATCCTGGCCAAGGCCGCGGGCAGGTCGAAGATCTGGGCGATGGCGTAGCGGAGATGGAAAAGGCGCGTCCAGTTGAGGTCGCAAAGGGCGAAGCGCGGGCGGGTCAACGACTCGATCTCCTGCAGGATGCGGAATTGCGCGGCGGGATCGCTCCACGAATTGCTGTCGACGATCAGCCGGTCGACCCAGCGCCAGAGCTGCGGATCGGGATCCGGGTGAAGGTCGCCCTGCCACCAGAGGTAGAGCGGCAAGTCGGTGTCGAGGTGCGAGAAGACGATGCTGGGAAGCCTTCCGGCCGCGGGGCCGTCGAGTTGGAAGGTGATTTGTTCGGAACAGATTTCCTTTTTGCCGGCCTCGCGCAGGTGGCAGTGCGCGGTGATCCAGGCGCGCACGGCGGACTGCGGGGCGTGCGGGCTGCCCTGCACAAGGAGCGCGCGGAAGGCGTGGTCGGCGGCGATGGCGGAAAGCAGCGGGGTGTTGGCCGCGATGGCGTCGGCAGCCTCGCTGTAGATGACGAGGTTGACGAGCGAGGCGCGGACTTTGCCGGCGTCGGATTGCTCCCAAAGCAGGCCGAGTTGGCGGTCGATGTCGCCGACTTCGACGGGGAGGCCGGGTGAAATGACGGGAGGGGCGGTCATCTCACAACCGGCGCCAGACGGCTCCGTCGTGGGCGAGGAGTTCGTCCGCTTGGCGCGGGCCCCACGATCCGGCGGGGTAGAAATCGAGCCGCGGCGCCGCGCCGTCGTGCCAGGCTTCGCGGATCCCGTCGATGAATTGCCAGGCGTGTTCCACCTCGTCGCGGCGGGCGAAGAGCGTGGCGTCGCCGCTCATAGCGTCGAGCAGGAGGCGCTCGTAGGCCTCGGGCGTGGCTTTGCCGAAGGACGTGCCGTAATGGAAGTCCATCTTCACGGGTTCGAGCTGGAGCATGGCACCGGGCATTTTGGCAGCCATGCGGAAGGAAATGCCTTCGTCTGGCTGGATGCGGATAACGAGGACGTTGGGGTCCTGCAGTTTGCTCTCGCGGTTGAAGAGGACCGGCGGAGTGCCGCGGAATTGGATGGCGATCTCGGTGCCGGACTTGGGCAGGCGTTTGCCGACGCGCATAAAAAAGGGCACGCCGGCCCAGCGCCAGTTGTCGATGTGCAGACGCAGGGCGACGTAGGTTTCGGTCATGGACTCCGGGGCCACGCCCGGCTCTTGGCGGTAGCCGGGGACTTCTTTGCCGTTGATGAACCCCTCGGTGTATTGCGCGCGGACCACATTGTGGGCCACGGCTTCGCCGGTCAGCGGACGGAGGGCCTGCATGACTTTGACTTTCTCGTTGCGCACGGCGTCGGCGCCGAGGTCGATGGGCGGCTCCATGGCCGTGAGGCAGAGGAGTTGCAGAAGGTGGTTCTGCACCATGTCGCGCAGGGCGCCGGAGTTCTCGTAGTAACCGGCGCGGGATTCGACCCCGAGCGGTTCGCTCGCGGTGATCTGCACGTTGTCCACGTAGCGGCGATTCCACAGCGCCTCGAACACGGTGTTGGCGAAGCGCAGGACCATGATGTTCTGCGCGGTTTCCTTGCCGAGGTAGTGGTCGATGCGGAAGGTGTCGCGCTCGGGGAAGGCGGAAGCCACGGCCTCGTTGAGGCGATGTGCGCTGGGCTGGTCCGTGCCGAAGGGCTTTTCCACGATGAGGCGCGACCACGACCCGGGTTTGGCGTGGCTCAGGCCGCTGGCGCTGAGGTTTTCCAGGATGACGTCGAATTCGGTGGGCGACGAGGCGAGGTAGAAGACGCGGTTGCCCCGCGTGCCGAGCCGTTCGTCGATGGCGTCGAGTTCGCGTCCGAGCGAAGTGTAGCCCTCCGCCTGGTCGAAGCTGCTGCGGTGATAGAAAATGTTGGCGGCGAAGCGGGCCCAAAGTTCGTCGTTGACCGGACGCCGGGAATATTTGCGCGCCGCTTCGCCGAGTTCCTCGCGGAAGCCTTCGCTCGTTTTGTCGCGGCGGGCGAAGCAGACCACGGCGAGCGAGGAGGGCAGGTTGCCGTCGGCCGCGAGGTTGTAGAGCGCGGGGATGAGCTTGCGGCGGGTCAGGTCGCCGGTGGCGCCGAAGATGACGACCACACAGGGGTCGGGGACGGGGCGGTTGACCAGATTGACGCGAAGCGGGTTGGCGACGGCTTGGGACATGGACGGAATCAGGCGGCCGGGCGCTCGAGGGAGCGCGCCAAGGTGATGGCGGCACCGGAGCGGTTCAAAATGTAAAGATGCACGCCGGGCGCACCGCGGCGCAGGAGTTCGTGGATCTGGTGGTAGGCCCAAGTGACGCCGACCGCCTCCGCGGCCCGCGGGTTGTCGTCGACCACTTGCAACTGCTCGACCAGCGCGGTGGGCAGGGACGAGCCGCACATCGGACCGAAGCGCTGCACCTGCGCGAGCGACAATGCGGGGAGGAGACCGGGCAGGACGGGCAGATCGATGCCGTGCTCTTGGCAGGCGGCGAGGAATTTGAAGTAGTGCTTGTTGTCGAAGAACAACTGCGTGGTGAGAAAGGAGGCGCCCGCGTCGGCTTTGATCTTCAAATGGCGCAGGTCGTCTTCCATCGAGGTGGCCTCGGGGTGTTTCTCCGGATAGGCGCCGGCGCCGAGGCACATGTCGGGAAAATTCTCCCGGATGAGAGCGACGAGGTCGCTGGCGTAGCGGAGGCCGTCCGGGCAGGGGACAAATTCCGTTTCGCCTTTGGGTGGATCTCCGCGCAGGGCCATGATGTTGCGGATGCCGTCGGCGTGGTAACCGGAGACGATGTCGAGAAGTTCGGATTTGGTCGATCCGACGCACGTGAGGTGGGGCATGACCAGCCACCCGAATTCGTCGCGGAGGATCTTGGCGTATTTGAAGGTGCGCTCGCGCGTCGTGCCGCCGGCGCCGTAAGTGATGGAGACAAAGTCCGGGCGGTAAGGGCGGAGGGCCTCGGCGGTGCGGAGCAATTGCTGTCCGCCTTCCTCGTTTTTGGGCGGAAAGAATTCGACGGAGAGAAGCGGGCGTTTCTCCGCGATCAATTCGGTGATGGTGCGGTCGGCTGGCATGGGCAAAGGAGGCAAATAGTGCCCCCGCGGCGGGTTCGGCCCAAGGAAAATTGCTTTGCCAAGCCGCGGAGGCGGGCCGGATGCTTCCCCCATGGGCAAGAACACGGCAGAGAACGTCGGGAGCGGTTGGCCGTCTCCCGGGGTGCTCCTGCTTTGTGCCGCTTTGGTCGCGGCCGGCTACGGGATGGCCGTGCTGCGCGGGCCGGCCCCGGCGCAGGAGGTGCGCGTGCTCATCGTCCCGACACCGACGCCCGCACCGGAGACCGCCCCATCCCCGGAATGAGCCACGCCGTCGAAACGGAGGGTCTGGGCCGCAATTTCGGCTCCCGCGCGGCCCTTGCCGATGTCTCCCTCGCGGTGCGCGAGGGCGAGATGTTCGGCCTGCTCGGACCCAACGGCAGCGGGAAGACGACGCTCTTCCGCATTTTGTCGACCTTGCTTCCCCCCACCGCGGGCTCGGCGCGGGTCGGGGGCCATGACGTCATGCGCTCGCCGATGGAGGTGCGTCATCACCTCGGGGTGGTGTTCCAATCCCCGGCGCTCGATCCGCAGCTGACCGTGGCGGAAAATCTGCGCTGTGCGGGCCAGCTTTACGGTTTGTCCGGAGCGGACCTCGAGCAGCGTTTGCGCGCGGCGGCGGAAGCGTTGCAGGTCGCCGATCGACTGGATGATCGCGTGCAAACTTTATCCGGCGGCTTGCAGCGCCGCGTCGAGGTCGCGAAGAGCCTGCTGCCGCGTCCGCGCGTCCTGCTCCTCGACGAGCCCTCGACCGGACTCGACCCCGCGGCCCGTGCCGGATTGCGCTCGGCGCTCGGCAAGCTGCGGCGCGAGACGGGGGTGACCATCGTTATGACCTCGCACCTGCTCGACGAAGCGGAGGCCTGCGATCGTGTGGCCATCCTGCATCGCGGTCGCTTGATCGCGTGCGAGACGCCGGCCTCTTTGCGGGGGCGGTTCGGGCGCGACGTGGCGGTGCTGACGGGCGGCGATCCCGAAGCCTTGGCCACGCAGGTGCGTGCGAAGTTCGATTGGGATGTGGCCGTGCGTGACGGCGGGGTGCGGGTGGAAATCCCGGGTGGGGCGGAGAAAGCCGCGGAACTTGTCGCCGCGCTGGCCGGAGCGGCGGAGACCGTGATGATCGGGCGGCCGACGCTCGAGGACGTGTTCCTTGGGTTGACCGGTGAACCGTGGCGCGGGGAGGACGAACCATGAGCGGGCGGAGTGGACTCCTTGTGGCCCCCACGCTCGCCTTGTGGAAGCGCGAGATGACGCGCTTTGTGCGTCAGCGCAACCGCATTACCGGCGCGTTGGCCACGCCGCTGGTTTTCTGGCTGCTCATCGGCTCCGGTTTGGGGGAAAACTTCGCGGCGCCGGGCATCGAGGGAGGCTTCATGCGTTATTTCTTCCCCGGCACAGTCGTGCTCATCCTGCTCTTCACCGCGATTTTTTCGACCGTGTCGATCATCGAAGACCGTCGGGACGGTTTTCTGCAGGGCGTGCTGGTGGCCCCCGTTTCGCGTGCCTCCATCGTGCTGGGCAAATGCCTCGGCGGGATGACGCTGGCCGCGGGGCAGGCGGCGCTTTTCTGCCTGGCCGCGCCGTGGGCGGGTTTGCCGCTCGACGCGGCGGTCGCGGTGCGGTTGGTGGCCGCGCTTTTGCTCGGGGGCTTTGCTTTGACCGCGCTGGGCTTCCTCATCGCGTGGCCGCTGGAATCGACACAGGGCTTCCATGTTCTCATGAATTTGGTGCTCATCCCGTTGTGGCTGCTCTCCGGCGCGTTCTTCCCGGCGCGCGCGGGGACGTGGACGGAGTGGGCGGTGTCGTTCAATCCGCTGGCTTATGTCACGGCGGCGGTGCGGCGGGCCTTTTACGGGGATGGTGCCGATCTCGGGTTGGTGCCATCGTATGCCATGGCCATGAGCGCGACGGCGGTCTTTGCCGCGGTGATGTTTCTTCTCGCCCTGCGGGCCGTGCGGCGTGGAGGGCCGGAGCGGCGATGAAATCGGCGGCCAAGGCAACGGTCGTCCAGGCGGTGGTCGCACTGCTCGTGGTCGGCGCGTTGGTCTACGTCGCCCGCTCGGCGCCTTTCCTCGGAGCGGTGGAAGGCACAGAGGAGGTGGTGCGTCGGTGGGGCGCGATGAGCATCATCATTTATCCGCTCCTCGTCATGGCGGCGACGGTGCTCTTTTTGCCGGGCGGGATCCTGAGCTTGGGAGGAGGATTTTTCTTCGGACTGTGGTGGGGGACAGTGCTCGTGCTCGCCGGCAACCTGCTCGGCGCGGCGGTGGCGTTTTTCGTGGGGAACAAGCTCGGGCGCAAATTCGTGCGACGGCGCATCCTGCGCGATCCGCGCTGGGCGGCCTTGGACGGGGCCATTGCCAAGCACGGTTCGCGGATCATTTTTTACAGCCAACTCAACCCGCTCTTCCCGACGAGTCTCTTCAATTATCTCTACGGCATCACCAAAGTCCGTTTCGGGGAGTGCATGAAGTGGGTCGCGCTGGGGCGGTTGCCGGGAATTTTCCTCTACTGCTACCTCGGCACGTTGGGGCAGCTGGGTATCCGGATTTTGCGCGGCGAATCGGAACCGGGCCCGGCGGAATACGCGCTGTGGGGTGGGGGGTTGCTTCTCACCATCGGGGTGGCGGCCCTGCTGGGGCACACCGCGACGAAGGTCATCGAGGAATACCGGCGGCTGGCCCCGCCGCCGGAGGACGAGGACGACAAGGAGGCCTAACGGGGTTGTTGCCGCGGCGGTGTTCCGGTAGGGTGCGCGCCCCATGATGCCCCGCCTTCGCAAAGCGCAGCCCGTCTGGTGCGGGTGGCTGGTCATGGCCGTCCTGCTGCTCGGCGCGGCGGACTGTGCCGCGGCGTGGCGCATCAAAAAATTGGGCGGGCGGGATTACCTCCCGATCACGCAGGTCGCGGCATTCTACAAACTGAAGGTCCGGCCGCGCGGCAACCGCGCGGTGTCGCTCGTCTCGGCCGATCGCCGCATGGATTTCCGCGCCGGTTCCCGCGAGGCGCGCATCGACGGGGTGAAGCACTGGCTGTCGTTTCCGGCGATTTATTTCGGCGGACAATTTTACATCTCGCGCATGGATCTCTCGAAGACCCTCGATCCGTTGATGCGCCCCGAGCGCATCCCGAATCTCAAGCCGGTGCGCACCGTGGTGCTCGATCCCGGCCACGGGGGCCACGATCGCGGGGCGATGAACCGCTACGGTTCGGAGAAAAACTACAACCTCGACCTCTGCCGGCGCATCCGGCCTTACCTGCGCGAGGCGGGATTGCGGGTGGTCATCACGCGCCAGGGCGACCGCTTCATCCCGCTGGAGCAGCGTCCGGCCATCGCCACGCGGCTGCAGCGGGAAGATCCCGGGACGATTTTTGTCAGCATCCATTTCAACGCCTCGGGCCAACGCCGTTCCGCCGCCACCGGCTACGAGATTTTCACCCTCACGCCGCGCGGCGCGCCGAACAGCCACGATACCTACCTGACCCGCCGCAGTTTCTCCGCCGAGCCCGGGCACCGTCTCGACCACGCGAGCACCGCACTTTCCGCGGCCATCTACCACGCCATGCTGGGGCGCCTGCCGATGTTCGATCGCGGAATGAAACGCGCACGGTTCGCCGTGCTGCGCCGCGCCACGACGCCGGCCGTGCTGGTGGAGGGCGGCTTCATGAGCAATCCGCGCGATGCCAAGCTGATGACCGACGAGAAATGGCGCGAGCGGCTCGCCGAGTCGATCGCGCAGGGCATCATCGAATTCGCCCAACTGACGCGCCTGAAAAAGCCGCCGAAGCTCCTCGCCGATTACCGCCGTGGCGAGGCGGCAGCTTTGGCCGGAACCGGATGGGAGTTCCAGCCCTTGGCCGGTATCGGGGCCACAGTGCGTCCCGGGTTCGCCGATGTGCGTGGCTGGCGCGGACTCCTGCCGGCTCCGTTGGTCGAGGAGCTCCCGCCCTACCGCCTGGAGTTCGAGCCTGCGGGCTGGGCGCAACTCGAGGCGTGGGCCGCCGCGGGGGAAGATGCGCGCTCCATCGCGGTCAACGAACAGGCCACGCTGATGGGACAAGGCGAATGGCCCGACCCCGAACCGCCTTTCCCCGGTTTGCCGACATGGCGTTCCTCTTTGCCGCCCTCCGGGCTCGATCGCGGTTTCGTGCTCCTCCCGGTCTCCGGCGGTCCGCTGGCCGACGGGGCCGCCAACGGTCGCGGCGACCGCGAAGTCGAGGAAATCGTGGAAATCTCCGGAGGTGCGCTGTGAGCGGTCTGCGTGCGGTCGCCTTGGTCCGGCGCGGCTATTCGCCGACCGGCGGGGCGGAGAAATTTCTCGGACGATTCGCCGCCGCGGCGCGCGCGGGGGGGCACGAGGTTCTGCTGGTCAACGACCGTCCGTGGCCGGCTGCGGCTTGCGGCGGCGCGGCGCAGCAGACCTTGCCGGCCCGCGGTCCGTGGGAGTTCGCCCGCGCGGTGGCACGATGGCGCGAGACATGGCGGGACGGTCTGGTCTTCAGCTTGGAGCGTTTGTTTTCCGCGGATTGCTACCGTGCGGGGGACGGCGTGCTGGCCGCGTGGCTGCGGCGGCGGGCCGTTTACGATCCGCGCTGGGAGTCGTGGTTGCGTTCCTTTTTCCCGAAGCAGCAACGCATGTTGGAGTTGGAGAAGCATTGTTTCTCCGCGCGGGACACGGGCGCGGTCATCGTCAATTCGAACATGGTCGCGCGCGAGATCGCCGCGCATTCGGATTATCCGTCCGACCGCGTGCACCTGGTCCGCAATGCGGTGCCGGAGGATTTTGCCGCGGGGGCGCCCCCGCGCGCCGAGGCGCGGCGGCGCTTGGGTTTGCCGGAGGACGGCTTCGTCGCGGCGTTCGTCGGCACGGGATGGAAGCGCAAGGGTTTGCGTTTCGCCGTTGCCGCCCTCCGTCGTGCGCGGGTGCCCGGGGCGGTGCTCGCCGTGGCGGGACGCGGTCCGCAACGTGCCCACCGTTCGCCCGGCGTGGTTTTTCTCGGACCGCAGGGCGATGTGCGTCCTTTGCTTGCCGGGGCAGACGTTTTCATTCTTCCCACCGTCTACGACCCGTTCAGCAACGCCTGCCTCGAGGCTCTCGCTCTCGGGTGCCCTGTCATAACCACGGCGGCCAACGGCTGCGCGGAAATTCTGGACGAGGGGGTGACCGGTTCCGTGGCGGCCGAGCCGCATGATGTGGCGGCACTTGCCGCGGCGCTGGAATATTGGTCGGCGGACGGCAGGGCGATCGCCGCCGAGGAAGCCTGCCGCGCGACGGCCGCGCGGTTCACGCTGGCCGACAACGTGCGCCGCACGATGCAAATCCTCGAGAGCGCACAGCCGGGCTGAGTCCGGCTACCGCCGCTTCTTTTTCTTCTGCTCCTCGGCCATTTCCTGCAGGCGGCGCATCTCGATGGCTTGCAACCCGACGATGGCGGCCACGGCGGTGATCGTTGCCGTGTCGTCGGCGCGCGAAACATCGGCCGCGGGCTTGGTCAAGCCGGTGAGGATTTGCCCGTAAGCTTTGGCCCCGAGGATGCCGAGCAGGCGCGCGGTGATATGTCCGCTGTCGAGTCCGGGGAAAATCAGCACATTGGCGCGCCCGGCCACGGTGCCCGCCACGCCTTTGACCCGTGCGGTGTCCGGCTGCAGCGCGGCGTCGATCTGCAATTCACCGTCGATCTCGACCTCGAGGTGCCGCTCCTGCGCGCGCTGCCGGGCCAGGGCGGCGGCCGCGGCCACCTTTTGCGTCCCCGGGGTCACGGTGCTGCCTTTGGTCGAGTGGCTGAGCAGGGCGACGCGCGGGATTTCCCCGGTCAGTTGGCGGCAGAGGTGCGCGGCCTGCAGCGAGATGGTCGCGAGTTCCTCGACGTCGGGCGAGGGGATGACCGCGCAGTCGGCGAGCACCAGGACGCCGCCATGGCCGATCTGCGGGTTGCCGGTGTCGGCTATGACACAACTGCTGACCACGTGCCCCGGGGCCGGTTTGACCACGCGCTGGAGCGGACGCAGCAGGGCGCCGGTGGCCGAACCGATTCCCCCGACCACGCCGTCGGCGCGTCCGTATTGCACCATCATGGCCGCGTAGTAATTCGGGTTGAGCAGGGTGGCACGCGCATCGTTGAGTCCGAATTTCTTGTAACGGTCGAGCGTTTCGAGGAAGCGGCAGAAGTCGGGGAGGTCGGCGGAGTCGGCGGGATTGATCACGCCGAAGCGATCGCACGGGATTTTTTCCCTCCGGCCGAGTTCTTCGACAACGGCACGTCGCCCGAGCAGGATGGGCACGCCCAACCCGAGTTCGTAAAAGCGGCGTCCGGCCTGCAAGACCCGGAGGTTTTCGCCTTCCGGAAAGACGATGCGCTTGGGGTGGCGCCGCAGGCGGGCGTAAACGGATTCGATGAATTGCATGGCAGGCGCCTTGCCGGAAGCGTGGCGGAGTCCGGTCCCGTGCTCAAGCAGAGATGGCGGTCCGCTTGCCGGCTGGTCTTTTCTTGCGCACCATGCGGCCCATGCGATTACGGGTGAAAAACCTCGTGCTGGAGTTTCCGCGGCGCCCGTTGGTCATGGGCATCGTCAACCTCAACGATGATTCGTTCAGCGGCGACGGCACTCTCGCGGTCGAGGAGGCGTTGCGGCGGGCGCGGCAGATGACGGCGGATGGCGCGGACATCATCGACGTCGGCGGTGAAAGCGCGCGGACCAACCGTGCCGCGATCCCGGTCGGGGAGGAAGTGCGCCGCGTGCGGCCATTTGTCGAACGGTTTCTCGCCGAGCGCGGTTCGTGGCCCGGGCGCGACGGGGAGCCATCGCTACCACCCTTGCTTTCGGTCAACACGTGGCGCCCGGCCGCCGCGCGCGCTTTGCTCGAAGCCGGAGCGGAAATTCTCAACGACATGAGCGGTCTGCCGAACGATGAGAACGCGCGTCTCGCGGCGGCCCACGGCGCGTCGCTGCTCATCATGCATTCCTCGGGCGAACCCAAGGTCGCGCACACGCACGTGCAGTGGCGCGACATTGTGGCGGAGCAAAAGCGTTTCTTCGGCGCGAAAATCGAGATGGCCATGCGGGCGGGTTTGTCTGCGGAGGCCGTCATTCTCGATCCCGGTTTGGATTTCGCCAAACAGCGAGCGGACAACCTGCGTTTGCTGCGCGACACCGCGGAACTCGCCGCGCTGGGCCGTCCCTTGCTCATGCCGGTGTCACGCAAGACGGTGATCGGGGATGTCTTGGATTTGCCTGATCCGCGCGATCGGGATCCCGGGACATGGGCCTGCCTTACGGCCGGCGTGCGGCGCGGAGTCTCCATCTTCCGCGTCCATGCCGTGCGGGAGGCTGCCTCGTGCGTGCGTGTCGCTTGGGCGGTGCAGATGGCTTGAAGCGCGATTAGATTATCGGGGATTTTCACCGCGGATTTTTTCAGATTTTCTTCTGAAAGGGGTTGACCTCACGGGCTCGCTGGTGGTTTAAAGTGGGGCAAAGTGGTGCAAAATGGCATCACCTCCCTGAAAATGTCGAAATCCACTGCCATGCCGATGATTTACGCGGGCGAATTCCGTCACGCGGTGGACGCCAAGCACCGGGTGACGATTCCCTCGCGCTGGCGCGGCAAGGACGGGGAAGAATTTTTCGCGGTGCCCGACCCGGCCGGGAATTTCCTCATGGTTCTGCCGCCGCACGAGTTCGATCGGGTGAAGTCCGACGTCGAGGCCAACGCGTCGATTTCCCCGGCCGACCGCCGCAAATTCATCCGCCGTTTTTACGCGCTGGCCCAGATGGTGTCGGTGGACAAGCAGGGGCGCGTGCTGCTGCCCGAGGACTACTGCCGGCGCCTCGGTTTGGAAGGCGAAGTGGTGCTGATCGGCACGCACAGCCGCATGGAAATTTGGAATTCGCAACGCTGGACGGCCGCGACGGCCGAAGAAGACGAGGTCTTCCGCCGGGTGGCGGGAGAAGTCGGTCTGTAGCGACCCGTCCGGCAATCCCCCGACCCCCGAACAAAAAGACATCCAAGACGAATGGCAAAACCCGGCCGCAAATTCGCTTTCGGCTTTTCCGCGAAAAAAGACGCGGTTGGCCGGGCGGAAGGCGCGGCCTGCATCCGGTTGCGGGTGCGCACGGTCTATGAACAATTTGGTCTCCGAAAAAAATCATCCCCGCGCAAACCCTGACGCGCCTGCCTGGCACGAACCGGTTCTTTGCGAGGAAGTCACGGCGCTGCTGCGTCCGGGGCCGGGCATGGTGTTTCTCGACGGCACCTTGGGCGGCGGCGGGCACAGCGCGGCGCTCCTCGCCGCGGGCGCTCGCGTTGTCGCGGTCGACCGCGACCCCGCATCGCTGGCCCACGCCTCCGCCCGTCTGGCGGAATACGGCGACCGGTTCCGCGCGGTGGCGGGCAATTTCGCCGAGGCCGCCGCTTTGCCCGAGGTCCGTGCGGCCGCGCCCTTCGACGGCGCGCTTCTCGACCTCGGTGTTTCCTCCCACCAGCTCGACACGGCGGACCGCGGGTTCAGCTTCCGCCACGACGGGCCGCTCGACATGCGGATGGATCCGTCCTCCGGCGAGCCCGCATCCCTCTTGGTCAACACCGCCCCGGAAGCCGAACTGGCGGGGCTTTTTCGCGAATACGGCGAGGAACCCCGGGCCCGCCGCGTGGCCCGGGCCATCGTGGCTGAACGCGAGCGTGTGCCCTTCACCCGCACCGGGCAACTGGCCGCGCTCCTCGAGAAGGTGCTCGGCCACCGCGGCCGTATTCACCCCGCCACCCGCGTCTTCCAGGCCCTGCGCATCGCGGTGAACGACGAACTCGGCGCCCTGCGCCGCGCCCTCGTGACCATCCCGCCGCTCCTGCGCGCCGGGGCGCGTTTTGTCATCATCACCTTCCATTCCCTCGAGGACCGGCTGGTCAAAACTTTCTTCCGCGCCGGCAGCGAGCAATGGCTCGACCGGCCGGAGTGGCCGGCCCCGCGGCCGAATCCCGACTGGCGCTTCCGCGACCTGACCCGCAAGCCGCTGGCCGCGGACTCCCGCGAGACCAATCGCAACCCGCGGGCGCGCTCGGCGCGGTTGCGTGCGGTGGAAATTTTGCCCTTCGGGCGGGAGGTGGCGGCATGAGGCGTGTGCACCGGGACAATGCCCTGCCCCTCGGCCCGCTGGCCCGCTGGCTCTGCGTGGTCTTTTTCTTCGGTCTGCTCGGCCTGTGCTACGTGCACATGAAGCACAAACTCAAGGTCGACGGCGACCGTTGTCGCGAGCTGGAACATGCCGTGGCCGACCTCGACGAGAAACTGAAGGTTGCGGGCAATGAAATCATGCGCCTCACCTCGCGTCCCACCCTCGAGCGGCGCCGCGCGGAGGGACTCATCGAGATGATTCCCGTGCCCGACTCGCGCCTGGTCCGCTTGCGTCCGCAGTCCGACGTCGCCTCCGGAAACGGCTTGATGGAGGAGTTGACACCATGAACCCCGCCATGCACCGCCGGGCGGGACTGGTCGGCATTTTCCTGGCCGTCATTCTGAGCATCTACTCCGCCCGCCTTATCCACCTGCAGGTCGCCAAGCACGAAGATTACACGAAGCGCACCGCGGAAATCACGGCCCGGAAAAAACCGGTGCCCGCCGAGCGCGGCCGGATCGTCGATGTGCACGGCGAAGTGCTGGCTGACAACGTGCCGATCTACACCGTGGTGGCCGACGCCACCCTCATCACCGACCCCCCGCGCCTCGCGGAAATCATCTCGCGCCATCTGGATCTTTCGTTCGAAAAGGTGTCGGCGGACATCGCGACCGATGATCCATACATCCCGCTGAAGAAAAAGGTGCCGGCCCTGACTGTGGCCGCACTCAAAGAGGAAGTGTCCGCAGCCGGTCTGCGCGGATTGCACTACGAGCGTCAGCCGAAGCGCAATTACCCGAACGAGAACATGCTCGGGCACGTCGTCGGTTTCCTCAACCACGAGGGCCGCGGTGTGCAGGGCGTGGAAATGATGATGGAGCCATACCTCCGCGGTGAGGACGGCTTTGTTTACACCGAGCGCGACCGCACCGGCCGCGAAATCGTGGCCTATCGCGGCATCGAACGCCCCGCGCGCGACGGCATGGAAGTGAGGCTGACCGTCGACATGGAAATTCAGTCCATGGTCGAGCGTGAGCTGGCCGAGTCATACAAATGCCTCAACCCGAATATGATCGCCGCTGTTTTTGTCCGTCCGCGCACCGGCGAGATCCTGGCCATGGCCACGCGTCCGGATTTCAACCCCAACGACCACGGCGGGGCCGAGCAGGAAGCCAAGAAAAACCGCGCGATCATCGAAATGTTCGAACCGGGGTCCACCTTCAAGATCGTGGTCATCGCCGCGGCCCTCAACGAGCGTGCGGTCACGCCCGAGAGCGAATTTTTCTGCGAGAATGGTCGCTTCGCCTACGCCGGCAAGACCCTCAAGGACGTCCACGGCTACGGCACCCTCAGCGTGCACGATGTCCTCGTCAAATCCTCCAACATCGGCTGCGCCAAGATCGCCATGCATATCGGGGCCGACACCTTCCACGAATACATCCGGCGGTTCGGCTTCGGCGAGCGGACCAACATCGGCTTGCCCGGCGAAATTCCCGGGCTGGTCCGTCCGCGGCACCGCTGGACGGGTCTTTCGATCACCCGCGTCCCCATGGGCCACGAAATCGCGGTGACCCCGCTCCAGATCGTCATGGCCATGTCGGCCATCGCCAACGGGGGCAACATGATGCTGCCGCAGGTCGTGCATTCCGTGCGCGACGGCCAAGGCAACGAGGTGATGGGCTTCCGTCCGCAGGTCGTCAGGCGCGTCGTCTCGGAGGAGACCGCCGCCGCGGTCGGCGCCGCCCTGCGGGACGTGGTCGGCCCGCGCGGCACGGCGCCTCAGGCGGCCATCCGCGGATTCCCCGTGGCCGGCAAGACGGGAACCGCGCAGCGCGTCGACCCCGAGGGCGGCTACACGCCGGGCAAATACGTGGTTTCCTTCGCCGGATATTTCCCCGCCAATGATCCCGAAGTGGCGGGCATTGTGCTGGTCGATGACGCGCGCACGCCCGGCGGAAACAACTACGGCGGCACGGTGGCCGCCCCCATTTTCTCGCGCATCGGAGCCAAGATCGCGCGCCACCTCGATCTCGTGCCCGAGAGCGACGAACCGGGCGGCACGACCATCGCGCTGGTTCCTTTCGATTCCGGACTCAACTGAGCCCATGCAACTGGCCAAAATCATTGCCGCTCTCAAAACGGAACCGATCCGGGTCGATGGTTCCGCCAGTTGCGAAATTACGGCCCTGACCCACGACTCGCGCCAAGCCGGTCCCGGCACCCTCTTCGTGGCCCTGCCCAGCGTGACACCCGGGCGCACGGGCGAGGCGGGCGGCGCGCGTTTCATTCTGGAAGCCGTGGAAAAAGGCGCGCCCGCCGTCCTGACGGCGGCCGACTTGGAAGTGCCCCGCGCCACGGTGGTGCGGGTCGCCGATCCGCGGGCCGCGCTGGCCGAGGCTGCGGCGGTGTTCTACGGCCATCCCTCGCTGCAGTTGCAGACCGCCGGCATCACCGGGACCAACGGCAAAACCACCGTGACCTTCCTGCTCAAGCACCTGCTCGATGTGGCCGAACGTCCCTGCGGGCTCATCGGCACGGTGCGCTACGTGGTCGGTCCGCGCGAGTTGCCCGCGGCGCGCACCACGCCGGAGTCCGACGACGTGCAGCGGCTCCTGCGCGAGATGCGCGACGTGAATTGCCGCGCCGCGGTGATGGAAGTTTCCAGCCATGCTCTGGACCAGGGGCGCGTGCGCGGCGTGGAGTTCGACGCCGCTGTCTTCACCAACCTGACGCAGGACCACCTCGATTACCACGAGACGATGGAATCCTACTTCGCGGCCAAAAGCTTGCTCTTCGAGCAGTTGGCATCCCAGACGCACAAGCGCGGCACGGCGGTGATCAACATCGACGACCGCTACGGCCGGCGCCTCTATGACAGCATCGGCCAGCGGGTCAAAACCGTCACCTACGGGCAGTCGTCCAACGCCATGTTCCGCGCCACCGACCTGCGCACCGACCTGCACGGCACGCAGTATTCCCTCCACGCCGGGGGCAAGAGTTATCTCGTGAGGCTGCCCCTCATCGGTCCGTTCAATGTCCACAATTCCCTCGCCGCCCTCGCTTCCATGCAGGCCCTCGGCCACGACGTCCGGAAGTCGGTCGACGCGCTGAAAGACGCGCCCCAGGTGCCGGGACGGCTCGAGATGGTGCCCGGACCGAAAACCTTCCGCGTTTTTGTCGACTACGCGCACACACCCGATGCGCTGGAGAATGTTTTGCGCACCCTCCGCTCCCTCGAGCCGCAGCGCCTGATCACGGTGTTCGGCTGCGGCGGCGACCGCGACAAAGCCAAACGCGGACCCATGGGCCGCGCCGCCGAGGAGCTTTCCGACCTGTGCATTGTCACTTCCGACAACCCGCGCGGTGAGGATCCCGAGGCCATTTGCCGCCAGATCACCGCATCGCTGCGTGGTCGCAATCACGAAACCATCGTCGACCGCCGCGCCGCCATCCGCCGCGCGGTTGCCTTGGCCGGTCCGGGCGACATCGTGCTGGTGGCCGGCAAAGGCCACGAGGACTACCAGGAATTCGCCGATCGCAAAGTGCCCTTCGACGACGTGGCCGAGGCCGCGTCGGCCATCCGCGGGAGGGCGGCCTGACCATGGACGCGACCGCACTCCAAGCCGTGGCCGCCGCCTGCGGGGGCGTTCTCCTTTGCGGCGATGGCGCGGCCTTGGTTTCCGATATTTCCAAGGATACCCGGACGATCAAAGGCGGGGACCTTTACTGGGCCTTGCAGGGGGAAAATTTCGACGGGCACAATTTCGTCTCCGCCGCCGCGGCCGCCGGTGCGGCCGGCGCGGTGGTGGCGCATGATGTGCCCGGCACGCCGGACGGCTTCGCATTGATCCAAGTCGCCGACACCCTCGCGGCCCTCCAGCGCTTGGCCGGTTGGTATCGCGACCGGCTCAGCGCCCGCGTCGTCTGCCTGACGGGCAGCAACGGCAAGACGAGCACGAAGGATTTTGCCGCATCGGTCGCCGGGACGAAATTCGCCGTGAACAAGACCGCGGGAAATCTCAACAACCACATCGGCCTTCCGCTCACCATCCTTTCGGCCCGCTCCTCGGACGAGGTCTGCGTTTGGGAAATCGGCATGAACCACGCGGGCGAGATCGAGCCTTTGGCCCGTCTGGCCCGTCCCGACATCGGGATCATCACCAACATCGGCGTGGCCCACATCGAGTTCCTCGGCTCGCGCGAGGCCATCGCGCAGGAGAAAGGCATGCTCGGCGAGGTGCTTTGCGACGACGACGTGCTGGTCCTGCCGGTCGGCGACGAGTTCACCCCTTCGTTGGCCGCAAGGACCAAAGCGCGCGTGGTGCTGGCCGGGGCGCCGCAGGGTCTGCATGCGGAAAACTTGCGTCCTTCGACCCACGGTCTCGATTTCGATCTGGTCCTCGGCCGGGAGCGCGTTGCGGCGCACCTGCCGGTGACCGGCGAGCACATGGTGCGCAACGCCCTCCTGGCCGTTTCCGCCGGGCTCGAACTCGGTCTTTCGCTGCGCGAATGCGCCTCGGGTCTGGCCGCGACCAAGTTGTCCGCCCGCCGTCTCGCCTGCCTCGATGTGCGCGGCGTGACCGTGCTCGACGACAGTTACAATGCGAATCCCGATTCGATGGAAGCCGCGTTGCACGCCTTGCGCGGTTTGCCGGGCGGTGGCCGGCGTTTCGCGGTGCTCGGACGCATGGGCGAACTGGGCGATTACGCCGACGAAGGTTACCGCCGGGTGGGGCGCACTGCGGCCTCGACCATGGACGTGCTCATCGCGGTGGGTCCGGAGACGGTGCCGCTTGTCGAGGAAGCCTCCGCCGCGGGTCTCGCCGGGGCGCATCGAGTGGCCGACACCTCGGAGGCCGCGCGCCTCCTGCGCGAACTGGCCCGGCCCGGGGACGCCGTCGTCGTCAAGGGCAGCCGCGCCGCCCGCATGGAACGCGTTTTGGAGGAGTTCGCCTGATGCTTTACTACCTCTACCTGCTGGCTGATTTCGGGAAGGACACGGGCTCCGACCTCCTCAAGGGTTTCAACGTTTTCCAATACATCACCTTTCGCGCGCTGGCTGCGGGGGTGACCGCGTTCATCCTCAGTCTCGCTTTCGGCAATTGGGTGATCCGCCGCCTCATCTCGCTCAAACTCGGCCAGCCCATCCGCACGCAGGAGGAGGTCCACCGCCTGCACGAATTGCACGGCGGCAAGGCGGGCACGCCGACCATGGGTGGGGTGCTGCTGCTCGGAGCCGTCATCGTTGCCACGTTGCTTTGGGCGCGGCTGACCAACCCGCTGGTCTGGCTTTCGCTCTTCACCGTCATCTACCTCGGGGCGCTCGGTTTCGTCGACGACTACCTCAAGGTGACGAAGAAATCCTCGGACGGCATCAGCAGCCGTTTGAAATTCGGTTTGCAGTGCGTGCTGGCCGCGTTGATCACCGGATTCTTCGCGTGGGAGCCGACCCTCGCACCGCAATCGGCGCAACTTTACGTGCCGTTCTACAAGGAGCCGATCATCCAGCATCTCGGGATTTTCACCTTCTTCCTCTACCTTTTCGTCATTGTCGGGGCCTCCAATGCGGTCAACCTGACCGACGGTCTCGATGGCTTGGCCGCCGGTTGCACGTCGACGACGGCCTTCGGCTTCGCCGTGCTGACCTACGCCGCGGGCAATACCATCATCGCGCAATATCTGCAGATCCCCTTCGTGCAGTATTCCGGCGAACTCTCCGTCATTTGCATGGCCTTGGTCGGGGCGGCGCTCGGTTTCCTCTGGTGGAATTGCCACCCCGCGCGCGTTTTCATGGGCGACACCGGTTCGCTGGCCATCGGCGGGTTGCTCGGGGTGGTCGCCATCGCGTCCAAGCAGGAATTGCTCCTTGCCCTCATCGGCGGCGTCTTCGTCCTCGAGGCCGGTTCGGTCATCCTGCAGGTCGCCAGCTTCAAACTGACCGGCAAGCGCATCTTCAAGATGTCGCCCCTCCACCATCACTTCGAATTGAGCGGCTGGAAAGAAAGCACGGTCATCGTGCGCTTCTGGATCCTCTCCATCATTTTCGCCCTCCTCGGGCTGGCCACTTTGAAATTGCGGTGATCGCCATGGACTACACGGGAAAACATGCGGCGGTGCTTGGCCTCGGGCGGAGCGGCGAGGCGGCGGCCCGCTTGCTGCTCGATTCCGGGGCGCGGGTCACCGTGCTCGATTCCGGCGATCCCGCCCCGCGGCGGGCCACCGCCGATCTGCTTTCCTCGCGTGGCGCACGCGTCGTCTTGGGGAACGACGCGTTGCGCTGCGCGCAGGAGTTTGACTTCGCGGTGCTCAGCCCCGGGATCGATCCCGTGGTGGCGCTGGCGCGGAGGCCGGTCGAGGCCGGCATACCCCTCCTCGGTGAAATCGAACTCGCCTTCCGCAGCTGCCGCTGTCCCGTGGTGGCGGTGACCGGCACGAACGGCAAGACGACGACGACCGGCCTGACCGCCGCGCTTCTCGCCGGCGCCGGCTGGCGCACCGAGGCCTGCGGCAACATCGGCCTGCCGTTCAGCGAGGTGGCTGCGCGCAGCGCCTCGCTCGATGCCGTGGTCGTCGAAATCAGCTCCTTCCAACTCGAAACCACCGAAACTTTCCGTCCCCGGGTCGCGGTCTGGACCAACTTCAGCGCAAACCATCTGGACCGCTACCCGGACGTGGCCTCCTACCGCGCGGCCAAACTGCGCATTTTTGACCGCCAAACGGCGGAAGATTATGCCGTGGTCAACGCGCGGGCGGAGTTGCCGGCCCTGCGCGCGCGGCGGGTGACGTTTTCCGCCGCGCGCGCGGTCGAAGCCGATTTCACCCTCGGCGAGGGCGACGTGATCATGCACCGCGGCCAACCCGTCATTGCGCTGTCGGAAACCCGCCTGCGCGGACCGCACAATGCGGAGAACCTCATGGCTGCGCTCGGCGCCGGGCTCTGCCTCGGGCTCGACCTCGGCGCCATGTTGCCCGCCGCCCGCGCCTACGCGCCACCCGCCCACCGCTGCGAATTCGTGCGCGAACTCGACGGCGTCACGTGGATCAACGATTCCAAGTCAACCAACCTCGATGCCCTTGCGCAGGCCCTGCAGGGACAGCGCGGCGGCATCGTTCTCATCGCCGGCGGCAAAAACAAAGGTTTCGACTTCGCGCCCGTGGCGGATCTCGTCAAGGCACGCGTCCACGACGCCGTGCTCATCGGGGAAATGCGCGAGTCCATCGCGCGCGACTGGTCCGGCGGACCGTCCTGCCATCCGGTCGACTCGCTCGAAGCCGCGGTGACTCTCGCCCGCGAGTTGGCGCAGTCCGGCGACACCGTGCTCTTTTCCCCGGGCACGTCCTCCTTCGACATGTTCCGCAGCTACGAGGAGCGCGGCGATCTTTTCAAGCATCTCACCCACCACATCCAACCCCGATAAAAACACACATGAAAATACCACTGTTCAGCAAACTGACCGCCAAATCCCGCGGCCGCAAAGTCGTCCGCGCCTCCGCCGCGCGGGCCGCGCGCGGCCACGCCGACGACTACTACGAGATGGAACCGAACATGAAGCTCTCGCACGCTTTCATGGTCGTCCTCATCCTCCACATCGTGGCGGTCGGCGGCATCTTTGCCTTCAACCACATCAACGCACGCAAGAGCACGGGCCCGAACCTGCTGTCCAATCTCTCGGACCGCATCGCCCAGGCGACCGGCGCCGGCGCCTCAACGGCGGCGGCCAAGGCCCCGGTCGTGCCCGCCGCGCCTGTTGCGCCGGTGCGCCAACCGGGTGACGCGGACGATCCGCTTCCGCTCGTGACGAGCGACTCCGCCACCGCCGGCACGCTGGTGCAGACGGCCCCGGCCGCGCCCGCCCCGGTGGCGAAGAAAGAGCCGGCACCCGCCGGCGCGGCCAAAGCTCCCGCGGCATCCGGACCCGTGCCCGACACCTATAAAGTCGAAAAGGGCGACAATCCCTACAACATCGCGAAGAAGTTCGGGGTGAATTACAAGGAGTTGCTCACGCTGAACGGTGTCGATGATCCGACCAAGTTGCAGATCGGCCAGGAGCTGAAAATCCCGAAGAAAACGAACTGACGGATCCGAAATGCCGCGCCGCACGGCCTACATTCTGATCCTGTCCGTCATGAGTCTGCTGGCCATCGGGGTGGTCATGCTGCTCAGCACGGGCGCGTTCGCCCGCGACAGCCACGGGGACATGTATTACTTCCTCAAGCGGCAAACCATGTGGCTGTTCATCGGATCGGTCGCGCTGGTGACCACGGCGCTGGTCGACTACCGCTGGTGGGCGCGGTTGTGGCCTTGGCTTTACGGCGTAGCCGTCGTGCTCCTCATTCTGTGTTTTGTCCCGCCGATCGGCATGAAAATCAACGGCGCCTGGCGCTGGATCAACCTCGGGGTGGTCAGCTTCCAGCCGAGTGAAATCGGCAAGGTCGCCGTGCTGGTCTTTCTCGCGTGGTGGTATCATCGCTACGAGGACGAGTCCAAAGAGTTCCTGCGCGGCTTCATTTACCCGCTGGGCGTGGCCGGGGTGATCATGGGGCTCATCGTCCTCGAGGTGGACCTCGGGGCAACCGCTCTCATCGGGGTGACCACTTTGTCGGTTATGTTCGTGGCTGGCACGGGCCTGCGCTGGCTGGTGCCGCTGCTTCTCGCCGGCCTCGGCGGTCTGGCTTTCGCCATTTTCACCATCAAGGAACGCTTGGCTCGTTTTCTCGCTTTCCTCGATCCGGAAAAATTCCGGCTCGAGGAAGGTCTGCAACAATGGCAGGCCATGCTCGCCTTCGGCGCCGGAGGCATTTCAGGCATGGGGTTGGGGGAGGGGCGCCAGAAAATGCTCTACCTGCCCTACGCGCACACCGATTTCATCTTTCCCATGATCGGCGAGGAACTCGGGTTGCGTTTTACCTTGCTCACGGTCTTTTGCTTTTTGCTGATCTTGCTGGCCGGCGTGCTCATCGCGATGAATGCCAAAGACCGTTTCGGTATGCTCCTCGGGTTCGGTATCACCATCATCATTACCCTGCAGGCCGCGATCAACATCGGGGTTACTACTTCCCTGTTGCCGAACAAAGGCATGCCGCTTCCCTTCATCAGCTACGGCGGCAGCAATCTCGCCGTCTCCATGATGCTCGTCGGTATCCTCCTCAACATCCACCGCCAAGGACGGCGCCTGCCCAAGCCGCGCGCCCGGGCCGTCCCGGCCACCAGCCTCGCCGTCCGTTTCTGATCCCATGAAATTCGCCATCGCATGCGGGGGAACCGGAGGCCATTTGTTCCCCGGACTGGCGGTGGCCGAGGTTCTGCGCGGTCAAGGGCACGACGTCCTGCTGTTCGTTTCGGAAAAGGAAGTCGATGCGCGCGCTTTGCGGGCTTACCCCGACCTCCCGAGCGAAAAACTGCCTTCCATCGGTCTTCCCCCCGTCTTTTCCCCCGCCATGGTGACCTTTCTCCGCCGGCTGCGGGAGAGCCTGAAAAAATGCGGACGCGTCTATGACGCGAACCGCCCTGATGCCGTCCTCGGCATGGGCGGTTTCACCAGCATCGCCCCGCTCATTGCCGCCTGGCGGCGCGGCATCCCGGCCTACCTGCACGAATCGAACGCCATCCCCGGCAAAGCCAACCGCCTCGCCGCCCGGTTCTGCCGCGCTGTTCTCCTCGGGTTCGGGGAATGTGCCCCGCATTTCGGACGCCGTGCGACGCGCGTGACGGGCACGCCGATCCGGCAGGAGCTGACGCAAAACGTGCCTTCGCGCGGGGAGGCGCGACGCAAGCTCGGTCTCGCCGCCGACCGCACGACCCTGCTCGTCATGGGCGGCAGCCAGGGCGCGGCCGGCATCAATGCGCTGCTCGGCAAAGCGGCCCCGCACCTCGCCGGGGCGGACCTGCAAGTCATCCACCTCACCGGCCAGCGGGAGGCCGACGCCGTGCGCGGCGCTTACGAATCCGCCGGTGTGCCCTGCGTGGTTCTTCCCTTCTGCGACCGCATGCAGGAGGTTTATCCCGCGGCCGACCTCGCGGTGTCGCGGGCCGGGGCCGCCAGTCTTGGCGAACTGTCATGGTTCGGTTTGCCCGCCGTTTTGATCCCCTATCCCTATGCGGCGGAGGATCACCAGAGGCTGAATGCGGAAATTTACTCCGCGGATGGCGCCGCCCGGGTGGTCGGCGAAAAAGAAACCACCGCGGAAAGTCTGGCCCCGCTCCTGCGCTCTCTGCTGGAATCACGGGAGACTTTGGAGACCATGGCATCCGCGGCCCGGACGCTGGCCCCGCGCGAAGCGGCGGAGAGGGTGGCCGCGATCATGACTCAAGCCGAGCGATGAAGACACGGGAACTGGCCAGCTTTTTGCACGGCGCACCGCGGAGGATTCACCTCATCGGTGTGGCCGGTTCCGGCATGAGCGGGATCGCCTCGCTTTTGCTGGCCCTCGGTCACCGGGTCAGCGGCTCGGACAAAGTCGACACGGTCGAGGTCAAGCGCCTGCGATCGCTCGGGCTTGATTTTCGCACGCCGCAGCGCGCGGAGGATGTCGTCGACTCCGAATTGGTCGTCTATTCCTCGGCCATCCGCGAGGGCAATCCCGCCTTCGATGCAGCGCGCCGCTTGGTCAAGCCTTTGGTCCGCCGCGCCGAGGCCTTGGCCGCCCTCATGCTCGGCAAGAAGGGGATTCTCGTGGCCGGCATGCACGGCAAAACCACTGTCTCGGCCATGGCGGCGCACGTCCTTCGCGCGGCCGGCGCACATCCCTCGCACTACGTCGGCGCGGAGATTCCCATCCTCGGCACCAATGCGCGCTGGGATGCGGGCGGCGAATATTTTGTCGCCGAGGGCGACGAAAGCGACGGCACCATCGTCTTGTATCATCCGGAACACACCATCGTGCTGAACATCGAGCCCGAACACCTCGACCATTACGAGGACCTGGCGGCCATCGATGCCGCGTTCGGCACGCTGCTCGACCAGACGTCCGGGAAAATTTTCTACTGCGCGGACGATCCCGGCGCCGTACGCGTCGGTGGGGCGCGCCCGAATGCGGTCTCCTACGGAAAGTCGGGCACCTATTCCTACGCTGATTTGCGCAGCGCGGATTTCGCCTCGACGTTCGGCTTCCGCCGCGACGGCCGGGAACTCGTCCGCGTCACGCTCAATGTCCCGGGAGAACACAATGCGCTCAACGCAACGGCCGTTCTCGCCCTGGCCGCCGAACTCGGGCTCGATCTGGCCAAGTGCGCCGCCGCGCTCGAGAGCTTCCGCGGGGCCCGGCGCAGGTTCGAGGTCGTCTACCGCTCGGCGGACTACCTGCTCGTCGATGATTACGGTCACCATCCCACGGAAATCGCCGCCGTGGTCCGCGCCGCGCGCGACACCGGGCGGGAGCGCGTGCTTCTTCTTTTCCAGCCGCACCGCTACACGCGCACGCAGGCTTTGAAGGACGAATTCGGGCAGGCACTCGCTTTGGCCGATGCTGTGGTGGTGACCGATGTTTATCCGGCCAGCGAAATTCCGCTTCCGGGAGTGAGCGGTCAGCTTATCGCCGAAGCGGCGACGGCGGCCGGTGCGGAGAAAACGGTCTATGCCGCTTCGCGTGCCGCCGCGGGATTGGAAGCCGGTCGCCTGCTCCGTCCCGGAGATTTGCTGGTCACCCTCGGCGCCGGCAACATCCACGAACAGGGCGCGGCCCTGGCCGGGGACCTCCAGACTTTGGAAATGCTCCACGCGGCCATGGGTCCGGGTGTCGCCCGTCTCTACGAGCCGTTGGCCAAGCACACCACGATGCGCGTCGGCGGTCCCGCGCAATTCTGGCTCGAGCCCGAAACGGAAGAAGGTTTTTGCGAACTGGCCCGGTCGGCGCACGAAGCGGGACTTCCCTTCATGATCATCGGTCGCGGATCGAATCTCATCGTGCGCGACGGCGGCCTGCGCGGGGTGGTCGTCCGCTTGCGCCGCGGCGTCTTCGGCGAATTTTCCGTCGAGGGGGACCGGATCCGCGCCGGCGTCGGGGTGCGTTTGAAAGCGTTGAGCGGCGCCGCGATCAAGGCCGGCCTCGAGGGCTTCGAGTGGATGGAAGGTATCCCCGGTGATGTGGGTGGCTGTTTGCGCATGAATGCCGGCGCCATGGGCGTGGAGGCTTTCGACCAGGTCGACTCCGTGCGCTACGCGGACCATGAGGGGAATATTCTCGAGAAATCACCGCGCGACTTGGAGGTCCATTACCGCAACGTGCCGCTGTTGCGGACCAATTACGCGCTGTCCGCCATTTTTCGCGGCACGGTTTCCAGTCCGGCCGAGGTCGAGCGGCGCACGCGCGACTACGCGGCCAAGCGCAAAGCCTCGCAGCCAGCAGGCGCGAGTGCCGGGTGCATTTTCCGCAATCCGGACCACGGCAAAGCGGGCCAACTCATCGATGCCGCGGGCCTCAAGGACAGCCGTGTCGGGGCGGCTCGCGTGTCCGATGTGCACGCCAATTTCATCCTCAACGAGGGCGGGGCCACGGCCTCGGAGGTGCTGGCTCTCATCGAACAGGTCCGCGCCGAGGTGTTGAAAAAAAGCGGCGTGCGCCTCGAGACCGAAGTGCAAATCATCGGGGAGGAAGCCGCATGAGCAAATCCTTGCGCGATCTTCACCTCGTCGTCCTCATGGGTGGCCCAGGTTCGGAAAATGCCGTCTCCCTTCGTTCCGGAGCGGCGGTGGCCGATGCTTTCCGTCGTGGCGGCTACCGGGTTACCGAGCTGGAGGTGAAGGGGCCGGACTTCGAGTTGCCGGCCGACACGGGTCTTTGCGTCAACATGATCCACGGCACCTTCGGCGAGGACGGCCAATTACAGGCCGTGCTCGACGCGCGCGGCATCGCCTACACCGGCGAGGGGGCCGAGGCTAGCCGCATCGCTTTCGACAAGCTGGCCAGCAAGACATTGTTCCAGAAGGCCGGTGTGCCGACACCCCTCTGGGAAGTCCTTCCGCCGGGAGGCCGGCCCACGTTGCCGCTCCCGCTGGTTATTAAAGCGCCGCGGGAAGGCTCCAGCGTGGGCGTCCATCTGGTCCGCGAGGTGGCCGGCCTCGAACCCGCCTTGGCCGACTGCGCGGCACTCGACCGCGAAATACTCGTCGAGGAATTGGTCGAGGGACGGGAACTGACCGTCGGCATCGTCGGCGACCGCGCCCTGGCCGTGGTGGAAATCCGTCCGCACGAGGGATTTTACGACTACGCCCACAAATACACCAAGGGCGCCTCGGAATATTTCTGCCCGGCGCCGCTCGACGAGGAAACGACACGCCGCGTGCAGGAAACCGCGCTGGCCGCGCACCGCGCCCTCGGCCTCGAGGTTTACTCGCGGGTCGACGTCCTGCTCCGCGCCGACGGCTCGCCCTCCGTGCTCGAGGCGAATACGATCCCGGGCATGACCGAGACCAGCCTGCTGCCCAAGGCGGCAGCGGCGGCCGGGATGGATTTTCTGACCCTCTGCGAGGAGATTGCCCGCCTTTCCCTCGAACGCCGCAACGTGAACTGACATGCCGCTCTTCCGCTCATCCAAGCCTGCCCGCGGACGCCGCCGCAACACGCGCAAACGCCGCCGCCAGCACCTTCTCGAGGTCACCGCCACCGCCGAGACGGAGCGCCGCCGCCGGAACCAGAAAATTTTCCTCTACGTCGCCGAGGCCGCCCTCCTCGTCGGCCTCATCGCCTTCACGTGGTTCGGGATCCGCACCCTCTTCAACAAGCTCCTCATCGAAAACGACCAGTATCGCGTGCGCATCATCGAGGTGAACACGGACGGCGTCATGTCGCGCGAACAAGCCCTCGAGCTGACCGGCGTGCAGGAGGGACTCAATATTTTCAGCCTCAACCTCGAATCGGCCCAGCGCGCGTTGGCCTCCATTCCCGAGGTGAAGGACGCCCGCGTCGAGCGCAACTTGCCGGAGACCGTGACGATTTCCATCGAGGCCCGGCGCCCTGTCGCGTGGGTGGCGCCGCATGACACAGGGCTCGACCCGTCCACCATGGAAGCCGCTTTTCTCGTCGACGCGGAGGGCACCATGATGAAGCCGGAGGATCTTGGTCCCGGCGTGACCCGCTTGCCCGTTGTCTACGGCGTAACGACCGAGCAATGGAGGCCCGGTGCCGTCATTGATCTCCCGGAGTTGCGGGCCGCCCTCGACTTGCTGGTGCGCGCCGGCGAACGCACCAACCCGGAGATTCCCCTGCGCGCGGCCGACATCGGCAAAGGCTGGTGCATTGAAGCCTGGGCCGATCCCCAAACGCGCTTCACCTTCGGTCTGGACGATCTGCCGGCCCAGCTCGACCGACTGCAAATGATCATGCTTCACGTCGGGCAGACCTCCCGCAAACTGGCCACGGTGAATCTCATCCCCGCGCGCAACACGCCGGTGACCTTCCAAGACGACCAACCCGCCGCGGGCCACGAAGTCCGCCGAGCCGAGGCGGTGCAACGCTGATATGGCCCGCGCGAACCTCCACGTCGGTCTGGAAATCGGCACCAGCAAGGTGGCCGCAGTCATTGCCGAAACGCGCAGCGACGGTCTGCTTCGCATCATCGGCACCGGCGAGGCCCCCTCGCGCGGCGTGCGCAAGGGGGAAATCGTCGATATCGGCAAGATCACCCTTTGCCTCACCGATGCCGTGGCCGAGGCCGAGGAAAAAGCCGACCGTGAAATCACCGAGGTGGTGGCCTCGGTCACCGGGGCGCACCTCGAAAGCCTCAACAACCGCGGCGGGATCCCGATCCCCGACGACCGCGACGAGATCGAGGATGAAGACGTGCACGAAGTGGAACAAAGCGCGCTCGATGTCAGCATCCCGGCCGGCAATGTGTTCCTCCACACCATGGTGCAGAATTTCTATGTCGACGGACAGGAAGGCGTATCCAGTCCGCTCGGCATGATCGGACGCAAACTCGAGGCCGAGTTCCACATCGTCCACGGCACCAAGACGCGCATCCAGAACAGCCTCCGCTGCATCCGCGAAGCGAACCTCAAGGTGACCAATGTTGTCACCAGCGCGGTCGCCTCCGCGCACGCCGTGCTCGACCAGGCGGACCGCGAGAGCGGGGTGCTGGTCATCGACATCGGCGGCGGCACCACGGACTACATTCTTTTCCGTGACGGATCCGTCCGGCAAAGCGGCGTGCTGGCCGTCGGCGGCGACCATGTGACCAACGATATTTCCATCGGTCTGCGCGTGCCGACCAAATGGGCGGACAAGCTCAAGCTGGAGGAGGCCGATGTTGCGCCAGGCGCCACGGCGGCCCGCGGCACCGTGCAAATCGAAGACCCGACCTACGCCGGCGGGGAGATCGAGCGCACCAGCCTGAACAAGGTGGCCGAGGCGCGCGCGCGCGAAATTTTCACCCTCCTGAAACGCCGCCTGCAATTCGACCGCCAGGCGCAATTCATCGGCGGCGGCATCGTGCTGACCGGCGGCACGGCCGAACTCAAAGGCCTTGCCGCCCTCGCCACCGATGTCTTCGGTGTGCCGGCCCGCGTCGCGTCGCCGCGTCCGTTGATGGGTCCGACCGCGCTTTTCGAAAGTCCCCGTTGGAGCACGGCGGTGGGCCTCGTTCTCTACGCGCAGGCCGCGCAAGAGGCTCTCGAGGAAATTTCCGTCTTCGACCGCCTGCGCAGCAAGATCAGCAGGATTATTCCCGGCCTATGATCACCGCGGGTCCCAGCGAGCGTTTGGCCGCATCGGTTGCGCCGGTCTCGACGTGCAAAGTCATCGGACTCGGCAACGCCGGTCTCGCCATGGTCGCCCGTCTCGCGGGGGAGGAAGGCGCGCCCGCCGACTTGGTGGCCGTGCACACCGATGACAAGGCGCTGGCCGCCTCGCCGGCGCCGCGCAAACTGCAGATCGGGCCCGGCGTGGCCAAGGGGCTCGGGGCGGGAGGTGATGCGGCTCGCGGTCGCGCATCGGCCAGCGAAAGTCTCACCGAATTGCGGGCCGAGTGCACGGGCACCGAATTGCTCATTCTCTGCGCCGGCCTCGGCGGGGGCACCGGCTCCGGTGCCGCCCCGGTCGTGGCCGAGCAGGCGAAAAAGGCGGGGGCGCTGGTCGTCGCCGTGGTGACGCTTCCTTTCGCTGCCGAAGGTTCGCGCAAGCGCGAACTGGCCGAGGAGGCACTTGCGCGACTCGGACGCCACTGCCTTACCGTCCTCTGCTTCGAAAACGATCGCATGGTCGAGGTTTCCCCGGCTGACGCGTCGCTCGGCGAAGCGCTCGGCGCGGCGGCGGGGGTTCTTTCCCTGGCGGTGCGTGCCGTCACGCAAATGGTCAGCCTTCCGGCGCTCATGCCGGTGGGGCTCGATGAGCTGTTGCAGATGTTCGAGGGCGCCGACGCGCGCGCCCACTTCGGCTATGGCGTGGCCGCCGGGAATGTCCGCGCCCGCGAAGCCGTGGAGCAGGCCATGGCCAGCCCGCTGCTCGAGGAAGGCCGCTTGTTGGCCGAACCGGGCCGCGTTCTTCTCCATCTGACCGGCGACGAATCGGTCACCCTCGCCGAGTTGCAGACCGCGCTCAAACATCTCTCGCCACGACTCGGACGCTCCACGCAGGTGCACGTCGGCGTGGCCAACGACCCGGAGGCGGACGGGCGTCTGGCGGTGACGATTTTGGCCTGCACGCGCTCGGGGTTGCCTCCGGTCTTGCCGGAAGAGGACGAGGAGCTTTCCTCCGTGCCCGAAGCTGCTGCCGAAGTTGTCGAAACGGCCGGCAGCCCCAGCGACAAGCCCGCCAAAAGCTCCAAACGTGGCAAAGGCGGAAAGAAGCCCGAGACCGAGCAAACGCAGGAGGAACTTCCGCTCGACCAGGCCATGCGCGGACGCTTCAAGGATCTCGATCCGACCATGGTCGATGGGGAGGACCTCGACATCCCGGCGTTTATTCGGATGCGAATCCGGCTGAAATAGTGGTAATCTTCCGGTCGCATGAGACCGGATCGTTTCACCCAGAAGATGCAGGAGGCGCTCAGCGCCGCCGCGGACATCACCAGCAAGCTCCAGCAGCAGGAAATCGGCAACGAGCAGTTCCTCCTCGCCCTCCTCGACCAGTCCGAGGGCGTGGCCGTTCCGCTGTTGCAGAAAGTCGGCGTCTCCACCGCCCGCCTGCGCGAGCAACTGGAGGCCGAACTCTCCCGCCGCGCCAAAGTGACCGGCGGCGCCCAACCCCATCTCGGCAACGACCTGCGCAAGACCCTCGACGCGGCCGAGGGAGTCATGGAAAAGCTCAAGGACGAATATCTCAGCGCCGAGCATTACCTCCTCGCCCTCTCGCAGGGCTCCGACGCCGCGGCCAAGTTGCTCAAGGAAGACGGGGGCACCCACGACAAACTCATGCAGGCGCTGGTCGAAGTGCGCGGCTCGCAGCGCGTGACCGACCAGAATCCCGAGGAGAAATACCAGGCGTTGGAAAAATACGGGCGCGACCTCACCGCCTTGGCCAAGCGCGGCAAAATCGACCCGGTCATCGGACGCGACGAGGAAATCCGCCGCACCATGCAAGTCCTCTCGCGTCGCACCAAAAACAACCCCGTTCTCATCGGCGAACCCGGCGTGGGCAAGACCGCCATCGTCGAAGGACTCGCCCGCCGCATCGTCAGCGGCGACGTCCCGGAATCGCTGAAAAACAAAAAGGTCGTCGCCATGGACATCGGCGCGATGATTGCCGGGGCCAAATTCCGCGGGGAATTCGAGGAACGTCTCAAAGCATTCCTTAAAGAGGTCACCTCCAGCGAGGGACAGATCATCCTCTTCATCGACGAGTTGCACACCATCGTCGGCGCCGGCGCGGCGGAGGGTTCGGTCGACGCCTCCAACATGCTCAAGCCCCAGCTGGCCCGCGGCGAACTGCGCACCATCGGCGCCACCACGCTCGACGAATACCGCAAATACATCGAGAAGGACGCCGCCCTCGAGCGCCGCTTCCAGCCGGTCATGGTCAACGAGCCGAGCGTGGAAGACACCATCGCCATCCTGCGCGGACTGAAAGAACGCTACGAAGTCCACCATGGTGTGCGCATCCAGGACAGCGCGCTCGTCGGCGCCGCCGTGCTCAGCGACCGTTACATCAGCGACCGCTTTCTGCCCGACAAGGCGGTCGACCTCATCGACGAGGCGGCCTCGCGGTTGAAGATCGAGCTGGATTCCATGCCGACCGAATTGGACAAGCTCGAACGCGAGATCATGCAGGGCGAGATGGAGCGGACCGCGCTGAAGAAAGAAAAAGACGCGGCGAGCAAAGAGCGTCTCGCCAAGCTGGAAAAAGAATTGGCCGATTTGAAAGAACAGGGCTCGCAGCTCAAAGCCCAGTGGCAGAACGAGAAAAAGCAGGTCACCGAATCACGCAAATTGGCCGAGCAGATCGAAGACCTGAAAAACCAGCTCGAAGTGGCTCAGCGCCAGGGCGATTTCGCCAAAGCCAGCGAGATCCAATACGGCAAGATTCCCGACCTCACCGCGCAGTTGGAGGAGCACAACAAGAAGCTGGCCAAGGAGGGTGGGGGACAACTCCTCCGCGAGGAGGTGACCGAGGACGATGTGGCCAAGGTCGTCTCGACCTGGACGGGCATCCCGGTCACCCGCCTGCAGGAGGGCGAACGCCAGAAGCTGGTCAAAATGGAAGAGCGCCTCATGGAGCGCGTCGTCGGCCAAGGTCAGGCCATCAAATCCGTGGCCAACGCCGTGCGCCGCGCGCGCGCCGGTCTGCAGGACGAGAACCGACCCATCGGCTCATTCATGTTCCTCGGACCCACCGGCGTGGGCAAAACCGAGCTTTGCAAGGCGCTGGCCGAATTCCTCTTCGACAACGAGCAAGCCATCGTCCGCCTCGACATGAGCGAATACATGGAAAAGCACACCGTGGCGCGGCTCATCGGGGCGCCTCCGGGCTATGTCGGCTACGATGAAGGCGGACAACTCACCGAAGCCGTCCGCCGCCATCCGTATTCCGTCGTCCTCTTCGACGAGGTGGAAAAAGCCCACGGCGATGTCTTCAACGTCCTCCTGCAGGTGCTCGACGATGGTCGCATCACCGATGGACAAGGGCGCACGGTCGATTTCAAAAACGCGGTCATCATCATGACCTCCAACATCGGCAGCCAATTCATCATGGAGGACCTGCCGGTCGAGGAACGCAACCGCCGCGTCATGGAGGCCCTGCGCGGACACTTCCGTCCCGAATTCCTCAACCGCATCGACGAGACGATCATTTTTGACCGTCTGACCGACAAGGAGATCACCAGCATCGTCGACATCCAGCTCAAGCGCCTGCTCAAGCGTCTCGACCAGCAGAACATCCGTCTCGAACTGACCGACAAAGCGAAAAAATTCCTTGCCAAGGAAGGCTACGATCCGGCCTACGGCGCCCGCCCGCTCAAGCGCGTCATCCAGCAGCAAATCCTCAACCCGCTCAGCGTGGCCATCCTCGACGGGCAATTCGGCGAGGGCGACAAGATCGTCGCGGACCTCGACAAGGACCACTTGGAGTTCAGCAAAAAATAGCAACTGCGTCCCTCGCCGCGTCTTTCCTCAGCCCTCGAACGCTTGCTGCATCGTCTTGATGTAGTCTTGTGGCAAGCCGCGCTCGGCCGCGCCCTCGACGAGTGCGGCGCGGTATTGCTCCGACGGCGCCACATGTCCCTGCGGCGCGCGTACGAAGTAGCACCACGCTTGTGCCTCGCGTGGCTTCCCGCCGACGCTCACCGTGACGAGGCGACGCACATATTCGTTGGCCTCCTCCGGTCCGGCCGGATTGTAGCCCTCGTAGGCATCAAGCGGCGGAAGGTCTGTCTCACGCACGCGGTAGAGCGCACCCCAGACGGTATCCCCGGCCGACACAATCACGTCGGCCACTCCGCCCCGCCACTCGGTGTCGGGTAGCGTGAAAGCCAATCGGTGGTTGTCCAATCGCGCCGCCGCGACAAAGTCGTGCCCCGGACACAACCGCTGCATCTGCGACGCGCGCAAATTCGAGCCGTAGGCGAAATACAGGTGCTCCATAGGATCCACATCCTATCGCACGCTCCATGGCGCCCGGAAAGCGCATGGTCAGCAGATCTGATGAAGGTTGCCTTGGTCCACGGCCTTGTTCATGGTGTTTGCTCGATCCGCAACCAGATGGTTTACCTCTCCGCCAACGGCGAAGTCATCGGCCAATTCGAAGAGCGCGAACTCCCGTCTGCCTTGGCCGCCGGTAAAGTTCCCCCCGATAGCTTTTTCTGGCGCGAGGGCATGCCCGAGTGGCGCCCTCTGCGCGAGTTGGTGCTCCCGCCGCGTCCGGTGCGCGTCCAACCGGAACCCCGGCCTCCGGAGACCGCTCCAGCCGCCGCACAGCCCGGACCGGCCGCCTCCCAACCGCAGGCCGAGCGGTCTGCCCCACAAGCGATCGCCCCGGCTATCGCCCGAAAAAAGCCGTTCGTCCCGCGCACCGCGGCGCCCGCAAAAAAACCGGCCCCCGCGTCAGAGCCGGCCCAGCCAGCCCCGAGCCCCGCTCAAGCTCCGGCAGGTGCAGCTAAAGCGCCGTCACTGTGGCAGCGCCTTTTCCGGCGGAAACCTGCCATCGCCCCGGCGGCCGCCCAGTCGACCCAAGCCAAGCCGGCCGCGACACCAAGCGCCGGCAAACACCCTGCACCGACCTCGCGCTTGGATTCTTCCGCACCGCAAATGCCGGAGAAAACTTCCCTGCCGCAGGAGCCATCCCGCACCCCCGTCGCCACTCCGGTGTCACCCGCAAAAGA
This sequence comes from uncultured Verrucomicrobiae bacterium, assembly GCA_963776165.1. Taxonomy (GTDB): domain Bacteria; phylum Verrucomicrobiota; class Verrucomicrobiia; order Chthoniobacterales; family JACTMZ01; genus JACTMZ01. The sequence continues at coordinate 206,212 of CAVZLI010000002.1, forward strand.
CGTGCGCCCGCCCGCAGCGGCGCAGGCCCCGATGGCCCGCAGGGTTGCTCTTCCTCCGACCAAGGAGGCCGCCGTGCTGCCCACGCTCAGGAAAACACCGGCCCCCGTTTTGCCGGCCAAGCCTTCACCCACACCGGGTAAGATTACCTTGCCGCAGGTGCGGCAAGCCGTTCCCGTTGCACGGGCGCCGCAGAGTCCCGCACTTGCCCCATCCCCGACCGCGGTGCCCACCAAAAGTGCGGAAGCCAACCTCCCGACAGAGGATACTCCTGGCGCTCCCATGAGCGAAGAGGTGGCAGAGATCCCCGCCATGCAGCAGGTGCCCGTTCGGTCGCTCGGCGCGACACCTTTGGGCAACGCACCCGCGCCGAATGGCGGACCCGATTTGATGCTGGCCGCGGCCAAGGCGCGCCGTCGCGGGGGACGCAAGGGGTTCCTCGTGGTGCTTCTTATCTTGGTGCTTGGCGGACTCGGTGCGGCCGCTTGGTGGTTTTTCCCGACCGAACCCCCGTCTCTTCCCGGTGAGATTCGGGTGGCGGCGGCTGACGGCACCCTGTCGCCGGCTGGCGGTGCGGACGTTTATTTGGTCGGTCGGGAGGAATTGACGGCGCGTTGGCGCGAGCAATGGGCCGAGGCGCAGAGCCGCGACGCGGAAATCGAGGAATTGCTCGCGCAGGCCACGACGGTGCACCGCGAAAAAAGCCTCGTTCTCGAAGTGGCCGCGCGCACCAGCGAGTTGGGGGAGGAATACAACATGCCCGACGTGGCCGAATTGCGCGCCGCTCGCGATGCGGCCCAAGCCGAGGAAGCCGCGGCCCTGGCCGAGATCGAAACGCTCACGGGAGAAAAGGAGTCTTTGGCCGCGGTTGCCTCTTTCCTCCAAGCTCCGCCGGATGCCCTCGACCAAACCGTGGCCGACGAGGCGGGAATGTTTCAACTGCTGCTGCCCGAGTCCACGGACGGGCTGGTTGCGCTCGTCATCGCCGGCGCCGATGGCGGCGAGGCCGGTCAGACGCTCGGCTGGCTGATCCCGCTCGCCGGGCGCGGGGAAAATCCGGAACCCGTCTTGCTCTCGCCGGACAACGCCCTCGATGCGGACCAGATCCGCGAAATCGCCGGCGCACAGCCTTGAAAAAGACGGGGAGCCCGGGGCTCCCCGCCGATGATCCGGTCAATCGCCGATGGTGATATGGCGCGGCTTTTTGTCCTGCGCTTTGGGCAGACGCAGCACGAGCACGCCTTGGTTCATGCGGGCCGAAATTCGGTCCGTGTCGACCGCGGGATCGAGGTCGAAGACGCGACGGTAGTCCGCGCGGGACGTCTCGCGGTAGAGCGTGTTGCCGGCCGGCGGTGTGGATTTCGCGCCGGTGAAGACCAGTTCGCCGTTTTCCACAGTGACGTGCACGCCGTCTTTGCCGACGCCCGGCATTTCCGCTTCGATGGTGTAGCCATCGGCATCCTCATGGATGGTCACGGCGGGCGTGACGTAGCGGATGCGCTCCGGCGCTGCCGTTGCGGTGGCCGGGGATGTTTCCGTTGTGGTTGTTGTCATAGTGTTTCCTCCTTCGTTCATTGCACGCAGACTTCGATTTGCTTCGGTTTGGCTTTCTCGGCCTTGGGCAGCGTGACAGTGAGCACGCCGTCGAGGTAGGTAGCGGCGATCTTGTCGCTCTGCACGTCGGCCGGCAGCGACACCGAGCGCGAGAAGCGCCCGAAGAAGCGCTCGCGACGGAAGCAATTCTTTTCCTTGGCTTCGCTTTCCTCCTTGCGCTCGCCGGCAATGCCCAGCACGCCGTCGTGCCAGGAGATCTCGAAAGCCTCCTTTTTCAGCCCCGGCGCCTCCAAGGTTACGGTGAACGCGTCCTTGTCGTCATGCACATCGAGGGATGGCGACCATGTATTCATCCCGGCCTTCTCTTGCGGGAAGAATGGGAAGTGCAGGTTCATGAAATCGCGGAGCATGTCGCCCGGCCGCGGGGCAGGGGACACCTCCGCCCTTTCGGGTTGGAATCGGATAAGTGTCATGTTGGTTGATTTCCTCTCGGATCAACCAAGTAGCTGGAGGCATGCCAAAAAGGTGACGGATAGCACTAAAGACTGGAAATCAGCAGGATACAATTGCCACAGGGCGTGAAACGGAGCATTAGTAATGCGCCATTGTGGCACGTCTAGCGTTGCACGAGAGGAAATCAATCGGGCCAAAGTGACACACTGCAGGGTCTCCATCCCCGGCAATAGCCGTTGGAAAAACAACCGCTGTAAAAGTCGAAGCGCCAAACTTGGCGCTTAACCTATCCGGTAAGCGGCAAGGATGCCGCTTCCGCTTTTCCTCAAGCAGCCGCCAGTTTCCGGGCCAGCGCGCTTTTGCGGCGGTTCGCGGTGTTGCGATGGATCGTGCCGCTTTTGACGGCGCGATCGAGAGCGGAGCTGAGTTCGCGCACTTTCTCGGCCGCGCTCTTTTTGTCCTTCGCTTCGAAGGCCGCGTTGGAGCTGCGCGAGAGGGTCTTCAGTTTGTGCTGGGTGCTGCGGTTGCGGGTCGTGCGCACCTTGGTTTGGCGGGCGCGTTTGGCGGCGGATTTGATGTTGGCCATGGGAAATGTGTGTTGTCGTGCCAGGGGGGAGAATCGAACTCCCGACCAAGGGCTTATGAGTCCCCTGCTCTACCGCTGAGCTACCCTGGCTTTCGACAGCGGTGGCCCCGTGTCGGGGGCCCGAAAGGTCGCGTAATGTGCGTGCGGCGCCGGTGGCAGGCAAGGAAAAAGGCGCAGCCGCATTTTGCCATTGGCTCCGCGGCCGGTGCGGCGGAAATTCGCCCGCGATGGCACGCGGCGCGGACATGCTCGAAGTTTCGCCCCCTCCCTGGGAGGAGGACCGCTCGTTCCTGCTCCTCAACCCCCGATTGCCGGCGCCGCAGAGCGAAAAGCTGCTCGCTGCCGATTTTCCGGATGCACCCGGCCGCGTTTGGTTGGCCACTTCCGGCACCGGAGGCCTGCTGAAGATGGTTGCTTTCTCGCGATCGGCTCTCGAGGCCAGCGCCCGGGCCGTCAATGCCCATCTTGCCTCCGGTCCGCACGACATCTGGATCAACCCCTTGCCGCTTTTTCATGTCGGGGGTCTGGGGATCCTCGTGCGCGCTGCTTTGTCCGGAGCCCGCTGGGTGCCCTTCGGGCCGTGGGATGCCGAAGCTTTCCTGCGGCGCATCAATCAGTCAAAGGCCACGCTCGCCTCCCTCGTGCCGACCCAAATCCACGACCTCGCCCAAAACGCATGCGAAGCACCGCCGAGTCTGCGTGCGGTCATCGTCGGCGGTGGCGCGCTCGATCCATCACTGCTCGCGTCGATGCGCAGCCGCGGATGGAATTTGCTTCCGAGCTACGGTCTCACCGAGGCGGCCTCGCAAGTGGCCACGGCGGCGGTCGATGCCACGGAGTTTGATTGGCTGCCTCTGCTTCCACACATCGAAGCGAGACTGGGCGAGGGGAATATGCTCGAACTTCGCGGCGAGTCGCTGTTCGACGGATGGATGCTCTTCGCTGCGGACGCACCCGCTTTTTGGGAGGACCCCAAACGCGACGGCTGGTATCGCACGGGGGACCGCGCCGAACTACGCGGTCGCCAACTCCGCATCCTCGGCCGCGCCGACGACCTGATCAAAATCCGCGGGGAACTGGTCGATATCGCCGCACTCGAACGCGCCCTGCAGGCGCGCGTGCCTTCGGGAAAAATTGCCGTGCAAATCGAACCTGACGAGCGCAATGGAGCATCCTTGCGTGTCGCTGCAGAGAATCCTGACGCGGCGGCCGAAGCGCTCACCGCGAGCGGCGAAATTTTTCCCCCGTTCGCCCGACCGCGTGACGTCGCGGTGCGTGCGGTGGTGACCACGCCGCTGGGCAAGCCTTTGCGACGTTCGAATTAGCCTGCCGCTTGCTCCTTTGCCTCGATGGATTTAATCTTCTTTCCGCCCGCTCGCCCCATGTCCCGCTCCGTGCATCGTCCTGAGTCCGTTGCCCCCACCTTTGCATCTTCGTGTGAACCGGTGCGCCGTCCGCGGCGGCGAAGGTGGTTGCTTCTCTTCATTGTCGCGGTCGGGTTTTTCGCTCTCGGCTGGCTTTCCGCGCCGGCCTTTTCGCCCGCGCGCACCAGTGCCGTCGATCGCGAGCGGGCATTGCGCTTGGCCGACGAGGCCGTGCGCCATGCCCATGCGGAGAACTGGCGGGATGCTTACCTCTGCGCGGGCCGAGCACGTTATGTCGATCCTACCTTACCCGGCATGGAGTTGGTCATCGGCCAGATGCTTTTCAATGTCGGCGATGCGCAGGCTGCAGCAGCTTTCGCCCGCATGGCTCAAAAAAGGGACGAATCTTCGTCGGCCATCGCGGTTTTGCTCGGCTTGGAGGCTTGGACGCGGCGCGGGGCCGATCCCGCGAGCGTTGCACGGGCCGGGCTTCTTTCGCGGCTGTGGATGGAAAACGAGGCGGCAAGCAATCTGAGCGACGGCGCCCTGCGCTTTTTCCTCGCGGAGATCGACCGCTTGGCCGGGAAGCCCGAGCCACGGGACATGCTGCACGCATTGCACCGTTTCCATCCATGGGAGAGTTCCGTTATCCTCGATGCCAAGATGCATCTCGCCGCATCTGAGGCCGGCCCGCAATTCAATGCCGCGCACTTGGGGCGCGGATTGCGGCTGGAAGTCACCCCGCAGGCGCGCGCCGTGAAGAATCTCCGACGTGCTGCGCTCGAAGGCGCGGAGCGGGCTAGCTGCCAAGCAGTTCTTTGTTTCGTTCTTCGCCGAACGCCATGCGATGTTGCTCGACAGCGACCCCGCATTTCACGGAGCCGCCAAAGTCCCCAGGCAGCAGCCATCGCTCAGCGCAGCTTCGCGCGAATCTCCGGCGGAAGAGTAGTCGCTTTGCCCGATTTCCGGTCGAGCGCCACGTGCACCGTGCGCACGCGGCAGGCCGGCTTTGCCGACGCACCGGCAAACTCCACGGCGAAGGTGACCGATGTCGTTCCGATCTCCTCCACCGAGACCGTGACGCGGAAAGTTTCGCCCGATTTCATGGGGGCGTGAAAATCGGCCTCGGCGTGACGGACAGGAAAGGCGAGCTTCGGTGAGGCAAACCACGCCTTGTGTCCCAGCTCTGCGCCGACAAACTCCTCCACCGCAGCGTGGGCCAATTCGAAGGCTCGGGGATAAAAAATCACCCCGGCCGGATCACAGTCCCCGAATCGCACGGTCAGGCTTTTTTCGTGGTTCTTCATTCAGCCAACAAACCTTAATGCTGCGCGCTTGGAAACGGCGAAGTCTTTCCCGCGGACTTGACGCCTCCCGCCGGGCCGCGGATTTTTGTCCTTTTGGAGGCCTCTTTTCGCAAACAAACGACCCGTCGCCGCTCTGCACGTCACGCGGCGCGTCGGAGGCGGCGCACCGTGCGCGTGGCCTTTTGGTGCGGCGTTGGATTGGTTTGCTTCGCCTTCGCGGCGGGGTTTGCCTGGAGAAACAACTGGTTCCGCGCGGAATCGGGATCGGAGCCGATGCAGAAGATCGGCCTTGCGCAGCGCGGCGAAGCGCTCGGTCTTCTCGACCGTGCGATCGAGGCCAAATACAATGAACTTTGGACCGAGGCGACGCGCTTGGCTTTTGAGGCGCGGGAGACTGACCCGGCGACGCCGGGAGTGGACATCTTTATCGGCGAGATGGCGCTCGAGCGGGACGATATCAACGTCATGGGTTCGGCGGCGCGCGCCGCTCTGCGTCGACAACCGGCTTCCGCCAACGCCAAGCTCCTCCTCGCTCTCCAAGCTTGGGTTCTGCGAGGGCAGACCGGAGCGACCGAGGCGGGCACCGCAGCCGCACAAACTCTGCAAGAAGCAGCGACGGATGAATTGTCGAATGGCCCCGTGCGGTTTTTCGCGGGCGATTTTCTGCGGGCCATCGGCCGACCGGCGGAAGCGCACGCCAACTTGCTCGGCAGCTTGTATCGCCTGCATGCGTGGCAGAGCGCAGCCTTGATCGCGGCCAAGTTCTCGCTGGCACTCGAGGAGGCGCCTTCTTCAGTCGCGCCGATTTCTGCGGCGTTGTCTGATCCGCACGTCGAGCGATTCGGGGCCTCTTCGGCGGATCTTCATCGTGCGATTGCGAATGACGGTGCGGTGAGTCCCGCTGTTTCCGCGTTGCGAAGTTTCTACACCGCCAAGCAGATCGAGGTGCTTGCCCGCGACCCTGCGTTCAGCGCCGTGTCCATTATTTCCGAGCCCGCAATCGGATCCATCATGCCTTTTTCCGATATCGGCCGACCAGATGAGGTTCTCGGTGGGGAATCCGATGCCCCGGGCTTGGGAAAATTCAACAGTCTCGAGGCCAATTAGTTGCAACCATGCCAAGATGGATAACTTTGAACCGACTATGCGCTTCCAAAAAAACGCTCCGCGCTCATGAAAAACCTTTGACAGTTGGGCGAGTCAGGATAGATTTCGGTCAGTATGAAGCGTCTCCACACCTCCCTCCTTACATGCATTGCAAGTGTGTCCTTCGCAGTTGCAACGCTGCACGCTCAAACCGCAACAACCGATCCGGTTGGGTTTGTCAGCTACACGGTGAATGCAAACTCCGACCAAAAAGTTGGCGTTCCGATGCAGCAGTCTCCGGTCTTTCAAGGCACTGCTGATAGCATCAGCGGCACCACGATCTCCTCTCCCGGCATCTCGCCTCTTAGCGGTGCCAACTATCTGCTAGTGACCAGCGGAACGGCTTCGGGTTCATGGGAACAGATTGCGTCGAGCGCAAGTGGAAGCGTTACCCTTTCGTCAGCAATCACCGGCTTTGCTACCGGCGACGCATTTTTGATCCGGCCTTTTTGGACTCTTGGTTCTCTCTTTCCTGACGGAGGGGGTATCCCTGTTTCGTCCGACGTTTTTGCCCCGAGTGCCTTGGTTTTGCTGAACAATCCCTCTGCCACCGGTATCAACATACCGGCAGCTGGCATTTACCTCTACCACGACGGAACGCAGGGCCCGGCAGGTTGGTACAATGCCAATGATATCAACGCAGGACTTCAAAACGAAGTTGTCGTGAACCCTGAAGTATCTTTGACCATACGCAACCAGACTGGCACGGCATGCGATGTCACTATAGCGGGTAGTGACCCGTGAAATCGCAGGCCATTGCCGTTGTAGGTTCGCCCAGCGGCCAACAGGATAACTTGGTCTACAACCAGTTTCCGGCTGGCGTGACCTTGGGTACATCAGATCTCGTCCAGAGCGGTGCGATCCAACCCTCGACAGATGTTTTCGCTCCTACTGACCTGCTGCTGCTTTACAGCACCGAAAACACCGGAATCAACCCCAGTGCCACAGCGATCTATCTCTACCATGACGGATCCCAAGGCCCGGCAGGTTGGTATAACGCCAACGATATTAACGCGGGGGTTCAAGATAATGTGGCGCTCCCTGAAGGAGCAGCTTTTGTGATTCGTAAGTCTGCCGGATCCCCCAGTGCTTCTTGGACGCCGGCAGTTCCCTACGCATCGTCACTGCAGAATAATTAGTGCGTCATCTCCACTAGCGCCCCACAAAATCCCCATCCTTCACCACCATCTATACCCATGAAAAAAACGCTATCTGCTGTGATTTTGGCCACCTTACTCACTCAAGCCTCACAAGCCGCTGTCAGCTTCGGAGGAACCGCATTGCTCAACGCGCCAAGTTTGACTCCAGGCGATGTGGGTGTTTTGCTCAACGACGATAACGGTGTAGGCTTCTCTGTTCTCGCCGGCAACATACAAGCAGGCTTATCTCTCACTGACAGTTCTACCTACACTGGTTCATGGGGTACCTTTTCCGTCTTAGGGTCCAACACCGCGGCGTCAGTCTTTGGCAGCACATCGCTCGCTGGTGGGGCCACTTTTTCCCTTGGGGGGGGTATCGCGACCGGTGACGGCTTTGGCTATGTTGTTTTTTCGGGTCGACAACAACTACTGTGGCCGGCGATCCAGTGTCGATCTGGACCGCGCCGAACTGGCAGATTCCCGCAGACGGAGCGACGCTAACTTGGCCGGCTAACTTCACCCAAATCACGTCGACAAGCTCCCCTGAGGTAAGCACCGCCGTCGTACCCGAGCCTTCCACTTATGCCCTGCTCGCCCTTGCCGGCCTTGCACTGGGCGGTTACGTCGCTCGCCGCGGACGTCGTTGATCTTGGAGCGAACATAAAATCGCTAAAATCGAGCCTGCAAAAGGAGCGCTTTCAGCGCTCCTTTTCTCTTTGTATTTCCTACGGACGCCCGGCCCGCGAGCGGATGCACAGTTCCTTGTACCAATATCCCCATGTAGTTCGACTTAACATTATCGAACAAGCGGTAGCGTCCGCTGCCCCAGCGGACCGCTGCCTTCCGGGTAAGAAGCGTGCGGACGGCTGAGTCCAGCCGTCCCTGCCGAACATGGCCAAAAGTCGGAAAGCCTTAGGGACGCCGGTATTACCCTTCGGGTCCACAGTGTTCACAGTCCGCACTATGCATATCGGGGTGATGCATTACGGAAGAACCAGCACAATCAGCGCACCCACCGTCCATTCGACAGGGCCGGTAGCCAGTTGTTGCGATACATGACGGCGTAGTTGGTTTTGCCCACCGCGCCGACCATGGGGACGCCGGTGGCGCGCTTCCATTTTTTGGACATGCTTTCGCCGGTATGGCAGCCCCAGCTTTTGACCAAGGCGCCTTTGGCGAAGATGCCGCGGTGGATGCGGCGGAGTTCGTCCTCGTGTAGCCAGGACTTCGAGCCGCTGTCGATTTCGTTGCTGTAGTCGAACATGAAGGCGGCTTTGTTCGAGTGGAGGAACCAGTCCAGGGAGGCAATTTTGACCTGGTCGCGCGGTTGGCCGGCATTGAGGTAGTTGATCACGGTGTCGGGCGAGCTGAACCAGACGAGTTTGACCCCGTATTTCGGGGCGATATTGGCGATCCACGTGGTGAGGGGGCCTTCGTTTTGGCGCAGGCGGCGCTCGTAGCTGGGGCGGTGGACCAGCCAGGTGATCCGCGCGTTCTTGTCGGCTTCCTTGATCTGCTGGAAACGGGTCACGGCGGGACGGATGAAATTGCCCCACCAGCGGTCGTGCGGCGGATTTTTGAATTTCTCCCACTGGTAAAGGGACACCCCGCCGCTCACCACGATATGCTCTTTTTCGTAGGCGGCATGGGCAGGCGCGAAAACGATGGCGAGCAGGGCGATGGCGAGCAGGTGTTTCATGAAGCACGCAATTCTCCGCCAAAAATGCGGGAGGGCAAGCGGATCTGGCCAATACGCGGAGTGCGTCAGTCGGGCAGAGCTGTTTTTACAGACGGATTTTTGCACTACTCAGCAACGAAGCCCGATGCGGCCGTCGTGCAGCCAGTCGCTGGCTCCACTCGCCGCGGCGACCGGACCGCTGCATCTCTGTGAAATGGGTGCGGACGGCTGGCCTCCTGCTCGTAGAGTCATACGGCTCGGAGAGGCCAGCCGTCCCTACCAAGGGAAGCGAACAGTCAAAAAAAGTTTTTGCGTTTGGTATTATACCAATGTCCCCATGCATTTGGACTTCACGGCATCGACCCGCGGTAGGGGCCGCTGGCCCAGCGGACCGGCTGCCTTATTTTGGAAGGCACACGGACGGCTGGCCAGCCGCCTACCGAACATGGATAAAAGTCTGAAAGCTTCGGGACGTCGGTATTACAGCCTTGGAGGGAAGGCGGACACGCTCTCCACGCAAAGAAAAACGGCGCCGGATTGCTCCGGCGCCGTTGGTGAAGTTTCAGTCGTTCAGCAATTAGAACGCGAAGCGCAGACCCGTGCGGGCCAGAACGCCGCCGCTGTTCGAATTGAAGTCGGGCGAGTAGACCCAGCGGGCATCGCCGAAGAGACCGATGTTCTCGGTGATGCGGTATTCGAGACCGCCGCCGACGTCACCGGCTCCGTAGCTCTTCTGGCTGTCGCCGTAGAGCTTGCCGATGCCGACCATCGCGTAGGGCGACAGACCCCAGCAGAACGGGTAGCGGACGAAGAGGTGCCCGAAGGTGCCCCACTCGGCGCCGAAGTTTTGACGGCCGACAACGAACTGCTCAACTCCGAGACCGAGGTAGCGGAGGAAGAAGAAGTTCATGCCCAGACCGCCGCCCCATCCGGGTTCACCCGCGCGGTAGAAAGCGCCGGTTCCGAAAGCGTCGATTTGGAATTCGGTGTCACGGTAGAGGCAGGGCTCTTCGACCGGAACAACAGTTTTCTTGTAAGACTCGGTGCCGGCAAACGACGAGGATGTCGCCGCAATGACAGCCACCAAGCTGGTGATGATGTATTTTTTCATGATTGGGTTTTGGTTTGTTTTGCTGACGGATTGCTCCGCTGGCTGTGAGAGTAGGGCCATCTCGCTTGAGTGCAAGAATTAGTTGCAAAAAAAGCGGGGCCGGTCGCACCGGCCCCGCCATGCGTAAATAACTGGGAACAATTAGAATGCGAAGCGCAGGCCCACCCGGGAGAGGGCGGCGCTGTAGGGGCTTTCGCTCGAGTAAACGTAGCGACCGTCCCAGAAGGCTCCGATGTTGTCGGTGAAGCGGTATTCCAAACCGCCTCCCACCACGCCGGCGCCACGGCCGGGTTGGCCTTCGCCGTAGAAGGCGCCGCCGCCCACCATGACGTAGGGCGCCAGGTTCCACGAGCAGATCGGGTAACGCAGGTAGAGGTTACCCAGGGTGTTCCACTCGGTGTAGGAGGACGAGCCCCGGTCATTGCGGCCGAAAACGCCTTGCTCCACACCGATACCGATGTAGCGGGTGAAGAAATAGTTGAGTCCCAGACCGCCGCCCCAGCCCGGACGACCCGTGTCGTAGAAGGCTCCTTGGCCAAAGAGGTCCAGCTGGAATTCCTGATCACGGAAGACGCAGGGCTCCTCCATGGGAATAACGGTTTTCTTGTAGCTTGTCTCGCCAGCGAAGGCGCCGGAAGTGGCGGCCAGGATCGCAGCGAGCCCGGTGATGATGTATTTTTTCATGATTGGGTTGTTTGGTTGTTTGCCGACAGCTTTAAACTGTCAGCGTCCAATCTCAGCCGAGATGCGGGAAGAGCAACCCAAAATGCGCCACAAACAAGATAAGGCTATCGTTTACACATGGGGTGATCTACCCATCCCGAAATGCGAAGGTCTCCTCCGATCCGGAGAAAGCTCACGCCTGAAAGGCGGACACCGCTGCGGGGGTGGGCCACTCCACGGCCGCCCACGGCGGGGGTTGCACCTCCGGCCAGCAGGGGGGCGACGTAGAAGACTACCTCGTTGGCCAACCGCCCGTCGAAAAGTTTGCCCAGAGTGTGGCCGCCGCCCTCGACCAGCACGGACTGGATCCCGCGCCGGGCCAAAGAGCGCAGGGCCGCCCGCAGGGTCCGCTCGCTTTGCACCAGCGTGCGGTGCTTTCGATCGTCATGGAAGATCTTCGCGGCGCGGGGAACGTTGCCCCGCGGTGCCCAGACGACACGCCATGGTTCCACCCTGGTCTTGAGCCCGCGGACGGTAAGCGACGGGTCGTCGACCCGCACGGTGGCGGCTCCGACAAGAATCGCGTCGACGCGCGCGCGCAGTTTCATCGCGTCCACACGGGCGGCCGGGGAGGTGATCCATTGTCCCTCGCCCGGCGGCCGGGTGAGACGTCCGTCAAGGGACATGCCGCATTTGGCGATGACCCAAGGCAAACCGGTCGACATCACGTGGTGGAACTCGGGATTCAGGGCGGCACACTCGGCGCCCAGCACACCGGACATCGCCTCGATGCCCTTTCTGCGCAGGATAGCCAGGCCGCGTCCGCGGTGTTGGGGGTTGGGGTCGATGGCGCCGCAAACCACGCGGACCACGCCGGCCTCGATCAAGGCCCGGGTGCAGGGCGGGGTGCGGCCGTGGGTGCTGCAAGGTTCCAACGTGACATAGGCGGTGGAACCGCGGGCGGCGGAGAGATTTTTCAAAGAACGCAGGGCTTCGATTTCCGCATGGGGTGCCCCGGCGCGGCGATGCCATCCGCGGGCGATGATGCGCCCGTTTTTCACCAGCACGCAGCCGACCGCCGGATTGGGTCGCGTTTTGCCGATGCCCTTTTCGGCCATGAGGATGGCCTCGCGCATGAATTTCTCGTCGGCGGCCATGAGGAAGGAAAGGGTGGCCGACGGGATTCGAACCCGCAACAACCGGAATCACAATCCGGGGCTCTGCCATTGAGCTACGGCCACCGTTGGCTGGAAGTGGAATGATTACGGGACGTGCGGCGCGGTGTCAAATACCGCGGAGGGAAGTTGCGCGGCGTCGCCGGCGGGTGTAGGCAAAGGCCATGCGTCGCTGGTGGATTCTTTGCGCTGTCGCCGGGCTGACCGGGTGCGCGTCCCTGCAAGACACCACCGTTTTCTACACGCCGGCCACGGGGGAGTTTTTCCCGCCGCTGGCCAAGGATGCGCCGGTGCCGGTCCTCACCGAACCGCCTTCGTGGCCGCACAAGGTGATCGGGCGTTTCGCCGCCCAATCGGACCGGGGTTATCCGTTCCTCTACAAGGCCATCCTGTATAACGCGCGGCTGCAAGGAGCCGATGCGGTCATCCTGCGCAAACTCAACTTCGACACGCGCCGCAACTACAACTACATCCCGCCGTCCTGGCAAAGTATGCCAGTGAGCAATATCTACTACACGCAAGTGCAGGACAAAAAAGGCAAGTGGAAGAGCGTGCCGCAGAACTACACCACCTTCGTGCCCGTCTACCAACCGGGAAGAACGGTGGTGTCCGACGTGCAATGGACCGAGGTGACGGCCGAAATGGTGGTGCGGCGCGGCAAACGGGCCTCGGCGCCCTTGCCCGAACAAATGATCGTGCCGCAATGAGGAAGGCGGGAGCGTGAGCGTCGACGCCATGGATCGCCGGAAGCGCGGCTGCCTGCTCGGGGCGTTTCTTGGCGACGCGTTGGCCATGCCGGTGCACTGGTATTACGACCGCGCCGCGCTGGTGCGGGACTACGGGCGGGTGACGGATCTGATGGCGCCCCGGAACCCGCATGCCGACAGCATCCTGTGGCGATCGAGCTACATGCCGCCGAATGCCAAAGGCGATATCCTCCACGATCAGGCGCCGTATTGGGGGCGGCGCGGCGTGCACTATCACCAGTTTCTGGCCGCGGGGGAAAACACCGTGAACATGCAACTTGCCCTCGAGTTGCTGGCTTCGCTGCGCGCTCGTGGCGGATACGACCGGGGCGATTACCTGCGGCGGTATGTCGAATTCATGACCACCCCCGGAAGACACCGAGACACTTATGTCGAGGAGTGCCACCGGAATTTCTTCGCCAAATACGCGCGTGGCAAAAAGCCGGAGGATTGCGGCGGGGAAGACATCCACATCGGCGGACTGGCCCATGTTCCGATTCTGGCCGTGTGGTTTGCCGACAACGAGTCCGCCGCGCTCGAGGCTGTCCACGAGCACGTGCGGGTGACGCACCGCGGGGCGTTGGTCGAAACCGCCGCACGGGATCTGACCAAGATGCTTGTGGCCATCCTCCACGGCGCCGGGGTGCGCGAGAGCATCGAACGGCACGGCAACGGGTGGGTCGGCCGCAAGAAGTTGGAGGCATGGGCGGCGCGGCCGGACGAGGAAGTGGTCGGTGCGGTCCTGAGTCCGGCTTGTTACCTGGAGGACTCTTTTCCCGCCTCGCTTTTTCTGGCGTGGAAATATGCAGACGACTTAAAGGCAGCCTTGGTGGCCAATACCAATCTAGGGGGTGACAACTGCCATCGCGGCATCGTGGTCGGGGCGTTGGTCGGGGCGGGTGGCGCGCCTATCCCGCCGCCATGGGAGCGGGGACTTGTTTGCCGGGAGTTGCTCGCGTGAGCCGAAGAGCGGTGCTGCTTGCTCTGCTACTTCCCGGTTGCGTCAGTGCTCCGGAGATACCGCCGGATATTCGCAAAGAATCGCACCGCATTGTCGCAGGTGGGGAGTCGCTCATGGTCGACTTTTATTTCCGGCCGGGGAACACGCCGCGTCCGCTGGCGGTGGCAGTGCACGGCTTTCTTGCCAACAAGGATCGCATGGCGCACTGGGGTGTCTCGCTGGCGCGTGAGGGGTTCATTGTCGCGGTGCCGACCAATCCGACGTTGGCCGACGACGACCGCAACCGGGCGGCCATCGTCGGTGTGGTCGGGGCGGGACGTGCCGGAGAGTGGCCGGTGCCGGCGAAAACCGACGGGCGGGTGGCTCTGGTCGGATTTTCCCGCGGCGGTTTCGAGACCATGCTGGCCGCGGCCGAACTGGGCGATGCGGTGCAGGCTTGGGTCGGACTCGATCCGGTCGACCGCCAAGAGCGGGGACACAAGGCTGCGGCCGCCGTGCGCGTTCCGGGGTTGGCCCTGCTGGCCGATCCCGCGCCACTCAACGCGAATCGCAACGCCGCCGCGATGTTGTCCGCCTACGCCGGCCCGCTGCAAGTCGTTGCTGTGCCGGGGGCCGGTCACCTCGATGCCGAGTCGCCGCGCGGCAACGGAAAATTTGCCGAATTCGAGCAGCCTGCCTCGGAATTTCTCCAGCGGGTCTTCAAGTTGTAGCGGCGGTCACAGATCGCCGCTGCAAAAGTGGGGAGTTTCTATTCGGCGTCGAAGGTCACGACGATGGCTCCGCGCAGATCGCCCTCCCGGAAATCCACGGCCTCATCCTGCGGGTAGTCGCGCTGCAAAGCCGCGCGCACGTTGCCGGGAATCTCGTCGCCGCTTCCGTGGCAGGCGAGGCAGGTGGCCATGACAGGCACGGGGCGATAGTAGCGCAATTCCTTCGTGCCGTCGGCGGAGGTGAACTCTTTCATGACCGGCTGCGGCGGGGCGGATGGATTCCAAGCGGCCAACCATTCTTGGAGCACGGAACGGTCAGTTGCGTCGGGAACGTTGGCCGAGTTACGGACGCGCAGAGCGGTGCGGCGGACGTTTTTGACCCGCGGGAATTCTTCCGTGACCTGCGCGGTGAGGGGCAGGGCCTCGAGCCGGCAATAAGCGATGGCTGCCTCGGGTCCCCCCGAGGCGATCTTCTCCTGCAGCGTGGTCATCAGGTTGGCGAAAAGCCGGCCGGCGACTTGGTCGCCGATTTCCCGCGGTGTCGGATCGGCGGCCAAGGCGGTCGCGGCGAGCAAGCCGGCGACGATGCCGAGTCGGTGCGGCATCAGGCGAGTTGGCGGAGGATTTTTTCCTCTTCCGCTTTGAGTTCGCCCGGAAATTTGTCGCCGAGCGTGGCGAAGAATTCGTCGTTGGAGTGCACTTGGTCACCCAGCGTGGCGGGGTGTTCGGCCATCAGTTGCGCGAAGCGTTTTTCCGGAAAATCCAACCCGCGCCAATCGAGGTCGTCGTAGCGCGGCACCACGCCGAGCGGGCTCTCGCGTCCTTCGGCGGTGCCGCGGCAGCGTCCGATGATCCACAGCAGCACCCGCAGGTTCTCGCCGAAGCCCGGCCAGAAAAATTTCCCGTTCCCGTCCTTGCGGAACCAATTGACGTGGAAAATGCGCGGCTGTTGCGAGCCGAACTTTTGTCCCATGTCGAGCCAGTGGCGGAAGTAGTCGCCCATGTGGTATCCGCAAAACGGCAGCATGGCCATCGGGTCGCGTCGCAGGGCTCCGACTTTGCCCTCGGCGGCGGCAGTCTGTTCGGAACTGAGGGTCGCACCGGTGAAAGTGCCGTGGTTCCAGTCGCGCGTCTCGAAAACGAGGGGGATGTCGTTCATGCGGCGTCCGCCGAAAATGATCGCGTCGACCGGCACGCCGTCCGGATTTTCCCACTCCGGATCGATCGACGGGCAGTTGCGGGCCGGTGCGGTGAACCGCGAGTTGGGGTGCGACGACGGCTTGCCGCAGTCCGGCGTCCAGTCTTCGCCCAGCCAGCTGACCAGGTGCTTCGGCGGTTCTTCGGTCATGCCCTCCCACCAGACGTCGCCATCGTCGGTCAGGGCGACGTTGGTGAAAATGCTGTCCTTGCGGCAGGACTCCATCGCATTGGGATTGGTCTTGTAGGACGTGCCGGGGGCGACGCCGAACCAGCCGGCCTCCGGATTGATGGCGCGGGGTTTGCCGTCCGGTCCGGGCACGATCCAGGCGATGTCGTCGCCCACCGTGGTGATTTTGCAGTCCTTGAGCGCGTCGGGCGGAACCAGCATGGCGAAATTCGTTTTGCCGCAGGCGCTGGGGAAGGCGGCGGTGACGTAGCTCTTTTTCCCGTCGGGTGTCTCGATGCCGAGAATGAGCATGTGCTCGGCCATCCACCCCTCGTCGCGCCCGATGGCCGAGGCGATGCGCAGGGCCAGGCACTTTTTGCCCAGAAGGGCGTTGCCGCCGTAGCCGCTGCCGTAGCTCATGATCAACCGCTCTTCGGGAAAGTGGGTGATGTAGGTGTTGTCCGGGTCGCAGGGCCAAGGGACATCCTTTTTCCCGTCGGGCAGCGGGCAGCCGACGGAATGCAGGCACTTGACGAAAAATCCCTCGGGCCCCAGCGCCTCGAGGACACGGTTGCCGATGCGCGTCATGATGCGCATGTTGGTCACGACATAGGGAGAGTCGGTGATTTCCACCCCGATGCGCGCGATTTTCGATCCGACCGGCCCCATGCTGAAAGGAATGACATACATGGTGCGTCCGCGCATGCACCCGCGGTAAAGGCCGTGCAGCTTTTGTTTCATCACGGCGGGATCTTCCCAGTTGTTGGTCGGTCCCGCGTCGTCCTTCGAGCGGCTGCAGATGAAAGTGCGTTTTTCCACCCGGGCCACGTCGCGCGGATCGGAGCGGACGAGGAGCGAGTTGGGGCGTTTTTCTTCGTTCAGCCGGATCGCCGAACCGGAGTCGACCATGAGTTGGCGGAGGCGCCGGTCCTCTTCCTCCGAACCGTCGCACCAGACGACACGGTCCGGTTCGCAGAGGTTCTTCACTTCTTCGACCCAAGCCAAGAGGGCTTTGTTCTTCGTCGGGAGATCGGTCATGCGTCCGTAAATATCCTGCCGCCGCGGGACCCTCTTGGCAATGTCCGCTCTCGCGCAATTTTTTTTGAACGTCCCGCCGCCCACCCTTGTCGCAAACATCGCGCGCCGGAGAAGGGCTCCCGGCGGGCCACATCCCCTTATGATTTCGGTCAACGACCTGAAGAAAAATTTCGGAACCAAGGCCGCGGTCGACGGCGTGTCTTTCCGTGTCGACCGGGGCGAAATCCTCGGATTTCTCGGGCCGAACGGCGCGGGCAAGTCGACGACCATGCGTATCCTCACCGGCTTCATTCCGCCGACCTCGGGCTCGGCCAAGGTGGGGGAGTTCGATGTCGAGGACCAACCGGTCCACGCCAAGCGGCTGACCGGATATTTGCCGGAGAATGCGCCCTGCTACAGTGACATGACCGTCTCGGGCTTTCTCAAATTCTGCGGTGAGGCGCGCGGTTTGCGTGCGGCGAAATTGAAGGACGCGGTGGATCGCGCCATTGCCACTTGTTTCCTCGAACCCGTGGTGCACCAGAGCATCGACACACTTTCGAAAGGCTATCGCCACCGCACCTGCCTGGCCCAATCGATCCTGCACGATCCGCCGGTGCTGGTTCTCGACGAGCCGACCGACGGGCTCGATCCCAATCAGAAGCACGAAGTGCGTTCGCTCATCCGGCGGATGGGCAAGGACAAGGCGATCATTTTTTCCACCCACATCCTCGAGGAAGTGGAGGCGGTGTGCACGCGGGCCATCATCATCGACCGCGGACGCATCGTGGCCAACGGCACGCCCGACGAATTGAAAGGCCGGGCGGCGGGGGCCGGGACGATTGTGCTGCGCGCGGCGGATCGGGGGGGCGCCGCGTTGCGGCCATTTTTGGACAAACTGGAGGGGTGCTCTGCGGTGGAGGTGCTGGAGGAACAGCCGGCCGTTCTGCGGCTGCGTCCGAAGGATGCCTCCACCGCATCAGCCCTGGCCGCACGCGTCCACGACTTGGCCGTGCGCCACAAATGGAAACTCATCGAATTGCGCATCGAGGAAGGACGGCTCGATGACGTTTTCCGTTCGATCACGCTGCCGGATACGGCGCAGGGGAGGGGGCGCGCATGAGTCCTCTGCTTGTAGCGGCGGTCTGTGACCGCCGGAACACGGGAACAGGAAAGGCGCCGGCGGTCACAGGCCGCCGCTACAAGTTGCGGGGAGGTGCGGCGTGAGTTGCCTTGGCAACATCTGGTCGATCGCCAAGCGGGAACTCTCCGGCACGGTCTCCTCGCCCGTGGCCTATGTCTTCGTGGTCATTTTCCTCCTGCTCTCGGCTTTTTTCACTTTCATGATCGGCGGATTCTTCGAGCGCGGGCAGGCTTCCCTGGTTTCGTTCTTCGGATGGCATCCGTGGCTGTATCTTTTCCTCGTGCCGGCCGTCGGCATGCGCATGTGGGCCGAGGAACGGCGCTCGGGCACGATCGAATTGCTCCTCACCCTGCCGGTCACCACATGGCAGGCCATCCTCGGGAAATTTCTCGCTTACCTCATCATCATCGCGGCCGCTTTGGTCCTGACCTTTCCGGTTTGGCTCACGGTCAATTACCTCGGCAGTCCGGACAATGGCATCATCGTGGCCGGCTACGTCGGCAGTCTGCTGCTTGGTGCTTCTTATCTTGCGGTGACTTCCTTCACCTCGGCCCTGACCCGCAACCAGGTGGTGAGCTTCATCATCGCCGTGGTCATCTGCCTTTTTCTCATCCTTTGCGGATGGCCCCCCGTCCTCAACCTGCTCAACCGCGTTTTCAGTCCGGGCCTCGTGGATTTCGTCGCCGCCTTCAGCGTGATGACCCATTTCGACAACATCCAGCGCGGCGTGCTCGACCTGCGCGACCTGCTGTTTTTCCTCTCCGTGATCCTCTTCTTCCTGTTTGCCACGCAAGCCGTGCTTCGCGCGCGGCGGGCCGGCTGAATCGCCATGAAGAACCGCAAATTCGAGACACCCGCCCACATCCTGCTCGGCCTCGCCGCCATGCTTGTCCTGCTGGTCGGGCTCAATGTCCTGGCGTCCCGCCTGCAAATGCGCGCCGACCTCACCGAGGAGCGCGCCTTCACGCTGAGCGACGGCACGCGGCAGATCCTGGCCGATCTCAAGTCGCCCGTGCAGGTGCGCTTCTATTACAGCCAGAGCGACGAGGCCATGCCCATGGGGCTGAAAAACTACGCGCAGAGCGTCAACGACCTCCTCGACGCCATGGAAAGCGCCTCGGGCGGCAAGCTGCAAATCCAGCGGCTCGACCCGACGCCGGATTCCGACGCCGAGGACTCCGCCCGCCTCGACGGGGTGGATCCGCAGATCTTCCCCAACGGTGAGCGCATCTACCTCGGCCTCGGCTTCTCGCAACTCGACCGCAAGTCGGCGCTTCCTTTCCTCGCCCCCGACCGCGAGCGCCTGCTCGAATATGACATGGCCCGCGCCATCAATGCGGTGACCAATGCCCAGCGTCCGGTCATCGGCCTGATGACCCCGCTCACGACCAGCCCGACCCCGCCCATGATGATGATGGAGCGTCCGCCCTCGGCTGGAATTTTCTTCGACGAACTGCGCCGCGCGTTTGAAGTCAAAGAGATCCCGTTCGAGAGCGCGGAAATCCCGGCGGACATCGAGACACTCGTCGTCGTGCACCCGCGGCAAATTTCCGAAGCCACCGAGTATGCCCTCGACCAGTTCGTCCTGCGCGGCGGCAAGCTGGTCGCTTTCCTCGATCCCATGTGCGTGATGGACGCGCCGCCTGGCGGACCCATGATGGGCATGGCTCCGCCCAGCGTTTCCACCCTCGGCAAGCTGCTTCCCGCTTGGGGTGTGCAATTCAACACCGCGGAAATCGTCGTCGACATGCAGAATGTGGGCAACACGCGCCGCGGGCGCGCCCCGGGCATTCTCTCCCTCGGCCCGGATGCGCTGGACCCCGACGCCGTGGTGACCGGCGGGGTGGACAGCCTCTTCATGGCCCTCGCCGGGGCCTATCAAGGTGAACCGCCCGAGGGCCTGGAGCGGACCGCGCTGGTCTTTTCCTCCCCGCAGTCCGAACTGGCCGACCCTTCCTTCACGCAAACATCACCGCAGATCGTCGAGCGGAACTTCAAACCGAGTGGTGTGGAATATGCCGTGGCGGTGAAGCTGGAGGGCACATTCAAAACGGCGTTCCCGCAGGGCAAACCCGAAGCCACGCCGGAGGGTCAGACCGCCATGCCCGATGCGGCCAGCTCGCCCGATCCCGAGGCTCCGCCCGGACTCAAGGAGTCGACGACCCCGACGACAGTCTATCTCGTGGGTGATGTCGATATGCTCTTCGATCCGTTGGCCGTGGCCGAGGTGCCCACCCCGTTCGGTCGTCCGGTGGTTGTTCCGGCCAACGGCAACATTGATCTCGCGCAGTCCATGATCGAACAACTGGCTGGCGGCGACGAACTCGCCTCGGTGCGCGCCCGCGCCTCCCGCGACCGCCCTTTCACCGTGGTCAAACGCTTGCAGGCCGAGGCGGAAAACAAATTCCGCGACAAAATTTCCGAACTCGAGGACGGGCTCAGCGAAACCCAGTCGCGTCTCGCCGAATTGGAGCGCAGCAAGGATGCCGGTCAGCAATTCATCCTCACGCCCGAGCAACAGGAAGAAATCAAAGCCTTCCGCACAAAAGAGGCCGAGGCGAAGAAGGAGCTGAAGGAAGTGCGCAAGACGCTGCGCCGCGAGGTCGATGCCCTCGAGCAGCGCGTTAAATGGAGCAACATCTTGGCCATGCCGCTCGTCGTGGCGGCCGCCGGATTGGTCATCGCTTTCATCCGCCACCGACGCCAGAGCGCCCGCTGACCCATGAAAGGAGCCAAATTCCTCTACCTGATTTTTGCCGCCGCCGTCGTGGCCGGGCTGGCTTGGTATCTGCACCGTTCCGAGGAAAGCCGTTGGCAAGAACAAGCGGTCCCCGCCGGAGAGAAACTCCTCGGGGAATTCCCGGTCAACGATGTTGCGTCCGTCGCGTTGTCCGGCCCCGACGGCATCGTCACCCTTCAGCGCGGCGCGGACGGCTGGGGTGTGGCCGAGCGCGGCGGATACCCGACCGACTTCGAGCGCGTTTCGGCCCTCGTCCTCAAACTCTCGGACCTACAAGCCCTGCAAAATGTTCCGGTCGATGCGTCCGATCACGGGGCGCTCGCCCTGCGCACGGGGGCAGACGGGATCCCGCGCGAGGAAACCGGCACCTTGGTCGAATTGCGGAATGCCGCCGGCCAACCTCTCGCCACGGTCGTCCTCGGCAAGACGCACATGACGACCCCGCAAGGGGTTCGTCCGGAAATCGGCGGCACGGCCAGCGGCCGCTACGTCATGCCCGCCGGAAGCAGCGGGAACGCCTACCTTGTGGCCGAAACGTTCTCCGACCTGCAAACCGCCCCGTCGTCATGGATCGACAAAACTTTCGTCCGTCCCGGCATGCCGCGCCGGATCGAGGTGCGCTCGAAGGACGACCGGTGGACGCTGACCCGCGATGCAGCCGGAGGAGCGTGGAAGATGGAAGGCCTGCGCAAAAACCAGTCCCTCGACATGGCCAAAGCCATGAGCATCGACTCGATGTTGACCGGCATGGCCGTGGCCGATGTGCCCGACGGTCCGGAGGACGCGCGGGTCGCGCCTTTGGAGGCAAATCCAGTCACCGTCACCGCCGATACTTTCGACGGCGTGCGCTACGTCCTGACCATCGGGCGCGGCGATGGCGACAATCTCCCGGTCCAAGTCGCGGCGGAACCCTTGCCGGACGAACCCGATACGGAAGAGGCGACGAAAGCCCGCGACGAAAGATTGGCCGCCGCCGGGAAATTCAAGGACCGCGTGGTTTTCATCCCGCGCAATTTCCTCGCGCCGTTTCTCCTCCCGCGTTCGGAACTACTGACCGCGGGGGCGGCGGCGAAGAAGTAGGTTCCGTAGTCCGGTTGCAGTGGCGGTGTCCTCGCCGCGGGTTGTTATCAATGAGCAGCCGTCGCCAAGGACGGCGAAGCTGCACGAGGTTGTTTTTTTAGTGGGCAAAAAACCGGGGCGGCCGACTGGCCGCCCCGGGTGTGAGTTCTGACTGGCTCGGACGTCTTAGTAGTCCATGCCGCCCATACCGCCCATGCCTCCGGGAGGCATGGCAGGGGCTTTCTCCTTCTCGGGGATCTCGGTGACGAGAGCCTCGGTGGTGAGGAGGAGTCCGCTGATGGACGAGGCGTTTTGCAACGCGCTGCGGGTGACCTTGGTCGGGTCGACCACGCCGGCTTTGACGAGATCCTCGTAGCTGCCGGTGGCCACGTTGTAGCCGTCGTTGCCTTTGCCCTTCTTGACTTCCTGCACGATGAGGGCGCCTTCCTGGCCCGCGTTGTCGGCGAGCTGGCGGAGAGGAGCCTCGACCGCGCGACGCACGATGCCGGCGCCGATTGCTTCGTCGCCTTCGAGCTTGACGCTGTCGAGCGCCTTCTGGGCGCGGATGAGGGCGACGCCGCCGCCGGGGACGATGCCTTCCTCGACCGCCGCACGGGTGGCGTGGAGGGCGTCTTCGACGCGGGCTTTCTTTTCCTTCATCTCGGTCTCGGTCGCGGCGCCGACATTGATGACGGCGACCCCGCCGGCCAACTTGGCGAGGCGCTCTTGGAGCTTCTCGCGGTCGTAGTCGGAGGTGGTCTCCTCGATCTGACGGCGGATCTGGGCGACGCGGCCCTGGATGTCCGCGCTTTTGCCTTCGCCTTCGACGATCGTGGTGGCTTCTTTCTCCACGACGACGCGCTTGGCTTTGCCGAGGTCATCGAGGCTGATGTTCTCGAGCTTGATGCCGAGGTCCTCGGTGATGCAGCGGCCGCCGGTGAGGACGGCGATGTCCTCGAGCATGGCTTTGCGGCGGTCGCCGAAGCCGGGGGCTTTGACGGCGCAGACCTGCAAGGTGCCGCGGAGTTTGTTGACCACGAGGGTGGCGAGGGCTTCGCCTTCCACGTCCTCGGCAATGATGAGGAGCGGACGGCCGCCTTTGGCGACTTTCTCGAGCAGCGGGAGGAGGTCCTTCAGGCTGCTGATTTTTTTCTCGTGGATGAGGATGTAGGCGTTCTCCAGCACGGCTTCCATCGCTTCTGCGTTGGTCGCGAAGTAGGGCGAGAGGTAGCCTTTGTCGAACTGCATACCTTCGACGACGTCGAGGGTGGTTTCGATCGACTTGGCTTCTTCCACCGTGATGGTGCCGTCCTTGCCGACTTTCTCCATGGCGTCGGCGATGATCTGGCCGATGGTTTTGTCCCAGTTGGCCGAGACGGTCGCGACCTGCGCGATCTCGTGGCTATCGGAGACTTTCTTGGAGATTTTGCCGAGTTCGGCGACGACGGCCTCGACGGCTTTGTTGATGCCGCGCTGCAGCGACGTCGGGTTGGCCCCGGCGGTCACGTTCTTGAGGCCTTCGCGATAGATCGCTTCGGCCAGCACGGTGGCGGTGGTGGTGCCGTCGCCGGCGATGTCGGACGTCTTGGACGCGACTTCGCGGACGAGCTGGGCGCCCATGTTTTCGTAAGGATTCTCCAGCTCGATCTCCTTGGCGACGGTGACGCCGTCCTTGGTGATGGTCGGGCTGCCGAATTTCTTGTCGAGGATGACGTTGCGTCCGGCCGGCCCGAGGGTCGCCTTGACGGCTTTGGCCAACTTCTCGACACCGCGGAGCAGGCTGTGCCGCGCGGACTCATCGAATTCCAATTGTTTAGCTGCCATAGTAGGTAGTTTTAAGTTTTTAAGTTTTAAGTGTTAAGTTAACTGAGGACGCCGAGGATATCGTCCTCGCGCATGATGAGGTAGGACGTGTCGTCCACCTTGATTTCGGTGCCGCCGTATTTGCTGAAGAGCACCTTGTCGCCGACTTTCACGACGAACTCGATTTTCTTGCCGTTGTCGTCGGTTTTACCCGTGCCGACCGCGACGATTTTGCCCTCTTGGGGCTTTTCCTTGGCGGTGTCGGGAATGATGATCCCGCCCTTGACCGTTTCCTTTTCGTCGAGCGGCTCAACGAGCACGCGGTCGCCGATAGGTTTGACTTTGGCTGCCATAGTTTTGGTTTCTTACCTCCGTTGTGGTTTTGTTTGGTGTTTGTTGAAGGCGCGGACGGACACCCGTCCGCCCGCGCGGGTTCAAAGTTGCGGTCGCGTCAGGGTTTTTTATCCTCGTCGACCATCTCGAACTCGGCATCGACGACATCGCCCTCTTTCTTGGGCTCGGCGCCGGCCGCGGCTTCGGGTCCGGGGCCCGCGGCGCCTTCCGGCGGCGGGGCCTGTTGGGCCGAGGCCTGCTTGTAGAGTTCGCTGCTCACTTCCTGGAACTTGGCCTGCAGGGCGTCGGTGGCCGACTTGATCGCGTCGGTATCCGAACCCTTGAGGGCTTCGCGCACCTTGGCCACGAGATCCTCGACATCCTTCTTGAGGTTGCCGGGAACTTTGTCGCCCAGGTCCTTGAGTTGCTTCTCGCACTGATAGGCGAGTGAGTCGGCGGTGTTGCGCACCTCCACGCCTTCTTTGGCTTTGGCATCCTCGGCCGCGTGGGCTTCGGCTTCCTTCTGCATTTTGTCCACTTCCTCTTTGCTCAATCCGCTCGAGCCGGTGATGGAAATCTTCTGCTCCTTGCCGGAGCCAAGGTCCTTGGCCGAGACATTGAGGATGCCGTTGGCGTCGATGTCGAAGGTGACTTC
The DNA here is from genome assembly GCA_963776165.1 of uncultured Verrucomicrobiae bacterium. GTDB lineage: Bacteria > Verrucomicrobiota > Verrucomicrobiia > Chthoniobacterales > JACTMZ01 > JACTMZ01. The sequence continues at coordinate 230,920 of CAVZLI010000002.1, forward strand.
GATCTGCGGGACGCCGCGCGGCGCCGGCGGGATGCCGTCGAGATGGAACACGCCGAGTTGCTTGTTGTCCTTCGACATGGGGCGTTCGCCCTGCAAGACCTTGATTTCCACACCCGGCTGGTTGTCGCTGTAGGTCGAGAAGATCTGCGACTTTTTGGTCGGGATGGTCGTATTGCGCGGGATCATCGGCGTGGCGATGCCGCCGGCCGTCTCGATAGCGAGGGTCAGCGGGGTCACGTCGAGCAGGAGCACGTCCTTCACGTCGCCCTTGAGCACGCCGCCCTGGATGGCCGCGCCGATGGCCACGACTTCGTCGGGGTTCACGCCGCGGTGCGGGTCGCGTCCGATGAGGTTCTTGGCCGTCTCGATGACCTTGGGCATGCGGGTCATGCCGCCGACAAGGACGAGTTCATTGACGTCGTTCTTGCCCAGCTTGGCGTCCTGCAAGCACGCCTCGACCGGTTTGATCGTGCGGGTGAAGAGGTCGTCGGTGAGTTGCTCGAGCTTCGAGCGGGTCAGCTTTTTCTGGATGTGCTTCGGACCCGAGGCGTCGGCCGTGACGAACGGCAGGTTGATCTCGTATTCCTGTGCGGAGGAGAGGGCGATTTTGGCTTTTTCCGCCTCTTCCTTGATGCGCTGCACGGCGTCGGGCTGATTGGAGAGGTCGATGCCGGTGTCCGCTTTGAACTCCGAGATGATCCAATCCATGATCTTGTGATCCCAATCGTCGCCGCCGAGGTGCGTGTCGCCATTGGTTGCCTTCACTTCGAAAACGCCGTCACCGATTTCCAGCGCCGAGATGTCGAAGGTGCCGCCGCCCAAGTCATAGACGGCAATTTTTTCGTCCTTCTTCTTGTCGAGACCGTAGGCGAGCGAGGCCGCGGTGGGCTCGTTGATGATGCGCAGGACTTCGAGGCCCGCAATCTTGCCGGCATCTTTCGTCGCGTTGCGTTGCGAGTCGTTAAAGTAGGCCGGGACAGTGATGACCGCTTTGGTGATTTTCTCACCGAGCTTGGCTTCCGCGTCGGATTTGAGCTTGGCCAGAATCATCGCGCTGATTTCCGGCGGGCTGAAGGCTTTCTTCTGTCCGTTGATTTCGAGTTCGATGTGGGCGTCACCGTTGGCCGCTTTAACGAGTTTGTAAGGAACGCGTTTGTCTTCGTTGTTCAACTCGTCGTATTTGCGGCCCATGAAGCGCTTGACCGAAAAAACCGTGTTGGTCGGGTTGGTCACGGCTTGGCGCTTGGCGGCTTGGCCGACGAGGCGCTCGCCGTTCTTGGTGAAAGCGACGACGGACGGAGTGGTCCGCGCGCCTTCGCTGTTTTCCAGCACGACAGGCTCCCCGCCTTCCATGGTGGACATGCAGGAGTTGGTCGTGCCGAGGTCGATTCCGAGGATTTTGCTCATAAATTTGGAAAAAGTTAAACTTGCACTGTGACGTGAAGCACGTCCCGTGCCAGAGGGGGTGTTACGAGTGACATGTTACTTGTGACGAAAGAGTTACATAAGACACATCCGCCAAATCAATGTCCTCCAGAGTGTGACACGATGGCCCAAATGGCGCGCTCAATGCGGCCCAGTGTGACAGGGTGGCTCGTTTGGCTGAGCGCCTCTGCAGGATCTTGGCCAGCGAACGAATTCGCCAGCTTAGCTGTGAGGTTTCAGAAGGTTGTTCATGCGAGGGGCTGGCAGCGCAGCCCAGCGATTTCGGCCAGGCGACGCTGGCGATCGTCGAAAGATACAAGCATGTCGGCTTCGAATTCCAGCGCCGCGGCCACGTGGACAACATCCATCGTGCGGCAGCCGGTCTCGACGGTATGGGCGGCGAGGGATCGGAATCGTTCGAGCAATTTGCTGCGGGAAAATTCCGGGGTGAAATACTGCCCGCGTTTGCGGCGGTCCTCGAAGAGATCGAGCTGGCGACGGACTTCGGCGGCGGCGATTTCTTTCCAGAACGCCTTCATCCAGACGGCGTTGGTGAACTCCATTTCGAGCACATCCCAAACGGGAAGGGGTGCCGATTGGGACTCGACCAAGGACTGGGTCGACTCGGACCCCTCCTCGCGAATGTAGAGCTTCAAAAACGCGCTGGTATCGAGGTAGAGCATGGACTCACCAGCGGCCGTCGCGATCTTCGCGAACGATTTTCTCCGCGCTGCGTCCGGCGGATTTGACGGCGGTCTTCAGGTGGTCGTCCCAATGCAAAACCTCGCGCGGTCCGGCAGGCAGGACGCGCGCCGAAGGGCGGCCGCGATTCAGAACGAGAAAACTCTCGCCTTGGCGGGTCCGGCGCTCGATATCCGCCCAATGAGCTTTCAAATCTCTGACGCTGATGGTGTTCATTAATGAAACGTATACCGGAAAAGTTACAAAATGTCAATTTTAGGGCTACAACGTCACGGAATGAACGCTCCAGTATACGTGCCTGTGGAATGGCGTGCCGGTGGGCTACTGGCGGTTCAACGAACCATCAGAAAATCGAAGTGCGCGTCATCGTGTGCGACCTCCACTTTATGATGGCGGGCACATGCAGCGATGAGGATGTCGGCGAAGGGCGCAGTTTTTCCTTGGCGGCGGCAGCGATGCGCAAGGTCGCAGGCTTGATCCCAGATTTCATCACTTATGGCGTATTCCGGCAGGACTTGTTCGTATTCGCGGAGCACCCGTGCCTCTTTGTCTGTGCCGATGCCACGCCACAGTTCGAGACGGATCGGGGCGCACCAGGCGGCTTCGCCGGACAAGAGCAACTCCTCGACGCGGCGGCGTTTATCGGCGTCGCCTTGGCGACGTAGTTGATGCACCCAGAGCGAGGTGTCGATGATCGTCATCGCGCGCCCGTCAACTTGTCGCGACCGGCCTCCGCTTTACGCAGCGTCTCCAAAGAGGGGAAGTCGGCAAAGGAGCGCGAGTGGCGGACCAACCCGGCCATCCGGCGGCGGCGGTTGAAGTCCGTTAGCGCCTCGAGAACCGCGGCCCGCTTGGTTTTGGCCCCGGTGAAACGCATGGCATCCTTCAGCTCACTTTCTGGAATATCAATCGTGGTTTTCATGCTTCCTTTTTGGCACAAAAAGGATTCCCGAGCAAGCGGGTCTCTCTACGGATTGCAGGGCGGACAGAGGCCGGGGGCGGCGCAGGCGGGGTAGTTGCGCAGCAGGCGGGCGATGAGGTCGTCGCACGCGGCGCCGATGTTTTTCATGCGGGTTGGATGGAGGTGCACACGCACATCGCTTTCGGCGAAAACGGCGCTGGCTTTGGCCAGGGTGCGGCATTCGTCATAGGCGGCGCGCAAGGCGTCGTGGTCGATGAGGCCTTTGCGGATGTGGGGATGATTTTCGTCGTCACGGCGCAGGACCAGCGCGTGCGAGGGGAGTTTGGCTTTTGTCGCGAACTCGGAGAGCGCTTCCCAAGATTCGAAGGTGCCCGCCGTGTGGTGTCCGGGTTGGCGGATGGCGCCGGTGATGACGAGTTTGCACTGGCGATCGACGAGGGTGATGACTTCGAGGTTGAATGAACCGAGGCCGAACGGGCCCGGAATAAACGATCCTTCGCTGCCGAGCCCGAGCGGACAGCCGTTCAGTTCGATGGCCAATTCGGCTTTTTTGCGCGAGGCATCGAGTTGGCTGCCGAAGCGGGGAATCTCGCGGGTGAAAGTGCCGAGCGTGTCGGTATCAAACGCAGTGGTCACGGTGACCGTCGCGCCGAGCGCTTCGGCCAAGCGCGGGGCGATGGCGCGTCTTTGCTTGGGCTGAGCTTCTGATCAGTCGGCATCGGCGAGGAGGTGCACCTTGCCGGAGGCGAGGTTGTGCACCCCGCCAACAATGTGGATTTGTCCGTTGTCCGCCAGCTCTTGGAGGATCGGGCTTTTCTCGGTGAGCTGTTTGACCTGCCAGCGGACATTTTCCTCGATGCAGGCGTCGACGAACTCGGGGTTTTTGGCCGAGGTGTCACCTGTCGTCTCCTTGGCGGCGGCGGTGACGGCCGGTTCGATGCGATCGAGGAGGCCGGTGAGGTTGTGTTGTGCGGTTTGAGGGCTTCGCGGCTGTCTCATGCGGGGACGAGCCAGCGCGCGAAGGAAAAGTAGAGCGGGATACCGACGACGACGTTGAAAGGAAAGGTCACGGCCAAGGAGGACGTCAGGTAAATGGCCGGGCTGGCCGCAGGCAGGGCCACGCGCACGGCGGCCGGCGCGGCGATGTAGCTCGCACTTGCGGCGAGGGTGCCGAGAACGGTCGATCCTCCGACGCCCATGCCGCTCCAGTAGCCGAGGACGACACCAAGGAGTCCGTGGAGGAAAGGCATGACGAGGCCGAAGGCAACCAAACGCCATCCGGCGTGCCGCAGGTCGCCGAGCCGGCGTCCGGTGACGAGCCCGATTTCGAGCAGGAAGAGGGTGAGTACGCCCCGGAAGGGGTCGCTGAAAAGCGGTGCAACCTGTTCGGCGCCCTCTTTGCCGGCGAGCAGCCCGATGGCCATGCCGCCCATGAGGAGGACGATCGATTTGCTGGTGAGCAACTCGTGTAGGACTTTTTTCATGTCCCCTCCGCCGGCCGTGATGGTGGCTTTTCCGACAAGGAAGATGGCGAGGATGATGGCCGGGACTTCCATCATGGCGAGAAGCGCGGCGACGTAGGGTTCGTAGGGGACATCGGCGAACTGCAGGAAGGCGAGGGCTTCGCCGAAGGTCACGGCGGAGACCGAGCCGTAGTGCGCGGCGAGGGCGGCGGAATTCACCGCATCCAGCCGGCCGAACTTCTTCATGAGGAAGTAGCACCAGACGGGGATGGCCAGACTGAGGAAGAGGGCGGCGGTGAGGGGTTTCCAGAATTCGGCAAAGGTCACCCCGTCCAAGTTGGCCCCGCCCTTCAAGCCGATGGCGAAGAGCAGGTAGATGGTCATGGCCGTGTAAATCTCCGGCGGGATCTTCAGGTCGCTCTTCACCAGACTGGCAACCACGCCCAGGATGAAGGCGAGGACCATCGGGGTGAGGAGACTCATCAGCAGGGAATTGAGGACGTCCATAGTGCGGTGCGTTGTTGTGCGGGTGGCTTGTTTTTGGTAATGTTTTTCACGTCATGCAATACACGACATATGTGTCATGTATTTTATTTCGCCAAGGTCTGTCAACTCCCCCGATGAAAAAAATGCGAAAAAATCCGCCGCCCCCGGGGCGCACGCTTTCACCTACCTGACCAACCACAGCCATGTGCTCGTGGCCCTCGACACGGACCCCGAGTTGCGGGTGAGGGATTTGGCCTCCATGGTCGGCATCACGGAGCGCGCGGTGCAGCGGATTTTGTCCGATCTGGAAGAGGCGGGCGCGATCAGGATCGAGCGCATCGGCCGCCGCAACCGCTACCGCATCCAGCGTGGCGGAAAGCTCCGTCACCCGCTGGAGGACCACTGCACGATCGGCGGACTACTCTCTTGGGTGCACGAGCGCGGCAGCGGGCGCGGAAGGTAGGCGCGATCACCCTAACGTTTCGGAAGGTGGATCGCGCTCTCCGAGCGCGATGCCCTCAATAAAAAATCGCGGTGGGACACCGCGATCCAGCTATTCGCTGCGGGACCGGCGTGCGACGGCCTTCCTCGCGATCGTCCCACCTGCCGCAAACATCTCGCGCGCCAGTTCAGCCAGCAGGCGCGGGCCCTCGTGGGTGAATTGCCGTTCGGCGGTGACGACAAACAATTCCTCCTCGATGCCGGTGCGCACGCCGAGATCGCGGAGGCCGTAGCGCTTTTGCACATGGCCGAGCATGGGGGCGGGCACCGGGACGGCGCCGAGTCCGGCCGCAGCGAGTTCATACATCGCGGCGGTGTCGTCGAATTCGGCGCGGATCTCAGGACGCCGGCCGTGGTCCGTGAACCAACGATCGAGTTCCCGTCGCAAGGGTGATTCGCGCGTGGGCAAGAGGAGCGGAAATTGGTCGATGTGCCGCGGACTTCGTGCAGTGGTGAGACCCGGCGCGGCGGCGAAGTGCACCTTGAACCGCGCCACGCGGCGGCTGGAGAGGATGGCGCCGAGTTGGGCGGACGGGGCCTCGTTGCTGATGACGATGTCGATCTGGTGCGCGACGAGGGCGGGAAAAAGCTCGCCGGGCAAACCTTCGCGGGCCACGAGCCGGAGGGAGGGGACTTTCTCCCATGCCCGGCGCACGATGTCGGTGGCGAGTGGTTTGGGCACGCCATCGACGATGCCCAGATGGACAGTGCCCGGTCCGGCGGGTTCTCCGCGATCGACGACTTCCGCCATTTCGTCGCCGAGTTGGAAAATGCGCTCGGCGTAGCGGCGCACGACCCGGCCGGTGTCATTGAGCACCATTTGGCGTCCTTCGCGCGCGAAAAGCGGGGCATCCAAAGAGTCCTCCAATGCGCGGATCTGGGCGCTCAAGGTCGGCGGGGAGACATGGAGCGAGCGCGCGGCCTGTTTGAGTCCGCCCGCCCGGGCCACGGCCAGGAAGTAGCGCAGGTGGTGGTAGTTGAGCTGTGTATTGATAGAAAAAAACTAACAAATGATTAGAATCTTCGAAATACAAAAACAGTGGCCGGTCTGTCTAACACCGCATGACCAGCACCAAGACCCCGGAACAAGCCGTCTCCCTCGACGAATATATCGAGAGCCGGCGTCCCTCGATCACGGCCGCCAATTTGCGCGAACTCGGCCGCCACTTGAAAGCGTTCGAGCGCAAGGCGGAGCAGGCCGCTGCGGAGATGCGCTCCGACCTTTTGCGGGGAATCCGCCTGATGGTCGACCTGTTCGGCTCGCAAGAGTTGGCCGACTTGCAGGATCCGTTGCCGGACGATATCGCCGAGCTCGGCGTGGCTGCGCATTACTTGCTCAAGGGTTTCGACCTGATCCCGGACTCGCTGGCGGACATCGGTTTGGCCGACGATGAATGGATCGTGGTACGCGTCATGGAGCGGAATCCCGGATTGCGGCAACGCAGTTGGACCCAGCGCGGTTGACGGGCGCGGACTCGGGCGACATTCACGAACTTTATGGACCAAAAGCTGACCACGCCGCAGCAGGAGGCGCTGCTCACGGTTTGCCTCATGGCGGCTTTTGCCGACGGAGACAAGGACGACACGGAACGGGAGTTGATCAAGAAGATGGCGGCGTCCGTCCTCGACGAAGGACTCGATGCGCCGGCCATTTACCAGAATGTGATTTTCCAGCGGATCGCGCTGGGTTCGGCGGCCGCGCCGCTGGCGGGGGGACCAGCGGCGCGGCTTGCTTACGAAATGGCGGTCGGCGTCTGCGAGGCGGACCATGTGCTGACGCCGCCGGAGAAAGATTTCCTCGCGCAGTTGCGCTCGCACCTCGGTCTCGATGCGCGGACCGCGGAATCCGTGGAAGCCGCCGCGGAGGAGTTGGCCATTGCCCCGGTGCCGGAAGCGGGTCCGGTGGTCGCCGTTGCGCCGCCGTCGGCCGCATCCGGCGCCGAGACCGATCCGGCCACCGCATCGATGGTCTTGAACTACGCCATCCTCAACGGTGCGCTCGAGTTGCTGCCCGAGTCTTTGGCGACCATGGCGGTGATTCCGTTGCAGGTCAAAATGGTCTACCGGATCGGCCGCAGCCATGGTGTGGAACTCGACCGCGGGCACATCAAAGAGTTTGCCGCCGCGGCGGGTATCGGCCTGACCTCGCAGGTGGTCGAGGGCTTTGCCCGCAAATTGATCAAGGGCGTGCTCGGCAAAAGGGGCCTCGTGGCCCGCACGGCGGATCAGTTGACCAGTTCGACCTTTGCTTTCGCCAGCACCTATGCGCTCGGCTACGCGGCGGATGCGTATTACCGCGGCGGACGCACCATGACCACGGCGCAGCTCAAGGAGTTGTTCGACTCCGTCTCGGCGCGCGGAAAACAGCTCTTCGATCAATATCTGCCGGCGATCAAGGAGAAGGCGTCCGGCCTGGATATGGCGAAAGTGCTGGCTGAAGTTCGCTCGGGCGGCGCGCCAAGCGCACCGTGAATGCAAATCAGGCCATGCCCCACATCCACCGGATGGCCATCCAATAGAGCGGGATGCCGAGGGTGATGTTGAAGGGGAAGGTGATGCCGTCCTTTCTTGGCGTGGCTGAGGTGGGGTCTATGCCCCATGAACATCGCCTCGGCGCGGGCGTAGGATAAGAGCATGCCCGTTTTCGCGAAGCCCGAACCAACCCCATCGGCGCCGCCTCCTCCTTACGCACCGGCCCCGCGCCACCCGCGGGAGATGGAGCGTCTGGCGCAGTTGCATGACTACGGGATCCTCGATACGGCGCCGGACGCATCTTTCGACAATCTGATCGCCCTCGCCGCGGAGGTGACAGGAACCTCGATGGGCGCCATTTCCTTCGTTGACCGGGAGAGGCAGTGGTTCAAAAGCACTTATGGTTTCGAGGGTAAGCAGACCGACCGCAGCGTCGCGTTCTGCGCACACGCCATCCTCGAGCAAGCACCCTCCTTCATTGTGCAGGACGCTGCGGCCGACGAGCGCTTTGCCGGGAATCCTCTGGTCACGGGGGAACCGCACATCCGTTTCTACGCGGGCATTCCCATGACGACGCCCGAGGGCCTGCCCATCGGCAGTTTCTGCGTGATGGACCGGAAACCGCGTGACCTCGACGTAAACCAGACGAGGTTGCTCGAATCCATCGCGCGCATCACGATGGATTTGGTTGAGCAACAACGGATCGTGCGGACGAGGGAAAAGCATGTCCTTTTCGGATCGGTGATCGACAGCGAACTCCCGGCGGTCGTCGCCCGCATCTCGTCCCCCTCGGGCGTGCTGCGCGAGGTGATCGATGATATGATCGGCAAATACGCCCCTCTACTCGGATGGGTGGCCGCCCGGGTCAGGCAATACTGCGCGGGACAGCAGGCCAGCGTTTTTGTCGTCCCGGAGGATCTTCCCGACAACCAGATGCAGGACGTATGGCGGCAATTGGACGCCTTGATGCAGCCTTCCTCTGCGACCCGCAGCCAGGGCAACTTGAATACCCCGGAAGGAGGAAAGTTTCTTTACGCCATGATCCCGCTCCGATTCAGCGGACAGGTGCTGGCCCGCGTCGATTTCCTCGCGCCGGAACAACCGGATCGCCGCCTGTTCGAGCTCTTCGCCCTGATGGCGTCTTCCTTCGAGTTGCTGGCCGGCGAAAAGATCCGCCTGGAGGAGTTGCTGTATCTCACCGAGCACGACCAGCTGACCGGACTGAGCAACCGCCGCATGCTCACCGCGGAGATCGAAGCGGCCATCGGTTCCGCCTTACCCGGCGCGCCGGATGCCGCTTTGTTCGAGGTGCGGCTCGAGAGCGTGATCGAGGTGAACGACAATTTTGGCTACGGAGCAGGGGACGAAGTGCTTATCGAGACGGCACAGAGGTTGCGGCGTCTCCGCGGCGGCGGCGCCGTGGTGACGCGCGAGGGCGGCAACAAGTTTCTCGTGCTGGTGCGGCACGCCGAATTGACCAAGGAGTTTCCTTTGCTGCTCAGGGAGATCCAGGATTGCATGGCGCGGCCTTTCCGCTTCGACGGCAACGAAGCTCGTCTCAGTGCCGACATCGGCTGCGCCATCTTCAACGACCCGTCGCTCCATCCGATCGAGATGCTGCGGCGGGCCGAGGTGGCCATGCGGCACGCCAGCACGCAGGAAACATCGCCGACGCGCGGCGTCTTCACCTACCGCGAGGAACTCTTCGCCGACCGCCGCCAGCGCAACCGTGTCAACCTGCTGGTCAGGCAGGCCTTCCAGAAAAAGAGGTTTTCCCTCGTCTTCCAGCCGATCTTCGACTTGGAAGACGATCGCATGACCGGCGTCGAGGCCCTGCTGCGCATGAAGGGTCCTGAGGGGGAATTCGTGGAGGGCGCCACTTTCATACCTGCGGTCGAGCGCATTCGTCATCAGGCCTCGATGGACGAATGGGTTTTCGGCGAATTCCTGCGGCTTTTCAGCGCGGGCATGCCGGGCCGCAGGTTATTCGAAAACCCCGAATTTTTGGTGTCCCTCAATGCCACGCCGGCGTTTCTCTCGACCGAGGGGTTGGCCGCGAAATGGCTCGATGACTTGAAGCGCGCGGAGATTTTGCCTGCCTCGATCGTGGTGGAGGTTGTGGAAAATCCGCTCCTGCTCGCCAACGATGTGCTCTTGGGCAATCTGCGCCGACTGCGCGAGGCCGGAGTGAAGATCGCGGTCGATGACTTCGGCTCGGGCTACAGTAATCTGCGCCATCTCACCCAACTGCCGGTGGACTTCGTCAAGCTGGACAAATCCTTTCTCGCCGAACTCGACGGCGAGGAAAGCAAGGCCCGCTTGCTCATGAGGGAAATGATCGGTGCGTGCAATGCTCTGGGTTATCGTGCGATCAGCGAGGGGGTAGAGACGGCGATGCAAGCGGCCTTCGTCAGCGCGAGCGGCGCGCGCTATGCGCAGGGATTTTATTACGGGAAGCCGGTCTCGTTGGAGGAAGTGCTCGCCTTGGTCTTGGAGCTCGCGGCACCTGCTACGGCATCCCCCACCACCAGCGGATGACCATCCAATAAAGCGGGATGCCGAGGGTGATGTTGAAGGGGAAGGTGATGCCGAGGGAGAGGAGTTCGACGAGGCCGGGATTGGACTCGGGCACGGCGTGGCGCATGGCGGCGGGGGCGACGATGTAGCTGGCGCTGGCGCAGAGGATGGTGAAGAGGAGCGCGTCGCCCGGGGCCATGCCAATGGCTTTGGCCACGAGGATGCCGAGCGCGGCGTTGACCACGGGAGCAAACAGACCGAAGACAACGAGCGGGGCGCCGGTTTTTTTGAAGAGACCGATCAGGCGCCCGGCGTGCATGCCGGTGTCGAGGAGGAAGAAGATGACCATGCCTTTGAAAAGGCCATACATGAAGGTCTGCAGCGATTCGCCGTGGGCCGGCCCGGTGATCCATCCGATGAGCAGGCTGCCGAGGAGGAGAAAGACGGAGGCGTTGAGGAAGGATTCACGCAGGAGCGAGGAGGCCGTGATCTTCGGGGCGGCGAGCACGCGGCGCGGGGCGAACATGCGCACGAGGAAAATGCCGGCGATGATGGCCGGTGATTCCATGAGGGACATGATGGCTACCATGTAGCCGCCGTACGTTTGCTCGTTGCGGGCGAGGAATTCGGTGCCGACGATGAAGGTGACGATGCTAATCGACCCGTAGGTCGCGGCCATGGCAGCGGCGTCGTAGACGGACAGGAACTTGCGCAGAATAAAGAAAACAATCACCGGCACGAGCAGGGCCATGAACATGGCGGCCGCGATGTAGAGAAGAACCGTTCCGCTCAGTCCGGAGGCGGCGAGCTTGGTGCCGCCCGTGTAGCCGATGGCGATGATCAGATAGAGCGAAAAGAGTTTCGGCAGCGGGTGGGGGATTTCCAGGTCCGTTTTGAGCAGGACGGCGGCGAACCCGAGCGCGAAAAAGAGCGCGGCGGGGTTGAGGACATTGGCGACAGCGAGGCTCCAATCCATGGTCGATGGCGCGGATTGCACAGGTATTCGGCGACGCGGTCAATACCCCGATGGCGCTGGTCAAAAAGCCTCGGGCTGATTAGTTTGCGCGGACCATGAGCAAATCTTCCGTTGTCCAGAGTGTCGAAAAAGCCAATGCCAACTATGCCGCCAACTTCGGCGACAAAGGCAAACTCCCGCTCCCTCCCGGACGCCACTTTACCGTCCTCACGTGCATGGACGCGCGGCTTGATCCGGCCCAATACGCGGGGCTTTCCGAAGGCGACGCGCACGTCATCCGCAACGCGGGCGGACGCGCGAGCGAGGATGCCATCCGGTCGCTGGTCATTTCCTACAAACTACTCGGGACGAAGGAATTTTTTGTCATTCACCACACCGACTGCGGCATGGTGCTGTTCAACAATCAGACCATGGGCGACCTCCTCTCCAAGAGCCTCGAGCAAGCGGTGATCGACGAGAATGGCTGGCGCGACGTGGGTCAGGGGCCCGGCTCGCCGGAGGGCGCGAAGATCGACTGGTTGACTTTCACCGACGACCGCCAAGCCGTGATCGACGATGTGAAGAAAATCCGCAATCACCCCCTGATTCCGAAAAATATCCCGGTCTATGGCTACCTTTACGATGTGAGGACCGGGAAGTTGGAGGAGATCAAGGAAGCCACGGAGATCGGCAAAGCCGCTTGAGGTCCCCGCGGTCTCCTCGAGCTTGATCGGTTCTGCCGGCAAGCTCGGAGGCTACAGCTCGCACACGCGATCGATAGCGGCGAGTTCTTCGCCGGTGAACGATACGTTCCCCGACGCGCCCAGGTTGTCTTCGATCTGGCTCCAGCGGCTGGCGCCGATGAGGACGCTGGTGACGTAGGATTTGGCGAGTAGCCAGGCGATGGACATTTGGGCGAGGGATTGGCCGCGGGCCTTGGCGATGTCGGCCAAGGCGCGGATGCGTCGGAGCTTTTCTTCGGTGATGTGTTCCGGGCGCAGGAAGCCGTCGGGTTTGCCGGCGCGGGAGCCGGGGTCGATGCCGTTGTTGTAGCGTCCGGCCAGCAGGCCTTGGGCCAGAGGGCTGAAGGGAATGCATCCGATGCCTTCTTGTTGCAGAACATCGCTGAGGCCGTGCTCGACCCAGCGGTCGAAGAGGTTGAAGACGGGTTGATGGATAAGGAGGTGGATGCGCTCGGCGCGGAGAATTTCGGCAGCGCGCCGGGTGGTGTCCGCATCGTAGCTGGAAATGCCGACGTAGAGGGCCTTGCCGGATTTCACCGCGGAGGCGAGTGCGCCGACGGTTTCCTCCAGCGGCGTTTCGGGATCCATGCGGTGGCTGTAGAAGATGTCGACGTAATCGAGACCCAGGCGCCGGAGACTCTGGTCCAGACTGGACAGGAGGTATTTGCGCGAGCCCCATTCGCCGTAGGGTCCGGGCCACATGTGATACCCGGCTTTGGTCGAGACGATCAGCTCGTCGCGGTGCGCCGCGAGGTCTTCACGCAGCAGCCGCCCGAATGTTTCCTCCGCGCTGCCCGGCGGCGGGCCGTAATTGTTGGCCAGATCGAAATGCGTGATGCCCGCTTCGAAGGAGCGCACGACCATATCGCGGGCGTTGGCCAAGTCGTCCTCGGCCCCGAAGTTGTGCCAGAGCCCGAGGGAGAGGGCGGGCAACTTGAGCCCGCTGCGCCCGCAGCGGCGGTAGTCCATGGAGGCATAACGTGCGGAGGAGGGCATCGATGGGATTTTGGGCGATGGCGGCATGCTGGTCTATCGTCGGGTCGGCCGCGAATCAAAAGGACGACCGGCGTTCCGCCGCGCGGGTTTCCGGTGAGGGACGCTCACTGCGCCCCGAAGAAGTCGCGCAACACCGCACGGTAGACCTCGCGTTTCATGGGGGGCACGGAGGACAAGGGGAAGTCGCCGATGGTCACCCAGCGCAACGCGGCGAACTCCCCGCAGGTCTGCCGCAAGTCGCATTCCGGGGTCCCCGGTCCACTCACCGCGCAAAGGAAATATGTCTGCTCTTGTCCCCGGTAACCACGGCGGTCCGGGCCCGAAGGAAAGTCGTAGCGGTAGGGGCCGCGGCTCTGGCGCACGTCGTAAGCGTGGTCGGCCAGGCCGACTTCCTCCTGGACCTCGCGGCGCAGGGCCTGCTCGGGCCTTTCGCCGGGATCGATTCCGCCCTGCGGGAATTGCCAGCTCTCGGGGAAGTCCGAGCGCTGCCCGATGAGCACGCGACCATCGGCCCTTTGGATGATGGCGGCGACATTCGGGCGGTATCGTTTCGGCATGCCGGCAAGGATCGTGCGGCAAGCGGCGGCGCATTGTCAAAGTGCGGACACACGCTACGTTCGGAATCTTACATGGCGGCATTCTGGAAAAAAGGTCTGGGCATGGGTTTGGGGGCGGGTCTGCTGGGGGCCGCGGTGGTGGCTCTGCGTTTGCGCACGCGGCCGGTGCCGCAGCCTTCGTTGCCGGACATCATTTCCCCGTCCGTCTTCGCCCGCCGCGTGCAGCGCACAACGCGCGGACAAATCGTTTACCACGCCAGTGGCGAGGGCGATCCGCTGGTTTTTCTCCACGATCTTTTTCCGGGAGCGGCGTCTTATGAGTGGTCGAAGATTTATCCCGCTTTCGCTGCGACGCACCGTGTGCTGGCCCCCGACTGGATCGGCTTCGGCGAGAGCGAGCGTCCCGACCGTTTGCTGCGGGCCGAGGATTACGCGCAAAGTCTCCACGAATTTTGCCGTGCGACCTGCGGCGGGCGACGTCCGGTCGTTGTCGCCTCCGGCTTGGGGGCGGCGTTGGCCTGCCTGACTGCGGCCTTGCACCCCGAGTTCGCGGCGCGGCTCATTCTCTTTCATCCGGCCGGCACGCAAGATTGGCTGGCGGACCGTGCTCCGCGGGCGGCGCGGGCGGCGGCTTGGACGGCTTCGGGGCGTCGCTGGCTTTACGGTCGTTACCTCGCGCCGCCGGATAGGCTGGAACACTGGCTGGCGAGCCGGCGCAGTGCCGGACCGGAACTCGATTTGTCCGAAGCGGTCTCCGTCTTTGCGTCCTTCGCGCGGCAATACGGTGCGGCCTGGGCGGTGCTGCGCATTCTTTCCCGGCGTCTACAAGCGGCGGCCTTGCCGCGGCTCGAGGAGGTCTGTGTTCCTCTGACGGTCTGGTGGCCGGGGCGGCATGCCGGCGATCCGCCGGAAGGGGCGGTCGGGCGGCCGGACCTGCGCTTGGTCTGGCTGGAAGAATGCGGGCCGCTGGCTCCGCTCGACCGGTCCGGCGATCTGACCGCCCGGCTGCAGAGGGAATTGTTCAGCCCGGTGCGGATGGCTGACGATTGATGGGGATTGACACCCCTTTGCCTTCTGTTTCATCATTTCCCTTCGTCTCAAATCGTCCTATGTCCCAAACCGAAGTCATCCTGACCGCCCACATTCCAAGCCTCGGAGCCGAAGCCGATGTGGTCAAAGTGCGCCGCGGCTATGCCCGCAACTTTCTCATTCCCCGCGGCATGGCCCATGAAGTCACGCCGGCCACGTTGCGCATGACCAATTCCCTCAAAACCCGCCGTGCCGAGCGCGAGGCCAAGGAACTCAACGAAGCCAACGACGCCGCCAAGCGCCTCGGCAAGCTCAAGCTTTCCTTCGTCCTCGAAACCGGCGAGAGCGGCAAAGCCTTCGGCGCCATCACGGCCAAAGACATCGCCGACCGCGTCAAAGCCGAAGGCGGCATGGAAATCGATCGCCATGCCATCGTGCTCGAGCGCCCGATCAAGGAAACCGGTGACTTCACCATCGATGTGCGCCTGCACCCCGATGTCCACGCCGCGCTGAAAATCAGCGTCGCCTCCAAGAATCCCAAACCGTCCGCCGAGGAAGATGCCGGGGCCGACGACCGTCCGCGCGCCCGCCGTGCGGCGAAAAGGGACGTCGCGGAAGACGAAGCCTGAACAGTTGTTCACAACTTGTTCGCGGGGCCGCCCACCGGGGCGGCCTTTTATTTTGCGTCATGGCTCGTCCGCGTTTGACCGCACCCATCCGGCGGGAGCACTATGGTTGTCCCGATGATGCCGCCGGTTGATCTCACAGGTGCTCCTGCGCGCCGCACCAACACGCCCCGCCGCAACGGCCACGGCGCGCCCAAGCCGGCACCCGTGAACGACGCGCACCGTCCGCTCCCGCAGAACGTCGAGGCGGAAAAGGGTCTGCTCGGTTCCATTCTCCTCGCGCCGCGCGAAGTGCTCAACGACTGCGCCGAGCAACTGACCGAGGAAGCTTTCTACTCCCCGGCGCACGGGACCATCTACCGCATCCTCGTCGAAATGTGGTCGGCCAACACGCAGATCGATGTCATCACCCTGACCAACCGCCTGCGCGACCTAAACCTCCTCGACTCAGTGGGGGGTCCGGGGGCGGTGACGGAGCTTTTCGGCTTCGTCCCCACCGCGGCCAACGCCCCGCACTATCTGGAGATCGTCCTCGAGAAATCGCTCCTCCGCCGCATGATCACGGCCTGCACGGGCTCCGCCGCCCGTTGCTACGAGGAACAGGGCGATGTCCCGCAGCTGCTCGACGACGTCGAGCGCGAGATCTTCACCATCGGCGAGACGCGCTTCCGCAAAACCGCCCCGGACATGCGCGACGAGGTTTTCACCGCGCTGGAGAACATCGAGAAGATGTATCAGCAACGCGGACGCATCAGCGGTCTGGCCACCGGCTTCAATGTCTTCGACCAGATGACCGACGGGCTGCATCCCGGCGAAATGATCATCGTCGCGGCCCGTCCCTCCATGGGCAAAACCGCCCTGGCTATGAACATCGTCGAGCACGTGGCCCTTAATCTCGAGGAACCCAAACCCGTCGGCGTATTCAGTCTCGAAATGAGCACCCAGCAGCTCGTGCAGCGCATGCTCTGCTCGCGGGCACGGGTCAACATGAAGAAGATCCGTTCCGGCATGCTGGCCCGCGCCGAGCACGGCAAGCTCAACGATGCCGCGGCCGCGTTGAGCGAGAGCAGCATCTTCATCGACGACACCCCGGGGCTGACCATCCTCGAGTTGCGGGCCAAGGCGCGGCGCATGCGCGATCGTCACCGCATCGAACTCATCGCCATCGATTACCTCCAGCTCTGCCGCTCGACCTCGCGGCGGGGACAGGAAAACCGTCAGATCGAAATCTCCGAAATTTCCTCCGGCATCAAGGCGCTGGCCAAGGAACTCGAGATCCCCATCATCGTCCTCGCCCAGCTCAACCGCCAACCCGAGCAGCGCGGCGGCGGCAAGCCCCGCATGTCCGACCTGCGCGAATCGGGTTCGCTCGAGCAGGACGCTGACTTGGTCGCGCTCCTCGTGCGCCCCGAGGTCTACGAGGAAGACGAGGAAGCCAAGTCGGACCTCGCCGGCAAAGCCGAACTGATCATCGCCAAACAGCGCAACGGCCCGATCGGCGAAATCCCTCTGACCTTCATCAAGGAATACACCCGCTTCGAAAACGCCGCCTTCGACCGTCCGCCGGGAAGCGAGGAGTGAGGTCCGGCGCGGAGAACCGCGCGATGAGATCGGCTCAGTGCCCGCCTTCGCGCACGGCAGCGACGTAATCTTTGGCTGCTTGGACCAGCGGCCCGGCCAGTTCGGCGCGGGGCACGGCGAATTTCGGGCGGAACCACGGGTAGAGTCCGACCAGATCATGCAAGACGAGGATTTGCCCGTCGCATCCGTCTCCGCTGCCGATGCCGATGGTGGGAATTTGCAGCGTCGGGCTGATCTCCACGGCGAGGCCGGGGATGACGATTTCCATGACGACCGCGAAGGCGCCGGCCTGCTGCACGGCCTCGGCGTCGCGCCGGATCATGTCCGCCTCCTCCGGCGTGCGTCCTTTGATTTTGTATCCCCCTTCCTCGCGGATTTGCTGCGGGAGCATGCCGATGTGGGCGAGCACGGGGATGTCCGCGGCGACGAGGGCGCCGATCTGCGGGGCGACCGATGCGCCGCCTTCCAATTTGACCGCCCGGGCCCCGGCTTCGACGAGGCGCCGCGCGTTGGCCACGGCGTCCGCGTCGGTGCGGTAGGTGTCGATGGGCAAGTCGGCCACCACGGGCGTGTTCCCGGCGCCGCGGGCCACCGCCCCGGTGTGGCGGATCATGTCGTCGAGGGTGACCGAGGTCGTGTCGGGGTAACCGAGCACGACCATGCCGAGGGAATCGCCGACGAGGATGAGATCGAGCCCCGTTTCGTCGAGCAGGCGCGCCGTCGGGTAATCGTAGGCGGTGAGCGCCGCGATTTTGTGCCCGGTGCGTTTGTTTTCCCGGAAGCGGGTGGCGAGGTCGTTCATGCGGCGCAAGGGAGGAATCTCGCGCCGATCCCCGCACGCGGCAAGCCCGCTTGTCTCACCAAGCGCCGGGCACGATCCGCACCGCGGGCTGTTGCGGCAGCGCCTCGAGCAGATCCGCCACACGCTGCGACTGCCCGGGGAGCACGAGGTCCGGACGGAATTCGGCCAGCGGTTGCAACACGAAGCGGCGCTGGGTCAGGCGCGGGTGCGGCAAGACGAGCCGGGCGGTCCCGATGCAGCGGTCGCCCGCATAGAGCAGGTCGATGTCGACGGGACGCGGGGAGTTGCGTTCCCGCATGGCTGCGCGGCCGAGGCGGCGTTCGAAGTCGCCCGCGCGGCCGAGCAGTTCTTCCGGATCGAGCGAGGTCATGATCTCGAGCACGGCATTGAGGAAAGACGGGGACCCCGGCGGACAGTCGACCGGGTCGGTTTCATAAACGGACGAGACCAGCGGGGCCTGATCGCCTTCATGCAGGGCGGCGAGAAAATCGCGCGCGGCCCTCAGATGGGCCATGCGGTCGCCGAGATTCGATCCGAGGGCGAGACCGACCGGCAGGGATTCCGTGTTCTTCCCGGGCATGCGCGCAGGGTAGCCGCCCCGGCCGGCGGAGGACAGTTTGAACGGGGCCGGTTTGCCGGCGCGGGGAGGCCGTGTTAGTGAAAAGGCGATGCATCGTCGTCTTGCCATTCTCCTGCTCGCGGCGGGTCTTGTCGGACCCGCGTCCGCGCAGGAAGACGAGGACATTTCCCCTTACAAGGAGATGAAGACGCTGGCGCGGGCGGTGGAACTCATCCGCCAGGACTACGTCGACGAGGACAAGACGGAATACGAGGAACTCATCTACAGCGCGTTGCGCGGCATGCTCGAGGAACTCGATCCCCACAGCGATTTCATGGACCCGAAGGATTTCAAGGGCATGCAGGAGGACACGCGCAGCGAGTTCGGCGGCCTCGGAGTGGTGGTGACGCGCAAGGACGACCGGCTGACCATCGTGGCGCCGATGGAAGGCACGCCGGGTTTTCGCGCCGGCCTGCTGCCCGATGACATCCTGCTGGAAATCGACGGGCAGTCGGCCGAACGAATGTCCTTGCGCGATGCGGTGGACAAATTGCGCGGCGAGCCGGGGACGGCGGTGAAGCTGGCCGTGGCGCGCGAAGGCGAGGGCGAGCCGATCGAAGTGGAGATCGAGCGCGAGGTCATCAAGGTCCCGAGCGTGCGCGGCGCGAAAATCCTCGAGGGCGACGGGCCGCGTATCGGCTACGTGCGTGTCACGCAATTCAGCGAACCGACCGGCAAGGAGTTCAGCCGGGCGCTGGCCGACCTCGAAAAGCAGGGCATCGACGCGCTGGTGCTCGACTTGCGCTTCAATCCCGGCGGACTGCTCGGCAGCGCGGTCGAGGTGGCGGGCGAATTTCTCCCCGGCGGCGCGTTGGTCGCCTACACCGAGGGACGCTCGGTCTCCGCCGCGCGGCGTTACACCGCGCCGGGCAAGGGCGGCAAACCCCGGGCTTATCCGGTCGCGGTCTTGGTCAACGGCTCCAGCGCGAGCGGTGCGGAGATCGTGGCCGGCGCCCTCAAGGACTCCGGTCGCGCCTTGCTCGTCGGTGAAACGACTTTCGGCAAAGGCTCGGTGCAGAGTGTGGTTTCCCTGCCGGACGGATCGGCGGTGCGGTTGACCACGGCGCACTATTTCACGCCGGGCAAAAAGCCCATCCACGAGAAAGGCGTGGCCCCGCATGTCAGCGCCCCGATGTCGTCGGAGGACGAGGCGCGCCTGCTCGCCCTGCGGCGCCAGGAGGACCTCCCGGACGGCACGGTGCGCGACCAAATCGATCCGGTCGAAGATGTGCCCCTGCAGCGCGCTGTCGATGCGCTGCGCGGCGTGTTGCTCCATGCCAGGGAGGGGACGGAGGATCCGTCCGGGGAGGGTTGAGCGCGCCCCGGCTTCTCGCGCTGGAGACTTCCTGCGACGAAACCGCCGCGGCGGTGATGGAGGGAACCTCCCGCCTGCGTGCCAGCGTGATCGCTTCGCAAGCCGCGGTGCATGCCGCCTACGGTGGCGTGGTGCCCGAGGTGGCTTCGCGCAATCACTTGGCCCACGTGCGCGGTGTGGTCGCGCAGGCGCTGTCCGAGGCGGGCCTCGCACCGACCGACGTGGACGTCTTCGCCGGCACCACGGGTCCGGGTCTGGCCAGCGCGTTGCTGGTCGGAGCAGCCGCCGCCAAAGGTCTGGCCCTCGCCACGGATAAGCCTTTCCTTGCCGTCAATCACGTGGAGGGCCATTTGCTTTCGCCTTTTTTCGGTCGCGAAACGGTGCCGCCCTGCGTTGCTTTGGTTGTCAGCGGGGGACACACGCTGTTGGTCGATGTGGAAGGTGTCGGGCGTTACCGCCTGCTCGGACGCACTCTCGATGACGCGGCCGGCGAAGCTTTCGACAAAGTGGCCAAGCTGCTCGGCCTCGGCTATCCCGGCGGGCCGGAGATTGAATCTCGGGCGCGGCACGGTCATGCGGCGCGCTTCGATCTGCCGCGGAGCATGCAGTGCTCGGGCGACCATCATTTCAGTTTCAGCGGACTGAAGACCGCCGTGCGGTATCTTTTGCCGCGGACTTCGCCCGGGGATCTGGACGATCTTTGCGCTTCCTTCCAGGCCGCGGTGGTGGACGTGCTGGTGAGCAAGGCGGTCCGCGCGGCGCAGGCTTGCCGGCGCGACCTCGTGGCGGTGAGTGGCGGGGTGGCCTGCAATCTCGGGCTGCGCACGCAGTTGACGGCGGAGGCCGGGGCGAAGGGTCTCGGGGTGGTTTTTGCCGAGCCTTGGCTGTGCGCGGACAACGCGGCGATGATCGCCTACGCGGCGGCCCAGCGCTGGCAGGCGGGGCAGCGTTCCTCCATGGCGGAGGATATTTCCCCCACGCTTGGCGATAATTTATTCGCTACGGCCTGATTTTGGCGCGGAAATTGCTTGCAGTGGCCGCCGAAGCGGGGCGTGGTAGTGGCCATGTCCGGTCTTCAGCAGAGCACCCATCTGGCCCAGCAGCAAGTGCTGTCGCCGCAGATGCGGCAAAGCCTGGAGATCCTGCAGGCCACCGCTCTGGAGTTGCAGCAACTGGTGCGTCAGGAGATCGAGACCAACCCGGTGCTTGAGGAAGAGGTCCCCGAGGAGGAGGCGCCAGCCGAGGATTCCGCCGAAGAGGCCGAGGACGAATTCGACGAGCTACGCCAGCTCGAGGAAGACTGGTCCGATTACTCGGCCGACGGTGCGCAGAATGTGGACCCGGCCGCCGAGGCGCGGCGCCGCCAGTTTCTCGAGGGCGTCACCCCGCCCGAAACCCTGGCCAAGCATTTGGAGAAGCAGCTCAGCCGTCTGGCGCTCGATCCCGTGCAGCGCCTCATCGCCACCTTGCTGGTGGGGAATCTCAACGAGGATGGCTACCTCGCGGCCACTCCCGAGGAAGTGGCCGACGAGGCCGGCGCGGAGACGGCGGAGGTCATCGAGGTGCTGCATTTGCTGCAGACGCTGGATCCGCCCGGCGTGGGGGCGCGTGATTTGGCGGAATGTTTGCGCCTGCAGTTGGCGCGCCGTGGCGAGGGTCAAAGCCTCGCGGCCCGCATCGTCGAGGGGCACCTTGATCTTCTTGGACGGAAAAAATTCGCGGAGATCGGCTCGGTCCTTCGGGCTCCGCAAGACGAGGTGCGCGAGGCGGGAGGGCTCATCGCTTCCCTCAATCCCAAACCCGGCCGGGCCTTCGCCGGCGAGTTGGCCCAGGTGCTGGCTCCGGACGTCATTATCGAGAGGGCCGGAGAGGACTTCGTCGTTTCCCTCGTGCGCGACAGCGTGCCGCAGTTGCGCATCAGCCGCACCTACCGCGATCTGCTCGGCGAGTCGGCCGGGGCGGCCGAGGTGCGCACCTACCTGCGGGACAAAATCCGCGGCGGGAAATTCCTCATCAAAAGCATCCAGCAACGCCAGCAGACCATTTTGTCCATCGCCCGGGAAATCGCCGCCCGCCAGCGCGCCTTTCTCGAGGAAGGTGTTTCCGCCTTGGCGCCCATGACCATGGCGCAGGTGGCCGAGGTGGTCGGGGTCCACGAGACGACCGTGAGCCGCGCCATCGCGGGCAAGACGGTGGCCACGCCGCAGGGGGTTTTCGAAATGAAATTCTTCTTCACCAGCGGTTACCGCTCCGCGGATGGCGCGTCGGTGAGCAGCACAAGCGTGAAGGATGCCATCGCGGCGCTCATCCGCGGCGAGGATCCGCTCAAGCCCCTGAGCGACCAGCAGATCGTGCAGAAACTTTCGGCCGACGGCTTGGCCGTGGCCCGTCGCACCGTGGCCAAATACCGCGAGGCGTTGGGCATCTTGCCGAGCCACCTGCGAAAATCCTTTTGAGCCGGCTGCCGCGTAACGAGAATGCCCAGCTTATGCCGACACTGAACGAAGAAGCCGTGCGCGAAGCCCTGCGCGCCGTGAAGTATCCGGGCTTCAGCCGAGACATCGTGTCGTTCGGCTTGGTCGAAGCCGCGGAAGTTCGGGGGGATGAGGTTTTCGTCAAACTTTCCCTCGCCGTCGAGGACCCCAAGATCGCGCAGCAAATCCATCGCGGTTGCATGGAGTCCTTGTCCGCCCTGCCCGGGGTGCGCACCCCGCATGTTCTGATCGATTTGAAGAAGCCTCCCGCGGCGGCCTCGCCGGGCGCCACCAAGATCGAGGGTGTGCAGCACGTCATCGCCGTGGCCAGCGGCAAGGGCGGGGTGGGGAAGAGTACGGTGGCTTCGAACCTGGCCCAGGCCCTCAGCTTGAGTGGGGCACGCACGGGCCTCTGCGACTGCGATCTTTACGGTCCGAGCATCGCTCTCATGTTCGGCACCAGCGAGCAACCGGCGGCGACGGAAGACAACCGGATCATTCCGATCGAGCGCTACGGATTGAAATTGATGTCGATGGGATTTCTTACCGATCCCGACACACCGGCGGTGCTGCGCGGGCCGATGGTCACGCGCTACACCCAGCAATTTCTGCGTCAGGTGGACTGGGGCGGCCTCGACTACCTCATTCTCGACCTGCCGCCGGGCACCGGGGACATCCAGCTGACCGTGGTGCAGACCGTGGCACTGGCCGGGGCGGTGGTGGTGACCACTCCGCAGGAGGTCGCGCTGATCGATGCGCGCAAAGCAGTGGCCATGTTCGACAAGACCAATGTGCGCGTCCTCGGAATCGTCGAGAACATGAGTTACTTCCTTTGTCCTTCCGACGGCCGGCGCTATGACATTTTCGGCTCCGGCGGCGGGCAACGCGAAGCCGACCGCCTCGGCGTGCCCCTCCTCGGCGAGGTGCCGATCGACATGGCCACGCGCGAGGCGGGCGATACAGGCATGCCTTTGGTGGCACGGGCGCAGGACAGCGCGGTTGGACAGGAATTCATGAAAATCGCCGGGTCTTTGCGGGCTGAACTGGAGGGCGCATCCGGTCCCGCGGTCCGGGCGTAAAATCGAACAAACAGGCCCAAGCTTGTTGGCTGTGAGAATCCCCCCTAAACTTGACCCACCTGATAGTCATGCCTATCTTACCCCCCATGAATTCCTCCCACGACGAGGGAGTTTCTCTCGTCCGTAACTCCACGCTCTACCGCGAATTCCTCGCCGAGCGTGAAGAAATCCTGCGCCACAAGTGGATCGAAAGCGAGAAAGCCGGTCATGATATCGGTTTCGAGAAGGCTCTCCTCGACTGGGTGATGCGCCACCGTGGCAATTGGCGGGAAAGCCGCGGCCGCACCGGGCGGCCGAGCATGGTGGCCGGAGCGAATTAATCACTGTGTTGCTGACGCCGCTTCTGCGGTTGTGGCATGATAGCGCGGCATGAGCCGCGCCGAGACCGACCAACAAGTCATTGACCGCGCCGGGTTGCGGGCGGCTCTCGATCGTATCGCCGGGGAAATCGCCGGGGAACTGCAAGGTGCCGGGCCGGTTTTGTTGGCCGGAATCCCCACCCGGGGTGTCCATCTGGCCGCCCGCTTGGCCACCGCTTTGGATCGCCAAGGTTTCTCCTGCCGTCCGGGTGCGGTCGATATTTCCATGTATCGCGACGATCTCGGCCTGCGTGAGGGCGTATCGCCTCTGCAGGGCACCGAGTTGCCGATGGATATCGACAACTGGAATGTTGTTCTCGTCGACGATGTGCAACACACCGGCCGCACGGCCCGCGCGGCCATCGACGCCGTGCTCGCCTTCGGCCGTCCGCGCCGGATCCTCTATGCCGTGCTCGTCGACCGCGGCGGCCGCGAGCTTCCGGTCCGCCCCGATTTCACCGGCCTAGCCTTGACCGTCGCTCCCGGACGCCGTGTGCGTGTGCGTCTGGCGGAGACGGACGACGGCGTGGAGGGCGTCTTCGAATCATGAAGTGGACCCGCAAAGACCTCGTCGCGTTGTCCGACCTTTCCGCGGAGGAAATCACCTTGATTCTCGACACTGCCGCCGAGTTCAAAGGCGTCGGCCAGCGGCGGTTGAAAAAGGTGCCGAGTCTGCGCGGCAAGACGCTGGTCAATTTCTTCGTGGAAGCCAGCACGCGCACGCGCACCTCGTTCGAGTTGGCCGCCGTGCGGCTCAGCGCCGACGTGGTCAATATCACGGCCAACACCTCGAGCTTGTCCAAGGGCGAAAGCCTCAAAGACACGGCGAAAAACCTCGAGGCGCTGGCCGCCGACCTCATCGTCCTGCGCCACTCCGCGGCCGGCGCGCCGCAATTCCTCGCCGAACGGCTCCGCGCCGGGGTGGTTAATGCCGGCGACGGTTCGCATGAGCACCCGACGCAGGGATTGCTCGACGTTTTCACCATCCGCGAACGGCTCGGGCGGGTCGGGGGGGTCAAAGTCGGCATCGTCGGCGACATCCGCTTCAGCCGCGTGGCGCGGTCGAACATCCAGGCGCTGACCAAGCTCGGCGCCGAAGTCACTTTGATCGGTCCGCCCACTCTCGTGCCCCGCGAGTTCTCGCGCTTCGGGGTGCGCATCACCCATTCCCTCGACGAAGTCCTCGGCGAACTCGACGTGGTCAACCTTTTGCGCATCCAGCATGAACGTCAGAAAGCCGGTTACTTCCCCGGCACGGGGGAATACGCCTCGCTTTTCGGGCTCAACGCCGTGCGCGCCGCCCGGCTCAAGCCGGAGGCCCTCGTCATGCACCCCGGCCCGATCCACCGCGGCGTCGAACTCGACGGCTCGGTGGCCGACGGTCCGCACAGCGTCATTCTCGACCAGGTGACCAACGGACTCGCCGTGCGCATGGCGGTGCTTTATTTGTGCGGCTCGGTGCCGCCGAAGGAGGAAGCATGAGCTGCTCTTTGACCATTCGCGGGGGACGCGTCATCGACCCGGCGACCGGACGCGACGAAGTCGGCGACATTTTCATCACCGACGGGAAATTCGCGCCCGCGCCCGCGCCGGGCGCCGCGGAGCTCGATGCCCGCGGGTTGGTGGTCTGTCCGGGACTCATCGACATGCACGTCCATTTGCGCGAACCCGGACAGGGGGCCAAGGAGACCATCGCGACCGGCACGCGTGCGGCCGCGGCGGGTGGATTCACCAGCGTGGTGGCCATGCCCAACACCAATCCGGTGGCCGACCACCCTGGAATCATCGCGTGGATGGAAGAACGGGCTGCCGAGGCAGGCGTGGTCAATGTGTTTCCCACCGGGGCCATCACCGTGGGATCCAAGGGCGAGCAACTCGCGCCGATCGGGGCCATGGCCGCGGCGGGAATCGTCGCGGTGACCGACGACGGACATTGCGTGCAGAGCCACGAGGTGATGCGGCGGGCCGCGGAATACGCCGGGATGTTCGGACTGCCCGTGCTGGACCATTGCCAGGACGCCTCGCTGGCCGGGGCCGAGGCCGTCATGCACGAGGGCTTCTGGAGCACCTCGCTCGGGTTGCCCGGCTGGCCGCGCATGGCCGAGGAAATTATCGTGGCGCGCGACGCTATGCTCTCGGAGGCGACGGGGACGAAAATCCACTGCCAGCATCTTTCTTCGGCCGGGAGCGTCCGTCTCCTGCGCGAAGCCAAGGCGCGGGGGATCGCGCTGAGTGGCGAGGTGTGCCCGCACCACGTCGCCCTGACCGATGAAGCGCTGCGGGGCTATGACACCAATGCCAAGATGAATCCGCCTCTGCGCGAGGAGAGTGATATCGAGGCGTTGCTCGGTGGAATCGCGGACGGCACGATCGGCATTCTGGCCACGGACCACGCCCCGCACGCGGTTTACGAGAAGGAAGTGGAATTCGCCGCTGCGCCTTTCGGTATTGTCGGCCTCGAAACCGCGGTGGGGATTTTCTGCGAAATTCTCCTCCACCGTCACAAGGTCGTGGACCTGCCGCGCTTGGTGGCCATGTTGACGGTCAATCCCGCCCGCCTGCTGGCCCTCGACCGCGGGACGCTCGCGCCCGGTGCGCCGGGTGACGTGACCCTGCTCGACCCCGATCGCCAGTGGGTGGTGGACAAGGACAAGTTCGCCTCGAAAGGACGCAACACGCCGTTCCACGGATGGGAACTGCGGGGCCGTGCGGTGCGGACCATCGTGGGCGGGAGCACTGTTTGGGAAATCCCGGCGTGAACGGTTGTTTCGAGGTTCTGGCTGCGGATACGTCCTCGGCCGCGCGTCGCGGACGCTTGCGTACGCGGAGGGGCGTCATCGAAACACCGATTTTCATGCCGGTGGGCACGCAGGGAACGGTCAAAGCGGTCAGTCCCCGCGAACTGCACGAGCTGCGCGCGCAGATCATCCTCGGCAACACTTATCACTTGTTCGTGCGTCCGGGGCTCGACGTGATCCGCCGGCTCGGCGGGTTGCACAAGTTCATGGGTTGGGACGGTCCGATCCTTACCGACAGCGGGGGGTTCCAGGTTTTCTCGCTGGCCAAATTACGCAAGATCACGCCGGAGGGTGTGCATTTCCAGAACCACCTCGACGGCACGCCGTGCTTCATCGGTCCGGAAACCTCGATGGAAATCCAGCACACGCTGGGTTCGGACATCGTCATGGCCTTCGACGAATGCCCGCCGCACCCGTGCACGCACGAGGAGGCTGCGCGGAGCCTGCAACTGACCCTCGGCTGGGAGCAACGTTCGCTCGATTGGTGGGCGGCGCGTGACGGCGGGGCGGCGCGCCCGCTTCTTTTCGGCATCGTGCAGGGTTCGTCCTACGCCGACCTGCGGGAGCAATCAGCCCGCGCCTTGGTGGCGATGGGATGGGACGGCTACGCGGTCGGCGGGGTCAGCGTCGGGGAGCCCGAGCCGGAAATGATGGCCGCGGTGGAATATGCCGTGCCGCACCTGCCGGCGGACCGGCCTCGCTATGCCATGGGTCTGGGCACGCCGCCGCAGATGGTCGAGATGGTGGCGCGGGGCATCGACATGTTTGATTGTGTCCTGCCGACGCGGGTGGCGCGCAACGGGACGGCCTTCACCGCGGCGGGATCGCTCAATTTGAAGAATGCCTGCTTCACTTTGGACGAGGGACCGATCGAGGAAGGCTGCGACTGCTACGCGTGCGCCCATTTTTCCCGCGCTTATCTGCGACACTTGGTCAAAGCGGAGGAAATTCTCGGCCTGCGGCTCATCACGCTGCACAACCTGCATTTCTACCTCGGCCTGATGGCCAAGGTGCGGGGCGCTCTGGAGGCGGGAACATTCGACGCATTCCGTCGCGAGTTTGTCGGTGGCTACAAACCTCACCGCAGCGCGGCGGAGTAGTTGGCGGGGCGCCGTCCCCGGTCAAAGCTGCCGGCGGGCTCAGGGGTCCTGCTGGTAGTTGCGGACGTAAGGGTAGCGCGTCTCGAAGAGCAGTTCGGGCGGAAACTCGGAATAGCCGCTCCAGATCCACTGGACATTGCTTTTGTAAGGCGGCGCGTAGGTGCCCTTGTAGGTCGGGAAGGGGAAGAGGAGCGTGTCGTAGAGGCCGTAGCCGAGGCGGGCGAAGGTGCGGCCGAGGCCGCGCACGATGCCGTAGCTGAAAGCAGCACTGTTGCCGTCGAAATAATTGACCGACATCATGGAAGTCGGAAGTTCGGTGATCCCGAAGGCGATGTTGCCGATGCCGCGACCGAGTTTGCGCGTCGGGCCCCATTCGGAGGAAGGAGGTTGCTGGATGTCGGCGTGGGCGAGAGCGGTGAGGACAATGACCGCGGTGCAGGTCAGGAGGGCTTTCATCATTACCTTGTAAACTGGCGGGGCCAGTTTTGGCAAGCGGGCAGGGCAGGGGATCAGTCGCCCAATTCGACATTCCAGCAGCCGACATCGACAAAATGGCGCCAGGAGTCGTGGACCGACGAGGAGTAAGTCAGGTGGATAAAGGGGCGCCAGCGGGGGCGCTTGGGCTCTTTGAGCAATTGCATGTTGGCCTCGTGGGGGAGGCGGTTGCCTTTGCGGGTGTTGCAGGGGATGCAGGAGCAGACGACGTTTTCCCACGTGGTCTGGCCGCCGCGTTGGCGGGGCAGGACGTGGTCGAGATTGAGTTCCTGACGGTCGAGGCGCCGGGCGCAATATTGGCAGGTGTGGTTGTCGCGTTCGTAGATGTTCTGACGCGTGAATTTCACTTCCTTGCTCGGCAGGCGGTCGAAGTAAAGGAGGACAACCACAGTGGGCACGCGGATGTTGAACCGCACGGCATGGACCACGTCGGCACCGGGTTCGGTCTGGGAAAAGTCGTGCCAGCTCTGGAAATCATGGGTCAAATAATTGTTGTCGGCATCGCGCCAAACGACTTGGGCGTGCCCTTGGTAGAGCAGGGTGAAGGCGCGGCGGGCGCTGCAGACATTGACTGCCTGCCACAGCCGGTTGAGAACCAGCACATGCCTGTCGAGCAGCGACTCCATGATGGTGGCGGGCCTGCCGGGTGGGGCGGCCCGAACGGCCGGAACGTTAGCCCCGCCGCTGCCTCCTGTCAATTGGGCCCGGTTTTCCACGGGACTCTCGCACCGCCATTGCAATTCACAGGGACTTTCGTATCCTTCAAGGTCCGATGAGCGCCGCGCGTTTCGTGATCCTGCTCGCCTTGGTGGTTGTTTCGACCCCGGGGCTTTTGGCGCAGGAGGATCCTTCGGGTCAATTCTTCACCGCCTACCAGGAATACCAACGGGCCGAACGTCTGGAACGGGAGGGGCGCAATGACGACGCTATCGCCAAGTTCCGCTTCGTCGCCGCCCAACTCGGCCAGATCAAATCGCAGTATCCGGACTGGCAACCGCTCGTCGTCGATTTCCGTCTCCGCAAAACCCAGGAAGCGGTCCTCCGACTCGAGGGCTCGTTGGCGTCGCCGACCCTCGGGCCGCCGCCCGACCTGGCCGCGACCGATGCGGATGACGACACCCTGCCTCCCGTCCAAAACCCGCGTCGCGAACCGTCTCCGCAGAGCGGTCCGAGCATTTCCATTGCCCCGCCGGATGATGGCTCCGCGGAAGATCCGGTCCCGATGGCGACCGACATTGTTTTGCGCGAGACGTCTTCCGGCGACCTCGACCAACTGCAGCGTCAACTCGACATGGAGAGGCAGCGCAACGAGGAATTGCAGGCCCAGATCCAGCGCGGTGAGGCGGAATTCAATAGCGTCAGCATGGAGCTGGAAAAAACCAAGGTCTCGGTCGTCGACCTCACCACCAAGCTGCGCAACCTCGAAGAATCGGGCGCACCCGCGGCCGAGGGAGCCGCCCCTCAGGAGGAGCTCGACCGCCTGAGCGGCAAGGCGAAGGAATTGGAAGAAACGCTGGCCGCGGCCGACGAGGAAAAAGCACAGCTTTCCGAGCGCGTGGCTGAAAGCGAACGTCAGATCGAGGAATTGACCGCGAAAATGACCTCGGCCCAAGAGGAAGCGGAAAAAGCCAAAGCCGATCTCGCCGGCGTGCAGGGCGAGATTGATTCGGCCAAAGCCGAAGCCGAGCAGGCCAAAGCCCGGGCCGGGGAAATGGAAGCGGAGCGCGACCAGGCGCGGCAGGAAGTGGAAACCGTCCGCGGCGAGGTGCAGACCCTCACCGCACGCGTCACCGAACTGGAGGAAGAGCGCACCCAATTGATCGCGGCCCGCGATACCGCGCAACAGGAAGCGGCCGAAGCCAAGACCGCCCTGGAAAAAAGCGCCGACCTTATCGAAGCCAACAAGCAACTCGAGCAGAAGCTGGCCGAGGCTGCCCAACGCATCTCCGGCATGGAGAGCGACGCGGCGGAAAAGACCGAACTGATCGCCTCGCTCAACACCGACCTGGAGAAGGTGCGCGAGGAATTGTCGGGTGCGCAGGCCAAACTCCAGGAGGACCGCGAACGCTTCGACAAACTGCAGGCCGTCAACGACCAGCTTCTCAAGGAGTATGACGAAGTGACCGGCGCCCTTGCCGCCGTGAAGCTGGGCGAAGTCAGCGCGGCGGACGCCAAACTTGTCCAGCAGGAAAACGAAGTCCTGCGCGGCATCATCATGCGCCAGATCAAAGAACAGGCACGCCGCGAGCAGGCCTACCGTTTGGCCCAAGAAGAAATGGCACGCCTCGAGATCCGCTCCGACACCCTGAATGACAAAATCAACGAGCTGGCCAAGCCCACGCTCAACCTGAGTGCAGCCGAGCAGGAGATGCTCAAACGCCCGGTGATCACCCTGCTGGAAACCGGGGAAGATACCGGGGCAACCATCGTTTCGGCGCAGGTCGAAATGCTCAAACCGCGCTCGGAGAGCGAAGTGGAGGTGCCAGGAATTGCGGAGGACGGTGAGGGGGAAAACGTCCTCGCCGTGACGGCCGTCGAGGAGACATCGGAAGTCGCCGCATCCGAGGCCGCATCCGAGGCCGCACCCGAAGCTACACCGCCGCCGGTGCGCGATGGCGAGACCGCCGCCCTCGTCGCCGAGGCCCGCGAAGCTTTTGTCAGCGGCAATTTCGCCAAAGCCGAGGAGCTTTACCAAGAATTCGTCGAGCAGCAGCCCGACAACGTTGTGGCTCTGGCCAATCTTGGTGTCGCTCAATTCCGCCAAGGCAAGCTGACCGCCGCGCAATACGCTCTTGAGAAGGCCATCAAAGCCGACCCCAACGATGCCTTCAGCCTTACTACTCTCGGCGCGGTCATGATCGAGCAAAGCCGGATCGAAGATGCCATCGGCTACCTCGAGCGCGCCAACGACACCAAAGCCGACGACCCCATTACCCTCAATTACCTCGGTGTGGCCTCCAGCCAGCTGGGTCAATTCGGCAAAGCCGAGCAATCTTTGCGTCGGGCCATCACGGTCAATCCCGACTACGCCGAAGCGCACTTCAACCTCGCTGTGATCTACGCCACGGCCAAACCGCCGTCCATCGCCCTGGCCAAGCGGCACTACGAGAAAGCCCTCGAGTTGGGCTCGAGTCCGGACCAGCGTCTGGCCACCATGCTGCAAGCCACGCCGGACAGCTGAGCGTCAACAGTCACAGGCCTCCCACACGAGACCCTCGGCCTCGGTGGAGGCGGGTGGTTGCTCCCCTCCCGAGAAACTCGAAGTGTTTTCAGGCAGCGACGGTCATAGACCGCCGCTACAAGTTTTGGTCGGGTTGTAGCGGCGCTCTATGAGCGTCGGTGCCTTTCCCCCTTTGCAACGGGAGTAGCCCCGGTTACTCCCGAACCACACCCGCAGCGCGCGGGTTCAGGGACTCCCGAGTAATACCAATCACGAAAAGGTTATGGACCTTGCCTCTAAAGGTAGGGACGAGCGGCTCGCTCGTTCGCTCTCTGGGTAACGGACACGCGAGCCGCGTGTCCCTACCCGCCGATGACCATTGATAAGTCCAAGATCTTTTGAGGCTTGGTATAACTCGAGTTACGGCGGACCCGCCACGGCAGACTCGTTGAGGCGCGGCTCGCGGGGACGCTCGCCACCCACCGATCCGTCGCCCTCGAGGGCGGCCGTCCCTATCGAACATGGCCAAAAGTCTGAAAGCTCCGGGACGTCGGCATTACTCGTAGCTGACGCTGAACCTGATGAAGAGTGCGTCGGTGTCGGGGGATTCCCAGGTGCGGCGGCGGAAGCCCTGCGGCACCCCGCTTTGGCTGACAGACAACTCCGTCAGTCCCGCATCGCTCCAACCCGATACGAGGTCGGTGCTGACGACCGGCGAGATAGTCAGCGCGGTGTCTCCGTCGCGGACGATGGTGCTGAAGCGGACGCTGTCCGCCGTGAATTGCAATTCGGTTGCCGTCGGCACTTCGGTGCGCGCGGTCGGGTCGGTCCCGAAGGCGTATTCCATGAGGTTGGGCACGCCGTCCCCGTCGCTGTCCACCGACAAGTCGACGTTCGTCATGCCGAATTGCGCCGCGAAGAACTGCGCCGCCCCGGAGCGCACGACCACTTCGCGCGTTGCAGACGCCTCGTTGCCCGCGGCGTCGGTCGCGGTGTAAGTCAGGACATAGGTCCCGCGCGTGGCGGTATCGACCGTGCCGGTGGTCTGCACTGCGACATCACCATCGATGGCGTCAAAGGCGCTGACGCCGGGGTCGTTGAAGGCGGCTCCGACCGGCAGGTAGAGCGGATTGTCGCCCGCGACCGTGATGAGCGGTGCGGTGACGTCGATAACATTGACCGTGCGGGTCGCCGTGCCGGTATTGCCGGCCGCGTCGGAGGCGGAGTAGGTGATGGTATAGGAACCGGGAACCGTTGTGTTCACTACGCCTTCGGCGGTCACCTCAACGGAGCCGTCCGTCTCGTCGAGCGCCGTCGCTCCGGGATCGGTGAAGGCCGCGCCAACCGGCAGCGCGAGCGGATCGTCGCCCAGCACAGTGATGACCGGGGCGGTGGTGTCGGGCAGTGTGTAATTGCCGGCCACGAACTGAATGTTGTCCAGTCGGTTGTTACCACCGGAGGTGGAGGCGCCGCTGACCGTCAAGCGCAAGTAGGCGTTGGCGGCGTTATCCAGCGCGGTTGTCGTTTCCAAAGCAACCATCGCGTAGGAGTCGGTGATGCTGTCGACTGTTTGCAGCGGTTGCCAATCAACACCGTTGGTGCTGAATTCCCATACTTGGCTGTTGAACCCGGTGGCGCTTCTTCGCGCCGCGTAGCTGACGGCAAGATTGGCGCGACCCGTCATGGTGAAGGAGAAGACAAGGCTTTGGCCGTTGGCCGTGTCCGATACCAAAGCCAGATCGCCCGGTGAAGTCGCACCGGTAGCCAAACCATTGGAGGCATTGACGTCAGTCCCGGTGAAGCTGTTGAGCTGGGTGGTTGTGCTTGTGCTTCCGACCGCCCACCGGCTCGATCCGCTGGTTCCGTCGAGGTGCAGAGTGCCGGAGCCGAGGTTGGCTGCGTAAGAGGTTGGAGTGTCGGGGATGGCCACGGCGGCAGTGCCCCCATTGACCGTTGTTTGGAAATCCCAGCCCGCGATCAAGGTTGGCGCATCGGTAACGGCGAATGTGCGAGCAACGGGGGCGGCGGCATTGTAGTTGGTGTTGCCGGTTTGCGTGGCGGTGATGGTCGTGGTGCCGACCGACAGGATAGTGACCGTCGAGCCGCTGACGGACGCGACGGCCGGGTTCGAGCTGGAGTAGGAAACCGTCAGGCCTGAAGTCGCGGTGCCGGAGAGGGCGAGAGGTGCATCGCCGAGGTTTTTAGCGGGGAGTTCGTCAAAGGTGATGACCTGATTGGCCTTGTTGATAGTGCCGGTCAGACTCGGTTGGATGAGGGTGTAGTTGGCCGCATCCGTGCCGCCGAGGATGAGGCTGGCGGTGACGGTTTTGTTTTCCCCGGCATTGGCATTGTTGAAGGTGCCGCTGCCGGAGACTGAGACGGTGTCGCCGTCGATCACGCCCACGAGGGTGGCGCCGGTGATCGTGGCATCGGTGCTGCCGTCGTAGGTTTTGGTCGTCACGCCGGCTCCGGTCACGGCGAGTTCCTTCGGGCGGATTTCCGCGGTGAGAGACGGCTGGGCGGGAATGATGTAGTTCGTGCTGGGAGCGGCAAAGCTGCCGGTGCGCACGAGCTCTTTGCCGGCTCCGGCGTTTTTGTCGGGGAAGGCCCAGCTGACCGTGCCAACCACGGCGAAGCTCTCGTTGTTGACCAGACCTTGGTAGACGGGCGATCCGACGACCTCTACATCCGTCCCGCCGTCGTAGTCCTTGTCCGCGGCACTCAGACCGGCGATCGCGAGAGGTTGCGGGGCGACTTCGTGGCCGTTGGCCGCGGTGGTCAGGGTCACCGTCGTCGCCCCTCCGCCGCTCACCGTGATGGTCTGTCCATCGTAGGTGCCCGTTGCGCCGGCGGCACCCGCCAGTCGAAGGTAAATCGTGGTGGAGGCGAGGGTTCCCGAAACGGGGGTCAGGGTGACGGAAGACACGAAGGTGGTGTTATCGTCGGAGACCTCGAACCCGGTCGGGGCGGTCACGCTGACCGTGCTTGTCAGATACACGCCGGAGACCGAGAAGGTGGTGGCGGCGGACGGCGTGCCGTAAGTGGTGGTCAGCGCGGCGGGATTGCCGGTGGTATACAATTCCGGCGTGGTCAGCACGCCGGCGGTGAAGGACGGTGCGCTGCCGGTCTTGTAGTCGATGGCGCTGCCGCTGTTGTTGAAGGGATAAATCGGAAGGTGTATGACTCGCCGGCGGCAAAGCCAGTAAAGTCGTTGTAAGCACCGCTGGCCCCGGAAAGGTTGACCGCCGCGGAGCCGTCACTCACATCAGTGTCATCGGTCACGGCCACCCCGTCGGTCGGCGTGGTTTGCGCGCCGGAGCTGACCACCAAGAGGTAGCCGTCCGCCTCGACCGGCGTCCATACCGCGGCGATGCTGGTCGAGTTGATGTTGCCGGCGGCGAAGTCGACGGCATGCTGCAGCGGTTCGGCCTTGAGCGTGGTGAAGGAGAGGGCTTCCCCGTAAGACGTGCCCGTTTCGTTGGTCGCGTAGGTCCGGTAGTAGTAAGTGATGCCGGCACTGAGACCGGAGATTTCCGCAGAGAAGGCCCCGGTGCCGGTGCCTGCGGCGACAACGTGGTCACGCCCTCGGCGCCGATTTGGAGGGTGATATCCGCCGTGCTGTAGACAAAACCGCGGGCCGTGACATCCGACGTTCCGGCGTTGTCCACGTTGCCGTTCAACGCGGCGGAAGTGGGCCGTGACTGGAGCCGGCCGCCGCAGACGATACGGTCGGCGGGGTGCTGGCGGGGGCGATGACGTTGACCGTGCGCGTGGCCGTGCCGATGTTGCCGTTGTTGTCGGTCGCGGAGTAGGTCAGCGTGTAAGTGCCTTCGATCGAGGTGTCGACGGTGCCGGTGGTGGTGACGGGTTTGCCCGCATTGTCGCCGGCGTCGAAGGCGGTGGCGCCGGCGTCGGTGTAGGTGGTGCCGCGCTCGATGTTGACCGGATCGTCGCCGAGCACGGTGATGACAGGAGCGTCCTGATCCTGGTTGCGGAGGTTGTTGATGAAAGTCGTGTTGTCGGAGTTGTTGCCGCTGCCGAAAGTCTCGGAGGTGGAGTTGTCCCCGCCCCGGTCAATGTAGAAGTCGGCCAGCGTGCGGGTTTCGTTCGTCACGTAGCAGTAGTATCCGCGGCGTCCCGAGAGGGATCGTCGCGCCCGGGTTTTTCTCCCGGAATACGAGTCATACTGCGTATCGGTGGTGCCGGCCGCCAGCGCGTGGATGCCCCCGGCCACCCCGTCGGGTTGCATCCCGGCGGCCTTGATCATGATCATGTCGGTGTTGCCGATGTCGAAGCCGCCGCTTTCCTGGGTGAAGTAGGTGGCGTTGGCCAAGTTGGCGCGGAGGACGTAGTCCGCCGGGTCGATGTCCTCGGCCAGCGTGTTGCCAGCGGCGAGGACAACGAGCGTGCCGGCCTTGACGTTGGACCAGACCGGATGGTCGGTGAAAACGTATTTGCCGCCGGTGTCCGAAGCCATGTTGCCGTTGAAGTCTTTGATGATCATGCCGCGCAGATCGACGGGCGGTCCGTCGACATCGTCGCCGATGACCAGCAACTCAACACGGTCGGTCGCGGCGTTGTGGTATTTGTTGACCACCACAACAGGCGTGGCCGGCTGCTCCGACGTGGCAATGATGCGTAGCGTGTAGGTCTTGGTTGAGGTGCCTTGATCTCCGGTGGCGCTGAGCGTGACAGCATAAGTCCCGGCTGTTGTGGGAGTGCCGTTGATCACACCCGTGGAGCGGTTGACCGAGAGTCCGGTGGGAAGTCCGCTGGCCCCATAGGAGGTGACGGTTTGTGATCCGTCGGTTTGGATGGTGTAGTTGTAGCTGGTGTCGACGTAGGCCGAACCGCCGGACGTCGCGATGATCTCGGGTCCGACCGGTTCTTCCACGGCGCCGGACACGGCCACGGTTCTGGTCGCCGCTCCCCCGCCGGCGTGCGTGATCTGGCCGGTGTAGCTGCCCGGCGCGTTATCGGCGCGCAAACGCACGTAGATGGCGGTCGGGCTCAAGGCGCCGTTCACGGGTGTCAGTTCGATGGCATCGCCGAAACTTTCCTCGTCAGCGCCGACCTCAAAACCTGCCGGCGCGGTGAGGGTGATGAGCCCGTCGAGGCTGGCACCGCTGACTTCGTAGGTTTGGATGACCGAGGCCGTTCCGGCCGTCGTGGTAAACGCGTCGAGGCTGGTTGTCGAGACGGTCAAGGTCGGTTCGGAAGTCGAGACCGTGCCGCTGATTTCCAGGTATTTTGGCGTGGCCCCGCTACCGATATGGCTGATGGCCCCGCTGGTCAGTCCCGGGGGTGCGGTGTTGGTCAGGCGCACGATGATGGCTTGGAAGAGGCTGCCGTCCCCGCCCGGGGTGAGGACGATTTCCCCGGTGAAGGTTGCTCCGTCCGTGCTGATCTCGAAGTTTTGCGGTGCCCGGACCGTGATACTGTCGGTCAGTTCGGATCCACTAAGTGTGTAACTCTGCGTCGTGCTGTAGAAACCGGCGGCTGCCACGAACGGGTCTAGCGAAGCGGGGGTGAGGCTGAGCGTGGGCACGCGGACGAGGATTAGCAGTGTCTTCGTGTCGCTGCCAAAGTCGTTGAGCGCGGTGATCGTGGCGTTGAATGTCCCGCCGGCGGTCGGTGTGCCGCTGATGAGGCCCGTCGAGGTGTTGATGGTCAGGCCGGCCGGCAGGTTGCCTGCGGTATAGGAGGTGGGGGAGTTCGAGGCGGTGACTTGGTAAGTGAAGGCGGTGCTTATTTGACCGCTGGCGATGAGATCGCTGGTGATGGCCGGAGCGTTCGGGTTGGCTTGCACGTTGATGGTCAACATGGCCGTGCCGTCGCCGGCGGAATTGGCCGCGGTGAGTCCGACGGTGTAAGTGCCCGGAGTGGTCGGTGTTCCGCTGATCACGCCGGTCGAGGTATTGATCGAGAGTCCTTCGGGGAGTCCGCTCGCGCCGTAGGATGTCGGGTTCTCGCTGGCTTGGATGGTGTAGGTGAACGGTTCGAGAGCGGTGGCCGTGGCGGGGCCCGAGACGGTGATGACGGGTGATGGGGTGGCGGGTGTGCCCGAGCCGGTCAGCTGCAAGCTGGAGCCGATGGGCGATGTTGCTGACTCGGAGATGCCGATGTCCGTGCTGGTCAGACCGATTGCCGGGCCTGAGGTGGCGGTAAGCGTTCCTTCATAGGACAAGAATTGCACAGACGCGCCGCCGATCGAGACGCCGAGGCCATCCGGTGCCCCGTTTTGGATGTTCGCAATGTCTTTGTAAAAAATCCGATAGCCGTCGACCGTCGCTCCGAGGGTGAAGGTGCTCAGGGCGTGCGTGCCGTAAGACGCGCCACCGGACCCGTTGTAAAGATCCAGAACGATTGTGGTGAGCGCAGCCGAGACATCCGGTCCGACCACCACCTCGACGAATTCGCCGACATCGGAGCCATCAGTGTCATAGTGAAATTCGTTGATCCAAACCCCGCTCTTGCCGACGAAAGACTGGCCGGTATTGATCGCGCCTTTGGTGTTGGTCCCGGAGGTGGCGATCCAGGTCTCTTCACCGCCCGGTTGGCTGACCGAGCCGG
The DNA here is from genome assembly GCA_963776165.1 of uncultured Verrucomicrobiae bacterium. Taxonomy (GTDB): domain Bacteria; phylum Verrucomicrobiota; class Verrucomicrobiia; order Chthoniobacterales; family JACTMZ01; genus JACTMZ01. The sequence continues at coordinate 268,669 of CAVZLI010000002.1, forward strand.
AAACGGAAACGTTCTGCGTCGTCGCGCTGCCACCCGCGTGGCTGATTGATCCGGTGTTCGAGCCCAAGGAAGCGGTGGAACTCAGGCGCGCGTAGACAGTCGTGTTGGCGATGCTGCCGCTCACGGGTACGAGGGTTTGCGTCGATGCGAAGCTGCTGTTGTCGAGGCTGACTTCGTATCCGGTCGGCGCGGTGATGGTGACGCTCCCGGTCAGGTTGGCTCCGGAAACTGTATAGCTCTTGCTGCCCCCGGCGCTGCCTTGGAGGGCGGTGAAGCCGGTAAGGTTTGCGGTGGAGACGATGATATGCGGCGCACTCGAGGAGACGGTGCCCGAGACGGGCACATTCTGCGTGGTCGCTCCGGCGCTGGCGTGAGTGATGGTGCCGGAGACCGAGCCGGGCGGTGCGCCGGCTGCGATGCGCACGCTAAGCTGCGCGCCAAGCGTGCCGTCGATGGACGGGGTCAGCGTGAGGCTGGAGGCGAAGTTGTTGCCGTCGGTGCTGACCTCTAAATTGGCGGGCGCGGTGACCGACACGGAGGCGGTCAGGCTGGTGCCGTTGACCGCGTAAATTTGCGCGGTGCCGGCTGCGCCCTCCGTGGCGCCGAGGCCGGAGAGGGTCGCGGGCGAAACGGAAATGGTCGGCGTGGCCGGTCCGGTGGTGACGGTGAAGTCCTCGTAGCTGGTGTCGAATCCACCCGTGCCGTCGGCGGTGATCGGACCGGTGGTGGCGCCGGCGGGGACGGTAGCGACCAGCTCGTTGGGGCCGTTGTAGGTGACGGCCGCGGCTTCCAGTCCGTTGAATTGCACAGTGGACTCGGCGTTAAAATTGTAGCCGGAGACGGTGACTTGTGTTCCGGGCGCGCCGAGGGTGGGATTGAAGGTGGTGATGACCGTTGGGTTGTTCGGTCCGGTGCCGGTGTCGACGAGGTTTTTCAGGTAAATGGCGGTGGAGGGATCGACTTCGGTGAAGAAGTTGAATCCGGTGACTTCCTCGATTTCCTCCACCGAGGTGATGTAGCTCTGCCAGGAGCCTAGACCGCTGCTGACGTTCGGCGTGAGCAGGGCGATGACGCGGGTGCCGGTGGTGATCCGCTCGTTGGCCGGGGTCGCGCTGCCGGCGTCGGGGACGACCACGGCGATTTTCCAGACCGAGCCGGCCACGGCCATGCTGTTGGGGATGCGGTTGCCGGTGAATTGGGAGGGACCGGAAATGATGAGAACTTCGTTCCCGCCACTGGCGAGGGTCCGGCAGTAGGTTTCGAATTGGGCCCAGAGGCCTTGGTTGTTGGACGAGGCCTGCGGGATGATGTTGCTCATCTTGAAGGTAGCCTCGTTGTCGGGCCTCGATTGCGTCCGGTCAGCGGAGGGTGCCATGTGTCCCCGGTCCCATTGGATTCCGTAACTGGTGCCGAAGGTCGATGTGCCGATGCGCAGGTAACCGGAGGGCAGCAGATTCTCGACGCTCCACGCATCCGTGCGGCCGACCGAGCCGAGGCCGTCGGTGGTGATGCTCCAACTCACCCAGTTCGCCTGGTGGGTGTCGTCGTTGTAGGACAGGTGGTATTGGTCGCGCTGGATGAGGAATTTGGTCCGGCTGGCGGCGTCGGTCACCGCATCGTCGGGATTGCCCAGCGGTGCTTGGTATTGGAGGCCAATGCGTCCGGCCGCCGGATCGGAGAAACCGATAACGAAGGCGGCAGCCAAGAAAAGGCACAGCAACTGGCGGTGAGCGAACATGCTTTTTGGGCGGGGAGCTTCGGGGGCATCGGCTGGAATGCCCCAAACTAAAATACCATACGCCGGACGCTCTACAAGTGGACTCTGCGGCAACGACTTCTGCGATTCAGTGGCCAGATCTACCGGTCGAATCGGCCAAAAACAGAAACGATTACTAAAGTGTCTACTTGCGCGTGCCGTCGACGAAAGCCGCCATGCGTTCCATGGCGATCTTGATTTGGTCCATGGCGGTGGCGTAGCTGCAGCGGACGAAGCCTTCACCGTCTTGGCCGAAGGCGGTCCCCGGGACAACGGCAACCTTCTGCTCTTCGAGGAGTTTGAGGGAAAACTCGCGGCTGGTCAGTCCGGTGGGGCGGATGTCGGCGAAGACGTAGAACGCGCCGCGCGGTGTGGGGGTGGGCAGGCCCATGTCATTGAGGGCCGAGACAATGTAGTTGCGGCGGAGTTCGTATTTCTCGCGCATGTGGGCCACGGCGGCATCGCCGTGGTCGAGGGCTTCGATGGCGGCGTCCTGCGTCGTGATGGGCGCGCAAAGGATGGCGTATTGATGGATCTTCATCATCGCTTCGATCAGCGGGGCGGGCGCGCAGGCGTAGCCGATGCGGAAACCGGTCATGGCCCAGCCCTTGCTGAGGCCGTGGAGGAAGACAGTGCGCTCGCGCATGCCGGGCAGCGAGGCGATGGAGACGTGTTCGGCGCCGTCGTAGGTCAGTTCGGCGTAGATTTCGTCGGAGAGAACGATGAGGTCATGCTTCACGCAGAGCTCGGCGATCGGTTCGAGCGCCTCGCGCGGCATGGTCGCGCCGGTCGGGTTGGTCGGGAAATTGAGGAGGAGAATTTTCGACTGGGGTGTGATGCGTTTGGCCAGTTCGTCGGCGCGCAGTTGGAAGTTGTCCTTCTCGTGCACCGGCACGGAGACCGCTTTGCCGTGGGCGAGGGTGACGCTCGGGTTGTAGCTCACGTAGCAGGGCTCGTGGTAGAGAACCTCGTCGCCGGGATTGAGCAGTGCGCGCAGGGCGATGTCGATGGCCTCGGACACGCCGACCGAGACGAGCACTTCGGAGGGGGCGTGGTATTCCAGGCCGAATTTGCGGCCCACGTAGCGGGTGATGGCTTCGCGCAGCTTGGGCAGCCCGAGGTTCGAGGTGTAGCCGGTGCGGCCTTTTTCCAGCGAGAAGAGGGCGGCTTCGCGGATGTGCCAGGGGGTGACAAAATCCGGCTCGCCGATACCGAGGGAGATAACGTCGTGCATGGATTGCACGATTTCAAAGAAATCGCGGATGCCGGAGCGGGGGATGTCGCGCACGTGCGCGGCGATTTTGTCATCCATGGCCGGCGGGCGTCAGGGGCTGACCGGCAGCCGTTCTTCCGGTGCTTCGTTGGTCAAAAGGGCGCCGTTTTCCTTGTAAGTCTTGAGACGGAAATGGGTCGCGGTGGAAATGACCGATTCGATGGTGCTCAGCTTTTCCGAGACGAAACTGGCCACTTCGCGCAGGCTGCCGCCCTGCACCACAACAAGGAGGTCGTAGCCGCCGCTGATCAGGTAGCAGCTGACCACTTGGTCGAATTTGGCGATGCGCTGGGCGACGCGGTCGAAGCCGCCGCCGCGCTCCGGGGTGATGCGGACCTCGATGAATGCGGTGACGGTGTTTTTGTCCAGACGCTCGCGGTCCACGATGGCTTGGTAGCCGCGGATGACCCCGTCCTTCTCCAGCGCGGCAATGCGGGCGTTGATCTCCTCGACAGCGAGGTTGAGCTGGCGCGCGAGGTCTTCGCGGGACACGGTGGCGTCCTGTTGCAAGAGGCGGAGCAGGGTTTCCATGAAATTAGCTGCGGATTATGGGGTTCCGCCACCAGTGTGGCAAGAGGCAGGACTTGCCATCGGGGCGGGGGCGCCGATATTTTCCCGGATCCAGCGCCGAAGTAGCTCAGTTGGTAGAGCAGCGCATTCGTAATGCGCGGGTCAGGGGTTCGAGTCCCCTCTTCGGCTCCACTCTTCCCGGACTCGATGAAAGCCGCGCCTTGCTCCGGACGGGGTCAGGCGCTCGAAGCGGCGATTTCCCGGCCGATGATTTGCAGTCCCGCGCGGACGTCCGCTTCGTCCATGGCGAAGGAAATACGCAGACACTCGTGGCGGTGGGGCCAGTCGTCCGTATCGTCGCCGAAGAAAAAGTATTCGCCGGGGACCACGATGACGCCGCGACTTTTCAGGTCTTCGTAGATTTGGCGGGAGGACTTGCGGGCATTTTCCAGCCAGAGCCAGAGGAAAAGCGCGCCTTCGCTCTCGTGGAAGGCCCAAGGGCCGTCGGTGGGGAAAAACTCGTGCGCCGCGGCCAGAGCAAGGTCGCGTTTGCGCCGGTAAAACGGGCGGATTTCCTCGCGGCAAAGATCAAGGAGTCGGCCGTCGTCGAACAGCGGACCGGTGATGGCTTGGCCGAGGTTGCCGTTGGCCAGACCGGTGACGGCGACCATGGATGAAATGGCGGCGGCAATCGGTTCTGGTGCGACGATGAAGGCGGTGCGCGTGCCGGGGAGTCCGAGCTTGGAGAGGCTGAGGACGTGGATGGTGCGGTCAGTCCACAGCGGTGCGGCTTCGTTGAAGACGATACCCGGGAAAGGGTGGCCGTAGGCGTTGTCGATGATGAGCGGGATCTCGTGGCGGGCGGCGAGGCCGGCGAGGCGGCTTAGTTCCTCGTCGGGGATGACATTGCCGCTCGGATTGGTCGGGCGCGAGACGCAGAGTGCGGCGATGTCGGGCCCGATTTCCAGCGCGTCGAAGTCGACGTGGTATTTGAAAGTGTGCGGTCCGGTGCGCGTGATGCGGGGGCGGCGCGAGGTGAATAATCCGGCCTCCAAAGCTTGGTTGGCGTAGCCGATGTATTCGGGCATCAGCGGGAAGAGAATGCGGCCGGTCGAACCGTCGGGCCGTCGTCCGGCGAGGAGATTGAAGAGCAAGAAGAAGGCGGTTTGGCCTCCCGGGGTGACGGCGATGTTGGCGGGTCCGACGGGCCAACCGCAGGAAGCGCGCAGCAGGCGCGCCAAGGCTTCGAGGAAAGCGGGATTTCCCCGGGGCGGATCGTAGATGGCGAGGGTACGGCGGAGAACGGCAGGGTCGCTGGCGATGGATTGCAGGCGTTCCTGCCAGACCGCCTCGACCGCGGGGAGGTGTGCGGGGTTGCCTCCGCCAAGCATGTGGCAGGACGGCCCGGAGTCGGCCAATGCATGGCCGAGGTCGTCCATCAATTCCTTGATCCCGCTGGGGCCGGAGAGCCGCCCGCCCGTGTCGGAGAAGTTCACTCCTCTTCTCCGCGGCGCAGCTTGGTGCTCAACCAGAGGCTGAAGATGAAGATGGCGAGAAGTAGGACGCCGAGGGCGGCGCCGAAGGGCTGGTTGCGGGCTTTGGTGAACTGGTTCTGGATGACCTCGCCGATGGTCGGGTTGGCCCCGCCGCCCATCAGGGTGGTGATGGCGAACATGGCGATGGCGGGAACGAAAACGAGCAGAATGCCGGCGGCGATGCCGGGTTTGGTCAGCGGGAGGACGACCTGCGCGAAGACGCGGGCGGGACGCGCGCCCAAGTCATAGGCCGCTTCGATGAGCGAGCCGTCGAGTTTTTCCACGCTGGTGTAGATGGGGAGAATCATGAAAGGCAGAAAGTTGTACACGAGGCCGAGGACCACGGCGAAAGGCGTATACATGAATCCGATGGGGGCGCTGGTGATTTTGAGCGTCATGAGCAGCGCGTTGAGCAGTCCCTCTTGCGAAAGGATGGAAATCCACGCGTAGGTGCGGATGAGGAAACTCGTCCAGAAGGGAATCATGACGAGCATGATGAGCAGGCCGCGGACGCGTTCGCTGGAACGTCCGATGAAATAGGCCACCGGATAGCCGAGAACGAGGCAGATGACGGTGGTCAGGAAAGCATACCAGACGGAGATCCCGAGGATCTTGAGCCATTTCCAGTCGAAGGCCCGGATGTAGTTCTCGAGGTTGAACGAATAGATGACGCGCCCGAGGCTGTCGCGTTCGCTGAAGCTCACCACGACGAGCATGAGCGTCGGGACGATGACAAAGAGCAGCAGCCACCCCAGCATGGGGGCGAGGGCGAACCACGGCCCGATGCCGGCCCGCCGCTGGAGCGACGGGCCGGAGGCCAGGGCGGCGGTTGCTGCCGTGACGGCCACGGGGCGGACGACTACTCGACTTTGAGCGTGGTGATCAGTTCGTCGACCTTGGAGCCCTGTTCACCGATGTCGGTGAAGAGCTCGGCCTTGGTCACATCAAACCCGGGCGGATAGCTGGCCGGGTTGTTGAGTTGCTCGGCGCTGAGCAGTTTGCGGCCCTCGGCATTCGGGTTGTAGTAGGGGAACTCGTCGGAGATCATCTTGCTGATGTCCGGACGGAGGACGAAGTTCATGAACTCCTCGGCTTTGTCCTTGTTCTGCGAGGTTTTCGGGATGGCGAGGTTGTCGACGAACATGTGGACGCCTTCGGCCGGCATGACCCACTGGAATTTGGGATTCTCGGCGAAAAGCAGGGCGCCTTCCCCGCTCCAGACCACACCGATGTCGGTGTCGCCGTTGCTCATGGCGGTCTTCGGGCTGTCGGAGTCGTAGACTTTCACCTTCGAAAGCCAGTCACGCAGCATGGGGGTGATGGTGGCGAGGTTTTCGTCGCTCACGTCATTGACCGGGATGCCCGCCGTGGCGAGGCCCCAAGAAACGATCTCGCGGGAGTCGTCGAGGATGACGATGCGGCCGGCGTGCTCCGGTTTGAAGACATCCTGGTAGCCGACGACCGGCGTGGTCACCGTCTCTGCATTATAAACGATGCCGACAAATCCGGCCATCCAGGGGATGGAGTATTTATTGCCCGGATCGAAGGGGAGGTTGCGGAATTCGGGGGCGAGGTTCTTCAGGTTGGGGATCTTGGCCGGATCCAATTCCTGCAGCAGGTCCTCCTTGATCATGGCCTGCACGGTGTATTCGCTCGGCTGGATGAGGTCGTAGGAGCCTCCGCCGGCGAGCAGCTTGGCCAGCATTTCCTCGTTCGAGGAATAGTTTTCCACCGAGACCTTGATGCCGGTCTCCTCGGTGAACTTGTCGATAACCGCCTGCGGGACGTATTCGGTCCAGCAGAACAGCTTGAGGGTGTCGTCTTTCTTCGTGCAGCCGGCGAGGAGCATGGCTCCGGCGCAGACGGCAGTCAGTAGTTGGGTTTTGTGTTTTTTCATGTGGTTTTTTTGCGGGTGAAGACTTGGCTGGCGATGACCAGCACGGCGGTGGCGGCGATGAAGAGTGTGCTGAGGGCGTTGAGCTGCGGGTTGAGCCCGACGCGTACCATGCCGTAAACCTTCAGCGGGAGGGTTTGCGAATCGGCGCCGCTGGTGAAGATGGTGACGATGTATTCGTCGAAGGAGAGGGTGAAAGACATGAGCGCGCCCGCCACGATGGCCGGCATGAGGTAGGGGACGATGACCAGCCAGAAGGCTTTGAGCGGCGTAGCCCCGAGGTCGAGGGCCGCTTCCTCCAGGGCGGGATCGATGCCCTGCAAACGCGCTTGCACGCCGACCAGCACGAAAGGGAAACAAAACGTGGTGTGCGCGATGATCAGCGTGACATAGCCGAGCGGGATGCCCATGGCGACAAAGAGCACGAGTAAGCTCACCCCCATGAGTACCTCGGGCATGACCATGGGAATAAAAATGAGCAGTCCGAGGGTTTGTTGCGCCGGGAAACGGTAGCGGTAAAGCAGCCACGCCGCGGTGGTGCCGATGAAGACAGAGAGAACGGTGGTGGCCGCGGCCACGATGAGGCTGTTTTGGAAGGCGCGAAGCAGGACTTCATTGCCGAAGAGCAGCCCATACCATTTCGTGGTGAAACCGACCCACTGGAGGTTGAGCTTCGAGTCGTTGAACGAGTAAACGACGAGCAGGAGAATCGGGATATAGAGGAAGGCGAAAACGGCGATGGTCCAACCGCCGAAAAAGGCGCGTTGCACGACCGGCCCGGGCGGTAGCCACCAACGTTTCGCCGGGGGCACCGCGGAGAGTGCGTCCGTCATCGCCACGCCCTTTCAATGGGCTCGTGGAACGAGCGTGACCAGCACAAAATGTCTCAGGACTTTCCCGTAATCATCCGGCAGGCGCGGACCGTGTTGCGCATGAGCATGGCGATGGTCATGGGCCCGACTCCGCCGGGCACCGGCGTGATGGCGCGGCACTTGGGCGCGACGGCATCGAAATCGACATCGCCGACGAGCCGGTAACCGCGCGGGGCGGCTGGGTCCTCCACGCGGTTGATGCCGACGTCGAGAACCACCGCGCCTTCGCGCACGTGTTCGGCGCCGAGGAACCGCGGGCGACCGAGGGCGGCAATGAGGATGTCGGCCTCGCGGCAGACGGCGGGAAGGTCTGCGGTGCGGGAATGGGCCACGGTGACCGTGGCGTCGGTGCCCTTCTGCAGCAGGAGCAAGGCCATGGGTTTGCCGACGATGAGGCTGCGTCCGACAACCACGGCCCGCGCCCCCGCGGTGGCGATCGCGTGGGCGCGCAGGAGCTCGAGGCAACCAAGCGGGGTGCAGGGCACCATGGCGGCAGGGTCGTCCATCGCGAGGGCGGCCACATTCAAGGGGTGAAAGCCGTCCACGTCCTTGCGCGGGTCGATGGCGCGGACCACGGCCGCCTCGTCGATCTGCGGCGGAGGCGGGGACTGGACAAGAATACCGTGGATGGCGTGGTCGGCATTGAGTTCGGCGACGAGGCGGAGCACTTCCGCCTGCGTTGTGTCGGCCGGCAATTCGATCTTGCGCGAATGCATGCCGAGTTCACGGCAGGTTCGATCCTTGGACCGCACGTAGGCGAGGGAGGCGGGGTTCTCGCCGATGAGGACGACGGCCAGGCCCGGCGTGATGCCGTCGGTGCGCAGCGAGGCGATTTCCGCGGCCGTTCCGGCGAGGCAGCCGGCCGCGGTTTTTTTTCCGTCGATAATCTCGGCCATGGACGCGATCTTAGTCGGCCTCCGCGCGCAAAACCGATTCGATTTTTTTTCGCTCGGCTTCGAAATCCGCCGCGTCCGGCGGCACGCACAAGGGCGGCCCGACGGTGACCTCGAGCCGCGCGAAAGGCAGCGGGATGGCGAAGCGGTCCCATGTTTTCAGGCGCAGGACCCCGTGGAAACGGGCGTGGCAGGGCAGCACGGGCATGGCGGCTTTCTGCGCGAGGTAGACCAAGCCTGAGCCGAGTTCGTAGCGCGGTCCGCGCGGTCCGTCGGGCGTGATGGCGATGTCGAAGCCCTGCGCGACACGCTCGAGCAATTCGCGCATGGCCGTGGCGCCGCGTCGCGAACTGGAACCGCGGACCGACCCCATGCCGAGGTGAGCGGCCAGTTGACCGAGCCACATGCCGTCCTTGCTGGCACTGGTCAGCACCAGCACCCCGCGGCGTCCGGGCGGGTAGCAGCGCAGAAACGCGGCGGTGATGGCGAGGATGCGGTTGTGCCAGAAGGCATAAATGACCGGGCCGGCCGGCGGGTTCTCCAAAAAACCGTGGGGATCGTGGATGCGCAGGCGCAGCGTGGCGAACAGAGGCGCGCAGCAGGAGAGCGCCGCCGAAGGCGGCGGCGCGTTGGGCGGCGGTCGGCTGGGCCGGGGCGGATCGCATGGCGGAGGAGGTTGTCAAAGGGCGCGGGTCGCGCCAAGCGTCCAGTCCGGCGTTGATTTCGCGCGCCGGGCGGGGATATTTAGCTTTCGCCCATGGATACCCCCGAGAAGAACTCGCTGCTCGACCGTCTGATCGAGAAGTTCAACAACTCGCGCTTCTTCACGATCTCCTTCGTGTTGCACGTGCTGCTCATTGTCATTTTCGGCGGCACTGTCCTGTTCGAAGCCATGCAGGAACCGCCGGATTTCGAAGGCGGCGAAGGCGGGTTTCTCGCCGGCGGCGAGGAGATGGCGCCCCCACCCAGCGCCGCGCAAGTGCAACCTCAGGAAACAACGTTCACCGTGACCACGCCGGCCGTGCAGAACACCACCGTGGCAGCGATCACCACAACCGGGCAAAACCCGCTGAACTTCTCGATGGACGCCATCATCACGCCCTCGACCATGGTCAAGCCCTCGACCCCGACGACGGCTGTGACCGCGGCTCCCACCGCCGCGGCCGGGGCGGCCGGGATGAGTGCGGCGGTGGCGGGGCAGATCCGCGAGTTCACGGGTGGCTGGGGCAAAGGCAGCGGGAGCGGCACCGGAACCCGCCAGCGCGAATTCGACTTCACGGCTTTCATCGCCAAATACAGCGGCGGGAATTGGAACTCGGTGTTCCGCGTGGTGGACAACATTCCGCAGGGCGCTTTGCCCAACCTGCTCGAATTCATGAGTAAGGAGTCGCGCGACAAAATCAAAACCAACTACAACAAGGTTGAGCCCGTTGCCCTCGACAGCGACCGCATTTTCGCGGCCAAACCCCCCTTCATCTTTTTTACCGGCTCGCGGGATTTCAAATTGACCGACAAGGAGGTGGCGAATTTGCAGAAATACGTCCGCCTCGGGGGCGCCATCTGGGGTGATAGCTCGGTGCCGGGGCGGGGTTCGCCCTTCGATATCGCCTTCCGTCGCGAGATGCGGCGCGTCATTCCCGACAAAGACAAAGACTTCGAGGCGCTCTCGCCCAACGATGCGATGTTCCGCCGTGCACCCTATTTCCCCGAGATCAAGCAGCAACCGCCGGGCCTCAACTACTATGACGAACCGGTCTACGTGATGCGCTACTTCGACGAAATCGCCATCATTTACACGGCGAACGACTACGGCGACATGTGGGAGTTCGGCATCAAGCAGCAGGGCCCACGCGACTGGGTGCTGAACAACGACCGCAATGAGCGCGGCGAGCGGGTCGCGCTCAATTGGGATCTCTACCTGAACAATGGGCTCTACATTCACAATATCGACCCGCGCGCGCCGATGCAGGGTCTGCTCGATACCTACAAATTCGGCACCAACATGGTCATCCACTTGTTGACCCGTTGGGAGGACAAGCTGCGCAGTGCGCCGCGCTTGTAGTTCTGCTCAAGTCCCGAAAATCCGGTCTCCCGCATCGCCGAGTCCCGGCGTGATGTAGCCGCGCTCGTCGAGCGCCTCGTCGAGCGCCGCCCCGTAGACGGGCATATCCGGATGGGCGGCCCGCAGGCGCTCCACGCCGGTGCGTGAAGCCACGATGCATGCGCAGGTCATTTTCGGAATGCCTTCCTTTTTCAGCCGGTCGGCCGCCGCGGCCAAGCTGTTGCCCGTGGCCAGCATTGGATCAAGCAGAAGGACGTGCGCATTGCCGGCCCGCGGGGGCAAACGGAAATAGTAACTGACCGGTTCGAGTGTTTCCTCGTTGCGGAACATGCCGATGTGGCCAACCGCGGCAGTAGGAAACATGCGCAGCACGCCGTCCGCCATGGCCAATCCGGCCCGGAGCACGGGGACGAGAACCAGAGGCCGGGCCGCGCGGGCCCCGGGCGACGGGCCGAGCGGAGTTTGCACGGTGACGGCCTCGGTTTGGAAGTCGCGCAGCGCTTCGTAAGCCACCAGTTGCGACAGCTCCTGCAGCAAGCGCCGGAATTCCGGAGCAGGGGTTTGTTTGTCGCGGAGAGACGAAACTTTGATCTCGGCGAGGGGGTGCCGCACGAGGTGGAAACCTGGGATGGGTTGGTCGGTCACTGCTGTTCAAGAGCATGGGCGTCCGCACCGGCTCGCGTCAATCTGCGAACACCGCACGCGGGATTTGCCGCCGCCGGGTTTGCTGATAGCCTTTCCCTCCTTCGCGGTCCGACGTGGCCGCTCCATGCATGAGCACGCCTCGCCAGTCCTGGTCCCAAAAATTCCGCACGCAATGGCAGCCCTATGCCGAGTTGCTCTCCTACTTGCGTCCCTACCGACGCCGTTTTTTTCTCGGTGTCGGCATGGGCGTGCTCTACGCGCTCCTCAACGGCTCCATTCCTCTCATCGTCAAGTATGTGGGCGACAAAGTCTTTCCCGGTGGCGCGGACCAGGAAGCTGTCCGGGCCGCGGCTGTTTCCGACGCGGGCGGGCGCATCGACGGCGTCCTGCTTGCCTGCTTGCTGGTTCCGGTAGTGATGATTCTGCGGGGCTTCTTCTCCTACCTCAACGCCTACGCCATGTCGTGGGTCAGTCTGCGCGTGCTCAACGACATCCGCAGCAAACTCTTCGCCAGCATCGTGGCGCAGAGCATGGCGTTTTTCGACCAAGCACGCACCGGGCGGCTTATGTCGCGCGTGATGAACGACACCAAGGTCGCGCAGAGCACGCTCTCCCAGCTGAGTGTTAATCTTTTCAAGCAGCCTATCGCTTTGGTCACCGGCATCGCCGCCGTGCTCTACATCGATTGGAAATTCAGCCTTATCACGCTGGTCCTGTTCCCGGTCTGCATCATCCCCGTCGCCGTCTACGGCCGCAAAGTGCGCAAGGCGGGCAAAGCCGAGGAGCAGCTGGCCGGCGAAATGAACGTCATCCTGCAGGAAACTTTTTCCGGCATCCGCGTCATCAAGTCTTTTGCCCGCGAGAAACTCATGACCGGTCTCTTCGAGAACGCCACCCTCCGGCAATTCCGCAACTCGCTGCGCGTGAAAAAAAGCACGGAAATCACCACGCCGCTGGTCGAGATCGTGGCCGCGGTGGGTGTGGGTCTCGCTCTCTTCTACGTCTACGCGGCGGAGCTCAGCGCGGCCAAATTCCTCGCCCTCATGGCCGGCATTTTCCTTCTCTACGAGCCGGTCAAAGCCCTCAGCCGCATCCACCTCCAGTTGCAAAAATGCCTGGCTGCCACGACCAGCATTTTCGAACTCATGCGCCTTCCGCGCACGGTCACGGAGGCGGCCGACGCCAAATCGCTGCCCGATTGCCGCGGCGAAATCGTCCTCGAGAACATCGCCTTCGCCTACGGTCCCCACGCCCCGGCGCTCCGCGATGTGAGTTTGCGCGTCGCTCCCGGACAGCGCGTCGCTCTCGTCGGATCGAGCGGCGCGGGCAAGAGCACCGTCCTCTCGCTCATCCTGCGCTTTTACGATCCGCAGCAAGGAGCGGTGCGGCTCGACGGGCACGATGTCCGCTCGTTGCAGATCGACTCCCTCCGCAGCCACATCGGGATCGTCACGCAGGACACCTTTCTTTTTCACGACACGATCTTCAACAACATCCGCTTCGGCCGCCCCGATGCGACCAGGGAAGAGGTCGAGGAAGCCGCGCGGCAGGCTTACGCGCATGACTTCATCCTCGCCCAGCCGCAGGGCTACGACTCGGTGGTCGGGGACAAAGGATGCCTGCTTTCGGGCGGACAGCAGCAGCGCCTGGCCATCGCCCGTGCGCTGCTCAAGAACGCCCCGGTCCTTCTCCTCGACGAGGCCACCTCGGCCCTCGATTCGGAGAGCGAGCGCATGATCCAGTCCGCCCTCGAGAAGCTCGTCACCGGCAAAACCGTGGTGGCCATCGCGCACCGACTTTCGACCGTGCTCACGGCCGATTTGATCGCGGTGATGAGCGGGGGGCGGGTGGTCGCCACGGGGACCCACGCGGAATTGCTGCGCTCGTCGGACGACTATCGCAGTCTCTACGAAATGCAGTTTCACCATCCCACCGCAATTCAGGAGGTCGCCGTCGCATGAGCATCCGCCGCGCCTTGCTATCCGTCACCGACAAGAGCGGACTCGCCGATTTCGCGCGGGGACTGCACGAACACGGCGTCGAACTTCTTTCCACCGGCGGCACGGCCAAAGTGCTGCGGGAGGCGGGGCTTCCCGTGAAGGATGTCTCCGAGCACACCGGTTTTCCCGAGATGCTCGACGGCCGGGTCAAGACGCTCCATCCGATAATCCACGGGGGCCTGCTCTTCCGTCGAGATTTGCCGGAGCACGTCGCGCAGGCCGAGGCCCACGGGATCGGGCCGATCGATCTGGTGGTGGTGAACCTTTACGCCTTCTCCGCCACCGTGGCCCGCGAGGGCGTGACCATGGAGGAAGCCATCGAGAACATCGATATCGGCGGCCCGTCGATGCTGCGCAGTGCCGCGAAAAACCATACTGCTGTCACCGTGGTTTGCGATCCGGCGGACTACCACGCCGTGCTGCGTGACATGCGCGAACATGGCGGAGCGACAACCCCCGAGCTGCGCGCGCTACTCGCCGGAAAAGTCTTTGATCTCACCGCGCGCTACGACCGGGCCATTGCGGACTATCTGGCCGCGCCGACCCGCGGCGGTTCTTACTCCTTCGATCTGCCGCTCGCCGCGACGCTTCGCTATGGCGAGAACCCTCACCAACAGGCCGAGCTCTACGGGAATTTCGCCGACCATCTCGAACAACTCCACGGCAAGGAACTTTCCTACAACAACATCCTCGATATCACTGCCGCCGTCGACCTGATCGGGGAATTTACCGGGCCCACGGTCGCCATCCTCAAGCACACCAATCCCTGCGGGGTGGGCAGCGACGCCGACCTGCGGGCCGCGTGGGACAAAGCTTTCGCCACCGACCGGCAGGCGCCCTTCGGCGGCATCATCATCGCCAACCGCCCGCTGACCGCCGACTTGGCCGGCGCCATCGCGGAAATTTTCAGCGAGGTCATCATCGCGCCGGACTTCGATCCCGCTGCCCTCGGTATCCTGCAGAAAAAGAAAAATCTCCGCCTCATGCGCCTGCGCGGTCTGCCGCCGGCAACGCCCCGCGATGCGCGGTCGGTGCTCGGCGGACTCCTCGTGCAGGACCATGACGCAGGATGCGAGAGCGCGGCGACCGCTCGTCCGGTGACCGCAAGAGCGCCGACCGAGGCCGAGGAAAGGGCCATGGATTTCGGATGGAAAGTGGTCAAACACGTCAAATCCAACGCCATCGTCTTCGCCGGGCCGGACCGCACACTCGGTATCGGGGCCGGGCAGATGTCCCGCGTGGATTCCGTGCGCATCGCCGTGTGGAAAGCGGGCGAGGCTGGTCTCTCCCTTGCCGGCAGCGCGGTGGCCAGTGACGCTTTCTTCCCTTTTCCCGACGGTTTGGTCTCCGCTGCGGACGCCGGGGCGACCGCTGCGATCCAACCGGGTGGTTCGGTGCGCGATCCGGACGTCATTCTCGCGGCCGACGAGCGGAAGCTGGCCATGGTCTTCACCGGAAAACGCCACTTCCGGCATTAATTCCTCCGCACCGGCGCCGCGCATGGGTTACATTGCTTTTTCGTGAGCTACCAAGTTTTCGCCCGCAAATACCGACCGCAAGTCTTCGAGGAAGTGCTCGGTCAGGATGCCGTGATCCGCACGCTGCGCAACGCGGTGAAAAGCGACCGCTTGGCCCATGCCTACCTTTTTGTCGGGCCGCGCGGGGTGGGGAAGACCTCGACCGCCCGCATCTTCGCCAAGGCGCTCAACTGCGTGACCGGCCCCACCGAAACCCCGTGCGGCGAGTGCGATCCCTGCCGGGAAATCGCGGCGGGCAACAGCCTCGATGTCCTGGAGATCGACGGCGCGAGCAACAACGGCGTCGAACAGGTCCGCGAGCTGCGGGAAAATGTCCGTTTCCTGCCCACGCGGGGCAAATACCGCATCTACCTCATCGACGAGGTCCACATGCTGAGCACCGCGGCCTTCAACGCGTTGCTCAAAACGCTCGAAGAGCCGCCGGCGCACGTGAAGTTCCTTTTCGCCACGACCGAGGCGCACAAATTGCCTGCCACCATCATCAGCCGCTGCCAGCGCTTCGACTTGCAACCCATTCGCGATGAAGTCGCGGCCGGTCATCTGTTGGCCATCGCCAAGCAGGAGAAAGTGACCCTCGATCCGGTCGCAGCCGAAGTCATCGCCCGCGCTGCGGAGGGCGGAATGCGCGATGCCGAGTCCATGCTCGATCAGGTGGTTTCGTTCTGCGGGGACACAGTCACCGAGCAGGACGTGTTGTCCATCTTCGGCTTCGCTTCCGCGGAGGATGTGGCCGCACTCGGCACGCATATCCTCGGCGGCGATGCCGCCGCCGCGCTGGACCTTGTGGCCGGACAATCGGAGGCGGGCAAAGACCTCGGGCGTCTTTTGTCCGATCTCGTAGCCATGACCCGCGATCTGCTCGTCGCCGAGGTCACTGGCAAAGATGTGCCCGGCCGGCGCGGGGAATTGCTCGCGCCCCTGCGCGGACGTTTCAGCGCGCGCAAGCTGACCGAACTGCTCGAAGTTCTTTCTGCGGCGGAGGCCGGTCTGCGGTTTTCGCCGGACAAGAAACTTCCGCTCGAAATTGCCGTGATCAAAGGTATCCAACTCCTCCACACGGCCGACCTCGACGAAGTGCTCGAGACCCTGGCGGGCTTGCGCGGCGGGAGCCCACCACCCGCGCCGGCACGCTCCGCCCCGCGCGCCGCGGTCCGCCAAGCGCCCGCCGCGGTGGCCGCCAAGCCAGCGCAGGCGCCGCCCGCACCACGCGCCACCTCGGCTGACGCCCCCGGCGTTTGGCGCGACATTGTCCAGCAAATCACGGCGAAGCATCCCTTGCGCAGTGCGTGGTTGGACAAAGCCGGCGAGGTGTCCGAGGAGGACGGCGCTCTGCGCGTGGTCTTCCCCCGCGATCACGCCAAGCAACTCAACGCGCCGCACGCCAAGGAGCAGGGGAAACAGATCGAGCAATTGTGGAAAAAAGCCACCGGACGCAGCGTGGCTTTCCGCCCCGAAGCGACCGGAGATGCGGCGCCCGAGGCGGCCGTAGCCGCGGCGCCCGCGCCGACGGCCGATGATTTCGAGAACGACCCGGGCATCGAAGCGGCCATCGAGCTGTTCGGCGCCACCCTCGAACCGGAGGAAAAATCATGAACATCCAAAAAATGATGAAAGAGGCGCAGAAAATGCAGGAGCGTCTCGCCAAGGCACAAAACGACCTCGCCGCACAGACGCTGGAAGTCTCTTCCGGCGGCGGCAAAGTGAATGTCACGGTCAGCGGCGGCGGCGACATCACAGCGATCAAGATCGCCCCTGAAGTCGTCGATCCGCAGGACGTCGAAATGCTCGAAGATCTCGTTCTCTCCGGCATCCGCGAGGCCCAAGAAGCCGCCCGCAAGATGCAGGCCGACACCATGGGCCAAGTCACCGGCGGACTGGGAGGATTGCCCGGGCTCGGGATCTGAGTTAGGCTGTCGCTTTCCGCCGGTATAGCTCAGCTGGTAGAGCAGCTGATTTGTAATCAGCAGGTCGTCGGTTCGAGCCCGACTGCCGGCTTTCGTCTCAGCGCTGGTAGACGCGGCCGTCGGCTTTGAGGACATTGACGCCGATCGGTTTGCCCGGATGGACGGCTTGGAAGTCGGTGCACACGGTCAGCCAGCCGACGTTGTCGATGTTGAAGATGCCGCGTCGGCTGTAGATTTTCACACTGGCCGGCGTCTCGTCCTGCAGCACCGGCGAGAAATGGTAGCTGGTGCCGTGCTTCTCCACATTGCGCAAGGTGGCGGCATCGGTCGGGCAGGTGAGGGTGGCTTGGGTTACACCGTAGGGACCGAGAACCTCCAGAGCCGTGCCTTTGTTCTCCAAATCTTCGGGGAGGGATGGCGGTTCGGTTTCGATGGCGGGGAAGCGGTAGTCGTTGTCGGCCACATACTGCTGCACGGCGCCACCGATCTGGCGGAGGTTGTTCAGGCACTTGGCCGAGCGGGCGCGCTCGATGGCGGTGCCGGCGGCCGGCGTGATCAGCGTGGCCAGCACGGCGACGATGGCCAGAACGACGAGCAGCTCGATGAGGGTGAAGGCAGCGCGGTTCATCGGGACTCACGGCGGGCTTCGGACTTGCGGTCCCAATACCTTTTGCTCCGGTCGATGCGTTGCTCGGGTGTCATTTTCGCCCAGCGCGAGAGGCGGCGTGTTTCCATCGCCTCCACCACTTCCGGGCGGCGGAAAAATTCCCGGGCCTTGGCGCGGCGCTCCTCCTCGGGAAGGTCACGCACCGATTGCCAGAACTCCTGCATCATACGGAAGTTCTCGCGTGCCTTGGGTTGCTCGGCGGATGGGAGCAAAGCGATCTTCGCCTCGGCCTGCGCGACCACGCGCTCGGAGTCACCCTGGCCGCGCATCCATCCTGGTCCACCGGAGGTGCCGCTGGATGTGCCGATCCAGCCTCCGGCCCGATTGCGTGGCCCTTCTTCTTCCGTCGGTCCGCCGCGTCCGCGTAGCAGGAAAACCTCGCGCGAGACGCCCTCGGCGTCGCGGAACAACCGGGGAACCGCGGACGCCATCGCTCCACCCGGCGGTGCCGCGACATCGGGAGTCCATGCCGATGGCGCAGCAAGGAGAACACCCGTTGCTTCTGCAGCCTCCCGCAGCACATCGGGCAGACTGCCTCCACCGGAAGGCACCCATTCCACGCGCCGCAAATCGAGCGCCTCTCCCGATGCGGGTTCGATCACGGAGAAGCCTCCTGTTCCATGCGAGGTCCAATCGGCAATCTCTTCTCCTGCAGCGAACGACGCGAGCGCCTCATCAATGGCGGCCGCAGCCGGCGCGCCGAGGTAGGCCAGGCGCCACGCGGCATCGGTGCGCACGGCCACGACGTCGAGGGCCTCGACCGGCGGCACCCGTTCGACATGGAGTGTGACAGGTGTGCCGGGGTCGAGGTTGGTCACCACTTCGATACCGCCCTGTTTGCGGATGTCCGAAAGCACCTTGCTGAGGGGGGCGTCTTCGGCATGGATTGTCACCAAGCCCCATCCGGCATAAAGCCGCCAAGCGCCCCAGACCAAAAACAGGACCGCAAGGGTCCAGAGCATGGTCTGTCGATTTATGTTCATAATGGTGATCTAACACCGCGTGGGCGCGGAAGTCGCGTTTTTCGGGTGGCGCAAGCCCCCTGGGAGGAAAATTGATGCGCCGCTCTTCTCTTGCGGCTTGTAGCCAAACTGCTACATTGCTCTATTCCACGAATCTGCTGATGACCGACCGCGAAACCAGTGCCGTGCAGGAAGCCAAGCTGCACTTCCTCGATTACTGGCGGGTGATCCGCCTCCGCCTGCCCATCATTGTGCTGGCTTTCCTCCTTGTCGTGGTCACCGCGGGCGTTACCACGTATTTCCTGCCCCGCCAATACGAGTCGAACGTCATCATCGAGGTCGAGCAGAACGAACAGAAAATCCGCATTTTCCGCGAAGGCTACGAGGGGGGGATGGGCATGGATCCGCGCTTTGCCACCACCCAGTTCCAGATCATCCAGCGCAAGGAAATGCTCTACCCGGTGATCAAATCGTTGGAACTCCTTCAGAGGTGGGGGGAGGAATACGATGTCCGAACCATGGAGCAGGCTTACTTCAAGCTGCGCAACATGATCGATGTCCGCGAGGTGCGTAACACCAACCTCCTGCAAATCAGCGTCGAAAGCACCGACCCGCAAGAAGCATCCGACTTGGCGAATTCCATCGCGCAGGAATACCAGCGCAAACGTATCGAGGAGCAGCAGAAGTTGCTCAATGCCTCACTCGCCACCTTGGAAGACGAGGTCTCCAAACAGCGCAGCAAGGTAGCCGAAGCAAACGACGAGATGAGTCGGATCCGCACCGAACTCGGGATCACCGACTTGAACCCCGACAGCATGGAGGATCCCATGCAGGCGCAGGAGAAGGTCTTGATGGACCAGGAAACCCTCGTCGGCGAGGCCCGGGCCAAAGCGGCCACCCTGCGCACCAAGTATGACGAGATCCAGAAGCTCTCCGGCGACGATCTCATCCGCGCCCTGCCGACCTTGGAAATCCAAGATCAGACAGTCGCGCAAATTCTTCCCCAATATCAGGAAACAGACTCCGAATTGGCGCGGGCCCTCCAGTCGGGCTTGGGACGCCGCCACCCGACGATCACTGCGCTGGCCGCCAAAAAAGCCACCTACGAGAAGCAGTTGTCCGATCAAGTCGGCAGCATCCGGCGCACCCTCGCGGCCAATCTGGAAATCACTGAACGTTCCTTGGTCACCTTGGAGGGTGAAATCGAACGTCTGCGCACCGACCAGCGCGACGCCAAGACCCGCAGCGCGGAATACGCGCGCGCTAAAAACAACTACATCCAAGCGAAGAAAGTCCTGGAAGCCGCCGAACTCCGTCTTTCTACCGAAACCATGCAGCGCAGCATGCCGATGAGTCCCGCGCGCATTTGGGAAAAAGCCGAGCCCGCCTCCGCGCCTTCCAAACCCAAGGTCCTGCTCAACATGGCTCTCGCCGTGGTCGTCGGACTCATCGTCGGTATCGGCCTCGCCTTCTTCCTCGAATACCTCGACACCAGCGTCAAGACCATGGAGGACGTGGAAAACTTCCTGCAAGTCCCCGTCCTGGCCGTGGTGCCCAAGGAAATCGCCCTGCTCGTCGACCAGCCCGAAGCCTCCGTCGACGCCGAGGCCTACCGCATTCTGCGCACCAACGTGGAGTTCAACCGCCCCTCGGCTGATGCCAACACCTTGACCTGTGTCAGCGGCGGGGCCGGCGAAGGAAAGTCCACGACGCTGGCCAATCTGGCCCATACTTTCGCCCAAGGCGGCTACAACACACTGGTCATCGACGCCGACCTCCGTCGTCCGACCCAGCACCGCATTTTCGGCCTCGATGGCAGCCGCGGTCTCACCGATTTCCTCACCACGGACATCGACCTCGAAGATGTCGTCCAGACGTCCTCGGTGCCCAACCTCTACGTGTTGCCCAGCGGAAAACTGCCCTACGACGCCGTCGGGGTCCTCAACTCCCAGCGCATGATGGACCTCATCGCGCAGGTCAAAAACCGCTTCGACATCGTGTTCTTCGACTCGCCGCCGATCCTCGGTGTCAGCGACGCCTCGGTGCTGGTCCGCGCGCTGGATCTCACCATCATCGTCGTACAACACCGCCGTTTTCCCCGTGCCATGTTGCAGCGCGTCAAGCAGGCCGTACAAAACGTCGGCGGCAACATCCTCGGCGTGGTGCTCAATAACGTGGATGTCCGCCACGACCAGTATTACGAGTATTACACGAACTACTACAACTACTACTACACCCCGCGCGCCCACGAAGAGGGGCTGGCTGGCGGACCGGTCGCCGACGCCAAACCGAAGGGACGCGCTCGCCGCGCGGCCCGCGCCACGGCGGACGACGATTATTAGGAGCACCGGTCCCATGCGTTCTGTCTTCCACGTTCTTCCGGCGGCGGCCATGTTGTTCTTGGCCGCCCACGCTGGAGCCTCAGATGCCGCCTTCCGCAACGGGGACACGATTGAGTTGCGCATCGGCGGCGTCCCGGCCGAGGAGACGCAACTCGTCACTGGCTCCTACACCATCGACGGGGAGGGCTTCGTCAATCTGCCGCACATCGGCAAAGTTCGCGCCGCCGGCCTGGGCCAAGCGGAACTCCAACGCGCCGTGGAGTCCGCCTACCGCGGAGGCGAGATCTACACCAACCCGACCATCACCGTCACCGTCCCGACGACCCTGCGTTTCGTCAATGTGAGTGGCGATGTGCGCCAACCGCGCCGCGTCGAATACACCTCCGACCTCACCGTCCTCGGCGCGATCAGCGCAGCCGGGGGATTCACCGACTACGCCGACCAGCGCAAAGTCCGCGTCATGCGAGGCGGTCGTGTCCAGATCGTCGACATCAAAGCCGTCCGCTCCAACCCGTCTCTCGATATCAAGCTCCTCCCCGGCGACCAGATCGAAGTGCCGCAGAGCTTCTGGTAAGACCAAGGTCGCTTGACCGGACCTAAGACCTTGGTATCTTCTCCGCGCCGTGGCGCGTTTTTTGTTTCCCCTCTTCTCGTTGGCCCTGGTGTTCTCGGTCCTCGAGGCTAGAGGGCAGGAACTGGGTGCTATCATCAACAAATCCGGAGATACCCTGACCGGGGTGACCTTCCGTGTTTGGTCACCCAATGCGGTCGGGATTGCCGTGGCGGGCGAGTTCAACAACTGGAGCACGACGGCGAATCCCCTGACCAAAAATCCGGCGGACAATGTGTGGAGCACGACCGTTCCGGGCGCGCACCCCGGCCACGCCTACAAATACCTCATCACCGCAGCCGACGGCTCCGAACTCTGGCGCAAGGACCCGCGCGCGCGTGAAGTTCGCACCCTGTCCGACGGAAGCCAAGCCGCCGTAGTCTATGACAAGGATGCCTTCGTCTGGGAAGACGAGGGCTTCGAGCCGCCGTTCCCCAACGAAATCGTCATGTATGAACTGCACGTCGGGACCTTCCACGATCCGCGGCCCGACGACGGGGAGCCGGCGACTTTCTACGATGCGGCGCAAAGGCTCGACTACCTGCGCGATCTCGGAGTGAACATGATCGCCCTCATGCCGGTCAGCGAATTCAACGGCCGTCACAGCTGGGGTTACAATCCGATCGCCCTCTTTGCCATCGAGCAGGCTTATGGTGGCCCGGACGCCTTCAAGTATTTCGTCAACGAAGCGCACAAGCGCGGCATCGCCGTGCAGGTCGACGTGGTGCACAACCACTACGGCGATCTGGCCGCTCCCGGCGCTTCCGACCTCGAGAATTTCGACGGCGGCAACCCGTATTTTTACCACGGCACGGACGAGACCGCGCGCCCCGGGATCGGGCGGACCAAGTGGGGGCCGCGCCCCCGCTACAGCGATCCCAACGTCCAGCAGTTCATCAAAGACAACATCCGCATGTATCTCGATGAATACAAAGTGTGGGCCCTGCGCTGGGACTCGCCGCGCAACATCACCGGCTTCGACGCGAATCCGGGTCCGGAAGTCGGGGACCCCGATACCGACATTCCGGAGGCCATCACCATGATGGAGGAAATCAACAGCGAGATCCGCAACCGCAACGTCCGCTATTACAGCATCGCCGAGGATGCCAATTCAGTCGGCGGCTATTCGGGGCATTGGGAGATTTCGTTCCATAACGTCCTTTTCCCCCGCCTTCTTCCTTTGGAAACCGATGGAAGCTTGCCGGCTCCTTTCGAGGGTCGCCTGACCTATCCCACGCTCAATCAGCGTAACACCGACAACATTGGCTTCCGCCTCGAGACCAAAGAGCAGCCCGGCTTCCGTGTGATTTTTTCGGAAAACCACGACAAATGCGGAGATCTCAACAAAGAGACCGACGGGGCGCGGCTCGCGCAGGACTTCGATCCCGCCGACCCGGAAAGCTACGCCGCCCGCAAGAAAACGCTTCTGGCTTCGGCTGTCACCCTCACTTCGGCGGGGACGCCGATGCTCTTCCAGGGGCAGGAGCAGCTGGCCGACGGTTACTTTGACGCTTACGTGCGTCTGGATTGGCTGCGCGCGGCAAGATTTCCCGAGGTGGTCCGGTTCCACCGAGACCTCATCCGTTTGCGCCGCAATCTCGACGGCCTTTCACAGGCCCTGACGTTTACCTCGCTGCCGCAAGTCGATGATCTCACCGCGGTCACACGCATCAACTTGGTCAATGAGACCGAGGGGTGGATGAGTTACGAGCGCCGGACCGGAAATTCCGGCGAAAGCATCATCGTGGCTGTGAATTTTTCCGCGGACACGCGTTGGGTCGGTGTCGATTTCCCGGAGGAGGGTCCGTGGCAGGTGCTCCTCAACAGCGACTCGTCCATCTATGGCTCCGACTTCGGCAACATCGGGCCGGTCGTCGGCTCGAGCATCAGCACCTTCGGGCTAAACAACTACCAGTCCTTCGAGGTCGCCCCGTTTAGCGTTGTCATCCTCGGCAAATCGGATGGACCTGTTCCTGTGGCCGACGCCAACGCCAACGGCATCGACGACGGCTGGGAGATGTTGTTCGGCGCCTCCGATGCCGCCGGTGACGAAGACCGCGACGGATTCAGCAACCGTGATGAATTTCTCAATGGCACGGATCCTTCGGTGCCGGACCGTGCCGCGCTGGCCGGCTCGTTCAACGACTGGAATATCGTCAGCCGCCACGCCCGTTGGGACCCGGTCCGGTCTGTTTGGCACTACGTGGCCCGTTTCCAGTCGCCCGGCACGCGATTCGCCAAGGCTTATCTCGCCGATGGGTGGGTATCCGGCCCGGACTTCTCTTTCGAAGTCGCCCAGCCTGGAACCTACGAAATCACTTACCAGCCCTCCAGCGGTGTCTACGCATCCCGCCGGCTCGATGAAGACGCGAATGGCAACGGGATGGCTGATGCGTGGGAGCGTTTCCATTTCTACCCGGAGCTGTCGGTCGACGGCGGCGCCAACCCCGACGGGGATGCATTCGACAACCTCGAGGAATTCCAGCGCGCCAGTGACCCCGGCGAGTTCGACCATCCGGCGATGGGTGTGGTCGGCTCCTACAATGGCTGGAATTGGTCCGTCAGGAACATGCGCTATGCCGGCCACGGCGTCTGGACGCTCGCCTTACCTTTCCTCCAACCGCCTTCGGGCTCCGGTTACAAATTCGGCGTCGGGCCGACCCGGGACGATGCCAACTGGGGACAGCCCACGCCGCAAATCCCGGACGGCTTCAAGTCTTCGGTTGATTTCCAATGGCCGACTGGAGTGGTCGGTTGGCAGCTCGTGCGCTTCAACGAGAAAAATTCCGTTGCCTCCGTGAATCCGGTCGCGGGCCTGGTGGATCGCGACGGCGACGCCATGCCGGATGCTTGGGAGAGCTTTTTCCGTCTCGATCCTTTCTCCAATGACGCCGCGGCGGACGCCGACGGGGATGACGTGCTTAACGCAGTAGAATACGCCCGCTTCAGCCTGCCGGACACCTCGGACCGGTTTCCCGTCATGCATATGCCCGGTGGGGACCTCTGGGCGGAGAACGACACGCGGACACGCATGGTCTGGAATCGCGATGTCGGCCGCTGGGAGTTTGCCCTGCACCTTCTTGCCGCGGGCGATTACCAATTCAAATTCATGGCCGGGACTTACGCTGCGGGCACGTGGGGTTGGGACGGTGTCGGAGATTCGCCCGGCTTTTCCGACAAATGGGCGAACGGCAATATCATCCAGTCTTTTGGTTCACCCGGACACTATTTGGTTCGCTTCGAGGAAATTTCCGGCACTTACGAAGTGTTCGCCCTGCCCGTCACGGACACCGACAGCGACGGGATGCCCGATGCATGGGAGCGCTTCCACGGACTGCAGTTGGACGCAGACGACGCGCTCGCGGACAAGGATGGAGACGGAGTGCGCAATCTGTCCGAATACGCCCGCGGCAGCAATCCGTCCATCGACGACCATTTCGACGAGATGTTCATGCCGGGAGACGGCTTATGGAGTGCGGGTGACGCGAGTCGCCGCATGACTTGGAATGCGGACCTGGCGCGCTGGGAGTTTCCGCTCTTCGGGCTGGTGTCGGGCGGTTCGCGCACGGCGGAGTTCAAATTTTCCCTGTCCTCCTACGATGCCGGCACCTGGGGGTGGGAGGATGCTGGGAGTCCCGGCCAAACGGTCGCGTGGGCCAATGGGAATGTCGCAGCGATGCTCAACGGTCGCCGCTGGTATGTGGTCCGCTTTGAGGAGTATTCGGGTCGCTACGAGATCGTGGAAATCTCCGCGACAGACAGCGACCTTGATGGCTTGCCGGACGATTGGGAGCGGGCCAGCGGCTTATCCGAGGCCGCGCAGGATGCCGACGGTGATGGCTGGAGCAATCTGAACGAGTTCGTGCGGGGCACGAATCCGAGGTTCGCCGATCCGGTCCCCAAGCGCCTGACGGTGACCGGAGAGGTGGCTCCCTTGCCGGTCTGGACGCCCGATGCATACAACATGACCTGGAGTGATCAGCGTGCCCGTTGGGAATGGTCGGGAACTTTTTCCTCCTCGCGCGCGGTGCAGTTCAAATTCTCCCGCGCGAACAGCGATTGGACTGGCGGTGCCTCTTGGGGTGCCGGGTCGACGGTCGGGTTCGCTCAGGAAGGTGCTGCCAACAACTTGTCGCAGAATGTGGCAGGCAATACCCGATATCTTGTCCACTTCGACGACCAGACTGGTGCTTTCGAATTTGTCCGTTATCCCGCGTCCCTCGACTGGCTGGTGGCCAATGGATTGTCCGAGATCCCGCGTGATCCTTGGACCGCCGACGAAGATAACGACGGAATCGTCAACCTGCAGGAATATGCGCTGGGCGGAAATCCTCTCTCGGGCGATCGCGTCGCCCTTCCCATGGGTGCGACGACCAATATCGGCGGAAGCAACCACCTTGTTCTTCGTTGGCTCGAGCGCACCAACGGCGGGAGCAGCCTGACTTTTGTCCCGCAGGTTTCGACCAATTTGATGTCCACCGACTGGGCGACCCTTGTTTCATCCAATGCCGCCGATGTCTCCGGTGTGCCGGCCGGCCATCGCCGCCAAGAGGTGTCCGTGCCTATGGAGGGTGGGGAAAAATTCCTTCGCCTGAAAATCCAAGGGCCCTGATTTGACGCTCCATGCGCTGGTTGCCTCGTCCACGGCGTCGTTACCGGGCGCTTCGTGATCCGGGCAAGAAACCGAAGGGGGCCAAGGACGGGTGGATCGGGGTGATCGTGGAGCGCGACGACCCGGCGGATCGTCGCTCGCCGGGGACGATGTATGTCTACGGCCGGCAGGGCTATCTGGGCGAATTCCGCACCAACGAGAACGGTTTTATCGGCAAATCGCGCGGGATTCCCGCGGGTCATTACACGCTGCAGCCCAAGCGCAAGAGCGGAAAAAATTGGCCGGCGCAGACCCCGGCTATCACCGGCCCGGGTCAGCCGGTCGGCAAGCCCGGTCCCGGTTACAAGGCGGACGCCATACTCCTGCATCCCGAGGGTCGCGGGGGCGTTCCCGACTCGCTTTCCTGCATCACAACCAACGCGGAAGGCTTCCGGCGCGTCATGCACATCATGCACCAAGCCCCCGATTCCGTTGTGCCGTTGATCGTGGTGTAGCCTTCCGTGGATTGACACGGCGTCCCGCCACCACCATAGTCCGCCCTCCTTTTTCGTACCCGCATGGAAAACATCCGCAACGTCGCCATCATCGCCCACGTCGACCACGGCAAAACCACCCTGGTCGACCAACTGCTCCGGCAGTCCGGCACCTTCCAAGCCCACGAGAAAGTGGAAGAGCGGGTCATGGATTCGATGGACCTCGAAAAGGAGAAGGGGATCACCATCCGGGCCAAAAACGCCTCGCTCAAGTGGGACAAATACCAGATCAACATCGTTGACACGCCCGGCCACGCCGATTTCGGCGGAGAGGTCGAGCGCATCATGAAAATGGTCGACGGTGTCCTCCTCGTCGTCGATGCCTACGAAGGCCCGCAGGCCCAAACCAAATTCGTCCTGCGCAAGGCCATGGAAAACGGCCTCAAGCCGGTCGTGGTCATCAACAAAATCGACCGGGAAAACGCGCGCCCCCACAAGGTCCTCGACATGGTCTTCGAGCTTTTCCTCGAACTCAACGCGACTGACGAGCAGCTCGACTTCCCGCACATTTACGCCAGTGCCAAGGCGGGGTTTGCCAAGCGCGAACTGGTCGACCCGAGCGAGACGATGGTCCCGCTCTACGAGGCCATCGCCTGGCACATACCGTCACCGACCAAGTCGGACGTTGATCACTTCCAGATGCTGGTGTCGAACCTCGACTACAGCGACTACCTCGGCCGCATCGCCTACGGCCGCGTCATCAGCGGTTCGGTCAAAGTGGGGCAGTCCATCGTTTGCATCCACCAGGACGGCCGCAAAGAGCGGGCCAACGTGACCGCCATCTTCGGTCACCAAGGCCTCGAGAAAATCAAAATCGAGTCCGCCTCCGAGGGCGACATCATCGGTCTGGCCGGTTTCGAGGACGTCTTCATCGGCGAAACCCTCGTCGACAATGAGGAACGCGAGGCGCTGCCTTTCATTCAGATCGATCCGCCGACGATCAGCATGCGCATCTGCGTGAATGACTCGCCGCTGGCCGGACGCGAGGGCAAGTTGCTGACCGCCCGGCAAATCAAAGACCGCCTCATCCGCGAAACGCGCACCAACGTCTCGCTGCAAGTGGCCGAGACGGAAACCGCCGGCCAATTTGAGGTCAAAGCCCGCGGCGAGATGCAGATCGCCATCCTCGTCGAGCAGATGCGCCGCGAGGGGTTCGAGCTCCTCGTTTCGCGTCCCGAGGTCATCTTTCAGCGCGCGGACGACGGATCGCTCCTCGAGCCGATGGAAACCCTTTACGTCGATGTTCCGCCCGACAACCTCGGCGACATCCTCCAGGCGCTCGCCACGCGCAAAGCGGACATTGTCAATATGGAGCACCACCCGCACAGCGTGTTGGTGCAGGCCACCATCCCGACGCGCGGCATCATCGGTTTGGAGACCGATCTGGTCAACGCGACCAAGGGGCTCGGAACCATGAGCCATTTGTTCAAGGAATACGGGCCGCACAAAGGCGAGATCCCCAGTCGCGGCAAAGGCGTGCTAGTGTCCATGGAAGGCGGCACGAGTATGGCCTATGCGCTCGACACCATCCAGGAACGCGGTCGCCTCTTCATCGGGCCGCAGGAGGAAATCTACGAGGGGATGATCGTCGGCGAGAACGCCCGTCCGGACGATTTGCCGGTCAACCCTTGCAAAGCAAAAAAGCTGACCAACATGCGCAGTCAAGGCGACGGCAAGGGCATCCAACTGGCACCGCCGGTGCAGATGACGCTCGAGCGTTCGCTCGAATACATCGCCCCCGACGAATACGTCGAGGTGACGCCCAAAACGCTGCGGCTGAGGAAGAAGATCCTCGACGCCACCGCCCGCAAGCGCGCCGCGTCGAAGACGGCGGCGTAATTGTTCCTGGTTGTAGCGGCGGTCCTTGACCGTCGGTGCCATAAAAATCAGCGTTTCCGGCGGTCACAGACCGCCGCTACAAAATTTATGGAAGGGCTGCGGCTTGCAGCTTTGGCATGGTGCGCTGAAACTCCCGCTCATGCCCGCGTTGGAACAGAAGCTGAAGGAAGTCTTCGGCTACGACACCTTCCGTCCGCACCAGCGCGAGATCTGCCAGTCGTTCATGGCCGGACGCGATACGCTGGCGGTCCTGCCGACCGGCGCGGGCAAAAGCCTGTGCTACCAGCTGCCGGCGGTGATTCGCGACGGGTTGACCGTGGTGGTTTCGCCGCTCATCGCGTTGATGAAGGATCAGGTCGACCAACTCACGGCCAGCGGCGTGGCCGCGACATTCCTCAACTCCACGCTCGATTCCGCGGAAGCGAAGAAGCGTTTTGCCAAGCTCTATGCCGGTGAATACCGGTTGCTCTACCTCGCGCCGGAGCGGCTCATGCTGCCGGACTTCCTGCCCAAGCTCGGAGAGTGGGGGATGAACGCTCTGGCCGTCGACGAGGCGCATTGCATCAGCGAGTGGGGGCACGATTTCCGTCCGGAATACCGTCGCCTGCGCGAGGTGCGGGAATCTTTCGCGGACATTCCGCTGCTGGCTCTCACCGCCACGGCCACTCCGCGGGTGCGGGAGGATATCCGCACGCAACTCGAACTGCGCGACCCCGAGATTTTCATCGCCAGCTTCAACCGTCCGAACCTGACCTACCGCGTCGTGCCCAAGGCCAAGGCCGCGGCGCAGGTGGTCAAATTTGTCGGCGAGCGCGGCGGGGAGGCCGGGATTGTTTACGCCCAGTCGCGGCGTGCGGCCGAGTCGTTGGCCGCGGCCTTGTGCGAGGCGGGGGTGCGGGCGGCGCCCTACCACGCCGGGTTGGAGGCGGACGAAAGGGCCCGCAACCAGGAGGGCTTCCTGCGGGACGAGGTGCAGGTGGTCTGCGCCACCATCGCCTTCGGCATGGGAATCAACAAACCCAATGTGCGCTATGTCATCCACGCCGACCTGCCGAAGAACGTGGAGAGCTACTACCAGGAAACCGGACGCGCCGGGCGCGACGGGTTGCCGTCCGAATGCCTGCTCCTCTACTCCCGCGGCGACGTGGTCAAATACCTGCGCTTTTTCGAAGAAATTTCCGACCGGCAGGCGCGCCACGAGGCGCGGACGCAGTTGGAGAAGATGACCCATTTCGCCGAGGACGAGCGTTGCCGCCGCGTGGCCTTGCTCGGGTATTTCGGGGAACAGTGGACCGAGGAAAATTGCGGGGCCTGCGACCAATGCCTTGCGCCGCGGGAAAAATGGGATGCCACCACCGACGTGCAGAAGTTCCTCAGTTGCGTCCTGCGTCTGCGGCAAAAGAGCGGATTCAGCACGGGCTTGCAACACGCCGTCGAGGTGCTGACCGGGGGCAAATCGGAGAAGATCCTCCGCTGGGGGCACGACACGGTGAGCACCTACGGGCTGGGCCGCGACCAACCGCGCGCCTATTGGGTCGATCTCGGTCGCCAGCTCTTGCGTCTCGGGCTGCTCGAGGCCACCGAGGACAAATTCGCCACGATCAGCGTGAGCGCTCGCGGCGTGGACGTGCTGCGCGAACGGACGCCGGTGCAGCTGACGCGACCCATGGTTGTGCCGGCCAAAGACAAAAGCCCCGGCGCCGCGCGGAAGCGGCGTCCGCGTGCTGGCGAGGTCGAATGCGACGAAGGATTGTTCGACGTCCTGCGCAAATTGCGAGCCGAGCTCGCGCGGGGCCGCAATGTGCCGCCTTATGTCGTGTTTTCCGACGCCGCCTTGCGGCACATGGCGCGGAATTATCCGCGCGACGAGGTGTCCCTGCTGCAAGTGCCCGGGGTGGGGGAGCGCAAATTGTCCGACTACGGCCAAGTCTTCCTTGCCGCGATCGGTGGATGGTTGTCGAGCAAACCGCGTCAGCGTTTTCCTGAGTTGTAGCGGCGGTCTATGACCGTCGGTGCATTGGCTGCTCAGGTTCCGACGCTCACAGAGCGCCGCTACAAGCGAGGGAAGGTGGTCGTCTTTTCGCATCGACACCTCCGATCGGATCTGGTCTTTGAAAGCTCATGTCGAACGATGTCGGTCAGTTGCTTTTGGTCGGGGTGCCGGGGACGGAGTTGGATGCGGAGACGGCGGCCATGCTGCGGCGGGTGCAGCCGGGGGGATTTATTCTTTTCGGGCGTAACATCAAGGCGCCGGAGCAGTTGCGGAAGTTGATCGACGACCTGCGCGATTTGTCCGAGGCCGAGCCCGTCATCACCATCGATCAGGAAGGTGGCCGCGTTTCGCGTCTGCGGCTCATCGGCGAAGAGCCGCCCAATGCGCAGCAACTGCGCGACCGCGGCAACCCGGAGCTGGTCCGGCGCCACGGGGAGTTGACGGCCAAGCTGCTGCGGCTTTTCGGCTTCAATCTCGATCTGTGCCCGGTGCTCGATATTTCGTTCGATGACGAGGCCGATAACTCACTGCGCGGACGCTGCTACGGCAAGACCGCGGAGCAGGTCATCGCGCTAGCGGGCGAATTCAACACGGCGCTGCGAGGCGGCGGGATCCTGAGCTGCGGCAAGCATTTCCCCGGCTATGCCGCGGCGGTGGAGGATCCGCATCATGCGTTCCCGGTCATCGAGCGCGACCGCGCTGCCATGGAAGCGAATGAATTGGCGGTCTTCCGTCATTTTGCGCCGCTCGTCGACAGCATGATGATCGGACACATCCACTACGGCTCGCTCGACCCGCAGATGCGTCCGGCTTCGCTTTCGCCCGCGATGATCAACGGACTCCTGCGGCAGGAAATGGGGTTCGACGGGCTCGTCATGACCGATGACCTCGACATGGGGGCGATTTTGAACACGACGTCCTTCGATGACATGCTCGCGCTCGGATTGGCCGCGGGAAACGACCTGCTCATGATCTGTCACCGGGTCGACATGCTCGAGCAGGCGCGCGCGGTGCTGGAGAAGCAGCCGGAGTCCGTGCGCGCTCCCGCGTTGGCCCGGGTGGCGGCTTTCAAAAAGAAGATGTCGGCGCCGACGGCATTTTCGCTCGCCGAGTTCGATGCCATCAATCGAGACATCTGGGATCTCCGTGTGGCCACCCTCGGTGAGGAGAAGGCGCGGGAGAAAAGCGTGGAGGACGGGAAACGCTCGCCGGTCGAGCTTTACTAGGGCAACTGGGGGTTGAGGGATGAGACTTGAGGGAGCGCAGGTGGTGGCGCTGCCGGTCGTTGATTGGATCGTCCTCGGGCTGTATTTCGCGGCGATGCTCGGGGTGGGGCTCTATTTTTACCGCTCCGGCAAAAGCGCGACAGCGGAAGGATTTACCAAGGCGAACGGGGCCATGCCGGGCTGGGTAGTGGGGCTTTCCATTCTGGCCACTTATCTGAGCAGCATCAGCTTTCTCGCGCTGCCCGGACGCGCCTACGCGGGGAACTGGAATGCGTTTGTTTTCAGCCTCTCCATGCCCTTGGCGCTGTGGGTCGCGGCGCGGTGGTTCGTGCCTTACTACCGCGCCACCGGTGAGGTCTCGGCCTACAGTCATCTCGAAACGCGCTTCGGTCCGTGGGCCCGGGTCTACGCCGGTATCTGCTACCTGCTGACCCAACTCGCGCGGATGGGTTCGGTCATGTTCCTCGTGGCCCTGCCGCTGCACTTGCTGCTCGGTTGGGAAATGCACTGGATCATCCTGCTCACGGGAGCCTCGGTCATCGTTTACACGATGCTGGGCGGCATTGTGGCCGTCCTGTGGAGCGATGCGGTGCAGGCCTTGATCCTCATGGCCGGGGCGCTTCTCTGCCTTGTTCTTGTGGCCTCCGGGCTGCCCGGCGGTGTGGCGGCGGGGATGGATTACGCGGCTGCGCACGACAAATTTTCGCTCGGCAGTTTCGGCGCGGCGTTCGGCGAATCGACATTCTGGGTGGTGCTGGCCTACGGGATTGTCATCAACCTGCAGAACTTCGGCATCGACCAGAATTACGTGCAGCGCTACGTGGCGGCGCGTTCCGAACAAGCGGCCCGGCGCAGCCTGTGGCTGGGCGGGCTGCTTTATGTGCCGGTTTCGCTGGTCTTTTTCCTGATCGGGACCGGGCTCTTCGTTTTCTACGCGCAGCAACCGGACCTTCTGCCGCCCGCCTTGCAAGGCGAGGATCAAGCGGACCGCATCCTGCCCTACTTCATCCTCACCCAGTTGCCGGCAGGGGCCAAAGGTCTGCTGCTCGCCGCCATTTTTTCCGCGGCCATGAGCACGATTTCGACCAGCTTGAATTCCTCGGCGACTTTGCTCCTGACCGACTGGTATCAGCGCTTTTTCCGTCCGCAGGCGGACGAACGCGAGTCGATGCGCGTGCTGCATCTGGCCTCGCTGCTCTGGGGGGCGCTCGGCACGGCTGTCGCCTTGGCCATGATCGGGGTCAAAGCCGCCCTCGATGCCTGGTGGACTTTGTCCGGTATCTTTGCCGGGGGCATGCTCGGGCTCTTCCTCCTCGGCCTGATTTCCCGGCGGGCCGGGAATCCGGCCGCGATCACCGCGGTGGTGGCCGGGGTGCTGGTGATCCTTTGGATGACCCTCAGCCCGGAAGCGGCCGCCTGGCCGGAGGGGCTGCGGAACCCCTTCCACAGCTTCATGACGGTGGTGGTCGGGACCCTGGTTATTCTGCTGGTGGGATTGGGGGTAAGCCGGATTTTCGGGCCGACGGGCCAACGGCCCGGCCGCTAGGGCCGGCCGCCGCTGCCAGCGGCAGAAATGGCCATTTTTGTGCGGTTTCCCTGCGTAATTCGCGCTTGAAACACACTATTAGGCCAACTTATAAGAAGGGTCCGGCCGCGAGTTCGCGCTTGCGGCCTTTTATCGTTCATGAGCTTCTCCTTACCCATCGCTGCCGACATTCCGCTCTATGCGGACAAGCTCCTGCTCGAGATCGATTGGCTGACCAACTCCATCTTCGTTTCGCTCATTGTCGTTGGCATCGTTTTTTTCTTCGCCCGCCGCGCCACCAAGGATGTGAAGCTCGTGCCGGATGGTCCCCAGAATGCTTTCGAGGCCATCATCGAGACCCTTTACGACACGGTTGAAGAAATTGTCGGCCCGCACATGGTCTCGAAGGTCTTCTCGTTGCTCGCCACCCTCTTTCTTTTCATTCTCGTGGCCAATTGGTTCGCCTTGGTCCCGGGTGTGGGATCCATCGGCTTCGGCGAGCGCACGGGATTCCTCACTGTCCCGAATATCGAGGTCCCGATCCTTCGTCCGACCACGGCCGACCTCAACATGACCCTGGCCATGGCTCTCGTCTTCATGGTGCTCTGGCTCTACTGGTCGATCCAGGAAATGGGCGTCGGCGGATTCCTCAAGCACATGTTCGGGGTCAAGGGCGGGCTCAAGGGCTTCATGGCCATCGCGCTCATGCCCATTTTTCTCATGGTCGGCCTGATCGAGGTCGTTTCGATCGCCTTCCGTCCGGTTTCGCTTTCGCTCCGTCTCTTCGGCAACGTCTTTGCCGGCGAGAACCTCCTCGTCACCATGCTCACGCTGGGCAAGCAACTCGGGTTGCCTGATTTTGTTGCCTACATCTCGAGCGTGTTGCTGCCC
Source organism: uncultured Verrucomicrobiae bacterium (assembly GCA_963776165.1). Classification (GTDB taxonomy): domain Bacteria; phylum Verrucomicrobiota; class Verrucomicrobiia; order Chthoniobacterales; family JACTMZ01; genus JACTMZ01. The sequence continues at coordinate 302,751 of CAVZLI010000002.1, forward strand.
ATCCCCTTTTACTTCCTCGAGCTGCTGATCGGACTGCTCCAAGCCATGGTTTTCACCCTGCTTTGCGCCGTCTACATCACGCTTTCGACGACCCACGACGAGGAGGAAGCCCACTGACCCTTTCCCGCCGGGACCATGCCAAGAGCGTGGGCGGCGCGAAGCAGAAACAAACACAAAAACCATGATCACACCCATCATCGCAGAAGCCGCGGCAGCCGCCTCGGGTATCTCCGGAAGTTTCACCCTCGCCATCGCCGGCGCCGGTGCCGCCATCGGCATCGGTCTGGTCGGCGCCAAGGCCGTCGAGGCCGTGGGCCGCAACCCCGGTGCCTTCGGCAAGGTCCTGACGCTGGGCATCATCGGCATGGCGCTGGCCGAAGCCATCGCCATTTATGCCCTGATCCTCGCGTTCGGCGGACGCTAACCGTTATCCGGGCCGCCCCGCGAGGGGCGGCCCGCTTCCGCGAAACCGCGCACCATGCAGATCCTCGAACAACTTTTCAGCCAATTCGGCGTGACGTGGCCGAAATTCATCGCGCAGACGATCATCTTCATCGTCGTCTATTGGTTTCTCAACAAGTTCGCCTTCGGCCCGATCGTCAACGTCTTGGCCGAGCGCCGACGTCGCATCGCCGAGGCGCAAGACAACGCCGAGAAGGTGAAGCAGCAACTTGCCGAAGCCGAGGAGCGCTACAAGGAAATCCTCACCAAGGCCGACCATGAGGCCAAAGCCCTCATCGACGAAGCCCGCGCCAGTGCCGAAGCCGTGCGCGAGAAACGCGTGCAGGAAGCCATCACCGAAGCCGAAGGTGTCGTTCGCAAGGCCCATGAGTCCATCGAGCAGGACCGCCGCAAGATGGAGGCCGAGGTCAAAACGGCCATGGTCGGCCTCGTGGCCGCCACCACGGCCAAGGTCACCGGCAAGGTCCTCACCACCGACGATCAGAAGCGTCTCAACGACGAGACGATCAAGGAGATTGCGGCATGACATCACCCCGCGAGGCCCGCAAAACTGCCCGTTCGCTCTTCCGCGGCTGCTTGGCTGACGGCCAGCTCGACGCGGCGCGTGTCCGTGCCGTGACCGACGCTCTGGCTTCGGAAAAACCGCGCGGTTACCTCGCGATCCTGCAGTCCTTCGCCCGTCTCGTCCGCCTCGAACTGGAACGCCGCCATGTCGTCATCGAAAGCGCGGCCCCGCTCACCGAATCCGAAATGAACAACCTCCGCGCCGACATCATCCGCACGCACGGCTCGGATCTCACCTTCGATACCGCCGTGCGCCCCGAATTGATCGGCGGCCTGCGCGTGCGCGTCGGCAGCGATGTGTGGGACGGCAGTGTCCGCGCCCGCCTCGAAGCCCTTCCCGCCTGAACCGAATTTAGAAAACCAAGCCCATGAGCACACTCGTCCAAGAAATTGAATCGAAAATCAAAGGCCTCCAAGCCGGCGCCGCCCACACCAACACCGGCACGGTCCGCGAAGTCGGCGACGGCATCGCCCGCGTCGAGGGGTTGAGCAATGTCATGCTCAACGAAATGGTCGAATTCCCCGGCGGCGTCTTCGGCCTCGCCCTCAACCTCGAGGAAAACGAAGTCGGCGTCGTGCTCCTCGGCAACTACGGCGCCATCAAAGAGGGCGACGAAGTCAAAACGACCGGCCGCCTCCTCTCCATTCCCGTGGGCAAAGCCCTCCTCGGACGCGTGGTCAACACGCTGGGCGAGCCGATCGACGGCAAAGGCCCGATCGAGGCGACCACCTACTATCCGTTGGAAAAAATCGCCCCGGGCATCATCAAACGCCGCCCCGTGACCCAGCCCGTGCAGACCGGCATCATGGCCATCGACGCGATGATCCCGATCGGCCGCGGTCAGCGCGAACTCATCATCGGCGACCGCGCCACCGGCAAGACGACCGTGGCGATCGACTCGATCATCAGCCAAGGCCGCCTCAACAAGCAGGGCGAAGCCTCGGGCGACAAAGACTTCCGTCCGCTCTACTCGATCTACGTCGCCGTCGGACAAAAGAATGCCAACGTGGCGCGCGTCATTTCCGCTTTGGAAAAGGAAGGTGCCATGCCCTACACCATCGTCGTGGTTGCCTCCGCCTCGGACGATGCGGCCAGCCAATATCTCGCGCCCTTCGCCGGCGCGGCCATCGGCGAATGGTTCATGGACAACGGCATGGATGCCCTCATCGTCTATGACGATCTTTCCAAGCAGGCCGTGGCCTACCGCCAGATCTCGCTTCTCCTCAAGCGTCCGTCCGGCCGCGAAGCCTTTCCCGGCGATGTCTTCTACCTGCACTCCCGCCTTCTCGAGCGCAGCGCGCGTCTCAGCGAGGCGGCCGGCGGGGGATCCCTGACCGCCTTGCCCATCATCGAGACCCAGGCCGGCGACGTCTCGGCCTACATCCCGACCAACGTGATCTCCATCACCGACGGCCAGATCTACCTCGAAGGCGATCTTTTCTACCAGGGCATCCGCCCCGCCATCAACGTGGGTCTCTCGGTTAGCCGCGTCGGTTCCGCCGCGCAGATCAAGGCCATCAAACAGGTGGCCGGCAAGATCAAGGGCGAGCTGGCCCAGTTCCGCGAAATGGCCGCCTTCGCGCAGTTCGGGTCGGATCTGGACGACAAAACCAAGGCCCTCCTCGAGCGCGGACGCCGCATCGTCGAGCTCTTCAAGCAGCAGCAATACCAGCCCCTGCCGGTGGAGATGCAGGCCGCCGTCCTTTACGCCATGCAGCAGGGCTACATGGACAAGATCGACGTCGAGAAAATCAAGGACTTCCAAGCCAAGCTCCAAGAGTTCCTCGAGACGAGGAAGGCCTCGGTCCTCGAGTCCATCCGCACGAAGAAGGCGATCGACGATGCTCTGGGCGCCGAAATCAAGGCCGCCCTCGACGAATTCGCCCAGTTCTACAAGTAGGCGCACGACATCATGGGCAACAACACACGGGAAATCCGCCGCCGGATCAAATCGGTCCGCAACACGGCGCAAATCACCAAGGCGATGCAGATGATCGCCGCGGCGAAGATGCGCAAGGCGCAGCAGCGCGCCTTGGATACCCGGCCCTACGCCCAAATGCTCAACCGTGTGCTCGTCTCGGTGAGCAAGCACAGCGAGGACGAATTGCATCCGCTCCTCCAAGTCCGCCCGGTCAAGCACACGTTGGTCTACGTCGTCGCCACGGACAAAGGCCTCTGCGGCGGCCTCAACACGAACCTCTTCCGCGAGATCCAGCAATTCGACCCGGCCACGACCAGTTTCATCGCCACGGGTAAAAAAGCCGCCGACTTCCTCGTCCGCACCAAGCGCAATCTGCTGGCCGATTTTCCCATGCGCGACACGCCCGAATACGGCGAGGTCAAACCCGTCGGGCAATTCATCATCGAGAAATTCCTCGCCGGCGATTGCGACAAGGTCGTCGTGCTCTACACCGACTTCATCAACACGCTCACCCAAGTCCCCTCGGCCCACGAGATCCTGCCCATCACTTCCTTCCAGATGGGCGGCAAGCACGCCGAAGAGCTGACCTCCTCCGAGGAGGAAGCCATGTCCGCTTTCAAGTTCGAGCCTTCCCCGCAGGAAGTGCTCAACGCCCTGTTGCCCTTCTACGTCGGCAACGAGTTGTATGCCATGATCCTCAACGCCCGCGCCTCCGAGCAGAGCGCGCGCATGGTGGCCATGAAGAACGCCACCGACAACGCCAAGTCCCTCATCAAAGACCTCACCCTCGAATACAACAAAATCCGCCAGGCCGCCATCACCACGGAAATCCTCGAGATTTCCACGGCCCAGATGGCCATGGGCTAACCAATCAAAGTTATGAGCAACACCGGTAAAATCGTGCAAGTCATCGGCCCCGTCGTGGACGTCGATTTCAGCGCAGGCAAACTCCCGAAAATTTACGACGCGCTGGAAACCACCGCGGACGTCAACGGCGAGAAATCCAAAGTCGTCCTCGAGGTTCAGCAGGACTTGGGTGAGGGCTGGGTCCGCTCCGTCGCCATGTCCAGCACCGAAGGCCTTCGCCGCGGCGGCGAAGTTGTCGACACCGGCGCGCCCATTTCCGTGCCGGTCGGCGAAGCCGTCCTTGGCCGCATCTTCAACGTCTCCGGCGACCCGGTGGACGAAGCCGGTCCGGTGGTGACCGAGAAAAAATACCCGATCCACCGCAACGCCCCCACGCTCGTCGAACAGGACACCGAGGCGCAGATCCTCGAGACCGGCATCAAGGTCATCGACCTCATTTGCCCCTTCACCAAGGGCGGCAAGAGCGGTGCGTTCGGGGGCGCCGGCGTCGGTAAGACCGTGGTCATCATGGAGCTGATTAACAACATCGCCAAAGGCCACGGCGGTTACTCCGTGTTTGCCGGGGTGGGCGAGCGCACGCGCGAAGGCAACGACCTTTTCAACGAAATGTGCGAGGCCGGCATTATCGACCAGAAGGACATCTCCAAGTCCAAGGTTGCCCTCGTCTACGGCCAGATGAACGAGCCCCCGGGCGCCCGTCTCCGCGTCGCGCTGACCGCGCTGGCCATGGCCGAGTATTTCCGCGACGAGAAGAACCAGGACGTTCTCCTCTTCATCGACAACATCTTCCGCTTCTCGCAGGCCGGATCGGAAGTCTCCGCGTTGCTCGGACGTACGCCTTCCGCCGTGGGCTACCAGCCGACGCTGGCCGCCGAAATGGGCAACCTGCAGGAGCGCATCACCTCGACGAAGAAAGGCTCGATCACCTCGCTGCAGGCCGTTTACGTGCCGGCGGACGACTTGACCGACCCCGCACCGGCCACCACCTTCGCGCACTTGGATTCGACCATCGTGCTCGAGCGTTCCATCGCCGAGCTGGGCATCTACCCCGCCGTCGATCCGCTGGCGTCGACTTCGAAAGCCCTCGCGCCCGAAATCGTCGGCGAAGAGCACTACGAAGTGGCCCGCGGCGTCCAACGCGTGCTGCAGCGTTACAAAGACCTGCAGGACATCATCGCCATTCTCGGCATGGACGAACTCAGCCCGGACGACAAACAGACCGTCTACCGCGCCCGCAAAATCCAGCGTTTCCTCAGCCAGCCGTTCCACGTGGCCGAGATCTTCACTGGAACGAAGGGCGAATACGTCAAGACCGAGGACACCGTCCGCGGCTTCAAAGAAATCCTCGAGGGCAAATACGACGACGTGCCGGAGCAGAACTTCTACATGAAGGGCGGCATCGACACCGTCACCCGCTAAAGCGTGGCCACCAAGATCCATTTCGAGATCGTCTCCCCCGCCGGGGTCAGCACCGCGGCGGAGGTCGACCAGGTCGTCATCCCGACGACCTCCGGCGAAATCGGCGTGCTGCCGCACCACGAGCCGGTCATGACCATGCTCGAACCGGGTGAATTGGCCGTGGTCAACGACGGCAAGACAACCTACGCCGCGGTTGGCGAAGGCTTCGCCCAGATCACGCCGGGCCGCATTTCCATCCTGACCGACATGGTCGCCCGCGAGAGCGAGATCGATGAGGATGCGGTGGCCAAAGCCATCGAACGCGCCCAGACCGCCCTGGCCAACAGTGCCAACCTCAGCGACGAAGAAGCCGCCGGCTTGGAAGCCGGCCTCAAGCGCAACCTCGCCATGCTCGGCGTCAAACGCCGTCGGCGCTCAGCGTAGCACCTTTTTGTGCTGTTTGTAGCGGCGGTCAGCCGAGGCTTTGCGAGACAGGTCGCCAAAGGCGACCAACTGATATGACCGCCGGAACCCAAGAGTTTTCAAAGGCACCGACGGTCACAGACCGCCGCTACAACTCTTCCGTCGCCAGTAGAAGCTGAAACGTGCGCAGGATCTCCGTGGAGGTGGACCCGTCCAGCTGCCCGACACGTTTGAGCGCGGCCGTGTTGATCGGGCGCAGAAGGTCGCAGGCCACCACGTAACCCTGGCCGCTCCAGCGGATCTTCACGCGAAGCGGGGTGAGCGAAAGATTTTCGCGGACCGGACAAACAAGTTGGGTGGGCAAACCGGCCAACCCCGGATGTTGCAACCCGACGAGATTGGGGTGCGAGGGATCCGCCGTGGATGAATACAACGGCAGATTCATTCTGCCGCAATCGGAGTTTCCTCGTTCAGTCTGAGAGTCTCCTCACGCACCTTGGGCGTGTAGGCGTTGACAGCGTCCCGGTAAAACATCTCGCGTTCCCGGCGCGCCTTTTCCTTGGCGAGCAACTGTTCGACAAAAACCGACTTTGGCGCGTCACCACGCAGGCTGTCCAAGATGCCGAATGCGTTGCGGGTGAGAGTGAGAGTCTGCCGACTACTAGGCGACTTGGAGGCGACTTTCATAAGTTAACTATGATTGTAGCTGATGTCGTGTCAATCGCCGTTCGCCATCACTTCCCCCTTCGTTCCCTTCGTTGGCTTCTGTTAAACGTTTCTCCATGAGGGCTGCCTTTTCTCTGACCTTCTATCTTCTCGCCTCGCTGGCACACGCCACTGAAGTCCAGCGGCACGGCTTGAGCTTCGAGCATTGGGTGGCCGACACGTTCTTCGGCGGACACCGTCCGTCCGGGCCGACGGACAAGTGGGACATCCCGGCCTCCGTAAACAAGAAGCACGGCCGGATCCCGGTGAATCCCAAGGCCACGCAATACGGCGAGCCGGTCCTGCTCGGTGATGCGCTGCGGCAATACGACATCGACGAACCCTTCCTGCTCGTTATCGGATTCTGGGAGCAGGACGGCCGCGGGAAAAAATTCGTCCAATCCCTCGTTGCGCGCATCGACCCCGACGAATGGCGTCGCCTCTGGGCTCCGGTCACGCGGCAGGATCTCGAGGCGATGGACGAATTGGTCAAAGACACGTCGCGACCCATCGCCGCGGTGCGCAAGGAGGTGCTTCGCCGCAAAAAGCAGCCGCCGTTTTCCGAGGCGGTGATCCAACTCAACCCGAAGATCGACAAGTCGCAACGCCGCCTGCAATGCAGCATTTCCTACGTGCGGCTCTTCAAAAATCTGGCCCCCGATCGCGATCGCAAGGCGCAGCCTTTCGCCGAAATTTTCGGTCAGCGCATTCCTTCCATCCTTTTCTCCCCGCCGCGGGATCTGCCCGGCGGTTAGGGAACGCGGAGGCGTCCGCTCAAGGGAAAGCCGGAGCGGCGGGCCCGGAGTACCATGAACTTGCGCTGGACGACGAAGAGAAGCAGGGCGGCAATCGTCGTTGTGACCAGGGCGCAGGCGATGGTCAGGAGAAGCATGCTGACCTTGCCTCTGATGGTGGGCGGGATCTGGGTGACGGCGACGAAAACGCCCAAGCCGAGTCCGACGGCGAGGGACAGAAGGCCGGTCTTGTTGCGGATGCGACGGTAGGGGGCCATGGCGTCGCCGAAGCGGAAAGCGAGGAACCCGTAGGCCCCGCCCGCTGCGGTGCCGAGGAGAGCGGTATAGACGAGCAGGTAAGCGGTGAAATGCTCCTTTTTCATCCGCGCTTTCCACGCGGAGAATCTTTCCAGCGTGGATCCCACTTTCCGGTCGATGAACGGTTCGCCGGCCAATTCCTCCACGCTCCGGGCCGGATCCAAGTCATTGTTCTGGGCGACGGATGTCGCGGCCGGCGCAAGGAGACACACGAGCAGCAGCCAGAGCATCCCGACGGCTCGGCGGTCGGACTGCGGATGCCTTGGCGATGCCATGTTCAAGCGCGCGGGGACTGTTCGATCGGTTGGCGCAGTTTGGCCGTGGTGCGGGCGGCCAGCACGCCTTTCCAATGGACGCAGGGGTGGATGACGGCCTCGCGGCCGATGAGGGAGCCGGGGCTCAAAACGGAATTGCAGCCGACTTCGGCGCGGTCGCCGACGATGGCACCGAATTTTTTCAAGCCCGTGGCGACGCCGCCGTCGGGTCCGCGCACGATGACGTCGCCGTGGTCGAGGCGGACATTGGACAAAATCACGCCCGCCCCGAGGTGGGCCTGGTGACCGAGGATGGAATCGCCCACGTAATTGAAGTGCGGGACCTGCGCGCCGTCGAAGACGATGCAGTTTTTGAATTCGCAGGAATTGCCGAGCACGGCGTCGTTGCCGACGATGACGTTTTCCCGGATGTAGCATCCGGCGCGGATCTGGCAGCGGTCGCCGATCCAGGCGGGGCCTTTGATCATGGCGCCCTGCTCGATGGTCGTGCCGTGGCCGATGTAGACGGCATTGCTGATAAACGGGCGGCCGATCTGTTTGCCGTGGATGGCGGGCTTGAGGCGGAACTGGAGGTAGGAGGCGATGAGCGGGAGAGCCTCCCAGACATGGGTCACCTTTTCGAACAGCGACCGGTGATCGGTGTGCTCGAGGTCGAGGTAGTCGGCGGGGGCGTAGGTCATGAAGGAAAGTGGCGTGTGGCGAGTGACGTGTGACGAGTTAACCGCCGGTGCGGGTCAGTTTGGTGCCGTCTTTGGTATCTTTGACCACCCAGCCGTGCTTGAGCAACTCATCCCGCAGGGCGTCGCTCTTGGCCCAGTCCTTGGCGGCGCGGGCGGCGGTGCGTTCCTCGACGAGGGCGGCGACTTCGGCGGGGATGGCGGCGGCTTCGGGCTCGAGGCGGAGGACGGAATTGACCCGCTTCCAATAGTCGAGGAGGCCGCGGGCCTGCTCGGGGGAGATTTCACCCCGGTCCATGGCGCGGTTGGTGTCGCGCACGAGGTCGAAGAGCGCGCCGAGGGCGGCGGAGATATTCAAGTCGTCGTCGAGGGCAGCCGCGAATTTGTCTTCCGCCAAGAGCGGGTGCGGTTCGCTCTTTTTCGCCGTGGCAGCCAGCTCGGAGAGACGTTGCTGCCATTCGTCGAGGCGTTGCAGGGCGCTGCGCGCGCCGGCCAGGCCTTCGAAGGTGAAGTTGAGCGGAAGGCGGTAGTGGGCGGAGAGGAGGACGTAGCGCACCTCGCGTCCGGTCCAGCCTTTGTCGAGCAGGTCGCGCAGGGTGTAAAAATTCCCGAACGACTTGGCCATCTTGCGTCCGTCGACCATGAGGTGGGCGCAGTGCATCCATAGGTTGACGAATTTCTGCCCGGTGCAGCATTCGGTCTGGGCGATCTCGGCTTCGTGGTGGGGAAAGATGTTGTCCACCCCGCCGCAGTGGATATCCAGGCGGTCGCCGAGGAGGCCCGTGGCCATGGCGCTGCACTCGATGTGCCAACCGGGGCGACCCGGACCCCACGGGCTGTCCCATTTCACGTCGCCGTCGTCGGCGTCGTGCGCCTTCCAGAGGGCGAAGTCGCCGACGCTTTCCTTTTCGTATTCGTCGGAGCTGACGCGGCCGGAGGGACGGAGTTCGTCGAGGTTGAGGTGGGCCAGCTTTCCGTAGTCGGGGAAGCTGCCAATGCGGAAGTAAACCGATTTGTCGTCCGCCTGGTAAGCGTGGCCGGCGGCGACGAGCTTTTCGATCATGGCGATCATCCGCGCGATGTGCTCGGGTTCGGTCGCGGCGGGAAAGCGGTCGGCCGGTTTGATGCGGAGGGCCTGCAGGTCCTCGAAGAAGGCGTCTTTGTAGGGTTGGGTGAACTCGGCGAGGGGAACGCCTTTTTCCCGGGCGCCGCGGATCGTTTTGTCGTCCACATCGGTCAGGTTCATGACGCGCTCGACTTGGAAGCCGCGGTATTCGAGGTGGCGCTGGAGGAGATCCTCGAAAAGGTAGGCGCGGAAGTTGCCGATGTGGGCGTGGTTGTAGACGGTGGGACCGCAGGTGTAGAGCTTGACCGTCCGGCCGTCCGGGTCCAGCGGTATGAAGGGCTCCAGCGAGCGGGTCAGGGTGTTGTGGAACTGCAGCGCCATCTCAAGGTAGCTCGACCGAGGCCACGGCCATGGCGGCGATGCCTTCCCCGCGGCCAATCGAGCCGAGGCCCTCGTTGGTGGTGGCTTTGACCGCCACGCGCGCGGCGGGCAGACCGAGGGCGGCGGCGATGCGCTCGCGCATGGGGAAGACATGCGGGGCGATCTTGGGTGCCTCGGCGATCACCGTGGCATCGATGTTGTTGAGTTGCGCCCCGCGGGAACGCGCGAGGTTGGCCGCTTTTTCGAGGATCTCCAGACTGCTGATGCCGCGGATCCCCGGATCGGTGTTGGGGAAGTGGTGGCCGATGTCTTGCTCGCCGATGGCGCCGAGAACGGCGTCGGCGATGGCATGGCTTAGCACATCGGCATCGGAATGCCCTTCCAACCCGAGGTCGTGGGGGATCTCCACGCCGCCGAGGACCAGCGGTCGCCCCGCGATGAAACGGTGGACGTCGTAACCGAGGCCGGTGGTGGTCATGGGGAAAGTTTTCAGTGTTCAGTTTTCAGTCTTTGGTCCGTTGGGAAGAAGAGACTGAAAGTCGGCCCGGCCGCTGGTGGCCGTGATGCGGAACTTGTTGGGGTTGTCGGCGTGGGGTTGGAGATCAACGGTCCCACCGGCGGCGGGGACGAGGAGGAGTCCGGCGGCGATATCCCACAGGCTGATGGTGCCTTCGATGTAGGCATCGAGGCGGCCGGTGGCGACGTAGGCGATGTCGAGCGCGGCGCTGCCGAGCATGCGCATCTTTTTCACCCGGCGGATGGCGTGGTTGAACGCGGGAAGGGTGCTGTTGATCGTATCGACGGTTTTCGAGACGCCCATGGAGATGATGCAATCTTGGAGGTCCGTGCGCGTGCTCACCTCGATCTCGCGTCCGTTGAGCAGTGCGGGGCCTCCGGCTTCGACGGTCCACGTTTCATCGCGCATCGGATCATGAACCACGCCGGCCAGGAGCGTGTTGTTGCGGCGGACGGCGATGGTCGTGGCAAAATGGGGGATGCCGTAGAAGTAGTTCACGGTGCCGTCCAACGGATCGATAATCCACTCGCAATCGCCCTTGCCACCTCTGATACCTTCCTCCCCGAGGATGGCATGGTCGGGGTGGCGGGCGAGGATGTGGTCCTCGATGAGCCGCTGGGTGCGCCGGTCGAGTTCGAGTTTGATGTCGTGCGCCTGCATGGCGTCCACTTCGAGCGGTTTGCCGAAATTCTCGCGCAGGAGTTTTCCGGCCATGAGTGCGGCATCGACGGCCGTGGTGAGAAACTCGGACATGTTCGGCGTTGTGTTAGCAGATGCGGCCTGCGCGGCAGACTAAAAAAATCGGGAGGGGATCGAAATCCCCTCCCGTGCAACTTCATGAAACCACTAAGATTTAGCGGCGGCGCTTTTTAGCGGCTTTTTTCTTAGCGACTTTTTTCTTCGCGACTTTCTTTTTCGCGACTTTTTTCTTCGCTACTTTTTTCTTCGCTACTTTCTTAGCAGCCTTTTTCTTGGCGGGCTTGCGCTTCGCGACTTTTTTCTTGGCGGCTTTCTTCTTTTTAGCGGGCATCCAGAATCCCCCCTTTCAATCCGCAGTGGCGGGACTGGAGATTGCGTTTGTGGCAACTCACGAGCGTGTTGGTAGAACCATTGTGCAACAGCGTCAACGGTTTTTTTGCGAAATTCCGGAATATTTCCGCCGCAAGTTTTCGCGCGTCGCGCGTTTTCCCGCGCTTTATGACGAAGGTTCCGCGCTCAACGGCGGAGAATGTCTTCGACTTGCGCGGCGATGTCGTCGACCGGCCACAGGCGGCCCGCGCCTTCGTAGCCACAGGCGAGGAGTCCTTCGCCCGGTCCGATGAAGATCGCTCCGCGGCCGCGCAACGTTTCCGTGTTTTGCACCGTGGCGGGATGCGACCACATCTTCCCGTTCATGGCCGGGGCGATGACCAGCGGTGCGCGGGTGGCCAGGGCGATGCAGGTCAACGCATCGTCGGCCAAGCCGCAGGCGAGGCGGGCCAGCGCGGCCGCCGAGGCGGGAGCCACGAGCAACAAGTCGGCCCGGTCGGCCAGTTCGATATGCCCCGGACACCAACCCTCCCGCTCGTCGAAGACATCGGTCATGACCGGATGTTTGCTCAGGGTTTGCAGGGTCAGCGGCGTGATGAAGTGCCGGGCGGAGTCGGTCATGACGACCCGCACTTCGTGACCTTTCTTGACCAGCAGGCTGGTCAGGTCGGCCGCTTTGTAAGCCGCGATCGAACCGGTGACGCCGAGCACGATGGTTTTCGGGGCGGACATGTCAGTCTTCCAGGGAAATGATGCGCCGGCTGAGGTAACGCTCGGCGCGGGTGATGGCGCGGAACTTGGTCAGGTCTTCCTCCATCGATCCGCTGATGATGGTGTATTTGTATTCCCGCCAGCATTTCATTTCGGCGGCGGCGTTGGCCAAGCGGAATTCGATCTGTTCGGGCGACTCGGTGCCGCGCTTTTGCAGGCGGTGGCGGAGTTCCTCGAGGCTGGGCGGCATGATGAAGATATCGACGAGCGAATCGCAGATGAACGGGTCGGTGCTCTGCCGGATGGTGGCCGCGCCCTGCACATCGATGTCGACCAGCACGTCGATGCCTTCGCGGAGGTGGTCGACGATGCTCTGGCGCAGGGTCCCGTAATAGTGGTCGTGCACGCGGGCGTATTCGAGGAAGTCACCGGCGGCGATGCGGCGTTCGAAGTCCGCGGTCTCCATGAAGTGGTAGTCCTCGCCGTCGATTTCCCCGGCGCGCGGCGCACGGGTCGTGCAGGAGACGGCGTAGATGGTGTCGGGAGTCTGGCGCAGCGAACTGCAAATGGTCGACTTCCCGGCGCCGGACGGGGCGGAGATGACAAAAAGGATGCCGAGGCGTTTCATCGACTATTCGACATTCTGCACCTGCTCGCGGAGGCGCTCCAGTTCCGTTTTGGCGGCGATGACGTGGCGGGTCACCGCGGCGGAGTTCGCCTTGGATCCGATGGTGTTGCACTCGCGGAACATCTCTTGGGCGAGGAAGTCGAGGCTGCGGCCGCTGGCATCCTTGGCGGCGAGGCCCGTGCCGAATTGCTTGAGGTGGCTTTCGAGGCGGCTCAGTTCCTCGGTGACGTCGGAGCGGTCGGCAAAAAGAGCCAGCTCGCGGGCCAGGCGCTCGTCATCGGCGGCGAAGGCGGGATCGAGGGCAGCCAGGCGCGTGCGCATGGCTTCGCGGTGCCGGGCGGTGACAGTCGGAGCAAGTTTGCCGATGGCGGCGATTTCTTTGGCGAAGCGGGCCAGCAGGCGGCGCAATTCGCGCGCCAGATGTGCTCCCTCTTTGCGGCGCATGTTCTCCAGGGCGCGCAAGGCGGACCGGGCGGCTTTGGCCAAGGCGGAGGCCTCGGGGGCGTGCGACGAAGCTTTTTCCTGCGCCGTGGCGGCGTAGAGGCAGACCAGATCGGAGAGGGCGGGCGAACCGGACATCTTCAGGCTGCGCTGCACCGCAGTCAGTTCGCGATGCAGGCGGCGGAAGAGCGCGGGGTCGAGAAGCGGGCGGTTCCCGCTGCCGGAGGAGACGGACGCCGTGACGGTGGCGCGACCGCGGGCCAGCGACGGGGCGAAGATCTCGCGCAGCAGGTTTTCGAAAGGCGCGAGCTCGCGGGGGAGGTTGAAGACCAGTTCGGCGTTGCGGCGGTTGACGGTCCCGATTTCCACCGAGTAACGGGTGCCGCGGCTGACGCACTCACCGCGGCCGAATCCGGTCATGCTTTTCATGGAGCGGAATGACAGCGGGTGAGGCGCGGTGTGTCGAGTCTGTGACGTTTGCGGTCTTGCCGCGGACGGGCCGCCTCCCGTAGCTTGCCCTTCCCATGGCCTCCCCGGATCCCTACATGCAGGCCGCCCTCGAAGAAGCGCGGCAGGGGCGCGCCGAGGGCGGTATTCCCATCGGCTCGGTGCTCGTGCTCGATGGCAAGATCATCGGCCGCGGTCACAACCGGCGTGTGCAGGAAGGCAGCGTCATTCACCACGCGGAAATGAATTGTCTGGAAAATGCCGGACGCCTGCCGGCCTCCGTCTACCGCCGGTGCACGATCTACTCGACCCTCTCGCCCTGCCCGATGTGCAGCGGTGCCATCCTGCTTTACGGAATTCCCAAAGTGGTCATCGGCGAGAACAAAACTTTCCAAGGCCCGGAAGCCTACGTCCGCTCGCAGGGGGTCGACGTGGAAATCCGGCAGGATGCGGACTGCATCCGGCTGATGGAGGATTTCATCGCGGCCGAACCGCAGTTATGGAACGAGGATATAGGAGAGTAACGGGTGGTGTGTGACGTGTGGCGAGTGGGGTTGGTGGCTTTGCTCTTTGGGCTGGCCGGATGCGGGAAGTCCGCGCCGGAGACCGAAGCAGCGACCGGCAATGTGATTTTCTATCATGTGGATGGCACGGGTATCGCGCACTGGCAGATGGCCCGCTATCTCCTGGCCGGGCCGGACGGCGAGATCAACTGGGACAAGCTGCCGCACGTGGCGGTCTACCGCGGGCATGCGGAAGACACGCTGACTCCCTCGTCCAACGCCGGGGCGACCATGCATGCCTACGGTGTGAAAGCGCCCCATGCGGCCTATGGCACGGACACCGGAGGAGGACGTCCGGTTTCCCCGGCTGGTCGGGCGCGCAGCATTATGGAGGAAGCCCAAGCGCGGGGAGTCGCCGTCGGAGTCATCAACACCGGCGGCGCGGGCGAACCGGGGACGGCTTGCTTTCTCACCAGCGTCGAGGGGCGCGATCGAGGGGATGAAATCGTCGCGCAGCTCGTGGAGTCCGGAGCAGATGTCATGCTGCTCGGGGGCGAGGAATATTTCCTGCCCGAGGGGCAGCCCGGGGTGCACGGCACGGGGCGGCGCAAGGACGGGCGCGACCTGATCGCGGAGGCCAAGGAGGCCGGCTACCGCGTCATTTTCACCAAAGAGGAGTTGGCCGCGCTGCCGGACGATGCGGGCAAGGTTCTCGGTGTTTTTTCCGAAGACGACACCTTCAACGACGAGCCCGAAGAAGTCCTGCAGGCCCGGGGGCTGGCGCCCTACAAAAATGAGGCGCCGACCGTTGCGGAAATGACCGCCGTCGCGCTGCGTCTGCTCGGCGACCGTCAGTTCTTGCTCGTGGTCGAGGAAGAGGGAACGGACAACTTCGGCAACTGCAACAACGCGCCCGGCATGCTTGAAGCGCTGCGGCGCGCGGACGAGGGGCTTGGGGTGGCGCTGGATTACATCGAAACGCATCCCGACACGCTGCTGCTCACCTGCGCCGACAGCGAAGCCGGTGGCCCGGACGTGCTCGGGTTGCGCGGGTCGGACTACGAGAAGCCGCTGCTGGAAAACGGCCGGGACCATAATGGTGCGATGATCGACGGGGCGGAACGCACGCCGACCGGCGGGGTGGCCGCACCGTTCGTCAGCGCGCCCGACCGGGAAGGTCGCCGGCACGAGTTTGTCGTGGTCTGGGCGACCGGCATGGACACCAGCGGGGGGATCGTGGCACGGGCGGCGGGGCTCAACGCCGACAAAGTGCGCGGCTCGTTCGACAACACGGACGTTTACCCGCTGTTCTACCAGACACTGTTCGGGGAAAAGCCATGACCGGATTCGCGGAGGTCGTCTGCCCGACCTGCCACGAGACTTTCGCGGTGCCGGCGCCGGATGTTTCCGAAGTTCCCTGCGAGTGGGACTACGACTGCGAGGTCTGCTGCGCGCCGATGCGGATCGCCTTCAGTGCGGACGACGAAGGTGTTGTTGCCGAGGCGCTCGGGTTGGGGGAGTAGATTCGGTGCAGCGCATGGTTCGGCTCATCGGGGCAGCTTCTTCCATCGAACGATGCAGCCCACAATCGTCAGAAGACCGAGCGTGGCGATGACCGCGGCGATGACGCCCTGAGTCTGTCCGTGACCCCGGGTAAGAACCAGCGGCGTGATCGTCAGATAGAACACGCCGACAACGACGCCCAGAGCCAACACCCACCGTGGTGATCCTGGTCCCCAGATCCCCATCGACCAGCCAATCAGGTAAGGCAAAACCAACGATCCCCACCACATGGAAAGTTTCCCCGGCTCGCCAAACCCTCCGACACTGCTTGACCACCAGAGTGAGCCCACACCAACCGCAATCAGAAGGAACACCATCAGTCGGTAGAAAATCACACGACGTTCGCTCCGGTTGAGGAAGGTTCCAAGCGCGACCAAGCCGCTGCCGGGAAGGATCAACACCGATCCCTCCAACGGATCAAGCGCACCGACCAACATGGCGATGTAGCCCGCAGTCGTGAGAATGCGTGAACACAGGTTTTGTGAACTCATACCGATACCCTCCCGTTGCCATTCTTCATCGTGGTAGTTCGCCCGTCACCAACGCAGCTTACTCAGCAGTAGACGTCAGGCCGTTCATATCGGGTTTTACGACTGGTCTGAAACGTCTCTCTTCAGGTTCTTGGGCGACTGGGCAATAAAAAACCCGCGGCGAGGCCGCGGGTTTCCTTGAAGTTGAGGCACTTGAATCAGGCCACGTGCTGCTTCTTGTTTTGGCAACTCGAGTTGATCGGGACTTCGACCGGGGCGTCGCTGCGTTGGATGCGATCGTTGGCCACGAGCCAGTTTTCCAGCTCCTCGCCGCTGATGTCGGCGAGCATGTGGTCGTCGACCACCACGCAGGGGGAGAGGCGCTGGCCGCTGCGTTGCTCCATCTCGGCGCGGAACTCGGGATTTTTGAGGATGTCCTTCTCTGCGTAGGGAAGGTCGTATTTGGCAAGAATGGCGCGGACGCCATTGCTCCAGCCGCAAGAGGTCTTGAGATAGGCGGTGATTTGCATGAGGTAAAAAATGCGCGGACGGCGCCGGATGTCAACGCCGTCCGCGCGGTGAGGGTTATTTCTTTTTGCCTTCGCCGGGGCGGTATTCCTCCAACTCGGCGGCTTCGAAGGCCTTGGCGAGGCCGACCATTTGTTCGCTGGAACGCATGGTGCTCTCCATGGCTTCGGACTCCTTGCGGAGGGCTTCCTCGCTGTAGTTGGCGGCTTTGATGGAAAGACCGATGCGGCGCTCGACTTTGTCGACCTTGATGACGCGGGCTTCGACTTCGTCACCGACTTTGATGACGTCCTTGACCTTGGCCACGTGCTCCTCGCTGAGCTGCGAGATGTGGACGAGGCCGTCGATGTCGTGCTCGAGGGAGACGAAGGCACCGAAGTTGGCCAGTTTGGTGACCTTGCCTTTGACCAGATCGCCGATCTTGTAGAGGCGGTCGATTTCCTTCCACGGATCCTCGTCGAGCTGTTTGATGCCCAGGGCGATGCGCTGGTTGGCTTTGTCGATATCGATGACCACGGCCTCGATTTCGTCGCCTTTCTTGAGGATTTCGCTCGGGTGGTTGATCTTGCGGGTCCAGCTGAGGTCGGACACGTGGACCATGCCGTCGATGCCTTCCTCGAGTTCGACGAAGGCGCCGTAGGCGGTCATGTTGCGGACCTGGCCCTTGACCTGTTTGCCGATGATGTAGCGCTGCTCGATCTCGTCCCACGGGTTGGGTTCGAGCTGGCGGACGCCGAGGGAGATTTTCTGCTCCTCCTTGTTGACGCCGAGCACAACGGCTTCGACTTCCTGTCCGGCGGTAAGGACGTCGGACGGACGCGTGATGCGTTTGGTCCACGAAAGCTCGGAGACGTGGATGAGGCCTTCGACGCCGGCTTCGATTTCCACGAAGGCGCCGTAGGGCACGAGGTTGGTGATCTTTCCTTTGACCTTGGTGCCGGTCGGGAAGCGTTCCTCGATCTTGTCCCACGGGTTGTCCGTGGTCTGCTTGAGGCCGAGGGAAACGCGCTCCTTGTCCTTGTTGATTTCGAGGACTTGCAGCTGGATTTCCTGGCCGACCTTGAGGAGTTCGCTCGGATGGGTCAGGCGTCCCCAGGTCATGTCGGTGATGTGGAGGAGGCCGTCCATGCCGCCGAGGTCGATGAAAGCGCCGAAATCGGTGAGATTTTTCACCGTGCCGGTGACTATCGAACCGACTTGGGTGTTGGCCATGAATTCCTGGCGCTTCTCGCTGCGCTCCTGCTCGATGAGTTCGCGGCGGCTGAGGACGACGTTGCGGCGGTCGTCGTTGAGTTTGACGATTTTGAAATCGTAGGTGTTGCCGACAAATTGGTTGAGGTCTTTCGGCGGGATGATGTCGATCTGCGAGGAGGGCAGGAAAGCCTCGACGCCGATGTTGACCAGCAGGCCGCCTTTGACCACGGCTTTGACGCGGCCTTTGATGATGCCCTCTTTTTCGAAGACGCCGCTGATTTTGTCCCAGTTTTGGCGGTAAGCGGCTTTCTCCTTGGAGAGAACAACCATGCCTTCGTCATTTTCCAGGCGGACGAGCAGGACTTCCACTTCGTCGCCGACGGCGACTTCGGAGGGATCGTCGAATTCGGTGGCGGAGATGGTGCCTTCGGATTTGTAGCCGATATCGACGAGAAATTCGCGGGGGCGGACTTCCAGAATGCGGCCTTTGACAATACTGCCTTCTTTGAATTGTTTGGTCGCGTTGGCGATCAGTTCTTGGACTTGCGTCATGACTATGGGCCCGCGCATGCGGCGCGGGGCTTTCTTGGTTTGGATACCTCGGTTCCGGTTTCGGTTTCCGTTCCGGTCTCGGTGGTCCCTGTCGGGGCCGATCGGAGCAGTTGGAAAGACTCTGCTACGCCGCGGTGGAAAGCAAGCCCCGATTGAGTCCCGCTCCGATGCCGTCGAAAGTGTAGCCGAGCAGTTCGATATCGCGCGCGTAGGCCCGGGCTACGAGGTCCCTCGTTTCCTCGGTGTAAAACGACCGGTAGTCTTGGCGCGACGTATGGGTCTTGGGAGGCGGCAAAGAGGCGGGAATGCCGATCCGCCGGCAAACCTCGGCGAAGTCTTCCTCCAACCTTTCGAAGTAACCGATGAAGTCGACAATGAGGCGTCCGTCGGGACCGAGCACGTAGTCGGCTTGGTGGCGCATGCCGCCTTTCCGGCCGGTGCGGGCCAGTTCCCACGCGAGGTAAGCGTCGAACCCGCCGAGTGCGTTGACCTCGCGGCTGCGGGCGTGCTCGGTCTTGCGCCGCAGGTAGCCGTAGCGGGAAACCAGCCGGTCCCACGGATTACGCACGAAAGCAAATTTGAAAAGGCCCGCGTAGTTGGCGGGGGGCAGGCAGCGGCGGGCCCGCTCCGCCGGCGCGTGCTCGGAAAATTCCAGCTGCCGGTAAAGTCCGCCCGCCCGGTTGAGCGGACCGAGGAGCCCGAACAGGCGCCGCAGCTTGCTGCGGTCGGCCGTTCGCATGAACGGCCGCAGCGCGTGCTGGATGTTGGAGCCCGCCGCCTTGTCGATGTGCACGAAGAGGAAAGGCGGGTCGTGGGAAACGAGCATGGCGCGGAGTGTGCGGCGGCCTTCCCCCGCGGGCAAGCGCGGGAAGCTGGATGACGGAGCGTGGTGCTGTCATGGTGGCGGCATGAAAAAAGTCCGCGCTGCCCGCTACACCACCACCGGGACACCGGCTGACGTCGTCTCCTGCGAGGAGATCACGCTGCCGCCGCCCGGACCCGGGCAGGCGCGCGTGCGCATGATTTGCGCGCCGGTGAATCCCGCCGATCTCAACATGCTCGAGGGAAAATACGGCGAGGCGCGCCCTTTGCCCGACACGCCGGGCAACGAGGGACTGGGTGAAGTGCTGGCCGTCGGGGAGGGGGTCGGGGAAGATTTTTCCGGCCAACGCGTGCTGGTCGGCAGTGAGGCTTGGCGGGCGGAGGGCAACTGGCCGGTGGAGGACCTCGTCGTCGTGCCGCCCGGCATCGAGGATGAGCGCGCTTGCATGTTGCGGGTCAACCCGCCGACGGCTTGGCTCCTCTTGCATCATTTCACTGCTTTGCCGTCCGGCGAATGGATCGTGCAGAACGCGGCGACCTCGGGTGTCGGGCGCGCGGTCATCGAAATCGCACGCGCCAAAGGCTGGAGGACTCTCAATGTCGTACGCCGTCCCGAGGCGGTCGCAGAACTGCACGCGCTCGGTGCCGAGGCCGTGGTGGTCGAGGATTCCACCTTCGCGGAGCAGGTGCACGGGATACTTGCCGGGGCGCGGCCGCGCCTCGGTTTGAACGCGGTGGGCGGGGTTTCGGCCACGCGTGTGGCCGGCTTGCTGGCCGACGGTTCGCCCTTAGTGACCTACGGCGCGATGAGCCGCGAGGCGGTCAAGGTGCCCAACGGCTTCCTCATTTTTCGCGACCTCGCATTCCGCGGATTTTGGCTGACCCGCTGGATGCGCGAGGCATCGGCCGCGGACCAAGCGGAGGTTCACGCGGCCATTTTCCGCCTGGCCGCCGCGGGCGCTTTCGCACCGCGGGTGGCGGCGGAATTTCCTTTGGGCCGGGTGAAAGAAGCGGTAGCCGCCTCGGCCTCGGGCGTGGCCGGCAAAGTCCTCCTGCGGTTGTCGGAGTGAAACGTTTCGACAAGCGGGCGCGCAGCCGTTAAGCAAACTCCCTTTCGCCATGAGCGCCCCGCATCTTGATGTCCGTTACGTTGCCGATTTGGTCCGCTTGCGTTTGAGCGACGAGGAAATCGCCGAGCTGCAGCCGCAACTCGACCATGTTTTGTCCTACATCGAGCAACTCAACGAAGTGAACGTCGACGGCATCGAGCCGACGGCCCACGCCTCGGCGGTTTACAATGTCTTCCGCGCGGACGTCCCGTGTGACCGTTTCACCCAGGAGCAGGCCACGGCCAACGCCCCGCATTCCGGCAGCGGACTCTTTCTCGTGCCGAAAGTCGTCGAAAGCTGATGGACCTGGCCGGCCTCACCATCGCCAAGGCGCGCCGCATGATCCAAGCCGGCGAACTGTCGCCCGTGCAACTGCTCGACGCAGTCAACGCCGCCATCGAAACCACCGACCCGCAGGTCGACGGTTATCTTTCCCGCGACTACGAGCGCGCCCGTGCCGCGGCGGAGAAGGCGGACATCTCCCTTCCCCTCGGCGGTATACCCGTGGCCATCAAGGACGTGATCAATGTCGAAGGCGAGCCCTGCACCTGCTCGTCGAAAATTTTGCAGGGCTACACCGCGCCCTACGATGCCACGGTCGTCACCAAGCTGCGCGCGGCCGGGGCGATTCCCTTCGGGCGCACCAACATGGACGAATTCGCCATGGGGTCGTCGACGGAAAATTCCGCCATCAAGGTGACGCGCAACCCGCGTGATCCGGAGCGTATTCCCGGCGGTTCGAGCGGCGGTTCGGCCGCGGTGGTGGCGGCGGACGAAGCGTTGGCCTCGCTCGGGTCGGACACCGGAGGTTCCATCCGCCAGCCCGCCGCCCTTTGCGGCTGCGTCGGACTGAAGCCCAGCTACGGGCGCGTGTCCCGTTACGGGCTCGTCGCCTTCGCTTCCTCGCTCGACCAGATCGGACCCTTCACCCACACGGTCGAGGATGCCGCGCTCGTGCTGCAAGCCATCGCGGGTCACGATCCGCTGGACTCGACCTCGCTGGATGTGCCGGTGCCCGATTACTCGGCGCAGCTCGACGGCGGTGTGCAAGGCATGAAGCTGGGTGTGCCGAAGGAGTATTTCATCGAGGGCATGGATCCGCAGGTGGAGGCCCGGGTGCGCGAAGCCATCGAGGTTTACCGAGATCTCGGGGCGGAGATTGTCGAGGTGTCCCTGCCGCACACCAAATATGCCGTGGCCGACTATTACATCATCGCCACGGCCGAGGCCTCGGCCAACCTGGCCCGCTTCGACGGCGTGCGCTACGGCAAGCGTGCCGAGGCGCCGCGGGACTTGGCCGACCATTACGGTCGCACGCGCGGGGAGGGGTTCGGCAAGGAAGTGAAGCGCCGCATCATTCTCGGCACCTACGTGCTGAGCAGCGGTTACTACGACGCCTACTACCTGCGCGCCCAGAAAGTGCGCACGCTCATCCGCCGCGATTTCGTCGAGGCATTCGAAAAGGTCGACGGCCTTCTCTCGCCGACCTCACCGGTGCCGGCTTTCAAAATCGGCGAACGCATGTCCGACCCGCTCCAGATGTATCTCTCGGACATTTTCACCATCGCGGCCAACCTTGCCGGCATTTGTGGCATCAGCATTCCCTGCGGCGAGGCGGAGACGGACGGCAAAAAGTTGCCCGTCGGCTTGCAAATCATGGCCCCGGCTTTCGAGGAGGCGCGCTTGTTGCGCATCGCCCGGGCCTATGAGGCCGCTAGGGCTGCGTGACGCGGTAGAACCTGTTCGTCGCCGGCGCGTTGGTGTCGGTGAATTCCATCTCCCACTGCGCGTCGCCCGCGGTCCACGGCGTGGTGAGGAGGTTTTGCCAGTTGCCGGTGCCGAAAGTGTCGCGGCTTTGCACTTGATAATTCACGCCGGGCACGACGGGCCAGCGGAGAACGGGGCGGTTTTGCGCGTCCATGACGGTCTCCGCCACGGCAAAGTTGCGCTCCGCATCGAGGATGTCATAGACCCCGTTGAGTTTGCGGTCGGCCACGGCACCGACCGGAATGCGGAGAAATTCGCCGGGTTCGAGGTCGTTGTTTCCGTTTCCGGGCGGTGCCTGTCCGTTGAGGAAGCCGCCGTCGTCGGTCCCGTAGGCCACGGCGGCGACGTAGACGTTTTCCGGCATGGAACCGAACTCGGCGACCAAGTCGATCACGCCTTCAAGCACGCCGGAGTTGAGTCGCGCCTTGGAAAGAGTGCTCGGCCCTTTGGTGTTGTTCCACGCGGCGTAGGTGGTGGTGCTTTCGCCGGCGAGCAACGGTTTGTCGCCGCCGATGGCAATGGATCCGGATTTGGCCCACGGCGCCGGACCGGTGGCCGAGGAGAGGAGAGCGTTGCTGACCAGCACAAAGTGATCGCTGCCGAAGCCGCTGCCATTGTCCCCCGGAGACCACGTGGCCACGTAGAGCTTCGTGCCGCGCACTGCGGCGTAGATGGTCATGCCGGGGTTGGAAACAAGGTAGTCCTCGAAATCCGGTTGCCCATCCATGATGAACTCATCGAAGGCCGGGGTATCGACCGTGGCGGGCGAGGACGGCGGGCCCTGGCCGAAGGCGTTCGAGGCCGTCACGGAATAATTGTAAGTTGTCGAAGGTTGCGCGGTCTCGTCGAGGAATTCAGTTCCCGAGACGATCGAGAGAAATTGGCCATCCCGGTAAACGGCGTAGGAATTTGCGGACGGGTTGGGGCTCCAAGTGACGCGTATCTGCGTCCCCGAAACGCGTGTGGTGCTCAGGCCGATCGGCGCGGACGGTGGCTGCTCTTGGTTGCCAAACCCGGTCAGCGAATACGAACCGAGGCTGCCGTAGTCCGCATAGCCTGTGCCGAGGATCTCGGGCTTGCCGCGACCGGCCACGCGGAGGCGCACGGTTTGCGGTGCGTCGAGAATGAAATCGGCCGTGGCGGAGAGTTGATCGAGCGGATTGACGGTCGTCAAAACGGTGCCAGCGGCTGTCTGCACCTGCAATTCGAGGTCGACGTTGCCGTGGGCCGAGGGTGTGAGGTAGATGGTGTGGGCCCCGCCGTCCAACGTGATGGTGAAGTAATCGCTGTCCTGTGACGAAGTCACCACGCCATCCGCGCGGTCGCCGGTCACCGCAGTGGCCTCCGAAGGGACGCTGCTGTGGTCGTCGGCCACAAGGAGAAGATTTCTCGTGTCGGCGATGACCGCAATGTCGTCCTCCGGATTGTTGGCCCTGGCGTATTCGCCTTTGCTCCACTGGGTGAGTTGGCGGTAGTAGCCGACACCCATGATGGGTGCCCACCCGGTCTCACCACTTCCATGGCCCTCGTAATACTCCTCAAGCGGCGAAAAGCGGCCGTCGTGGCTGAGACCGAAGGTGTGGCCCAGCTCGTGGGAAATGACTTCGGCGCAGTCCTTGGCGTTGAAGTCCTCGAAGGACCAGCAGACTTTGCGTGAATCGAAGGCACTGCTGAATGAGTTGAAATAGGCCACGCCACCGGCTCCGGGAGCCGCAGCGTCGTTGGAGGTGATGACGCAATGGATTTTTTGCGGGTTGGCTGCCCTGTCGTAGTCGGCGCGGACGGTGGTGATGTTGACGGCGAACGGTTCGAAATCCCGGCAGACCCGCTCCCAAGTTTCGCGCACTTGGCTGGCTGACATGCGGGCAGCCGGCGCCACGATGCTTTGCCCGGCGCCCGCCCAAACCGAGTTGCTCACCGTCTCGCCGTCGAAGTCGAGGTAGATGACATGCGGCGCGCCGGGGAGGCTCTGCAGGACAGGGACCTCGGCCGCGGTGATCCGCGCCACCGCCAGCCGCGCGGCCTGTCTCTCCGGTCGCGGGAGACCTGTGCTTGCCATGGCGCCGGCCAGCAGTGGCCTCGCACAAATCACGTCTTGGTAAAGCCACTCCCGCACGGTGTATCCGCCCGGGCTGCCGAGGATTTCGTAGGCGCGGTTTTCCGAGGGAAGCAGGACAAGTCCGTGCGCTTCGTCGTCCTTCTGCGAGAAAAACATCCGGTCGCTCTCGGGGCGTCCTTCGAATCGGGCTGAAGTCGTGTCCTCCCCGTTCGAGCGGGCCCGTCCCGTGATCCGGGCCAGCAGACGGATGCCAGCGAAAGGCTCGAGCGAAAATACCTGACCCGGTTGGGCATGTTGCAGGAAGTCCACGAGTGAACTATCGAAAGAACCCTCGCGGAAAGGGAGGGGACGTCCCAGCTCGTCGCGCCGGCGGGGCGCATTCATCCGGTATTCCGCGGCCGTGGCGGCAAAACCGCCCTTCGAGTTCATCGCCGGACGCCAGAGCGTCCGGGCCGGCGGAATTTTCCGCGCGGGCCGTGCTGCCACCCGGTTCAGATCGGCCCGGCATGCCTGCGACCGGTGTGGTGCGAAGCAGGACCGCTCCCGCGATGGCCGCAACGGAAACGATCAGAAGAATGACGGGGAGAGAACGCATGCCGGAGGGTTGAATTTAACCCTGCTGCAAGCCGGCTCAACCGCTTTCGGTTGAGGGGAGCGGAATTCGCTCAGGAGTCCCCGACGATTTCCTCGATCTTGGAGAGCACCTCCTGCGGTGATTGCCACTCGTTGCCCGGTTGGGCTGTGACCGCGTTGCCCTCGCTGTCGATGAGCACGAGGTAGGGGATGCCGCTGGAACCGAACTTCCGGAAGGTTTCGCTCTGCGCCTGGTCGAACTTCACCGCGGGCCAGGGCATGTTGTCGCCCTTGATGTATTCCTCCATGGCAGCTTGGTCGCGGTCCGAGCTGACAAAGACCAACTCGAAATCGGGATGGCTTGGCTTGAAGCCGTTATACCACTCGACAAGTTTCGGGGTGAACATGCGGCACGGCGGGCACCAGTGGGCCGAGAAATAGAGTGCGGTGTATTTCGGGGAACCCTCGACGGCGGGTCCGGTCAGGTCGCCTTTGATGGTGTCGAAAAAGTCGGCCCGGCCTGTCGAGGCGGCGACCAAGGTGATGGCAAGGATGGGGAGGATACGCGTGGTTTTCATCGATCCCGAAAATTAGCCCGCCCGGGCCGGTTGGCAACTCCGCGGTGAACGCTTAGGGAGGTTGGCCGTTGTTTTTTTGTCCGAGCCGCCCATATTGACCCCATGATTCTGCGGGTCGCCTTTCTTCTGGTGGCCGCTCTCTGGACGGCGGAGGCCAAGCCCATCGTGCGGGAGACGGGGGCGATTTACCTGTCGGACTTCGATCTCGAACCGATGAAGCTCGCATTGCTAGAGCCGGCTCCGTGCTATTTCGAGCTTGATGCCAAGCGTTATGCCGGCACGCTGCGCTTCCCCCAGACAGTCAAACTTGACGCCGTCGCGCCCAACGGGCTCCTGCGCATCCGCGGCAACGCGAGACAGGGCGGTGTTGCTGCCTGGGTTGATCCGTCGTTCTTGCAGCCCCTGCCGCCCGATTTTGTTTCGAACTTGCGCAAGGCCGAGGAGCGCCGCCGCGAGGTTGATGCGCTCATCGCCCGCAACGAGGTGGCCATCGGCATGACCCTCGACGAAGTGACACGCAGCCTCGGCAAGCCGCAGAAGCGTTCCAGTCGCGTCTCGCGCGACGGCTCCACCCAGGTCTTCGAATACATCCGCTACAAGCTCATCCCGCAGACGGTTTATTCCCCGGCTTATGTGGAATCGATCACCGGAGTCCGGCCCGATCCGCGTGCGCGTTTGGAGACAGTCGTGGTGCGCGGCGGCTACGGTTACAATGCATCGACCGTCTACGTGAAGGTTCCCGTCGGCACGATCAATGTGTCCTTTGCCGATGGCATCGTCGAATCGATCGAAGAATCCGAGGGAACGCTGCTCGGCACCAACGCCTCCATCGTCGTGCCCCCGATCAACCTCGTCTGGTAGGGCCCCGCCGTTCCCGGCTTTACAAATCCGCCTCTTGGCATCATTCCAGCCGCATGGACGCGGCGACCGATTTTCTCCATGCCCGCTACGAGGTGCGACGGGCGGACGGTTCTGAGTTCGGACCCGTCAGCGCGTGGACTCTCGCCGAGTGGCGCGAGAGCAGGCGGGTTTTCGACACGGACGAAATCCGCCGGATCAACGGCGGGACCGACCGTGAGTGGGTGTCTTTGCGCGACTCGGATTTTCTCCGCAACCTGCCCGACGAGCCACTCGGCTGGAACGAGGAGGGGTGAACCGCATTTTCCCCTTGCCGGCGGCGCGGCGCAGGTGATCAATGTGACCTGCCTCCGCGGGTGTAGTTCAATGGTAGAACGGCAGCTTCCCAAGCTGCATACGAGGGTTCGATTCCCTTCACCCGCTCCCCAATCTTGAACGGCCGCGGCGGACGGGCGGTCTCATCACCACGATGTTTCGAACGCTTGCCTCTCTACTCTTTGTCCTGCCCCTGATGTCCCCGGCCATGGAAATGAATCCGCAAAAAGCCGCCGAGCCTCCGCCGCTCATCCCCCTGCGCGATTTCTTTCGCAACCCCGAGGGCGCCTCGTATCGGGTCAGTCCCGGCGGCGATTACATCTCGTGGCTCGCGCCGTGGGAAAACCGCCTCAACATTTTCGTCCAACCCTCCGACGGCAGCGGTGAACCGCGCCGTTTGACCGAGGCGACCGAGCGCGACATTGCCGGGTATTTCTGGGCGGCCAAGGACCAGGTGGTTTACCTGCAAGACGACGGGGGCGACGAAAATTTTCACCTTTACGCGGTGGACGTCGACGGTGCCAACCGCCGCGATCTCACGCCGTTCCCCGGGGTGCGCGTCAGCGTGGTCGACGATCTTCGCGACGACGAAGACCATCTTCTCATCAGCATGAACAAGCGCGACGCGCGCGTCTTCGATGTTTTCCGCCTCAACACCCGCACCGGTGAGATGGAACTCGTCGCCGAGAATCCCGGCAGCGTTTCCTCGTGGATCACCGACCACGACGGCCAGGTGCGCGCCGCGGTGCAGACGGACGGCGTCAACACCGAGCTCCTGACCCGCGCCACGCCCGACGAGCCCTTCAAAAAGGTCCTCAGCACCAACTTCCGGGAAAGCGTCAGCCCGCTCTTCTTCACCTACGACAACAAGGAGCTTTACGCCTCCTCCAACCTCGGACGCGACAAAGCGGCCATCGTTCGTCTCGATCCCGCCACGGGCGAGGAAATCGAGGTCCTCTTCGAACATCCCGAAGTGGACACCGGCCGGTTGCTGGCCTCGGACAAGCGCAAGGTCATCACGGCCGCGGCCTTCACCCGCGACAAGCAGGAGTATCACTTCTTCGACGACTGGCGCCGCGAGTTGCAGGAAAAGCTGGAGAAAAAACTGCCCGGCACCGAGGTCGCGCTCAGTTCAATGAACCGCGACGAAGACAAATTCATCGTCATCGCCCACAGCGACCGCTCGCGCGGCACGTTTTATTATTACGACAGCAACACCGACGAACTCCGCAAACTGGCCGAGGTTTCGCCGTGGCTCGACGCCGAAAAACTTGCCCCGATGGAACCGGTGCGCATCCCTGCGCGGGACGGTCTGGAACTGCCCGGCTATCTGACCCTGCCGCCCGGCGTCGAACCGCAGAATCTTCCGGCCGTCCTGCTCGTGCACGGTGGCCCGTGGGCCCGCGATGAATGGGGCTTCGACGGCGCCGCCCAATTTCTCGCCAATCGCGGCTACGCCGTCCTGCAGGTCAACTTCCGCGGTTCCACCGGCTACGGCCGCGCATTCTGGGAGAAAAGCTTCAAACAATGGGGCAAGACCATGCAGGACGACCTCACCGATTCCGCCAAGTGGCTTGTCGAACGAGGCATCGCCGACCCGAAGCGCATCGCCATTTACGGAGGTAGCTACGGAGGATATGCCGCGCTGGCCGGGATGACTTTCACGCCCGACGTCTACGCTGCGGGCATCAGCTTCGTCGGTCCGTCGAACCTTTTCACCCTGCTGGCCAGCGTCCCGCCCTACTGGGAGCCCTACCGTCAGATGCAGTATGAAATGATCGGCAACCCGGAGACGGAAAAAGAGCTGCTCACCGCGGCTTCACCGCTGTTCTCCGCGGACAAAATCAGCGCCCCGCTTCTCATCGCGCAGGGGGCCAACGACCCGCGGGTGAAGAAAGCCGAGAGCGACCAGATCGTCGAAGCATTGAAAAAGCGCGGCATCGACGTGCCTTACATCGTCAAAGACAACGAAGGCCACGGCTTCGCCAACGAGGAAAACCGTCTCTACTTCTACCGCGCCGTGGAACGCTTCCTCGCCAAACACCTCGGTGGCCGTGCCGAGGAAAGCGACGAGAAGATCCCCGAGTTGGACGCAACGACTCCGACTGCTTTGTAGCGGCGGACTCTGTCCGTCGGACCCTCCCTCTACACCACGGCACGCAGCAATCCGGCCGCGGCCGCCACGCCGACCACGGCGGGGATCGACCATCCGCGTCCGACGAGCAACCACAGGCTGACTCCCGCAATGACCGCGTGCAGCACGGCCGGTTCATCCGGCGCGAAAACACCGGCGGCGAACCATGCCGCGAGGTTGGCGATCACACCGATGACCGCGGCCGTGATGGTTTCGAGCACCGTCCTGGCGCGCGGATTATCGGCCAAGTATTCGACGAAAGGCGCGCCGGCCAGAATGAAGAGGAAACTCGGCACGAAAGTGACCCATGAGGTGAGCAAGGCCCCCAGCGTTCCCATGGCCCAAGCCGGCAAAGGTCCGGAGTTGTTCCAACCGGCGAGAAAGCCGGCGAATTGCAGCACTTTGACCAATGGCCCGGGCAGCGTTTCCGCCAAGGCCAGACCGTCCTTCATCGCCGCCGCGGAGAGCCAGCCCGCTTGGTTTACCGCGTGGTCCGCAACGTAGGGCAGCACAGCATATGCGCCGCCGAAAGTCACCACGGCAACTTGGCTGAAAAAGAATCCGAGCGACGCCACCACGCTGTCCCGGCCGAAAACAAACATCGCCAGCACCACCGGCGCCCACCACACCAGCAGACCGGCGAAAACTACCCGCCACGGAATCTTCATGGAGTGAGGATGGCTCCGGCCACCGCTCTCCCTTGGTGGCGACGCCAGATGTTTGACCGCGCCGAGCCCGAGCGCCGCCACGACGATCCAGGGAAACGGGACGTTGAAGAAAAACATCGCGGCAAAAGCGGCCAGCGCAATGATCCCATCCCGCGCCCCCGCCAGATGATGCCGTGCCATGCGCGCCAGCGCGGCGAGGATGATGGCCAGCACGGCCGGGCGCACCGTGCCGAAGACAGTCTGCACCCACGCCAGTTGCCCGTAGACGGCATATAGCGCGGCCGCCACCCATAGCAGCAAAACGGCGGGTAGCACAAAGAGCACCCCTGCCGCGAGGGCTCCCCGCAATCCGTGCAATTTCCACCCCGAGTAGATCACGAGTTGGTGCGCCTCGGGTCCGGGCAGCAGCATGGAGAAATTCAGCCCGGCAGAAAACTCCCGGGGGGTCAGCCAGCGCTTCTTTTCGACCAATTCCTCGCGCAGGATGGCGATTTGTCCGGCCGGACCGCCGAAACTGATCCAGCCGAGCCGGGCGAAGAAGCGGCGGGCGGCCGGCCAGTCCGCCACGGCTTTTTCTTGGCAATGATCCGGCATCTTTTTAGCGTTCGTGGACGAAGCAAATCACGTTATGGCTGAACTCGAAAACAAATACCCCGAAAACGTTCCCGGCAAATTCTACGTCGATGACCAGTGCATCGACTGCGACCTTTGCCGCGAGACCGCGCCGGACAATTTCACCCGCAACGACGACGGTGGGTATTCCTACGTTTACAAGCAGCCGGGCACCCCGGAAGAGGAAGCCAAATGCATCGAAGCCATGGAAGGCTGCCCGGTCGAAGCCATCGGCGACAACGGGTCGTAGCCCGGGAACGGTTGGCGGACTCTTCCGGTTCTCTCAACCCTCATCCTTCAGCTTTCAGCTAAAGTGAGCCGCTGGTCCGACACCGTGATGACCGAGTGGCGGCGTTACCGCGAGCCGCGGGACACCGAGCGACGCACATCCGGTTTCGCCGACGCCCTGCGCGGGCTCCTGCCCAAACTGGGCCTGGGCAATTCTCTCGACGAACACGCCGTCCGACGCGCTTGGTCGGGACTGGTCGGGGCCTTCATCGCGTCCCAGTCCGAGCCCGACCGCATCCGCAGCGGCGTGCTTTACGTGCGTGTCCACCAATCCGGCGTGCGCTTCGAACTCGAGCGCGTGTGGAAAGCGGACATCGAGACGAAACTGGCCGAGCAATTCGGGTCCGACAAAATCCGCAGCGTGAGATTTTTCAGCTGACCATGCTGCGCAACCTTCTGCTCGATTGGTCCGGCACGCTGGTCGACGACATGCCGCCGGTCATCGGCGCGACAAACTACGTCCTCGGGCAGTTCGGCAAACCTCCCTTGACCCGCGAGGAGTTCCGCCGGCACTTCCGTCTCCCTTTCACCGAGTTCTACGAGGAATTCCTGCCCGATGTCCCGCTGACCGAGTTGGACGCGCTTTTCCACCGGCGCTTCGTCGGGATCCAGGACGAAGTGGCTCCGCTGCCCGGGCTCTACGAGTTCCTCGACTTCTGCCGCGCCAGCGGGCGGCGTCTCTTTCTCCTCAGCTCGATGAAGCAGGAGCACTTCGACGTGCAGTCCGAGAAGCTCGGTTTGCGCGGCTACTTCGAGCATCCCTATGCCGGGGTCCTCGACAAACGCGCCAAGATCGGTCACATCCTCGAAACGCACGGGTTGGCCCGCGAGGAGACGGCCTTCGTCGGCGACATGATCCACGATGTCGAGACCGCGCGGCACGGCGGCGTCATGAGCATTGCCGTCCTCACCGGCTACGACTCGATTGAAAAACTCACCCCGGCCAAGCCCGATGTCGTGGTGTCCTCCCTCCACGAACTCCGGCGCCTGCTCATGCACGAGTCCCACGCCCGCCCCGTGGCCACTGTCGGTGCTCTCATCCGTCACCGCGGCAAAGTGCTCATGGTCCGCACCCGCAAATGGAGCGGCAAATGGGGTATTCCCGGGGGCAAGATCGAGCGCGGAGAGGCGGCCGAGGAGGCCCTGCGTCGCGAGGTGCGCGAAGAAACCGGTCTGGCCTTGGGGGACATCCGCTTCGTCATGGTGCAGGACTGTGTGAACTCGGAGGAGTTCCACGTTCCGGCCCACTTCCTCCTGCTCAACTACGTTGCGGAGGCGGAGACCGACACAGTCGTGCTGAACGACGAGGCCGAGGAATTTCGCTGGGTGACGCCTGAGGAGGCGGGCGCCATGGACCTCAACGCACCGACACGCGCTTTGCTCGAACGGGTGATGCACGGGTAAAAATCCTTGAGCGTGCATCCTCGCGCGCTACATTGATCGTTCAGCTTCGAGGGGTTGGTAGCTCAATGGTAGAGCAGCGCCCTTTTAAGGCGTTGGTTGTGGGTTCGAGTCCCACCCGACCCACTTCCTTCTACCGCGGATGAGTCCGCTCCACACGCACGGCGACATGACGGGTGCCGGGCAGGATGAACTTCCGGACTTCCACCTCCGACTTCGTTATCTCGGGGAATTTCCCGAGCACCGCCGTGGCCAGATGGTCGGCCAACGACTCGATGAGGCGGAACTCCCGCTGTGCGCATTCCTCGCGGATCCACGTGGAAACGGCCGCGTAGTCGGTGGTGCGGGAAAGATCGTCCGCGAGGTCCCGGAAGTCGCCGCAGAGAATCACGCTGATTTCCAGCCTCTGCGGGATACTGCGTTCCAAGTCGGGAACGCCGACACGGGCGGCGACGAGCAGTCCTCGGATTTCGATGCGGTCGGACATGGTGGCCGCGGGAGGGGAGAGCGGGTGACGAGACTCGAACTCGCGACATCTTCCTTGGCAAGGAAGTGCTCTACCAACTGAGCTACACCCGCGAAGCGGACGAGAAATATGCGCAGGGCGACAGTGGGTGTCAATCCTCCACATGGGTGCGGAAGGTTGCTTCAGCCGTCACCCCGCGCTATAAAAACGCTTCTTCAGGAAGGGTGGCTGAGTCCGGTCTAAGGCACTCGACTCGAAATCGAGCGTTGGGTTAAACCAACCGTGGGTTCGAATCCCACCCCTTCCGCCAGTCCGCCGCAGGCGGCTTGAAGCATTCCGGTGGGATGAGAACGCAGTTCGAGCCGTTAGACAGGTCGCCGCAGGCGACCAATCCCACCCCTTCCGCCAGTCCGCCGCAGACGGTTTGTGGTATCGTCAATGTGCCTTCCGGCGGAATACTGCGCCGGGACGGCGCGATCAAGCCAGGGAACACACCTCACGCGATCAGAGGCCCGCGGAGAGAAAGCCGTTGTTGTAGGGCCAACCGGCGGCGGTGAGGGTTTCGTAATCCTCCGGGCTGAGCAGTTGGACGAGATCGAGGGTGGTGAGGTCGGAGGTGACAACGGGAAGCGATTCGTTGGCGGGGCGGGGGAGGACTGCAAGAATCACCAGCGCGGCCACGGCGGCGGGGGCGAGCCAGCGGAGGACCGGCGCAAGCCACGAAGCACGCGGCTCGTCGGTTTGGATTTGCCGCATGACCTTGGCGGCGAAAAAGGGCGGCGCAGACGGACTTCCGGCTCGGCCCATCAGATCCCAGAGTTTTTGGTCGTCCATATTACCTTCAACCCCGGATGACCGCGAAGGTTGCGGTCCGTCGTGTGACGGACCGGGCCCTCACATATCGTGGGGCTCGAGGTAGCCTTCCAGTTGGCGCAAGCGGGTGGGGTGGCGCATCTTGCGAAGGGCTTTGGCTTCGATCTGGCGGATGCGTTCGCGGGTCACTTTGAACTGGCGGCCGACTTCCTCCAGCGTGCGGGGATAGCCGTCAACCAGGCCGAAGCGCTGTTCGAGGACGCTGCGTTCGCGGTCGGTGAGGGTTTCGAGAACGTCTTTGATTTTGTCCTTGAGCAGGATAATGGCCGCACTGTCGGCGGGATTTTCCGCCGATTTGTCCTCGATGAAGTCGCCGAAGCTGGTGTCGTCGCTGTCGCCCACGGGCATTTGCAGCGAGATGGGGGTCTGGGCCATTTTGAGGACGGCACGGACGCGCTCCACGGGGAGCTGGATTTCGTCGGCGATCTCGTCGGGGGACGGTTCGCGTCCGTATTCCTGCACGAGCTGCTTCTGCACGCGAATGAGCTTGTTGATCGTCTCGATCATGTGCACTGGGATGCGGATGGTGCGGGCCTGGTCGGCAATCGAGCGGGTGATGGCTTGGCGGATCCACCACGTGGCGTAGGTGGAGAATTTGTAGCCGCGGCGGTATTCGAACTTTTCCACCGCTTTCATCAGGCCCATGTTGCCTTCCTGGATGAGGTCGAGGAAGGAGAGGCCGCGGTTGGTGTATTTCTTGGCGATGGAAATGACGAGGCGCAGGTTGGCCTCGACCATCTCGGTCTTGGCTTTGTGGGCCGCACGGTGCCAGCGGCGGAGGTCCGAGTAGGACAGCTTGAAGATGTCGGGCGTCATCCACGCGCGGTGGGCGAGGTCGGTGATGCGTTTGCCGAAGTCGCTGGCCTTCTTCTTGGCTTCGGCGCTGCGTTTGGCGCGGCTGTTGGCTTTGCCGAATTCGCCGCTGAGGTGGAGGAGCGTGCGGTGCATATCCTCGGCGGCCTGCACGAAATCGTCGGTGATCTTCTGCTTGTAGAAGAATTTCGGGTAGTGGGCGCGGATGCCGGTGAGGGCTTTCTCGAAATTTTTGAGGACTTGGGCGGACGGCTTTTTGCTCTTGGCGATGCCGGCGAATTGGCGGTCGATCTTCTGCGCGGCGGTTTTGATGGTGGCGCAGAGGCGCGGGAGGGCTTTCATGTAGCGCTCGCGGCTCTCGATCTTCTTGTCCATGATGACACGGTCGAAGCGCTCGCGCTGGTCGAGAAGTTTCTGGGCGAGGTCGAGGTGGGCGCGGGCCACGAAGCCCATGCGGTAGACGATGTCCTGCACCTTGAGTTCGGCGTCCTCGATACGCTTGGAAATTTCCACTTCCTGCTCGCGGGTCAGCAGCGGGACCTGGCCCATCTGCTTGAGATACATGCGGACCGGGTCGTCGAGGATGTCGAGCCGGCCGTCGGATTTCTCGTCTTTCTCGGATTTCTCCTCTTTTTCCTCTTCTTTGCGCGGGGCCTTGTCGGTGTCGATGTCGCTTTGCTCGATCAGCTCGATTTCCACCTCGCGCAGGCGGGTGATGATCTTGTCGATGACGTCCGGGTCGTTGACCGCGGCCGGCAGGTTTTCCTCGAGGTCGTCGAAGGTGAGGTAGCCCTGGTCCTTGGAAAGTTTGATCAGTTCGCGGGTTTTTTCCGCGATGAATTTGTCGACATCGACCGCGGGGGTCTCGACGACCGGCTCATGGGCGCCGTTTTTGCCGGCGGCGGCCTTGGCTGGGCTTTTCTTGGCCGACTCCTTCTTGCCGGAGGCTTTCGGTGCAGGAGTTTTTTTGGCCGGCGCTTTGGGAGCCGGCTTTTTCGCGGCGGGCTTGGCCGTGGATTTTTTCGGCGCGGGCTTTTTGGTCTTGGCGGCCTCAGGCTTCTTCTTGGCTTTGGCCGGCGCCGGCTTTTTCGGCGCGGGCTTGCGGAGCGGCTTCTTGGGCTTGGAGAATTTGACGGGCTTCTTCTTCGATTTGGTGGCCATAGCGGATTTCGGTCGTCGGAGCCTTGCGCCGGTGGAAATCCGGACGCTGCGCCCCGGCGCAGATGGTGTCAGTGCGACCCGCTAACCTGCCCGATCTCCTGCATGATGTCAACAACCTCGGCTTGCAGGCGCCCGACCTCGGCGGGGGGCAACCCGGTTTGGCGGAGGCGGGCGTTGAGCGCGGCGCGGCGGGTTTCCAGTTGCTGGCGGCGGAGGGAACGCAGGGTGTCACGGGCGATGGCGCCGGGGTCCGCCGGCGGGCGCCCCATGAGGAGCGCGGCTAAAACCGACTGGGCCTCGGGTGGCTGGGCCGCGAGAAATGCCTGGGTGGCCGCGGGGTCGGACGGGTCGAAGGTGGCGCCGAGGCATTTTTGCAGGAGCGCCAGGCCGGGGCGTCCGGCCAGCACGGCGGCATCCTGCCCGGCGAGCCATTGGCGGGTTTCTGCATTGACCAACGCGGCGTGGAGGAGAAGGCGGATGGTCTGGTCGGGTTCTTCGGCCGGGGCGATCTCGTCTGCCGCCACTTCCTCGGGCTCGGCGGCGGTCGCGGGTTGGTCGGGGATCGCCTCGAGAAAAGCCTGCGGCGAGAGCGTGAGGCGGGGGCCGAGACGGGCGGCGAGGGATTCGCGGGCCACGGCGTCGGGCAAGCTGGAAGCGAAACCGGCGAGCTTGCGGATGAGGGCGGCCTTGGACGAGGCGTTGTCGAGTTTGCCGGCGGCTGCGGCCTCGTCGAGGGCGAACTCGAAATAGTCCGGCGCGCTGTCGACCAAATTGCGGAAAGCGTCCGCGCCGTTTTTGCGGATGAGCGAATCGGGATCCTCGCCCGCGGGCAGGGGGGCGATGCGCACGCCGAAGCCGGCAGCGAGGAGGATGGGTAGCGAGCGTTCCACGGCTGTGCGTCCGGCGCGGTCCGAGTCGAAGCAGAGCACCACGGTGTCGGCGTAGCGCTTGAGCAGGCGGGCCTGTGCGGGCGTGAACGCGGTGCCCTGCGGGGCCACGACGTTTTGTTGTCCGCTTTCGGACACGCGAATGAGGTCGAGTTGACCCTCGCAAACGATAGCCACGCCGGCGTCGGCCAGCGGGCGTCGGGCTTTGTCGAGTCCGTAGAGTGCGCGGCCTTTGCTGAAGAGCGGGGTCTCGGGTGAGTTGACATACTTGGCCGGATCCTCGGATGGCGGGAGAACGCGGCCGCTGAAAGCAATGACTTCGCCGTAGTCGTTGCGGATGGGGAACATGAGCCGCTGGCGGAAACGGTCGGCCAGGGGCTTGTCCTCGCCGCCGTGGAAGAGCCCGCTGGCGCGCAGTTCGTGGTCATTGAATTTGGCCGCGCGTGCGTGTTTGAGCAGGGCATCGCGGCTGTCGGGCGCGTAGCCGAGGTGCCAGTTCTTCGCGATGTCGGAATTGATGGCACGGGACTTCAAATAGTCCCGCGCGGCGGCGCCGGCGGGGGAGCGGCGGAGGTTGGCGTGGAACCAATCGGCGGCGAGCTTGTGCAGTTCGAGGAGCCGCCCGCGCAACTCGCGGCGCTTGTCCTCGCCGGGAGACGCCGCCTCCTCGACGATGGTGACCCCCGCCTTCTGGGCAAGGCGGCGGACGGCGGTCACGAAGTCGACCCGTTCGTATTCCATGACGAACTTGAACAGGCTGCCGCCCGCCCCGCAGCCGAAGCAGTAGTAGGCCTGTTTCTGGGGGCTGACGTGGAAGGACGGCGATTTCTCGCGGTGGAACGGGCACAGCGCACGCCAGCTGCTGCCCGCGCGTTTCAGCGGGAAGTAGCTGCCGATAACCTCGACGATGTCGTTCGCCGCGGCGACGCGTTCGATGCTTTCCTCGGCGATGCGGGGCATGGGCCGAGTGTAGCCGAGGGGGCAATCGGGTGCGCGGGAATTCGTCCGATTGGGCTTGAGGGCGGCGCCTCCGCGGGGAAGATCTCTTGTATGAGATTCATTCTGGCTATGGCTGCCCTGCTCGCCGCGTCCCCGGTCTGGGGGCAGAAGGCCGCGGAGGACCAGGAAACCGAGGCGCCGCCGCCGGAAGTCCGCAAACTGGAGGGGAACATTCCCGAGGGTGCGGTGGTGGTCATTCCCCTCAAAGGCGCGGTCTCCGAAGCGCAGTTTTTCTTCCTGCGCCGGGTTCTCAAAGCGGGCGAAGCGGCCAACGCGTCGGCCTTCATCCTCGACATGGATACCCCGGGCGGGGAACTCGGGGCCGCCGTGGAGATCCTGCAGGCCTTGATGAAGATCGAGGCGCCGACCTACACCTATGTCGATCCCAACGCGGGATCGGCCGGCGCGCTCATCGCGCTGGGAACAAAGCATATTTGGATGGCGCCGGTCAGCGCCATCGGCGCGGCGGCGCCGGTCATGGGCACGGGCGGGGAAATTCCCGAGACGCTGGCGGCCAAAGTGGTGTCCTATTACTCGGGCTACTTCCGCAGTGCGGCCGAGAACAACGGCCACAATCCGGAAATCGCCGAAGCGTTCATCAACAAGGAAAAGGAGGTGAAGGTCGGTGGGAAGGTCATCAACGAGAAGGGCGAACTGCTCACCATGAGCGCGCAGGAGGCCACGGAAAAAATCCGCGGCAAGCCGGTGCTGGCGGAGGGGATCGCCGGGTCGGTGGCCGAACTGGTGCGCGACGCCGGTCTGGCGGGTCCGGTCGTCGAAGCCGAGCCGAGCGGGTTCGAAAAGGCGGCCCTTTACATCACCATGCTGGCCCCGCTTTTCCTGCTCGGCGGGATCATCGGAACTTACATCGAATTCAAGTCGCCCGGTTTCGGCGTGCCGGGAGCGATCGCCGCGGTTTGTTTCCTCCTTTTTTTTGCCGGGCACTACGTGGCCGGGTTGACCGGCATGGAAGTCATCGCGTTTTTCGTCCTCGGCTTGATCCTTGTCTTGATCGAGCTGATTTTTATTCCCGGGATCATCGTCCTCGCTTTGACCGGCACGCTGCTGATGTTCGGGGCGCTCTTGTGGACCATGGTCGACTATTATCCGAGCGCGCCGGAATGGCCGTCGCTCGACGTGTTCCTCCTGCCGCTGGCCAACCTCGGCGTGGCCATGGGGCTATCCGGCGTGGCTATCTTTTTCCTCGCGCAATTTTTCCCCAAACTTCCGGTGCTGCGGCGGTTGGTCTTGACCACGAGCGAACCGGTCGGGGGTTCGCTGACCATGGACGAACCGGGTGCCGGACGCTTGTCGGTGCGGGCGGGTGACCGCGGCAAAGCGCTTTCCATGTTGCGCCCGGTCGGACGCGCGGAATTCGGCGGGCAGAGCTACGATGCGCGGACCGAGGGCGATTTTATCCCGCCCGGTGCCGAGGTCGTGGCTTTGCGGGTCGAGGGCAGCGAGGTCGTGGTCGAGAGGGCCTGACGTGACGGGCGAGTTTGTCGCGCTCGCCGCCGCGATTTTCGTCGTCGCGTTGCTTTACTCGTCCGTCGGCCACGCGGGGGCGTCGGGTTACATCGCGGTGATGACGTTGTTCGGCGTGGGCGTGGAAGCGATCCGTCCGACCGCCCTGACCTTGAATATCCTCGTGGCCGCGATCGGGTTCATCCAGTGGTGGCGCGGCGGCCATTTTGTCTGGTCGCTGTTCTGGCCGTTCGCACTCCTGTCCGTGCCCGCCGCGTTCCTCGGCGGCTGGCTCCATGTGCCCGCGGACTACTTGAAAGTCCTCATCGGCCTGGTGCTGTGGTTTTCCGCGTGGCGTTTGTTTTACCGCAAGGAGGACCCGCCGGACATCGTGCGCCCGGCGCGGCCAACGGCTGTCGCCTCGGGCGCGGGCCTCGGGTTTTTGTCCGGCCTGACCGGCACCGGTGGCGGGATTTTTCTCACGCCACTGATGCTTTTTTGCCGCTGGGGGAGGGTCAAAGAGGTGGCTGCGGTTTCGTCGCTCTTCATTTTGCTCAATTCCTCCTCCGGGCTGGCCGGCTACGTGCAGAGCGGGCGGGCGCTGCCCGATTTTGCGTGGCCGCTGGCGGTGGTGGTAGCCGTCGGGGGTTTCCTCGGCTCGCGTCTCGGCAGCCGGCATCTGCCGGTGCGGGGGATCGCTGTGCTGCTGGCGGTCGTGCTGTTGATCGCGGGGACGAAGTTGCTCTTCGGGTAAACGCGACAAGCGCGAGGGCGGGCCGAGGCGCCGGCGCCAACATGCTCAGCCTCCGGCGACCATGCGGATGATTTCCACGCGGTCGCCGCCTTGCAGGTTGGTTCGGGTCCACTCGGATCGGAGGAGGGCAGTGCCGTTGTGTTCGACGAGGGCGGCGGCGAGAGGGAGTCCGAGTTCGGCGACGAGTTCTTCGACCTGCGAGGCCGCGACTTCGTGTTCTTTGCCGTTGAGGACGAGTTTCATGCTCCGAGAATGGCGCGGTCCCAGTCTTTCCAGACCGGTTCGAGTCCGAGTTCGCGCAGGCGCGCGGCGACTTCTTGCGGGGTGCGTTGGTCGGACGTGGAAAATTGCTCGGTGGCCAGCGCATCGTCCGGCGTGTCGCAGGCGAGGGCGCGTCCGCGCACGGTGAGGTGGAGATTGTCACGTCCGAGTCCGGTATATCCTCCGGGTTCGGTGTGGCTGCCGGCGCTCATCATGGTGACGCCGAGCGGGGTGAGGGCGTCGCGCAAGGCGGCCGGTTCGCGTGTGCTCATAACGATGCCGACGCGTGGAAAGTGACGGCGGAAGGCGCAGAGCATTTGCACAAAATCGCGGTCGCCGACCGGGTGTTCCGGTCGGAAGCCGCCGGCGGCGGGGCGCATTCGCGGGAGGCTGATGGTAAAATGGGCTCGCCAGCAGGTGCGCAACAAGTGGTCGAGGTGCGCGGCGAGGGCAATGGCTTCCTCGCGCCAATCCCACAACCCGAGGAGAACCCCGATGCCGATGCGGCGGAAGCCGGCGGCATGACCACGCTCGGGGCAGGCCAGCCGCCAGTCGTAATCTTTTTTCGGTCCGGCCACGTGCAGCCGCGCGTAGGTCGGGCGATGGTAGGTTTCCTGGTAAACGACGAGTCCCTCGGCTCCGGCGCGGACGAGGGGGAGGTAGTCGGGTGTTTCCATCGGCGCGACCTCGATGGAGAGCGCAGGGATTTCCGGGGCGAGAACGCGGAGGACTTCCTCGAGGTAGCCGTTGGAGACGAACTTGGGATGTTCCCCGGCGACGAGGAGGATGTTGCGGAATCCCTGCGCGGCGAGGTGGCGCGCCTCGGCACGGACTTGTTCAGCCTCGAGGGTGACACGGAGGATGGCGTTCTCGCGGGAGAACCCGCAGTAGGTGCAGCTGTTGATGCACTCGTTCGAGAGGTAAAGGGGAGCGAACAGGCGCACGGCCTTCCCAAAATGACGGCGGGTCAGGGCGCGGGCGGCCACGGCCATTTCCTCGAGCCGTTCGTCGTCGGCCGGGGCCAAGTCGCGCGCGAAGGCGGCCACCGCCGGGGTCAGGGGCAGTCCGAGCGGGTCAAGGATCTCCGCGGGATCGGGCGTCGGGACGAGCGGTGCGTGCATCGGCAACGGATAGTTTACCGCGATCTCCTTTTTTGCAATTGCAAGACCGGCCCCCGGTCGGGGAACCTTCACGGGACATGGATCGCGGCAAAGCAGAGATGAGGCTCCTCACGGGGACGGCGCACCCGCAACTGGCCAAGGCCATTGC
This sequence comes from uncultured Verrucomicrobiae bacterium, assembly GCA_963776165.1. GTDB lineage: Bacteria > Verrucomicrobiota > Verrucomicrobiia > Chthoniobacterales > JACTMZ01 > JACTMZ01. The sequence goes on from CAVZLI010000002.1 coordinate 343,257, forward strand.
CGATTACATCGGCGTGCCTCTGGGCGACGCCACGGTGAGTTCGTTTCCGGATGGCGAGACGTTCGTCAAAATCAACGAGAACGTGCGCGGGCGCGATGTATTCATCATCCAGCCGACCTGCCCGCCGACAAACCAAAACCTGATGGAGTTGCTCATCCTCGTCGACGCAGCCCGCCGGGCCAGCGCCGCGCGCATCACGGCGGTAATTCCGTTCTTCGGCTACGCTCGTCAGGACCGCAAAGACCAACCGCGCGTGCCCATCACGGCCAAACTGGTGGCGAACCTCCTCGTGGCCGCGGGGGTGCACCGTCTGCTCACCATGGACCTGCACGCGCAGCAGTTGCAGGGATTTTTCGACATTCCGGTGGATCACCTCTACGCCCTGCCGGTGCTGATCAAATACCTCCGCGAGAAAAACATTCCCGACCTCGTGGTGGTGTCGCCCGACGTGGGCGGTGTGAAAATGGCGTCCGCCTATTCGCAGGTGCTCGGGGCGGGATTGGCCATTGTGGTCAAACGCCGCATCAGCGCGACGGAAATCGAGGCCTCCCACATCATCGGCGACGTGAACGGCAAAAACGTCCTGCTGGTCGATGACCTCACCGAGACGGCCGGCACGCTGGCCGGCGCGGCGAAAATCCTCCGCGGGGCGGGGGCCAAAGACATTTACGCCATGGTTTCGCACGCCGTCTTGATCGACATCGCAGCCGAGCGCCTGCGGGAGTCGGATATCAAGGAATTGGTGGCCACGGACAGTGTTCCAGTGCCCAAGTTTGACGGCTGCCCGATCTCCATTTGCTCGGTGGCCGGCCTGCTGGGCGAAGGCATCAAACGCATCCACGGCGACGAGTCGGTGACTTCTTTGTTTGAAATCAACGGGCGTTCCGCCTAGTTTCTCCGCCCCTATGTCGAACCAAGTCAGTCTTAAGGCCACGCGCCGCACCGCAATGGGGCGCAACGCCGTGAAAAAAGTCAAAGCCGCGCAGGCTGTGCCCGCCATCCTCTACGGCAACGGCGTCGAACCCCAACCCCTGCAGGTCGAGCGCCGCGCCATCGACACTTTGTTGGCCCACACCGTGGGCGAAAACATCCTCGTCAATCTCGAGATCGAAGACGCCGGCAAGTCCGGTGGCCGCCTCGCGCTGATCAACGAAGTGCAGCATCATCCGGTCAACCAAGCCGTCCTGCATGTCGACTTCCAGGCCGTTTCCATGAACGAAACCCTCGTGGCCGAAGTCGTCATCGAGCCCGCGGGCGAAGCGGTCGGCGTCAAGACCGGCGGCGGCCTTCTCGAGCAGAGCCTGCGCTCGGTCGAGGTGGAGTGTCTGCCGAAAGACCTTCCGGAAATCATCCGCGTCGATGTGAGCGATCTCGGCTTGGGTGCCGCATTGCACGTCAGTGGCCTGCCGGCCTTGCCCGGCGTGAAATATTTGGCGGACGGCGATGTGACCGTGTTCCTCGTTTCCGAGCCCAAGGTGTCGGATGAATCGGCCACCCCGGCCGAAGGTGCCGCGGCCGAACCCGAGGTCATCAACGAGAAGAAGCCCGCCGAGGGCGAGGCCGAAGCCAAGAAGGAGTAGTCCGCCGTGGAGAGCGGCCCCCCGACTTGGCTGGTGGCGGGTCTGGGCAATCCGGGGCCGCGCTACGCCCGCACGCGCCACAACATCGGCTGGCTCGCGCTCGATGAGTTGGCCGGGGAGCCTTTCCGCGAGGAGAAGCGTTTCGAGGGTGCACTCTCGCGCGGCGAGGACGCGTGGCTTCTCAAGCCGGCCACCTTCATGAACCTCAGCGGGGTGGCGGTGCGTGCCGTGGCCGATTTTTACAAAATCCCGCACGACCGCGTTCTGGTGGTGCTCGACGACGCGGCCCTGCCCTTCGGGCGCCTGCGCATCCGCCCGGCGGGCAGCGCCGGCAGCCACAACGGACTCGAGTCGGTTCTGGTCCATTTCGCCACCGAGGACATCCCGCGGCTCCGCGTCGGCATCGGCAGCCCGCCGCCGCCCATGACGCTGCACGATCACGTGCTCGCCCCTTTCACCCCCGAAGAGCAGGAGCCTCTGGCCGCTGTCTTGGAGCGCTGCGCGCAGGCAATCCGCGTCATTCTGAAAAACGGGCTTGCCGCGGCGATGAATGAGTTCAATAAAGGAGGTTTATGACCAAACGACGTTACGAAGTGCTGCTGGTGCTCAACACCAAGGGCAAGGAAGAATCGGCCAACGACCTGATCGAGGCCATCGAGAAGCAAATCAAAGCCGAAAAGGTGGAAGTCGAGCAGATCCAGCGCCTCGAGAAGCGCACCTTCGCTTACCCCAGCCGCAAGCAAACCTCTGGATATTACGTGAACTACATCGTCCACGCCACGCCCGAGCAGGTCGACACCCTGCAGGCCAAGTGGAAGCTCGATCCTGTGATCCATCTCCAGCATTACCAGAAACTCAAACCCGTCGCCCAAGCGGCCTGAACCGCGCGCCCGCGCACAACCCCACCAACCAACCCGCCATGGCCTCCTACAACAAAGTCATGCTCCTCGGCAACCTGACCCGTGATCCCGAGGTCAAATACACCCCCAAGGGCACGGCTGTGACCGAACTCGGTCTCGCCGTCAACCGCACCTACACGACCGACGGCGGCGAGAAACGCGAGGAAACCACCTTCGTCGACATCACCATGTGGGGGCGCCAAGCCGAGATTGCCGGCGAATACCTCAAAAAGGGCCGGCCGCTCTTCGTTGAAGGACGTCTGCAGTTGGACACGTGGGATGACAAGCAGACCGGGCAAAAACGTTCCAAGCTCCGCGTGGTTTGCGAGAATTTCCAAATGCTCGGCTCTCGTGACGGTGGCGGCGAAGGCGGCGGCGGTGGTCGCCCCTCCGGCGGCCGATCGCCCGCCAAGTCCGCTCCGGCCGACGAGCCGTCGGACGACGATATTCCGTTTTGAAGTAAGGACGAGCGGCCGCTCGTCCGCACAGCTTCCAACGGACACGCGAGCCGCGTTTTCCTACTTTACCCCGAGTCCGCCGGCGCCTCCTCGTCTTCCCCGAGCTCCGACTCGATTTCCTTGCGCCACGCGTGCGAGATGAGTGGGCGGGCCAGACCGTAAAGCAGGTAGGCGATGAAAAGCATGGCCGGCATCCACTCGTAGTTCATCACGGTGAAGATGAGCACGACGATGATACCGATGAACTTCGGGATGGACCGGCGCGTGCGCCAGTTGACCGCCTTGAAGCTCGGATACCGCACCCGGCTGAACATCATGAACGAGAGGAAAAGCATGAGCGGTGGCAGGGCGAATTTCCACGTTCCGATCGCCTTCTGTCCGGCGTCGAGCCAGAGCATAAAAAGGGTGAGTGAGGCGATCAGTCCGGCCGCCGCGGGAATGGGGAAGCCCTCGAAATCCTTGTGCGCCGCGTCATCCCCGCGTTGGGCGGCCAGACAATTGAACCGCGCCAGGCGCAGCGCTCCGCAGGCGAGGTAAACGAAAGCGATGAGCATGCCGTAGCGGTCGAAGTCGCGCAGCACGATGTGGAAAGCGAGCAGCGCGGGCGCCACGCCGAAGGACACGATGTCGGCCAGCGAATCGAACTCGCGTCCGAACGCGCTCTCGTTGCCCCCGAGCCGGGCAAGCCGGCCGTCGAGCAGATCGAAGACGCAGGCCCCGAGGATGAACCAGATGGCGGTGTGGATCTGTCCCGCGGGATTGAGCCCCGCATTCATCTGGATGACCGCATTGAGGATATTGAGCACCGCGGCGAAGCCGCAGAAGAGGTTCCCCGCGGTCATCAAATTCGGCAGCAGATAAATCCGCGCCCCGTCTTGCTCCTCTTTCATACCGCCGCCTCCTGCGGAGCAGCCGTCGAGGGCTGCGGGGTGCGGGCCCGGAGTTTTCCGACAACCGTCTCGCCGCCGCGCACGTGTTGCCCGATGGCGACCGAGATTTCGGCGTCGGGCGGCAGGTAGATCTCCGTGCGCGACCCGAACCGGATCATCCCGAAATGCTGGCCGCGCGCCAACCGGTCGCCGAGCAGGGCCCACGGCACGATGCGGCGGGCGATGGCACCGGTGATCTGGCGGACGACCAGCGTGGTGCCTTCGCAATCAAAACCCCAAGTGCGCGCGGCATTGTGGGTCGAGGCCATCGGGCTGCGGGCATCGTGGTAGGTGCCGTCGTGGGACGCGGTGTAGAGCACCCGCCCGCCGGCCGGCATGCGGTTGACGTGCACGTCGAAGACGGAAAGGAAAATGCCCACTCGGCGCATGGTTTGCCCGGTGACTTCGGTCTCTTCCATCGTCTCGATATCGGTGACGCGTCCATCGGCCGGCGAAACCACCAAGTCTGCTCCCCCGGGAATCTGGCGGTGCGGGTCGCGGAAGAAATACAGGGTGAAGACGATCATCCCGAGTGGCACGGCGGCCAGCCACGGCAGGAGGCGCCACGCTCCCGCGGTCGCGAGAACGAGGACGAGCAGAATCCATTTGGCCTGCCAGAGGGTTTGCCAGCGCATGGGGACGGGAACTTACACCGTCCGGGGCGGGCGTGGAACCATTTGATTGGATTCGTGGCCGGCGGCGGGTAATTTTTCTCTGATGACGCACCGAGAAATCAACCTGACCCGCGAATGCAAAGTGATCCTCATCCCGAGCGGCGAGGAGTCGACCTTGCCGGCTGGCAGCCCGGTCATCATCACCCAGTCGCTCGGTGGCACCTACACCGTGGCCACGCAGACGGGTCTGGCCCGCATTTCCGAAGCCGATGCCGATGCCTTGGGCCTCGAGGTCGAGAAGAAGGAAGCCCCTGCTCCGGCCGCGGCGCCAAGCCCGGGCGGCGAGGTGAAAGAAGACGATGTCTGGGCGCAGTTGAAGAACGTCTACGATCCGGAAATTCCGGTGAACATTGTCGACCTCGGTCTGGTTTACGATTTGATCCTCGGCAAGAGCGAGTCCGGCGGCACGACGGTGAACGTCAAAATGACGCTGACCGCCCCGGGTTGCGGCATGGGTCCGACTATCGCGGCCGACGCCCGCAGCCGCATCCTCACCGTCCCCGGCGTCGAGTCGGCCGAGGTTGACCTCGTCTGGTCCCCGCCGTGGAACCAGGGAATGATCAGCGAAGCGGGACGGATGAAGCTCGGGTTGGTCTGACGGCGGTCTACGACTTGGTGTAGAGCTGCGCGCCCGTTTCGGCGAACTCGCGGGATTTCTCCTCCATGCCGGCGTGCAGGGCTTCGTCTGCGGAAAGGCCTTGCTCCGCGGCGTAGCGACGGACGTCCTCGGTGATCTTCATGCTGCAGAAGTGCGGTCCGCACATCGAGCAAAAGTGGGCCGACTTGGCGCCTTCCTGCGGAAGGGTCTCGTCGTGGAATTCGCGGGCCGTTTCGGGATCGAGTCCGAGGTTGAACTGGTCTTCCCAGCGGAATTCGAAGCGCGCTTTGCTCAAGGCGTTGTCGCGGTATTGCGCGCCGGGGTGGCCCTTGGCCAGATCGGCGGCATGGGCGGCGATTTTGTAGGCGATGACGCCGTCCTTGACGTCTTTTTTGTCCGGCAACCCGAGGTGTTCCTTCGGCGTGACATAGCAGAGCATGGCGCAGCCATACCAACCGATCATGGCGGCCCCGATGCCGCTGGTGATGTGGTCGTAGCCCGGCGCGATGTCGGTCGTGAGCGGTCCGAGCGTGTAGAACGGCGCCTCGTGGCACCACTCGAGCTGCTTGGCCATGTTTTCCTCGATCATGTGCATGGGCACGTGGCCGGGGCCTTCGTTCATGACCTGCACGCCGCGCTCCCATGCCCGCGTGGTCAGTTCGCCCTGGACTTCGAGTTCGCCGAATTGCGCCTTGTCGTTGGCATCGGCGATGGAACCCGGACGCAAGCCGTCGCCGATGGAAAAGCTCACGTCGTAGGCGGCCATGATTTCGCAGATGTCGTCCCAATGGGTGTAGAGGAAGTTCTCCTGGTGATGGGCGAGGCACCACTTGGCCATGATCGATCCGCCGCGGCTGACGATGCCGGTCATGCGTTGGGCGGTGAGGGGGATGAAGCGCAGGAGGACGCCGGCATGGATGGTGAAATAGTCGACGCCTTGCTCGGCTTGCTCGATGAGGGTGTCGCGGAAAATATCCCAGGTGAGTTCCTCGGCTTTGCCGCCGGTTTTTTCGAGGGCTTGGTAGATCGGCACGGTGCCGATGGGCACGGGCGAGTTGCGCAGGATCCATTCGCGCGTGGCGTGGATGTTTTTGCCGGTGGAGAGATCCATCACGGTGTCCGCGCCCCACTTGGTGGCCCAGCGCATTTTTTCCACCTCCTCCTCGATGGACGACGCCACGGCGCTGTTGCCGATGTTGGCGTTGATCTTCACGAGGAAATTGCGGCCGATGATCATGGGTTCGCTTTCCGGATGGTTGATGTTGGCCGGGATGATGGCGCGGCCGGCGGCGACTTCGTCGCGGACGAATTCCGGGGTGATTTCGCGCGGGATGCGCTGCGGGAAGCGGCGGAAGACGGACGGGGCGTAGGGGCTGTCGTGCGACTGCGTCGAGCCGACGTGCTGTTTGTGCAGATCCTGACGGTCGATGTCCGCGGCGAGGTCGGCGAGCTTGGCGCGGCCCATGTTTTCGCGGATGGCGATGAATTCCATCTCGGGGGTGACGATGCCTTGCCGCGCATACCACAGCTGGCTGACGGGGTGACCGGCCGAGGCGCGCAGGGGTTTGCGGCGGAGGCCGGGGAATTCCTTGAGCGCGGCTTTGCCGTTGCGTTTGGCGGCGTGGTCCGCATGGACGCCGGAGAGGTAGCCGTTGTCCTCCGGACGGACCGTGCGGCCATCGTATTCCGCCACGTCACCGCGGGCGAGGATCCACTCGCGGCGCAAAGCGGGAAGGCCTCGTTCGACGTCGCCGCGGAAGTCATTGTCGCCCCACGGACCACTCGTGTCGTAAACGCGCACGGGTTCGTTGGGCTCGAGTTGCCCGTCGAAATTTTTGGTGGGTGCGAGGCTGATCTGACGGAACGGGACGCGGACGCCGGGGTGGCGTTCGCCTGTGACGTACACGCGGCGGCTGTTGGGGAGAGGGTCGGTGCTGCCGGTGGCGGCGCTGGTCGGAGAAGGATCGGAGATCATGGTATTCGCACAGGGAAGGGTTGCGCCGGGCCAAGATATTCTCCGCTCCCTGCGCCGGCATGACCCGGATCAGGTTCGAAGGGTCACCCGCATTGGCGGGACTCTCAGCCTTGCGGCTCCCCTGCTGAGGGGAACGTTGCGGCGGCCGGCGGGCGGGGGAAAGAAAAAACGGGTCTCTCAGGCGCGAAGGCTCCGGAGTATTTCATTGGTTTCCCGACGATCGAAGCGCCCGTGTTGCAGCCATCCGCCGGCCCATTCGCGCATGTCCCGATGCTCTTCGTGTTTCGGATCGGCGAGGATTTCCAGCAGGCGGTAATAGCCGTAGATGCCACCGCAGTCTTCCGGCGGACAATCACCGCGTCCGGCGAGGCAGACGGGATGGCGGAAGCCGGGGTCCGGGGGCAGGATCTTTTCGCGCAGCAACTCGTGCAACCAGCCGTCGCCGAAGTCGTAATCGTAAAGCGCGCGGGCTTGGTCGCGTTCCAGCAGGTCGGTCACTTTGTAGCGGCGTTCGTCGAGGATGTTCTGCGTCGACCATGGATCTTCCGGATCGAGCATGCCGTAGATGATCGCGCCGGGTTGCTGGCCGGTCACGAAGTCGTGCAGATGGCTGTTGGTCCAGCCCATGGCGATTTGGATGACGAAGTGAAGGCCCTCCAGACTGAGATTGCCCGGCACGAGGATGCGCCTCCAGATCGGGGGCTTGGACCATTTGAGCGTGACCTTGATCTGGCAGAGATGGCCGGTCTTGGGCGATTCGGACATGCCGCACCTTAAGGACAGGCAGCCCGGTCGTGACAGGGTGTTTTTCTGCTCGGCAGGGTGCGTAATCCCGAGGGGCGGCAAGTCTTGGCAGGAAAACTTCAGCCGTCTGTGGCCTCCGGGCAGGAGCCGCATGCACGAGCACCTCTGGACGCTCTGCCGCCGTCTGCCCTCGGATTTCCAGCCTTACGGCCTGCGGGACCGGGACGCTGAGGAATGCTGGCAGAATTGTTCCTGCGGTTGCCGTCATTATCTGCCGCTGCGGGGAGAACTCGGCTACGATTGGGGTGTGTGCTCCAACGCGCGGAGTCCGCGTGCGGGTCTGCTCACCTTCGAGCATCAGCGGTGTCTGGAATTCGAGGCTGAGGCGGAATGAAGAAGCTTCAGATCGATCTCGAGGAATTTCTGCTGGCGCTGGATTCGTCCGGCGAGATGGAGAATTTTCTCGACCGGACCACGGGCGAAATTCTCCTGCGTTGGGCGGAGGATTCCGGGGCGGACGAGATGGACGCGCGTCTCGCGGCGGGTCCGGACGATCGCTACGAGTTGATCGAGCCTTGGCCGTCGCGCGAGCGGTTCGAGGTGATGGTTGATTTCGCGGAGTCCTTGCCGGACTTGGCGCTGAAGGAGCGATTGTTCCGCGCTTTGGAGCAGCGCAAGCCGTTCCGCGGTTTCAGGGATGCGCTCTTTGATAACGAAACGGTGCGGCAACGTTGGTTTGCTTTCGAGCGGGCGGCGGCGTCCCGGGTGGCCGAGCGCCGGCTGGCTGCGCTCGGGATCGAGTTCGAGTGGACTGATGCGGCTGCGGAGAAGATGGACCCATCGTGAACAGGGGACACGGCCGCCTCGGCGGTGAGCCGGTGCGTCGGCCGCCGAGGACTTTGCTGATAAAGGAGCCGAGGGTTCTCCCGGCGGCAGGTGCTTCTCCGCGCGTCCCAAACCAAACACTGAAAGGTCGTGGACTTATCGGAAAAGGGATTCTGGTAGGGCCCGCCGGCTCAGCGGGCCGCTGCCTTCCTAATGGATGCGTGCGGTCGGTCGCCGCGGCGACCGACCCTACCGGGGGTGTGAAAAGTCGAAAAACTTTTCGTGATTGGTCTTACTTCCCGGTGAACATCGAGGCGAGGGCCGGGAGATTTTTCAGGACGGCTTCGACAGCCTCGTCGCCGGCCACGCCTTTGGCTTCGTTGAAAAAGCCGCTGGCCAAGTCGCCGGCTTTGTCCATCGGGACGCCCGCGCTTTGCAGGGCGCCGAGGGCGGAAGCAGCATCGCCGAGGTTGCCACCGAAGAGGCTGCCGGCCTTGGCCAAGAGGTCGCCGACGCCACCTCCGGAGGACTCGCCGATCGCGGGGGCGGAGGCCATGAGTTCCGAGGCGCCGGGCAGAAGGCCGAGCAACGCGGTGAATTGCACGTTGCCGGAGGCGGCCGACTTTTGTTTGACGAAGTTGAGGATGATCCCCACGCCAGCGCGAACCGCGGGTTCGGGCAGGCCGAGGCTTTGAGTGAGGGACTTGATGATTTGATCCATACAACCCCTTCATAAGGCGCGCGGCAGGAGGTGTGCCAGCGCGAAGACCTCAAATACCCTGCAGAGGGTATCCGGCTATTTACACACGGTCAGGCGTCGTCCGCCGGAGCACCGGCAGCGTCGGTGTTCAGGATGCGCTCGAGGGCATCGGCAAAATCGTCGAGGGCCTCGTCGGGGACCATGATGGTGTCGCGACGGCCGTTGACGTCTTCGGTGATTTTCAAGACGCGGCCGCGGTTGTTTTCCTTGTAATCGAGGAAAAAGATCTTCCGCCCCGAGACCACCTTCTCGGAGGCCAGCACACGGTCCGGATTGCGCCCAAAGTCTTCCTTCATTCCATCACTCCTTGCGTCTCGCGAGCACCAATAAAGAAGCGACGGGAACGGCGATCAAGGAGAAAAGATTCAGCGCCATGGAAATTCCGTGCCACCGCGCCCACTCCGGCGTGCGCGGAGCATGTTGGAGGATGGCCGGTTGAACAAGGAGAGGGATGGCGACCAGAGCCGCCAAGGCGAGTATTTGGAGGGCCAGAGCCCAACGGTCGCGGGGTCCGCGCTGGCGCAGCCAAAGCCTGCCCGTGGCCAGAACTCCGAGCGTGATGACCGCGATGAAATAAGCCGGGAACAGCGCGGTGGTAATCTCGCCGGCCCGCTCGCGCGGGAAGGCGGCGAAAAGCACTCGGGCCACCCCGAAGGTGAAGAACCAAAGGACGGCCGCCCACGCTCCGACCAGCCATGCGTAGAGCTTCATCATCGCAGCCCGACGGCCTTTTCGACGCGGGCCATGACTTGGTCGGCCAGCGCATTGGCGTGTTCCGCGCCGCGGCGCAGAACTTCGTCCACATGGGCGGGATCGGCCGCGAGTTCGGCGCGCTGGGCCCGCATCGGCGCGAAGTATTCCCAGACGGTGCCGAAAAGTTGCTTTTTGAAATCGCCGTAACCGGTTCCGCCGGCGCGGAATTTGTCGGCCATGGCCGCGGCTTCGTCCGCGGAGGCGAAGAGCTTGTAGAGTTGGTAAATGGAATTGCCCTCGGGATCTTTCGGCGCCTCGACCGGCGTGGAATCGGTGACGATACCCATGATCTTTTTCTTCATGGCTTTCTCCTCTGCGAAGATCTCGATCGTGTTGCCGTAACTCTTGCTCATCTTGGCGCCGTCCGTGCCGGGCACGGTGGCGGCATCCTCGCGGATGCTGGGTTCGGGCAGCTTGAAGACATTGCCGTAGGTTTCGTTCATCTTCACCGCGATGTCGCGGGTCACCTCGAGGTGCTGCTTTTGGTCCTTACCGACCGGCACGATGTCGCTGTCGTAAATGAGGATGTCCGCCGCCATGAGCACGGGGTAGGAGAACAACGCGTGCGAGGACGGAATCCCGCGGGCGATTTTGTCTTTGTAGGAATGGCACCGCTCCAGCAGACCCATCGGCGTCACCGTGCTGAGGATCCATGTGAGGAGGGGTACCTTGGGGATGTCCGACTGGCGGAAGAGAAGGGCTTTTGCCGGATCGAGTCCGCAGGCCAGAAAGTCCAGTGCCACATCGCGCGAATAAGAACGCAGGGCCTCGGCATCATGTAGCGAAGTCAGCGCGTGCAGGTCGGCAATGAAATAAAGCGCCTCGCCTTGGTGCTGGAGTTCGACGGCAGGGCGCATCATGCCAAGGTAGTTGCCAAGATGCAGCGCACCGGAGGGCTGGATACCGGAAAGGATGCGTTTCATGCGGATCGCGAATTAAACCACAGAGGGTGTCTGGAGCACAGAGGGAATGATCCTCAAGGGGGGTGCCATCCCGTCCCTGCCCACCGCGCTTGTCGCCCCGGAAATCAGCTCAGGCCGCTTTGGCCATTGTCGAGGTGACAGTCAAAAGCGGCACAATGGCAATATGATCTTCACCGTCTTTTTCGTAGGAGATGATGACGGCCGTCTTTTTGCGGGAAAAACTGATGAAGTCGCGGTGTGGGATGTCAAAAATTCGACCGGAAGCCGTTTCGATTTGGAAGGGCTTGTTCTCCTTGATCAGGTCTTCGATGAGGCTGCTGTCCACTGGATTTAGTTTAGCTTTCAGGTCCGCGTTCGCAAGCCGGTTCAACTCCTTGGATTTCAATAAACGTAATACTCCGGCAGCGGGAAGGCGTTACGGATGAGGGTGATTTCAGGAGCGTCTTGGTTCGTTGCAAGGACCTCGACGATATCGAAGCGGAAACGGATATCGGGAAAATTGAGCAGGCGGAGCCAGGCGATCGCACCCTTGGCCACACGGCGCTGCTTGTCATAGTCGACGGCGTCAGCCGGACGCCCGCGCTCCTCGCTGGCGCGGGTTTTCACTTCAACGAAGACGAGAGTGTCCTCCGCCTTGTCGCGACAGACGAGGTCGACTTCGCCTCCGCCGGGCGGGACGAAGTTGCGGTAGAGGATCCGGTAGCCGTGGCGGCGGAGATATTTTTCGGCTTGGCGCTCGCCCCATTGACCGAAGACGACGTGGCGCGGAGGAGGCTTAGAACGCAAACCGGGTTTGCGCCACCGGCTGAAAAGTGCGGCGATGGACGGGGCAGGGGCCATGGTGACGGAGGGCTTCGAGGTGTTCGCGCACACCATAACCCTTGTGGCGGGCGAAGCCATACTGCGGATGCTGCGCGTCCAAATCGATCATGATGCGGTCGCGGGTCACTTTGGCGATGATGCTGGCCGCCGCGATACTCAAACTCAGGGCGTCGCCCTCGACCACTGCCGTGTGGTCGACCGGGAGACCCGACACGGGGAGTCCGTCAACCAAGGCGTGGTCCGGTTTGCGGGGCAAGGCGCCGATCGCGCGGGCCATGGCAAGGTGGGTGGCGCGGAGGATATTGAGGCGGTCGATCTCCTCGACGGCCGCCTCTCCGACGCCGCAGAGGACTTCCGCCGTCTTGGTCAGCGTGGTGTAAAATTTTTCGCGTTTGGCCGCGCCGATCTTTTTCGAGTCGGTCAAGCCGTCGAGCACGAACCCCTCGGGCAGAATAACGGCCGCAGCGATGACCGGTCCCGCCAGTGGACCGCGTCCGGCCTCATCGACGCCCGCTACCAAAAGAAACCCGCGAGCGCGCAGGGCGCGCTCGCGGGAAAGATCGCAGGCCATGAGGTGGCCCGTGGTGGTTCAGGCCGCGGCTTCGGCGGCGGTGGCGCGGGCTTTTTCCTTCACCGTGGTGGCGGATTTGCCTTTGCGGGTGCGGAGGTAGTTGAGTCTGGCGCGGCGGACGGCACCCCGCTTCTCCACCTCGATTTTGGCGATGCGCGGGGAGTGCAAGGGGAAGACGCGCTCGACGCCCTCGCCGTAGGAGACGCGGCGCACGGTAAAGCTCTCGTTGACCCCGGTGCCTTTGCGGCCGATGACGATGCCGGTGTAGATCTGAATTCGCTCTTTGTCGCCCTCGATGACGCGGGTATGCACTTTGACGGTGTCGCCCACGTTGAATGCGGTGATCTCTTTCTTCAGTTGCTCGGCCTCGATTTTATCCAAAATGTTCATGTCTTCGTTTTCCTTTCCCGAAAAAAATGGCCCTGTGATCTATCTCCGCAACGTGCTGAGGGCAACAACTTTCCTCCATCGGCATAGAACATATCTACATATCATGATATTTTGATGGGTTGCTTTTGGATGATGCTCAGGTATTTAATACGACGATGAACAGCATTGCGACCAGAACGGGGGACGACGGGACAACCTCCCTGCTTTTCGGGCGCCGTGTGCCGAAAACCGACGCCCGCATCGTGGCCAACGGTCGCGTCGACGAGCTCAATGCCCGTCTGGGCATGGCCAAAGCCTGCCTCCCTCCGGACGAAACCGAGGCTCGGGCCTTCATCGAGCAGGTGCAGCGCAATTTGGTCAACTTGATGGGTGAAGTGGCGGTCGCCCCGGAAGACTGGGACCGTTACGCATCGAGCGGCATGCCGAATTTTGACGAGGCTTTGCTTGGCGTTTTGGATGCGCGCGTCGCCCGTTTGGAGTCCGAGGGTTTCACGTACAAAGGCTGGGCCACGCCCGGCACGAACATGGCCTCGGCTGCCATTGATTGCGCCCGCACGGCCTGCCGCCACGCGGAACTCGGACTCCTGATGGTGCGCGACGCCGATCTCCTCAATCCGCAGCGAGCCGACCTCATGCTCCACTCCCTGAACCGCCTGTCCGACGTTCTCTGGCTTGAGGCGCGGCGGGCTGAGAGCGCCATCGAGGCGCCCCAAGCGTAACAAGACACATGGCGAAAAAGGATACAGCGCAAGCGCTGCAGGCCCTGCTGGCCGAACGCATCGTCTACCTCGACGGCGCGATGGGCACCATGGTGCAGCGGCACAAACTCGACGAGGCGGCTTACCGCGGGAAACGCTTTGCCGACTGGCCGAGTGACGTCAAAGGCAACAACGACCTCCTTGTTCTCACCCAGCCGGACATCATCCGCGGTATCCACGAGCAATACATCGCCGCCGGTTCGGACCTCATCGAGACCAACACGTTCAACAGCACGACCATCTCGCAGGCCGATTACGGCATGGAGGAACTGGTCCCGGAGCTGAATCGCGAAGCGGCTAAACTCGCCCGCGCCGCGGCCGATGCTTGCAAGGATCGCCGCGTCTTCGTAGCCGGGGCGGTTGGGCCGATGAGCAAAACGCTCACCATTTCCCGCGACGTCAACGACCCGGGCGCCCGTGAGGTCACCTTCCAGCAGGTCGCCGCCTCCTATCGCGAGCAGGTGGAAAATCTCATCGCCGGTGGAGTCGATGTCCTGCTCGTCGAGACCGTCTTCGACACTCTCAACTGCAAAGCCGCGCTCTACGCCATTGCGCAATATTTCGCCGATAAAAAGATCAGCCTCCCGGTCATGGTCTCCGGCACGATTACCGATTTGAGCGGGCGCACGCTGACGGGTCAGACCACGGAGGCCTTCCTCAATTCCATCGCCCACTTCCCGCTGCTCAGCGTCGGTCTGAATTGCGCGCTCGGACCCAAGGAAATGCGTCCTTACATCGAGGACCTGGCGCATCTGGCACCTTTCCACGTCAGCACCTACCCGAACGCTGGCCTGCCCGATCCGCTTTCGCCCACCGGCTTCCCTGAAACCCCCGAATCGCTCGCCCCGCAATTGCGCGACTGGGCCGAGCAGGGATGGCTTAACATCATCGGCGGTTGCTGCGGCACGACGCCCGACCACATCAAGGCCATTGCCGAGGCCACGCGTGACCTCAAACCGCGCCGCATCCCCGAGCGTACCCGCACGTTGCGTTTAAGCGGACTCGAACCGTTCACTGCGCGTCCGGAAATCCCGTTCATCAACGTCGGCGAGCGCACCAACGTCACCGGCTCCCCGAAGTTCGCCAAGCTCATCCTCGGCAACCAATACGACGAGGCGCTGGCCGTGGCGCGCCAGCAGGTCGAGGCCGGGGCGCAGATCATCGACATCAACATGGACGAGGGGATGCTCGACGGCGCGGCGGCCATGACCAAATTCCTCCAGCTCGTGGCCAGCGAACCGGACATCTCGAAGGTCCCCATCATGATCGACTCCTCCAAGTGGGAGGTCATCGAGGCCGGGCTGCGCTGCGTGCAGGGCAAATGCGTGGTCAACTCCATCTCGCTCAAGGAAGGCGAGGAGAAGTTCAAAGAGCAGGCCCGCCAAGTCATGCGCTACGGCGCGGCGGTGATCGTCATGGCCTTCGACGAAAAAGGTCAGGCCGACAACTACGAGCGCCGCAAGGAAATCTGCGGGCGCGCCTACAAGATCCTCGTCGAGGAAGTCGGTTTCCCCGCGGAGGACATCATTTTCGATCCCAACATCCTCACCGTCGCCACCGGCATCGAGGAGCACAACAACTACGCCGTCGATTTCATCGAGGCCACGCGTTGGATCAAAGAGAACCTGCCCTATGCCCGGGTCAGCGGCGGGGTGAGCAATATTTCGTTTTCTTTCCGCGGCAACAATCCGGTGCGCGAAGCCATGCACACGGCGTTCCTTTACCACGCCATCCATGCCGGCCTCGACATGGGGATCGTCAATGCCGGCCAGCTCGGCGTTTACGCCGAGATCCCGCCCGACCTGCTCGAACTCATCGAGGACGTTCTCCTCAACCGCCGTCCCGACGCCACCGAGCGTCTTGTCACTTTCGCCGAAACGGTCAAGGGCTCGGGCAAGGCCGCGGTCGAAAAGGACACCAAATGGCGCGAGGCTCCCGTCGAAGACCGTCTGGCCCACGCTTTGATCAAGGGCATTGTCGATCACATCGACGAGGACACCGAGGAAGCCCGTCAGAAATTCCCTCGTCCGCTCGATGTTATCGAGGGGCCCCTGATGAACGGCATGCGTATCGTCGGCGACCTTTTCGGCGAGGGAAAAATGTTCCTCCCGCAGGTGGTCAAAAGCGCGCGCGTCATGAAAAAGGCCGTCGCTTGGCTGACCCCGCACATGGAACGCGAGCGCGCCGCCAACCCCAACGCCCGCGCCCAGGGCAAAGTGCTCATGGCCACGGTCAAAGGCGATGTCCACGACATCGGCAAAAACATCGTCGGAGTCGTCCTCGCCTGCAACAGCTACGAAGTGATCGACATCGGGGTCATGGTGCCCTGTGAAAAAATTCTCGCCGAAGCGCGTGCCCACGGGGTGGATGTCATCGGACTGTCCGGTCTGATCACGCCGTCGCTCGACGAAATGATGCACGTGGCTTCCGAAATGAAGCGCGAGGGCTTCGACATCCCGCTCCTCATCGGCGGGGCCACGACCAGCCGTGCGCACAGCGCGGTGAAGATCGCCCCGCATTACGACAAAGAGGTGGTGCACGTCACGGATGCTTCGCGCGTGGTGGGCGTCGTGTCGCAGTTGCTCAATCCCGAGACGCGTCCGAAATTCGCCGCCGATCTGGCCTCCGACTACGAACGTCTGCGCAACGAGTTCGCGGCCAAACAGCGCGATGCCAAGCTGGTCAGCATTGCCGAAGCCCGCAACCGTCGCTTCGCTCCCGACTGGTCGAAGGAACAGATCGACACGCCGGGTTTCACCGGGGTGAAAGTCTTCGACGATTTTCCGCTGGAAGAACTCGTCGACTACATCGACTGGTCACCCTTTTTCCACGCGTGGGAACTGCGCGGACGTTTCCCCGCGATCCTCGAGGACGAAGTGGTCGGACAGCACGCCACCGAGCTCTACAACGACGCCCGCAAGATGCTCGACAAGATGGTGAAGGAAAAATGGGTCACCGCCAAAGGTGTCTGCGCCATCGTTCCGGCCAACGCCGTGGGAGACGACATTGAGATCTACGCCGACACCGACCGTTCCAAAGTCCTCAAGACTTTCCACACCCTGCGTCAGCAATTGGACAAATCCTCCGGTCAGCCCGACTACGCGTTGGCCGACTTCATCGCACCGAAGGATAGCGGCCGCATCGACTACTGCGGCGGCTTCACCGTCACCGCCGGCATCGGTGTCGAGGAACGGGCCAAAGCTTTCGAAGCCGCGCATGACGACTACAGCTCGATCATGCTCAAAGCCCTCGCCGACCGGTTGGCCGAAGCCTTCGCCGAGCGCATGCACAAGGAAGTCCGCAACCTCTGGGGCTACGGGAAATCCGAGTCTTTGAACAACGACGACCTCATCCGCGAAAAATACCGCGGTATCCGCCCAGCCCCCGGCTATCCGGCCTGTCCCGACCACACGGAGAAATGGACGCTCTTCGATCTCCTCGAAAGCACCACGCACACCGGCGTGTCGCTCACGGAAAGCCTCGCCATGATGCCGGCCAGTTCGGTCAGCGGCCTCTACTTCGCCCATCCCGAAGCCAAATACTTCGCCGTCGGCAAAATCCAACGTGACCAAGTGGAAGACTATGCCAAGCGTAAAGGCATGGCGGTGGCGGAAGTGGAAAAGTGGCTCAGCCCGAATTTGGCTTACGAGCCCAAGCGCACTCCGTAGGCTGTCTGGCTTGAACAGTTTTTTCATCCTCGATCGCACTGCGCACGCAGTGTTGATGATCACGTTGGCCGTCAGCACGGATTCGGTCCTCTCTGCCGGACTGGATCGTGACGTTCGTGTAGAAAACGAGCCTGGTGCCAGGCTATTCACGCTGCGGTCAGCTTCGGAGTTGCGCGACGGGATACCGGCTGGAGGGGAGAGGGTGGTGCAGGAGAGTCCAGCACGGCCTTGGATTGCGACCGGGAGCGTCGAGCTCGACGCACTTTACGCCTTGGCTTTGGAAGAAGCGGCTGAGAACTCGGTGGATCAGATTGCCGACAAGAGCTACCGGAACGGTGAATCTTTGCGTCTCGATGCCTTCCAGACCGGCCGGTTGTGGTATTATGTTTGGACGCGCGACCTGTCCTATGCTTGCGATCTCGGTCTGGCGCGCTTCGATCCGGTGCGTGCCCTTTCCTCGCTCCGTTTCAAGGTGTCGCCGCTCAAACGAGGCATCGATGGGTTTTCGCCCCAGATTGTGCAGGACACTGGGAGCGGCGGAAGTTATCCGGTTTCGACTGACCGTGTCGTATGGGCCCTCGGGGCGCGTGCGGCTGTCACGGAGTCTGCCGACCCTTCGGATTTCTTGCCGTTCGCCTATGAAGCCCTTGTTGGCACGCTCGAGCAGGATGCCTTGCTGGTGCGAGATCCCACCGATGGTCTTTACCGCGGCGAGACATCATTTCTGGATTGGCGCGAGCAGACTTATCCCGAATGGACGGCTCGCGATGTGCTGCCGATCGCGCAATCCAAGGCGCTGTCGACCAATGTGCTGTATTTCGCTGCGATGGAAACGGCCGCAGTTCTCGCCGGTAAGCTGAGCCGCGACGACGAAGCCGAGCGATGGCGCTCCAAGGCCCGGGAATTGCGGGCCGCTATCCGCAAGAAATTCTTCGGCGACCTTCCTCCGCCTGCCTTCATTCTCTGCGGTGATACCTCCGAGGTGGCAGTTCAGCGCCGCGACCTCCTCGGTGAATCACTTGCTATCCTGCACGGCGTGACTGAGGAAGATGAGGCGTCGCGGCTTTCGGAGAGCTACCCATTTGGTCCGCATGGACCGTCAGTTGTCTGGCCGCACTCCCGAACGGTTCCGATTTACCACAACTTGGGGATTTGGCCCTTCGTTTCGGCATACTATGTGAAGGCCGCGGCCAAGGCCGGGAACAACGAGGGTGTGGCGGAGGGATTTCGGTCGTTGGTGCAAGGCTCTGCAGCGAATCTTTCGAATATGGAAAACCTCGATTGGGCGGGCGGCACGGCGTCCGGCAGCTACGAGGGTCTGCGGGGTCCGGTGATTAACAGTCAGCGGCAATTGTGGTCGGTCGCAGGATTCTTATCGGCGGTTCAGGATGTGTTGTTCGGATTTGACGCAACAACAGACGGGGTTGCGGTTTCACCCGTTATCCCGCGCTCGCTGAAAGACCGGTTCTTTCCGGCATCCGACACGATCCGGCTGGATAACCTCCAGCACCGAGGCCAGCGTCACGATATCACGGTGCGCCTGCCGGCGACTTCGGACGGAGAGGAGTTTCAAGTCGGGTCCGTAACGCTCAACGGCAAGAAGGTTTCTGGCCGAGTTCCTCATGCGGATCTGGACGCCGAGAACCGCTGGGACGTGGAGCTTGTCCCAGCAGAAGTAAAGTCCGTGGCTGGCGTGCGCCTTGTTTCACCTTCTCAAGTCCAAGAGGTTTTTGCTCCGTCCACGCCATCTTGGCGCGGAGACGGTATCCGCATCGAGGGGCGGCAGGTCACGCTGGATTACGTAGGTGCAGCCGACGGGGAGGAATACCAGATCTACCGTGACGGAAGAGTTGTCGCGGAGGGTGTGGAGTCGGATAGCTGGACGGATCCCGAACCCCTAGCCGTGTCGGGCCCTTATCCAGAGTATGCCGTCGCAGTCGTCGAGAGCACGAGTGGCAATGTCTCCTATCCGATGCCGTTCCGTCGTGCGGTCCCAAGCAGCGAGATTGTTACAGCTGATTTTCAGCAAGGCGGTGACTTGGTAGAGCTCGATGTTCCGCGCGACGGGGATTACATTCTGTCGTTTAGCTACACCAATAGTGCGGGCGAGATAGGCACGGGTATTACCTGCGGAGTCAGGAACGTGGAAATCGCGGAAGGCAACGGTCTCACGGTATTTTCGGGTTACACCATCTTTCCGCAAACCGGAGGCGCTGAAGATTTCCGCCGGTCCTCGTCCTTGCGCGTGCCCCTGCGCAAAGGCCGACATGAAGTCAGGCTGAAATCTGGTGGACGTGCCATCAACATGAGCTATCTAGCGGCCAACGAGAGTTTCACTGAGTTTGAGGGTGGAGGATCCAAGCCTTTCAATGGAGTCGAAATCAAATCGGCCCTTCTGGAGGCGCGCTGAATTGGCCGCAAGCCGGCGCCAAAGCTGAGGGCAGAGTCGGGAAGCTGAATCAATTTCTAACGGTGCTTGGTGAGCCGCGGAGCGCAAACCGAGGCGGCGAGGCGCCCTCTTTGACGATGGTTCGTCGACAAAAGCTGTCGCTTGGCGATCTGCACGTAAGCGGACAGACAGGGGACGCTACGGGGCTACATCTTGAACTCGGGGATGTCTTCGATGGGGTGCGGCGTCTTTTCCCGGAGCTTGAAGGCGGCGATGATTTCCTCGAAGGCGCGGGCGGCGACTTCGTAGGGGACGGGCTCAGGTTCCTGCATCTTGCCCGTGAAAACCGGCAACTCGAAGTATTCGTCCCATTTGTCGTCGCTCACGGAGCTACTTTCGGTCATGAGCCGGGATTTTTCAACCTCTCGAGCGCTTCCTCGCCTCCGTAGCGGACCACAATGGTGGCGAACTCGCGGTCGGCTGTATCGAGATTATGCCTTTTGACGAGTTGGTGAATATCGGTCCAATCTTTGCCGGGATCGCTGCGCGAAGGACTGCGCGCGGCGTGCAGTTTCAGAGCAACCATATGCCGCGCGGACGGCACCTTGATGTTCACTTGACCGTGGACTTTGTCGCCCGCCTCCTCGATCAGAGTTTTCCACGTTGTCTCATTGACATACATGATGTCGACCCGTGGCCATCCGGGTGTCTGGTGGTGAAATTGGTCGAATGCTTCGGTGCGGTTGCTCAGGCTGTAACCGAAGGCGCTCAGCGTTTGCTCCCATCGCTCTCTCGTCTCTTGGGGGCCGAGAAAATCCACATCCATGGTCAGACGTTGATAGCCAAGGTGACTCATGGCTTGGCCGCCGATGAGGAGGAAGTCCATGTTGCGCTTTTGGGCTTCCTCGGTGAGGCGTTCGATGAGTTCGAGGATCATCGCGGGGGAATTTTAACCACGGATTTCACGGATGGCACGGATGGGTTGGGTGGGGAGTGGCATCGGCTTCCAGCCGATGATGTCGGGACATCGTGGGCAGGATGCCCATGTTACTTTGCGAGTCAGATGAGGGCATCGAGCACGGCTTGGGCGGGGGTGATGGTGGCGGGGGCTTGGAGGGTTTGGTGGACTTGGGTGAAGTGGGTGCGCAGGGTGGCGCGATACGCGGGGTCGTCGAGGAGGCGGAGGGCTTCGGTGGCGAGATTGCCCGGAGTGGCGTTTTGTTGGATGAATTCTTTGACGATTTCCTGGCCGGCCAGGAGGTTGGCCATGCCGAGGTGGGGGACTTTGATGACGGTGCGTCCGGCGAGGTAGGTCAGCGGGGAGACTTTGTAGACGAGGGCGTAGGGGAGTCCACAGAGGGTGGCCTCCAAGGTGGCGGTGCCGGAGGCGACGAGGCCAGCGGCGGCGGTTTGCATGAGGTCGCGGGCGTTGTGCAATCCGATGTCGCAGCCGACTCCGGCTTGGGCGGCCATTTCGCGCATGTGGTGCTGCAGCTTTTCCGAGGACGCGGCGCTGGCGAAAATGGTTTTTGGCCTGCGGGAGAGGATGATCTTGGCCGCCGCCAGCATGGGCGGGAAAATCTTGCGAACTTCGCGTTCGCGGCTGCCGGGGAGAAGGGCGAGGAGGTCGGGGTTGCGGTGCTCGTCGCCGAGGATTTCCAAGCGCGCGGCCATGGGGTGTCCTACGAAATCGGTGTGGAGTCCGGATTCTTCGTAGAGGTCTTTCTCGAAGGGAAAAATGCAAAACATGCGGTCCAGCCAGCGGGCCATGCGGGGGATACGGCCGCGGTTCCAGGCCCAGACTTGGGGGCTGATGTAGTAGAGGAGTTTGAGGCGGGGGCGCTCGGTTTGGAGGGCGCGGGCCAAGCGGAGGTTGAAGCCGGGGTAATCGACAAAGAGGACGGCGTCGGGTTTTTCGCGGGCGATGCGGTCCTGTGCAGCGTGGAATTTTCGGCGGAAGTAACCGTAGTGGCGGAGAACGTCCCAAAGTCCGACCACGGCGGCTTCGTGTGTCCAGTCTTCGACGTCGGGGGAGAGGGCGCGGAGTTTGGGGCCGCCGAGGCCGGAGATTCGGAGGTCTGGGCGCAGGGCGCGGAGGTCGGAGAGCAAGGCGGCGGCGTGGGTGTCGCCGCTGGTTTCGCCGGCTATGACGAAGAGGCGCATGGGGAAGTGGTGCGGACGGCTGGGCCAGCCGTCCCTACCGGAGTCGGTAAGGTAGAAGCGACGTCCCCGCCGCTTCTACTTTTCAGAGAGCGGGTCATGACTCGCGTTGCGGGGCGCGCTCGGCGATCTGGCGGGTGATGCGCACGGCCAAATCGAGGGCGGCAGCGGCTTCGGCGCCACCGACTTTGGGTTGGGCACCGGCACGGGCGCATTCGACGAAGTGGTGCAATTCGCGCTGGAGGGGTTCGCCTTTGTCGATGGTGACGCGCTCGCGGACGATTTTGCCGTTCTTCAGGCGGAACATTTTGGCGGTTTGTTTCTGGTAGTTGAGAGAAAGATAGGCGTCTTCCTGGAAGAGACGGATTTCGCGCATTTTTTTCATACTGATGCGGCTGGCGGTGACGTTGGCCACGCAGCCGTTGGCAAAATGCAGGCGCACGCTGGCGATGTCCTCGCCTTTGCTCAGCACGGCGACGCCGACCGCATCGATGCTGGTCACGGGGGATTTGACCAAATGAAGAATGATGTCGAGGTCGTGGATCATGACGTCGAGGACGACGCCGATGTCGAGGCTGCGTCCGGGGTAAGGCGAAAGGCGGGTGACCTCGAGGAAGCGGGGGTGGTTGAGGCGTTGCTCGAGCGCGTCGAGGGCGGGATTGAAGCGTTCGATGTGTCCGACTTGAAGCACGAGGCCTTTATCCCGCGCGAGGTCGGCCATTTCGGCAGCTTGCTCGGGATTTTCGGCGATGGGTTTCTCGACCAGCACGTGTTTTCCCGCAGCAAGGAGTTTCATGACGATCTCGTGATGGAGGTTCGTGGGGGCGGCAACGGAGACGGCGTCGCAGGTTCCGACGAGGTCGTCCAGCGAGGTGGCCACTCTGCCGCCGTATTTGCGCACGGCCTTTTCTGCCGCGGCCGTGTTGGCATCGTAGACAGCGGACAGTTCTGCGTTGTCCAATTCTCCGTAGATGCGCGCGTGGTTCCAGCCCATGCTGCCGACCCCGACGACGCCGGCGCGTAATTTGCTGCTCATGATTTGACTCCGAGGATGGAGATTTTGTGCTCGTCGGCCAAGGCGCGGAGGCGCTCCGGTTCGACCAGCAGGGTGCGCCCGGCCTCGATGGCCAAGGCGGAGAGTCCGGACTCGGCGCCCGCTTCGAGGGTCAGCGGGCCGATGACCGGCACATCGAAGCGGAAGTCCTGGTTGGGTTTGGAGACTTTAACCGCGACGGCCTGGCCGCGTCCGAGGAGCGTGCCGCGTTTGATCGCTTCGTTCGTGCCCTCGAAGCCCTCGACGGCGAGGACCGTGCCGTTGCGGACGACGACGGTTTGGCCGATGTCGAGACGGCTGACTTCCTTGGCGATGCGCAGGCCGAACTCGATATCTTCATGGACGCGGCGGCGGGGCTTGGGTCCGGCGAAGTGGCCTTCGGGTGCGACGAATTCCTCGAGAAAGGTGGTGGCCGGAAGAAGTTCGACGTTTTCTTTGGCCAAGGCATCAGCCACCGCGCCGAAAAGGGTCTCGGCGTTGCGCTCTTTGAGCTTGGCGAGAATCAGGAGCGCGGCGAAATCGGGGCGGAGGTCGAAAAGGTTTTTCGGGGCGATTTGGCCGGCCATGATGGCGTGGCGGGCGCCGGTTTCCTTGGCGTAGGAGACGAGCTTGCCAAGTTGCCCGACTTTGAGCCAACGCAGGTCGTCGACCAATCCGGCGAGGGACGGGTCGGTCTCGTTCTCGAAGGCCGCGGCGCAAAGGCGTTTGACTCCGCGACGGCGTGCGGCTTCGGCGAGTTGGAACGGATAGCGTCCGTTCCCGGCAATGATGAGAAGCGTTTCGGGCGTGCTCAACGGGCTGGATTGTCGGAGGCTGCAAGAGGATCGGCGAGAGTTTTTCAGCTTCCGGTTTCCAGTGGGTTCCAGATCTTGCGGAATCCGAGGCCTTGAAAATCTTTCGGGTTGCCAGTTGCGAATGCGTTTACTCCAGCGTGCCGCAGCGTGAGTCCGAGACGGATGTCGATGATGCGTCGAAAAGCGAAGTTGGGTCGCTGTGTCCAAGTCCACGCCGTGTTCATCACAGGAGCCGATTCGATCAGGCGCCAGTTGCGGTTGTTGCGGAGGGCTTGGCAGTAACGGCCCGCTTCCGCTGGTGTCATCGGTTTACGGAAGATTTTCCCGTTGCAGAGCTTCAGGAACACTTCCACAAGCATTACCTCGGCAATGGCAACCTCGCGTCGCGTTGCGACGTCCTCGAGAAAGGCCCGTGCCGCGGCATGGTGCGGGGAGTCCTCGTTGGCCGAGTGAACGACCAAATTGGTGTCGAAACTGGTCACGCTTCGTCGCGGGCTGCAAGGTCCCACTCCTCTTCGGGAACGAGCGGCGCTCCCATGCGCCGGGCCGCGGGGAGTTTCCAACGCTTCGCCGCGGCCCGGTCGGCCGGGTAGTCGCGAACCATACCTTCGAGTCCGCGACGCACCACCTCCGCGAAACTCATCTCGTTCTCGGCGGCGATGCGTTTCGCCTCGTCGTATAGGTGGTCGGGGAATTGAACTTGAGTTTTTACCATGATGGTAAAATGCCACTAAATAGCTCCATCGTCAACCCTTGTCAGAGAGAGAGCGACTGGCTTCACGATTGCTGGATCGCGAGCGCAGTCGAAGACATGATCAGCACCATGAAACGCGCCATCCACTGGTTTCGGAGGGATTTGCGGATTACGGACAATACGGCATTGGCCGCGGCGGCGAAGGAGGCGGAGGAGGTGGTTCCGGTCTATGTGGTCAGTGATTGGAAAAAGAAGCACCGGTGGACGGGGGCGGCGCGGCAGACGTTTCTTTGCGGGTCGCTGGCGGCGTTGGACGGCAATCTGCGGGCCATCCGGAGCGGACTGGTCGTGCGCGAGGGGGAAGCTGAGGAGGCACTGGTCAAATTGGCGCGGGAGACGAAAGCGGAGGCGGTCTTTACCAATCGCGATCCGGATTTGTTCGGCCGTGGCATGGAAATGCGGGTGGCCAAGATGTTAGCGGAAGACGGGCGGGAACTGCGCACCTTCAAAGATGCGGCGATCCACGAGCGTGACGAGGTCAAGACGGGCAGTGGCGGGAATTTCCGGGTCTTCACTCCGTATTCGAGAGCTTGGGCCAAGCTGGACAAGCCACGGGCAGGCGTGGCTTTGAAGAATTTACCGACACCGGTGGGAATCCGGAGCGAGTCGTTACCCACGCCGGCGCAGTGGGGTTTGGCGGAATTCACCGGCGGTGTGGACGCGGGGGAAAAAGCGGCGCGCGCCCGGTTGAAGAAGTTTCTCGCTGGTCCGATTCATGACTATGGCGCGACGCGCGATTTGATGGGTGAGGATGGAACTTCGCGTCTCTCCCAGGATTTGCGTCACGGGTTGCTTTCCATCCGCGAGGTCTACCATCGCGCCAAGAATGCAGCCGAAGGAGCCGATGCCACGGGACGCGACAATGTCTGGAAATTCATCAGCGAGCTGATCTGGCGGGAATTTTACTTCCAGATCCTCTGGCACTATCCGGAGGTGCTGGAGCACGAGTTCAACGCGAAATACCGAGGGATGGAGTGGGATCAAGACGAGAAGAAATACCGTGCCTGGTGCGAGGGGCGGACGGGATTTCCCCTTGTCGATGCGGCCATGCGGCAGCTCAATGAAACCGGCTACATGCACAATCGCGCCCGCATGATCACAGCCATGTTCTTGACCAAGGATCTGCACCTCGATTGGCGGCTGGGGGAACAGTATTTCATGCAAACGCTCATCGACGGCGAGATTGCGAGCAACAACGGGGGGTGGCAATGGAGCGCGGGCACGGGAGCCGATGCCGCGCCCTATTTCCGCATTCAGAATCCGTGGAGCCAGACCAAGCGCTACGACGCGCAGGGCAAATACATCAAGGAGTGGGTTCCGGAGCTGCGCGATGTGCCGTCGGCTAAATTTCTGGAGGCACCGG
This sequence comes from uncultured Verrucomicrobiae bacterium, assembly GCA_963776165.1. Classification (GTDB taxonomy): domain Bacteria; phylum Verrucomicrobiota; class Verrucomicrobiia; order Chthoniobacterales; family JACTMZ01; genus JACTMZ01. The sequence continues at coordinate 369,098 of CAVZLI010000002.1, forward strand.
TCGACGGGAAGCCGATCGCGTCCGGCTATCCGCTGCCGATGGTTGATCACTCGACGGAGCGGGACGAAACGCTGCGGCGGTTCAAAGCGGTCGCGCAGTAGTTATGGCGAGATTTTTTGTCCCGGTGGGCTTGTGGGAGGCGGGCGCGCTTCCCGAGTCGGAAGCGCGGCATGCTTCGCAGGTTTTGCGCATGGGCGATGGCGACCAAGCGATCGTTTTCGACGGAACTGGACGGGCGGCCGCTGTGGAACTTTGTGATATCCGGAAAAAACACGCGGGCTTTCGCGTTCTTCGCGAATGGCGGGAGGATCGTCCGCGTCCCGAGATCCACCTCATCGTGGCGCTGATCAAAAACGAGCGCTTTGATTGGTTAGTGCAGAAAGCAACGGAATTGGGTGCGGCGTCGGTCCGCCCGGTGGCAGCAGAGCGCAGCGTGGTGAAGCTCGAGGGCAAAGATGCGGCCAAGCGCCGGGGCAAGTGGGAGCAAATCACCGTGGAGGCGGCCAAACAGTGCGGACATTTGGTGCTGCCGCGGATCCACGAGGTGGCGGATCCCACGGATGCTTTCCGCGCGGCGCCCGCAGGGCTCAAAGCCATACCGGCTTTGCATCCGGGTGGACGAACCTTGGGTGAGCTCTTGGCCGACCCACCGGAAGCTGTGACCTTTGCCATCGGTCCGGAGGGGGACTGGACTGAAATGGAAATGCGGTCGGCGGAGGATGGTGGCTTTGTGCCGGTCGATCTTGGCAAACACGTCTTGCGCAGTGAGACGGCGGCGTTGCATGTGCTAAGTGTGGCCGGGCACCAGCTGCATGGCGGGGTTGGAGGTGTGCGGTGACTTCTGCTTCTTGTGGAATGCAGCGGACGGGTGTGCCACCCGTTCCTACCATCGGAGGAGACCGATGAACTATTTTATCACGGGGACGGACACCGACTGTGGGAAGACCTATGTGACGACACTGCTGGTCAAAGCGGCACGCGCCGCTGGCGTGGATGCCGTCGGGGCCAAGCCGTTTTGCTGCGGGCTGCGGGAGGATGTGGAGATCCTCGCCGCCGCGTCCGATGAAGCGGAGTCCCTCGATGCGATCAATCCGGTCTGGCTGAAGACTCCGGCGGCGCCGCGGGCTTGCGAGATGCTCGGTGAACCGGAGGCGGACGTTCCCCTGGCCTTGGCCGCGATGCGTGAATTGGCCGCGCGGCATGAGCAGGTCTTTTGCGAAGGGGCGGGTGGTTGGTTGGTTCCGGTGACGCGGGACAGCACGGTGGCCGATTTTGCGGTGCAACTCGGCTGGCCCGTGATCATTGTCTCGCGCAACAAGCTCGGGGTGTTGAGCCACACGCTGCTAACGGTCGAGAGCGTTCAGGCGCGGGGACTGGAGCTGGCCGGGGTCGTGCTGAACGATGCGGATCCCGCGGATGATGCGGTGCGCCGGACGAATCGGCAGGTGTTGGAGGAGTCGCTTTCTTGTCCTTTGCTCGGGCAGGTTTCCTGCCAGGCCGATGCGGACAGCGTAGCCGACATCCTGCAGCGATTGCGCGCCTGAGCGCGTCTACGGGCGCTTGCGGTAGTAACTCACGTGCAATCGCTGCTCGCCCGGGTAGTAGGTCAACATTTGCTCCAGCGTGGAAAAAACCCAAGGCATGCTCAGACCCATGCCGTTTTTGGTGAACACGATGTCCGCGGCGATGTGCACCGCGGAATGGACTGTCCCGCCCTCCGGTGTGGTTAGGACGACAACATCACCGAATTGAGGTTCGCCCCGGGCCTCCATGTATTGCTCGCGGAAGATTTCCTCCGCCCCGAGCGGATCGTGCGGTCGGGGATCCGGCTCGCCGGTGGCGAAAAAATTGAGAGAGGTGAAGTGGCAGTCGGGCCCGACATTTTCTCCCGGGAAAGGATCCGGGAAGCGGTAGAGGCGTTGGCGGGCGAAGGCCGGGAGGAGGTGGGAAATATCGACGTCCGCGCCGCCACTCCGCGCGAGCGAGTCCAGCAGCGGGTGAAGTTTCTCGGCGCGTCCCCGGGAGCCCCAGTAGCTGGCGAGGGCATCGATGTCGGACTGCGGCCCGATGCGGAGCTTGAGCATCATCGAAGGTTTGCGGCTGACCGCGTCGAGGACAGCGAGTTTTTCGTGCGGCGAGGCCAGGCCGTCTGCCACGAGGTTGTAATCGGACAAAAGAAGCGTGGGGCCGCAGCGCCAAAGCAGGCTTTCGATCTTTTGCGCGGTGGCTCCGGGAAGGCCGGCGAGCCATTCCTCGAGGATCTCCTCCGTGGTGTGGAAGGGCTGGATTTGCGCCACGTTCTCCGGCCAGCGGGCGAGTCGGGTGTAAAGCTTGGAGCGCGTTTCCCGACCGAGGCCGGCGATCAACGCGTGCGAAGGCGTTGCGGCCAGCAGGCCGGGCTTGCCGAAGACCGGTCGCAGGGTCGAAGCCAACGACGTGATGTCGACTTCGGCCAATCCGCTTTCGCGGAGGAGGGCGAGGACTTCGTCGACCGAAGCGGCGCGAAAATACCACCGGCCGTCGCCCTGCCGGGCGGTGACCGAGATTTTGCCGGCTGGGGTCGCGATGAGGACAGGGTGGGCGGAGAGTTCTCCCCACGGTCCGGTCGGCAGCGCGTAGCGGGAACCGAACGCATGGCTACGCGTGGCTTGCAAGGAATGCAGCGACCAGGCGGAAGCGAGACAGACAACGGCCAAAACCGCCGCCACTACGGTGGTCCGGAGGAAAAAGCGTTGCGATAGGCGCAGAGAAAAATAGGAGCGGCCGGAAGGCGATCTGAGAGAAACAGGCGGCTTCGGGAGCGGTTTGTTCATTGGCATGCGGGGCACGCCAAAGACACTGGGGGTCGGAGCCAGCGGGTGCTATGGCGGGAGCCTACCGTATAACCACCCTGGCGCCCACCGGAACTTGCCTGAAAAATTCCGCGGCGTCTTTTTGCCGCAGGCGGATGCACCCGTGGGAGGCGGGGTAGCCGGGGAGATGGCCGGCGTGGAGTCCGAAGTCGCGGCAGGAGAGGCGGAGGTAGTAGGGCATGCTGGCGCCGTAGAGGGTGGACTTCCAATGACGGTGCTTGTTCGTCACCACGTATTCGCCGGTGGGGGTGCGGAATTTCTTTTTGCCGGAGGAAATGGGAGCGGTTTGCACGGTGGTGTCGTCGCGGATGAGGGTGGCCGTTTGGGTGGAAAGGTCGACCTCGATGCTGGTGCGGTCGGCTTCGGATCCTGGTTCGACCCCGAGGAGGAATTGCATGACGTCCACCTTGCCCGCGTAGCCGGCCAACCACAGGGCGTTGGTGCCATGCCGCTTGGTGCGCGCGTTTTTGTTCGCGCCGCGGGCCACCAGCAACTCGACGATGTCGCGGTGTCCCCGGGCCGCGGCGAACATCAGCGGGGTCAGGCCCCTCTCTTTGGTCACGTAGTAGAGCAAGAAATCCTTGCGGAAACGCTCGAGCAGGGCTTCGCCGGGTGGCGAGGGGACGGTGGTGTCGGGATCGAGGCCCGCGTCCAGCAGGGCGCCCACGGTGGTGGCGTCCCCGTCATCGATGGCGGCGAACATCCGGTCGGTTTGCTCGCGGCGGATTGCTTCCCTGTCCTCCTCCGATGGCACCACCGTTTCCGGCGGGGCCAGTTGCAGCAGGGCGCTCCAAGCTTCGGCGTGCGGGTCCGGCGGCAGCGGTTCCCCCAAACCTGCTTCGGGCATGGGGACTTCCGGGGCGTGGTCGGGCGCCAGCACGAAGGGCCGGGCTGCGAAGGTCTCCGCGTTCGTCGCGCCGCGGTCCTCGGCGCCTGCCGCGAGCGGCCAGACAAAGAGCAGTGCGAAAATGATTTTCATGCCCCGCGCAGAGAAAAGCGTTGCTCGGGCCGGTTGGCAAGACCGCTGGCGGCTTGATTTTGCCCGGCGGGCACGAGAAAAGCGGGCATGCAGCGCTCGCTCATCGCGGTTCTTGCGGCCTTTCTCATCACCTGCGGGTCCGGTTGTGTGGGCTACGACACGATGGGCATCCGCCCGACGGGCGACCTGCCGGTCAGCGGCTTGAACAGCGAGCAAAAGAACCAGCTCAAATCTGCTGCGGACTGGGGGGAGCCGAGCCTGATCTCCGTGGCCGCCCGCATGGCGTGGGAGACACCGGAGCACGCCGAGGCTCTGGCTAATTACGCGGCGAATCTCATGCCGGACCGGTCCGAGGAGATCCAAGCCGCGGTGCGGCACGCCGTGCGTCCGTAGGAGCGTCCGGCTCAGGGCGCGGACGTCTGGCCCGTGTGCTTGGTTTCGGTCACCTCGAGCCGGAGCCGGTAAGGGCGCACGCCCTTTTCGTCGGTCACGACGAGGATCTTGTAAGCACGGACGCCCCACCGGCCCTTGGGTGCATAAGTGAAAGGGATTTCGCCGCTTTCGCCGGGGGCGTAGTCACGTTTCTCGGGCTTGGTCGCCACGCAACCGCAGGACGCCGGGACGGAGCGGATGCGGACGGTGGTGTCGCCTTTGTTGGTGAAACGGAAAACGCCGGGGACTTTGCCGCCTCCTTCCACAGCCTCGATGGCCACGGTAGCTTCTTCCCAGTGCAGGGCTTGGGCGCCGGCGGATGCGGCCAAGGCGAGGAAGACAAAGACGGCTCTCATCGCATCAGCGCGAAGATTTGATGATGCCGCGCACCACGGCGTCGGCGAGGCGTTGACGGTAGAAGGACGACTTGATCCTGCGCAGTTCGGCGGGGTTGGACATGAATCCCAATTCGACGAGGGCGGAAGGACGCGTGCTGTTGCGCAGGACGTGGAACCGCGCGCGTTTGACACCGCGGTTCGGGGTCGGGGCCACCCGGCTGATCTCACGCTGGATGTTGGCAGCCAGGGGGTAGGAGCGGGAGTTGTAGTAGAATGTCTCGGTGCCCGAGGCGCTCCTGCGGCGGGTCCAATTGTAGTGGATACTGACAAAGACAGCGCTCCTTTGGCGGTTGGAGAGGGCCACGCGGGCGGGCAGCGAAATGAAATTGTCCCGCTTGCGGGTCATGATCACACGGTAACCGCGGGCGCGGAGGCCCCGCTCGATGCGTTTGGCCGTGTCGAGCGCGTAGGTTTTTTCGACCGAACGACCGTCCACGCCTCTCGCGCCCCGGTCCAAACCTCCGTGGCCGGCGTCCAGAACGACCGTGGTGAAGCGACCGACTCCGTAGGGGCTCGAAGCGCAGCCGGAGAGGATCAAAGCGAGGGCGCAGATCGAGGCGGCGCGCAAGAATGGTCGCATCGACCAAAAGTAAAAAACGCCCTACCGAACGCAAATCAAATCAGCGGCGCATTGCGCCCGGTCGCGGGTCGCGGCATGCTCGCCGCATGCTGACCAAGCGGATCATTCCCTGCCTCGATGTGACCGACGGGCGGGTGGTCAAGGGGACCAAATTCCTCGAATTGCGCGACGCCGGCGATCCGGTCGAATGCGCCAAGGCCTACGATGCGCAAGGGGCGGACGAGCTGGTGTTTCTCGATATCACAGCCTCCTCCGACAACCGGGCAACGATGGTCGACGTGGTTGAGCGGACGGCTTCCGAGTGTTTCATGCCCCTGACCGTGGGCGGCGGGATCCGCACGGTGGAGGACATGAAAGTCATGCTGCGGGCCGGGGCGGACAAAGTGAGCGTGAACACGTCCGCCATCCAGCGTCCGGAGTTGGTGCGCGAGGGCGCGGAGCGTTTCGGATCGCAGTGTATCGTGGTGGCGATCGACGCGCGGCGGCGACCGGAAGGAGGGTGGACGGTTTACACGCACGGCGGACGCAACCCGACGGATCTCGAGGCGGTGGCTTGGGCCCGGCGGGTGGAGGAATTGGGGGCCGGGGAAATTTTGCTGACCAGCATGGATGCCGACGGAACCAAGGAGGGCTATGACATGGATCTGGTGCGCTCGGTGAGCGGGGCGGTCAGCATCCCGGTCATCGCCAGCGGCGGTGCCGGAAAGCTCGAGCACATGGCCGATGTCCTGCAGGACGCCGGCGCGGATGCGGTCCTCGCGGCGAGCATTTTCCACTTCGGAGAATACACGGTGGGTGACGTGAAAAGATTTCTCGCGGAGCGCGGGGTTCCAGTGCGGCTGGGGTAAGGGCCGAACGTTGCTCTAATTACTCAGTTAGCCACTCGACGAGGAGGGTGTTGACTTTGTCGGTGCGGGCGTCGGGTTGGAGGGGGTCGATGAAATCGTGGGGGATGTTTTCCGTTGCGGGGAATTGGTGGAGGAAGAGCTCCGTATCCGGCGACGCGGCGCGCCATTGCTCGACGAGGCGTCTGGTTCGGGTGTTGTTCACGGCCGGATCGTTTTCGGTGAGGATGATGCCGAGGCGGTTGACGCGTAATGTCCTGTCCGGTTGTGCGGTGTCGAGTCCAAGCCGTAAGGCTTGGCCGAGGGCGCGGGTGGGGAAGCGCGGGTAGTTGTAGGGCGGTCCCGGGAGCTTTTCGCGCACGCGCGGGTCCCACCAGAGCATCTTGTTCGGCAGGCGGACCAGCGCCGCGGTGATGGCCGGGGTGAGCGCGTCGGGGACGACAGCCGGACCGAAGAGCGGGGCGAGGAGAAAAGCTTCGTCGATATCATCACGGTTCTGGGCCAGCCATGCGGCGGAAATACCACTGATCGACAGACCGACCACGGTCACGCTGCGTCCGAGGCCTTGCGCGAGATCGACGCCGTATTGCGCGTAGTCGATCAGATCCTGCGCGGTCAGGGCGGCGTGCGCGTCAGTCATGCGGTCGGCCAGTCCGTGATGGGCGAGACGGGGAATGACCACATTGGCCCCAGTGGCGAAGAGTTCTTCCCCGAGTTCGCGGAATTGGCGCGGGGCATTGGTCAGTCCGTGGAGAAGAACAAACACGCGATCGGTTTGGTATCCGTGGCTCAGGACGATGGTGCGTCCGCCCTCATGCAGCGGCTGTCTGCCTTCCCCCGCTTGCTTCCGTGCCCAGCGCTCCATCGCTTCGTCATATGACTGTGCTGGATCGGCGCTCGAAATGAGATTGTCGAATGGAACTGGTCGCAGCAGCCAGGCCGCCCCCAGAATGAGAAGCAGGGCAGCGACCGCCAATATACGGAGCGCGGCGCGCATGATTGCGTCAGGCTTCCTCGCGGATGCCGTAGAAGATGGCGTAGAGCACAGGGGTCACGAGCAGCGACAGCACGGCGGCGAAGGAGAGGCCGAACATGATGGTCACGGCCATGGAGGAGAAAAACGGGTCGGTGAGCAGAGGGATCATGCCGAGCACGGTGGTCAGCACAACCATGCAGATCGGACGCATCTTGCTCGTGCAGGCGTCGAGGATGGCGCGGTAGGGACGCTCCCCTTTGCCGATGAGGGTCTTGATTTTGCTGAGCACGACAATCTGGTTTTTGATCAGCTCGCCGCCGAGGGCGAGGAGTCCCAACAACGCCATGAAACCGAAGGGCATGCCGGTGAGGAGGAGTCCGGCGGTCACGGCGATGATGCACAGGGGCATGACCAGCCAGATGAGAACGGTGGTGCGGATGGAATTGAAGAGGGCGACGACAATGAACGCCATGATGGCGAAGAACCACGGGATGGGCTCGGCGAGGGCGCCGCGGGCGCGGCCGGAGTCCTCGTATTCGCCGCCCCAGGCGAGTTGGTAGCCGGGCGGGAGTTCGATTTCCTCGATGCGATCCTTCACGCGGTCGCGAAGTTGGCTGGGCAATCCGCGGCGGGGATCGGCGTGCACCGTGAGGGTGGGGGAGCGGTCGCGGCGGGCGATGACGGGATTTTCCCACGCGACTTCGGTGCCGGCGGTGACTTGGGCCAGCGGGATCATGCGGGCGGCGGCGGGACTCCAGATTTGCAGGTTGCCGATGGCGGCGGCGTCTTCGCGTTCGGCCAGCGGTGGACGCGCGATGATCGGGAGGAGACGGTTTTCCTGCGGGAAGAGACCGGTGCCTTCGGAGCCGGGCTCGCGGTAGAGTCCGACGGGGCGTCCTTCAAAACTCGTTTCCAGCGCGCGGGCCACATCGACACGGGTCAGGCCGTTGCGGCGGGCTTGCTGCTCCAACACTTGGGGGCGGATGACTTGCACCGGTTCCTGCCAATCACTGCGCACGGCCACCGCGTTGCCGTCTTCTTCGAGGACCTGCATGGCTTGTTCGCCGAGCTGGCGCAGCATGGCGGGATCGGGGCCGCTGAAGCGGACTTGGATGCGTCCGCCGGAACCGGGACCGAGGAGAAACTTTTTGGCGATGCCATTGGCGCCGGGGCGGTTGGTGTCCAACTCCTGCTGGATGTCCGCGGCGAGGCCGTCGATTTTCCGCCAGTCATCCACATCGACGAGGAATTGCACGTAGGCGCGGTTTTCGTGCTCCGGCGAGTAGACGAGGAGAAAGCGCAGTCCGCCGCCGCCGATGAGCGAGGTGACATGGGTCACGCCGTCGAGCTTTTGGAGGTAAGCGCGGAAGTCTTCGGCGAAAGCCTCGGTCTCGCGGATGTGGGTGCCGGCCGGGAGGTAGACATCGACCATGAACTGCGGGCGCGTGGCCGGCGGGAAGAAACTCTGGTCGACATGACGGAAGCCGTAGAGTCCGGCGGCGAGGCCGGCGATCGGCGAGAGCCACGACCAGCCAGCGGTGACGCAGAGCGGCGGTGAGGAGCTTGCGGTAGATGCGAAAAGGCCGGGCGTCGTAAGGATCGCGGGCGGCCTCCGCGCTGCCGGGGGCGAGCGGACGGAAGAAGATGTAGCTGAGCAGGGGCGTGGCGGTGACCGAGGAAACCCAACTGAGGCTCAGGGCGATGAGAATGACCCAGAAAAGCGAGTTGGTGTATTCACCGGTGTTGTCTTCCGAGAGTCCGATGGCGGCGAAAGCGATGATGCCGATGGCGGTGGCGCCGAAGAGCGGCCATTGGTTTTCCGCCACGACTTCGCGCACAACCTGCAATTTGTCGCGGCCTTTCTCGATCCCGACCTTGATGCCCTCGATGACGATGATGGCGTTGTCGGTCAGCATGCACAGGGCGATGATCAGCGCGCCGAGCGAGATGCGCTCCATGAGCAGTCCGCCCATCAAATACATGACGAGAAACGTCGCCATGATGGTCAGGAAAAGGACCCCGCCGATGATCAGGCTCGTCTTGCGGCCCATGGCGAAAAAGAGGACGACAAAAACGATGGTGACGGCTTTGGCCAGGTTGAAGACGAACTCGTTGGTCGCGGCGGCGACGGCTTCGGGTTGGAAATTGATCTCGCCGATTTCCATGCCGACGGGTTGCGTGCCGGCCAAGGCAGACAGTTTCTCGCGCACGTAGGCGCCCATTTCGACGACGTTGCCGCCGGGCACGGTGGAAATGCCGATGCCGATGGCGGGCTTACCGTCGTAGCGCAGCAAACGCCGCGGCGGGTCGCGGTCGGCGCGCTGCAATGTGGCGATGTCGCGCAGGCGGAGTTGGCGTCCGCTCTGGTCCGACCCGATGATCATCTCGAGCATGTCCTCGGCCGAAGTGAAGGCGCCGGTCGGGTCGATGGCGATATGGAGGTCGCCGGCGCGGATGCGTCCGCCGTCCGCCGCGACGTTCTGCTCGCGCAGCTTGGCGTAGATCTGCTCCTCGTCGAGCCCGAGCTGGGCCAGACGCAGCCGGGAAATCTCGAGATAGACCACTTCCTGCTGTTCGCCGAAGAGGACGACGCTTTTGACCATGGGCACGCCGAGCAATTCGCGGCGCAGGAAATCGGCGTAGCGCCGCAGCTCGGGGAAGGAATAGCCGTCGCCGGTCAGGGCGAAGAAGATGCCGTAAACATCGCCGAAGTCGTCGATGATGACCGACTGTCCGCGCGCGGCGGGCGGCAGCTGGCTCTGCACGTCGGCCACTTTGCGCCGCAATTCGTCCCAGACCTGCTGGATGCCGGTCTTGTCATAGCGGTCTTTGATCCGCACGGAGACGAGGGATTGTCCGCGGGTCGATTCCGACTCGATGTAATCGAGCTGGCTCATCTGCTGGCAGGCGATCTCGATGGGGTTGGTGACCTCGCGGGCCACCTCCTCGGCGCTCGCGCCGGGGTAGGGCGTGATGACGAGGGCCTGTTTGATGGTGAACTCGGGATCTTCGAGTCGTCCGAGATTCAGGTAGGCGACGATACCGCCGATGACGGCCAGGACCATCGCCGTGAAGACGACGCGGTTGTTTTGGACCGAAAAAACGCCGGGGTTCATGGCCGGCCGCCGAGTGCGTTGCCGAGATCGCTCACCTTCATGCCCTCGCGCAGATGGCTGGCGCCGGCCGCGGCGATGCGGTCACCGGGTTGCAGGCCTTCGGTGATTTCGATGAGCCCGCCGGAAATGGCGCCGGTGCGCACCGGGCGTGCGGTGACCACTCCATCGGGACCGACGATCCAGACCACGGAGTCGCCTTGGCCGTTCTGCACCACGGCGGCGACCGGCACGGAGACGTTCGGGCCGAGGACCGCGGCGCGGCGGTAATTCATGGTCACCGAGGCGGTCATGCCGGGGAGCAGGTTGAGGTCCGCGGGCGCCTGCATGGTGACGCGGACGTTGAAGGTCTGGGTCACGGGATCGGCCCGCTGGGCGATCTCGCGCACTTGCACGGGGAAGCTGCGTCCCGGGCGCGGCGCTGAATTCGGCGGTCAGTCCGGTGATGTCGGCCGTGCGCAGGGCCGACGGCCATGACCGACTCGGGCACATCGACGGCGATTTCGATTTCCTCGACGTCTTGGAATTTCACGACCGGTTGTTTGGCGCGGATGCTTTGGCCTTGTTCGACAAAGCGGCGGGCGATGACGCCGGCGTAAGGGGCTGTGAGGGTCGTGTCGGCCAACTGGATGCCGGCTTCGACCACGCGGGCTTCGAGTCCGGCGATTTCGGATTGCTTGGCGAGGATGTCTTCCTCGCGTCCGGTCAGGCTTTGATCGAGGGAAGCCCGCGCGGCTTGGCGGTTTTCCAGCGCGACCCGGAAGGCGGTGTCGGCACGGTCGAACTCGAGACGGGAGATGGTTTGCGAACGGAGCAATTGCGTGGCGCGGTCGAGATCGACGCGGGCATTGGCCAGGGTGGCGTCGGCCGAGCGGAGTTGGGCTTCGAGGCGCAGTTGCTCCTCCGGACGGGCGCCGGCTTGCAGGGCCTGCAGATCGGCGCGGGCGCGGGCGAGTTGTCCCTGCAGCGCATCGAGGCGCGCTTGGAATTCATCCGGACGCAGCCGCGCCACCAGATCGCCCTGCGCCACGCGTTGTCCCTCGCGGACCGGGAGATCAATGAGGAGACCGGGAACCTGGAAAGTGAGTTCGACTTGTTTGGACGCATCGACGCGACCCGGGAAGGTGCGGCTGCCGGTGTCCTCGCCACCCGCCACCACCAGCGTGCGCACGGGGCGGACGATTTCCGTGGTTGCTTCGGGCGGACGCGAGCAGGCGGTCAGGACCAAAGCCGCGGCGGCGCAAACTGAGAAATCAAAGATGGATCGAGTCATCGGAGGGAGCCTTATACTCAAGGCCAACAGAAGGGATTTAGCAGGGGACCAAGAGGCAGGCCAACTTATAACCTTGAGGTGTCGCGACCTGCTGCGACTCTCCGCTCATGGAAAACACTACGCACCAGAAAAGCAGCATTTGGTATATCCTTGGCGGGATCCTCTCCATTTTCGTCGGCTTCTACGCCATGGGACGGCCGGGGTTGGCTACCTTGGCAGTGACGCAGGTGGTCGGCATCATCGCGCTGGCTAGCGGTATCGTTCTGTTCCTCGCCGCG
>CAVZLI010000003.1:0-461823 GCA_963776165.1 uncultured Verrucomicrobiae bacterium
AGGCCACATCACACGCCATGCTGATTGCTCAGACACAGAGAGGCCGAGAAGTGATGCAGGCGATTCGCGCAGCGTTGATGCGCGATTGGGATCCGATTGGTGTCGCGGAGATTCCCGAGGCAGCGGACGAGTATGACAGTTACATCGGTTCGGTTTATCGGATTCTGGCAGGGACGCGCTCTGAGGATGAGTTGGTCGAGTTTCTCTACCGCACTGAGACAAAGACGATGGGTTTGAGTGCGGGTTCGCAGGAACGAGTGCGCGAGGTTGCGCGCAAGCTTTTGACTTTGGATGTGAGACTATGACGACATTGCGGCCTAACCATGCGCTGCAGCGAACCCGGGATGAGCTTCGCCATTGCAATCATTGCGTCCCGCAAGCCGGGTCGCTGACCTTGGGTCGTTGGAAAATCCATTGACCCACACATCGGATGTGTGAAGTTACGTGTAGAACTGAATCATGGCGACAAATCTTCAACTTGATGATCGTTTGATCGCAGAGGCCGCGGCCCTTGGAAAACATCGCACGAAGAAAGAGGCGGTCACCCGCGCCCTGACCGACTACATCAGCCACCTGCGACAGGATCGCATCTTGGACCTTTTCGGGAAGGTCGAGTTCGACCCGGAATACGACTACAAGCGCCAGCGGGCACGGGCGTGAGGGCGCGGGCGTGGATGTTGCCGGCGCTTTGAGCTCTTATGGAACGATGGGCCAAGGCGGCAACGTGTGGGAGTGGAACGAGAGTGCTTTTGATGGCGCAAACAACTCGGCGTCCGAGGATCGCGCGCTCCGCGGTGGCTTCTGGAGCAATCCCGAGGGCGACTTGCGCTCCTCGGTCCGGGACGACATCGTCCCGTCGAGCGAGTTCAACTACATCGGTTTTCGTGTCGCGAGTGTCCCTGAACCCTCGACAGCAGTGTTGGTGTTGATGGCCGGAGGCGCATGGCTACTCAGGAGACGCTTGCGCCGTTCCCCCCATTAGAGGTTCTGGGAACCTCTAGCGGGGTAAACTCTTCTCCTGATGTATTACGTTTATGTCTTGGAGAGCGGGATTGACGGTGAGTGGTATACGGGATCGACACCTGACTTGAAGCGGCGTGTGCAACGTCACAATAACGGTGAAGTCGCCTCGACGAAGTCTCGTCGTCCATTGAAGTTAATTTATTATGAAGGCTGCCTCAGCCGAACGGATGCGATAGCGAGGGAGCGCTACCTCAAAAGCGGCATGGGGAAGCGCTACCTGAGGAACCGTCTAAAAGTATATCTTGGGGGCCTGCTCCGTTAGAGGCCGGAGGCCTCTAATGGAGGTGGCTCAAGCAGTCTCGGGCAAGGGGTGCAACGAGCGGGAATGAAGCGGCATAAGCAGCTTTGGGAACGGATTTGCGCGTTCGAGAACATCACGGATGCCGCGCGGGAAGCCATGCTGGGCAAGCGGGGAAAGGTGGCGGGTGCGAGGTTCTTTGCCGACTGGGAGCGCGAGGTGGTGCGACTGGAGCGGGAGCTTCGCGAGGGCAGCTACCGGCCGGGCGCGTATCATTACCCGGGAGGCCGCCCCGCGGACGAAGCAGACGCGCCCCGCTGCGGCCGGGAGGAAACGAATGCCGTGGCGGGGCATTTGCCCCTTGGGCAAGGTGCAGCAAAAGTGTCCGGCCATGCCATGGAGTGAACACGCCACCCGCGCGCCACTCCGGGCGGACGTTCGCGAAAACACTGGCGGGATCGCGAGTGCCACTTTAGTATCACTCCATGCGAACCGAACTCGTGACAACACTCAAGCGCAAGGCGACCGACGTCATATCGCAGCTGGCCAGTGACCAGGAGCCCGTGCTGATCACGCAGCATGGACTCCCTGCTGCCTATCTCATCGATGTGCAGATGTATGAGGCCATGCAGAGCAGGTTGACGCTCCTTGAGGGTATCGCTCGCGGCGAGAAAGCCATTCTCGAGAAGCGCGTTCTTTCCCACAGGGAGGCAAAGCAGAGAATGGCACGATGGCTCGCGTAATCTGGACTGAACCTGCCCTCCAAGATCTTGACGAGATCGCAGATTATATCTCCCTCGATAAGCCAGCGGCTGCGAGCCGATTTGTTCGGCGAGTATTTGCGCGAATCGAACAACTTGCAGACCAGCCAAAGAGTGGGTCAGTGCCGGCCGAGCTCAAAGGCACGCAATATCGCCAACTTGTCATTCCACCAGTTCGTATCTTCTATCGCGCACAGCGTGAGGTTGTTTACATCGTGTATGTCATGCGGGGAGAACGACGTTTCCGGAATGACGACTTGCTGGAAAGAGATATGGGCTAAATGGGCTAATACCAATGTCCCCATGCATTTGGACTTCACGGCATCGACCCGCGGTAGGGGCCGCTGGCCCAGCGGACCGGCTGCCTTATTTTTGGAAGGCACACGGACGGCTGGCCTCCTGCTCGTAGAGTCATACGGCTCGGAGAGGCCAGCCGTCCCTGCCGAACATGGATAAACCTAAAAAGGAAAATGGTGACCTGTCATCGGGGGCGGCATTCAAAATAAACACTTTGACAACCTTTTCGGTATGGATATTCTCCTTTTGTGGCGTTTGAGTATGGTCCCGAAAAAAGCAAGATTAACGCAGCCAAGCACGGCATCGATTTCCATGATGCGAGACGACTTTGGCTTGATGGGAAGGGACTGGTGGTTTCTGCCCGCTCCGTCACGGAACCGCGCGAGGCTATCATTGCAGAGCTTGATGGAACATTGTGGACTGCCATTTACACCCTGCGGGGCGAATCGATCCGCATCATATCAGTAAGGAGGTCAAGAGATGAAGAAAGAGAAGGCTACAATAACCGCTGAGGAATTTGATCGTCGTTTTGACGATGGCGAGGACATCAGCGCGTATCTGGATTGGGACAACGTTCGCCGTCCCGGACTGGAACCGCGCCGGGTCAATGTTGACCTCCCGAGTTGGATGATATCCGAGCTCGACAAACAGGCCTCCCTCATCGGCGTGACGCGTCAATCGATCATCAAGGTCTGGCTCAGCGAACGCATCAAGACGGAGAAATCCGAACGATCGCGGGCAGCCAACCTCGCTCCGCTCGGCGCCTGACGAGGGACGCTAGACAGAAAAATAGCTCTTGCGGCAGTCGGCATATCGGTATATTTTCCATACCGAATGGAGTTTGAGTATGATCCAACCAAGGGCCAGATCAACAAGGAGAAGCACGGCATTGATTTCGACGAAGCCCAAGTGCTCTGGCTGGATGAAGATCGTGTCGAGTTCCCTGCAAGAAGTGACACCGAAGAGCGCCATGCGCTGGTTGCCATGAAGGATGGGAAGGTGTGGGTGGCTTTTTACACCATGCGAGAAACTTCGATTCGGATAATTTCGGTGAGACGAGCCAGAGAAAACGAGGAGAAAGCATACTATGACAGCTGAACAACTGGACGAAATTTTCGACAAAGGAGAAGAAGACATTCTTCCGTATCTGGATTTGGCGAAGGCCGTTCGTCCCGGTCACCAAGCCAAGCGAGTCAATGTGGATTTTCCATCGTGGATGATCTCCCGATTAGATTTCGAGGCGGATCGACTCGGGGTTCCGCGACAGTCTTTGATCAAGGTCTGGATTGCAGAGCGACTTGCTGCTTCAAGACAGAAGGTCGAACCGTCCGGAGCAGGCAACGCCTAACGGCGCGCCTGTCCTTCGACGTTCGGCAAGAATAATGGACAAGGCAATTTACACAACCGAGAGAATTCCTCGCACCCCCGCGTTATGGCGAGGCCCTTCACCGGCGACCAAGCCTGGGCTTTTCTCAACGCTTTGCTCGCGTCGCCCTCTCTGGGAATTCTTGTCGAGACCGATCGTCACCGGCATGCTGCCGCAGAGGTGTTCGCCGAGGTGCCCGGGATCTCTGGCAATCTGGTCTTGGACGCGCATACCGCCGTTCTGATGCGGGAAAATGGTGTCCGCGCCATTTACACCAGAGATACCGACTTCAACCGCTTCCCCTTTTTGGATACGATCGATCCCGTGACGGAAACGCGCCGCACCAGCCGGTCCGGAACTGGCGGTCGCCCGCGCCGCTGACTTGCGGTCGAGGCGCAAGAACGCGAGGCTTGGAAACCTCTCTCTGACGCGAACATGAACTACGCCCCGATTCTTTTTTCTGCGCTGACCCGCATGCAGCGGGGGCGGTTGCGTCTGCTTCTGCCCGACGGATCGGAAAAAGTCTTCGGCGGGCTGGGGGATGAACCGCGTGCGGTAATCCGGGTTAAGGATGAGGCGTTCTTCCGTGCTTGCGTGCTCGGTGGTCCGGTGGGATTCGGCGAGGCCTACATGGACGGGCTGTGGGAGACGGACGATTTGGTCGGGGTCATCGCGTGGTTCATCCGCAATGCGGACGAGTCGACGGTGCTGGAAGGGATCGGGGCGAACGGACTGTGCGGATCGGGTTGATGAATTTCGCGCACAAGGTGGCGCACCAGGTTGCGTCCGAACAGCCTGCGGACCAGCCGGCGGAACATCAGCGAGCATTACGATCTGAGCAACGAGTTCTTCGCCCTGTGGCTCGATCCGACCATGACTTATTCGTCGGCCTACTGGGACGCGCCGGAGATGACGCTCGAGCAGGCGCAGATCCGCAAATACGACTTGCTTTGCCGCAAGTTGCGGCTGGCGCCATCCGATCACGTGCTCGAAATCGGCAGCGGATGGGGCGGGTTCTCCATGCATGCGGCGAGAAATTTCGGATGCCGGGTGACGACGGTGACCATCTCGCAGGCGCAATTCGACGAGGCTTCACGGACGGATCGCGGCGGCGGGTTTGGCGGACCGGATCGATCTGCGTTTGCAGGACTACCGGGAGCTGACCGGGCAGTTCGACAAGATCGCGTCGATCGAAATGCTCGAGGCGGTGGGGGACAAGTATCTCGACGGGTATTTCGCGCAGTGTCACCGGCTGCTGACGCGCAAGGGTCTGCTGGGGCTGCAATACATCACGTGTCCGGACGCGCAATACGAAGTTTTGCGGCGCGGGGTGGACTTTATCCAGCGTCATGTTTTTCCCGGTTCGCTGCTCAACAGCATCGGGCGGGTCAACCAGGCGCTGAACAAGTCCGGCGATCTGTTTCTCCACGATCTGGACGACATGGGCCCGTATTACGCGCGGACGCTGCATGTCTGGCGGGAGAATTTCCACCGCGTGCTCGACGCGGTGCGGGCGCAGGGCTTCGACGAGACCTTCGTTCGCAAGTGGGATTACTACCTCGCCTATTGCGAAGCGGCTTTTGCCACGCGACATATCAGCGTGGTGCAGGCCATTTACACGCGGGCGGACAACGAGACGCTGGACCGTCCGACAGGATTGAACCGGGGGTGCTCGTGATGCCGGAGTGGGGCGAGTTCTGGCGGCTGATGGCGTTCGCCCTGGCCATTCCGGTGGTCATGATGGCCGGCGTCTGGGTGCTCGCGCGGGTGCTGAACAACGCGGGGATCGTCGATATTTTCTGGTCCTACGGATTCATCCCGGTCGCCGCGGTGTGCGCGGTGGTGTCGGGCGGTGATGTGACGCGCAACTTCCTCCTCGTCCTCATGGTGACGATTTGGGCGGCGCGGCTGGGCACTTATTTGCTCATTCGCGTGGCCAAGCATCATCCGGAGGAGGACGGACGCTACGCCGCGCTGCGGCAGCAGTTTCCCAAGCACACCTGGGCGATGTTTTTCGGATTTTTCGTGGCGCAAGGGGTGCTCATCACTCTTTTGAGTGTGCCGTTCGTGCTGGTCTTCATCAACGGGGTCCCGGGTCTCGGTCTGCTGGAATACGCCGGCCTCGCGCTGTGGTTGGCCGGGATGATCGGGGAGTCGGTAGCCGATGCGCAGCTGAACCGCTTCCGCCAGAATCCGGCCCACAAGGGCAAGACCTGCCGGGTGGGGCTCTGGAATTACTCGCGGCACCCGAACTACTTTTGCGAGTGGCTGGTGTGGGTCGGGTATTTTGTCTACGCGCTGGGCTCGCCGGGCGGGTGGATCGCGGTCTATGCTCCCGCGCTCATGTATTTCTTCCTGACGCGTATCACCGGCATCAAGGCGACCGAGGAGCATGCCGTCCGTTCGCGCGGGGAGGATTACCGGGAGTATCAGCGGACCACGAATGCCTTCTTCCCGTGGTTCCCGCGTCGGGTGTCATGAGTTTCCTCGACCGGACTCTGGAAAAAGGTCTCCTCCCGGATTTTGTCATCCGCGCGGGGATCAACCACCTGTTGTCCCGCAAGCTCAAGGATGAGAACCGCGGCGGGGTGGAGGCGCAGCAGAAGGCGCTGATGGATTTTGTGCGCGAGTTGAAGTCGATGCCCATCGCGGTCAAGACCCGCGAGGCCAACGAGCAGCACTACGAGGTGCCGACCGAATTTTTCAAATACGTTCTCGGTCCACGCATGAAATACAGCAGCGGGCTCTGGCCGACGCGGCACACCACGTTCGAGGAATCGGAGGAAGCCATGTTGGAGTTGAGCTGCCGGCGGGCGCAGCTGGAGAACGGGCAACGCGTGCTCGAGCTGGGCTGCGGGTGGGGATCGCTCACCCTTTGGATGGCCGAGAAGTATCCGGACTCGCGGATCCTCGGCGTGTCGAACTCGCGCACCCAGAAGGAATACATCATGGGCGAGGCGGCGCGGCGGGGTTTGTCCAACGTCGAGATCCGCACGGCCAATGTGGCGGAGCTGGATTTGCCGCAAGGGGAATTCGACCGGGTGGTCTCGGTCGAGATGTTCGAGCACATGAAGAATTACGAACTGCTTTTGCGCAAAGTGGCGTCATGGATGAGGCCCGGTGCGATGCTCTTCGTGCACATTTTCACCCACCGGACGCTGGCTTACCATTTCGAGGGGACGGACCCCAGCGATTGGATCACCCGGTATTTTTTCGAGGGGGGAACGATGCCCTCGGACGACTTGCTGGCCTATTTCCAGGACGATCTCAAATTGCGCGACCACTGGTGCGTCAACGGAACCCACTACGCACGCACCTCGGAGGCGTGGTTGGCCAACATGGACCGGCACGAGGCGGAAATCACCCCGATCCTCGCCGCGACTTACGGTCCGGAGAACGTGACGAAATGGCGCGTGTATTGGCGCGTCTTTTTCATGGCGTGCGCCGGACTTTGGGGCTACCGCTACGGCGAGGAATGGATCGTCTCGCATTACCTCTTCGCCAAATGAGAACATTCCTCTGTGTCCTGGCCGCGTGCCTCTTTGCGGCGGCCGCCGCCCGCGCCGCGGGGGATTGGATCGAGCAGGGAGACAGCCTCGACCGGCAGTTCAAGTCCGCCGAGGCGCTGGCCGCTTACCAGCAGGCGCTCGCGGCGAACCCGAACGACGCCGATCTGCTGCGCAAAATCAGCAAGCAATACGTCGAGATGGTCCTCGATGCGCCGTCGAAAAAAGAAAAAATCCGTCTGGCGCAGCTGGGCTATGACACGGCCCTGCGGGCCCGGAAGCTGGCCCCCGGAGACCCGGAAGTTCGGGTCACCGTAGCCATTGCCGCGGGGCGGTTGGCTTTTTACAGCAGCCCGCAGCAAAGGCTGGAGCTTTCCAGCGTGGTCAAGTCCGAGTCGGCCGAAGCCGTGCGGCTCGATCCGCGCTTCGCTCTCGGCTGGCACGTGCTCGGACGATGGAATTACGAAATCGCCAACTTGAATCCGCTCCTGCGCGTGGTGGCCGAAGCCGTCTACGGCAAGATGCCCCCGGCGTCCAACGAGGAGGCGATCCGCGGCCTCTCGCGGGCGGTGGAGCTGGAGCCGGGCAACGCGCTCTTCCACGCGGAACTGGGCCGCGCCTACCTGGCCGCCGGGCGCGAAAAAGAGGCCAAACGCGAACTGCAAAAATCTCTCACCCTGCCCCGGCGCAACCGCGACGATGCGGGCGCGCAGGACCGCGCCAAGCAGGCCCTGCGGGGGCTCTGAAATCCCATGTCCGCCCGCAAAGTCCTCATTTTCACCACCGGTTTCGGCGACGGCCACAACTCGGCCGCGCGCAATGTCCGTGACGCCTTTCAGCACCTCGGCGGCTTCGATGCCGAGGTCCACGACCCCTACGTGGAGGTCAACCCGCGGGCCGCCAAGACCCTGCAGGTCGCCTACAACATTTCCATCCAACGCGTGCCGGTCACGTGGAAGGCGTTTTTCTGGCTCTATGACAAAACGCCGGTTTTCGACTGGACCTTGCCGACCCTCGGCAAGCTGAAAGAAGCGGTGCGCGTCCTCCTGCGGGACAAGCAGCCGGCGGCGGTCGTCACGACCTACCCCGTCTACACTTACCTGCTGCGCGAATTGATGGAGAGCGGCGAGGCGCCGGCCAGCCCGCACTTCATGGTGGTGACCGATTCCATCGTCATCAACCGCGTCTGGAACCTCGCCCCCGCCGACTGGGTGCTGGTGGCCAACGACCAGACGCGCGAGGCCATGGTTCAAGGCGGGACACCGCGGGAAAAAATCGCCGTGCTCGGGTTTCCGGTCAGCCCGCGGTTCGAGGACTTGTCGCGCCAATCCCTGCCGGCCGGTCCGCCGTGGAGGCTCCTTTATCTGCCGTCGGCCAGCCGCCGCACGGTGGGGGCGGTGGTCAAGGGTCTGACCGCGCTGGACGGCGTCCATCTCACGGTGGTGACCGGTCGCCACCGCCACCTTCACGATTTTCTCAAGCGTCTCGACGTGCCGATGAGTTCGTTCGCCTTGCACGGCTGGACCGACCGCATGCCGGAGTTGTTGGCCGAGAGCCATCTCTTTATCGGCAAAGCCGGCGGCGCCATCGTGCAGGAGACCTTGGCCATCGCGCGTCCCATGATCATCAGCCACGTCGTCGCCGGACAGGAAGAGGGCAATGTGACGCTCCTCTCGGACATCGGAGCCGGTGCGCTGGCCACCACGCCGGGGAAAATCGTCGAGACGGTGCGGCGCGCCCTGCTGGAAAACGGCGGGGCCGAATGGGCGCAGTGGCGCGATAATCTTCTGAAAGTCAGCCACCCCGCGGCGGCCCGTCAGACGGCGGAATTTGTCGCGGCGAAATTGTCATAGCAAACGCGAAAAGTTTTTTGATTATTCGCCTCCCTCGGTAGGGACGGCTGGCTCAGCCGTCCGCACCCATTTCACAGACATGCAGCGGTCCGCTGGGCCAGCGGACCCTACCAATCGTAAAGTCCGAAAGCTTCCGGACGTCGGTATCAGAACGTGGCGTAGTCCGTCCCGCCGTAAGACCCGCCGCGGCCCGACCAGGCCATGACGCGCTCGGCATCGTTGAAGATGTGCTTTGTGCGGCTGCCGAGTTGCACGAGGATGACCTCGCGACCGTTGAGGCGTCCGCTCGAGACGAGGCAACGACCGGCTGCGTTGGTGTAGCCGGTTTTCATACCGTTGAAGGCGCTGGAGCGTTTGAGCAGTTTGTTGGTGGCCTCGAGCCGGGTGACGCGTCCGGTGTTGTGGCGGAAATAGACGACCTGTTGCTGCATCATGCCGCGCAACACGGGGTCGCGGTAGGCCGCGTAGGCGATGCGGGCGATGTCGCGGGCCGTGGAATACTGCTCGGGCGGCAGCCCGTGGCTGTTGAGGAAGCGGGAACTTTGCGCCCCGAGCGACCAGGCCATGCGATTCATGTTGTCCACGAAGGCGGCCTCGGTCCCGCTGTGGTCGCGGGCCAGGGCGGCGCAGGCGTCGTTGCTGCTTTTGACCATGATGGACTGGAGCAATTGGCGGCGCGTGTAGCGCTCGCCGGCCCGGAGCCCGAGCTTGGTCGGTTCGACGCGCGTGTCTTCCGGCATGATGGTGACGGGAGCGTCCAGGTTGCCGCGGCGGCTGACAAGGAGGGCGGTGAGGAGCTTCTGCGTGCTGGCTGGGACGCGGGGGGCGTCGGCGTTTTTCTGGAAGATGACGTCGCCGCTGCGGGCGTCGATCATGATCGCTGATTGGGCGTGGAGGCCGGGAGCATCGGCCGGCCAGACGGGTGAGGCGGCCGGGGCCACGGCCACGGTCGGGGCGACGGTGGCGCGGCGTGTTTGCGCGGCCGATGGCTGGTTGGAGGCGCAGCCGGCGAGGAGGAGACCGGCGGCGGCGAGGAGGGCGAGGTGGCGGGTCATGGGCGTTTCTCGACGAGAGCGTAGGCGTTGTGGTTGTGGATGCTTTCGAAGTTCTCGGCCTCGACGCGCCACCAGGCGACGCGGGGGTCGGAGTTCACTTCCGCCGCGATATTGCGCACGAGGTCCTCGACGAAAACCGGATTGGCGTAGGCGCGCTCGGTCACGGCTTTTTCGTCGGGGCGCTTGAGCACGCTGTAGAGTTCGCTGCTGGCGGAGCGTTCGACGAGGGCGACCATCTCGGCGAGGGGGATCGGGTCGTTCTTGGCCCGCAGGCTGAAGGTGACCTGTCCCCGCTGGTTGTGCGCGCCGGAGGCACTGATCGCCTTGGAGCAGGGGCACAGGGTGGTCACGCCGACCACCACGGTGGTGACCAGATCGGTGCGGCCGAGATCGGCCGTGGCGGCGAAACGTCCGGTGTAGTCGAGCAGCCCGGGTGCGCCGGTCACCGGGGCCTGTTTCTCGAGGAAGAAGGGGAATTCCATTTCCAGGTGGGCCCGCTCGCTGTCGAGGCGCTTGATCAGGGTGCGCAGCAGGTGCTCGATCTCGGCCGGTTGCAGGACGGGGCCGTGGTCCTGCAGCACCTCGAGGAAACGGCTCATGTGCGTGCCTTTGAAATGGTGGGGCAGGTCGACGGTCAGTTGGACCGTGGCGATGGTGCTCTGCGGTTCGCCGGACCCGAGGCCGATGCGGACGGGAAAGCGGAGGTTTTTCACGCCGACGCGGTCGATGGCGATGCGGCGATGGTCGGGCTCGCTTTGCGTATCGCAGAGGGCGGGCGCGACGTCGTCCGGGCATTTCATGGGGGCAAACCATAACGGTGTTTCCCGCACGGCGCAAAAATGAATTGTCCGGTTGGCCCGGCGCGCGGCGGCCGCTACGCTGCGGCGCGGTGCAAAAACTGACAGTCAACGAGATCTACCAATCGGTGCAGGGCGAGAGCACATGGGCCGGGTTGCCCTGCGTTTTCGTCCGCCTGACTTTCTGCGACTTGCGCTGCACCTACTGCGATACGGAATACGCTTTTTACGAGGGGAAGAAAATGACCCTCGCGGAGATCGTCGAAAAGGTGCGCGGCTTCGGTTGCCCGCTGGTCGAGGTGACCGGCGGCGAACCGCTGCTCCAGCCCGCTTGCGTGCCTTTGCTGGCCATGCTTTGCGATGCGGGCTTCACCGTCCTTCTCGAAACGTCCGGGGCGCACGACATTGCCGCCGTCGATCCGCGGGTCCACCGGATCATGGATTTGAAAACGCCCTCGAGCGGGGAGTGCGAACGGAACCTTTACGGGAACATCGCGCATTTGACGGACCGCGACGAAGTGAAGTTCGTCCTCGGTTCACGTGAGGATTACGAGTGGGCGCGGGAGAAAATGCGCGAATACGGTTTGGCCGGCAAAGTGCGGGCCGTCCTTTTCAGTCCGGTCTTCGGCCGGATCGCCCCCGCCGATATCGTGGCGTGGATGTTGGAGGACAAACTGCCGGCGAGGTTCCAGCTGCAGATGCACAAATTCGTCTGGGAGCCGAAGGCGAGGGGCGTCTGACCGTTTGCCGCCGGCCGCGGGCCGCGCTACAAAGAAGCCGATGCAAATCACCCTGAGCAAAATTTTCCATTTCGAGGCTGCCCACACGCTGCCCCATGTCCCGCCCGATCACCAGTGCGCGCGGATGCACGGCCACAGCTACAAAGTGGAGATCTCGGTGACCGGTCCGGTCGGCGCGGAATCGGGATGGCTGATGGACCACGCGGAAATCAGCAAGGTGGTCAAACCGGTCGTGGCGCGGCTCGACCATCGCTACCTCAACGATATCCCCGGCTTGGAAAATCCGACCTTCGAGCAGTTGGCCGGGTGGTTGTGGGGCGAGGTGAAGCCGCAGTTGCCGCTCTTGAGCGAGATCACCATCCACGAGACACCGACTTCGCGCTGCGTTTATCGGGGGGACTAGGGGCGTTGCGAACTTTTGACGCGGCCGCGTGGAAAGGTTGCAAAACGGTCGTTTGAAAAAAACCACAGAGAACGCGGAGCGCGCAGAGGGGGGCGAAGGGATGAAACCTGAACCGGAGGCCGCAGGCTGGAGATAGGTCGCCGCGGCGACCAAATTTGAGTGTGGTTGTAGCGGCGGTCTATGACCGCCGGTGCCTGATCGGGGAATGGGTGCGACGGTCATAGACCGCCGCTACAAGCGGGCGGATTTCGGGTGAGTGCGTTTTCTGCGCCCTCCGCGGTCTCTGCGGTTGGGAAGAAATCGACGAGCGGCCGGTGCGACCTGTCTTGGAAACGCTTACATACCAAACCCGCAAAGGGTCTGGACTGTCGGACAACGTTCTGAGGGCAGGGACACGCGGACCTCCGGCTCGTATCCGTTGGTCGCTGTAGCGACGTGTCTCCGCTTGCGCTCCGGCTGAGCCTACGGCTCGGAGAGCTCGCGTGTCCGCTGGAAAGAGAGCGGACGAGCTCGCCGCTCGTCCCTACCTCAGCTGGCAAAGTCCAAAATCCTTGGGAACTGGTATTACTGCCGGATGGCAATATCCCCGACGCGGGCCACAAGGAAACGGCTCAGCAGCAGGTAAAGGGCCAGCATCGGAATGGTCACGATGAGGGCGCCCGCGGCGAAGAGGCCGGGTTGACCGGCCATGCTGTCGGTGTGCAGCAGACGCAGGCCGAGGGGGAGGGTGAAAAGCTCCGAGTCCTGCAGGAGGATGGCCGCCACCACGTATTCGTTCCACGCCGCGGCGAAGGAGAAGAGGGCGGTCACAGCCAACCCCTGCGCCGAAACGGGAAGGACGACCCGGCGGAAGATTTCGGCCGGGGTGCACCCGTCCATCGCCGCAGCCTCCTCCAAGCTCTCCGGAACGGTGTCATAAAAGTTCTTCATCTGCCAGATGCAGAACGGCAGCACGGTGGCCAGGTAGATGAGGATCAATCCGAGGAAAGTGTTGATCAGCTGGAACTGCACGAGGATGAGAAAAATCGGCAGGAGCAGCATGGTCGCCGGGAAAATCTGGGTGACGAGCAGGCTGTTGAGCACGGCCAGGCGGCCGAAAAACCGGAAACGCGAGAGGGCGTAGCCCGCCGTGGCCGAGAGCACGACGCCCACCGCGGTCACCGCCAAAGCGACGAGGAAGGAATTGGCCAGCCAGCGCACAAAACCGGTGCCCGTGACGAGGGCGTAAAAGTTCACCAGACTGAAACCCGCCGGCCAGCGCCAGGCCGCGCCGCCCGCCCCCGGGTCGGGTTCAAAGGCGAGGACGGCGATCTGCCAGAGCGGCGCAAGGGCCAGCAGGACGGTCAAGGTCAGCAATACGTAAGTGACACCCCGCCGCGGCAATTCCACCTGCCAACCCTGACGGGCGGCGTAAGGAACATGTCTGGTCGGTTGGGTCTTCACCGCGCTGCGAGGAGAAGAAATCAGCACTTCCGGCGGCGCAAGCAAAGACCGGATTCTTTTGACAGCCCCCGAGAGGGCGAACGAAATTAGCGGGTCTTATGCGTCTGGTTCTCCTCCTCGTGCTCGGCGTCTGGGGACTCGCCCCGGCACCGCTGCTGGCGGCGCGTTACGAGGCGCAGGGTTCCGACGAAGTCCGCTACCGCATCACCCGCACGGGCGAAGGCCTCGACATCCTCGTGCTCGGGGCCGGCGTGGACCGTCCGGATCAGACGGTCTTTGTCGCGCTGGGCCGTCAGGGCGGCGAGGGCAGTCCTTTGGTGCCGGAAGGGAAGGACACGGAGGGCTCCGCGGTGTGGTTGCCTTTCCCGGCCGATCTTTTGCTCGCGGCCCGCAGTTTGCCGGTCGGGGAGGAAAAAACGCTGCGCCGTTGGGAGAAGACGCACTGGGGCGAGCGCGAGAAAGCGGGTGCGGCGTTTTCCGTCGAGACCGAGCCGGCGCAACTGCTTCTTCGCATTCCGGCCAAGCTGCTCGGGGGCGATGACCGGATCAATCTGGCTGTATACCTCAAGGATCTGGCGGCCGACGGGGGCATGGGGCGGCTTTACGGTGCTCTCGATCCGGTGACGGTTTCCGGCACCGGCGAGCGCACCATCCGTCACTACCTCGCGCTGGAGAAGGGCGAGTCGGGTACAACCTTCCGCCGCGCCGGACGCACCGATCCCGCGGCGCCCAAGGTGCGCATTTACCAGATGCTGCCGCGGCTTTTCGGCAACACCAATGAGACGCGCAAGCCCAACGGTTCGATCGCGGAGAACGGTTCCGGGAAATTCAGCGATCTCGACGAAACCGCCCTCGCGGAACTGGCCGCCATGGGCTTCACGCACATCTGGGTGACCGGGGTTTTGCAGCAGGCCACCGCGACCGACTACGCCGACCTCGGCGAGCCGGCCGACGACCCCGACCTGCTCAAAGGCGTGGCCGGGAGCCCGTATGCTATCCGCGACTACTTCGACGTCCCCCCCGACTACGCGGACGATCCCTCCAAGCGGCGCGAGGAATTCAAGGCGCTCATCGAACGCGCCCATGCGCAGGGGATGAAAGTCCTCATCGATTTCGTCCCCAACCACGTGGCGCGCAGTTACAACTCCACCGTGCGACCGGAACTTTCTTTCGGGGCGGACGACGACCGGAGCGAATTTTTCGATCCCCAAAACAACTTCTATTACCTGACCGGTGACGCCGAGGTCGAAGGGGAGGGGCCGCCGCTGCGTTTGCCCACGGTGGATGGCGACGGCCGGGCGACCAGTCCCACGGTGCAGGCGGTGGGCGGCGGCGACGGTCTTTTCGGCGCGGAGAAGGAATTCGGGCGGGTCACGGGCAACAACATCGTCAGTTGGTCGCCGGGTCAGGACACCTGGTATGAGACGGTCAAACTCAACTACGGCTACGACTTCACCGAACCGGACCAAGACGCGCGGCAATACCCGCACGCCTCCGCCCCGGATCTTCCCGTGCCCGACACGTGGAAGAAGATGGACGAGATCATCGCCTACTGGCAGGAGACGGGGGTCGACGGATTCCGCGCCGACATGGCCCACATGGTGCCGCCGGAATTCTGGCGCTGGCTCATCGAACGGTCGCGCGGGCGGCAGCCGGACGTCTACTGGATGGCTGAAGCCTATGACACCGATCCGGCCCGGGTTCCCGGCGGGGATGCCTCGGTCGTGGAGGTCACGGAGGGGGAAGTCATGCCGGAGCTGCTCAACGCGGGCTTCGACGCGGTCTACGACGACATCACCTACGACGCGTTGAAGGAGATCTACGATGGGAGCGGCACGGCCAACGACCTCGACAAGGTGCGTCCTCGCGATTTCTTTTTCGACAACGCGCTGCGCTACGCCGAGAACCACGACGAAGTGCGCCTCGCCGCCTCCTCGCAATGGGGCGGCGCCGGCATGCAGGTCGGGCGTCCGGTCACCGCCCTGCTCTTCGGTCTCTCGCGGGGTCCGGTCATGCTTTACCACGGCCAGGAGGTCGGCGAGCCGGGCGACGGCATCGAGGGCTTCGGTCGCGACGATGCCCGCACCACGATCTACGACTACTGGTCGATGCCGGAATTTGCCAAGTGGGTGAACGGCGGGGCATTCGACGGCGGGCGGCTGTCCGACGAGCAGAAGGCGCTGCGCGATTTCTACCGCCGGCTGCTCGCGGCCATCGACCAACCGGCTTTCCGCGACGGCGATTTTTATCCGCTCAACCCGGACAACCTCGAGAACCCCGGCTACGGCCGCCTCGACCGCGGGATCAGCGGTCACTGGCTCTACAGCTACCTGCGCCACGACCCGGTGTCCGGCCAGCGCATGCTGGTCGTGGTCAATTTGCACCCGACCGAGACCCTGCGCGACGTGCGCATCCAGTTTCCGCGCCGGGCCATGCGTTTCCTTGGTTGGGACACCATCGCGGGCTCGAAGACCGTGCCGGTCATCGCCCAGGACCGCCTCGGTGATGTGCCCGGCGAGGTGGCCGAGATCATGACCACTCCCGCGGAAATGGAGCAGCCCGGTTTGCGGATCAAAGAGCTTCAACCGCTCGGCGCGGCCTATTACGAATTGTTGACGCCCGCGGACGGCTGAACCGCCGCGGGGGTATCCCTTTGTCATGAAAACCACCGCCCTCCTCCCCGCCCGTCTCCTCCTTGCCGCCCTGGCTGCCTTGCTGGCCGGTGCATCGATCCACGCCCAGGCCCCGTCGGGCGAACCGCGCCGCTTGGAAACCTTCCTTGGCTGGATCCCGATGCAGCCACTCATGCCCGGCGAGCAGCTGATCATCGATATGAACCGGTTTTACTTCCGTCCGCCCAGCGCGGACGACCGCTTCGATCTGCCGGACGATGTGGAGGGACTCGACGACTTGCGCTACGAGCCCGGGATACGCGTGCTGCGCTTGTCCGTCTCCGAGGACGCCGCGGGACTGATCGAGGTGCCGATCAAAATTTACCAGGACCAGAAGGACGGGGCGCAAGGGCTGGGCCGCAAAGACACCGGTGTCGCGGTCAGCAGCGAGGAGGAACAGACGCGGCTGATCCGCGAGGGTGTCCTGCTCATCGGCGTCCAACCGGCCGACGGCTACCGCTTCACCTACCGGCCGGCCGCCGGGCAGAAAGTCGAGTCGGTCCACGTGGCCGGATCCTTCAACGGCTGGAACACCGGTTCGCACCGGCTCCTGCCCGCCCGGGATGGTTCCTACGAGCTGTTCGTCTCCATGCCGCCCGGAGCGCACAACTACAAACTGGTCGTCGACGGCGAATGGATCCTCGACCCGGCCAACCCGGAAAAACACGACGATGGCACCGGCAATGAAAACTCCGTGGCGCGCGTCGGCGCGAGCGACCGCGGCACGCCGCCCGTGGTCTATGCCGAAGAGACCTCCGACGGCCGCTCCGTCTTCCGCATCGTCGGCGACAACGAGATCACGCAGGTTTCCTCGGTGCTGCAGTTGCCCGACGGCACCAGCCGCCCGATCGGGCACGAGCGGGAAGGGGACATTGTCACGGTCTCGGCCGCCGATGCGCCCGAGGGTGCGTGGGTCCGCCTCGTGGTGGCCGATGCCAAAGGCAATGTGAGCAACGCCGCCCGCGTCCCGGTCCGGCCGCTCGACGGCTTCCAATGGCAGGACGGCATCATCTACTACGCCTTCACCGACCGCTTCGCCAACGGCAACGAAGCGAACGACCGTCCGGTCGACGACGAGCGCGTGCTGCCCCCGGCCAATTACCAGGGCGGCGATTTCGAGGGCATCCGCCGCAAAATCGACGAGGGCTACTTCCGCGACCTCGGGGTCAATGTCCTCTGGCTCGCCCCGCTCAACCGCAATCCCGACGGCGCGTGGCAGGAATACCTGCCGCCCTACCGTCACTACACCGGCTACCATGGCTACTGGCCCGTCTCCCACACCGAGGTGGAGCCGCGCTTCGGCGGGGAGTCCGCGCTGATGGAAATGATCGGTGCGGCCCACGGCAACCAGATGTTCATCATCGCCGATCTCGTGCTCAAACACGTCCACACCGACCACCCGATGTGGAAGGAAAAGCCCGAGCTTTTCGGTTCGCTCGAGTTGCCCGACGGCACGAAAAACCTCCGCCGCTGGGACGACCACCAGTTCACCACGTGGTTCGAGGAGTGGCTCCCCGGCTTCGACTTCCGCAACCCCGAGGCGGTCAAATTCCTCATCGCCAACGCGGTCGACTTCGCCATGCGCTTCAAACTCGACGGTTACCGCCTCGACGCGGTCAAGCACATCGAGCGGGATTTCTGGTGGAAATACCGCACGGCCATGCGCGCCGCGGTCGACCCCGGACGCAAGACCCCGCTCTACAGCGTGGGCGAGACCTTCATGGACCGCGAAGGGATCATGAGCTTCGTCGGACCCAACATGCTCGACGGCCAGTTCGACTTTCCGCTCTATGACACGATTATCGACGTCTTCGCCAAGCAGCAGCAAGGCATGGAGGAGCTGGAAAGATCCCTCTCCGCCTCGGAACGCATCTACGGCAAGGAAACCCTCATGTCGCCCCTGCTGGGCAACCACGACAAATCGCGCTTCATGGCCTATGCCGACGGCGACCTGCCCCATCCCGAGGAAAGCGACGAGGAGGAGGTCGGGTGGAAGTTCCCGCCCGAGGTGGACAACGCGCAGGCCTTCGGGAAGCTCAAACTCGGGCTGACCTTCGTCCTCTCCCTCGACGGCGTGCCTATGATCTACTACGGCGACGAGATCGGCATGAGCGGGGCGGGCGATCCCGACAACCGTCGCATGATGCGCTGGGGCGACGACGTCACCGCGGAAGAAAACTCGGTGCGCGAGCACTTCAGCAAAGTCGCCGCCGTGCGGCACAAGCATCCGGCCCTGCGCTACGGCAGCCGCCGGGCACTGGTGGCCGAAGGCGACCGCTACGCCTTCGTGCGCGCGCACCTCGGCGACGCCGTGCTCGCCGTGTGGAACCGCGGGGACAACCCGACGGAATTCTCCCTCGATGCCGGACCCGAAATGGCCGACGGCGCCTACGTGGATGCCTTGTCCGGTCAGGAAATCGAGGTCAAGGACGGCCAGACGACCTTCAAGCTCGACCCGATGAAGTCGGCACTGTTTGTCGCGAAGGAAAGCTGAGGGTCCCTCCCTGCACTATCCGTTGGTAGGGACGGCTGGCTCAGCCGTCCGCACCCATTTCACAGACATGCAGCGGTCCGCTGGGCCAGCGGACCCTACCGATCGGGAAACTTCGTAAAGCCTGAATGCTTCGGGACGTCGGTATGATACCAAGCCTCAAAAGATCTTGGACTTATCAATGTTCATCGGTGGGTAGGGACACGCGGCTCGCGTGTCCGTTACCCAGAGAGCGGACGAGCGAGCCGCTCGTCCCTACCTTCATCAACCCGGCAGATTCTTCCAAACGAAGAGCACGAGCGAGGCGAGGATCAGGCAGAGGATGAGGAACTTGATCTGGGCAATGCGGGCGTCGGTTTTGCGGCGCCGGGGCGGGCGTCGTCGGCTGCCCCCGCCGCGGATGAGGTGATCGGCCGGACGCGGAAGATCGAGCGAGGCCGCGTTGTTGTTGATCCGCACACGGCGTTCCGGTTCGGGGCGCGGGCGCGCCACCTTGGGCTTCTGCCGCAGCGCCTTCTCCGCCGCGGCCATTTCCCTCTTGAGCCGGTCCTGTTCGGCCTGCAGCCGGGCCGCATGCTCGGAAAAGGGGTTGCTCGTGGGACGCCTCGCCATGTTCCGGTCAGTTCGATGATCCGAGTTGGACGAACCAGAGAAGCAGGCCGATGAGGACGAGCGCGCAGAGCGGCAGGGTGAAGGCGAGGCCCGCCATGAGCCAGTAGCCGAAGCTGTGGCCGCCGCCGGACGCTTCGCCGTCGTAGGGGCTCCCTCCCGCCGGGAGGTCGTCGTCCACCGCGATCAGGGCCTGGGCTTTGACATAGGCCGAGCGCGCGTCTTCCACCGCTCCGAGTCCCTTGGAAAGCTCCTTGTTGAGGTCGGTCGGCGTCCAGTCCTTGGGATCGATCGCCTCCAGTTCCTGCAGGTAAGTCGTGAAGTTTTCCTGCACGCTTTTGAGGATCTCGAGACGCTTGAGGGTCTGGTCGGTGTCGCGCTGGATGTGCACGAGCGAGGAGGTGAATTTGTCCACCATCTCCGCGCGCCCGGTGTCGAATTGCTCCTGCCGGCGGCTCAGTTCCTCGAGCTTTTGCTTCTCGCGTTCGAGTTGCTCGGCCTGGCGTTTGAGCGCGACGAGGCGCTCCTGCGCCTGGGCCACCTGGTCGTCGATTTGCTCGACCGACGAGACCGGGGAACGGGTGGGTTCTTCATCGAGGTCGAGGTAATCTTCGCGTGAGGATCGGTGTTCAGCCATAAGTCGGTCTCCGACCGGAAGGTAGATTTTCCGCGGCAGGTCAGGCGAGAAAAAATTGGCCGAGGCGTAGCGGCGGTCCATGACCGTCGGAACATAGGAACAGAGAAGGCACCGACGGTCATAGACCGCCGCTACAAGTGGTCGAATCTGCGGTGCTCTAGCGACCGGGGGCCATTTCGAGGAGGTGGCCTTTGAGGTAGGAGGATTCGGGGAGGCCGAGGATGATGGGGTGGTCGGGGCGTTGGGTGTAGCTGGCGCGGAGGCGGGCGGTTTTTTTGGCGTCGACCATGGCGTCGCGGATGACGTCCAAGAAGATCGTGTCGCTGACGTGGTGGGAGCAGCAGAAGGTGGCGAGGAGGCCGCCGTTGCCGAGCAGGTGCGCGGCGCGGAGGTGGATTTCTTTGTAGCCGCGGAGGGCGTCGTTGAGGCGGGCGCGGTCGCGGGTGAAGCTTGGGGGGTCGAGGATGATGAGGTCGTATTGGTCGCCGCGGGTCGTGGCGGATTTGAGCCAGTCGAAGACGTTGGTTTCGGTGACATTAAGGTAGGGACGCGCGGCTCGCGCGTCCGTGGTGGTTTCGGGCGGACGAGCGGGCCGCTCGTCCCTACCTACAGAAAAATTGTTGCGTTGCGCGTTTGCTTCGATCGCGGCGCAGGCTTCGGCGGAGATGTCGAGGGCGGTGACTTCGCTGGCGCCAGCCTTGGCGCAGGCGAGGGCGAAGCCGCCTTGGTTGCTGAAGCAGTCGAGGACGCGTTTGCCTGCGGCATGCTGCGCGACGAGGGCGTAGTTGTCGGCTTGGTCGAGGTAGAGGCCGGTTTTTTGTCCGCCGGGGAGGTCGAGGCCGAATTTGAGGCCCGCGAGGGTGACTTCCATTGGTCCGGGGGCTGGGCCGCGGAGAATGGTGGTGTGCAATTCGAGGCCTTCGGCTTTGCGGACGGGGGCGTCGTTGCGGGCGATGATGCAACTCGGTTTGAGAATTTCTTCGATGGCGTCGGCGATGAGGTCCTGGCGTTGGTCCATCGCGAGGGTCAGCGTTTGGAGGACGGCGCAGTCGCCATAGCGATCGAGGATCAGTCCGGGCAATCCGTCGCTTTCGCTCCAGACTTCGCGGCGGGCGCGGGGGTCGAGTCCGAGTTTGTCGCGGTATTCCGACGCCATGGTGATGCGGCGGCGGAAGAAGTCGGCGTCGAGGTCTTGGCGCTGACGCGAGAAGCGGCGGGCGGGGATTTTCGAGCGGCTGTTGTAGATGGCGCTGCCGAGGAAGCGGTCGCGCTGGTCTTTCAATCCGACGACGGCACCGTCTTCCGGCTTGCCGGTGACCTTGAGCACTTCGTTGTCATGGACCCAGTCGTGTCCGTGGAAAACGCGGGCGCGGGGGCGGACGATGAGGTTGGCCATGGGTTAGAGAGTGGCATCGGCATCTTGCCGATGATGTCTTTTGGTCATGGGCAGGATGCCCATGCCACTTTTTGCGGCCGTGCCCATTCAGTATTCGAGGATGGCCTCGGGGCGGACGGCGGCGGACGTGTCGCCGGGTTTTTCGGGGTATTCGAAAATGCGGCCTTCGTAATTGCGCAGGACGACCTTTTCGTTGTCGTGGTAGACGACGTAGCCGGGGCTGACGGGGACTTTGCCCCCGCCGCCGGGGGCGTCGATGACATACTGCGGGACGGCGTAGCCGGTGGTGTGTCCGCGCAGGGATTCGATGATCTCGAGGCCTTTGGCCACGCTGGTGCGGAGGTGGGCGGACCCGTGGATGAGGTCACACTGGTA
Source organism: uncultured Verrucomicrobiae bacterium (assembly GCA_963776165.1). Classification (GTDB taxonomy): domain Bacteria; phylum Verrucomicrobiota; class Verrucomicrobiia; order Chthoniobacterales; family JACTMZ01; genus JACTMZ01. The sequence goes on from CAVZLI010000003.1 coordinate 21,663, forward strand.
GAGGTAGTAGGGGCGCACGCGGCAGCGCAGGAGTTTGTGGATGAGGGCGCGCATGGTGTCCGGGTTGTCGTTCACGCCGGCGAGGAGCACGCTCTGGTTGCCGAGCGGGATGCCGGCGTCGGCAAGGCGCCCGAGCGCATCGCGCACTTCGGTGGTGAGTTCGCGCGGGTGGTTGACGTGCACGCTCATCCAGAGCGGGTGGAATTCTTTGAGCATGGCGCAAAGTTCGGGCGTGATGCGCTGCGGGAGGAAGATGGGAACGCGCGAGCCGATGCGGAGGAATTCGATGTGCGGGATGGCGCGGAGGCGGGCGAGGATTTTGCGAAGTTTGTCGTCGGAGAGCAGGAGGGCGTCGCCACCGGAGAGGAGGACGTCGCGGACTTCGGTGTGTTTTTCGAGATACTCGTAGACGGCCTCGAAGTCGGTCTCGAGCTCCTGCTCGCCGACGCCGCTGACCACGCGGCTGCGGGTGCAGTAACGGCAGTAGCTGGCGCAGCGGTCGGTGACGAGGAAGAGGACGCGGTCGGGGTAGCGGTGGACGAGTCCGGGCACGGGCATGTGCGAGTCCTCGCCGCAGGGGTCGGCCATTTCGCCGGGGGTGACGACCGATTCACCGGCGCGGGGGATGACTTGGCGGCGGATGGGACAGTCGGGGTTGTCCGGCTCGATGAGGTTGAAGTAGTGCGGGGTGATGGCGAAGGCGAGTTTGTGGCGGGTGAGGAGGAGGCCTTCGCGTTCGTCGGGGGTGAGGCGGAGATGTTGCTCGGCTTGTTCGAGCGAGGTGATGCGGTGGCGGAGTTGCCAGCGCCAGTCGTTCCATTCGGCGTCGGTGGCCTCGGGCCAGAAGCCGGGGGCGTGGGTGCGGAAGTCGCGGGAGAGGGTGGTCATGGAGGTCAAGGTAGGGGCACGCGGCTCGCGTGCCCGCGGGAAACGGGGCGGACGAGCGGGCCGCTCGTCCCTACCCACTGAGATGCACGGGCGGTCATGATTCGTTGAAGGCGTCCGGGATGCAACGCATGGTCTGACTGCTCACGCTTGGACGCGTTCAATATGGGCGCCGACGTCGTTGAGTTTTTCGTCGATGTGCTCGTAGCCGCGGTCGATGTGGTAGACGCGGTTGACCTCGGTGACGCCGTCGGCCTGCAGTCCAGCGAGGAGGAGGGCGGCGGAAGCGCGGAGGTCGCTGGCCATGACGGGCGCGCCGCTGAGGGCGCCGTTGCCGGTGATGAAGGCGGTCGGCGTTTCGAGCCGGATCTGCGCACCCATGCGGGCCAGCTCGGCGACGTGCATGAAGCGCTGCGGGAAAATGTGGTCGGTGATGACGCTTTCGCCGGGGGCGCGGACGAGGAGCGCGCACATCTGGGCCTGCATGTCGGTGGGGAAACCGGGATACGGGCTGGTCTCGAGGTGGAGCGGGCGGAGTCCGCCATTGGGCGAGACGGTGACGCTGCGCTCGGCGGTGGCGACGTGGAAGCCGGCGGCGCGGATCGGTTCGAGGACGGATTCGAGGTGGTCGGGGCGGACGTGATTGACCGTGAGGGTGCCGCCGGTGATGGCGCCGGCCACGAGCATGGTGCCGGCTTCGATGCGGTCGGGGATGACGGTGTAGTCGGTGCCGTGAAGCTCCTCGACGCCTTCGATGACGATGCGGCGGGTGCCGGCGCCGGAGATTTTCGCGCCGAGGGCGTTGAGGAAGTTGGCCAGGTCGACGACTTCGGGTTCCTCCGCGGCGTCTTCGATCACGGTGGTGCCTTCGGCGAGCACGGCCGCCATCATGACATTGTCCGTGCCGAGGACGGTGGTGCCGTATTTGCCGCTCATGGCGACTTCGGCGCCGCGCAGGCGCGGGGCGAGGACCTTGACGTTGCCGCCGGTGACGCGGACAGCGGCGCCGAGGGCTTCGAAGCCGCGGAGGTGGAGGTCGATCGGGCGGTCGCCTATGACACAACCGCCGGGGAGAGAGACGCAGGCTTCGTGTTCGCGTCCGAGGAGCGGGCCGAGCACGCAGACGGAGGCGCGCATTTTGCGGACCAGTTCGTAGGGGGCTTCGGTGCGGATGCGTTCCGCTTTGATGACGACCGTGCCGCTGGCGCGTTCCACTTCGCAACCGAGGGCGCTGAGGATGGTCAGCATGTAGTGGATGTCGCTCAGGTCGGGGACGCCGCGGATGACGCAGGGTTCCTTGGTGAGGAGCGCGGCGGCGAGAATGGGGAGGGCGGAGTTCTTCGATCCGCTGATGCGCAACGTGCCGTTCAGCTTGCGCCCACCGTGAACGAGAATCTTATCCATGGAAACCAGCCGCGAAGCGCGGAATGTTTTGATAGTCACAGCGGACAGAAATGTCCCGAAATTTGCGTTCCGCCAGGTGGGTGTTGACGGCCTGCGCCTGCCCTGCGCCGATTTCCAGAAGGAGGGCGCCGCCGGGGGCGAGGCGCGGCGGGGCGGTGTCGATGAGGCGGCGGATGAGGTCGAGTCCGTCGGGTCCACCGTCCAAGGCGGCGAGGGGATCGTGGCGGACTTCGGGGGAGAGCGAAGCGATTTCGCCGGCCGGAATGTAGGGAAGATTGGCGATGATGAGGTCGAACTTCGTTTCGCCGGGGGGGAGGAGGTCGGTTTGGTGGAAAGTGACGCGTTCGGTCAGCGCGTGGCGGGCGGTGTTTTCCGTGGCGAGGGCGAGGGCGTCGGGTGAAAGGTCGGCGGCGTGGACGGCGGCGGACGGGATTTCCAGCGCAAGGGTGAGGGCGATGACTCCGCTGCCCGTGCCGGTATCGAGGATTGCAGCGGCGGATTTTGCTGCGGCGAGTTCAAGGGCGAGTTCGACCAGCTGCTCGGTCTCGGGGCGGGGGACGAGGGCGCGCCGGTCGCAGAGGAAGGTGCGTCCGTGGAATTCGGCGGTGCCGAGGACATGTTGGAGCGGTTCGCGGGCGCCGCGGCGTTTGACCAGATCGCGCAGCGGGGCGCGCTCGGATTCGGTGAGGGGACGGTCGAACTGGAGATAAAGCTCCATGCGCTTGAGGCCGAGCGCGTGGGCGAGGAGGTGCTCGGCGTTGAGGCGCGGATTTTCCACGCCGCGGTCGGCGAGGTAGCGCTCGCTGCCGCGGAGGACTTCGAGCAAGGGGAGGGTTTCAGGCATGGTGATAGGCAGCGGCCCGCTGGGGCCAGCGGGCCCTACCGTGAGAATGGGTCTTGGCTGGCCCAGCCGTCCGCTGCATGAATCGGATGGTTTGCACGGCTCTTACGCGAGGCCGGCTTCGGCCAGGCGGTCTTCCATGTCGCGCTGCTGGAGGGCGGTGACCATTTCGTCGAGATCGCCCTCGATGACGCGGTCGAGATTGTAGAGGGTCAGGCCGATGCGGTGGTCGGTGATGCGGTTTTGCGGGAAATTGTAGGTGCGGATTTTTTCCTCGCGGCCGGCGCGTCCGATGAGGCTGCGGCGGTGGGCGGAATATTTGGCTTCTTCCTCGTTGCGTTTGTCCTCGAGGAGGCGGGTGCGGAGGATTTCCAGGGCGGCGGCTTTGTTCTTCTGCTGCGAGCGTCCGTCCTGGCAGCGGACGATCTTGCCGGTGGGAATGTGGAGGATTTGCACGGCGGAGTCGGTGGTATTGACGCCTTGTCCGCCGGGGCCGCCGGAGCGGCAGACCTCGATGCGGAGGTCCTGCGGGCGGAGTTCGATGTCGACTTCCTGCGCCTCGGGGAGGACGGCGACGGTGGCGGTCGAGGTGTGGATACGGCCTTGGGCCTCGGTGGCGGGGACGCGTTGCACGCGGTGGACGCCGCTTTCGTAGCGCAGCTGGCGGAACACGGCGTCGCCGATCACTTTGAAGACGACTTCCTTGAAACCGCCGAGGCCGGACGGGCTGGAGTCGACGGACTCGATCCTGAGTCCGTGGGCCTCGGCGTAGCGCTGATACATGCGGTAAAGGTCGGCGGCGAAGAGCGCGGCTTCGTCGCCGCCGGTGCCGGCGCGGATTTCGATGACGGCATTGCGGTCCTCGCTCTCGTCGGGCGGGAGGAGGGCGAACTGGATGTCGCGGTTGAGGACGGCGAGGCGCTCGTTGAGCTGGGGGATTTCGGCGGCGGCGAGTTCGGCCATTTCGGGATCGGTGCCGGTGGCCAGTTGCTCGTTTTCCCCGAGCTGCGTGCGCAGTCGGCGGACCTCGTCGTCGGCGTCGGCCAATTCTTTGAGGCGGGCCTGCTCGCGCATGATGTCGCGTGCCTTGGCCGGGTCGGCATAGAAGTCGTCGGAGGCAACAAGCTTGTCCAACTCGGCCAGGCGCTCGCGTTTCTTGGCGATGAGCGGGGCGAGATCCATGAAAAGAAAAACGGCGACCGGCCGCGGGGCGGCGCGATCACCGTGTCAGCAACAAGCCAGCTAAGCTTTTTTGATGCGGGCGGCTTTGACCGACCCGTAGCGGCGGGAGAATTTCTCCACGCGACCGGCGGTATCGATGAATTTCTGCTCTCCGGTGAAGAAGGGGTGGCAGGCCGCGCAGATGCCGATCTTGATATTCTTGCGCGTGGAGCGCGTGTGGTAGACCGCCCCGCAGGTGCAGGTGATGGTCGTTTCGTTGTAATCGGGATGCAGGCCGGCTTTCATGGGATCGAAAAGGTCGGGTAAAATGGGGCAAAGTCCGACCGGAGGCAAGCACTTCCGGCGGAGGATTTGCTCGCCAGTGGGTGCGGGCCACGGCCAGAATCTCCGCATGGAGCATTCGGCCAAATGGTTCCTCAAGAAGCACGAGGACGGGGAAGTCTTCGGTCCTGTCGAGTTTGCCAAGCTCAAGGAATGGGCGCGGGCCGCGCAGGTCTCGCCGCTGGACATGGTCAGCGACGACGAAGTGAATTGGATCAAGGCCCCCATGCTGCAGGAGCTGCACATGGATTACCTCATCCAACTCGGGGAGGAGTCTTACTACGGTCCGACCACCGAGGAGGCGGTGCAGGAGTTCCTGCGCCGCGGCGAGATCCAAGCCGAGACCCTGCTGATCAATTGCTGCACCGGGGTGGAGATGGCGCTGCGCGAGACCGGTTTTTTCCAGGGGCAGCTGCCGCCGATGGACGAGATCGCGCAGGGCGAGCCCGGGCGCCGCACCATCCGCCAGAATTTGCAGCAGCGCATCCGCGAGCTGGAACTCCTGTTGGTCGAGCGCCGCCAGCAGCTCGAGATGGCCGATATCCGCATCCGCCAACTCGAGAAGCGCCTCCAAAGCGCGGGGCTCCGGGCGGACTGACCGCGCATGGCCAAGGAGCGGCTCGACGTCCTGCTGGTCAAGCGGGGCCTCTCCCCCTCGCGGGAAAAAGCGCAGCGCGTCATCATGGCGGGCGGGGTTTTTTCCGATGGCACGCGGATGGACAAGCCGTCGCAACTGCTCGCTCCGGACCGGCCGCTCGAGGTGCGGGAAGCCGACCGCTATGTCGGCCGCGGCGGCCACAAACTCGAGGCGGCCTTGCGTCATTTCGCCATCGATCCCTCGGGTTGGGTGTGCCTCGACGTCGGGGCTTCGACCGGCGGCTTCACCGATTGCCTGCTGCAGCACGGGGCGTCGAAGGTCTACGCCCTCGACGTGGGTCACGGTCAACTCGACTGGAAGATCCGCAACGATCCCCGCGTGGTGGTGATGGAACATTGCAACGCGCGGCATCTCGCGCCCGGCGATCTGCCGGAGAAAGTGCGTTTGGCGGTGGCGGATGTGAGTTTTATTTCGCTGACTTTGGTCTTGCCGCCCGTGGCGGGCCTTCTTACTGACGGCGGGATGATGGTGGCCCTGATCAAACCGCAGTTTGAATTGTCCCGCGCCGAAGTGGGGCGGGGCGGCGTGGTGCGCGACGAGGCTTTGCACCGCAAGGCGGTGGAAAAAATCCGCAGCTTCGCGTCCGGGCTCGGGTGGACGTGGGGCGGGGTGGTCGATTCGCCGATCGCCGGGGCGGAAGGCAACCGCGAATTCCTTTGCCTCTTGCGACCATGAAAGCGGGAATTTTGGCACGGGTCGACAACCCGAAGGCGGGCCCGCTGGTGGGAGCCCTGCGCGAGGCCCTGATGGCCCGTGGCGTCGAGGTGCTTTTGGAAACGCGCACCGCCGCGCTGCTGACGCCGGCGACCGAAGGGGTCGACGAGGGACAGCTGGCCGCCGCCTGCGATTTGCTTGTCCTCCTCGGCGGCGACGGCACCATTTTGCGCGCCTTGCACCGCATGCGCGGCGCGGTGCCCCCGGTTTTCGGCATCAACCTCGGCTCGCTCGGCTTTCTTACCGGCGTGCACAGCGAGGATTGGCCCCGGGCGGTGGAGAGTATCGCCGCGGGCGACTTCAAACTCAGCACGCGCACGCTGCTGCGCGTGGAACTCGAGCGCAACGGGCGTGTCGAGGAAACCTTCACCGGGCTGAACGACGCGGTGGTCAGCCGCGGCCAGCATTCGCAACTCATCAAAGTCGAGGTGCGTGTCGGCGGCGAGGAACTCTGCGTTTACAACGCGGACGGCCTCATCGTCGCCACGCCGACGGGATCAACCGCCTACTCCATGTCGGCCGGCGGCCCGCTCCTGCTCCCGGACAGCGCGTGCTTTGTCATCACCCCGATCTGTCCCCACGTGTTGACCAACCGTTCGACCGTGGTGGCCGACACGGCGCGGTTGGAACTGCGCCTCCTCGGTGGCGGGCCGGGGGTGACGGTCAATGTCGACGGGCAAGAGATCCGCGCCTTCGGTCCGGGCGATGTCCTCCACGTCTCGCGCGCCACGGAAACGCTGCAACTGGCCACGCTGCCGGGCCGGACTTTCAGCGGCGTGCTGCGCGAGAAGCTCAAGTGGAGCGGCAGCAACGTATGAGCGGGGGCGCGCTTTTTCTGGATCCGTCGCGCGTGCGGCTCGGCCTAGGGGCCGGCTCGCGCGAGGAGGCGGTCGACGCGGCCGTGGCCCTGCTGCGGGACGATCCGCGGATTACTTCGTGGGACACTTTCCGCTCCTCGGTCGGGCCGAAACAGGTCGTCGATCTCGAAGGTTGCGGCGGGGTTATCCTGGCCCACGGGCGCAGTGCCGCGGTGAAGGAGATGGCGTTGTCGGCGTTGCGCTGGGAGGGCTCCGGGGAACCGCGGGTGGTTTTCGTTTTCGCCATTCCCGCGGCCATGGCGGAGGAATACCTGCGCAAAGTCGGTGCGCTCGCCCGTCTGTGCCGCGAGGACGGCCGGCTGGCCGCGCTGCTGGCGGCGGCCACGCCGGAGCAATTCGCCTCCGTGGTGGAAGACTGGCTGGCTTGAACCAACCGGTTCTTGCGGCTGCGGTCGGGGGCAGGCACATTGCGGGGATGCCGCTCGTTTCCGTCCGCAACCTCAGCACGTGGTTCCCGGTCTTCGGCGGCGTGTTCCGCCGGCGCACCGGAGAGATCAAAGCGGTCGATGACGTGAGCTTCGACATCGAGCCCGGTCAGACCGTCGGCCTGGTCGGCGAAAGCGGCAGCGGCAAGACGACGGTCGGCCGCACCCTGCTCAAGCTGACCCCCGCCACCTCCGGGCAGGTGCTCTACGAGGGACGCGATATTCTGCCGATGAGCGAGGCGGAGTTCCGTCCGCTGCGCAAGGATCTGCAGATGATCTTCCAGGACCCCTTCGGATCGCTCAACCCGCGCATGACCATCGGGGCCATCCTCGCCGAACCGCTCGAGATCCACTTCCCGCAAATGACGAAAGACGAACGCCGCGAGCGTGTGTCCGAGTTGCTGCGTCTGGTCGGTTTGCCGGCCGATGCCATGGGGCGCTACCCGCACGAGTTCAGCGGCGGCCAGCGCCAGCGCATCGGCATCGCCCGGGCCTTGGCGGTGAAGCCGAAATTCATCGTTTGCGACGAGCCGGTCAGCGCGCTCGACGTCAGCGTGCAGGCCCAGATCGTCAACCTCCTGCAGGACCTGCAGGAGCAGCTCGGGGTGGCCTATTTGTTCATCGCGCACGACCTTGCGGTCGTCGAGCACGTGAGCGATCATGTTGTCGTCATGCATCGCGGGAAAATCGTCGAATCGGCCCCGGCCGGCGCCATCTACGAGAACCCGCAGCACGAATACACGAAGAAGTTGTTGTCGGCCGTGCCCAAATTGGCGGCCTGAATTCCCCGATGACCGTGGTGCGGAAAATCGCCGGCCTGCAGTGGCCGCTCCTGCTTCTGGTGATATTGCTCGGGGCCTTCGGGATTTTCGCCATCTACAGCGCGACGTGGATGCGCGAGCAGGATTTCTGGAACCGCCAACTTGTCTTTCTCATCGTCGGCCTGGTGCTGTGCGTCGGTGTGGCCATGACCGATTACCATTGGGCGCGGGCCGGGGCCGTGCCGCTCTACATCGCGGGTTTGCTCGGTCTGGTTGCCGTGCACTTTTTCGGGGCGACGGTTTTCGGGGCCAAAAGCTGGCTGGACTTCGGCTTCATCAACTTCCAGCCGTCGCAGCTGGCCATCATCGCCGCCATCATGTTGATGGCCCTCTTCCTCGCGGAATACGAAACCATCCCCGCACCGCTGCGCATTGCCATCTGCGGGGTGATCGCCGCGGTGCCCTTCCTGCTCATCCTCATCCAGCCCGACCTCGGCTCGGCCATTGTCTGGCTGCCTGTCATCCTGGCCATGCTCTATGCGGCGCGGATCCCCGCGCGCTACCTCATCAGCATGATTCTTTTGGCCCTGGCCATCATCCCCCTGATGGTCAACTTCGGCCTGCGTCCTTACCAGCGGCAGCGCATCATCACCTTCCTCGACCCGGAGCTTGATCCGCGCGGGGCGGGTTGGACGATCAACCAATCACTCACCGCCATCGGGTCCGGCGGCTGGGAGGGCAAGGGATTCAAGGCGCCCAACACGCTCAACGAACTGGGCTTTCTGCCCAGCACCATCGTGCACAACGACTTCATTTTCGCGGTCATCGGCGAACAGCACGGCTTCATCGGCGGGGCCCTCCTCCTGCTGGCCTTCCTCGCCCTCATTGGCTTGGCGCTCTACATTTCGCTGCGGGCCGAGGATGACTTCGGCCGGTTTCTCGGGGTGGGGCTGAGCACGCTGCTATTTACCCACACCTTTATGAACATCGGCATGACCATCGGGGTCACCCCGATCACCGGTCTGCCGCTTCCTCTGGTTAGCTACGGCGGGTCCTTTCTTCTCACGGTGCTTTTCAGTATCGGCATCCTGCAAAGCATTTGGATCCACCGTGGGAAGGCTGTCACTGCCCGCAGTCGTTGGCGGAAGTGACCGCGGGGTGCGGACGATCCAGCTGAAATCCGACAGAGTGAAATCACTCTTTCGCCCCCTTTTTCTTGCCGCGGGAAGGATTTCACCGGATATTCGCTGCTTCGGCCCGATGAGATTTCTCCAAGCCATCCTCGCGCTTTCCATGATCGCCGGCTTCGCCGAGTCGCCGGTCCAGGCCTCGGCCGCGCCGTCCTTTGAAGACCAGGCCCTGCGTCTGCGCGAGAGCGTCTTGCTCCGCGTCGAGCCCCGCCTGCCCCGCCCCGCCCAATCCGCTTCCCGTCTGGGCAACTCTCGCCGCTACCCCTGGAAGAACAACATCATCACCACCGTCTTCTGGGTGGGGGAGCAGCCCACCAAGAATAATCCGGTGCCCAACTGCAAGAGCTCGTGGGATGTCAAATGGGCCAAAAACTTCGGCGGCTACGACAACCCCGACCCGCGCGCCCGCCGCGGTTACATCCCGGCCAAATTCATCCCCCGGCAAAATCCTTTTTATGTGGCCTTGCCCTACAATGACGTGACCCGCGGCAAGACCAAACCCGAGGCCCCGCGCGTCATCCCTTGGTTCCGCGAGGCCTTTGTCAAACGCGGTCAGAGCGTCTGCAAAGGCCGCTGGGTGGCCATCCGCTACCGCGGTCGCGAGGCTTATGCCCAGTGGGAGGATTGCGGCCCCTTCCGCACGGACCACTGGCAATACGTCTTCGGCAACCAGCGCCCCCTGCCCAATCTGAACCAAGCCGCCGGCCTCGATGTTTCCCCGGCGGTGCGCGATTTTCTCGGGATCCGCGGGAAGTGTCCCACCGACTGGCGATTTGTCGAATTCCGCGAAGTGCCCCGCGGTCCCTGGGCCCAATACGGTGACAACAACACCTTCGTGCAGCAGCGCCGCCGGGCCGACGTCCGGTTCGCGGAAAGCGGCCGCGGTTCCGCCGCGGCACCCGTGCGCGGCAACTGAGTTTCCTCATCCGGCGGTTTTCTTCCGCCGGACGCATCCCGATCCATGTTCATGCCCGTATCCATCTACCAGCACGTCAGTTCAACAAATTGCAGCGTTGCTTCCCACGGCCCTTACGCATTAATCTGACAATTTCGGCGCAAACTTGATGAAGATTATAAGCATCAACGGGGAGGAGGTTGCGCCTCCGGTCAACGGCCATGCCTGGGACCCGGAGACCGACCTTTTCGCCAAATGTTCTGCTTACGACGAACCCGAGCGGGCCCAGGCCCTCGGGATCTATCCGTTCTTCCGTCCCATCGAGGAAATGGACGGCGCGGAGGTTCTTTGCGAGGGCAAGCGCGTCGTCATGGTCGGGTCGAACAACTACCTCGGTCTGGCCAACGACCCCCGCGTGGTCGAAGCCGCCGTCGAGGCCACCCGCAAATACGGTCTCGGCTGCACCGGCTCCCGTTTCCTCAGCGGGAACCTCATCATCCACGAAAAACTCGAAGAGGCCCTCGCGGATTACATCGGCAAGGATTCCGCCCTTCTTTTCTCCACCGGCTACTTCGCCAACCAAGGCGCGCTCACCTGCCTTTTCGAGGACGGTGACTACATCCTCTGCGACAAGGAAAACCACGCCAGCCTGATCGACGGCTGCCGCATGTCGCCGGCCAAGATCATTCCCTTCGCCCACAACTCCCCCGAGTCCCTCCGCCGCCGCCTCTCGCGCCTGCCGGCCGAGGCCGGCAAGATGGTGGTCATCGACGGCGTCTTCAGCATGTCGGGTGACATCGCGCGCTTGGCCGAACTGATGGACGTGGCCGGGGAATTCGGCGCCAAATTCTACGTCGACGAGGCCCACGCCCTCGGCGTGATCGGTCCGGACGGCAAGGGCAGCGCCCACCACACCGGCACGGCCGACCGGGCCGACTTGATGATGGGCACCTTTTCCAAATCCCTCGGCTGCATGGGCGGCTTCCTCGCCGGCGACAAGGACGTCATCAAATTCGTCCGCCACAAAGCCCGCTGCTTCATTTTCACCGCGTCCCCGACCCCGGCCGTGGCCGGCGGCGTGATGAAGGCGCTGGAAATCATGCGTGAGGAACCGTGGCGCATCGAGAAGCTCTGGGAAAACACGCGCCGCATGCACCGCGGATTCCGCGAACTCGGCTTCCACATCGGCACGACCGAAACGCCCATCGTCCCGATTCTCGTCGGCGACGAGCAAAAAGCTTTCTTCTTCGCCCAGCGCCTGTTCGACAGCGGTATCTTCGCCACGCCCGCCATCTATCCCGCCGTGCGCCGCGGGCAGGCCATCATCCGCACCAGCTACATGGCCACCCACACGCCGGAGCAACTGGACTACGTGCTCGAGACCTTCGAGCGCATCGCCCGCGAACTCCGCATTTTTGAAGACGATGTCTACCAGCGCGCCGCCGGGGAAATCCCCCAAAGGCATCACGATAGTTCCCTGCCGCACCCGGTCCGAACTGCGGCGGTTTGAGAACTGCGCCGAGGACGTCCTAGGTAGCTTCCCGCAGTTCGTCCCACCCATCCCGGGAAGCGTTGTCGATACTTTCGCGCCGCGCTCGCCCTTCCTCGCCACCGGCGGCGAACTTGCACCCTTCCTCGCCCTGCGCGGCGGCCGCCCGGCCGGCCGCATCGCCGCCATCCGTAACCCCCTGCACAACGAATACCACGGCGACCGGACCGGGTTCTTCGGTTTCTTCGATTTCGCCGACGATGAGGTGGCCGATGCGCTCTTCGCCGCGGCCTGCGCGTGGCTGCGTGATCGCGGGCTCGCCTCCGTGCGCGGACCCTACTCGCCGAGCATCAACGACACCTGCGGCCTGCTCGGCGAAGGTTTCGACGATCCCCCTTGCGTCTTCATGCCGTGGAACCCGCCGCGCTATGTCGCGACCTACGAACGACTCGGCTTGTCCGAGGTGCGCAGGCTCTGCGCGTTCGCCATGGACATGACCGCACCCGCCGATCCCGCCATGGTGCGGCTCTCCGACCGTGCGAGGGACAAAAGCGGGCTCACCATCCGGCCTTTCGATCTGCGCGAACCCGAGAGGGAGTTGCGGATTCTGCAGCGCCTTTACAACGTCACCCTCGACCGTAACTGGGGCTATGTGCCGGTCACTTGGGAGGAGTTGGAGCATTCCGCCGCCGGGCTGCGCATGATCGCCGACGCGCGCATGCTCTTTTTCGTCATGCACGGCGGGCGGGAGGTCGGCTATTCCATTTCGCTGCCCGACATCAACGAATTCCTCCGCCGGTCGCTTTCCTGGCCGCGCGGTTTTTTGCGGTTCATCCCGATGCTCTGGATGCTCAAGACATCCAAACCCCGCCGTGCCCGGCACCTGATCCTCGGCATCGAGCCGGAATTCCGCCGCCGCAGCGGCATCGCTCCGTTCCTCTACCGTGAAACATTCCGCCGCGTCGGCGTCGACTATCCGGTGGCGGAGGTATCCTGGGTTGAGGCGAACAACGAGCAGATCGTGCGCGGCATCGAAATCCTCGGCGGCCGCCGCTCGAAGGATTACACCATTTGGGAGAAACCCCTTTAAAGCCATGCGCCTTCTCGTCACCGGCGGCACGGGTTTTATTGGACGCACTCTCATCATGCGCGCCCTGCGCGACGAGCGCATCGGCGAGGTGGTCGCCCCCGTCCGCTCGGAGGACAAGCTGCGCACCCAACTGGCTCGGGAGGGAGTCGGGGCCGCGGCCAAACTGACCATCCTCGAAGCGGAGGCCCCGCATTGGGATTTCCGGCACATCGGCCTGGTCGACCGCATGGTCCATTGTGCCGGCGTCCTTTTCGGCCGCACGCGCGACGAATATTTCCGCGTCAATGTCGACGGCACCCTGCGTCTGCTTGAGTCGGTGCCCGGGAATCCGGACGCTGTGGTGCTTTCCTCGCAGTCCGCCGGCGGCCCGACCCCGCAGGGGCAGCCGGCCAAAAAGCTCGATCATCCCGACCGTCCCATTTCGTGGTATGGCGAATCCAAGCTGCACATGGAAAAGGCGGTGCGCGCCGCGGGCCACGGGCGCGTCCGTTTCCTGCGGGCCCCCATGGTGCTCGGCCCCGGCGACCAGGCCACGCTCCCGCTTTTCCGCATGGTGCGCGGCAAGGTCTGGACCAAACCGGGTCGCGAGCTGAAGCATTTCAGCTGGGTATCGTCCGACGATCTGGCCGAGGCCATCGATACTTGGTTCGAGCGCGGCGGTGAATTGGGCGTGGCCCATGTGACATCGCCCGGCACGATCACCGATGCCGATCTCATGCTCACCGCCGGCAAGGTGAGCGGGCGCCGGGGCAAGCTCCTCCCGATCCCGCAAATCCTCCTCAAGCCGGTGGCCTTCGCCTCGAAATTCATCCCGGCCATCGGCAAGAGCGTGCCTTCACTCACCGCCGACCGCGCCCGCGAAATCTGGCCCAACCGCTGGGTCATCGATCCGGATCCCTTCCACAAGGCCACTGGCTGGCGCGGCCAAGCAACGCTGGAAGACACGCTGGCCCGCACTCTCGCATGGTTCCAACGCGAGAAGTTGGTGTGATGCCGACGTCCCGAAGCATTCAGGCCTTTGGCCACCACAGGTAGGGACGGCTGGCCTCTCCGAGCCGTATGACTCTACGAGCAGGAGGCCAGCCGTCCGCACGCTTTTCACCTGGAAGGCAGCGGTCCGCTGGGCCAGCGGACCCTACCGAAAATCGATATTGTGAAGTCCAAATGCATGGGGACATTGGTGTGATGCGGTCGGCTGGGGCCAGCTGACCCTACCTTTTTCAAGCCGGGGCGAAATCCAGCTGCTGCTTGAAGGGGTCGACCCGGGCGACGATCACTTCGATTTCGTCGCCGGCTTGGTAGGTTTTCTTCTTTTTCCGTCCGACAAAGCGCTGGCGCGCCTGATCGAAGGTGTAGAAGTCATCGCCGAGGGCCGAGACATGGACCAGCCCGCCGGCCATGACCTCGGGCAATTCGACGAACATGCCGAAGTTGCGCACTTCGAGGACGATCGCTTTGAACGTTTGTCCGGTTTTCTTGGCCAGTTGCTGGCGGAAGAATTCGAATTTCTTCAAGCGCACCGCTTCGCGCTCGGCCTCGGCGGCATTGCGTTCGGTCGTGGAAATGTGCCGGGCGATTTCCCCGAAGGGGATGCGTCCCTTCGGCTTGGTGTAGCCGCAGACGTCGGAGAGCACGCGGTGCACGATGAGATCCGCGTAGCGCCGGATCGGACTGGTGAAGTGCGTGTAATCGCTCTTGGCCAAACCGTAGTGTCCGGCCGGCTCGGGCGAATAACTGGCGCGCTTGAGGCTCTTGAGCAGTGCGGTCTTCAAGGCGTATTCCTCCGGCTGTCCGCGGAGCATTTTCAGGAAGCGCGTCAGTTCTTTGCGCACGGACAGATTCCCGACCTTGTGCCCGTGCATTTGCACACGCTCGCGGTATTCGTTGAGCTTGGCCTCGTCCGGCTTCTCGTGCACGCGATGGATGGCCGCGGCCGGCGTCATGCGGAAGAGGCGGGCCACCGCCTCGTTGGCTGCGAGCATGCACTCCTCGATGAGTTGGTGGGAAATGTCGTTCTCGATGCGCTCGAGGCGCACCGGGTGCCCGTGGTCGTCCAGCCACACTTTGACCTCCGGAAAATCCAGATCGAGCGATCCCTCTTCGAAGCGCTTCTTGCGCAGGGTCGAGGCCATGGCCCAGGCCTCGTGCAGCATGCGGTCGATATCGTTGCCGGGTTTCGCTTGCAGGCGGGCGAAGGCCTCCTTGTAGGTTAGGCGACGGGCGCTGCGGATGATCGTCTTGGCGAAGCGCGAACGGCGGATTTTCCCCCGCCGGTCGATCTCGAGAAAAGCGGCGAAAGCCAGGCGGTCTTCGTTGGGCCGCAGGCTGCACAGACCGTTGCTCAGGGCCTCGGGCAGCATGGGAATGACGCGGTCCGGCAGGTAAACGCTGTTGCCGCGCCGGTAGGCCTCGTCCTCGAGCGGGCTGCCGGGCAGGACGTAATGCGAGACATCGGCAATGTGGACGGTCAGTTGCCACCCGTCCTTCGTGCGCACCACGCTGATGGCGTCGTCGAAATCCCGCGCGTCATCCGGGTCGATGGTGATGACCAGCGTGTCGCGGCAATCCTCGCGGCCGCGCGCCGCGGACTCGGGCACGGTTTTGGCGAAAGCATCGGCCTGGGCGAGGACCTTGGACGGAAAGCGGGTCGGGAGGTCGAACTTGCGGATGATCGATTCGATGTCGACCCCGGGTTTGTCCGAGGGTCCGAGCACCTCGATGACTTCCCCCTCGGGGTTGACGTGCCGCGATTTCCATTCGCCCAGTTTGACCACGACCTTGTCGCCCTGGTTGGGGCGCAGCGGCGGCGCCGGTTGGGGGACGTAGATGTTGTGGACGAAATGCTTGTCGTCCGGCACGACATGCCAGAAGCGGGCGGATTTCTCCAGCGTGCCGACGGCGGTGGTCGTGCCGCGTTTGAGAATGCGGATGACCCGTCCCCACGGCTGGTAGCCGCGGTAGGGGGCTTGGTCGCGGAGATGCCGGACAACGACACGGTCGCCCGGCAGGGCCGTGGCCGTGTTCTCCGGCGAGAGATAAAATTCCGGCTCGCCCGGCAGGTCGCGCAGCAGGTGGGCCGAGCCGTCGCGGTGCAGTTGGACCGTGCCGACGGCGAGGTCGGCTTCGGACGGCAAGGTGAAGCGGTCCTGCCGGACCCGCACGATGTCGCCGGACAACTCGAGATCATGCAGGGCCTTGGCCACGGCGGCGGCGCGGGGGCCGCTGACTTTGAGAGTGCGTCCGATCTCCTGCATTGAGGGCGGGGAGGCGCGGTGTTGCCGCACGATGGCCAGCACGCGCGCGGCGAAGTCCGGGTCGGAGTGACCGGCAGGTGATGCGGCAGGACCGGGCACGGGCTGCGGTTTTTTTTCCGGACGGCGGCGGGACGGGGCGGCGGTTTTCCGGCGGCGGGAATCACCGGTCCGGCGACGGGAACGAGGCATAAAAGAGCACCATGCGCCCGCCGGGCTTTTCCTGCAAGACGGATCGGGGGCAGGCGTTGATAATGTCCGCCGCATGACGATTCCGGTTTCCTTGATCAAATGGCCGCCGCTGGTGCTGCTTTTGGCGTGGGGTCTTTGGCTGGCATGGCTCTGGCAACCGGCGCGGCAGGTTGAGTTGCACACGGAGAATCTGTTGAAACGCGCCTCGGCGCGCGATTGGACGGCGGTCGAGGCCATGATGGCGCCGGATTACCGTGATGCATGGAATGCGGACCGCGCCGCGGCCATCGACGAAGCACGGCAGTTGTTCAGTCATTTCTTCGCCTTGCAGATCACGGCGCTCGAGCCGTGGCAGGTCACGGAAAAGGAAGGCGCATGGCAAGCCGCGGCGCCGGTCGGCGTTTTCGGTTCCGGCACCGCCGTGGCGCACGCGGTGATGGACGAGGTGCGCGAGGCGGAGGGCCCGTTTGTGTTCCGCTGGCGCAAGAGCGGCTCATGGCCGTGGCAGTGGCGGCTGCTCGGGATCCGGGCACGAGGGCCTGGATGCGAAATACGGGCGGCGGAGGTGACACCGTCAGCGTTTCGAGCGCGTGGACTGAAAAATTTTCCTTTGGCAGGGTCCGCTGGCCCAACGGACAGACTGCTTTATTATTGGAAGGCACACGGACGGCTGGGCCAGCCGTCCCTACCGAGGGGCGGGAAGGCTTGGCGCCCAAAGCGCTATGCTTTTGAGGCCACCATTCCCGCGAGCAGTTCGGCGGTGCGCTCGAAGCCGAGGAGACCGGTGTTGAGCACCGCGTCGTAGAGGAGCGGGTCGTCGATGTCGCGTTGGAAATTGGTCTTCACGTAGCGGCGGCGTCCCTCGTCGTGGTCGTGGAGGTATTTGGCCGCCGCTTTGTCGTCCATTTTGAAGTGCGTCTTGAGGTGGGCGAGTCGGACATTTTCCGGGGCGACCAACCGGACGTGCACGCCGCCCTTGAGCTTGGCCGTGATGATGTTGCCGCCGCGACCGACGATGATGCAGCGTCCGAGGCGTGCCAGCTTGAGGATGGTGTCGCTGGTGTGGTGGAAAATGGTCCACATCGACGGGTGCAGCCCCAGCAATTCGCCCACGATGGCCTGCACCGTGGTGTCCTTGTCTTCCTTGACCAACTCGGCGATTTCCTGCGGGAGGTCCTGGTCTTCGAGGACCTTCTCGATGAGGTTTTTGTCGAACACGGTCCACGGTTGGGCGTCCTGCGGTCCCTGTGCATTGAGTTTCCCCGCGAGCAGATGGGCCACGGTCTCCGCGCCGGCGCCGGCTTGGCGGGAGAGGGTGACAAAGGGCAGGTGCGCGTTGGTGCCGAGAGGGGCGCGGTCCTTCTGGCTGACAAAATAAGCGCGGTATTTGGCGAAATAATCGGTGTCCGACATAAAGTAAGCATAGCAGAGGCCGCCGCGGATTGCGAAGGAGGGAATTTTTTGTGCTGCGGCGGGAAAGAAAAACCGCAGAGGACGCAGAGGAGGAGAGACTTCGGGATAACGACTTTTTCCCGCGCCCGGTAGGGTCGGCTGGCCCAGCCGACCGCACGTATTCGTTCCAAAAGCAGCGGCCCGCTGAGGCCAGCGGGCCCTACCAATGGGCACGGTTTCCAGCCCTCTGTGTTCTCGGTGACTTCTGCGGTGAATCCTTTACGCCGGGACGGGCGCGAGGTCTCCGGGCAACGGACCGTCGTCCTTTTTGTCCTCCGCGGGTGCGGCGGGGGCGGCTTCGGCGGGGACAGGCGGCGGGGGCGGTTCGCGGTGCGGCGGATTTTTCATCTCGCCGTGCTCGATCAGGTCGCGGATCTGCGAGCCTTCGAGGGTTTCCCATTCAAGGAGGGCTTTGGCGATGAGGTCGAGTTTGTCGCGGCGGGCCTTGAGAAGTTCGGTCGCTCGGGAGTAGGCCTCGTCGATGAGGGACTTCACTTCGGCGTCGATGGCCTGCGCGGTCGACTCGCTGTAGTCGCGCATGCGGCTGAAATCGCGGGCGAGGAAGAGATGCTCGTCGCCTTCGCCGTATTCGATCATGCCGAGTTTGTCGCTCATCCCCCATTGGCAGACCATTTTGCGGGCGATGCCGGTGGCTTGCTTGATGTCGCCGCGGGCGCCGCTGGTGACGTCGCCGAAGACGATGTCCTCGGCCACGCGTCCGCCCATGATGACGACGAGGTGATCGAGCAATTCTTTACGGCGGGTGTTGTATTTGTCCTCCTCCGGCAGCCACATGGTCGAGCCGAGGGACGGTCCGCGCGGGATGATGGTGACCTTGTGCAGCGGGGCGGTGTGCTCGAGCAGTTCGAGCAGGAGGGCGTGACCGGCCTCGTGGTAGGCGGTGACCTCCTTTTCCTTCTCGCTGATGGCCATGCTGCGACGCTCTTTGCCCCAGCGGACTTTGTCGCGGGCTTCCTCGAGTTCGCGGGTGGTGATGGCTTTGAGTCCCTTGCGTGCGGCGAGGAGGGCGGCTTCGTTGATGACGTTGGCCAGTTCGGCGCCGGAATAGCCGGGCGTGCCGCGGGCGATGACGGCGAAGTCGACCGTCTCGGCCACTTTCACTTTCTTGGAGTGGACTTTGAGGATTTCCTCGCGTCCGCGCACGTCGGGGAGGTTGACCGTGACTTGGCGGTCGAAACGTCCGGGGCGGAGCAGCGCCGGGTCGAGGACGTCGGGGCGGTTGGTCGCGGCGATGATGATCACGCCGTCCTGCGCGTCGAAGCCGTCCATCTCGACGAGGAGGGCGTTGAGGGTCTGCTCGCGCTCGTCGTGTCCGCCGCCCATGCCGTGGCCGCGGTGGCGTCCGACGGCGTCGATTTCGTCGATGAAGATGAGGCAGGGCGCGCTTTTGCGGCCCTGTTCGAACATGTCACGCACGCGGGAGGCACCCACGCCGACGAACATCTCGACGAAGTCCGAGCCGCTGATGGAGAAAAACGGAACGTCGGCCTCGCCGGCGATGGCGCGGGCGAGCAACGTCTTGCCGGTGCCCGGGGGGCCGACCATGAGAACGCCCTTGGGGATGCGGCCGCCGAGCTTTTGAAATTTTTTCGGGTCTTTGAGGAAGTCGACCAGTTCGGAGACTTCTTCTTTGGCCTCCTCGACGCCGGCCACATCCTTGAAAGTGATTTTGTTTTTCTCCCGCGCCATCATGCGCGCTTTGCTTTTGCCGAAATTGAAGGCGCCGCGTCCGGCCATCTTCAATTGCGAGCGGAAGATGAAGTAGAGGATGACCAGAAAAAGGAGGATCGGAAGAAAGCCGATGAGGGTGGTGGCCAGGAGGTTCGACTCCGAGCGCACCGACGGGGTGATGCCGGCTTCGGCCAATTGTTTCTCCAGCGCCTCGCCATTGAACGGCATGAAGACGGGGGTGCGGAACTCGACGAGGCGCTCCTCGGGTTCGGTGGCCGGGGGAACAGTGACCATTTTGCGGTAATAACCGGAAATCGTCTGCGTGTTGCGGCCTTCTTCGACGACCAGTTCGAGCGGACGTTCCGCGGTGGAGACGATCTTGTCCTCGGCGAGGAGGGTGGAGAATTTCGGGTAGGTCAGCTCGTCGATCTGGGCGAGGTTGCCGCCGCGGAAGATGAAGGCGCCGCCGATGAGGGCGAAGGCCACGGCGAAGAGGAGGAGGCCCCGCCAGTTGAATTGCGGATCGGGGTCGCCGCCGGACGGACGGCGCTCCTCGGGTTTGTTGCTTTTGTTCACGGGCTTGAATCTGAAAGAATGAAGTTAAGCATGCTGCGGGGGAAGATCAAATGAATGGGCGCCGGTCGCTGGCGGCTTCGGTGCATGATGTCAGCCCGCTGACCCGCGAGGCTTGCGACCGCATGCTGTCCGATCTGGCCGGGGCCGGAGTCGGGACGACCTCCCTGTTGGTCGTGCCGGACCATCACCACCGGGCCGCTATCGACGAAGATCCGGAGTTCCTCGCCTGGCTGCGGGAGAAGCAGGCGGCGGGGCATGAAATCGTCCTGCACGGCTTTTACCACCGCCGCGCCCCGCGCGAGGGCGATGGCGCGGGCCAGCGGTTGATCACCGAGCACTACACGGCAGGCGAGGGGGAATTTTACGACCTCGGCTACGAGGAGGCGCGGGAACGGATGGAGGATGGACGCGAAATGTTGACCGGCGCCGGGTTGGAGGTGGTGGGATTCATCGCGCCGGCTTGGCTCCTTGGCGAGGAGGCCGAGCAGGCGGCACGCAATTTGGAATTCGCCTACACCACGCGCCTGGGAGGTGTCCTTGATTTGCGCTCGGGGGCGTGGACGCGTTCGCAATCGTTGGTCTATAGCCCGCGCAGTGCGTGGCGACGGAATGTCAGTCTGGCGTGGAATGCTTTCCTCGCCGCGCGCCTGCGCAAAAATCCGCTGGCGCGGCTGGGGCTGCATCCGCCGGATTGGGAACACAACGCGATCAAAAGACAGGCTCTGCGGCTGGCCGGGCAGCTGGCCAAAGACCGGCATGTGATCCGTTACCGCGACTGGGTGGGGGCGCAGGTTTCCGGTCTGGAAAGGCACCGACGCTCATAGAGCGCCGCTACAAGTTTGCGTTGGGTTGTAGCGGCGGTCTATGACCGTCGCTGCCCGGAAAAACGCTGCTACAAGTTTTCACGCACTGCGGACGCGATGCGGTCGGCGTGGTCTTCGAGCAAGTTGGCGTCGCGGCCTTCGAGGAGGATGCGGAGTTTCGGTTCGGTGCCGCTGTAACGCACGAGGACACGCCCGCGGGGGGCGAGGGCTTGTTCGGCGGCGGTGATGGCGGCTTGGATTTGCGGCACGGTTTCGAGCGGGGGCTTGGATTTGACGGCGACCGCGCGCTGGGCCTGCGGGTATTTGTGCAGGACCTTGCGCAGTTCGCTCAAGGGTTTCCCGCTTTCGGCCATCAGGCGCAGGATTTGCAGGGCGGAAACCAGACCGTCACCGGTCGTGCCGTGTCGCAGGAAGATCATGTGTCCGCTCTGCTCGCCGCCGAGCACGAAGCCGCCCGCCCGCATGGCCTCGAGCACGTAGCGGTCGCCGACCGCGGTGCGGACGACCCGGCCGCCGGCTTGCTCGATGGCTTCGTCGAGTCCGAGGTTGCTCATGACCGTGGCGACGACGGTGCGGCCGGCCAGCTCGCCGCGGCGCAGCAGGTCGAGTCCGGCCATGGCGAGAAGTTCGTCGCCATCGAGCGGGTCGCCGGTTTCGTCGCAAAGGAGAAGACGGTCGGCATCGCCGTCGTGCGAAAGCCCGACCTGCGCCCCGGTCTCCTTGACCAAGCGGCCGATCTCGCCCGCCACCGTGCTGCCGCAACCGGCGTTGATGTTGTTCCCGTCGGGGGTGGCATGGAAAACCTGCACGTCGGCGCCGAGTTCGCGCAGGGCCCGTGGCGTGGCTTCAACCGCGGCGCCGTTGGCGCAGTCGACGGCGATCTTGAGTCCGCGCAGCGAGAAACCCGGCGGGAGGGATTGACGCGCGTGGCGGACATAGCGGTCCACCGCGTCATCGACGCCGGCGACGGTGCCCGGACTGGTCGCGGTCGCGGGTGTCTCGAGATGCTCCTCGATGCGCCATTCGGTTTCGTCGGGCAGTTTGAAGCCGTCCCCCGAGAAAAATTTGATCCCGTTGTCGTGCGCCGGATTGTGCGAGGCGGAGATGACCGCGCCGGCCGCGAGACGGTTTTCCACCGCGTAGGCGGCCACGCCGGGGGTGGGCAGGACGCCGAGCAGGCGCACGTCGCCCCCGGCCGAGGTGATGCCGCGGGCCAGGGCCTCCTCAAGCATCGGCCCCGAGGCACGGGTGTCGCGACCGATGGCCACGACTGGACGATCGACGCCGAGCACTTGGACGAGCGCCAGCCCGAGTTTTTCGGCGAATTCCGCGGTGATGGGTGTTTCGCCGGCGCGGCCGCGGATGCCGTCGGTCCCGAAGTAGCGGCGGATCATTGCTTGGCGCGTTCGGAAGCGGATTCGCGTGCCCGCACCTTGTCCCCGGGGTTCACATTGTGCTGGATGACATACCACACAACGGAGGCCAGCACGAGGCAGGTGAGCTTAATTTTCCAATTGTGCAGGAGAATCTGTTTCATACTTCTCGAGGAGGAGGAGCTGGTTGAGGCGGCGGCGGAAGCGGTCGACGTTGAGGTTGCGCTCGATGATGCCGCGGTGGCAGAGCGAAACGTGTCCCGTTTCCTCCGAGACGAGGATGGCGATGGCGTCGGATTCCTCGGTGATGCCGATGCCGGCGCGGTGGCGCAGTCCGAGGCTGCGGTCGAGGTCCTCGCGCGTAGTGAGCGGGAAAATGCAGGCCGCGGCGGCGAGGCGATCGTTCTGCACGATGACCCCGCCATCGTGCAGCACGGTCTTGGGGTGAAAAATGGTGAGGACGAGTTCCTTGGTGAAGACCGCATCGAGGTCGACGCCGGTCGAGGCGAACTGGCGGATGCTGATGTCGCGTTCGAGCGCGATGAGCGCGCCGAACTGGCGGCGGGCCAGATCGAAGACGGTGTCGACGAGCAGATCGATGGATTCTTTTTTCTGCAGCGCGGATCGGAAGAAGTGCTGGCTGCCGAGTTCGGTCAGGGCACGGCGGAGTTCGGGTTGGAAGATGACGACCAGCGCGATGGCCAGAAAGACGGAGAAGCTGCGGAGGAGCCAGCCGATGACGTGGAGGTCGAGGAGCTGCGAGGCGAGAGTGAGGCTGATGAAGACAAGGGCGAGGCCGACGAGGATTTTGGCGCCCGGCGTGCCGCGGAAGTAGAGGTAGCTGTAGTAGAGCAGCACGGACAGCAGCAGGATCTCGACCGCGCTGGTCCAATGGGTGCTGACAAATTCGACGACCGCTTCCATGGAATGTCATGCTGCCCGCTTTAGCGTCTGAGGGCGAGCGCGGAGTCGGGCGTCGTCCGCGGGTTTTTGCCTCTGGATTTGACGGCGCGGCGTGCGTAGTTTGCTTCCATGCCGCAGCAGCAGGTGGTTCCGGTGCAGCTCAAGGCCGTCGTCCCGACGGCCAACGGCGCGGCGCTTTTCCTCGGGACCGAGGAGAAGACCTTTGTCATTTATGTCGATGCGACCGTCGGCCATGCCATCAACATGTTCCTCGCCGGCACGGAAAAGGAGCGTCCGCTGACCCACGACCTCATGGCCCACGTGCTGGCCGCGTTCGGGGCCAAGGTGGAGCGGGCGGTGGTCAACGACGTGAAGAACAGCACGTTCTACGCCCGGCTCATTGTCTCGGCGGAAAACGAGCTGCACCAAAAGAAGATCATCGAGTTGGACGCCCGCCCGAGCGATTGCATCGCCATGGCCATCCAGCAAAAAGCGCCCATCCTCGTCAGCCGCGTGGTGCTCGACGAGGTGGATGATGCCTCGGACGCCCTCAAGCAGCTCGAGACGACCAAGGATCAGGGGGAGGAAGCGCCCTCCGACGAAGAAGGCGAGGAAGAATAGCCCCGCGCGCCGCGTTCCTGCCGCGCGTCCCCGCCCATGTTCGTCGACCAGATCCGCATCCAGGCCAAGGCCGGCGACGGCGGCAATGGCTGTGCCAGTTTCCGCCGGGAGAAATTCGTCCCCAAGGGCGGACCCGACGGCGGCGACGGCGGGGACGGCGGGAGCATCATCCTGCGCGCCGACCCGCAGGTCGACACGCTGGTCACGCTTTACTACGAACCGATCGTCCGCGCGAAACACGGCGAGAACGGCATGGGGAAGCAGAAATACGGGAAGTCCGCTCCGGACAAGATCGTGCCCGTCCCGGTCGGCACGCTGGTTTACCGGTTGCCGGATGTGGCGCCGCACGATCCGCTGAGGTTCGAGGACGAAGAGGAGGCGCCGCCGCGGCGACGGAAGATCGATCCGAAGGAACTCGAGTTGCTGGCCGATCTGGAAACGGCGGGGGCGGAATTTCTCCTCGCCCAAGGCGGTCGCGGCGGGAGGGGGAACATCCACTTCAAAAGTTCGCGCAACCGTGCGCCGCGGCAATTCACCGAAGGCACGCCGGGTGAGGAGGGTTGGTTTTTCCTCGAGTTGCGCATGATCGCGGACGCGGGACTGGTCGGCTATCCCAACGCGGGCAAATCGACTTTGCTGAGCGTCCTTTCCGCCGCGCACCCCAAAGTCGCGGCCTATCCTTTCACCACGCTGCACCCCATGGTCGGGGTGATGGATTTTCCCGGCTTCCGCCGCGCCACCGTGGCGGATATTCCCGGTTTGATCGAAGGTGCGCACCGCGATGTCGGGCTGGGTCATGATTTTCTGCGACATATCGTGCGCTGCCGCACCCTGCTCCTCGTGGTCGATGCGGCGGGCAGCGAGGGGCGCGATCCGGTGGAGGACGCGAAAAAAATCCGCGAGGAGTTGCGCCTCTACGACCCGCTGCTGGCCCGGCGCCCTTGGGCCTTGGTGGCCAACAAGACGGACCTTCCGGGCGCAGCGGAAAATCTCCCGCGGCTGGTCCAGGAATTTCCCGGCGTCCCGCTCATCGCCATCTCCGCGCGGGAGAAGTCCAATCTGGAGGAGTTGCGCAAGTTTCTCGATGCCGGGGTCGGTCGTC
This sequence comes from uncultured Verrucomicrobiae bacterium, assembly GCA_963776165.1. Classification (GTDB taxonomy): domain Bacteria; phylum Verrucomicrobiota; class Verrucomicrobiia; order Chthoniobacterales; family JACTMZ01; genus JACTMZ01. The sequence continues at coordinate 46,382 of CAVZLI010000003.1, forward strand.
CGGGGTGAATCATCTTCCCTGACGATGCTCCACGCAGTTGGGAGCCCCTGAACCTGCGCGCGGCGGGTGTGGTTGGGGAGTAACTGGGGCGTTTTCATGGATGTGCACTTATCAACCTCCAAGTTGGTAGGGCCCGCTGGCCTCAGCGGGCCGCTGCCTTCGGCACCGGACAGGATGCGGACGGCTGAGGCCAGCCGTCCCTACCGCCCAGAACAGAAGTGGGTGGGTGTCCCTCTCATAGCTTGCGAGTTACTGGGGAGTCCCCGAACCCGCGCGCGGGCGGGTGTGGTTGGGGAGTAACCGGGGCTACCCTCGTTGCAAAGGGGGAAAGGCACCGACGCTCATAGAGCGCCGCTACAACCCGATCAAAACTTGTAGCGGCGGTCTATGACCGTCGCTGCCTGAAAACACATCGAGTTACTCGGGAGTGGTTGGCTCCGGCTTAGGAATTGCCCAAATCGTCCACTGGAGGCAGGATGCGCGGTCACACGATATGCGTGAAATAAGTATAGGACTGGCCGGATTCGGCACGGTGGGCGCCGGGGTTTTCCTCAATCTGGAGAAAAACCGGGCCCTGCTCCGTGAGCGGACGGGTTGCGATTTCGTGGTGCGCAAGGTGGCCGTGCGTGATCTGGCCAAAAAGCGCGCCGTGGCCCTGCCGCCGGACTTGGCTACGGACCAGTGGCGCGCCTTGCTCGAGGATCCGGCGGTCGAAGTGATCGTCGAACTGATGGGCGGCATCGACGAGCCGCTGGCACTGGTCCGCGAGGCCATCGAGCGCGGTAAAATCGTCGTCACCGGCAACAAAGCATTGCTCGCGGAACACGGAGCGGAAATTTTCCAGCTGGCCGCCGCGAAAAAGGTGCCGGTTTTCTACGAGGCGGCGGTGGCCGGCGGCATTCCCATCATCAAAGCGGTGCGCGAAGCTTTCGTGGCCAACCATTTCCAGTCCATCCGCGGCATCATCAACGGCACGAGCAATTACATCCTCACCCGCATGACCGAAAGCGGCATGGATTTCGCCGCCGCTTTGGCCGAGGCGCAGGCCGCCGGTTATGCCGAGGCCGACCCCACGCTGGACATCAACGGCTGGGACGCCGGTCACAAAGCCATCATCCTCGCCTCGCTGGCCTACGGATTCTGGGTGCCGGGCAAAGATGTGCTCGTCGAAGGCGTGGAAAAGATCGCGCCCGAGGACATCCGCTTCGCCGCGCAGCTCGGGTACACGGTCAAGCTTCTTGCTTTCATCGACGCGGGTTCCGACGGATCGGTCGAAGTCAGCGTGCAGCCTTCGCTCGTGCCCAACGGCAACATTCTCGCCTCGGTGCGGGGTGTCTTCAACGCCATCGCCGTGCGCGGCGACGTGGTGGGCGATGCGCTTTTTTACGGACGCGGGGCCGGACAGGATCCCACGGCCAGCTCGGTCATCGGCGACTTGGCAGACGCGGCCTTGGCCCTCGAATCCCCGCGCGCGTCCTGCGGTTTCATCCCGCATACGCTCTACGGGAAGCTGCGTCCGGCCGCGGACGTGGTCAGCCCGTTTTACCTCCGTCTCGGCGTTGACGATCAACCCGGCGTGCTGGCGCGCATCGCGGGACTCCTCGGAGAGGCGGGCATCGGCATTTCTTCGGTGATCCAGCCGGAGACCGAAGAAGGCCAAAAGGCCGCGCTGGTTCTCATGATCCACGATGCGCCGCGCGGGCGCGTGTTGTCCGCCATCGAAAAAATCCGCGCCCTCGACTGCGTGCACGGCGACCCGGCGCTTTACCGGGTGGAGGCGGCGGCGTGAAAAATTTGCACGATCGCGGCGTGGTCAGCCGCTACCGCGAATATTTGCCGGTGACGGAGGCGACGCCCGTGGTCTCGCTCAACGAGGGGTCCACCCCGCTGATTTATTCGCCGAAGCTGAGCGCGCTCGTGGGCCGCGGAACCGAGCTTTACGTGAAATTCGAGGGACTGAACCCCACCGGGTCCTTCAAGGACCGCGGCATGACCATGGCGATCTCGAAGGCCGTCGAGCGCGGGGCCAAAGCGGTCATTTGCGCTTCGACCGGCAACACGTCCGCCGCCGCCGCCGCCTATGCCGCGCGGGCCAACCTCGCCTGTGCCGTCCTTCTGCCCGCCGGAAAAATCGCCGCGGGCAAATTGCTCCAGGCTTTCATCTACGGCGCCAAGGTTGTGGCTATCCGCGGAAATTTCGACGACGCGTTGCGTCTCGTGCGCGAACTCGGGGCCGATGGGCGCTTCGAAATCGTCAATTCGATCAATCCGTTCCGCATCGAAGGACAAAAAACTGCCTCCTTCGAAATCATCGAGGAACTTGGCGACGCTCCCGACATCCATATCCTGCCTGTCGGCAATGCGGGCAACATTACTGCTTATTGGCAGGGCTACCGCGAATTTCACGAACTGGGAAAAGCAACCAAGCGTCCGCGCATGACCGGATTCCAGGCCGCCGGCTCCGCGCCCGATTTTCTTCAATCACGTGGTCGACAAGCCCGAGACCATCGCGACCGCCATCCGCATTGGCAACCCGGCCAGCTGGCAGGGTGCGAGCGGTGCGGTCGCCGAGTCCGGCGGCTGCATCGACATCGTGACGGATGAACAAATCCTCGCCGCCCAGCGGTGGTTGGCCTCCGAGGAAGGCATTTTCGTCGAGCCGGCCAGCGCCGCTTCGGTGGCGGGATTGATGAAATGTTTCTCCAGCGACCGCTGCACGAATTGTCCGTTCCACCAATACCCGGAGGGCGCGAAAATCGTCCTCACCGTGACCGGTCACGGTTTGAAGGATCCGGAGGCCCCGATGGTGCACGGTTTCAAGGCGCTGGAAGCGGACGCGACCATGGAATCGGTGGCAAAAGTCCTTGGCGTATGATGACAGCTCTTCGTCCAACCGGTAGGGACGGCTCGCCGCGCCGTCCGCTGCCTGAATCGCAAGCGTGCGGCCGCCTCGGCGAGACGGCCCTACCGGGTGACAACTGAACATGGCCCTCATCGTCCAGAAATTCGGCGGCACCTCGGTCGGCGATCCGGAGCGGATCAAAAACGTCGCGCGCCGCGTGCTCGAAACGCAGCAGGCCGGGAACAAAGTCGTCGTGGTCGTCTCGGCCATGTCCGGCGTGACCGATTCGCTGATCAAGCTTTCCCGCGAAGTCTGCGCCAGTCCGAGTGAGCGCGAAATGGACGTTCTCCTCGCCACCGGGGAACAGACCACCATCGCCCTTCTCGCCATGGCCCTGCAGGGCATGGGGGCCAAGGCCGTTTCCCTGACCGGTGCGCAGGCCGGCATCGTCACGGATGGCGTCCACACCAAGGCGAAAATTTTCAACATCACCCCCAAGCAGATTCACGGCCACCTCGACGACGGGTCCATCGTCATCGTCGCCGGTTTCCAGGGCCAGACCGCGCAGGGCGAGATCACCACGCTGGGCCGCGGCGGTTCCGACCTCACGGCCATCGCCCTGGCCGCCGCGCTCAAGGCGGACAAATGCGAGATCTGCACGGACGTCGACGGCGTCTACACCTGCGATCCGCGCATCGTGCCCGACGCGACCAAGATCGACACGATCAGCTACGAGGAAATGCTCGAAATGGCATCCTCCGGATCGAAGGTCATGCAATCGCGCTCGGTCGAATTCGCCAACAAATTCAACGTGCTCTTCGAAGTGCGCAGCACCTTCAACCAGAACCCGGGAACCATCGTGAAAGCAGAAACACCAGGCATGGAAGACGTCGTCATCCGCGGCGTCAGCATCGAACGCAACCAGGCGAAAGTCACCATCGAGGGTGTGCCCGACAAAACCGGCACCGCCGCAAAAATTTTCAACGCGTTGGCCGCAGCCAGCGTGGTGGTCGACGTCATCGTGCAGACCGCGCCGCACGAGGGGAGGACGGACATTTCCTTCACCACGAACAAGGACGAGTTGATAAAGGCCGAGCCCGTGCTCCAGGCCGTGGCCGCCGAAATCGGCGCGCGCGGGGTGACCCAAACCGCCGGGGTGGCCAAGTTGAGCGTGGTCGGCATCGGCATGCGCACCCATTCGGGTGTGGCGGCCAAACTCTTCGACCTGCTGGCCAAGGGCGGTTTCAGCATCCAGATGATCTCGACGTCCGAGATCAAAATCGCCGTCATCCTCGACGAAGACCGCATCGCCGACGCGGCGAAGGCGGTGCATGCGGGATTCGGGTTGGGGGCGTGAGCCGGCGGCCGGGTCGTCCGGCTTGGAGAGGACGACCGCCCAGCAGGGTTCTACCGCTCCACGCGGAAGTTGGAAAAGAGCGGGAAGCCGCGGACATCGCAGCCCAGTTCTTTCAGCCATCCGGCGGTGGCGTGGTTGGAGTTGCGGAAGATGTGGTAGCGGGCGGGGTCGCGGCTGACGACCACGCCGTCGATCTCGCGGCGGCGGGTGGTGTGCTGGTTGGATTGCCAGCGCGCGTCGAGTTTGGCGCGGAGGGCTTCGGCGCGTTCGCGTTCGACGAGGAGCGTCTCGGAGCGCGTGCCGCCGGTTTGCCACGGACCCAGCGTGCCGTCGGGCGCGGGGACCAGTTCGCGGCGGGAGAAAGCACCCGCCCCGAAGCCGGTGCCGGCGCGGAGGATCGAAAAAATGCCGCGCTTTTCGCGTCCGTAGAAGTTCCATTCCCCGAAGCCGTATTCGGTGAAGGTGGAATGCCCGGACGGCACGGCGACGCGGCAATGTTTGCCGTATTCGCTGATCCAGACAGGGACGGGGTCGGAGACGCGGGCCGGTGGGTGCACAGTCCAGGCGCAACCGGGGAGGAGAGCGGCCAGAAGGACGGGCAGGATCTTTTTGGCCACAACCGAATCTGCGAAAGACAGTCTCCGGCGGTCACAGACCGCCGCTACAAAAGGCTGACGGAATAAAGGAACTCCGCCGCGGTCTTCAGACCGCGGGCGGGGCGGATTCTTTCGGATTCGGTCCGTATTGGTTGGTGCCCGGTTGGCTGTCCTGGACGAAGAAAATGATCAGGACGATGAAGCCGATCAGCGGGAGAAAGCTGATGAGCATCCACCAGCCGCTGCGTCCGGTGTCATGGAGCCGGCGGATGGCCAAGGCCAGGCCGGGAAGGAACACGGCGAGGCCGTAAATCGAGCTGACCACTCCGGAGCTGCCGAGGACGTTGTCAATGACCCCGGCAAGGAGGACTGCGATGATGTTGAAGAGCACGAACATCCAGTAAGCTTGCCGGCGGGAGCGGCCGGTGAAGGTGACATAGTTTTTCCAGGCATCGAGATACCAGTTCATGACGGGGTTCCTTTCTTGTTCGGGTTTGGTTCGGTTGGATACGACGAGTCGGGTGTAAGGTGGTTGGGACGGGGGGAAAAGGAAAAAGGCCGCCGTCCGCGGGGTCTACGCGGGCTCGTGGTGCTCGAGCCAATCGCGCGCGAGGCTGAATTCGGATTGTTCCAGCCCGTGGCCGGTGTCGCGCCAGTCTATGGTGAGATCGGCACCGGCTTGTTCGAGGAGAACGGCGAGGCGTTGCGTGCTGTCCGGCGGGATCATGGTGTCATGGCGTCCGGCGAGGAGAAGCACGGGCGTTTTGTCGAGTTGCGGAGGATGCGGGGGCTCGAGCGGAAGCATGGCGCGGAAGAGGATGGCACCGGCGAGAACGTCGGGGCGGAGGAGGAGCATGGCGGCGGCGATGTTGGCGCCGTTGGAGTAGCCGACGGCGATCACCTTGCCGAGATGACGGCGCGCACTTTGGTCCTCGACGAAATCGGCCAGTTCGTGGGTGCGGCGAATGAGATCATCCTGGTCGAAAACGCCGGGGGCGAGGCGGCGGAAAAAACGGGGCTGGCCGTTCTCGAGGACTTGTCCGCGCGGACTGAGCAGTGCGGCGCCGGGCCGGAGGAGGCGCCCGAGGGGGATGAGGTCGTTTTCGTCGCCACCGGTGCCGTGCAGGAGGAGGAGCGCGGGGGAGGTGCCGGGTTCGAAGCGGTGGAGCATGAGCGAAGGATCCGGCGGTCACAGACCGCCGCGACAAGCGGCACAAAGAGTCAGGCGGCCGGGGCCGACTTGGCCGCGGGCTCGTGTTGCAGTTCGTCGAGGATCTTTTGGACGGCCGCTTCGGCGGTCACGCCGTGCATTTGCCGGAGGATCTCGACTTTGCCATGGTCGACGAATTGGTCGGGCCAGCCGATGCGGACGACCGGGGTGGTGATGCGGGCCTCGGACAGGGCTTCCATGACGGCGGCGCCGTAGCCGTTGTGCAGGACGTGGTCCTCGAAAGTGCAGACGACTTCGGCGGCGCGGGCGAAAAATTCCAGGGTCTGCGTGTCGAGGGGCTTGATCCAACGGGCGTTGATGACCGCGGCATCGATGCCCTTCGCTTCGAGGAGGTCGGCCGTTCTTTCCGCCATCTCGACCATGTTGCCGAGGCCGAGGAGGACGACGCGGCGCCCGTGGCGGAGGACTTCGCTTTGTCCGATCTCGAGGATCTGCGGGTGTTCCTTCGGCTTGGCCCCGGTGCCGGCGCCGCGGGGGTAGCGGATGGCGATGGGTCCCTGACGGTAGTTGGCCATGGTCCAGAGCATATCGGCGAACTCCTCTTCGTCCTTGGGCTGCATGTGGACGAGGTTGGGAATGTGGCGGAGGTAACCGATGTCGAAAAGTCCGTGGTGGGTCGGACCGTCGTCGCCGCTCAGTCCGGCGCGGTCCATGCAGAGGGCCACGTTGAGGTTCTGCAGGGCGATGTCATGGATAATCATGTCATAAGCGCGCTGCATGAACGTGCTGTAGATGGTGAGGAAGGGTTTGTGGCCCTGCGCGGCGAGGCCGCAGGCGAAGAGGGCGGCGTGCTCCTCGGCGATGCCGACGTCATAGTAGCGGTCGGGATGGCGTTTTTCGAAAATGCTCAATCCGGTGCCCCCGGCCATGGCCGCGGTGATGGCGACGATGCGGTTGTTGTGGTCGGCGAAGTCGGACAATTTCGTCCCGAGGATCTGCGAGTAGGTAGGCGCGGCGGCGGGTTCGGTCTCGCCGGTGTCGGGCTTGAATTTGCCGAGTCCGTGGAATTTGTCCGGCTGCTGCATGGCCGGCGGGTAGCCTTTGCCCTTGGTGGTGAGGATATGGAGAAGGACGGGTTCGTTCTGTGTCTTGAGGAACTCGAAGGTGCGCTCGAGGAGGGCGGTGTCATGTCCGTCGATCGGGCCGTAGTAACGGAAGCCGAGGTCCTCGAAGATGACGCTGGGCAGAAGCATGTGCTTGACCCCGGTCTCGACCTTGTGGGCCCAGGCCAGGGCGCCTTTGCCGGCCACCGTCTCGATGAACCGGGCGGCCTGCTCATGGAGGTGGGCGTAGGAGGGGTTGGTCGTGATTTTGCTGAGGTAGCTGGCCACCGCGCCGACGTTTTTCGAGATGGACCATTCGTTGTCGTTGAGGACGACGATGAAGCGCTTGGTCGTCTCGGCCACGTTGTTGAGGGCCTCGAAGCTGACCCCGCAGGTGAAGGCGGCATCGCCGGCCACGACAACGACGTGCTCGTCCGACCCGCGCAGGTCGCGTGCGGCGGCCATGCCGAGTCCGGCGGAGAGGGCGGTGCCGGCGTGGCCCGCGCCGTAGCAGTCGTGCTCGCTTTCGGTGCGGAGGAGGAAGCCGTTGAGTCCGCCGTGCTGACGGATGGTGCCGAGGCCGGTGCGGCGGCCGGTGAGCATTTTGTGCACGTAGCCCTGATGGCTGACGTCGAAGAGGATTTTGTCCTTGGGCGAATCGAAGGCGCGGTGCAGGGCCATGGTCAACTCGACCACGCCGAGGTTGGGCCCGAGGTGGCCGCCGGTCTTGGAAACGGCGCGGATCAGTTCGTCGCGGATTTCCTGGGCGAGGAGCGGGAGGTCGGCCTCGCGCACGGCGCGGACATCGGCCGGGCTGTCGATCCCGGAGAGGATGGAAGTTTCAAGTCTCTTCGCCGTCATCGAACTCCTCCAAGGTCACGCCGCCGTCGGCTTGTTTCGCGATGAGGCGCACTTTCTGCTCGGCTGCCTCGAGTTTCTCCCCGCAGAACCGGGCGAGGGACACGCCCTCCTCGTAGCGGGCGAGCATTTCCTCGAGCGGGAGTTTGTCCTCCTCGAGTTTGGCCACGATGGCATCGAGGCGCGCCATGGCGTCCTCGAAATTTTCCGGTTTGTCGTCTTTTTTACGGGCGGGCATGGGCTATTCGCGGGGGGTCCAGCGGTCGCGGTTGGAATAGAAAACGCATTCGTTGTCCATGGGCAGAGGGGTGAAAAATTGGAGCGGGAAACCGGTGAGTTCGGCGGTGCGCATGATGAAGGGGGCCCATTGTTGGTATTCGCCCTTGGCGATTTGCGAGAGCCACGGACGGTTGCCGGAAACAGGAGTAAGGTAGATGCCGTTGACCGGTCCGCCCAGATATTTGTAGTCGTGGATGTCGATGAACTGCTTGATGGTGGCGGGCAGGAGGAGCGAGAGGCGGCCGCCATACCAGGCCGTGGCCCAAGGCATGTCGCTGCAGAGGACCTCGTTGGGCTCCATCCATTCGGACACCGTGTTGATGAAGGGCGGGATGTAGGGTGGCCATTGGACCCGCTGGGGCGGGGTGGTGAGCAGGTTGATGGCCATGGGGAGGGCGGTGATGGCGAAGACCACGGTAAGGAAGGCTGCGCGGGCGGCGGGCAGGCGAAGGTCGATGCGTTTCCACAGGACCATGAGGAACGCGATGCCGTAGGCGCTGAAGAGCGGGAGGAAGAGCATGTGCAGCTGGTTGGCCGAGACCGCGCCGCGCGGGGCGAAGAAAGCCATGCCGAGGGCCGCGAAAAGCCACATGAGCACGAGGGCCCAGCGGAGGAGGCTGGTGGCCGGGCGTTTGAAAACGTGGAGCAGCGAGAAGAAGAACGCGGTGGCGGCCACGCCGTAGCCGAAGTAGCTGAAAAGGTTTTCGAACTGCCCGGTGAGCCCCCCGCGCAGTTTGGCCCGCACGGCGCCGAAGGCGGTAAGATCGGGCTGCAGCGTGCTCATGAAGGACAACTCGCTGCCGGCCGTGCCGTCGAGGATGGCGAAGATGCCGAGGCCGAGCGGATTGCCGCAGACGAGGTAGTTGCGGACCAGCCATGGCGCGACCACGCCGACGTAAAGGAAGAAGACGAGCAGTCCGCTGACCGCCCGCGGCTTGAACCAAAGGAAGACGAAGCCGAGGAACCCGAGAAAAATCCATGCGGCCACCGGTTGGGCGAGGGTCATCAGTCCGAGCAGCAACGCGCAGCCGGAAAGCAGGAGGAGCATGCGCCCGGTGCGCTGTTCCTCGCGGGCGCCCAGCGCGTGATGGAAGAGAAGCAGGGCGACGCTGAAGAGAAACAGCATGAGCATCTGCGGCAGGCCGGAGACGGAAAAGCGCCACATCATGTCGCTGACCAAGACCAGCCCGACCGTCAGCCACGCGATCTTCCGGTCGAAGAGCGAGCGCACGAGGAAGAAGAAAACGAAGACCGCGGCGAGGAAGAAGGCCACGCCGCCGGCGGCGATGGCGCGATCGCCGACATACACGAGGTCCGTCGGGCCCATGGCCCACCAGCGTTTGATCGGGCGCAGGATGACGGCGTTGACCAGCGGGTTGAGGGGGAAGTTATAGGTGTCGGGGAAAAAGCCGGTCGGCAGTTTCTCCTCGTGACCGAGGAATTGCCACATGGCCAGCGGCCGGATGTAGAGCGTGGAGTAGCCGGCGCCGGCGGCGATCTGCCGTCCGACCTGCGCCTGGTCCATGGCCGTCTCGCTGTCGAGCCCGCGGAAATTGAAGACCAGGTAGAGCGAGGCGATCCCGGCCACGGCGGCGAGGAAGACGGCAATGAGCACGGTCTTCTTGAGCGCGCCTTCCTCGAGGGCATGGACGACTTCCTGAACTTTGGCCGATTCGTCGTGGATCATGGCAGGGAAAGGCCGTTTTTAGCGGTGGCGGGCGGGGGCGTCGATGGCGAAGGCGGGTTCATCGCCAGCGGGGGCGGTCGGCGAAGAAGATGGCGTCGCCGCCGATAGGGAGATTGACCGCCGAGCTGAGCATCCAGCCGCGCAAGTCCTCTGGACGGACCTCGCGCAAGACGAAGCGCGCCCATTCGCGGTAGCGTCCGTTGACGATGTCCGCATAGCCGCGGCCGTCACCGCTCACCGGCGAGAGGTAGAGGGCGACGAGTGGCCGGCCGAGGAACCGCTCGCCGCTGATGAGTTCGAATTGCTCGATGCTTTCCGGAAGGAGGAGGGACATGCGATTGGCATACCACGCGGAGGCCCAAGGCATGTCCGAGGCCATGGCTTCGTCCGGTTGCAGCCACTTGGCAAACTGCGCGATGACCGGGGGGATGTAGGGCGGCCAGTTGACGCGGGGGCTGTTGGCCATCAGGGATCCGAGCAGGGGGACGGACAGCACGACGTAGAGGAAGACGAGAAAGGCGGCGCGGAGGAGGGGCTGCCCGAGCTCGAGGCGGCTCCACAGGACGAGGAGGAAGGCCAGCCCGTAGAATGTCATAACCGGCAGGAAGAGCACGTGCAGCTGGTTGACCGAGACCGCCGCACCGGTGCCGAAGAGGATCATGCCGGCGACCGCCCCCAGCCACATGAGGAGGACGGCCCAGCGGAATTGCGCCGGCTCCCAGCGGCGGAAGGTGTGGAGGAAGAGAGCGAGAAAGAAAGCCCCGGCGACGAAGTTCCCGCCGAAGTAGGTGAGGAAGTTTTGCAGCTGGGCGTCGATGTTCCCGGCCATGGCGGCGGGCAGGCCGGACTCGCGGAGGCGCAGCAGGGGTTCGAAGTCGGCCAACCAGGCGAGGGAATCCGTGCCCTCCGTGCGGTAGAGATCGTAGAACGGCAGACCGAGCGGTTGGCGCAGGGCGCGCCAGTTGAGCCAGGCCCAGGGCAGGAGCGGCACCGCGAAAACGACCGGGGTGGCCAGCGCGACGGGCCAATGCGGACGGATGACCGCGGTGGCGAAGAGCCAGAACCCGGCGAAGATGAGCAACCCGATCCCGTGGCCGAGGGCGGTGATCGCCAGCAGGGCCGCGGCGAAGAAGGTCCAGACGTGCGCGCGTCGCCGGCGTCCGGCATCCTGTGCATCCATGGCGGCCAGCAGCGAGAGCAGGGCGCCATTGAAGAAGAAGAGCATGGCCATCTGCGGCAGGCCCGAGGTGCTGAAGCGCCAGTAAAGGTCCATGACCGCGATGAGGCCTGTGCCGAGCAGGGCCAGTCGCGCATCGAAGAGACGTCGTCCGAGAAAGTAGACCAGCACGAGGGACCCGAGGAAAAAGGCGAACCCGGCGAGAGCGATGGCGCGTTCGGAGGGCGAGACGAATTGCCCGGGGGCGAAGGCGGGGTCCGTGCCGGTCAAGCGGATCAGGACGGCGTTGAGGGCCGGTCCGAGCGGGGCTTGGCTTACCTCGGGCAGCGGTTGGCGGACCTGCCCGGTGCGGGCCAGCATGACATGAAGGGCGAGCGGGCGCGCGTAGAGGGTGCTGTAGCCCTGACCGGTGGCGAGTTGGCGTCCGATCTGCGCCTGATCCATGGCATCGCGGTCGCTGAAGCCGTTGAATTTCAATCCGAGCCAGAGCACGGCGATGGTGGTGAAAACGACGGCGATGATGAGGCGGCGCAACCACACGACGAACGAGCCCTGCTCGAAGGCATGGACGAACCACTGGAAACCGGTTTCGAGGCCCATGGGTTCAGGCGTCCCCGAGTTCCGGGTGCTCCCGCAATTTGCGGTGGAGGGTGCGGCGGCTGATGCCGAGTTTTTCCGCGGCGAGGGTGCGGTTGCCCCGGCATTCGTCGAGGGCGCGGCGGATGAGGGAAAGTTCCGTCTCGCCGAGATTGAGCGGGAGTGGTCCGCGCGGTGACGGCGCGGCGGCCGAGGCGCGCACCGCGGCGGGCAGATCGCGCAGGGTGATCTTGGCGCCGGAGGCCATGACCACACCGTGCTCGATGGCGGCGCGCAATTCGCGCACGTTGCCCGGCCAGTCGTAGCCGGCGAGGCATTTCATGGCCTCTCCGGTCAGTTCGCGGAAGGGTTTGTCGTTGTCCTTCGCCGCCTCGCGCAGGAAGTGCACGGCGAGCAGCGGGATGTCCTCGCGTCGGTCGCGCAGGGGCGGCAGGTGAAGTTGCACGACGTTGAGGCGGAAGAAGAGGTCCTCGCGGAATTTGCCCTCCGCGACCATCTTGGCCAGATCGCGGTTGGTCGCGGCGAGGAGGCGCACGTCGGCCGTCATCGGTTTGTTGCCGCCCACGCGCTCGAAGACGCGCTCGCCGAGGACGCGGAGAATTTTCACCTGCGTGGCCGCGTCGATCTCGCCGATTTCGTCGAGGAAGAGCGTGCCGCCGGAGGCCTGTTCGAAGCGTCCGATGCGCCGCTCGCCCGCCCCGGTGAAAGCGCCTTTCTCGTGTCCGAAGAGTTCACTCTCCAGCAATTGCGGCGAGAGCGCGGCGCAGTGCACGGCCACGAAGGGTCCGCGGTGGCGCGGGCTGAGGCGGTGGATGGCGTGGGCGGCCAGCTCCTTGCCCGTGCCGCTCTCGCCGGTGATGAGCACGGTGGCGCGGGAGGGCGCGACCTGCTTGATGGTGTCGAGCACGTGCGCCATAGCGGGGGAATCGCCGACGAAGTTTTCCAGGCCGTAGCGTTTGTCGATCTGCTCGCGCAGGCGGACGTTCTCGCGCTCGAGTTCCGAGCCGTGCAGCGAGCGTTTGATGAGAAGGTCGAGGCGGTCGATGTTGACCGGCTTGGTGACAAAGTCATAGGCACCGGTTTTCATGGCTGCGACCGCGTCCTCGATGCCCCCGTAAGCGGTCATCATGATGCAAACCGGAGCGTGGTTTTGCCGGAGGGCCCACTGGAGCAAGTCCATCCCGTCGTCGGCGCCGAGGCGCAGGTCGGTGAGGAGCAGGTCGACCCGGTCGGTTTCCATGATGGCCTTGGCCCCCGCCGCGTCGGCGGCGACGTAGACCTCGTAGTCGTCCTCCAGCGAGGTGCGCAGGCCCTCGCGGGTGTTTTTCTCGTCGTCGACGATGAGGATGGTTTTTTTCAAGGGATGCAGGGCTTTAAGTGGGACATTTTTTCTCTAATGGAGGGGAGGGGAAGGCAACACACAAGTTCGCGCGCGTCCCGATTCTGCTTGCCTTGGGCCGGAGATGGACTACTGGTGCGCGCATGAAACCTTTCCATCCGCTGCGCCTTGTTCTTTCTGTGTCCGCCGTCGCCCTGCTGGGTCTGACCGGCTGTGAAACGACCAAGTTGGGTGCCAACAATTCCTTCACTTTCGACCCGCCGGTCCGGCAGCCGCAGAATCCGGCCAATGTGAAAGTCAAACTGAGCACCGGCGCCCAACGCCTCTATGTTGTCGAGGGCGACAAGGTGCTGCTGGCCACGCCGGTCTCGGTCGGCAAGGCGTCCTCGCCCACGCCGCACGGCAATTACACGATCTATTCCAAAACGGCCAACCGCCGCCGCATCAGCAACCCGGGTTCCGGATATCCGATGACTTACTGGATGGAGTTCAAGTCGGCCTACGGGATGCATTGGGGATTCGTGAAGCCGTATCCGAGCACCATGGGCTGCGTGCGCATGCCGCTGAAGGCCGCGCAAAAGACCTTCAACCTCGTGCGTTCGGGCACGCCGATCAACATTTCCACCAGCCAGCCGTGGGATGCCACCATCGGCAAATCGCTGCCTAAGCTCGACGACTCCGCTCTGCCGGACCCGCCGATGTCCTACATGCTCAGCCCGCAGGTCTTTGCCGACGCGCGGCAGGGCAAGCTCTGGCGGTTCTGAGCGGCAGCCTTTTTTCGCCAGTAGACGGACGGCTGAGCCAGCCGTCCCTACCATGGAAAAATTCCCGCGGGTAGGGCGCGACGTCCCCGGCGCGCCGATCGAAGCACTCGGCGGGTCCGGAGGCCCCGCCCTACCTGTCAACACGGACGAGCGAGCCGCTCGTTCCTACCCTCAATCGTCCCCGTCGCGCAAGAGGCACGGGGTGATGAGGTAAAGGATGCCGGATGGCGATGCGCCCAGCCGGTGGGCGCATTCTTTCCAGGGTTGTTTCGACTGCGGCCAACGTTCGGCTTCGCGAGGTCCCCAGAGGAGGTATTGCACGCGGAGGTTGCGGGCGGCGTTGCGCCAACCCGGGTCGCCGTTCATCAGCGTGGTGAGTTTTTCCTCCACCGGCAGGTAGTCGAGTCCCTGGCTGAAAAGGTGGCCGTCGTGGCCCATGACCACCGGTTGACCGAGGAGCATGGCCGGATGGTCGAAGCGCGGGGCGCAGGCGAGGCGCCCGTTGACCGGCATACTGCGCAGCATGAACTGCAGGTCGGCCATTTCGCCGCGGTCGGCGATCTTGTAGCCGTGGCGTGCGTCGAGTCCGGTGACCAAGGCGACTGCGCCCGAGGTGAAAAGCAACAGGCAGGCCGCGCCCTGCAGCCAGAGCGGACGTCGGGCCAGGAGTTTGTCCCAGATCAGCGGGACCAGCGCAAGGTAACCCCAGACCATGAGCTTGGTATTGTCCCACGCCCACGGGGCGAGGAGGAAGGTGAAGCAGAAGAGCAACGTGCCCGTGGCCACGCCGTAGAACACGCGGTCGGTGCGGTCCGCGCCATCGCGCCGGAAGACGACCACCCCGAGCGCTACGACCAAGGGGAGAAAAATCCCGAAGTTCCACAGCCAGAACCACAGCCCGCCGTCTTCCTGCATCCACCCCGGGGCGAAGCGGAACGCGGACCCGGCGGTGAATTTGGCCGTGACCATCCGCACCAGCCAAGTGGCAGGGATGATGCTGACCAGGCCGACGACAAAAAAGGGCCGCCGCCGGCCTCGTGACCAGCCGGCGAGGAAACAGGCGGCGAGGAGCACGCTGAGAAAAAGGAAAGCTGGCGCGTTGAAAAACGGCATGGAGGCATAGAGCGCAACCTGCGCCATGAGCGGCAGGCGCGGTCCGTCCGCGCCGGACAGCTCGGTGCGCCATACTGTCATAAGCACGAGCGCGGCCGGCAGCGAATAAAGCATCCCGCGCTGGGTCACCAGCATGGTGAGGAAAAGGTTCTTCCACTGCGTCTCGGACTGCATGATGTCGGCCGTCCCGTTCTGCACGAGGGCCCAGGCGCCGAGTCCGCCGGCGAAAAGGAAAGCGGCCAGGGCGAAGCCGCGTCCCCAGCGCCAGAGGGCCGCAGCGGCCGCGGCCGCTCCGAGCAACCCCGTCCAGCGCAGTCCCTCGTAGACCGGCACCCCGACAACGCGCAGCACGGCGTTCCAGAGGTCCATCCCGGGGTGGTAAGCGAAGGCCGCGCCGGCGAGGAAGGGGTTGTCCGGCCAGAACGTGCCGCCATTGGCCCAGCGGACGATGAGGTTGAGGTGCAGGGCCATGTCGCCGAGGTTGTGCGGCGAGAGGATCATCAAGGCGTTGCCCTGTTCGTAGATCACCCAGATGAAGGCGCGGAATGCAGCGATGGCAAAAACCGCGAACATTGCTGCATCGGCCCAGGTGATTTTCTGCCGCGGGGCCGAGGCACGGCGCGCGGTCATGATTCCCGCCGCGGCGCCCAGGGCCAGCGCGATCCACGCGCCGCGCAGGTCGAGACGTCCGGACAGCGTGGCCAAGCCTGCGGCCGCGACGGTCGTGACGGCGGTGAAGACCAATCCGCCGGACAGGAAGCGCCAGCCCATCATGGTTCTCCCCTCCGCGGCGGGCGTTGGCGCGTTCGCTGGCTGATGGCTTCGGCCAACTGGGGCGCAAGGAAGACGACGCAATCATCGACCCCGGAGCGCACTTGGAAACGAATCTCCTCGTAGCCCGCGCCGAGTTTGGCGCGCAGTTCCTCCGCTTTCTCCGCTTCGATCACGTGGAATTGCGCGGCCGGTAGTTCCTTTGGAATCTTGCCGCCATGGTAACCGATGTTGGGGAAAGCCCCGAGAACCCACGGCAGCGGGTAGTAGCTCTCGAGGTAAATCGCGCCTGCGGTCTGGTAGCGGCGCGGGTCGGTGGCTGCGAGATCGACGAGCGGTCCGGTGAAGTCCCCGATCGAGCGGAAGGTTTGCACGTAGACGTAGGGCTCGTGGTCGGCCTCGAAGCGGAAAAAATTGAGGCGCACGGCTTGGGCGAGTGAGGCGACCAGCACGAGAGCAGCGGCGATCCCTGCCCAACGCCGGCCCGCGGCCGTCACCGCCGCGCCGAAGAAAATGAACCAAGGCCACATGATGGCGGCGATGCACCACGGGGTTTTGTAGGGCACGAGCGAGTAGGCGAGGAGCACGCCACCGCCGAGGATGGCGAGCAAACGCGGGACCGCGGGTCCCGGCCATGCATAGCGCACCGACCACACGAGGCCGATGAGTGCCGGCCATTCGTAGCGGGCGAGCAGGGCGAGCCAGTAATAATTGACGAAGGGCAGCAGGTCGTAGGTTTCCTTTTCGTGTCCGTTGCCGGCCGCGCCGGTTTTGGTCCAATCAAACAACGCCTGGAAAGGTCCGAGCAGCCCCGGCGGGTTCAGGAAATTGCCCGAATAAAAAAAGACGAGAAGGAACGCCGCCACCGCACCGGCGGTCCAGGCATCCTTTTTGTCCCATCCGCGCCTTTGGGGGCGCTCCAGCGGCGGACGCACCGGTGAGACTTTGCCCCAAAGGACGAACACGCCGGCTGCAAGGGCGAGGGAACCGGCGTGGACGATATAGGTTTCCTTGTTGAGGATCATGCCGGTCAATCCGAGCACCGCGGCCCACAAGCCGGCGCGGTCGCGCTCCCGCCAAAGAGCGAGAACGCCCCAGGTGAAGAGCATGGTGAAGAGGACGAACCACGATTCGTGGATGGAGTAACGTCCGTAGTAGAGCCCGGCCGGCGAGACGGCGAAGGCCAGCGCGGCCCACCGCATGGCTGGTCGTCCGAACCAGCGGCCGAAGAGAAACAGGACCGGCACGGCCAAGACGCTGGCCACCACGGCGGGCAGGCGCAGCGCCCAGAGGTTGCGCCCGAGCAGTTCCTGCGAGAGAAAGACGGTGTAGAAATGCCAGGGACCGTGGAAATTATCGGGGGTGTAGCGGAACGTTCCCGTCTCGCGCATCTGGTCGGCGAACCAGCCGTTGACCCCCTCGTCGAAATGCGGGGCGCGCAGGTCGAGCATAAAGAGCCGCAGGGCGGCGGCCAGGGCCATGATCAGGATGAGATCCCACGGCCATCGGCGGATATTTTCCGGCAAACGCATGAAGGGGGAATTTTATGGCAGAAATAGCGCGCCGTGACGTGTCAATTGTCATCCCGGCCTACGCCGAGGAGCGGCGCATCGGGCGTGCCGTGACGGAACTGCGGAGCCTCGCCGCCCGATTTCCGCGCCTCGGAGAAGTTCTCATTGTGGTCGAGCCCTCCGGCGACCGCACAGCCGAGGTCGCCCGTGCCGCGGCGGACGCCGATCCTATGGTCGCCGTGGTGGAGAATCCGGACCACCGCGGCAAGGGCTTCTCCGTGCGCACCGGCATGCTGCGGGCCCGGGGAGAAATCGTCTTTTTCATGGATGCCGACCTGAGTGTCCCGCTGGATTATGTGGCACCCTTCGTTGCGCACCTCGAGGCGCATCCGGACACTGCCACGGTCATCGGCAACCGTCGTCATCCCGGAAGCGTGATCACCCGCCGCCAGCACCCGCTGCGCGAGCGGGCCGGACGGATCTTCAACCACGCGGTGCGCGCCCTCGGCTTGAGTGCGAGCAAGGACACGCAATGTGGCTTCAAGGCCTTCCGCCGCGCCGCCGCGCAGCAGATCTTCACCCGCGCGCAGATCGACGGCTTCGCCTTCGACACCGAGATCCTCCTGCTCGCCCGCAAACTCGGCCTGCGGATTGATGAGTTGCCCGTCGAATGGATCAACGACGAGCACACCAAGTTCCGCCCGCTGCGCGACGGATGGCGGAGCTTCCTCGATCTGCTGAAGATCCGGCGGTCACTGCAAAAAATGTAGCGGCGACGACCCCGTCGCCGGTCGCTCGTCCGGTTCGTCGCCGGGCACTCCGGCTCGTAGAGGAAGGCCGCGCTACAGCTTCAGGTGGTGGCCGCGTGCTCCGACGATTGCACGCGCAGGGTGAGCAGCGCGGCGAGGAGGAAGCATCCGCCGCCGCCGACCACGACCCAGAGCGAGTCGATTTGCGGGAAGTGCAGGAGGATTTCGCCGAGGCCGAGGGCCACGGTGATTTGCGGGAGGACGATGAAGAAATTGAAGACGCCCATGTAGAAGCCCATTTTGTCCGCCGGCAGGCAGTTGGAGAGCATGGCGTAGGGCATGGAGAGAATGGAGGCCCAGGCGATGCCGACGCCCACCATGGAGAGGAGAAGGAATTCTTTTTGCGTGATGGCTGCCACCGAAATGAGTCCGGCGGCGCCGAGCAGGAGGCAGAAGATGTGGATGCCCTTGGCCGAAAACTTCCGCGCCAAGGCAAGCAGGATGAAGGAAAAGACAAAGCACACGCCGTTGTAGACCGAGAAACTGACCCCGGTCCATTGTCCGGCCTGCGCGACGAGATCGGAATACTGCGGGGTGTCCTTGACCGCGCCAAAGACGTGGCGGGCGATCGCCGGCGAAAAATAGATCCACATGCAGAAAAGTCCCATCCACGTGAAGAATTGCACCCATGCCAATTGCCGCATGGTGGCCGGCATGGTCTTGAGCCCGATGATGAACTCGCGCAGGAACCCGCCCACGCCGGTGTGCTCGGCTTTCATCCGCTCGAACGCCGCCATGTCCTCGGGCGGGTATTCATTGGTCGTCACGATGGTCCAAAGCACGGCGAGGATGAACGCGGCCGCGCCGGTGTAGAACGCGATGTGCACGGCGGGCGGGATTTTGCCCTCGGGGGCGGTGCCGGCCACGTCGAACCAATTGGTCAGGATGAAGGGCAGGGCCGACGAGAGCACGGCGCCGAGTCCGATGAAAAGGCTCTGCACCGCGAAGCCCTGCTTGCGCTGCTCCTCGGGGAGTTTGTCGGCCACGAAGGCACGGAAGGGTTCCATGCTGACATTGACCGACGCATCGAGGATCCAAAGCAGACCGGCCGCCATCCAGATCGTGCTCGAATTCGGCATGAAGACGAGGGCGATGGAGGCGAGGATCGCGCCGATGAGGAAATACGGGCGTCGTCGTCCGAGCCGGTTCCATGTCCGGTCGCTCATGTAGCCGATGATCGGTTGGATGAGCAGGCCGGTGACCGGCGCGGCCAGCCAGAGCAGCGGCAACTCCGATTCTTCGGCCCCGAGCATCTGGTAGATGGCCGACATGTTGGCCATTTGCAGTCCCCAACCGAATTGGATCCCAAGGAATCCGAAGGACATGTTCCAGATCTGCCAGAAAGAGAGATGGGGCTTGTGCATGGGAGTTGGGGGTGGGGAGAAGACGAAGGGGTTAAACAAAAACCAGCCCGGCGGCAAGGATGGTGCGCGGTGAGGGGATCGAACCCCCGACCAACTCGGTGTAAACGAGCCGCTCTACCGCTGAGCTAACCGCGCGATGAGGCTGACTTTTTAGCCGCGATATTTGGCGGCGTCAAACGGCGGAGTTTTGGTCAGTTTGCGCCAGAGGAGCTTGGGCCAGACGAAGATGGAGCGCAGGAGGAGCCAGAGGTGGACGCGGAACAGGAGCAGGTTGTCGCGGAGGTAGCGGAAGTGGCGGGCGCGGCCGGACGGATAGTGCACCCTGACCGGCACCTTCACAGTGGGCACACCGAGCCACGGGAGTCGCACCGCCATCTGCGTGTCGAAGTCGAAACGGCGTCCGCCGCGGATGCTTTTCATGGCGCGGATGGCGGCGAGCATCGGATAGACGCGCAGTCCGAAGAGCGAATCGCCGAGGCTCGGCCGCAGGGTTTCGATTCGGGCGAAGAAATCAGCCAGCGCATGGCCGAGCACGTGCGGGGCGGGCGCGTCGTCGCCGAATTCCGGCATGCCCATGACCAGGGCGAGGGGATTTTCCTGCGCTGCGGTCATGAGGGCGGGGAGGTCGGAGGCATCGTGCTGCCCGTCGGCGTCGAAGACAGCTGCATTGGTCCATCCGCGGTCCACGGCGTAGTTGAAGGCGGCGAAGACGGCCGCGCCTTTGCCGGTGTTGCGCGGCTGCGCCAAAGCGTGGAGGCCGGGTTCCTGCGCGGCGAGGTGGACGATGGGGATGTTGCTCCCGTCGGTCGATCCGTCGATGACCACGATGACCGGTTGCCAGACGGCCATGACCTCGCGCACGGTTTGCTCGAGGCGCGGGCCGCTGTTGTAGCTGGGAATGACGACGCAACGGCGCGGATCGATGGGAACCGGCGTTGCGCCCGACATTTTATGCCTCGTGCTGTTGGTGGTCGCCGACCCAGTCGTAGTGGAAAAATTTCCCCTTCGGCTGGTCGGTGCGCTCGTAGGTGTGGGCGCCGAAGTAATCGCGCTGGGCTTGGAGCAAATTGGCCGGCAAGCGCTCCGAGCGGTAGCTGTCGAAATAAGCGAGCGAGGCGCTGAAGGCCGGCGTCGGAATGCCCGAGAGCACGGCGTCGGAGACGATCTTGCGCCAGTGGGATTGCGTGCGCCCGATGACGTCCTTGAAATACGGGTCGAGCAGCAGGTTGGGCAGCGCCGGGTCGCGGTCGAAGGCTTCTTTGATGCGCTGCAGGAAGCGGGCGCGGATGATGCAACCGCCGCGCCAGATCATGGCGATCTCGCCGAAGTGGAGAGGCCAGTTTTGCTCGGCGGCCACCGCGCGCATGAGGGCGAAGCCCTGCGCGTAGGAACAAATCTTCGAGGCGTAGAGCGAGTCGCGCACGGCGTCGATGAGTTCCTGTTTGTCGCCGGGGAAATGCGGCTGCGGGCCCTTGAGAATTTTTGCGGCGGCCACACGTTCTTCTTTCAGCGCGCTGATGCAGCGGGCGAAGACGGCCTCCGAAATCGTCGAGATGGGGATGCCGGCGTTGAGTCCGTCGGTCACGGTCCATTTGCCGGTGCCCTTTTGTCCGGCGCGGTCCTGGATGACGTCCACGATGGGTGCGCCGGTCACCGGATCTGTCACCGCAAGGATGTTGGCGGTGATTTCGATGAGGAAGGAATCGAGGTCGCCGGCGTTCCAATCGGCAAAAGCTTTCTGCGTTTCCCCGATGGTTAGTCCGAGTCCGTGGCGCAGGATGTTGTAGGCCTCGCAGATGAGCTGCATGTCGCCGTATTCGATGCCGTTGTGGACCATTTTGACGAAATGGCCCGCGCCGTTGGGTCCGATGTAGGTCGTGCAGGGCACGCCGCCTTCGACCGGCTTGCCGGGGGCGGCGCCTTCGAGGGGTTTGCCGGTCTTGGCGTCGACCTTGGCGGCGATGGCCTTCCAGATGGGGGCGAGTTCGTTCCACGAGGATTCGGCGCCGCCGGGCATGAGACTTGGACCGAAGCGCGCGCCTTCCTCGCCGCCGGACACGCCCGAACCGATGAAGCGGAGATTTTTGGCGGTGAGGTCTTTTTCGCGGCGGACGGTGTCGGTCCATAGCGCGTTGCCGCCATCGATGATGATGTCGTCCGGGTCAAGCAGCGGCACGAGGCTGTCGATGACCGCGTCGGTGGCTTTGCCGGCTTGGACGAGGATGATGATTTTGCGCGGGCGTTGGATCGAGGCGACGAAGTCCTCGAGGGTCAGTGCGGCGTGGAGTCCGCCGGGCGTGTCGGGGTGCTTTGTGACGAAGTCCTCGGTTTTCGAGGTCGTGCGGTTGAAGACGGAAATGCGGAAGCCGTGGTCGGCGATGTTCAGCGCAAGGTTCTGTCCCATCACGGCGAGGCCGATGAGACCGATGTCGGAAAGTTCTTTGCTCATGTGACGAAAAGACGGTCAGCTTAGCGGGAGGAAGGCCTTGGGGCCAAGCGGATTGAGGGGATAGGGAGGTAGGGGCGAGCGGCTCGCGGAGCGTTACAGGCAGAGGCCAGAGCGTATGGTGGCCGACCCGACCGCGTGGGGGAGGAGCGGGCGTTGACTCCAACGCTGAAGTCGCCGCGGAGCCGTCTGAACCCAAGGAGCTAACGCCTTCAGGACGGCAGTGCAGTCCGCCGGATCCGACCGACCGACCCGCCGAAGGATCAATCATTTTGTCCACCGTGACAAGTTTGCTTCGGCCGGACCGTGGAGGGCTTTGGTAACGCGGCGGCTGACCAATTCTCCGGCAGCACGTCTTCGGGTTCCCGTGGCGGCCGTGTGGTGATCCGGGCCAGCAGGATATCGCTTTCGTCTATGGAGAAGACCAAACCCGGACGCCTCTTGCGGCCTTGTAAGTCGGAGTAGGGAAAGTCGACCGCGACCACGTCGCCGGTCTCGAGGAGGTCATAGACTTTGTCGTCGGGCGAGTCGTCCTCAAAAAACTTTTCCAGCCTGGCCCGCTGCCAGTCGAGGTCTTCGCTGGTTGACCGATGAGGATCGGGGAGGTCTCGATAGATTTGGAGACGCTGCGGCCACGGTAGTTGCTCGATGGCCTTTTCGATCTCTTGGACCGTGCTCATGGCATGAAGCTTATGCCTCCGGCTGCCGCCCCGCAACCAACCGTTGCGTGATACCGGTCAGGCCTCCGATTTCGGCCGTTGCCCTCTGCCGGTGGAGCTTCGGTTTGACCACGGCAGCGACGGCGGGGCCGTGGTGGAAACGCTCGCCGAGGAAGTCGGCGACTTTGGCGATGGTGGTGGCGGGGTCGGCGACGAGCTCGGGATAACTTACCTCGAGCATTTCGACCTGTTCGCCTTTTTGCAGAGCTTCGCGGATTTTCGCGCTGTGTTCCTCCTGCATCTTGGCGAGGTGGGCGGCTTCGCGTTTGGGGGTCTGACCTTGGCGCTCGAGCATGGCGAATTGCGAGGCGACCACCTGCTCGACCGGACGGGTCATGTAGATGATTTTGTAGCGGTGGGCGCGCGGGAGGGCGGGGAGCAGGGCGGAGATGACTTTGACCGCTTTGCCTTCGGCCGCTTGGAGAATCGTCGGATCCTTGGGCAGCTTCTTGATGGCCTCCCACTCCCAATAACCCTCGGGATTGTCCTCGTCGGCGGCGCGTTGTCCGTCGGTCAGCAGCGGGATGCCGCCGGCCTGCAGGATTTGCATCATGAGGGAAGTGCCGCTGCGCGGCAGACCGGAGACGATGAGGAGATCGAGGGGTTCGATCTTCGGCGGCTCGGGCTTGGGCGGGCGGGCGGCGCGGGCGGCGGCGCGTTCTTGGGCCGCGGCGTGGACCCGGGTTTGGCGGGCGACGGCTTCGTCGTTGGCGCGCTGACGCATGGTCTTGGCTTGGGCCATGCAGGTGGCGGCCTCGTCGGGCAGGCCCATTTTTTGCAGCACGTGGGCGAGAAAGCGGTAGGGCGGGATGTTGGTGGGGGCGAGTTTGATGGCGTTGCGCAGGGCGAGAGCGGCATCCTTCCATTGCTCTTGGCGCGCCAGAGCGAGGCCGAGATTGACGTGGGCCATCGGGCTGTTGAATTCGAGGTCGATGGCTTCGAGCGAGCTTTCGATGCAGGCTTCGTTGTCGTCGCGGTGCAACTGGCAGCGCGCCACGATGGCCCAGGCCGGGGCGTAACCGGGATCGCGCTCGAGGATTTCGCGGGCCACCGCCTCGGCTTCGTCCCAGCGGCGCAGTTTGAGCAGGGTGCGGGCGAGCTGCTCGCGCAGTCCGCCGGCCGAAGGGTCACGCTGCCGCACTTCCTCGAGCCGGGCCAGAGCCGCGGCGTGGTCGCCTTGCTGGTAAGCGATGTTGGCGCGGATGAGGGCGATGGTGTTGGCATCCTTGAAGCCTTCAAGCGACGCATCGATGGTGGCCGCGGCTTCGTCGGCCAGGCCGAGTTGCAATTGGCAGTGGGCCAGCCGCTGGGCGAAGTCGGGGCGCTGGGGCACGGCATCGTGCACGGCCTCGAGCAGCGGCAGCGCCTCTTCGTGGCGTCCGCTGTGCACCAAAGCGCAGGCCAGTTGCCAGTCGTTCTCGCGCTGGGTTTGCACGGCGGCTGCGCCGGCATCGTCGGGCACGGCGTCGATGTAACCGAGGGCGACGAAGTGCTCGAGCATGGCCTTGCGTTCGCTGTCGTCGAGTTGGAAAGGAACGGATTCCGCCGTCGTCGCGCCGGCCTTCTCGTGCGTGGGGACATCGGCCGGAAAATTCTCGGTGGCCAGCGCGTCGCGCAGGACGCGGCCTTCCATGTCGTGGGCGCGGGGCAGGCCGAACCAGGCGAGGATGGTCGGGGTGACATCGGGAAGGCGTGCGCCGAAGATTTCTCCCCCGCCGGAGCGGAAGCCTTGGCCCGCGGCGGCGACGATGCCCTGCGCGCGGTGCCAGACGACGATGCCGGCGGGGATGCGCGGGGTGAAACGCGGACGCAGGTGGTCGCTGTGGAAACCGTGGTCGGAGATGACCATGACCCCGGCGTCGGGTCCGGCCAGATCGACGAGGCGCATGAGCATGAGGTCGTGCAGGCGGTAGGCGCTGTTGACCACGTCATGGTAGCGGGCGAAGTCGCTTTCCGGCGCACCTTCCATGCGCGGCGGGTGGAAGGGCATGAAAAGGTGGCAGATTTCGTCGATGGCGCGGAAGTAGACCATGGTGAGGTCCCACTCGGCGTCCTCCATCAGCCACGTCGCGGCGGCCTGCACGCTGAAGGCCTCGGCCAATTTTTCGGCCAGCATGGCCAGACGGCGATCTTTCTCCTGGTCGATTTTGTCGGGATCGGAGACGAACATGCGCAGCACGTCACCACCGAGTTCGTGCGGGCCGACCCGCAAGGAGGCAAGGTTTTCGGCGAGCGATTCGGGCCAGAAGGTGCCGGGCGGCGGGGCGGGCCAATCGGACGGCGATTCGACCGGTTTTTTCGGCGCGTGGGCGAAGAGGTTGGAGACCATGCGCACGTTGGGATCGCGTTCGCCTTGCGAGGCGAACCACCCGACGAGGTTGGTCTTGAGCCCGCGCTCGGAGAGGATGTTCCAGACCGCGCGGCAGCGGCGGGTGGCGGCGGAGACGGGCACGACCTGCTTGTCGCGCACCTCGGTGAAGCCATGCACCCCGTGCTCGGCGGCATGGCGCCCGGTGGCGATGGTCGTCCAGAGCATGGGCGAGAGCGATGGCTCCAGCGTGGTCAGGTTGCCGTGCACGCCGTCCTGCAAGATCTTGGCCATCATGGGCATGGTGCCCTGCTGGACGAGCGGGTGGATGATTTTCCAGTCGGCAGAATCCCAACCGACAACAAGGAGGCGTTTGCGGGTCATGAGCGGACGATCACTTTAACCGCAGAGAGCGCGGAGGGCACAGCTGAAGTTATCGCGGCGCCGAAAAGTAGACGGGCCGCAGGCTGCTTCCGCAGGTAGGGACGGCTGGCTCAGCCGTCCGCTCGCCCCAGTCAGAAAGGCAGCGGTCCGCTGGGCCAGCGGACCCTACCGGGCGAGAAGTTTTGTTAAGTCCAAAATCTTTCGGGAACTGGCACGATAAGACTCGTAGAGCTTGTGCCTCCGTTTGTTTGAGGGGCGGACGAGCGGGCCGCTCGTCCCTACCTTGGCAGTGGGCGGTCGGGGATCTAGGATCATACCGATGCGTCGCGTTGCCGCTTTCCTTCTCTCTGCACTGCTGGCTTGCATGGCAACGATGGCCGTCCGCGCGCAGGCGGTGGAGGAAGGGGAGGCCAAGCCGGAGTTGCAATCCATTCTGGACGATCTGACCGGCGATGCGGGCGAGGCTCGGTCTCCCGCCGCGAGCCGAGAGGAATTTCTCTCGTCGGTCCGTCGGGCGGTGCGGTCGCAAGACTGGAGCGCTCTGGCGCAACTGGCCGGGCAGGCGCCATCGGTCGTTCCCCGGCCCCTGCGGGATTTTTTACTCGGTTATGCGGAGGTCCGCTCAGGCCGCGGCGAATCGGGTGGGCTTCTGCTGCGCAACGCCTTGGCCGCGTCCGCCGCGACGGGACGTCTGGCGGCGCTGACCGCTTTGGCGGACCAATTGGGCGCCAAGGACGAGATTGATGCCGCGCTGCTCGCATTGTGCCGTGACCCGGATTGCGCCGGGGAAGCCTTGGCTGCTGTGCGCTGGCGCGTGGCCGATCCCGAGATGGTCGTTGCCGCCCATGGCGAGGCCGTGCGCGTTGCGCCCGATGCGCCGGAGGTCCGCGACTTCGGCCGCTATCTCGCGCTCTTGGCGGGTGAACCGGTCGATGACGACGAAATCGCCGCAGCCGTGGCGGCGGCTCCCGAAGACCGGCTGGTCCGTATGACACTCTTGCTGGCGCGCTTGCATGCGGAGCAGCCAGCCGCTGCTTTGTCCGCCCTGGACGACATTGTGGTGGTCTTTAATCGCATGCCGCCCGGGCCGCAGGCGGTGATCAGCGCCGCATACGCGGCGGCCGGGGACAAAGGGCGTGCCGTGAAGATGGCCTCGGCGATCAACCCTGCGCAGTTGCTGCCGGGGGAGTATTCGCTCGTCGCGCCTTTGCGCGCCGAGGTCATGGCACAGGATTTCTAAGCGACGGCACAGCGGCCGTCCGCGTCCGCTGGAAAACCTTGAGTGTGCGTCGTTCTCAGGAATTCCGGTCTGCGCGGAATTGCGTCACGCCGCGGGCGCCGGCGGCGAGTTGCAGGAGCGCGGGGGAGGCGCCACGTTGGTGGCGGCGCTGATGCCAGACGGCGGCGCCGAACAGGCCGGCCAAGGCCAGCAGGGCGTAGGTGGAAGGCTCGGGCACGGCCCCGGCTTCGATCGGGGTGTTGGGCTCGCCTTCGAAAGCGAAGCCCGTGATGGTTACGGAGCTGGCCGGGTCGGCCACGGAAACCTGGGCCCAGCCGTAATTATAGTTCCCGCCACCGAGGTCAATCCTCAGTCCGAGATAACCGGAGTCCCCCGGTCCCCAGTAAGCGGGAGTTCCCGGTGCGTAGTAGAAGGTCAACGCCCCGGAGATCGGGGTGCCGGCGGCGAACTGGTAGGTGTAAAAACCGGCTAATGCCGCCGCTTCAATCTGGTAGCCGACAAACTCCGGGCCGGAGCCGGAACTGCCCAATAAGAACGATGGGGTGGTGCTATCATTCAAGGAGTAGGTGCCCGTCACGAGATTGATGTTGCCGAAGGTAATCCCGGTGGCGTTGGGGATCGTCTGGTCCGGATTGACATCAAAGTAAATGACGGCGGCATCGGTGGTTCCGATGGCCGAGGCTGTGGCGATCGAACCGAGGGCGACTCTTGTGTAAGCGGGGAGGCGGGAGGGGTGGTTTTTCTTGCTCACCGTTTTTTTACTACAACACAAGGGGTTGTCTCGGTCAACCCGTGGAGGCTCCGATCGGGCGGTGGGTGAATGAGCGTTTGACGAAGCGGACGAGCGGCGCTCCGAACCGTAATACCAAGCCCCAAAAATTTCGGACCTTGTTGCCTGAGGTAGGGACGAGCGGCCTCTCTCGTCCGCTCTGTTTCCAACGGACACGCGAGCCGCGTGTCCCTACCCACAGAATCCTCTGCGATAGTCCATTTCCTTCTCGGGTTTGGTATAAGCTCTACGAGCCGGAGGTCCGCTCGTCCCTGGCTTGCGGAAGCAAAACACCCGCACCTTGCGGTGCGGGTGTTGGTGGAAATTGCGCGGGGATCTCAGGCCGCTTTGTCGGCGCGGAATTTTTCCACGCCGCGGGCACCGGCGGCGAGTTGCAAGAGTGCGGTCGGCGCGCCCACCTTCTGGCGGCGGTGATGCCAAACCGCGGCCCCGAAGAGACCGGCGAGGGCCAAAAGCGCGTAAGTGGACGGCTCGGGTATGGCGCCGGCTTCGATCGGCGTGTCCACTTCGCTTTCGAAGGCGAAACCGGTGACGGTGACGTCGACGGTGCCCAGATATGGGGGTGAGTAGGTGTTGCCTGAAACCACAGTGACCTCGACCCAGCCGTAGTTATAGTTCCCGCCGCCGGCATCGATGCGCAGTGGAGCGAAGCCGGATTGGGTTTCGAAACGATCGAAACTCCAGTTTCCGGCAGAACCGCCATAGCCGCCGAAGAGATACGCGTTGGGAAGTGCGCCCCAGCTTGGTGCCGAGTCGACGGAAATGTTTTCGTTGAGAGCCAAGCGCTCGACGTACGAACCATTAAACCCCCACTGGACGTTGCCAAGCGGCTCCAACTCACCGAACAAAGCACCTTCATAGCCCGAAAAGTACAGACCAAATGTCGTGCCACTGGTGCCGTTCAGCGTGTAAGTGCCTGTGCCCAGATTGATGCTCCCGAAGTTGAGGGTGCCGGTAATGCCGAACGTCTGGTCCGGATTGACGTCGAAGTAGACGACGGCCGCGTCGGTTGTGCCGACCGCCGATGCAGCGGCGAGGGAACTTACGGTAACTTTGGTGTAAGCAGGGAGGCGTGTGGGGTGGTTCTTGTTGCTCACGAGATATTTAGTCCATCACGAATCCGGTTCTGGGTCAAACCCCGGAGCCCTCTTTCCGGGGATTCTGCGGAGGAGGATCGCCACTGCGATCAACTGTTACGGCTCGGAGAGTCTGCGGGACCGTTTCAAAAAGAACGGACGAGCGGGCTCTCCGAGCCGTAGGCCAGCCATTCGCACCGATCTCACGGAGATGCAGCGGTCCGCTGGGCCAGCGGACCCTACCGATCGGAGAACTTTGAAGAATCCAAATGCTTGGGGGACTTGGTATGAGGTGCGGCGGCGGGGGTGCGGAAGCAAAACACCCGCACTTTGCAGCGCGGGTGTTTGGGGAAATTGCGCGGGAAACTCAGGCCGCTTTGTCGGCGCGGAATTTTTCCACGCCGCGGGCTCCGCTGGCGAGGTTGAGCAGGGCGTCGGAGGCGGCGGCTTTTTTCTCGCGGCGGCGGCGCAGGTGGACGCCGACGGCAAGGGCGAAGAGTCCGGCGCCGACGGCCATGGTGCCGGGTTCGGGCACGGCGGCGGGGGCCGCCTTGGTCGCCGGCGAGAATGGCGGTGTTGATTTGGTCTTCGAAGGCGAAGCCGGTGATTATCGAGCTGGATGTCCCATCGCCATTATCGGTGAAGTTGATGTTAACCCAGCCGTAGTTGTAATCACCGCCGCCTGCATCGATGCGAAGCGGTGCGTAGGCATCGCCTCCACCGACCCAAGGCCCGGTCCCATTATAGAGCATGTAGGAGTCGAAGTCCACCCAACTGCCGATGCTCGGGGAGATGTCCGAGATCGACGTGCCGAACGCCAATTTTTGGACGCGGGTTGGCTGGAAGGGGGTTGACCCCGAGTAATCCGTGGGGGACAAGCCCCACTGCACCGTTCCAGCGTATTGTCCGGAGAACAAACGCCCGCCGAAATCCATGCCGATCGAGAAATTGTTCCCACCGTATCCTAAGGAGTATGTGCCTGTGGACAGATTGATGTTGCCGAAGGTGACATGAGTGAAGTTGTTCCCGATGAGCGTCTGGTCCGGATTGACGTCAAAGTAGACAATGGCCGCTTCGGTCGTGCCGACCGCCGATGCGGCGGCGAGGGAACTCACGGTAACTTGCGCGTAAGCAGGGAGGCGTGTGGGGTGGTTCTTCTTGCTCATGAGGATTTCACTTCAACACGCGCCCGGTTTTCTGTCAACCCACGGGATTTCGTGTGAAGTTCGGGCCAAAGGGCTGGGGCGGTCGGTTTTCCAAGCGTGAGTTTTGCGCCTTCAGTTTGCCGTTTGCTTTCCGGCCCGCGCGTCTTAGTAATCCACCAGTCATGCCCATCCTTCCGTCCCGCGGCTCGAAGTTGAACTCTCCGGCCGTCTTCTTGCTTGGTTGATCCGCCGAGGACCTTCGGGGCTCGGCCTGCAACTTTTGTTTTCGCACACCATGAAGACTGAAAAAGCATCCAATGCTTACGACGCGATGCCTTACCCGCCCTACAGCTTTCCCGCCACGCACATCGGCCGGCTGGGGGCGATCGGTCGGATCTTTGGCTTGCCGACGGCGGCGCCGGACAACGCACGCATGCTCGAACTGGGGTGCAGCAGCGGCACCAATCTTCTGGCCATGGCGCAGCTTTTTCCCGCGGCCGAGTTTGTCGGCCTCGACTCCTCGGAACGGCAGATCGAGAGCGCGCGGGAAACGCTCGCCGCCACCGGTTTGACCAACGTGCGCTTTCTGCACGCCGACATTGCCGATCCCGGCGAGGATCTCGGGCTCTTCGACTATGTTATCTCGCACGGCATCTACTCTTGGGTGCCGGTCGGGGTCAAAGAAGCAATCCTCCGCACCAGTCGCGAAAACCTCAAGCCGGGCGGCGTGGCCTACGTGAGCTACAATGTTTTGCCCGGTTGGCGCATGCGCGGCGCCCTGCGCGACATGATGCTCATGCACACCACCGGCATCCCGGATATGGCCGGCAAGGTGGAGCAGGGCAAAGCCCTCATCCAGTTCCTCGCCGAGTCGTGCGCCGAAGACACGCCCTACGGCAAATACCTGCAAGAGGAACTGGAACTGCTCAGGAATGCGGACGACGGCTACATCGCGCACGAGTTTTTCGAAGCGGAGAATGATGCACTTTATTTCTCCGATTTCCTGAAAGCCGCAGCCGCCGCCCAGCTGCAATATTTGGGCGATACGGAACCGGCGACCATGATCGCCGAAAATCTGTCGGCCAAGGCCGCCGCGACTCTGCGGTCCCTCCATCTCAACCTGCTCGCCACCGAGCAATACATGGACTTCCTGCGCAACCGCATGTTCCGCAACACGCTCCTGTGCCACGCCGAGGCGGCGCTCAGCCGCAACATCGATCCGCAGTGCCTCGCCGATCTCCATGTCAACCCGCCGGTGGCCCTCAAGCAGCCGTGGGCCGAGGGTCGGCCCGCCGTCTTTGTCGGACCCGGCGGGGCTGAAACGTCCTTGAGCGAGCCGGTGCAGGCCGAGCTTTTCAGCCGCGTGGCCGCCTTGCGCGGCGGCTCGCGTCCGGCCACGGAAATCCTCGAGGCCACGGCCTGCGCCTTCCCCGAACGCTTCGCCGGCCGGGACACCCGGGCCGTGCGCAACGACCTCGGCCGTTTGCTCATCCAGGGCTATTTCCGCAGGATGGTCGATTTCACCTTGGGCCCCCTCAGCCAACGCTACTCCGCGGCTCCCGCGGAAGCTCCGGAGGCACTGCCGCTGGCACGCTGGCAGGGTTCACGCGGGCTGCGCGTCAGCTCCCCGCGCCTCGAAATGCTCACAACAGACTCCTTCGTCGGCAAATTCCTCTCGTTGTGCGATGGCACGCGCGATCGCACGGCGCTGCTGGAAGCCCTGGGTGAATCCTTCGAAAACAACGGCCCGCCCGCCGATCAGGACCAGGCCCAGCCGATGATCGAGGAACTCTATGACAGATCGGCCGACACCCTGCGCCAACTCGGGATCCTTCTCCCGCACGGCCATGGTTCGCGCCCTCAGCCGCATGGCCGGACCGCGGGAGCGGAGGCGCAAGACGAGAACACCCGCACCTGACGGCGCGGGTGTCTTGGGAAAGCAGACCCGGAAGCTCAGCGCGTCTGATCAGCGCGGAATTTTTCCAAACCGCGGGCACCGGCCGCGAGGTCGAGCAGCGCCTCGGAAGCGGCGGCTTTCTTCTCGCGGCGACGGCGCAGGTGCGCGCCCACGGCGAGAGCGAAGAGACCCGCGCCGACCGCCATGGTGCCGGGTTCGGGCACGGGGGCCGGTCCGCCGCCGGTGTCGCCGGCCAAGATGGCGGTGTTGAGTTGGTCCTCGAAGGCGAAGCCGGCCACCGTGATCGTGGCATTGTTCAAGTAGTTGCTGAAGGAGTTGGTATTCGCGTAGGTCACCTCCGCCCACCCGTAGTGGAAATTCCCGCCGACGTTAATGCGCAGCGGCGCGAAGCCCGTCACGCTTCCGGAGTCGCCGCTAAATCCCCATTCACCGCTATCGCCGATGTATCCGCCGACGAGATAGGCGCCCGCAGGGGCGGACTTGGTGGACCAGGTCCACGCAGAGGCCCCCGAGATACTGTCGTCGAGTGCCAAACGCGTGACGTAAGAGCCGTTGTAACCCCACTCGATGTTGCCCACCACGGGATTCACGGAGCCAGAGAAGTCATCGCCGGACCAAGCGAGACCAAAATACCGGCCCGCTGTGCCATTCAAGGTGTAAGTGCCGTTGACGAGATCAATGCTCCCGAAAGTCCCCGTGCCGCCGAACGGAATCGTCTGGTCGGGATTGACGTCGAAGAAAACGATCGCGGCCTCGGCGGAACCGGCGGCTGAAGCAGCAGCCAAGGATCCGACGGTGACTTTGGAATAGGAGGACAGGCGGGACGGGCGGAGGTGAGCACTCATGGGGTGTTCATTACCTTAGCGCGCCGCTCAGTGTCAACGCTCTCGCGTCGTGCTATCCGTTCCGGGCGGTGGCCTCCGAGGGTTGGGATGTGCGGCTCGCGCATCCGCAGTGAAGAAAGCGGACGAGCGGGCTCTCCGAGCCGTAGGCCAGCCGTCCGCACCCATCTCACAGAGATGCAGCGGTCCGCTGGGCCAGCGGACCCTACCGATCGGAGAACTTTGAAGAATCCAAATGCTTTGGGGACTTGGTATGAGGTGCGGCGGCGGGGGTGCGGAAGAGAACACCCGCACCTTGCGATGCGGGCGTCTCGGGGAAGCGGGCGCGGAAGATCAGGCCGCCTTGTCGGCGCGGAATTTTTCCACGCCGCGGGCGCCGCTGGCGAGGTTGAGCAGGGCGTCGGAGGCGGCGGCTTTTTTTTCGCGGCGGCGGCGCAGGTGGACGCCGACGGCCAATGCAAAGAGACCGGCGCCGACAGCCATGGTGCCGGGTTCGGGCACAGCAGCGGGGCCGCCTTGATCGCCGGCGAGAATGGCGGTGTTGAATTGGTCCTCGAAGGCGAAGCCGGTGATTATCGAGCTGGATGCCCCACTGCCATTATCGGTGAAGTTGATGTTAACCCAGCCGTAGTTGTAATCACCACCGCCTGCGTTGATGCGAAGCGGTGCGTAAGCATTGCCTCCACCGACCCAAGGTCCCTCACCATTGAAGAGCATGTAGGGGCCGTAGTCCACCCAACTGCCGATGCTCGGGGAGATGTCCGAGATCGACGTGCCGAACGCCAATTTTTGGACGCGGGTTGGCTGGAGGGGGGTTGACCCCGAGTAATCCGTGGGGGACAAGCCCCACTGCACCGTTCCAGCGTAGGCTCCGGAGGACAAATTCCCGTTGGAGGCAATAAAGATCGAGAAAAAGTTCCCGCCGTATGCTAGGGAGTATACGCCCGTGGACAGATCGATGTTGCCGAAGGTGACATAAGGCAAGTCGTTCCCGATGAGCGTCTGGTCCGGATTAACGTCAAAGTAGACGATGGCAGCTTCTGTTGTGCCGACTGCTGATGCGGCGACGAGGGAGCTTACGGTGACTTTGGTGTAGGCGGACAAGGAGCGGGAGGATGGGCGATGGGTCATGGCAATTAACTTAAACCGACCGTGTTGCGAGGCAAGCGGGCGAAGGCGTCCCGCGGAGGAGAGGGAGTTCCCGAACCCGCGCAGGGCGGGTGGGGTTTGGAAGTAACCGGGGCGGCGAGGCCCAGGGGGAACGGGTGTCTCGCCCGTTTTCCGACAGACAACAATTCGAGTGACAGGCACCGGCGGTCACAGACCGCCGCTACACCTCGAGGAAAACTCGTAGCGGCGCTCTGTGAGCGTCGGTGCCTGGAAAACACTTGCGAGTCACTCGGGATTCGACGGGCGAGCTCCCCGGGGCGTGGGCCGCTCGTCCTTGCCCCGGTCGGCTTCAATCCCGGTGGTAGGGATGACCCGCCAGGATGGTGTGGGCGCGGTAGAGTTGCTCGAGAGCGACGACGAGGGCGAGTTCGTGCTGGAGGGTGAGCGGGCCGAGGGACCAGAGGAAGTCGGCGGCTTCGAGCAGCGGGCGGTCGTGGCCGTCGGCGCCGCCGAGAATGACGGCAACGCGGCGCGCGGACTGCCGCCATTGGTCGACTTTGGCGGCGAGTTCGCGGCTGGTGAGTTGTTGTCCGTGTTCGTGCAGGACGATGCGGAAGCAACCCTCGCTGTGCTCGAGGAGGCTGGCGCTTTCGCGCGCGGGGTTGGAGGCTTTGACCGTGACTTTGGCCACCGGCGCGAAGTGGGCGAGGCGCTCGAGGTATTCGTCGCGGCCGGCTTTGGCGTAGGGGAGTGCGGATTTGCCGACGGTGAGCAGGAGGAGTTTCATGATTTGGTGATCTTGTAGCGGCGGTCTATGACCGTCGGTGGCATGAGAAGAAAGGTTCCGACGGTCATAGACCGCCGCTACAAGCATTGGAGGGGAGGAGTTGGGTGTAGGCTTTGGTGAAAATATTTCCGGCTGTGTTGGCGACTTCTTTGACTGGGATTTCGCGGCCCAGTTCACGGGAGAGGGATGTCATGGTGACTCCCTGGATGCCGCAGGGGGTGATGGACTCGAAGCCGGAGAGGTCGGGGCCGACGTTGAGACCGAAGCCGTGCATGGTGATCCAGCGGCGCACGCCGACGCCGATGCTGGCGATCTTGCGGTCTTCGATCCACACGCCGGTGAGGCCCTCGCGGCGTTGCGCGGTGAGGCCGTAATCGGCGAGGAGCGCGATGAGGCCTTCTTCGATCCAGCGTAGAAAGACGTGGAGGTCGGGGGTGAGTTTTTGCAGGTCGAAGATGAAGTAACCGACGAGCTGGCCGGGGCCGTGGAAGGTGGCTTGGCCGCCGCGGTTGATTTCCTCCACGGGGTGCGGGAGCGGGGCATCGCCCAAGCTGGAGCGATCGCGCTTCCGTCCGATGGTGTAGACGGGATCGTGTTCGAGGAAAAAGATCTGGTCGGACGCCTCGCCGGAGGCACGGGCGGCGACGGTTTGTTCCTGCAGTTCGAGTGCGGGGGTGTAGCCGATCCGGCCCAGCCAGCGTGTTTGCGGGGCGCTCATCGGATGGCCGTGGCGCGGCGGTTGAAGTGGGTCATGCCGATGGCCAGTGCGTCGGCGGCGTCGGAGGGCGGGGTTTCTTTCAGTCCGAGCAGGGCGCGGATCATGAAGGCGACTTGGTCTTTCTGCGCGCCGCCGCGTCCGACCACGGCTTGTTTGACGAAACGCGGGGCGTATTCGTGCACCTCGAGGTTGTGTCCGGCCGCGACGAGGAGCGCGGCGCCCCGGGCCGAACCGAGGATGATGGCGGTGCGGACGTTCTGCACGTAGATGACGCCTTCGATGGCGAAACTGTCCGGAGCGTGTTCGGTGGCGATGCGGGAGAGGGTCTCGTGGATTTCGCGCAAGCACTGGTGGGCGGCGAGTTTGGGCGGATTTTTCACCACGCCGTAGACGAGGGCGCGCATTTTGCCGCCGGAGGTCTCGAGGACGGCATAGCCCGTGCCGCGCAGGGACGGATCGACGGCAAGGACGCGTTCGGGCATGGGGATAGATTTGGCGGGCGGGCGGGGGCGTGCAAGCCCGCGCGCGGGCCGATCGGCGTTGACTCCGGCATGGCGCGGGCTATGCATCGGGCATCTTATGAAGCTCTCCCGCTTTGCTGTGGTTGTTTCTTTTTTCTTCTCGGCTGTCCTCGCATCTGATGCGTTGCGCGCGGCGGACGAGCGCACCTTCGATGCGGCATCGCTCGAGGGGACACATGCGGTGAGCGGGCGGAATCCCGATGGTTCGTCTTACCAGGGCGAGGTGACGGCGCGGGTGAAAGACGGGTTGGTGCTCCTGCAGTGGAAAATCGGTGGGCATGAGATGTTCGGGACGGGTGTGGTCGTTGGCATGACGCTCGGGGTGGCCCTGCAGGGCGGGGTGGCCGTTTACGGCGCGGTGCCGCAGGCCGAGGGGATGTCGCTGGTCGGGTTGTGGTCGCAGGAGGGTTCGGGTCAGGCGAGCGAGGAGACGATCTTTGTCGGCAAGGCGGACGTGACCGATGCGCACTTCGAGGTGGCGGATTCCAACGGGATTTACACGGCACTCCGCGAGAGGGACGGCGGTTCCGAGGACAAGGAAAGGATGGTCATTGCCGGCGGTGATGTGGTGAAGACGCTCACGGTCGGAACCGGCGAGCGTGTGCAGAAGGAGGAGGGCTTGGCTTTGGGCGACGGGCTGGCGGCGATCATGCCGGACGGGTTGATGGTGCTCAATTGGCGCGGCAGTCAGCACGGGCGCGCGGGGCTGTCGGGTGTGATGGTTCCGGGCGACGGAAGTGTGTCGGCGATTTCGTTGGTGCCGGCGGAGTGATGCCAAGTCGAAAGGGATTTGGACGATCGGTCGATGTTCTGAGGGTAGGGACACGCGGCTCGCGTGTCCGTCGGCAGTCCCTGAACCCGCACGTGGGCGGGTGTGGTTGGGGAGTAACCGGGGCTACCCTCGTTGCAAAGGGGGAAGGCGCCGACGCTCATAGAGCGCCGCTACAACCCGATCAAAACTTGTAGCGGCGGTCTATGACCGTCGCTGCCTGATGGAGAGCGATCGAGGAGCCGGGTTGAAAATTGTTGGGAGCGGTTGGAGCGGTCCGGAGAGACGCTCGCGCTCGGCGGACTGTGTGCGTAAGGTGGGGCATGGCGCGCAAAAAACTGCTTCTCTTTGATATCGACGGGACGCTGCTCCTCACGGGGCGCGCGGGGGAGCATGCGCTGCGGGTGGCTTTCAAGGAGCGCTTCGGGGTGGATGACGATTTGTCATCGATCTCCTTCGCCGGTTCGACCGATGGAGCCATCGCGCGGCAGATGTTCTCGCCTTACGACATTCCGCCGACGCCGGAGAACATCGCGGATCTTTTCGACGGTTACGTGCACCACTTGGCTCTGGAGTTGCCGCGGCGTGAGGGGACGGTGCTGCCGGGGATCGTCGCACTGCTCGAGGCGCTGCACGGGCGTGAGGATTGCGTGCTCGGTTTGCTGACGGGGAACATTGCAAAGGGTGCCGAGCTGAAGCTCTCGCATTACGGGGTGTGGGACTTTTTCGAGTTCGGGGCTTTCGCCGACGATCATGTGGACCGCAACAAGCTGGGACCGGTAGCGCATTCGCGTGCGGTGGAGAAGCATGGGAGCAGTTTCGAGGCGGAGGATGTCTTCGTGCTGGGCGATACGCCGCGGGATATCGATTGCGCGCGGGCCGCGGGTTTTGTCGCGGTGGCCATTGCCACGGGGAGTTACGGCAAGGATGAGTTGGCGGCGCACCGGCCGGACTTTTTGTTCGAGGATTTGTCGGACACTCAGGGTGTGTTGGCGGCGTTGTTGGAGGAGAAGTAAACCGCAGAGGACGCAGAGGACACGGAGGAAGAGATGGAAACGCCCGAAGTTTGTCCGGTTTGCGGCGAGGATGTGCCGCGCGGGGCGGCGGCTTGTCCGGAGTGCGGGGCGGACGAGAGGTCCGGGTGGCGCGAGGATGCGGACACCATGGGCGGGCTGGATTTGCCGGACGAGGAGTTCAACTACGACGAATTCGTGAAGAAGGAATTCGGCCGCGAGGTGAAGCCGGAGGGTATCGGCTGGGCGTGGTGGGCGGCGGCCGTGGCGGCACTGCTGGCCTTTGTCGCCATGTTCCTGCGCGGGGCATGGTGACATTGCAGGGTTGGATGCGGTGGATGATCGGGCCAAACTGCGCGGGATGGAAAAAGCGGAAGAGAAAAGCAGCTGGAAAGCCCTTGGCGCGGCGCTCTTCGGCGCGGTGTTTGCCGGCTCGGGAGCGTTGCTCTTCGCGTTGTTCGACCGCGGATCCACGGGCTTGTCCAAAGTCGTCTGGGACGCGGCACCGTGGGCTGTCTTTCTTATCATGCCGGCCGGTCTGGCTCTCATCATTTGGTTGCGCGACCGGGTGTTTTTATACACCGACGGGACGGGCATTCCGCAGGTCATCGCCGTGCTGCAGGCGGGTCCGGGCGAGCTGCGCGACCGCCTGCTGTCGATGCGGATCATCGTCGGCAAGGCCCTGCTGACAGGACTGGGGTTGTTCTCCTTCCTGTCCATCGGGCGTGAAGGTCCTTCGGTCCAGCTCGGCGCGTGTTTCATGCACATGGTGAGCAAGTGGACGCATTTTCCGCGGCATATGATGGAGCGCGGATTGATCATGGGCGGCGGAGCGGCCGGGATCGCGGCGGCTTTCAACGCACCGATCGCGGGCATCGTTTTCGCTTTCGAGGAAATCGGGCGGCGTTTCGACAAGGACAATCTCGGGACGATCGTGCGCACGGTCATGGTGGCCTGCATTGTCTGCATGATTTTCCTCGGGAATTATTTTTTCTACGGCCGGGTTGACTACGATCGCCTGATCCCTTTGGAGTATCTCACGCCGGGTCCGTGGGTTGCGGTGCTCATCATCGGCGTCGTGGGCGGCGCGCTGGGCGGACTTTTTGCCAAAGTGCTTCTTCTCGTCGTGCCGCACGTCTCGCGCGCCATCCGCAAAAGCTTCCTGCCCGTCGCGCTGGTCATCGGCTTGCTTTGTGCCGTGCTGGCGTGGTTTTCCGGCGGGACCACGCTGGGCACCGGTTACGATCAGGCCCGCGCGCTCATCCTGCAGGACAGCCCGCGCTACCTCGCGACCTTGCCGGCGGAGGAAGTGGCGGCCATGGAGGAGACGCGGGGAACGATCGGACCGTGGTATGCGCTGCAGCGCGCGGCGGCGACAATGCTCGTCCTGCTGACCGGTATCCCGGGCGGCTTGTTCGATCCGTCCTTTTCGGTGGGTGCGGGGCTGGGTCAGCTGACCGCCGGTTGGTTCGCGTGGAGCGGGGCGACGGTGCAGGGCATCATCCTGCTTTGGGTGGTGGCCTATTTTTCCGGCGTGGTGCAGAGCCCGATGACGTCCTTTATCATCGTGGTGGAAATGACGGGCGCGGTGGCGTTTACCATCCCCCTCGGCACCGCGGCCATCGTCGGCTATGAAGTGTCGCGGCGGATCTGTCCGGTGGCGCTTTACGAGGCGCTGGCGGAGAACTTTCTGCACGGCGGCGCGGCGAAACGAGCCGGGTCCGCTTGATCGGGTGCCATGGGAGACGCGATGGATTATCCGGGGCTGTTGCGCGTGGCCGCCGGTCTCGGTCGCGAGACCGACCTTGACGGCCTGTTGGCCAAAATCCTGACCGACAGCTTGCCGTGGATGCGGGTCGAGGCCTGTTCGATTTTTCTGCCCGACGAGCGGACCGGCGACCTCGTCATCCATCACGCCCACGGCGAAGGAGCTCCCAAGCTGGGGGCTTTCCGCGTGCCGCCGGGGCGGGGCGTGGTCTGGGCGGTGATGGAACAGAAGCGCCTCGTGCGCGTGGACGACGCGGCGAACGATGCGCGCGTCTACAAGGAAGCCGATCGGGCCACCGGATGGACCACGCGGGCGTTGCTGGCCGCGCCGCTGCTCGATGGCGAAGAGTGCCTCGGGGTGGTGGAGTTTCTCAACCCTGTGGGGCGTCCGGTTTTCACCGCGGCGGATGAGCAGTTGGTGGAATACTTTGCCGGTCTGGTCGCCGCAGCCTTGGTGCGGGTGAGGGCCCAAGCCGCAGCCCTCGAGCGTGCCGCGCTGCAGCGCGATTTGGAATTGGCGCGTGAACTGCAGTCCGGATTGTTGCCGCGTGAATTTCCCCCCGCGAGCGAACCCCCGGGACTCGAGCTTTTCGCGCGGCTCGAGGCGGCGCGCGAGGTGAGCGGGGACTTTTACGATTTCTTTTTCATTGAACCGGGACGCTTGTGTTTCCTCGTCGGCGATGTCTCCGGCAAGGGCGTGGCGGCCGGCTTGTTTATGGCCATGACGCGCACGCTGGTCCGGGCGCTGGCCCGTCCAGGCATGACGCCGGTCGAGATCCTCGCCGCGCTCAATGACGAACTCTGCCGCAACAATGAGGCCTGCCTTTTTGTCACCATGTTCCTCGGGATCGCGGAGGATGCGGGGGAAATTTCCTGCGCGTTGGGCGGGCATAATCCGCCGGTGCGGGTGTCTCCGGGCGGCGCTCCGGTCTTCGGTCCGCTCGGCGGCGCGCCGCTCGGCTTGATGGAAAACGCGGTGTTTGCGCCGTGGACACTCACCTTGGCACCGGGCGAGTCATTGATCGTCTACACGGATGGCGTCACCGAGGCCTTGGACGAAAGCGGGGAGCTTTTCAGCAACGAGCGTTTGCTGCGGGAGTTGTCGCCCCCCGGTATGGATTCCGCCGCGGCCGTCGCCGCGCGGGTGGGCGCGGCTGTCGCGCAGCATGCCGGCGAGGCCGAGCGGTCGGACGATATCACGATCCTCGTCCTGCGGCGCCCGGTTGCCTGAGCGGCTGGAAAGCGGTTTGCAGGGGGGCGCGAAATCCGGAATGATGGCGGGTCCGATGTCCGAAATTTCCAAAGCTTACGAGCCCGGTGCCGTGGAGGAGCGGTGGTATGGGGAGTGGATCCAAGAAGGGTGCTTCGCGGCCGATCCGTCCTCGGCCAAGCCCGGATTCAGCATCGTCATTCCGCCGCCCAACGTGACCGGGGTGCTCACCCTCGGCCACGTGCTGAACAACACGCTGCAGGACATCCTGGCCCGCCGCGCGCGGCAGACCGGGCACGAGGTGCTTTGGCTACCCGGCACGGACCACGCGGGCATCGCCACGCAGACCGTGGTCGAGCGCCAGTTGCGCAAAGAGGAAGGGAAAACGCGCCGCGATCTGGGCCGCGAGGAATTCCTCGAGCGGGTCTGGACGTGGAAGGAAAAGCACGGCGGGATCATCATCAAACAGCTCAAGCGCCTCGGATGCTCCTGCGACTGGGATCGTGAGCGTTTCACCATGGACGCCGACTATTCGCGTCAAGTGCAGGAGGTGTTCGTCAAATTGCACGCGCAGGGCCTCATTTACCGTGGCAAGCGCATGGTCAACTGGTGCCCTGTCTCGCAGACCGCGCTAAGCGACGAGGAAGTCATCATGAAGCCCGCCAAGGGCAAACTTTACGTGATGCGTTACGAGGTGGCGGAAGACCCGGGAACCTTTCTCGAGATCGCCACGACGCGCCCCGAGACCTTGATGGGCGACACGGCCGTGGCGGTGCATCCGGACGATCCGCGCTATGCGCGTTTCATCGGCAGGCATGCGGTGCGTCCGTTCCCGCGGGCGGAAATCCCGATCATCGCCGACACGCACATCGACATGACCTTCGGAACCGGCGTGCTCAAGGTGACTCCGGCGCACGACAAAGCGGACTTCGAGATCGGCCAGCGCAACGGTCTGGAAGTCCTCGACGTGATGAATCCGGACGGCACGCTCAACGAACTGGCCGGACCGGAGTTCGCCGGCATGGAGCGCTTCGCGGCGCGCGAGGCCGCCGCGCAAAAGCTCGAGGAGATGGGTCTCCTCGTGCGCGTGGAGGATTACGAAAACAATGTCGGCTACAGCGAGCGCGCCGATGTGCCGATCGAACCGCGGTTGAGCGAGCAGTGGTTCCTCAAATACCCGCAGGTGCCCGCCTCCCTCGACGCGGTGGTCTCCGGAAAAATCCGTTTCGTGCCCGAGCGTTGGGCGAAAATTTACGAGCACTGGATGACCAACATCCAGGACTGGTGCATCAGCCGCCAACTGTGGTGGGGTCACCGCATTCCCGTGTGGTATCGCAAGGACGATTCCTCCGTCGTGCATGTCGGTCTCGACGCGCCAGCTGACGCGGAGAATTGGCGGCAGGATGAGGACGTGCTCGACACGTGGTTCAGTTCATGGCTCTGGCCGTTCGCCACGATGGACGAGGCGGCGCGGAAAAAGTTCTATCCGACGAACGACCTGGTGACCGGGCCGGATATTATTTTCTTCTGGGTCGCGCGCATGATCATGGCTGGGCTGGAATTCACCGGTGAGGTGCCTTTCCGGAATGTTTTCTTCACCAGCATCATCCGCGACATCAAGGGGCGCAAAATGTCCAAGAGCCTCGGCAATTCGCCCGACCCGCTCGACCTCATGGCCAAATACGGGGCGGACGGATTGCGTTTCGGCCTGATGCGCATCGCGCCGCACGGGCAGGACGTGCGCTTCGACGAGAACCAGATCAAAGAAGGTCGCAATTTTGCCAACAAGCTGTGGAACGCGGCGCGCTTCCGCGAAATGCAGGGGGCGTCCGCCGCGTCCAAGCCGCTGGTGGAGCATGAATTGTCACCGTATTCAATCGCGGTGCTGGTGGCGTTCGATGCGATGCACGCGGGCTATCGTCAGGCGCTGGACGACTTCCATTTTCACGAGGCGGCGACGCTGCTCTACGATTTTTTCTGGAGCACGTATTGCGACTGGTATGTCGAGTCGAGCAAGGCCGAGTTGGCCGCGGGGGGCGAGGCCGCGGACGGGGTGCGCGCGGTCATGGACCACGTGCTCTCCGGCTACCTGCGCCTGCTGCATCCGTTCATGCCGCACATCACGGAGGAACTTTGGCACCGGTTGGGCTACGCCGCGGGTGCGGGGCGCGAGGGCATGATTCTTTTTGCGGCACCACCGGCGGATGACTCACTCCCGGCGATGTCGGGAGAGGAGAAAGCCAAGGCGACCAATGCCGTGGGGGCCGTTTACGAGGCCGTGCGGGCGGTGCGCGTGTTGCGGGCGGAATTCAAAGTGCCGTCCAACGCGGAATGCGTGGCGCATCTCGCAGAGCACCCGGATTTTGCCGGCACGGACTTGTCGGTCTTCCGCACGCTGGCGCGGGCGTCCGAGGTGAAACTGGTCGAGGCGGATGGTCCGGGGCGGAAGATGCCGCATGTGCTGACGCCGCTCGGCGAGGTTTATCTCGAGTTGGCAATCGATGTCGAAGCGGAGAAGAAACGTCTACAGGGCGAGTTGGCCAAGGTGGAGGCGGAGATCGGCAAAGTGGAGAAGAAGCTGGCCGATACTTCGTTTGTGCAGGGCGCACCGGCGCAGGTCATCGAGAACTTCAAGAAGCGCGGGGACGAGTGGCGGGAGAAGAAGGCGAAGCTGGAAGCGGCGATCGCGGTTTTGTAAGCAGGCGGTCGGTCGCCGCGGCGACCGACCCTAACGAAGGCCTTTTACACTCGTTTGGAATTTTCCTTCAGCCAGGCGGCGTAGTCGGCCTCGGTCATTTCGCCCGCAGCCAGCGCGAGGGTGCGGATGACGACATCCGCTTCGGAGGCGAAAAATTTGCATCCGTTACGTTCGAGGAAGCCGGCGCCCATCATGAAGCCTGTGCGTTTGTTTCCATCGAGGAAGGGATGATTTTTCACAATACCTGCAGCATAGGCTGCGGCTATTTCAGCGAGTTTCGGATTGCCGTAGTGGTGGAGTTGTTGCGGACGGGCGAGAGCAGATTCGAGGAGGCCCTCATCGCGAATGCCCGAACATCCACCGTATTGGGCCAGCATCATGTCGTGAAGGGCGAGGCACTCTTCACGCGTGAGCCAGTAGGGCTCCTTCATTTGGCCAATTCCCGCAGGGCGTTGCGGTAACGATGGCTGATGTCCTCGAGAATCCGCATGGTTTTATCGAAATCCGGGTCGCTCGGCGTGAGGTTCAAGCTGTTCGGAGCTTCCGTGGCCGTGAGTGTGTCGCCCTCTTTGACGCGGAGGGTGGCGAGGGCTTCTTTGGGCAGGACGACGCCGTAGGAGTTGCCGATTTTGCGGACT
Organism: uncultured Verrucomicrobiae bacterium; assembly: GCA_963776165.1. Classification (GTDB taxonomy): domain Bacteria; phylum Verrucomicrobiota; class Verrucomicrobiia; order Chthoniobacterales; family JACTMZ01; genus JACTMZ01. Next base: position 89,819 of record CAVZLI010000003.1, read on the forward strand.
TTGAGTTCGTATGGCATGGGGAAAGCGTAGCTACAAATGTTATTACGTCAAGAGGAAGGCCCCTTCGAATGCGGATGTCCAAGGGGAAGGAGCGCGTGCTATGAAGAGGCGATGCAGTTGAGCACACGGATGAGGCGGTTGCGGCGCGCGGAGGGCTTGCGGCGGATGGTGCGGGAAACACGCCTCGATGCGGCGGACTTGGTCTATCCGCTTTTCGTTCATGGGGGGACGGACAATTCGCCTGTTGCCTCGATGCCCGGGGTGGTGCGGCACAGCGTGAAAAGTCTGGCGCAGGAATGCCGGGAGGCGCTTGACCTTGGCATTCCCGCGGTGGCGATTTTTCCGGTCATTGATCGGCGCGCACAAAGACGGGGCGGGCACGCACGCTCTTTCGGCGGAAAATCTTCTCTTCCGGGCTTTGCATGAGGTCAGGAGCGCGGTTCCGGATCTGGTGCTGATCGCCGATGTAGCCCTCGATCCTTACACGGACCACGGACATGATGGTGTGCTTACGTCCGAAGGCCGCGATGTCGACAACGATGCGACCGTTGAGCTTCTCGCACAGTTGGCGGTCAAGGAGGCCGAAGCGGGGGCGGACATCGTGGCGCCCTCCGACATGATGGACGGCCGGGTGGGGGCGATCCGCGCCGCACTGGATGGTGCGGGACGGACAGAAACGTGCATTCTGGCTTACGCGGCCAAATTCGCCTCGGCCTATTACGGTCCTTTCCGCGATGCGGTCGGCAGCGTGCAGGAAGATCCCATCAGCAAAGCGACCTACCAACTCGACCCGGCCAACCTGCGCGAGGCCTTGCGGGAAGTGGAATTGGACGAAAGCGAGGGCGCGGACATGGTCATGGTCAAGCCGGCCGGTCCGTATCTCGACGTGATCCGGGTTGTACGCGAGCAAACCAAATTGCCATTGGCGGCTTACCAAGTGTCCGGCGAATACGCACAGATCCACGCCGCGGCCCGGGCGGGGTGGCTCGATTACGAACAGACGCGCGACGAGGCCTTGCTCGCTATCAAGCGCGCGGGTGCCGACATCATCCTCACCTATTTCGCCCGCGAGGTAGCCGAGGCGATCCGGCGGTAGCAGCCAGCCTCAGGTGTATTTGAGGATTTCCTCGACGCTGGTCTCGCCATCGAAGATGGCTTGCAGACCTTCCTCGCGCAGGGTGCGCATGCCGAGTTCGACCGCTTTCTGGCGGAGAACGACGCCGGGGGCACGTTGGTTGATCATCTCGCGCAGGGTGTCGCCGATGCGCAGGGTTTCGAAAATGCCTTTGCGTCCTTTGTAGCCGGTGTTGTTGCACTCGTCGCAGCCGCGGCCCTTGTAGAATTTTTTGTCGCCGACCTCGTGGGCGGAGAGGCCGAGGAGCATGAGTTCGTCCTCGCTCGGTTCATAGGGCTCGATGCACTTGGGACAGATGCGGCGGACCAGGCGCTGGGCCACGACGAGTTCGAGCGAGGCGGAGATAAGGAAGGGCTCGACGCCCATGTCGATGAGGCGGGTGATGGCGCCGGTCGAGTCGTTGGTGTGCAGCGAAGTGAAAACCAAGTGGCCGGTGAGGGAGGCTTGGATGGCGATCTGCGCGGTTTCAAGGTCGCGGGTTTCGCCGACGAGGATGCGATCCGGGTCCTGACGGAGGAAGGCGCGCAGGCAGCGGGCAAAATCGAGGCCGATGGCTTCGCTGACCGGCACCTGCATGATGCCGTCGATGTCATATTCCACGGGATCTTCGGCGGTGAGCAGTTTGGAGTTCGGGTCGTTGATCTCGCGCAGGCAGGCGTAGAGGGTGGTGGTCTTGCCCGAGCCGGTGGGTCCGGTGACGATGATGATGCCGTTGGGCAGCTTGATCATTTCCCGCAGGGTCTTTTTCACCCGTTCGGGGACGCCGAGTTTGTCGAGGTCGAGTTGGACGGCAGACCGGTCGAGAATACGCAGCACGACGCTCTCACCGTATTGGGTGGGCAGGGTGGAGACGCGGAGGTCGATGGAGAAAGGCTTGCCGTCGCGCATGACGCTGCGCTGGATGCGTCCGTCTTGCGGCAGGCGGCTTTCCGCGATGTTCAGGTTGGCGATGACCTTGACGCGGGAAATCAGTTCCCGGGCGATCGAGCTGTAGGCCTTGCGGTCGCTCCCCGTGAGGAGCGAGCGCAGGGTGCCGTCGACGCGCATGCGCACGTCCATGAATTCCTCGAACGGTTCGAAGTGGATGTCGCTGGCCTTGGCTTTGATGCCGATGTCGATGAGGTTGTCGATGATCTGGGTGACGTATTGTGCGCGTTCCTCCTCGGAGAGATTGCCGGCCGAGACGGCCGTGCCGGCTTCGCTGAGCTTGGCGCTCAGTTCTTTCTGGGTGAGGGCGGAGAATCCCTCGGTCGCGTAATCGACCGACTCGTAGTATTGCGCGATGAGTTCCTCGATGCGGGCCACGGAGGCCACGCTGATCTGGAGCGGTTGGCTGAGGGCGAAGCGAAGTTCGGAAACGCGCTCGGTGTCGAGCGGGTCGCTGAGAGCGAGGTAGAGCGTGCCGTCGATTTCGGCGACCGGGAGCGCGCGGTGCAGGCGGGCCAGGCCGACGGGGATTTTGTCGCGAAGGGACGTTTCGAGTTCGAAGCCGGTCAGGTCGATATAGTTCGCCCCGATCGAGTTGGCGATGGTCTGGTAAAAGGTGTGCTCGTCGACGTGGCCATCGTTGATGAGAAAATCCTCCGGAGTGCGTCCGCTCTCGAGGATCGCGTGCAGCAGTTCTTCCGACTGCTCGGCGGGAATAACGCCCTGGTCGGCGAGGGTGGTGATAACGAGGTGCGGATCCATGTCAGTCGGTATCTCCCATGGTCACGGCCAGCACCTCGTCGAAGGTGGTCAGACCGGCGAAAACCTTCTGGAATCCGTCCTCCCGCAGGGTGCGCATGCCCTGCTCGCGGGCGCGCTTGCGCAATTGGACGGTGCTGACCTGCTCGGAGCGATCCTCGCCCTCGCCCATGCGGTTGATCATCTGCCGCATTTCGTCGTCCACTTTGAAAATCTCGAAAATGCCGAGGCGTCCGCGGTAGCCGGTGAAGCGGCAACGCTCGCAGCCTTTCGGTTTGTAAAATGTGGCGTCGGCGAGTTGCTCGGGGTCGAGGTGGAGGGCGGTCATTTCGTCCTCGGTCAAATTCGTCGGCTCTTTGCAGTTGCACAGTTTGCGGCAGAGGCGCTGGGCCATGACGGCGCGGACGGCGCTGGAGACGAGGAAGGGCTTCACCCCGATGTCGATGAGTCGCGCGATGGCGCTGGGCGCGTCGTTGGTGTGCAGGGTCGAGAGGACGAGGTGGCCGGTGAGGGAGGCATTGATGGCGATGCCGGCGGTCTCGATATCGCGGATCTCACCGATCATGATGACGTTCGGAGCTTGACGCAGGATGGAGCGCAAAGCGCGGGCGAAGGTCATGCCGATGTCGGCTTTGACATGCACCTGGTTGACCCCGGGCATGACGTATTCGATCGGGTCCTCCACGGTGATGATCTTGCGGCTCTCGTCGTTGATCTCGGAGAGGCAGGCGTAGAGGGTGGTTGTTTTACCCGAACCGGTCGGGCCGGTGACGAGGATGATGCCGTCGGCCAGTTTGATCAGGCTGCGGAAATATTCCTGATCATCGCTCATGAAGCCGAGGTCGGGCAGTTTGATCGAGAGGTTCGACTGGTCGAGGAGACGCATGACCACCGATTCGCCCTGGGACGTGGGGATCGTCGAAACGCGAAGGTCGAGATCCTTGCCGTTGACTTGGCACTGGATGCGCCCGTCCTGCGGCACGCGTTTCTCGTCGATGCTCATCGTCTCCGTCATGATCTTGAGACGGCTGATGATGGCTCCGTGCAGCGTGGAGGGGAGCAGTTTGTATTGCTCCAACTCCCCGTCGATGCGGAAGCGGATGCGCGAGCCCTCGTCGACGGGTTCGAGGTGGATATCGCTGGCCCGCATTTCCTGGGCCTTTTTGAGGAAGTCCTGCACAAGGACGATGACGGCCGCGTCGTCCTCGGCTGTGACCCCGGCGGCTTCCTCCTCCGTGCCGGCGGCGAGCAGGCCGTCCTGCCGCGGGTAGATGTCGGCGAGGAGCGCTTCGACGCGTTCGGGATCGGCGTAGAGGAACTCGACTTCCGTTTTGAGCAGGATGGGGACCGTGTCGAAGGCCTCGAAATTCATCGGGTCGCCGATGGCCACCTCGATACCGTGGTCGCTTTGCTGGATGGGGAGGATGCGGTGGCGGCGGGCCACTTCGCCGGGGATGAGTTCGTGCAGTTGCCGGATCCGGGCCACGGTTTCCTCGTCCTCCAAGTCAACGAAGGACAGATTGTTGATGTGAGCGACCGCTTCGTTGATGTCGCGCGGTTGCACCGCGCCGTCCTCGAGCAGGGCTCGCAGGATCGGGGTCTCTGGATGGTTCTCCCGGGCTTGGTCGACTTGCTCGGCGCTCACCCGGAACTGGTCGAGGAGAACTTCGAGGACTTGATCGTCGGTGTGCACGGGCGGGAGAAGCTATGAGTTAAGGGCGTGGGGCAAGAGTGTCAAGGAACGCGCCCCGCGAGAGGTGCGTTGTCATTCCCGCCGATCGGCGTAAGATGACGCAACTTGTCCACGACCTCCATGAGCAAATACCAAACTTACCTCATCTTCGGTGCGCCGGGCAGCGGCAAGGGAACGCAGGGCCGGGCGCTCGGCACGGTGCCGGGTTACTTCCACTGCGCGTGCGGCGACGTCTTCCGCGCCCTCGACCTGCGCACCCCGCTTGGCCAGCAGTTTCTCGAATATTCCAGCCGGGGCGAGTTGGTGCCGGACGAGGTGACGGTCAAACTGTGGAAGATCCGCATCGACCAGAGCGTGGAGTCGCACGCCTTTCATCCAGACCACGACTTCCTCGTCCTCGACGGCATCCCGCGCAATGTGCACCAAGCCCAGATGCTGGAGGACACGGTGCGGGTGAGAAAAATTTTCCATCTGTCCTGTCCGGACCGCGCCAAATTGGTCGAGCGTCTCAAGCGACGCGCCCTGCGGGACAACCGTTTCGACGATGCGAACGAGGAGGTGATCCGCCACCGCCTCGAGACTTACGAAGAAGAGTCGCGTCCGCTCCTCGAGTATTACGGTGAAAATATGATCGAGCATATCGATGCCATGCAGTCCCCGGTCGATGTTCTCGGGGCGATTGTCGGCGTGCTGGTCCACGACCGCCGCAACCATTTCGGCGAAGAAGGTTTCAGTGCCGTGACATGAGCGGGCAGTTCGAAAGTCTGCGCGCCAGCAGTCTTTTTTGCCGCCGTTGCGGGCAAGCCATGCCGGTTCGCGAGCGGTTGCTCCTCGTTCTGCCGGACAAAGAAATCTACGATTACCTTTGCACGGGTTGCGCCGACTCGGTCGGGCAACGCGAGGTTTCGGCCGGTGAATTGCGCCGTGTCCGGTCACCCGGCCACGCGGGGCGGAGGCACCCATGAGGATCGTCTATCTCGGGAGCGGCGATATCGGTCTGCCCTCCTTGGAATGGTTGCTGGCCTCGCCCGAGGCGCAAGTGGTCGGCGTGGTCACCCAGCCCGACCGGCCGTCGGGGCGCGGCCTGCAGGTGAAGCCGTGCGCGATCAAAGAGGCGGCGCTTCGGCACGGTCTTGTCCCGCTGCAGCCGGCAAAGATCCGTGCCGCGGAGGCTGTGGCGCAGCTCGCGGCACTGGAAGCCGATCTTTTTGTCGTCATGGCCTATGGCCAGATTCTTCCCCGGCAAGTGCTCGATCTGCCGCGTCTCGGGGCGATCAATCTCCACGCCTCGCTCCTGCCGCGCCACCGTGGAGCCGCCCCGGTGCACGCCGCGGTGCTGGCGGGTGACCGTGCCAGCGGGATCACCGTCATGTGGATGGACGAAGGACTCGACACCGGCGACGTTCTTTTGCACGAGGAGTGCGAGATCCGTGCGGACGATACCGCGGGTTCGTTGCACGACCGTCTGGCGCAGCTCGCCCCGGTGGCTTTGGCCCGGGCGATCCGCCTCATCGCGGAGGGTTCCGCCCCGCGCGTTCCGCAAGACGAGAGCGATGCTACCTATGCGCCAAAGCTCGATCGTGCCCGTGGCCGGTTGTCGTGGGACGCGAGCGCCGAGGAGTTGGACCGTCGGATCCGCGGATTCCATCCGTGGCCCGGCTGCACTGCGGTCGCCGAGTTGGACAACGGCAAGCGCATCGACCTCAAGGTCCACCGTGCTGCAGTGCGCGAGGGCTCGACCCCGGCGGGCAATCTGGTCGATGGGCTTTGCATCGGTTGCGGAGGCGGGGGATGTCTCGAATTGCTCGAGGTCCAGCCGTCCGGTGGGAAAAGAATGAGCGGACAGGATTTCCTCCGCGGCTATCGTCCGCTGCGGATGCTGGAAGCAGGATGAGATGGCGATCCGAATGGCTGCCTCGCATGGATTGGTCGCCTGTGTCGACCTTTCCAAGGTGGGCTTCGCCATTCGAGGACTCGAGTCCGCCATGCTTCGCATGGCTGCCTCGCATGGATTCGAACCATGACAAAGTGATCCAGAGTCACTTGTGCTACCGTTACACCACGAGGCATCGGGAGAAAGGGCACGTTATCGTCTGCCGTAAACGATATCAACCGCGGACGCTTACTGCTGCTGGGCCGGTTGCTGCAGGCGGGAGAGGATGGCTTCGGCGGTTTGGCGGTGGGTGAGGGTGCCGGAGTCGATGCGGAGGGTGGCGGTTTGGCGATAGAGGGGTTCGCGGGCGCGGTAGAGTTCCTCGACGGTGCGGCGGGGATCGGCGGTTTGCAGGAGGGGGCGTTTGCTGTGTTTGACGCGCTGGTAGAGGTGCTCGGTGTCGGCGTCGAGCCAGACGACGGGGCCGATCTCGGGGAGAATTTTGCGGTTCTCCGCGACGGTAATCACGCCTCCGCCGGTGGCGACGATGAGGCCGATGCGTCCGACGAGGCTTTGGAGAACCTTGGTCTCGAGGGCGCGGAAGTGTTCTTCGCCGTGTTGTCTGAAGATCGCCGGGATGGATTGGCCGGCTTCCTGCGCGACGAGGGTGTCCGTATCAACAAGGGCGAACCCGGTGAGAGACGACAAGATCCTTCCGACGCTGGATTTGCCGGATCCCATGAATCCGACGAGGACCAGGTTGCGAAACACGTTCAGATTTTTACCACATTCAGGGCCTTGGGTCCGCGTTCGCTCGGGCTCAGCTCGAACTCCACGGTGTCACCTTCCTCCAGCGTTTTGTAGCCGTCGCCGCGAATCTCCGAGTAGTGCACGAAGATGTCGGCGCTGGCTCCGCTGGGGTCGGCAATAAACCCGAAACCCTTCTTGTTGTTGAACCATTTGACTATTCCTTGGGGCATGCAGACGGGGCTGGTTTTGACGCGATACTCTGCGCCCGTCGGGGTATATGGGGGAGGAGGGGGTAATGGTCAATTGCTTATTGGAAAAGAGAACCTCTCCGTTCAAGATGTGCCGTCGGTCCGGCTGCTGATCCCGCAGAGGCGCGCCACCGGTATCGAGATCCCAAGTGTCTAACCACCAATCGCTTAAGCTCGGCGTCGATCGCGTCGACCGCGCTGGGAAAACAGCCGTGCGAGAGGCCCGCTCGCCGGAGGAAATTTATGCCGCGGCCGAGGAGGCTGCCGCCTTGGTGCGACGGGGCGAAATTGTCGCGGTGCCGACCGAAACCGTTTACGGACTCGCTTGCGACGCGCTCAATGCGGAGGCGGCCGCGAAAGTTTTCGCGGCGAAAGAACGTCCGTCTTTCGACCCCTTGATCGCGCATGTCGCGGATGCGACGTGGATCGAATCGCTGTCGGTGGTCGCGGGTGGAGCGGATGCTCTGGCCCGCAAACTGGCCGAAGCGTTCTGGCCCGGGCCGCTCACCATGGTTCTCCCGGCCAAGGACGTCGTGCCGGATCTTGTCCGGTCCGGATTGCCGACCGTCGCTCTGCGCTGCAGTGCGCATCCGGTCATGGCCGCGGTGGTGGCCGCGCTGGGTCGACCGGTGGCCGCTCCGAGTGCGAACCGTTTCGGACGCATCAGTCCGGTCACCGCACAGGATGTCATAGAGGAACTGGACGGGCGCATCCCGTTGGTGCTCGATGGCGGTCCGTGCCGGCATGGCCTCGAGTCGACCATCGTGGCGGTGGAAGACGGGCGGCTGGTTCTGCTGCGCCCGGGTCCGGTCACCGTGGAGGAACTGTCGAAGTTCGCTCCCGTGCAGCGCGCATCGCGCGGCGGTGCCGTCGCCGCGCCGGGCATGCTGGAGAGCCACTACGCGCCCCGCACTCCCCTGAGCCTTTGGTCCGGGGACGCCGCGTTGCCCGTGGATGCGGCGACCAGCGGACTCCTCGCCTTCGGGGCGGCGGGACCGGGTTTTGCCGCGGTGGAAGTGTTGCCGTCCGATCCGGCGGATGCCGCGCCGCTTTTTTTCGCGGCCCTGCGACGGCTCGACGCCTCCGGTGTGCGGCGCATTTACGCGCGGGGAATTCCGGAATCGGGGCTGGGCATGGCCATCATGGATCGGCTACGCAGGGCGGCGCATGGCTAAAGAAAAGCTGAACACGCGAGCGGCGGGTATTGTCGCGCTGGCCGTCATGCTGAGCCGTGTCCTCGGCTTGGCTCGCGAACTGATCTTCGCCGCGCTCTTCGGTGCGGGGCGGGGGATGGATGCCTACATCACGGCCTACCGCGCGCCGAACCTGCTGCGCGACTTGTTCGCCGAGGGTGCGTTGTCCGTTGCTTTCGTCACCGTCTTTTCCAAGCTGGGGGTGGAAAGAAGTTACGAAGCGGCGTGGGAGCTGGCGCGCAAGATGGCCACGCTGGCGCTGGTCTTCATGACTTTCGTCACCCTGCTCGGGATCATTTTCGCCCCGGCCTTGATCGGCGTGCTGGCCCCGGGCTTCGACGCGGGCAAGTCGGCTTTTGCGGTCGAGCTGACCCGCATCATGTTTCCTTTCATTTTGATGGTGTCGCTGGCGGCGCTCGTCATGGGCATGCTCAATTCGCGCAATGTCTTCGGCGTCCCCGCGCTGGCCTCGAGTTTTTACAACCTGGGTTCGATCTTCGGCGGGGTAACCATCGCCTGGCTGATCGACCCCACCTTCGGCCCACGCGCGTTGATCGGCATGGCCATCGGCACGTTGATCGGCGGCTTCCTCCAGCTTGCGGTGCAGCTCCCGAGCCTGAAAAAAGTCGGGTTCACTTTCCATTTCGATTTCGGTTGGCGCGACGAGCAGGTCAAACGCGTGTTGTGGCTCATGTTGCCGGCGGTGATCGCGGCCAGCGCGGTGCAGGTCAATGTGATGGTCAACAGCATCTTTGCGTCCTATCTCGGCGATGGCGCGGTCAGTTGGCTCTCCTACGCTTTCCGTCTCATGCAGTTGCCGCTCGGCATTTTCGGCGTCGCCGTGGCCACGGTGACCCTGCCGGCGGTGTCCAAGATCGCGGCGGGCGGGGACATGGCGCATTTCCGCGAGACGCTGGCCAAGGCCATCCGGTTGGCGCTCTTTCTCACCCTGCCGGCGACGATCGGGCTGATGATGATGAGCAACGAAATCATCGGCCTGATTTACGAACGCGGAAAATTCACTGCGGACGACACGATGCAAACGGGAGTCGCGCTGAAATTCTACGCGATCGGCTTGATGGGCTATGCCTGCATCAAGGTGTTGTCGCCCGCCTTCTACGCGCTGGAACGCAAATGGACGCCGATGCTGGTCACCTTTTTCGGGATCGGCCTGAACATCGTGCTCAACTGGCAACTGACTTTCCGCATGGGGCTCGGACACAAGGGGCTCGCGCTGTCCACCGGCTTGGTCGCCACGATTGATTTCTTCATTTTGTATTTTCTCATGCGGCGCGCCGCGGGAGGCATGGAGACTTTCAAGGTGCTGGGATCGTTCGGCCGGATCGTGGTTGCGGCGGCGGGGTTGGCCGCGGTGTGCGTGTTCGGTCGCGAGTGGTTGGCACCATGGCTGGGTGCGTCGTCGTTGGTGGACCGGGCTTGGTCACTGCTGGCCATCATTGGCGCGGCGGCGGCGGTTTATTTTGCGCTGTGCGCGTTGTTGCGCGTGGAGGAGGCGCGGGAGGCGTTGGCTTTGATTAAACGGAAGATCAGTCGCCGCGCGGTGTCGCCTCCGGGGGCGTGAGAATTCACGCAGCGGCCGGCTGGGCCAGCCGGCCCTACCGGGGTGAGGAAGTCAGGGAGAGTTGCTCGCGGACCCAGCGGGCGATGGTTTCGGCATCGTCCGGTGTCGGTTCGACGGCGGGAGCGGTGGAGCTGAGAGGGTCGAGGGCGGGGAAGAAGTTGCCGGCTTTCCAGACGTGCGCACCGGGACGGTAGGGGCCGACTTGGCAGGGATCACTCCAGGTGTGGATGGCGATAAGATGGTCGGTCACCGCGGCAGCGAGGTGCATCGGTCCGCTGTCCACACTGACGACAAACGCCGCATGGCGCAGGAGCCAGAGGAGTTCGGTGAGGCTGGTCTTGTTGAGGAGATTGACGGTGTCGGACGGGAGGCCCGGCAGCGCGGCATCAGAGCGTCCGACCAGCACGACCGGGCGATCCATGGCGCGGCAAAAGGCGGCGGCGGCTTCCGGAGTGAGGGATTTTCCCCGGCCGCGGGAAAAGGGGTGCAGAACGACAAAAGGTTCCTCGGGTAATGGATCGGACGGACGGTCGCCGGCCGGCAGATCGAAAACCGGTGGTCCGGCCAACGTGGCACCCGCGGCGGCGACGAGGGCGAGGTAGCGCTCGACGGCGTGGGCTTTCGGGTCGACGGGAACGGTGCGGGTTTGCGCCCAGTGGGCACCTTCGCGCGCATCGGAGAGACCGTAGACCGGAACCCCGCGGAAGGCGCGAGCCACGAGGGCGGTGCGCAGCAGGCCTTGGAAATCGAGGATGAGGTCCGGGGGTGTCTGCTTTTTGAGATCCTGCCGCCAGCGGCGGAAGCGGAGCCAACCGGAGGGTCCGCGGAAATCGGAACGCGGAAAAAGCAGCGTTTCGTCCAGATGCGGATTGCTTTCGAGGAGCGCGGCCCATTCCGGATTGACCATCCACGCGAGGTGTGCGCCGGGAAATTTCGTCCGGAGAGCGGCGAGGGAGGGAAGCGTGTGCACGATGTCCCCGAGGGAACTCGGCTTGAGGATGAGGATGCGCCGGGGATTCATTTCCCCAAAGCGAGGCGCTCGGCCAGCTCCGCCGGGAGTCCGGCCTCGAGGATTTTCCGCTGCGTGGTTTCGATATCGTAAGGGATGCGACGGAGTTCCACGTCGAGCGTGTCCGGCTGGTAGATGACGTAAGCCGCGCGCCAGTCGTTGTCGCGCGGTTGGCCGACGCTGCCGGCATTGATGAGATACTTGGTGCCGGGGACGAGCTTCATTTTGTCGAACGTCTTTTTCTTCACCACGATACCCGTGGAAAAAAGAAAGGGTTCGTGGGTGTGGCCGAAGAAGCAGACCGGCGTGTGCTGGTAGGTGAAGCTCGCGGCCGCGTCACCCGGGGTGACGATGTAGCCCCATTTGTGCGGAGTATCGAGGGTGGCGTGGACTACGGTGAAGTCGCGGATAACGCGCTGCAGGCGCAGGGAACGCAGCCACTCCTTGTCCTTCTCGTCGAGCTGTTCGCGCGTCCAACGCATGGCGTCGGCGGCCAAATCGGTGAAGCCGGCCAGCGAGCCCGACATGGCGGCTTGCTCGTCGTGGTTGCCCTTGATGACAGGGCAATCGAGCGAGCGGACCAATTCGATGCAGGCCGCGGGGTCCGCGCTGTAGCCGACGAGGTCGCCGAGGCAGATGTAGTGCGTGCAACCTTGGATTTGCGCGTCGGCCAGGACCGATTGCAGAGCCTCCAGATTGCTGTGGATGTCACCGAAGATGGCGATGCGCATGGGCGGCGGTTTCCCGCCAGACTCCGATGGATGCGACGGCTTGGCAATGCCGATTGCGATCAGCGCAGGTCGAAAACGTAGGTGCGGAAGACTTCGTCATGCCGGTAACCGGCGTTCTCGTAGAGGCTCCGGGCGGAGGTGTTGTCTTCCGCGGTGGAAAGCGCCACCTCGCAGGCGCCGGAGGCGCGGGCGGCCGCGTGGACGGCTTCGAGGAGTTTGCGCGCCGTGCCGTGACGGCGTTTGTCGGGGGCGACAAAGAGGTCATGGAGAAGCCAGGCCTGGGCGAGACGCAGCGAGTTGTAGGCCAAGTGGCAGAGGGCGAAACCGGTCATGCGGCCGGATTCATCGAAGGCGCCGAAGGCGGCCGAGTCCTCGGCGGCCAACCGTCTGGCGAGGAAAGTTCGCTGTTGCTCCAGAGGTTGTTCGACGCGGTAAAACTCGAGGTAAGCGTCGAACAGGGGCAAGAGGGCTGCCTGATCCGCGGGGGTGAGCTGGCGGATCATGGAAGTTTCCGGCGGTCATAGACCGCCGCTACAAGCGGATCACGGGTGCGCCGGAATGGGTTGCATTTCGCCTTTGGCCAGGCGGTTTTGGTAGTCGCTCCAGCTCATCGTTTCGCGGCCGGTGTCGATCTCCACCATGGTGATGCAGTCGTCGACCGGGCAGACGATGGAGCAGAGGTTGCAACCGACGCAGTCTTCCTCGCGGACTTTGGGGACGGGTTTGCCGGGGACGCGGCCGGGGCCGAGTCCGTAGGGTGCACTGTCGACCAAGTCGATGCATTGGTGCGCGCCGTCCTCGCAGGCGATATAGCAGAGATTGCAGCCGATGCATTTGTCGTAGTCGATGCGGGCGACGCGTTTGTAGTGCAGGTCGAGGAATTTCCAGTCGGAGAGACTTTTCACGGCGGCACCGGAGAAATCGGCGACGCTCTTGTATCCCTTGGAGTCGAGGTAGTCGGAGAGGCCTTCGTTCATGTCCTCGACGATGCGGAAGCCGTAGTGCATGACGGCGGTGCAGACTTGGAGGCTCAACGATCCGAGGGCGAGGAATTCGGCGGCGTCGCGCCAGTTGCCGATGCCGCCGATGCCGGAGATGGGGAGATTCACTTCGGGGTCGGCGGCGCAGCTTTGCACCATGTTGAGGGCGATGGGCTTGACGGCCGGTCCGCAATAGCCGCCGTGCGAGCTGAGTCCGCGCACGTAGGGTTCGGGCGTCAGGGTGTCGAGGTTGACGTTGGTGATGCTGTTGATCGTGTTGATCAGCGAGATGGCGTCGGCCCCGGCGCGCTTGGCGGCGCGGGCGGCGTAGACGACGTTGGTGATGTTGGGGGTGAGTTTGACGATGACGGGGATCTCGGCGGCTTCCATGACCCAGCCGACGATGGTTTCGGCGACGTCCGGGTTTTGGCCGACGGCCGATCCCATGCCGCGCTCGCACATGCCGTGGGGGCAGCCGAAGTTGAGTTCGATGCCGTCGGCGCCGCAATCGGCGGAGCGTTTGACAAATTCGTGCCAGCGCTCGCGGGTGTCGACCATGAGGGAGGCAATGACGGCGTGGTCGGGCCAGCGGTCCTTGCACTCTTTGATTTCGCGGAAGTTGGTCTCGGGCGAGCGGTCGCTGATCAGTTCGATGTTGTTGAAGCCGACCATGCGTTGTCCGCCGAGGTTGAGGGCGGAATAGCGGGAGGCAACGTTGACGATGGGGTCACCGATGGTTTTCCAGACAACGCCGCCCCAACCGGCCTCGAAGGCGCGATGGCATTGGTAGGCGGTGTTGGAAGGCGGGCCGCTGGCGATCCAAAACGGGTTGGGGGATTTGATTCCGGCGAAGTTGATGGAGAGATCGGCCATAAAGGAGGTGGCGAGTTACGAGTGGCGGGTGAAAGGTTTACGAACCCATGGCCGCGAGGAGTTCGGGGACGCGGATGGGGTGGTTGAATCCGGAGCCGGTGATGCCGTTTTTGGCGCCGTGGCGGGAAGGTTGGACGGGGCCTTCGACTTTTTGCTTGGTCAGCATGGCGTTGATGCCGCGGGCGGCCTTTTTGCCCTCGGCCACGGCATTGACCACTTCGCGTCCGCCATTGGCGCAGTCGCCGCCCACGAAAAGTTTCGGCAGGTTGGTCTGCATGGTCTCGGGGTTGTGCTCGACGCGGCCTTTGCGGTCGAGGGTGAGGCCGGGGAAGAGTTTTGTGAATGCGCCGGCTTGTTTTTCTTGTCCGACGGCTTTGAGCACGAGGTCGAATTCCTCGACCCACTCGGAGCCGGGGACGACCTGCACTTTGCCGTCGCGGACTTCGGTTTTGGCCAAGCGGAGGGCTTTGACGTGTCCGTTGTCGGCGAGCACTTCGACCGGGATCGTATGAAAGTGGAAGGTGGCGCCGTCGTTCTTGGCCAATTCGTATTCGAATCCGTAGGCCGGCATGTCGTCCTCGCCGCGGCGGTAGATGATGGTGGCAATGTCGGCGCCGAGGCGCTTGGACTGGCTGACCGCATCGATGGCGGTGTTGCCGCAACCGAGCACGGCGACGCGGCGTCCGACGGGAACCTCGTGGAGGGGCTTGGTGTGGATCCACTCGATGAAGTCGAGGGCGTCGACGACTTCGGGCAGGTCTTCGCCGGGGATGCCAAGGCGGTTGGCGCCGCCGAGGCCGAGGCCGAGGAAGATGGCGTCGAAGTCTTTTTCCAGTTCCTCCACCGTGATGTCTTTTCCGATTTCCACCCCGTAGCGGAACTTCACGCCGAGGCCCTCGATCATCTTCACTTCGTCGAGGCTGATCTCGGGGCGCATTTTGTAATAGGCGATGCCGTAAGTGTTGAGTCCGCCGCCTGCTTTCTTTTTGTCGAAGACGGTCACTTCGTAACCGAGCTGCGCGAGTTCCGCCGCGCAGCCGAGCCCGGCGGGGCCGGCGCCGAGGACGGCGACCTTTTTGCCGTTTTTCTTCGCGGGAGCATGGAGGACGTCGATGCCGTGCTCGAAAACGTAGTCGGTCGCGTAGCGCTGGAGGCGTCCGATCTTCACCGGGTCGCCCTCGAGGTCGAGAACGACGCACGCACCTTCGCAGAGGACTTCGGTCGGGCAGACGCGGGCGCAACTGGCGCCGAGAACGTTGGCCGTGAGGATGGTGCGGGCGGAGGCGACGGGGTTTTTGTTGGCGATTTTCTTGATGAAGGACGGGATATCGATCCCCGTCGGACAGGCCATGATGCAGGGGGCGTCGAAGCAGAAGAGGCAGCGGTTGGCTTCGATAAGCGCTTCCTGCGGGGTGTAGCGGGGTTCTTTTTCCGCCATGTTCCGGGCGGCCGTCTCGGCATCGAGGATCGGTTGGATAGGCATGGGACGACTAGGTTGTCGTCGCGCGCAATTTGGGGGAGAACGCGTGACTTACTGTTGAAACTAAGAGGCGGGGCGGCGGCGGCAAGATCAAAAAGCGCTTTTTTTCCAACGACTTGGGAGCACAATCGCGACATGAGCAGCGCCTTGAATCCCCAAAGGACGATCGATGAACTCAAAGAATTGCGAGCGCTGACCGGCGACGACAACGGCGCGCAGCGGGTGGCTTTCACGCCCACTTGGGTCCAAGCGCGCGAGTTTTTGCGGAAGCGTTTCGACGGGCTCCCGGTGGAAATCGACGAAGACGCGGCGGGAAATCTTTGGGCCACGCTGCGGGGCGAGAGTGAAGAGGAACTGCTCATCGGCGGGCACATCGACTCGGTTCCCAACGGCGGATGGCTTGACGGCTGCCTCAACACCCTCGCCGGAGTGGAAGTCCTGCGGCGGATCAGCGCGCAATACAACGGCAAGCCGCCAGTCACCGTGCGGGTGGTCGATTGGGCCGACGAGGAAGGCGCGCGCTTCGGCAAGAGTTTGTTCGGTTCGTCGGCCTGCTCGGGGAACCTCGACATGGATGAGGCGCGCGGGTTGGTCGACAAAGACGGCATCAAATTGCCGGATGCGCTGAAGGAGGTCGGCATCGACTTCGAAAAAGTGAAGGATTGCGGTCGGGAACTGAAAAACGCCGCCGCCTATCTCGAACTCCACATCGAGCAGGGGCCGGTGCTTCTCGACAAAGATCTGCCGCTCGGTGCGGTGCTGGGGACGTTCG
The DNA here is from genome assembly GCA_963776165.1 of uncultured Verrucomicrobiae bacterium. GTDB lineage: Bacteria > Verrucomicrobiota > Verrucomicrobiia > Chthoniobacterales > JACTMZ01 > JACTMZ01. The sequence continues at coordinate 105,824 of CAVZLI010000003.1, forward strand.
GGGTGGAGCGCCACGCCATCACCTTCCACGGCCAAGCCGCGCATTCCGGAAGCACGCCGATGGACCGCCGCAAGGACGCCTTCCTGGCCGCGGCGCGGATGAGTCCGGAGATCTACGAGATCGCCAAGCGCAGCGGCATGGGGGTTTGCACCATCGGTTCGTGTATGACGAAGCCCGGGATCGTGACCAGCGTGGTGGCGGATTGCCGCATCACCCTGGACCAGCGGCACCTCGAGGCGGACAAGTTGGCGGCGATGTATGCCGAGGCGCAGGCGGCCAGCAAGCGCTTCGCCGAGGAAGCCGGGTGCACGGTGGAATGGGAGCGGCTGTGGCACATCGCGCCGTCGCCATTCGATCCGGAGCTCGTCGATTTCTGCGACCAAGCCATCAAGGAAACCTGCGGGGTTTCCCACCGCCTGCCCTCCGGCCCGCTGCACGATGCGGCCGAGGTGTGCATGGCGGGGGTGCCGACGGTGATGATGTTCGTGCAAAGCCTGCACGGGATCAGCCACAACAAGATCGAGGACACCAAGGAGGAACACATTGCCATGAGCGTCGAAGCGCTCGACCGCTTGGCGGAGAAGACGATGGCTTGGATCAAAGCGAAGTCATGACGCCGAAGCTTGCCGCATTGAACGTCGCGCCGGAGGAGGAGTTCGTGCGCGTGATCGGCCCGGTTTACGAGCATTCCCCGCATTTCGCCCGGCGCGTAGCGGCGCACCGCCCTTTTGCGGATGCGGATCACCTGCGCCATGCCTTGCAGCAGGAGGTCAACCACGCCCCGGAGGCGGAGCGAACGGCGCTCATCGAGGCCCATCCGGACCTGGTCGGTCGCGCGGTGCTGACCGCCGAATCGCAGGGCGAGCAGGCGGCGGCCGGATTGACCGAGTTGAGCCCCGGGGAGGCGGAGATTTTCCGTCGGCACAACGCGGCTTACCGCAAGAAGTTCGGGTTCCCTTTCATCATCTGCGCGCGCATGAACAAGAAGGAAGCCATCCTCGAGGCCTTTCCCCGCCGTTTGCTGAATGACGCGGCGACCGAGAAGAAAACGGCTTTGGATGAAATCCACAAAATCGCCGCCCTGCGGCTGCACGACATTTTATGGGCAAACTGAGCACGCACGTTCTGGACACGGCGAATGGCCGCCCCGCGGCCGGGATGAAGATCGAATTGCGCAGGATGCCGTCCGGGGAGTCGGTCAAAACCTTGACCACGAACAGCGACGGCAGGACGGATGAGTTGGTCTTGGGCCCCGGGGAGATCAAGGAGGGCGAATACGAACTGGTGTTCCATGTCGGTGAATACTTCGGGGAGGTGAAGTTCCTCGACGTGGTTCCGGTGCGCTTCCGGATCAGCGATGCGGCGCAGGGATACCACGTGCCGCTGCTGTGCTCGCCTTGGAGTTATTCGACCTATCGCGGGAGCTGAGTGACGTGTGCTATGGAGGGGACCGCAGAGAACGCAGAGGGCGCAGAGGGAGAGAAGACAGGAAGGATCATCGGGGCGGCGATACGGGTGCTGGATGAGTTGAAGCCCGGACTGGACGAGAAGCCTTATGAAAACGCGCCGGTCATGGAGTTGGCCCAACAGGGGTGGCGGCCGGAGCAGCAGAAGAATTTCCCGGTGCACGACGACGGCAAGTTTATCGGCAAGCTGATCCCGGATCTTATTGTGGCTGATGTGGTGATCGATGCCAAAGTCGTGACGGCTTTCACGGCGGATCACGTGGCGCAGATACTCGGCTATCTCAATATTACGCGTTTGCCTCTCGGTCTCCTGCGGAATTTCCGCTATCGCAAGTTGCAGATCAAAAGAGTCATCTTGAACCGGAACTCCTCCGGTGATGAATCTCTGCTAACTTCATGAAAAACCTCTCTGCGGTCTCTGCGTCCTCTGCGGATTTATCATCCGCGCGCAAGGTCATGCGGCGTTGTGATGAGTTGGGGCGGGTGTCGGAGGAGAAGGGGTGTTTGACCCGGACCTTCGCGTCACCGGCGATGAAGCGGGCCAATCAATTGGTCGGCTCTTGGATGCGGGCGGCCGGCATGGAGGTGCGCGTGGATGCGGCTTTCAATCTGATCGGGCGGCTATCCTCGAAGAAGCGCGGCGCCAAGTGCCTGATCATCGGGTCCCATCTGGACACCGTTTGCAACGCAGGCAAATACGACGGCCCGCTCGGGGTGCTGCTTGGGCTCGCGGTGGCCGAGCGGTTGAGGGGGCGCAGCTTGCCGTTCCATTTTGAGGTGGTGGGTTTTTCCGACGAAGAGGGCGTGCGCTACCACACCACGTATCTGGGCAGCCGCGCCATGCTCGGGCTGCTGGGCAAGCGCGACTTGGACCTCATCCGGGAGAAGGGTATCGAGAAGGCGCGGCGTCCGCATCGTGAGTTGCTCGCTTACCTCGAAGCGCACATCGAACAGGGCCCGGTGCTGCAGCGCCTGCGCCGGCCGCTCGGTGTGGTCACGGCGATCGCCGGGCAGTCGCGTATCCGCGCGGCCTTCATCGGTCGGGCGGGGCACGCGGGCACCACACCGATGACGATGCGCAAGGATGCCCTCTGCGCGGCCGCCGAGGTGATTCTGGCGGCGGAAAAACTGGGCATCGTTGCCACCGTCGGCCAATGCGCGGTCGATCCCGGCGTGAGCAATGTCATTCCCGGCAAGACGACGTTCAGCCTCGACGTGCGCGATGCGAAGGACGCCAAACGCAAGGCCGCCTGTGCCAAGCTGCACCGCTTGGCCGCCGCCGTGGCCCGGCGACGCGGGCTGCGTTTGGAGTGGAAGGTCGTGCAGGAAACCGCGACCGCGTCCATGGACAGGACCCTCACAACCGACTCTTCGTCGGGCGGCGGGTCGGGCGCCGCTTCTGCCGAGCGGCGCGGGGCATGACGCGGCCGAAATGGCATTGGCCTGTCCATCGGCCATGTTGTTTGTCCGCTGCAAGGACGGGGTCAGCCATCACCCGGACGAGTCCGTGCGGACCGCCGACGTGACCTCGGCACTCGACGTGCTGACGCGGGCCGTGCTCGAATTGGCCGAGCGCCATGGCTGAAGCCGATCTCATCATCCGCGGAGCCGCGGTTTGCCTTCCCGGGCGGACCGAGAGGACTCCGGTCGCCGTGGCGGGCGGGAAAATCGTGGCCGTCGGCGAAGATGTGGCGGCGCGTGAAGTGATCGATGCCACGGGCCAAGTCCTTTTGCCCGGCGCGATCGACGCGCATGTGCACTACAACGAGCCGGGGCGCACCGAGTGGGAGGGGTGGGCCACGGGATCGCTGGCCTCGGCGGCGGGCGGCGCTTCCTGCGTTTTCGAAATGCCGCTCAATGCCCACCCGCCCACGCTTGATGCGGAAAGCTTCGCCCTCAAACGGGCCGCGGCCCAGGCCTCCTCCGTGGTCGACTTCGCCCTGTGGGGCGGGATCACGCCGGTCAATCTGGACAAGCTCGAGGAGCTGGCCGGGAGCGGGGTCATCGGCTTCAAGGCTTTCATGTCCTCCAGCGGGATGGACGACTTCCAGCGTGCCGATGCGGGAACGTTGCGCGAAGGCATGCGGCGCGCCGCCGCCCTCGGTTTGCCGGTGGCGGTGCACGCGGAAGACGAGGACATGGTTGCGGTCGCGGCGAAAGCGGCGCGCGAGGCCGGTCGCAGGACGATGCGGGACTATCTGGATTCGCGCTCCATCGCGGCCGAGGTTGCCGCGATCCGTCTGGCCTGCGAGTTGGCCGGTGAAACCGGCTGCCGCTTGCAGGTGGTGCACGTCAGCTGCGGCGAGGGACTCGACGAGATTCTTGCGGCCAAGCAGCGCGGTGTGGATGTCACGGCGGAGACATGTCCGCACTACCTTGCTTTCAGCGCCGACGATGCGGTGCGGATCGGCGCTCCGGCGAAATGCGCCCCGCCCCTGCGCGGCGCGGCGGTGCGCGAGGATCTGGTGGCGCGGGTGTGTGCCGGTGGGGTGGACACGCTCGGCACGGACCATTCGCCGTGTCCGCCGTCGATGAAGGACAAGGCGGATTTTTTCGAAGTGTGGGGCGGTATTGCCGGGGCACAGAGTTTTCTCCCGTCCTTGTGGGCGGCCGGGATCGAAGCGGAGATGCTGGCGCGATTGACCGCTTCCCAAGTCGCGCGGCGCTTCGGTCTTGCCGGAAGCAAAGGCGCGATTGTTCCCGGCATGGATGCCGATTTGGTGCTCCTCGACCCCCGACGGAGCCAGATCTTGCGGACCGAGGACTTGCTCGCGCGGCACGCGGTCAGTCCCTATGTCGGTCGCGAGTTTCCTGTCTCCGTCAGTGCGGTCTGGGTGCGCGGGGCGGTGGCCTGGTCGCGTGAGGGCGGACGCGGGCCGGCGCGGGGGCGTTTGGTGCGGCCGGATTTGTCACATTCCGCCGCTTGATGCGCCGTTGCCCGGCGCGGACAATGGCGACCATGATCCGGTCTCCCCGCAAACTGGCGCCGGGTTCGGCCTTGCGGGTCACCCTTCGTCAGTTGCTGCGGGAGGCATCGCGTGCCGTCGACGGCTTTCCCCGCGATCCGGCTGGCCAGGCGCACTTTTTGCGCACGCGGGTCAAGCGTCTGCAGTCCCTTTGCCGCCTTGTGCCGGGCGGCGGGGCATGGCGCGAGGCTTTCCTGCCGCCGTGCCGCGACCTGAAAGATCTTTTCGCCGAGACGCGCGATGCCACCATCGTGCAAGGGTTGGCCGACAAATACGCGCCGGGCGAAGCGCATCATTTGCGCGCGGCCATGACGCCCGACCTGACCAAAGCGCGGCACCTGTGCGATTTCGCCAGCGGTCTTCTGGCTGATTATCCCGACTGGGTGACCATCGAGTGGAAAGACATAGCCGACCGCGCCGTCGGCACTTACCGCGCGGCGCGCGAAACGTGGAAAGAGGCCCGGCGCCGCAACGCGCCCGACGAGGCCTTCCACTCATGGCGGCGAAGGGTCAAACGCCTCCTCTACCAGTGCGAATACCTCGGGGGCCGCGCGCGTCTGGCCCGCTTCACCCGCCGCGTGGACCGTCTCGGCGAGACCCTGGGTGAAATCCAGGATGTGTGCATGGCCGAGCATTGGCTGGAGAAGCAGCGAGGGTTGAAGGTCCCTCCCGATTTGCCGCGGAGCAAAAAGGCCTTGCGTGAGCGGGCCCTGCACGCCGCGTCCGTCCTGCTCGCGCCCAAGCCGAAGGAATTCCGCCGTATGCTGGGCTGAAGTCTTCGGGGTTGGCTTCATCGGCCCACTGGGAAAAACTGGCAACGATGGATGTCCCCGAGCAAATGATGGTGCGGGTCTCGCCGCGGCACGAGCTGCTGCTGGCCCCGGAATACGCGCAACTGGTGCGCTACGCGCCCGAACACGACTTCGTCATGCGCACGATCACGCGTCGCGAGGCCAACGGGCTGCAGTTGATGTCGGCCGAGATGGTCATTGCCGGCAAGGACACGCGCAAAGAGTTCCCGCTGGCGGCGGAGTATCCGATGCATTTCCGCAAGACCTATTACCCCGGGCGCCTCCGCGGCGACCCGTCGATTGAATTCGCCAACCAGCAGCGGGCTTCGGAGGTGCTCGACGCGCCCCCGCCCATCGGGTTCACCCAAGACACTTTCCGCTCGTGCTTCGTGCCCGGCAAACCCTACTCGCGCCTCACCCCCTTCGGTATCGAGCCGGTGGAGAATAACGTCCAAGTGGCCGAGGAGATCAACCTGGCCACGGCGGTGGGTCTGTGGTGGCTGTGCGGACAGGCTTTCGGACAGCTCCTCAAGCTGCACGAGGCCGGGCTGGTCCATGGCGACATGGAACTGCACAACATCGCTGTCGCCCCCGCGCCGGCCGAAGCGGTGCTGATCGACTTCGAGTTGGCCAAGTGGAAAAAGGACGTGTCCGCCGCCGAGTGGGACAAGTTGGTCGGGGCCGATTTCAACGAGCTCTTGAAGGAGGCGGTCTACTTGCAATGCGCCCTCGGGCGGCAACCCGGGCTGCTGGCCGACATGGCCATGGAGAGGATCGGCGAATTGTTCCCGTCCCCGGGGCGCTTCGAGCGTCACATCCGGCGTCAGGCGGCGGCGTGAAGCCCGCGCTTATTCCATCACGCTATTGAACCACGCCTGGTAACGTTGGTCGGCGGCTTGGCGCCGCAGATATTGGCGGTTCTGGTAAGCGTCCCACTTCTGGTTGCGCTCATAGAGATTGCGCTGCAGCGTGTAGGTCGGATCCTGGTAGGGATCTTGGTTGGCGCAGCCAAGCGATCCGAGGGCGAGGGCAAGGATGAGGAGGGCTTTCATCGGCGGAAGGTTAGGCGGCTCACCCGGCTTTTGTGAAGTCCAGCGAGGCCAGCCGCTTCGCCGCTTCTTGGGCGCGCTCCCGGCTGTTGAAGGCCGAAATGCGGAAGTAGCCCTCGCCGGCGGCACCGAAGCCGCTGCCGGGGGTGGCCACGATGTTGGCTTCGCGCAGGAGGAAGTCGAATATGGTCCAGCTGGGAACGCCCTCCGGTCCGCGCACCCAGATGTAAGGTGCATCGACACCGCCGTAGACCTTGAGTCCGGCTCCGCCGACCGCCTCGCGCAGGATGCGGGCGTTTTCCATGTAAAAATCGACCAGGCCGTCGACTTCGCGGCGTCCTTGCGGCGAATAGACGGCCTCGGCGGCGCGCTGCACGGGATAGGAGACGCCGTTGAATTTCGTCGTGTGGTTGCGCAGCCAGAGCGGGTAGAGCGGTTTGTTTTCGCCGCCGCGGGTCTGGGCGTGCAGCGACTTCGGCACCACGGTGAAGGCGCAACGCAGCCCGGTGAAGCCACCGTTTTTCGAGAAGCTGCGGAATTCGACGGCACACTCGCGGGCGCCTTCGATCTCGTAGATGGAGTGCGGGATGCCGGGCGTGCGGACGAATGCTTCGTAGGCGGCGTCGAAGAAGATGATCGCTTTGTGCCGGCGTGCGTAATCGACCCACGCGGCCAGCTGCTCACGCGTGGCCACCGCCCCGGTCGGGTTGTTCGGGTAGCAGAGGTAGATGAGATCGACCGGCTCTTTCGGGATGGCGGGGACAAAGCCGTTTTCCGCGGTGCAGGGCAGGTAGACGATGCCCGCGTAGGCGCCGTTCTCATCGGCGTCGCCCGTGTTGCCGACCATGACATTGGTGTCGACGTAGACGGGATAGACCGGGTCGGTGATGGCCACGCGGTTGCCCGGACCGAAGATGTCCAGGATGTTGCCGCAATCGCACTTCGAGCCGTCGGAGACGAAGATTTCGTCGTCCTCGATGCCGAGGCCGCGGTCGCGGAAGTCATGCTGTGCGATGGCGCGGCGGAGGAAATCGTATCCCTGCTCGGGCCCGTAACCGCGGAAGGTGTCGCGCTGGCCCATTTCGTCGACCGCCTTGTGCAAAGCCTCGCGGCAGGCCGCGGGGAGGGGTTCGGTCACGTCGCCGATCCCGCAGCGGATGATTTTTGCCGCGGCATCGGGGTGCGCTTCGCTGAAGACTTTGACGCGCCGCGCGATCTCGGGAAAGAGGTAGCCGGCTTTGAGCTTGGAGTAGTTCTCGTTGAGGTAGGCCATGGGAAAGGAAGGCGGAGTTTAGGTTTTCGACCGACGAAGTCAAAGCGCGGCCTTGGCGCTTATTCGCCGAGGGCCTCGGCGACAGCGTGTTGGAAGACGGACTCTTCGGGGGTAACGCCGGTCCAGCGCTGGAAAATTTGCATGGCCAACTGCACGAGCATTTCCACGCCATCGACCACGGGACATCCGCGTTCGCGGGCCGTGGCCAGAAACGGTGTGATGCGGGGATTGGTGATGACGTCGACGACGGTGCAAGTCGGAGCGACGGTTTCCCAGCAGACCGGCACCGGCTCCAACTCGGGCGCGCAGCCGAGGTGGGTGGCGTTCATCAAAAGCGTGGTGCCCTCCGGCAGGCGGACCTCTTCGGCGGTCCAGGGTTGCCAGCGACACGCGATGCCGCTCGCTTTCTCGGCGAGCGCGGCCACTTCGCGGCCTTGGGTTTCGCGGCGGGTGACAAGGGTGAGTTGCGCGGCGCCGGCCCACGCGATTTCCACGGCCATGGCGCGTCCGGCGCCGCCGGCTCCGAGCATGACGACATTCTGTCCGCGCAAGGGCGCGACTTTTTCAATCGCTTTGACCACGCCCTTGCCGTCGTTGTTGTGGCCGATGAGTCGTCCGTGTTCGATGGTCACGTAATTGGCGGCACCGATGGCCCTCACGTCCTCGTCGACTTGATCGAGCAACGGAATGACCGCCACCTTGTAGGGCACAGTGATGCCCACGCCGCGGTAGCCGAGCGGAGCGAGAGCCGAGACGGCGAGGGCCAGATCGGATTCGGTGGCGATGTCGCTCTTCCAAAATTGCCAAGGCAACCCGTAGCGGGCGTAGACCGCGTCGAACATGCGGTCGATCGGGTTTTCCGCCACCGGATGGCCGAGCATGCCGGTCATTTGTTTTTGCGGGGGAATCATATGGATATTTTAGGAGGCGTGCGGTCTGGGCCAAAGAAAAAGTCCGGGGCGCAAACCCCGGACTTTTCGTGTGAAAACAAGAGGGGAAATCCTACGCCCCGGTGGCGGCGAGGTAGTTTTTCTCGGCTTGGTCCCAGTTGACCGTGTTCCACCACGCTTTGAGATAGTCGGGGCGGCGGTTCTGGTAATTGAGGTAGTAGGCGTGCTCCCAGACGTCGCAACCGAGGACGGGCGTGCCTTCGACACCGGCGACGGCTTTGCCCATGAGCGGGCTGTCTTGGTTGGCGGTGGAGACGACTTCGAGGGTGCCGTCCTTGCTTACGACGAGCCAGGCCCAGCCGCTGCCGAAGCGGGTGGCGCCGGCTTTTTCGAAGGCTTCTTTGAAGGTGTCGAAGCTGCCGAATTTGGCTTTGATGGCCTCGGCCAGCTTGCCTTTCGGTTCGCCGCCGCCGTTCGGACCCATGATGGTCCAGAAAAACGTGTGGTTGGCATGGCCGCCGGCGTTGTTGCGCACCGCAGTGCGGATGGCCTCGGGGACGACCGTAAGGTCGGCGATGAGTTCGGTGACCGGCTTGGCCAAGAGATCGGGATGATCTTTCAGCGCGTTGTTGGCGTTGGTGATATACGCCTGATGGTGCTTGTCGTGGTGGATTTCCATCGTGCGCGCGTCGATGTTCGGTTCGAGGGCGTTGTTTGCGTAAGGAAGGGCAGGTAGTTCGTAGGCCATGGTTTTTGCGTGGTTGTTGGTTGAGGTTTGAGTTTTATCCCTTGGGATAACGCGCGGCAAGCACGTGCGGTTTCAAGAGTCCTGCAGGAGGCCGTCCCGGATATGCAGGACGCGGTCGCCGCGGGCGGCGAGGTTGGTATCGTGGGTCACGGCAAGGAGAGTGGTTTCGTTTTCGCGGGCCAAGCCGAGGAGAAGGTCGATGATTTCGCCGCCGGTTTTGGAGTCGAGGTTGCCGGTGGGCTCGTCGGCGAAGAGCATCGTCGGCCGGTTGGCGAGGGCCCGGGCGATGGCGACGCGTTGTTGTTCGCCGCCGGAGAGTTCGGAGGGCAGATGATGGCTGCGGTCGGCGAGGCCGACGTGTTTCAGCAACTCGGCGGCGCGGTCGCGGTCCGGCCGGCCGCCGATGAGTCCGGGGAGGGCAACGTTCTCCAGGGCGGTGAGCTCGGGCAGGAGCATGTAGCTTTGAAAGACGAAGCCCATGCGGGTGTTGCGGAGTTCGGCTTGGCGGGCGGCGGAGACACGGTAAAGGTCCTCGTTTTCGAAATGCACGTCGCCGTTGGTTGGGCGCTCGAGGCCGGCGAGAGTGTAGAGCAGGGTGCTTTTGCCCGCGCCCGAGGCGCCGCAGAGGAAGACGCACTCGCCGCGTCTCACGTCGAGGTTGAGGCCGCGGAGGATTTCCAGCGTGGTGGCGCCGAGTCGGAACGACTTGCGGAGTCCGCGTGCACGCAGGTGGACGTCGTCCGCCATGGGGTCAGAGAATGGCGGCTTCGAGGCGCGTGCGCAGCTCGGCGATGGGGATGCGCTCCTGCTCCATGGAGTCGCGGTGGCGCAGCGTCACGGTGTCGGCTTTCTCCGGTCCGTTCTCGCCGATGGTGTCGAAATCGACGGTGACGCAGAAAGGCGTGCCGATTTCGTCCTGGCGGCGGTAGCGGCGGCCTATGGCGCCGGCCTCGTCATAGTAAACCATCATGTGCGGCCGCAGCGAGGCGGCAATGGCTTTGGCTTTTTCGACCAAGGCCGGTTTGTTTTTGAGGAGCGGAAAAATGCCGCATTTGACCGGCGCCATGCGCGGATGGAAATGCAGGACGGTGCGGGTTTCTTTTTTGCCTTTTTCGTCGGTGACTTCCTCTTCGTCGAAAGCCTCGCAGATGAGAGCGAGCGCGGTGCGGTCGACGCCGGCGCTGGGTTCGACGACATGGGGGACAAACTTCTCTTTTTTCTCCTCGTCGAAATAGTCGAGCGGTTTGCCGCTGTGTTTGATGTGGGCGGAGAGGTCGTAATCGGTGCGGTAGGCCACGCCCTCGAGTTCGCTGACGCCGAAAGGAAATTCGTATTCGAGGTCGTAGGTTTTTTCCGAGTAGAAGGCGCGTTCGCCGTCGGGAATGTCGTGAATTTTGATCTTCGAGCGGGGAATGCCGATGTCCTCGTAGAACTTCAGCCGTTCTTCGAGCCAGTAGTCGGTGAGAGCAAGACCGTCCTCCGCGCGGCAGAAGTATTCGATCTCCATCTGCTCGAACTCGCGTGAGCGGAAAGTGTAGTTGCGCGGGTTGATTTCGTTGCGGAAGGCTTTGCCGATTTGCGCAATGCCGAAAGGCAATTTTTGGCGAGAGGTTTCGAGGACGTTCTTGAATTGCACGAAGATGGCCTGCGCGGTTTCCGGGCGCAGGTAGACAAGGTGATCATCATTCTCGAGCGGGCCGGTGTGACTCTTGAACATCAGGTTGAAGGCGCGGGCTTCGGTGAGATCACGACTGCCACAGGAGGGGCAGTAGGGGACATTGTCCTTTTGCGGGAGCTGGTCGGCGCGGAGCCGCGCTTTGCAGTTGCGGCAGTCGACCATGGGATCGCTGAAAGTGTCCTCGTGGCCGCTGGCTTTCCATACGGCGCGGTTCATGATGATCGAGCCGTCCATGCCGACGACATCTTCGCGTTCCAGCACGTTCCGCCTCCACCAGAAGTTCTTCAAATTCCGTTTCAGTTCGACGCCCAGCGGGCCGTAGTCCCAGAAGCCGTTGAGACCGCCGTAGATTTCGGAGGACTGGAAAATGAAGCCCCGGCGTTTGCAGAGGCTGACAATTTTTTCCATCCGTTGTTGCGCTTCCTTGGACATAAGGCGCAGAGCGTAGCGGCGCCCGTGCCGCGCGTCACGCCAGAGGTTTCAATCCGGCCTCGATCTCACGGCGGCGCGGCTCGAGAAAAGGCGGCAGGGAGAGCGTTTCGCCGAGTCGCTCGAGCGGCTCGTCCGTGGCGAACCCGGGTTCGTCGGTGGCGATTTCGATGAGCAGGCCGCCGGGTTCGCGGAAGTAGAGGCTGCGGAACCAGTGACGGTCGACCGGACCGCTATTGGGGTGTCCGGATTCGGCCAGGCGCCGGGCCCAAGCGTCGTAATCCACATCCGTGGTCCGCAGGGCCAGATGGTGGACACCGCCGGCACCTTGGCCTGCAGCGGCCAGGTGGGGTTCGATGGCCAAGTGAAGTTCACGGGCGCAGCCGGAGCTGTCCCCCATTTGGTAAACAATGACATCACGGCCTTCCGCGGCGTAGGAGCGGATGTTCTGCAGGCCGAGCAGTTCGCGGAAGACGCGGTCGGTCGGTTGGAATTTCGGGACGCTCAGCTGCAGGGGGCCGAGGCCTCGGATCTGGTGTTCGGCCGGAACCGGACTGCGCTCCCATACGGCGGAAACCGGTTCGTCATCGACGATCAGGCAAAGACGCTGACCCTCGGGGTCCTCGAAATCCAGCACGGGTTTTCCGTCACGCTCGGCGGTTCGGGCGCCGAGTCTTTCGCTCCACCAATCCAGAGACGCCACGCTGCCCACGCGCAACCCGGTCCGCACCACGCTGCATGTGCCTCGGCGCTCCGGGGCGGCCGGCCAGTCGAAGAACGTCAGATCCGTGCCCGGCGTTCCCGCGCCATCGGCATAGAACAAATGGTAAGCCGAGACGTCATCCTGGTTGACCGTCTTTTTGACCAGGCGCAGGCCGAGGGTGCGGGTGTAGTAGTCGTGGTTCGCCCGTGCGCGGGTGGTGATGGCAGTGACGTGGTGGATGCCGTGGAGTTTCATGAGATTTTTTCCAGCGCGAGGATGCGGACATCGACACCGTCCGCGTGGCACACGTGCGCGGGTTGCGGGTCCAACCCGGGAAAACCGGCCAGGGTGGCCGGGATAGTGGAGAGGTCATGGACGCCGGCTTCGCGGAATGCGTAGGGTGGATGCGCGACCGTGCCCCGGTAAAGGCTACGGCCGCGCGCGGCGTAAAGGTGGTAACGCTCGAGGAGGAAAAATTCCAAGCTGTCCGCCATCGCCGTGCGCTGCTCGCCGTGCGGGCTCCAGACGTAACGTGCTTCAACCTTGGTGCCGCGCCGCGTGGAGCGATAGTCGATGACCTCGCCGAATTCGGCCTGCATTGTGGCCAAGCGGTAAGGGAGTCGGAAAAGTTTTTGCGCGATGAGAACGGCGAGCGGCTGGTTGCAGTCCAGCGAGTAGAACCAAACGCCCGGCACGCCGCGGTCGTCGTGCACGTAGGTGCGGACGTTGAGTTCGAGAAAGTTGGAGAGCGTTCCGACCGCGGGCAGTCGCGCGGGACGCACGTCGCGCATGGCAAAGGGAACAATTCCGAGCCAAGCGCGGCCGTCAAAGGTGTCGGCGTGGAGCCCGGGCGGCAGGGTCCGTTGGATGAGATCGCGGTCGAGGGGCCAGTGGAGAAAGAGGAGGTTCTCCCAGCGCTGATACATGACGGCGCGGCGGGTCGGTGCGGGATGGCGGGCGGCTTCTCGTTGCCCGGGCGTCGGCGGGGTCATGCGTAGAGTTCGCGCCGGGGATCACGGGCGAAATGGAAGGCAGAAAGGTCGACGTTGGTGTCCTTGGCCAAAGCGAGAAATTTGAACGAGGTGCCCATGCTCTCGGGGTGGATCAGCTGGCGCAGGGCTCGCATCTCGCGCGCGGCTTCGGCCGACAGCGATTGTTCCGGCATGGCGGGAAAAACTTTTGCGGCGAGGGCGGTGAGGGCGTGGTGCTGATCGGCGAACCCGGCAAGTCGCAATCCCGCCGCCTCGGCCGCACGGGCCACCGCCGTGAAATCGACGTGCGATGTCAGATCCTGCGCGCCGGGCGTGGCCAAGGGATCGGCGCTGCGTTGGTGTCCGCAATAGGAGGCCAGCGTTCCGGCCGCACGGGCCGGATGGAAGCGGGCGGCCGCGGGGTGTCCGTAATCGACGAGGAAGAGCCATCCGCGCCGGAGTTTCCCAGCCAGCGTGCGCATCCACGAAGGCAGGGTCGGACAACATTCGGTGCAAAAGCGTCCGCCGCCTTCGACGGGAAGAGATTGCGCGGCCGCCAAAGTCTCCGGGTCCTGCAGCGGCACTTCGCGGAAAACAAAACGCTCGCCCTCGGCGTCCACGCGGCGCTCGAGCCATTGGCCGTCTTCGCGAACGAGCAACTTGACAGGAAAAGCATCGAGCAATTCGTTGGCGAAGAAAACCCCGGTGAAAGAAGGGAGTTCGTCTTCGTGCGCCGCATGCGTCACTTGCTCCCTCCACGAGGAAAGTTTCCCCAGCTGCGCGCCCCGGCGCTGTTCGAGCGGTTCGACGATGATGACGCGCGGTGGAGTGCCCGGCCAGACGGACAGGATGTCGTGCATCAATTGGCCATCGTTCGCACCCTGCTCGACGAGCGTGAAGTCGGCGGGGTCGCCGAGCAGCGCGCGCATTTCGAGGAATTGCGCGGCGAGCAACTTTCCGAAAACCGGACCGACGCTGACGCTGGTGAAGAAATCGCCTTGCCGCCCGGTGCGGCTTTCCGCCGACGCGTAGTATCCGCCCCGCGGATGATACAGCGCGACGGCCATGAATTCGTCGAAGCCGACCGGGCCCTGCTGCGCGATGCGGCGGCGGAGTTCGTCCGCGGGTCGGTTAAGGCCGGGTGATTTCCCGGACATAGACATTGATGATGCCGTCGGGGCCCTCCTCGACGCGATCGATGCGGAAGGGGCGCGAGGAATCGCGCCGGAGCGTTTCTCCCTCGGCCGGAGGTGCGGAATTTGCGGGGAAGTCGGCGATGATGCGGACGTTGCGCGGAGCCCGGCGTCCGCGGAGCACGGCGCGGCCGCCGGTGGTGCCGGCGACGTTGAATTCGCCCGAAAGGTAGACGGGTTGGGTGGTGGGACCTTGGCCGGCGAGATTGCGCGCCGCGCTGGCGTCGAGGAGACGTCCGCGGGGCATGCGGCCCGCGTCATAGAGTGGCCAGTTGCTTGCCACGGCGGGCGCCGCCGCGGGAACCGAAGCAGGGTCCGCAGTGAACGGTTGCAGTTGGGCCACCGGGGAAGGGGCAGCCACGGCACTCGTCGCGTCAACCGGTTCGGCGCGGGCCACGGGAATGTCCTCCTCGGCTCTTTCGACGGGGATGGCTTTGGCTACGGGAATGCCGTCGAGCGTGTCGGTGGCGGGAGTCGCGACGCGGGTAGGCACGGGCGGCGCGGCGGGCGTGGGTGTGGGCACGGCGTCGGGGTTGGCCGCCTCGGGTTTTTGCACGCGCATGAGGGACGGTGCGGCGCCTGCGCTTTGGCCCAAACCGGCGCGCGAGAGGTAGCTGGCGTAATATTCCTCGGCTTTGCCGACCGCTGCTTGGTTGAGAATGGGGAGTCCGGCGGAGACATTGAGGTCTTCCGGCGGTTCAAGAGTGAATGTCCCGGTTTCATCCGTGGAAGCGTAGCTCCCGTAGAGCAAAGGCACGGCGGTGATTTGCAGTCCGCCGCCGGGCGTGCGTTGCACATGGATCACCGCGGAAAGGTCAAGGGTGCGGGCCAAGGTGAAATCAAGACCGGTCTGGAGCAGGCGTTCGAGGTTGCCGATATTTTTCTCCTCGGCGGGGAAGATGAGTTCCAAGAGCAGGGAAGGATTTTGCGTGGAGCGCGCGAGGGCCACGATGCCTTCGGGGAAAAAATTCGACGACCCGAGGCGGAAAACGGCCATGACATTGAAGGAGCCGATCACGTAGGGCACTCGGTCTTTGGTTTGCCGGTAATTGCGGACGTAATTGCGCAGGAGGAGGCGGTTGATTTCTTCGAGTTCCTCCGGCGGGGTGTTGCCGTAGCGTTCCACCAGCTTGTCGGCGTCGAGGAACCTGCCGCGCGGCGCGGCCGTGAGTTCGAAGCGCTTGGGGGCGTCGATCTTGCCGAGTGAACGCAGCACGCGGTAGCTGAAGGCGTTTTCCGGATGACCGAAGACGTAGAAGCTGCCGATCCAGCAGACCACGGCAAAGAGCGCGAGGAAAACGATGAAGATGGTCCAGGCCAGCAGGTTGTCTCCACCCCCGCGCCCGCCGATGGACGGGCGTCTAGGCATGATGGCGGACGGTGCGGCGCGCGGGCATTGAGTCGTCAGGACAGTGCATGTAAGAAAACCGAGTGTCTCTAAATCACACCCTGCGTCCAAGTCAAACGGGAGGACCGGTCCGTGGGTAAAATTCGGGTCCTGCCCGAGGTCGTGGCCAGTCAGGTGGCGGCGGGCGAGGTGGTCGAGCGTCCGGCCTCGGTGATCAAGGAGTTGATGGAGAACAGTCTCGATGCGGGTGCGCGTTCGCTGGAAATCGAGGTGCGCGGGGCGGGGTCCGGCTTAATGCGGGTCACGGATGACGGCGGGGGCATGGACCGCGAGGACGCCCTCCTGGCCTTGGAGCGTCATGCCACGAGCAAGATCGCCACGGCGGGCGATCTGGCCCTCGTGCAAACAATGGGCTTCCGCGGAGAAGCTTTGCCGAGTATCGCCAGCGTGTCGGAATTCACCCTGCGCACCCGGCCGGCGGAGGCGGCGGCCGGCACCGAAGCGGTGGTCAAAGGCGGCAAACTGGTCGCCGTGCGCGATGCGGGCTGCGCGCCGGGAACGACCATCGAGGTGAAATCCCTTTTTTTCAACGTGCCGGCCCGGCGGAAATTCCTGCGCAGTGCGGCGACCGAGTCGGCACATCTCGACCGCGCGGTGGAGACGGTTGCTTTGGCGCGTCCGGGTGTGGCGGTGCATTATGTCCGAGATGGGCGGACCGTCTTCCGCTCGGGCACGACGCGGGATCCCGCGGGGCGGGTGAAGGATTTGTTCGGGGCAGAGGAGAGTGCGGGGCTGGTCGCGGTGCCGGAGACCGAGGAGCAAGGTGTGCGCGTGACCGGGCTGGTTTCCCGCCCGGGCGTGACCCGCGCCGATCGCGGACGCCAATTTTTCTTCGTCAACGGGCGCGCGGTGGAGAACGGGTTTTTGTCCGCCGGCCTCCGCGAGGCCTACCGCCAAATGCTCGAACCGGGGCGCCATCCTTCCGTTTTTCTCCACATTGCGATGGACCCGCGCGCGGTCGACTGCAATGTGCATCCGGCCAAGCGCGAGGTGCGCTTCCGTCACGGCGGGGCGGTGCGCGAGGCGGTGCGGTCGGCGGTCGAGGCGGCATTGCGCGAGGCGCGGGCCGAATGGCTGCGCCCGGTGCGGACGCATGTCGCGGCGCGGCTGGATGTCCCGGACCAGCCGGCGTCTCCGATGGTGCTGCCGGCAACGGGGCACCAACCGGAGTTGCCGCGGCCCGTGCTTCCCGAGTCCGCGCGCGAGGCAAACCCTGCGGTGGCTTCCGCTCGAACGGAAACGCCGCGTGCTCCCGCCGAGGAATTCCGTTTGGTCGGGGCCCTGTCGCGGCGCTACTTGCTGCTCGAGGGGGCAGAGGGTCTGGTCCTTCTCGACCAGCGCGCGGCGCACCAGCGCATCCTTTTCGAACGTTTGCAGCGGGGCGTGGAGATGGGAGCGGTGGCCTCGCAGCGTTTGCTGGCCCCGGATGTTTTCGAGTTGCCGCCGCGTGAACACGAGGTGGTGGCGGAAAATATCGGCGTGCTCGTCGCGGCGGGTTTCGGGCTCGAGGTGTTCGGCGGACGGGCGCTCAAGGTCGAGGCCCTGCCGGATTTTTTGGCCGGGCGCGAACCGCGACGCGTGCTCGAGGAATTCGCCGCCGCGTGCCTCGCCTCCGGGCGTCCGCGCGGACCGGGAGCCGAGGATGCGGTGCGCCGGGCGGTGGCACGTTTGGCCGTGCGCGACGGGGGGGCAAGCGATGAACGCGAACAGCGGGCGCTGGTGGCTCAATTGTTGGCTTGCGATTTGCCCTACTGCGATCCGGAAGGGCGGCCCGTCATGCTGCAGTTTTCCTGGCGGGAGTTGGACCGGAAATTCGGCCGCGGTTGAGGAGGACCGCGCCTTGCCCCGCGGGCGTCATTCCCGCTACAAAGCATCCATGCCCGATCTGCGCATCGAACCGGCCACGCTGGAGGATCTGCCGCTGCTCGCGGAATTGCTGGCCGAGCTTTTCTCGCACGAGCCGGATTTCCGTCCGGATCACGAGAAACAAATGCGCGGACTGCGCCTCATTCTCGAGCAGCCCAACCGCGGGCGCATTTTCGTGCTGCGCGACAATTTGCGCATCATCGGGATGATCAACCTGCTCATCACCATCAGCACGGCCGAAGGCGGTTTTGTTTTGCTGCTCGAGGATCTCGTGGTCCACGCCGACCACCGTCAGCAGGGCCACGGCGGCCGTCTGCTTCTCCACGCGATCAACTTCGCGCGGGACAAGCGGTTCCTGCGCATCACGCTGTTGACCCAGCATGGCGAGGGGCGCTTGCTCGAGTTTTACCGGCGTCACGGATTCAAGCAGTCCGAAATGGTGACCATGCGCCTGCTGCTGGGGCCCGGGGGCGGCGCGGAGTCGTGAGCGCGGCGCCGCGGACGGCTTTCGTGCTTTGCGCGGGGTGGGGGGAGCGGTTGCAGCCGCTGACCAACCAGATCCCCAAGCCGCTGGTTCCGATCTGCGGCGTGCCGCTCTGCGAATTCGCCCTGGCGCGCATCGCGGCGTCCGGCGTGGAGCGAATCGTGATCAATACGCACCGCTTGCCCGACCAGTTCATCCGTCTTTTCCCCGAATATCCCGCGCCGTCGCGCTACGCGGGCGTGCCGGTTTATTTCCGCCACGAGGCCGTGCTGCTCGAGACCGCGGGGGGGCTGAAAAATGTCGAGGATCTGCTGCTGTCGGGGCCGGTGCTGGTGCACAACGGCGACATTCTCGCGGAACTCGATTTGGTGTCGCTTTTCGCTGCGCACGCCAAGAGCGGGGCGCTTTGCACGCTCGCTTTGCGCTCGTCGGGCGGACCGCTGCAGGTCGGCTTCGAGGCGTCGAGTGGCCTCGTCACCGACATCCGTGGCGAGTTGGGTTCCCCGGCCCCGCGTTTTCTGTACACCGGCGTGTGCGTGGTCGGTCCGGAATTTCTGCCGTGTATTCCGGCCGGTCAGCCGGTTTCTTTCGTGCCGGTCTGGCTCGAGGCCCTGCGTTCCGGAGCCAAGATCGCCGGCGTGGTCCTCGACGAGGGGGTTTGGCGGGACATCGGCAACGTCGCCGAATACATGCGCATCCACGCCGACTTGGCAGTGGGCGCGGTGACACTCGACCCGCCGGCCACGGCGCCGTCCGGTTGGCCGGTGTGGCGTATGCCGGGTGTTGACGTGGCGCCGGACGCGAGCATGGACGGCTGGAATTGGTGCGGGCCGGATTGTCATGTCGGCGCCGGGGCGCGGGTGACCGGCTCCGTTCTCTGGGCCGGTTCGCGCGTGGAGCCGGGTGCGGTCGTGGAAGGCTCGGTCGTGCGCGAAGGGATGATCGCGGCCGGCGAAGTCAAAGCCGAGGTGGTATGAAAGAACTTTTCGATTGGGTGGAATCGGTGCATCCCGCCGCCGCGGGCGGTGAGTGGGCGCCGGTCAACCGCGGGGGATCCGACCGGCAATTCTGGCGCGGACGCGGCAAGGCGGCCGGTCTGATCGCGGTTTTCTACGGACCGGAAAAGGCGGAAAATGGCCGCTACGCGCACTGCGCGGATTTTCTGCACCGGCACGGCGTCCGCGTTCCCGCCGTGCTGGCCCACGACGAGGCATGGCGCCGCTTGCTCATGGAGGATGCCGGCACGGAGGACCTTTGGTTGCATCGGAACGAACCATGGCCTGCCCGCCGTGAGCTTTACGCCAAAGCCCTGCGCGAGGCGGCGCGGATGCACGCGCTCGACCTGGAGAAGGCCGCCTCGGAGCACGTCCTGCGCGAGCCTTTCGACGCGGTTCTCTACCGTTGGGAGCAGGATTATTTTTTCAACCACTTCCTCGGGTCCGAGACGGCGGCCACTTGGCGCGCCGCGGTGCCGTTGGACGCGCAAGCCGAGGAACTTGCCGCACGACCCCGCGTGTTGGTTCATCGCGACCTGCAATCGCAGAATGTCATGGTGCACGATGGCGAGGTCACCTTGATCGACTTCCAAGGCATGCGCGCCGGCTTGGCGGGCTATGACGTGGCGTCTTTGCTTTACGACCCCTATGTGCCGATGACGTCCGGGGAGCGCGAGGAGTTGTCTGGCATCTACGCCGGGTTGGCCGGACGCGCTGATCCTCAAGGGTGGCAACGAGAACTTCAGGCCGGGGCCCGTCAGCGGCTTATGCAGGCGTTGGGCGCCTACGGTTTTCTCGGTCGGGTCAAGGGCAAGACCGCTTTCCTCCGCCACATACCGGTGGCGGCGGAACGTCTGGCCGTGCTTTGCGAGGCTGACGCAGCGTGGCAACCTCTGGCCGATGCGATCCGCGCTGCTGCAAAATGAAAAAAACCGCTGTCGTCATTGAAAATGTCCGCCCGCTCCTCGATTGCGGGCGCTACGCGATCAAGCGGTTGGCCGGCGATCCGGTGCATGTCACCGCCGATATTTTCAAGGACGGCCACGATGTCCTTGCCGCCGTGGTCAAATGGCGCATGACCGGCAGGAAAAAGTGGCAGGAAACCCCGATGATTCCGGGCGACAACGATGTGTGGTCCGGTTCCTTCACGGTGACCGAAATCGGCGATTGCGAATACACTGTCGAGGCGTGGCTCGATACCTACGGGACGTGGCGGGACGAATTCCGGCGAAAATTCGAGGGCGGGCAGGAAGACTTGCGTTCGGAGGCGCTGGAAGGCGTGCAATTGCTCGAGCAAGGGGCCTCCCGGGCAAGCAAGGCGGATGCCGCCGTTCTCCGCGGCGCCGCCGGGGAATTGCGCGAAGCGGACCGCGGGCAAGCCAAGGCGATCGCGGGCCGGAGTGACTTGGTGGCCATCATGGCCAAGTATCCGGACCGGTCCATCGGCAGCGAGTTTCGTCCCCACGCGCGGATCATGGTCGAGCGCAAAGCGGCACTCTTCGCTGCGTGGTATGAATTTTTCCCGCGCTCGGCCGAGGGGCATGGGGATCGCGGTTCTACCTTCCGCGATTGTCTGGGGCGCTTGGACGACGCCAAGGCGATGGGTTTCGACGTGGTCTACTTTCCGCCCATCCACCCGGTCGGTGCGACCAAGCGGAAGGGACGCAACAATGCGCTCGAATGCGAACCCGGGGACCCGGGCGTGCCCTACGCCATCGGCAACCGTCATCAGGGATGTCCGCACGGCGGCGGACACCGCGATGTCGCGCCGGAGCTCGGGACGCTGGAGGATTTCGAATGGTTGGTCAGCGAGGCGAAGAAGCGCGGACTGGAGATCGCGCTCGATTTCGCCCTCAACTGCTCGCCGGATCATCCTTACGTGCACGATCATCCCGAGTGGTTCTTCCACCGTCCGGACGGCACGATCAAATACGCGGAGAATCCGCCCAAGAAATACGAGGATGTCTACCCGCTCGATTACCACAACGCGTCATGGCGGGACCTGTGGAACGAGTTGCGGGACGTGATCCTGTGGTGGGCGAAGCGCGGGGTGCGGACCTTCCGGGTGGACAACCCGCACACCAAGCCGGTGGCCTTTTGGGAGTGGGTCATTGCCGAAACGCGGGCCAAGTTCCCCGACCTTGTTTTCCTCAGCGAAGCCTTCACCAAGCCGAAAATGATGCGCGTGCTGGCCAAAGCGGGCTTCTCGCAGAGTTACACCTACTTCACCTGGCGCAACACGAAGCAGGAATTGACCGACTATCTTTCCGAGGTGAGTGCCCCCTGGTCAGCGGATTATTTCCGGCCGAATTTTTTCACCAACACACCGGACATCCTTCCGTTTTTCCTCCAGCAGGACGGTCCTGCGCCCTTCATGATCCGCGCCGTGCTGGCGGCGACACTGTCACCGCTCTACGGCATCTACAGCGGCTTCGAGTTGTGCGAGAACGCGGCGCTTCCCGGACGCGAGGAGTATCGCGACAGCGAGAAATACCAATTCAAGCAGCGCGACTGGAATGCGCCGGGGAACATCAAGGGACTGATCACCAGGCTCAATGCCGCTCGAAAGGACAATCCCGCGCTGCAGCATCTGACCAACCTGCGGTTCCACACCGCGGAAAACGACCAGATCCTTTTTTATGCCAAAGCCACGGAGGGCAACGTCATCCTTGTCGCGGTGAACCTCGACCCGCAGCACGTGCAGACAGCCCCCGTCGAGTGGCCGCTTTGGGAATACGGTTTCGCGTGGGATGCGGACTACGTGGTGGAGGATCTGCTCACCGGCGAACGTTGGACGTGGCACGGTGCGCGCAACTACGTCGAACTCAACCCCTCCACCCGCGTGGCCCACGTCTTCCGCGTGGTGCGCTGAGATCTCCGCGAAGCAAAAAGGCGAGCCGAAGCCCGCCTCTTTCCATGAAAAAGTCTTTGACGGATCAGGCGCGGCGGCGACGGATCACGTAGCCAGCCAATCCGGCCGCGGCCAAGCCGAGCAACGCGTAGGTTGAAGGCTCCGGAACAGCGAGGGTGACATTGGCGGAACTGGCATAGTCGGTGCCACCCGTGAAGGTCACCGATTGGACCGCGGTTCCGGGTTCATCGGTGACCCATCCGAAGAACCAATCGTTCAGATTGGCCGAAGCGCGGCTTGAGATGACGTTGGTGGATGTGAGATCGGCGAAGACTGTGGTGAGGGTGACGGTCCCGCCCGAGACAACGTTGACACCATCCGACGGGAAAGAAATAGCCGCCAAAAGCCAGCGTATTGAGCGAAAAGTTGGTCATGACAAAAACGTCGCTGCTCGGGTCGCCGGTGGAGAGGGCGTTCACGCCTCCAAAGGTGTCACCCCAGAAGGACGTCGCCGGAGCCACTCCAGGGATGGTGGCCGTGTAGGAGAAGCCGCTCCCCGAAAAATTGACTACGTTGGTTTCCAGACGTGTTCCTCCGGCGGTGATGGTGGAAAACGTGTTGGTGTAAGCAGGCTTCCCGGTGATGGCGGTGAGGAAGTCCGATTCGTTGGTGTAAAAAGAAAACGTTGCTGCACTGCCGTTCAGAACCGAGGCGCACAGAAAGAGACATGTTGAAGCAAATAGATTTTTCATGGGGTGTTTGCGGTTGGTTTTAGAATAGGCCGGTTCCTCCCGCCCGCAAGAGAAAAATACTCCTTACTCCCTGCACTTTTCCCATTGTTTCATGCGGGTCGTGTATTTAACTGCAAACCAGACAATTGCGTCGCGTTCGGTCTTTCAGCCGAGCCTCACCAACCCGACCGGGTCAAGCGCTCGCACGCAAGGTCTCTTCCTATTTTTTCAGCTTTTGACGCCATCGCTGGCATCGGCGTTGATGCCGCACGCGGCAAATCGGTCGTTGATTTCGCCGCGCTTTGACCTTATGCAACGTGGCCCGCTTGGAGCGGATTGATCAAAACATGGGCAAGCTTTATCAAGATATCGTCGAGACTGTCGGTCGCACTCCGCTGGTCAAACTCAACAACATCAACGACGGCGCCGGGGCGACCGTTGCGGTGAAATGCGAATTTTTCAATCCGCTGGGTAGTGTGAAGGATCGCATCGGCATGGCCATGATCGAGGACGCCGAAAAGAAGGGGGTCCTCAAAAAAGACACGGTCATCATCGAGCCGACCAGCGGCAACACGGGGATCGCGTTGGCCTTCGTCGCGGCGGCGCGCGGCTACAAATTGATCCTCACCATGCCCGAAACCATGAGCGTCGAACGCCGCACCTTGCTGGCTATGCTCGGGGCCGAATTGGTCCTTACTCCCGGCCCCGAGGGCATGAAAGGCGCGATCGCCAAAGCCGAAGAGATCCTCAAAAACACCCCCAACGGCTGGATGCCGCAACAATTCAAAAATCCGGCCAATCCCGCCATTCACGCGAAAACCACGGCGGAAGAGGTGTGGGACGACACCGAGGGCAAAGTCGACATCTTCGTGTCGGCCGTGGGCACCGGCGGCACTTGCACCGGTGTGGGCGAGGTGCTGAAGCAGCGCAAGCCGGGCGTGCAAGTCGTGGCGGTCGAACCGAAAGATTCCCCCGTCATCTCGCAGACCCGTGCCGGCGAGCCGGTCAAGCCGGGTCCGCACAAAATCCAAGGCACCGGCGCCGGCTTCGTGCCCGACAACCTGCACCTCGACGTGGTCGATGAAGTGCTGACGGTTTCCAACGACGAAGCCTTTGCCATGGCGCGCCGCCTGGCCAAGGAGGAGGGGATCCTCGCCGGCATCAGTTCGGGGGCCAACGTGCACGCCGCACTCGAGTTGGCCAAGCGCCCCGAGAACAAAGGCAAACTCATCGTCACCGTGGCCTGTTCCACGGGCGAACGCTACCTCAGCACCGCGCTGGCCGACGAAGCGCGTGCCGCGGCTTCAGCCTGACCACCACCATGGATGAACGCCCTTCCGTATTGAAGCCGGCCATCGACCCGGCGCTCGACTTGTCCGACAGCGACTTGTTCTGGCAGGCACACTGGAAAAAATTCGTCTGGGGCCTCGCCGGCGTGATCGCGCTGATTTTGGCGGTCGGTGCGTGGAAGTTTTGGAATGCCGCCACACTCGGTGCGGCCGAGGCGCTCTACAGCACGGCGACCACCGTGGAGGCGTGGCGCGAGGTCGTGGAGCAATATCCGGGCACTGTTCCCGCCGGCAATGCTCAGGTGCAGTTGGCCCGCTCGATGCAAGCGGCGGATGACCTGCCCGGTGCCGCGGCGGAGTTGGAGAAATTTCTCGCTGCCCAACCCGAGCACCCCTTGGCTGGTGCCGCCTGGCTGACGCTCGGCGAACTGCGCCAAGCCCAAGGCCAGAGCGACAGCGCCCTCGAGGCTTACCGCACGGCCTCCTCCCGCTACAAAACTACCTACACTGCCCCTCTGGCCTTGGTTGCCGAGGCCAACCTCCTCCAATCCCGGGGCTCCACCGGCGAAGCGCGGGCTGTTCTCGAGTCTGTCGGTTCACTTCACCCCGGGACACCCGCGGCCATGGTGGCGGCCGGCGAGTTGGCCCGCTTGGCGCCGGCTCAAGCGCCGGGGGCGGGAACCGCGGAATGAGGAGACGGGTCCCAGTCTTGCGGATAGCACGGGATGCCGAAAGAGGTTGACTCCGGGCTGGCAGCACGCATGACTACCGTTGTGAAAGCGCCCTCTTGGCTCTGTGTTCTTGGCGCGGTTCTTTGGACCGTAACCACGGCTGAATCCTCCACCAGCGCAGTGCTCGCCTCATCCGAAGGTGGCGTGGTGGTCAACATCAACGACATCCCGGTCGACGGTTCCACCAAAATCAACGAGGTGCTACCCGCCGGAGCCATGGTGGTGGCCGGAAGCGACGGACGTGCGCTTCTGCGGTTGGCGGACGGTCTTTTTATCGAACTGCAACCCTCCAGTGAACTGGTCGTCGGCGAGACGATCGAAGGTGGTTCGCTCGATCCCTCGGGGAATCCCTTACCGCAAACCAAACTCACGCTGAACAGCGGCTCCTTGGTCCTACTTTCCAGTCCCGAGAGCTTGGCCCAAGCCTCGGTGGTGATCGTGACCACGCGGGGAGCTATCTCACCCGTGAATGCCGGCGACACCTTGGTAGTCGCGGACACTGCCGACCCTGCCACCTCGCAAGTCACGGTGGTCTCGCTGACGGGCGAAGGTGTTGTCACAACCACGGAGGGTAATTCTTTGCCGGTCGGCGAAGGTCTGGCCGTAGTCCTCACCGCAGACGGCCAAACCAAAACCAGCACGTTGGCCGACCTGCCTGATGCGGGCTCGTATGAGAACACGGTGCAGTCGGCCTCGACCAGCGCCGCCGCCCTCCAGTCCACTGCACCGCAAACTTTCTCCACGCAAAGCGTCCCGGGCCCGACCCCGCGCGCGCCTCGTCCGACGCCCACGCCGGCCCCGGTGCTCACGGCGGACCCCTCGCCGACCGTGCGCCCGCCGCGTCCCACGCCTACACCAAGTCCCACCCCGCTTCCGCCGCGTCCCACGCCGACTCCGAGTCCCACGCCACTTCCGCCGCGTCCGACGCCCACGCCAAGTCCGTCGCCGCTTCCGCCGCGTCCCACGCCGAGTCCCACCCAAACACCTTCTGACGCGCCCTGAGCCGGACTGCCCAAGGCGCCAAGGCTTTGCCCGTAGTCTGCCTCGGGGAAGCACTCTTCGATCGTTGGCCGGATGGCAGCCTGCATCCCGGTGGTGCGCCGGCCAATGTAGCCTTTCATGCGGGCGCTTTGGATGTGCCGGCCGTGTTGGTGTCGCGGGTCGGGTCCGACGCACACGGCGCGAAGCTCAAGTGCTGGTTCGCCGAGTCCGGGCTGAACGTGGATTTTTGCCAAAGCGATGCACGGCATCCGACGGGTCTTGTCGAGGTCGGTGTTTCTCCATCCGGAGCGCCGCTTTATGACATCAGGGCCCCGGCGGCGTGGGATTTTCTGGAAGCCACCGGGGACGCACTGGCCGCGGTGCGGCAGGCGGGTGTGATGGTTTTTGGAACCCTGGCTCAACGGCATCCGGTCGGCCGGCACGCGGTCCGCTCGTTGGTCGAGGCGGCGCGTGCTTGCGGTGTCGCCGGGTTGGCCGACCTCAACTTGCGCGCGCCCTTTTACGACGACGAAGTTATTTTCTGGACGCTGCGGCACTGCGATGTCCTCAAGCTCAACGGCGAGGAATTGGCCGAGGTTTCACGGACGCTCGGCGCCTCCGGCAGCGAAGAAGACTTGTTCATCGGATTGCTCCGCGAATTCGGCATTGCGCGCGGCGTGCTGACAACCGGAGGCGACGGGGCGTGGATTTATCGAGGAGGGGAAGCTGGTCCGTGAACCGGCCGTTGCGGGAGTCGAAGTCGTGGATCCGGTCGGGGCGGGTGATGCATTTTGTGCGGCTCTGGCCGTTGGTTTGGCGTCCTGGAAAAGTCTGCGCGAATCTGCACCCCGGGCGGCACGCGCGGCCGCTTTTGTGGTTTCGCGGCCAGGCGCCACACCGCGTCTACCAGCGGGGATCTGAGCCTGCGCAATGCACCGTTGATTTGCGGTCGGCCCGCCGCCAATTTTGCATCCGCCGGTCCATGAAATACTCGGTTTCACTCTTTCTCGCCACGCTTGCGGTGATGTGGGTCCTGTGGATGCAGGTCCACGATCCGCGCTGGCAGTCGCACATCGTGGTCGATCCGGTGGTCTATTGGCAGCGGGCCACTTCGTTTTTTACCCACGACGGCTCGTGGTCGGGACTGGAGACGAACGAATACCAGCCGGGGGCCTTGTGGTTTTTCGCCGGGGTCGGTCGGTTGACGGGAGCGCCGGGGGAGTTCGAGCCGTTCCTCGAGGGCCTGTTTGTCGTCAACCTGCTTCTCCTCGCCGGGCACGTTGTGCTGGCGCGGTTCTGTGGTCCGGCGCTTTCGCCTTGGCTGATGCTGCTGTTTGCCCTCCTGACCGGACCGCTGCTCCTTTGCCGGTTCGAACTGTTCGTTTCTTTGGTGGTGCTGGGTGCCTGGGCGCTGTGGGTGCGTGGCCATTTGTCACCCGCGGCCTTTCTGCTCGGGACGGCCACGGCGACGAAAATTTATCCGGTGCTGTTCGTGCCTTTGTTGGCGGCCGCGGGGTGGCGTCGCGGCGGTTGGAGGTCCGCAGCGCGTAGCTTGGGATTGTGGCTGGCGGGGGGATTCGTTGTGGTCGGCACTTTGGGAATGTGGGGATCGCCTTGGCGCGACGTGCGCGCGGCCCTCGAGTTCCACTTCGACAAACCTTTCGGCATCGAGGGCCTGCTTGGCAGCGGGATTCCACTCGTCCAATGGTGGCTGGGCATTCCGCTGCGCATGGCGCCGCGCAACGGGATCTACGGATTCGAATCGGATTTGGGAACAGCCGTTAGTTTCCTCCTGCAGTGGAGCTGGGTGCTCGCGGTGGCGGGAATCTTTCTCTTCCTGTGGCGGCGGGGGCGGGCGGATGCCTGGTCCGAGCCGGGCGTGCTCTTTGCCCTTTTCGGTTGGTATGTCGTCCTCGGCAAGCTGATGGCCCCGCAATACACGTGGTGGGCGGTGCCGTTCCTCGCCCTGGCACCCGGGAGTTGGTTTGGTCCGCGGCGGCACACGGCCGTCCTGCTGCTCGTGGCCGGCAGTCTGGTCTTGGGCCAGGTTGTCTATCCGCTCAACTACTCGGAGTTCCTCGCCGCCTTCAATGGCGAGTATTTCCGCAGCCGCCTCTTCTGGCTCAACTTGGTGAAAAATCTCCTGTGGTTGGCCGCGGTGGTGCTGGCCACGGTGGCGTTGGTCCGTCAACCGCGGACCGACCGGGTCAGCGGGTGATCAGTCGTCGTCGCTGTCGTCGCTTTCCTGGCCGGCGGCCCGGCGCCATTCGCGAAGAGCTTTGCGGGCGTTGGCGTCGGAACCGCTCATTTCCGAGCGACCGTTCTTGGTGATGAGATTGCCTTGGTCGTCGACAATGACGAGGGACGGGATCCCGCGGACGCCGTATTTGGCCCCCAGTTCCTGACGCAGGGGCGAGTCATAGGGAATGGCCGGCCAGTCCATGTCATAGTCTTCCATGTATTCCATCTGGTCTTCCGCACTGCGGTCGCTGCTGACGAAGACCACCTCGAATTCGTCGTCCTTGCGGTCGCGCAGCTTGACCAGGCTCGGGGTGAAAGCGCGGCAGGGTCCGCACCACGAGGCGGAGAAGTAGAGCCCGATGACTTTGCCTTCGAGCGAGGACGTTTCGACTTTGTCCCCGTCGGCATCGACCAACTCGGGTCCGACGAGGTCTTCGAGGTTGGCGAGGGTGGTGAGGGGGAACAGGAGGAGGATTGAGAGGAGGAGTTTCATGGAGGTATCTATTCGTTTTGGATGGGGGATGTCACGCGGAGGATTTTTTTGGTAAGATTCCGACGGTCATAGACCGCCGCTACAATGTCGGGGAGGGGGTGAGTTTGGGGGCGTTGGGGCAGAGGGTGCGGAGTTCGCAATGGGGGCAATCGGGCTTGCGGGCCATGCAGCGGCGACGGCCGTGCCAGATGAGGAGGTGGCTCCAGAGGGTCCAAGCGTCCTGCGGGATGACTTTGATGAGATCCTTTTCGATTTTGACCGGGTCGGTGTGTTTGGTCAGGCCGAGGCGCTGGCTCAGGCGGGCGACGTGGGTGTCGACCACGATGCCGGACTCGATGCCGTAGGCGTTGCCGAGGACGACATTGGCGGTTTTGCGTCCGACGCCGGGGAGATGGGTGAGTGTTTCGAGATCCCTCGGAACTTGGCCATAGTGTTGCTGCGCGATGGCTTTCGCGGCGGCAATGAGGTTGCGGGCCTTGTTGCGGAAAAAGCCGGTGGAGCGGACGAGGTCTTCGACGTCTTCTTGCTTCGCGGCGGCGAGAGTTTTGGCGTCGGGGTATTTATGAAAGAGGGCGGGGGTGACCAGGTTGACGCGGACGTCGGTGCATTGCGCGGAGAGGATGGTGGCGACGAGGAGCTGGAAGGGGCCGTCGTGGTTGAGTTCGCAATGGGCGTCGGGGTAGGTGGTGCGGAGGATTCGCAGCAGCTCGCTGGCGCGAGCTTCTGAGGTAGGGGCACGCGGCTCGCGTGCCCGTTTGGCAGGGCGCGGACGAGCGGGCCGCTCGTCCCTACCGGGGGGAGCTTTGCTCACGAGGGGCCGAGGGCGTTGAGGCGCTCTTGGGCTTTGGGGGCGAATTCGCTGTCGGGGAATTTTTCGACAAGTTCCTTGTAGGCACGGAGGACTTGGGCTTTTTGCTTCTGGGCTTTTTCGGGGTCGCTCGATTGCAGTTCGGCGACTTGGGCTTCGAGGAGTTGTCCGCCTTCCCACAGGCCGGTGGCGGCGGCCTCGGGGACGCCTTCGTAGAAAGCGGAGATCTTGATGAAGTAATCGATGGCGGCGTCGCGTTCGTTTTTGTCCTTCTGGATGAAGCCGCCGAGGAGCATGGATTCAGCGCGGAGGTCGGTCGGGGCGTTGGGGGCGCGGATGATCTGGGTGAGGAGGGCGATGGCTTCGTCGCCTTTGCCCTGTTCGCGCAGCGAGGCGGCGATGCCGTAGTTGGCTTCGAGCACTTTGGGCGACCACGGGTAGAGGGACTTCAATTTTTCGAAGAGGCTTCCGGCACCGGCCACGTCACCTTGTTCCTGCGCGACCCGGCCGAGCCCGAAGATGGAAATGGCTTGGGCTTCCTGGATGGCGGGCGGGGCCTGAGCGGGTTCTTGTCCGGCGGGATTCGGGTAGTCGACGGCGATTTTTTCGAAGACGGCTTTGGCTTCGTCCGCCTTGCCGTTTTCGAGGAGGGCAAGACCGTAGAGGTCGAGGTCGGAGGGCGCGTAGACCAGCGACGGGTCGTAGGCCTTGTTCATTTCCTCGAGCGCGCGGGCCGGATCGCTTTGGCTGATGAAGGCGGCGCGGGCGAAGAGGATGTTGCTTTTGGCGCTGTCGGGCGCAGAGGCGGCGAGGTCTTCGAAATATTTTTCCACCCCGGCGGCATCGAGAAGTTCGGCGGAAACTTCGGCCTGCTTGGCGGCGAGGAGGGAGCGGAGGCCAAGTCCGAGTTCGGCGCTGTCCGGGTAAGTGGCGGTCATTTTTTCCGCGGCAGCGACGGAGGCGGCCATGGCGGTTTTCCATGTTTCCTGCTCTTCGGGGGTAAGGGCGCCGTAACGGCCGAGTTTTTCCGCGGCGGCGCGGTGGAGGTCGGCGATTTTCAGCATGGCCTCCGGCGCCTTCGGGGCGGCGGCGTATTTCTCGGCGAAGGTCTGATAGGCGGCGACGGCGGCTTCGATGTTGCCGCGGCCGGTTTCGGTCTGGCCGATGCTGTCGAAGGCGAAGAAGACTTTGTCGTCCTCAGGATATTTTTCGACAAAGGCGGTCATGAGGCGGATGACTTCGTCGCTGTTCTGCGCGGCGCCGGCGAGCTGGGCGCGTTGGAAGTAGGTGAAGGGCGCGGGCTGGCTCTGCGGGAATTTTTCGGCGATCTCGGCCATGGTGGCCACCGCTTCGTCATTGCGTCCGAGCGCGAGCTTGGCCGCGGCGGCGGAATACATGGCGCTGGGGGTCAACTGGGTGTCGGGATATTTCTGCACGAAGGCGTCGATGAGCGGGAGGGATCCTTCATTGTCGCCCTTCTGCTGCGTGCCGACGGCGACCCAGAACTCGGCTTCCTCGACTTGGGCGGCTTGGGGGAATTTGGTGGCGACTTCCTTGTAGGCGGCGATGGCTTCGTCCCATTTGCCTTGCTCCTTGAAGACGTTGCCGATGCCGAGTTGGGCCACGGCGCCGACTTCGGGCGGCGGATTGGTGGCGAGGAAGTCGCGGTAGGTTTTGAGGGCGCCTTCGAAGTCGCCCTGCTGGGCGCGGGCGGTCGCTTCGTTGACCACCGACAGGCCGAGGAACGGGCTCTTGGGATAGAGCTCCGCGGCCTCCCTGAAATACTGCGCGGCTTTTTCCGGGTTGCGGACGTTCGGGTCGGGGTGGGTGAGGAAAAGGTTACCCACCGCCACGGGTAGGTTGGCGGCGAGGGGATCGCCTTTGTGCGCGCGCTGGAAGGCGTCGTAGCGGGCCACCGCAGGATCGGCGGCGTTTTGCACCGCGTAGGTCATGGCGAGGTAATAGAGGTTGCGCTTTTTGTCCTCGTCGTCGGCGAGGAGCGGTTCGATGTGGGCGAGCACGACGCGGGATTCGTCGTATTGTCCGGCTTGGAAGTAGCTCTCGCCGATTTTTTGCAAGGCAGTGATCGTCTGGTCGGGTTGGGATTGCAGCTCGGCGAGTTTGCGGTTGGCGCGCTCGGCCAAGCGGTCGAGGCGTTTCATTTCGGCGGCGTTGCGCGCGGTCAGGGCGGCGCGGCGGAGAGCGGGGATGCCGTCGATTTTTTTCTGCTGGAGGGCGACGATGGTGTCCTTCGGCAGGACGCCGCGGAAGGCGGTGCGGGCTTCCTCGAGGAGGGCGGCTTTGCGGTCGTCGGGGGCGAAGGCGGCTTCGTTGAGGAGGATTTCGCCGAGTTGGAATTGCGCCGCATTGACCAAGGCGAGGTCGGTTTTCTTGGCGATGATTTCGCGGAGGAGTTCGGCCGACTGGGCATAGAGGGCGAAGGCGGCGTCCTTGTCGGGAGTTTCGCCGGAAAGCATTTTGCTGCCTTCGGTGGCGTAGATGAGGGCGAGGAGGTTCTGGCTTTCGAGGATGCCGGGGCTGTTGGGGAAGCGTTTGAGATTGGTATCGAGGGCAGTCTTGGCCGCGGCAAAGTCGCCGATCTGGAACGATGCGATGGCGCTGCCGTAGAAGGCGGATTCGACTTCGGTGGACCGCGGGTATTTGGCGATGAACTCGGCGTATTTCTTGATCGCTTCCTCGTAATTGGATTTGCGCGCCGGGTCCTCGGGTTTGAGCGAGGCGGCCAGACCGGAAAGCGCTTGAGGCTCGAGATAGGCGGCCAACTCGGTCAACTCCTCGGGGGCGGGAGGACCGCCGAAGAATTTTTTGAGGGTGTCGAGGGATTTTTGGTTTTCGCCCGTGAGGTAGTAGGAGAAAGCGAGCTGGACTTGAGCGTTGGGAACGATGGCGGAGGTGGGGTAGTCGGCGAGGACTTTCTCGTAGGCTTCGACCGCGGCGGGGTAATCGCCGTTGCGGTAGACGTCGTTGGCGGCGTCAAGGGCCTGTTGCGGTGCGTCTTGGGCGAAGGCGCGGGCGGTGAAAAGAAGGGACGCCAGGAGCAGGGCACGGGAGAAACTCATGCCTGATAATTTAGAGGATCAGGCGGGGGAGGGAAAGCCTTCGAGGTCGGCGGGCGGCGCGGGCTTTTTGCGGCGGGCGAGCGCGTGGTGGAAGTCGTCGAGGATGGCAAAGAGGCAGGGGATGAGGACCAAGGTGATGAGGGTGGCGAAGCTCAGGCCCCACACGATGGCCTGGGCCATGGGGGCAAGGAATTGCTCTTGGCCTTTGCTGAAGAAGGCGAGGTTGAAGAGGCCGACCACGGTGGTCGCGGTGGTCAGGAGGATGGGGCGAAAGCGGGTTCGTCCGCTCGCAATGATGGAATGCCAGCGCACCCGGGGCATGGCTAGGTCGCGGCCGCGGCGGTAATTGTTGATGAAATCGACAAAGACGATGGAGTTGTTGACCACGATGCCCGCCAGGGCGATGGCGCCCATGACGGACATGAGGCCCATGGGCTCGCCCATGAAAAGCAAGCCGAGGACGACGCCGACCAGACCGAAGGGGACAACGGTCATAATGACGAAGGGTTGGAGGAACGAATTGGTGATGGTGGCGATGAGGGCGTAGATGAGGAAGATGGCGACCAGGCCGGCGAACTTCATGGCTTCCAGACTCTCCTCGGTATCCTCGTTTTCGCCGGTCAGGCCGATCTGCAGCGCGGGATGCGCGGAAAGAACCTCGGGGAGCCACGTTTTGATTTCCTCGTTGGCGCGGCCCGAGGTGGTGACGCGGGGGTCGATGTCGGACGAGACGGTGATGACGCGTTCTTGATCGAGGCGTTTGACGCGGGGGATGCCGCTGACGCGCTCGAGCGTGGCGATGGTGTCGAGGTCGACCATGCCCTGCGCGCCCTTGATCATGAGGTTGCGCACGATGCCGGGGTCCTGGCTGTAGCGTTCGTCCATTTTGACGCGGACGACCACTTCGTCGTTGCCCCAGCGCAGGCGCGAGGCCTCGAGTCCGCGGAAAGCGCCGAGGAGATCGCGCCCGACTTGCGTGGCGTCGAGTCCGGCGCGGGCGGCGCGGTCTTCGTCGAGGCGGACACGGAATTCGGTTTTGCCCTTGGGCAGGTCGCTTCCGACATTGACCAATCCGGGAACGCTCCCGAGGCGCGTTTGCACCTCGGCGGCGGCGGATTTCAACTCGTCGAAGTCCGCGCCGCGCAATTCGATGTTCACCGCGCGTCCGACCGGAGGTCCGCCCTCCTCTTTCTTGGCCGTGCCGGTGACGACTTCGGGGAACGAATTGACCACATTGCGCAGGTCGCGCTCGATGATCGAGGGTTTGCGGGCCTCGGGGCTTTGTTCGTCGACGTCGACGATGAGCATGGCGAGGTTGCTGCCGTATTCGAGGAATTGGTCGGTCGGGTCGAACATGGCGCCGATGCGCGTGGTCACGGCGACGAGGTCGGTGGCCGGCAGGGCGTCGACCACGGCGCGTTCGACGCGCGCGGCGATGTCGGCAGTCTGGTCGAGGGTGTAGTCGGCGGGCAGTTCGAGTTTGATGTTGATGGTGTCGGCAAAGTCGGTGGCAAAGAGGCGGAAGGGAACCACGCCGGCGGCGACGAGCGCGCCGACAAAGACCAGCGCCGCGAGGAACGTGCCGACCACGGCATATCGGACGCGCAGGGCAAGGTTGAGCAAATGCGTGTAGACGTCGACCCCGCGCGTAACCATGCGGTCAACGGCTTCGCGGAGTTCTTCGTAGGAAAGTCCGAGTTCGTAGCGCAAGCGGCGCCATCCGCGGGGCGGATTTTTCGCCGCGGCCGCGCGGCGGGCGGCGGCGGAGCGGAGAGGGCGGAGGCCGTCGGACAAGTGGGAGGGCAGAACGAGGAAGGCTTGGGCCAGGGAAAAGACGAGTGTCGAGATGACAACCACGGGAACCACGGCGAGGAATTTCCCGATGATGCCTTCGCCCCAGATAAGCGGGAGGAACGCGGCGACGGTCGTGCTGACGCTGCCGAAGACCGGCCACATGACCTCGTGGGCACCCCGCACGGCGGCGTTGACCGCGCTTTCACCCTCGCTGTAGAGGCGGAAGACGTTTTCGCCGGTGACGATGGCGTCGTCGACGACCATGCCGAGGGCCATGATCATGCCGAAAAGCGAGAGCATGTTGATGGTGTAGCCGCCGAGGTAGAGGACGATGAAGGTGCCGGCAAAGGAAAAGGGGATGCCGAAGGCGACAAGGAGGGCGAGACGCCAGTCGAGGAAGAGAAGCAGGAGAACGGTGACGAGGATGAGCGATTGGATGCCGTTGCGCATCACGGTCTCGATGCGGGTGTTGATGTATTTGGTGGTGTCGCCGACGACCTGTGTCTCGATCTCCGGGGGCAGAAGGGCGGTCTCGGCGGCGAAGACGCGGCGGGCTTCGCGCACGGACTCGATGACGTCCGTGCCTTTCTTTTTGACCAGCGTGTAAGTGACGGCGGGGCGGAGGTTGGTGCGGCCGTAGGTCTGGGCTTTCTCGGTGGTTTCCTTGACCGTGCCGATGTCGCGGATTTTTACAGTGCGTCCGTCGGGGCGTTTGACCACAGGGAGGTCCTCGAGTTGCGAGGCTTCGGTGATTTCGCCGAGGAGGCGGACGATGCGCTGTCCGCCGGCGGCGTCGAGGCGTCCGCCGACGACATTGATGTTTTTCGCCGCGACGGCGTCGGTCACGTCGCGGAAGGAGAGGCCGGCAAGTCGCAGGCGGTAGGGGTCGACCTCGACCCAGACTTCGCGCCGTTCCAGTCCGTCGACGAGGACTTTGGAAACGCCCGGAACCAACTTGAGACGGCGCTCGATTTCGTCGAGCACGGGACGGATTTTGCGCACGTCGAATCCGGGTGGATAGGACACGGTGAAGGTGACGAGGGGGAAGGGGATGTCGAATTCCTCGACGATGGGGGGTTCGGCCGAGGCGGGAAGGTCGGCTTTGGCTTTGTCCACGGCCTGGCGCACGTCGTTGAGGACGGGTTGGATGTCCTCGATGGCGGGGTCGACCTCGATGAAGATATTGGAGAAGTTGTCCTGCGAGATGGAGCGGATTTCGTCGAGGTAGTTGACGTTGCCGAGTTCCTCCTCGATCGGCACGGTGATGGTGCGCTCGATGTCCTCGGGGGCGCCGGTCTCGGGGTCGAGGGTGGTGACTTGGATGAAGTTCGTGCTGACGTCAGGGAAGAGGTCGCGTTGCAGCTGGGTGGAGGCGGCGTAGTAGCCGGCGAAGATGACAACAAGGGTGAA
The DNA here is from genome assembly GCA_963776165.1 of uncultured Verrucomicrobiae bacterium. Classification (GTDB taxonomy): domain Bacteria; phylum Verrucomicrobiota; class Verrucomicrobiia; order Chthoniobacterales; family JACTMZ01; genus JACTMZ01. The sequence continues at coordinate 141,143 of CAVZLI010000003.1, forward strand.
GATATTGACCGCCACGCGGTTCTTCACGCTCCACGAGGAAAGTCCCATGGCTACCGACTTTAGGCGCGGCGCGGCGCGGCCGCAACGCGGGTCTCGGGCTTCCCACTTCCGGTGCCCCTGTCTATATTCACGGCCCCATGAGTGATTTGTCCCGCCAACTGGAGGAAGGCGTCCGCAACGGCCTTCTCGCCTCGTCGCTTGAAAATATCCGGGTCCTGCTGGACGGCCATCCGCAGGAATTCGAGAAAGCGAGCATCGCGGAATTGGCCGCGGCGGGCGACTGGGCCGAGCTGAACAACCGGTTTTTCCGCACGCTGGCTTTCGGCACGGGCGGCCTGCGAGGCAAAACGATCGGCGCGGTGGTGACGGCCGCGGAGCGTGGTACGCCGCAGGCGCTGGACCGCCCGGAGTTCCCCTGCACGGGAACCAACGCGATGAATTACTACAACATCAGCCGCGCCACGCAGGGACTGGTGGCTTACGTGAAGGAATGGGCGGAGCGCGAAAAACTGCCGCACCGCCCGCGCATCTGCATCAGCTATGACACGCGGTATTTTTCCCGGCAATTCGCGGACTTGGTGGCCAAGGTGATCACCGAGCTCGGTTGCGACGCGCTGGTCTTCGCCGAGCCGCGTCCCACACCCGAATTGAGCTTCGCCGTGCGCCAGACGGGGGCGACGGCGGGGATCAACATCACGGCGAGCCACAACCCGCCGGCCTACAATGGTTACAAGGTTTACTTCGAGGACGGCGGACAGGTCATCGAACCGCACGCCTCGGGGATCATCGCCAAGGTCAATGCGGTGAAGAGCGCGCATTACGAACCCCTTCCCAGCCCGGACCAGGGCAAACGCGAGTCATTGGGCGTGGAAATGGACGATGCCTATCTCGACCGTCTCGAGCGCGTGGTGCTCGATCCGGAACTGGTCGCGCGCGAGCGCGGGCTCAAGATCGTCTATTCACCCTTGCACGGGGTGGGCGCATCCATCGTCATGCCGCTGCTCGAGCGGCTGGGTTTCGATGCCACGGCCGTGCCCGAGCAGATCGTGCCGGACAGCCGTTTCCCCACGGTGAAATCTCCGAACCCGGAATACGCGGAGGCCCTGACCATGGCCATCGAGCTGGCCGACAAGATCGGTGCGGATCTCGTCATGGCCACCGATCCGGACGACGACCGGATGGGCGTGGCGGTGCGCAACCGCGCGGGACAGATGGAGCTCCTCACCGGCAACCAGATCGGTTCGATGCTGGCTTACTACCGTGCCTCGCGCATGTTCGAGACGGGCATTCTCGACGAGTCGAACAAGTCGCGCGGGGTCATCATCAAAACCTATGTCACGACCGACCTGCAGAAGGCGGTGGCGGAGCATTTCGGGTTGCGTTGCGTGGAAACGCTGACCGGCTTCAAATACAACGCGGCCAAATTGCGCAAATACGAAGAGGCCATCCCGGCGGAGTTGCGCAAGGACTACGCGCATCTGCCGGAAGAGCAGACCTTGCGTCTCCGTCTCGAGCACTCGTCCCTCATGGTCATGGGCGGCGAGGAAAGCTACGGCTACACGCTGTCCGACTTCGCCCGCGACAAGGATGCCAACGCCGCGGTCGCGGCTTTCGCCGAGGTGGTGGCCTACGCACGCTCCAAGGGCATGACGGCCGTCGAATACCTGGACGAAATTTTCGCGATGCTTGGTGTTCATCTTGAGCGCGGAGAATCGCTCGTTTTCGAGGGTGCAGAGGGTGCGGCGCAGATCGTGAAGCTGGCCGCGTCCTACGCGGACAACCCGCCGGCCGAGATGGACGGCTCGAAGGTGGTGAAGGTCGAGAATTTCGCGGTGGATACCATCCACGATGTGGAAGGCGACCGCATCCCGGCCGAGGGGATGATTATCTTCACCTTGGCCGACGGACGACGCTGCGCGGTGCGTCCGAGCGGGACCGAGCCGAAGATCAAATACTACATCTTCGGCGTGGAGAAACCGCCCGGCCGGAAAATGACCGCGGACGAGGTGGCCGCGGCCCGGTCGCGCGTGCAGGCCTCGGTGGACCGCCTGTGGGACTGGCTGCATGCCGACGCGTTGCGCCGCGGTGCGGCTTGAGGCATTTTGTCGTCTTCGCGTGAAAAGTTTCCTGCAGTTCCTGCTCTTCGTTCTGGTCATCACCCTGGCCTTGGCCGGCCTTTACGCATGGAAGAGCGGCCAGTTCGAGCGGGCGGCCGGGTCCGCCGCCGCGAGGCCGGAGCATGCGTTGCCCGATGTCGAGCCTGCCATCGGTCGCGGCGCGGTGCGCGGCTTGGCCGCCTTGGACGAGGAGTTCACGCGCGTGGCCGAGGCGGTGATCCCTTCGGTGGTCAGCATCACTTCGCGGCGCGCGGCAACCGCGGACCCGCGCGAGGAATGGTTGCGGCAACTTTTCGGGCTCCCGCCCTCGACCCGGCCGGAGTCGGTGCCCCAGGGATCCGGCGCCATCGTCTCGGCCGAGGGTCATATCGTGACCAACGTTCACGTCATCGAGGGGGCGAAGGAGATCATGGTTACGACCAGCGACCGCCAGCGTTACCCGGCGAAGTTGCTCGGAGCGGACGCCTCCATCGATCTGGCCGTTCTAAAAATCGACGCCAAGGGTTTGCGTCCGCTTTCATTCGCCGACTCGGAGAAGGTGCGCGTTGGTCAGTTGGTTTTCGCAGTGGGCAACCCCTTCGGTCTGCAGGAAACCATCACCCAGGGAATCATCAGCGCGCGCGAGCGGCTGTTTTCCAGCGAGATGGCTTACAACGACTTTTTCCAGACCGATGCGGCCATCAATCCCGGCAATTCGGGCGGACCGTTGGTCAACATCCGCGGCGAGATTGTCGGCATCAACAACTTCATCTTTTCGCAATCCGGCGGCAGTCAAGGTATCGGCTTTTCCATCCCGGCGAACACGGTGCGCCGTGTCCTCGACCAGATAATCGAGCACGGCCGCGTCCTGCGGCCGCAGTTGGGTGTGATGCTGGAAGAATTCAACGCGGATTTGGCGGTCCAACTCGGTCTGCCCGATGACCGCGGCGCCTTGGTCGGGGCGGTGATGCCCGGGTCCCCGGCGGCCGAGGCGGGGTTGCAACCCGGTGATGTGATCCGGAAATTCGACGGCAAGGATGTGCGTGATTTTATCGACCTGCGCAAAAGGGTGGCAGGCGCGGAGGTCGACAAGGAAGTGAAGGTGGAGGTCTTGCGCGCCGGCAAGACGGTGGAAGTGCCTGTTGTCATCCGTGAAACGCCGCCCCGCGGCCAAGCGGCGATGCTGCCGGCGCCCCAGTCCGGCGGGGTGGTGCCGCAACCGGTTCCTCCCTCGCTCTCCGCTCCCGGCCTCGCGCCGGCCAGCGGAGCCCTGGCCGGGGTTTCCGTGGTGGCCCTGACCCCGGCTCTGATTGCGCGGCACGGGTTGCCGGAAAACATCGAGGGCGTTCTCGTCACCGAAATCGCCCGCCGCTCCCCCGCCCGGACCCGTTTGCAACCGGGTGATGCCATCGAGCAAATCAACGACACCCCGGTGACCAGTCTGGAGGAATACAACGCGGCAGTGGCGGCGTTGGGTCCGGATGAGCCGGCCATGTTGCTCCTTGCTCGCGGTCGCGTGCGGTCGTTCGAGGTGGTCGCGCCGTGAGGTCGGCGCTTTGACCGCCGTTGACTTGCGCTGGGCGTCACCTGCATGCTGAGTGACCGATGAAACCTCCCGTGGGAACGACATTCGTGGTAGCGGCCTCTTTGCTGGGGCTGGCGGCGGTGGCCCAACTCGTGGCCATCCTCGTTTATTTCGGGCCGGGTTTTACCCAGCCTGCCGTCGCGGTGGCGCCTCCGCCGGCGGAACCGGTCACAACACCCGAGGCGCCCGAGCCTGCGCCCGTGGCCGAAGGACCGGACGAGTCGCAAATCCAAGAGGTCAACGCCCGCGTGGCCGAACTCTTGGCCGAAGCGGAGCGTCTCGAGGGCGGCCCGGTGGCCGGCGACGCCCTGGTGCCGCTGGAAGAAGCGGCCACGCTCCAGCCCCGCAACCCGGAAATCCTTTCGCGCCTCGGCAGCCTGCATGAGCGCCTCGGGCAGACGGAACTGGCCGAGACGGCATGGGAAAATCTCATCGCGCTCGGGCCGGATGCGGGACGCTTCCTCGACGTGGCGGAAATCCGCTTGCGTGTCCTCAAAAACGAGGGCGTTGCGGAGCCGGCGGGCGAGGAAACTTTGCAACTGCGCGACCAGATCGGACTGCAGCCCGGTTCGAGCCTCGGGGTCGTCGATCTCAAGATCGATGACGAGGAGGACGGCGGGGTGGCTATGAAAAACCTCCGCTTGGCGGTCAAGGCGCGGCCCGGCGAACCGATCGACGGACGCGACGTGCGCATCAATGTGACCTTTTACGAAATGCTCAACGGCGAAATCGTTCCGACCATGAGCCGCGTCCAATCGGTGTGGTTCACCACGCCGGTCGACTGGAAAAACGAAGGCATCGAGATCCTTGAGGTCAAATACGAAGTGCCCCGGATCGGGCCCGATGGCGGCCCGGCCCCGCAATACTACGGCTACCTGATCAACATCTACCACCGGGGTCAGCTGCAGGAAACGCGCGCCGATCCCGTGCAATTGCAGGATCTGTTTCCGCCCCCGCTCAGCGATTTGCCGGCGATGGACCAGTCCGCCTCCGGGGGCATGGCTCCATGAAAATCCTTCTCGTCGACGACGAGGCGCAAGTTCTGGAAGCTTGGCACGCCTTGCTCGAGGCGGAGGCGGGGGCTGAGGTCCGCACTGCAGCGACGGGAGGCGACGCACTCAGGGCAGCGCGCGAATGGGGCGGTCCCGATGTGCTCATCACCGATGTCGTCATGGAGCCGATGGACGGTTTACGCCTGCGCGAGATGCTTGCCGCGGAGTTCCCGCAGATGCGGACCATCTTCGTCAGCGGCTACGATCTTTCCGGCTATGCCGACCGCACGGCCGGGGCCACGGTTTTGACCAAGCCGGTGACGGCGGAGCAAATGACCGCGGCGCTGTCCGGTGCGCCCGCCGGTCTCGGCGTGGGGACGACGCTCGGTGCTTATTATTTGCAGGAGCCGGCCGGGTCGGGGGGCGGCACGGAGGATTTTCTCGCCTGGCAGGGGTCGATGTCCCGCCACGTGGTCCTGCACGTGCTCGGCGCGCAGGCGGCCGCGGAACCCGGCGCGGTGGACATGTTTCTGGCCAACGCACGGGCCAAGGCCGCGGTCTCGCATCCTTACCTGCTGGCGGTCCATGAGGCGGGCGAGGCGGACGGGCATTATTTTTACAGCTCGGATTTCGTGCCGGGTCACAGCGTGGCCGCCTATGCCGCGGCGGGCCAGCAGCTCGACGACCGCGTGTTGCTCGGCGCTTTGCGCACGGCGGCGGAGGTGTCGGGCTATTTCAAACAGCACGGTCTGGCACGCCGCGCCATGAAGCCGGACGACGTCCTTCTCGATGGCTCGATGCGTCCGCGACTAGCCAATCTCGCGCAGGCGGGCGAACCGGAACCAGTCGACGAGGCGGCCGAGGTGCGGGCCTTGGCCGCGGCGGTCGGCCAACTCTCCGCGCCCGGAGGTGCGGCTGCGGGGGTTGCCGCGGCTTTGCTCGGAGACGGGCAATCCGACTGGGCTGCGGCCCTGCAGGCGGCCACCGCGGCCAAACCGGCCGCGGCGCCCAAGGATGCAGGGCGTCTCAGCGCACGCTCCGAAAAATCCAAACAACTTCTCGTGCAGTCCAAGCAGCAGCAGAAAAAGCGACTGCTCGTGACGGCCGGGCTTTCCCTGGCTCTCCTGGTGGTCGGAACCCTCGCGCTCTTCCGGTTCTTCTCCGGCGGCACACGCACGGTCGAAACGCGCCAGATCGAGGTGCCGGCCGGCGAATTCGTCTACCAGGACGGCGAGAAGGTGGAGCTCCCCGCTTTCTGGATCGACGAGCACGAGGTGAGCATCGCGGATTACAAGGAGTTCCTCGACTTTCTCGAGGCCAACCCCGATCAGGCAAAAAACTTCGCGCATCCCGACATGCCCGAGGGCAAGTCGCATGTGCCGCTCGACTGGGCGGACAACAACCAGCTCGATCCCCCCATGCCCGGTTACTACACGCGCGCCGTGCGGTGGAAACAATACAAGAACGCGGCCTTGAACGTGGACTCACCCGTCTTCAACGTCGATTGGTTCGACGCCTACGCTTACGCGAAATGGAAAGGCCGACGCCTGCCCACCGAGCAGGAATGGGAAAAGGCGGCCCGCGGCACCGACGGGCGCAAATATCCGTGGGGCAATGAGGAGGATCCGAAGCGCGCGGGCACCGGGCACGACTTCGATCCCGATCCGAAAAAAGGCGGCGATCTGGATGGCTACAAGCGCTGGTCCCCGGTCAATCAACCCGAAGGCGATGCCAGTCCCTACGGCGTGCGCGGCATGGCCGGCAATGTGTCCGAATGGACGGCCACCTTCGCGGCGCACGAGGAAGGCCTCGGCGGTGAAGTGCCGGTCATCCGCGGCGGCAACTGGGGCAATCCCGAACACAACATCACCCGCCGGCGCGCCATCCTCGACCCCTTGCAGCCGCAGGATACACTCGGCTTCCGCACGGTATCCGACACGCCCCCGCAATGACCCCCCGGCCGACGTTCATCCCCTTTCTTTTCGCCGCCTTGCTGCTCGCCCTGTGCGCGCAGGACGCGGCTGCGCAGGTGCGCGTCGACATCTCCTTCAAGCGCAAGCTTTATGTCATGTATGAGCCGCTCATCGCGGTGGTCACCGTGCACAATCTCAGCGGCCGCCCGCTCCTCCTCGACAACACCTCCGAGCATCGTTGGCTGACCTTCAACATCGAGTCGGCGGACGGCCGGATCATCCCGCCCAACAATCCGGACTACGCGTTCCCCCCCGCGGCCATCGAGCCCGGCGAAAAGTTGCCCGCCGCCTTCAATCTCACCCCGCTTTTCCCGCTGCAGGAGTTCGGTCTCTACCGCGTGCGGGCCGCGGTCTACGTGCCGGAATTCGGGCGCTTCTTCAGCTCGCCGCCCTTGGCCGTGGAAATCACCGACGGTCGTCCGATCTGGCAGGAGGTGGTCGGCGTGCCCGGCGAGGATGGAAAGGCGCCTGAATTGCGCACCATCACCCTGCTCTCGCACAAGCTCTCGCGAAGCACGCGCCTGTATGCGCGCATCGAGGACCGCGAGAACGGCCGGATTTATGCCACCCACCAACTCGGACCGTTCCTCACCTTCGGTCGGCCCGAGGTCGTTCTCGACGCGGGCAACGAAATCCACATCCTGCAGAACAGCGCGCCCAAGCAGTTCCTCTACACCCACTTGAATCTCGAAGGCCGGGTCATCGACCGCCAATTCTACGTTGAAGCCGGCTCGCGTCCCCGCCTGGCGAAGCAGGATGGTGGCGGGGTTATTGTCTCCGGCGGTCGTCCCTACACCCCCGGCGAGGAGCAGCAAGCGGAGATGGAGGCCGATAAGATCGGGGATCGCCCCGTGCCGCTGCCGGGTTCGTGAGGGCGAAAAGCCTTGCGCCGTCCGCGGCGGGCCGTTAGTTTCCCCGCCCCTTCAGCGAAAGTTTTCCCATGTCTGCGACCAAGAAAAAACCCAAAGCCAAAGCGGCGAAAAAGTCCGCGGCCAAGAAAAAACCCGCCGCGGTGAAAAAGAAGCCCGCCGCGGCCAAAAAGCCTGCGGCGAAGAAGAAATCCGCCCCGGCCAAGAAGCCCGCGGCGAAAAAGCCGGCCACCAAGAAACCGGCCGCGCCCGCCAAGCGTCCTTCGCGCGCCAGCCGGGCCCCCTTGGTCGGCACCCGCGACATGCTGGCCTTCGGACAACCCGTCGACAAAAGCCGCCGCCTCAATCCGTGGCTGAAAAAGCAGCAACTCCGCCTTCTCGCCCTCAAGGACTCCCTGCTTGATTCCATGACCGGCGTGGCCCGCGACAACCTGCGCAGCGGGCACGACGCCCACGAGGTTTCCGCCCACGGCCTGCACCAGGCCGATGCCGGCAGCGACGCCTACGATCGCGATTTCGCCCTCAGCTTGCTCTCGCAGGAGCAGGACGCCCTGTTCGAAATCGACGAGGCCCTCAAGCGCATCGCCAAGGGCACCTACGGTGTCTGCGAGATGAGCGGCAAACAAATCCCCAAGGCCCGCCTCGAGGCGCGCCCCTTCGCGCGTTGCACCGTCGAGTGCCAGAACGAAATCGAAAAGAGAAACCGCTACAGCCGCATCCGCCAGCCGATCGGCCGCCTCTTCGAGACCGTCGATGACGACAGCAGCGACGATTCCGACGAGGAATCCTCCACCACGGACAGCAAGGAATAAACCTATGCCACAAGAAATCATCACCCTCGAGTGCACCGAGGCGGCCGCCGAAGGCAAACCCGTCTCCCGCTACATGAGCACGCGCAACAAGAAGAGTCCGCGCACGCCCAGCCGTCTCGAGAAGAAAAAATACAACCCGCATCTCCGCCGCCATACGCTGCACCGGGAGACCAAGTAAAACGCCATGCAACCGAAGACACCCAAACGCCGCGCCGCCATGCGCCGGGCCAACCGCCCGATGCCCCGCCGCCGCATCGACCTGCCGGTCGAGGCCATCGACTACAAGAATCCCGAACTGCTCAAGCGCTTCGTCACCGAAAGCGGCAAGATCCTGCCGCGCCGCCTGACCGGGGTGCCCGCCCACCTGCACCGCCGCATCACGCGCGCGATCAAGCGCGCCCGTTCGGTTTTGCTTTTGCGCTAGCTCCGCCGGGCCGCGGCGCCGGCTTCTTTTGCGGCGCGGGTTTGGCTTTTTCCGCGGGCGGTTGCCCGGGTTCGGCGCCGCGACCGCGCTCCCCGCCCTTGGGGAGGACGCGCGGACGCCACTTCGGTTCGGAGAGTTTTCCGTCTGCGATGTATTCGAAGAGTTTGCTCACCGGATAGAGGAGCACCCCGGGCACGCCGCGGGCATTGACCCGCACGGTGAAATCCATGCGGTCCTCGATGAAGAGGAGATCGCCTTGGCCGATCATGGTGAATCCGCGGCCGTCGACATCGAGGTCGTCCGTGCGGATCACGCCGTCGGCCACGCGAAACGTGCATGTTGCCTGCCGAGAGGTCTGGTAACCCGTGCCGGGGATCACGCTGTCGAGCAGGACGGAGAGGGGTCCCAGCACGGGGATGGCGAAGACATTGCCGTTGGCCACGAGGAGGTTGCCCTCTCCGCGCATGAGTTCGGGTTTGCCGGGCACGAAAGTGAAATCGTAGCGCGCGTCGAGCACGCCTTGGGAGTCTTCGTAACCGAAATAAAGTCGCGTCAGTGTCTCGAAGTCGACCCTGTCGAGGACCACGCTCATTTTCTGCGGCGCGCCGGGCTGGCCCGTGGTGATGGCGGCATTGAGGCGAGCCCGGCCGCCGAAGAGGCGGGCCGAGGGAATATCCACGGTGATCTGCCGTCCCGCGAATTGCAGCGTGCCTTCCGCCGCGCCGAAGTTGAGCGTCTCGCCGAGCAGGTCGTAGTCGAGCCCGCGAGGCGCGGTGAAATTCGCCCGCAGGCGCGTCAGCTCGGGATTTTTCAGCCCGATGACCCCGTTGACCGTGACCTCCGGCGGCGCCTTGAACCGGTAGGGCTCCGTCTCGCGCGCCACTTTGGGGTCGGCCCATTGCAGGACATTGAAGGGGTTCATCGTGCTGCGGATGCCGTCGAGCCGCACTTGGTTTTGTCCGAAGTCGTAGACAAAGCTCCCGCTGCCCGAGCCCTCCGGGCGCGCCACCGCGATGTTGGTGAAGACGAGGGCGAGATTTTCGAAGGCCACGTCGGCCGTGGCCCGGTCGAGGGGCGATCCGTGGATGGCGGTGCGTCCGAGTCGGAGCGTGCCCCGCGCGGAGAGCCGGGCCGGATCGAGCGCGGTGCCGGCGCCTTCCATGCGGATCTCCGGCGCGTCGGTGAAGGACAGCTCGATCTTCCGCACATCCTCGCGGGCCTTCGGCGGCAGGAGGGGCAGAAGTTGCAGGGGGTCGGCCCGGCAATCGACGCGGAGTTTCACGTCCCCCGGACGCATCATGAAGTCGCCGCGTATCTCGCCGGTGGCTGGGCGGAGGAGAACGTCGCTGGTGTAGAGCTCGCCATCGCGCCAAGCAAAGCCCCCGGACAGTCCGCGAAAATCCGCGCCGCGGAAGGAAAACCTTCCGGTATCCACCGTGCCGATGACGCGCACCCGCGGATTCTCCCCCGGATGCAATTCCATCGAGGCTTGCACGGCGGGCGGTTCGCCGAAGGCCAGATCTTGCCAGGGGCCTTGCGGCCGCAATTCGGTCAACCATGGAGCCGGGTCGAGAGTCGATTCCGCCTGCGCCTGCGCCGTGCCTTCGGCCAGATTCCATGTTCCGTGCAGGTCGAGGATGCCGCCGTTGCCGTCGCGCGCGGACAGGCTATGGACTTCCAGAACGTTCCGTGCGTAGGAAGCGTCCAGCCGGATGTCCTCCAGACGTCCGCGCCCGTAGGCGGCCGTCGGCGCTTCGAGTTGAATGCGCGGCAACTGCAGGGCGGCCGCGTCGCCGGACTTCGCGGCGAACTCCAGTTCCAGCACCGGCGGGGTGCGTCCGAAGTCGAGGGATTCCAGCACTTCCAAGGCGCGGCCCACTTCCGGCGGGACCAGTCCGGTCGGTGCGGAAGGCGCCCCGCCCCCGCCGAGGACGATTTGCCCGGAGGCGATCACCTCGACGCCTTGCAGGTTGAAGCGTGCGAGGGGAACGCCGACCACGCCGTCGGCCAACATGAGGCGCGCCCGCGCTTTGGTCAGCCGCAGCGTGCGGGTCACGCCCCCGGCCGAGGAGACGGGGAGGAAGAGCTGGGCGCCCCGCAGGTCGAGCGAGGTGAGTTCCACACGGCCGCGGAGCAGGGCACGCCAGTCGAGCGAGATGGCTGCGCGGTCCACCGCCACCTCGGGTGCCTCGGGCAGGCGCTCGGCGCGCATCTCCACGCGGTCGAGCACGAGACCTTGCATGAAGCTCAGTCGCATGCGCGCGAAATCGATGTCCAACCCCTCGCGCCGGGCCGCCTCGACGAGCGGTTCGTGCAGGGCCCGCGGCAGGCCGGCGAAGTGCAACCAGAGCAGGGCGCCCGGTAGGACGACAAAGACCAGCAACTGGACGAGCCGCAAGACCGTCTTGAGCGAGTGATGGGTCAAGGCGCGCCAGAACATGTCCGGGAAAGGTAACCCCGCCGCCGCCGCTTTGTCAGGCGCGGCGCATGAAGAGGAGGCGGAGGCTGTTCAAGACAACGACCACCGTGCTGCCTTCGTGGGCGGCCACCCCGAGGGCGAGGGGGATCGGGGCGATGAACGTGGCCACGACCATGACGGTCACCGTGCCGAGAGCAATGACCATGTTCTGCCGGATAACGCGCCGGGCATCGGTGCTGAGGTTGAGGGCGAGGAGGAAATTTTCCAGGCGGTCGTTCATCAAGACGACCTCGGCCTGCTCGAGGGCGGCGTCCGATCCGCGCGCCCCCATGGCCACGCCGATGTCGGCTGCGGCGAGGCACGGGGCGTCGTTGACCCCGTCGCCGACCATGGCCACGCGGTTGCGTCCGCCGTCCTTCAGTTCCTCGATGGCGGCAACTTTGTCCTGCGGAAGGAGACCGGCCCGGATCTCGTCGATGCCGGCCGCGCGCCCCATCGCCCCGGCCGGTCCGGAGCGGTCGCCGGTCAGCATGACCGTGCGGATGCCGCGTTCGCGGAGGCGGCCGATCAGCTCGCGGCTTTGCGGACGCACTTCGTCGCGGAAGCGAAGGCATCCGACGGCGCCATCGCCGGCCACCCAGACCTCCGCGGCGTCCGCACCATGCGGCGTTTCCGGCAAAGCGATGCCCGTTTCCCCGGCGACGAAGCTCCGGCTGCCCAGCACGCAGAGGTGTGCGTCGATCGTGGCCCGCACCCCGCGGCCGGGCACCGTCTCGTGCTCCTCCGCCCCGTGGTCCGGCGCCCCGCGTTGCAGGGCTTCGCGGCGGATGGCGCGGGAAAGCGGGTGCGCGGAATGCCGGGCCAGCGAGTTGGCCGCGGCGAGCAATTCCTCCTCCGTGCCTCGCACCATCTCGATGCCGGCCAAAGTCAGCTGTCCGGAGGTGAGGGTGCCGGTTTTGTCGAGGGCCACGACATCGACGAGGGCAAGGTTTTCGATCGGCGCGCCGCCGCGGAAGAGCACGCCGCGTCGCGCGCCGGCCGCGATGGCCGAGAGGATGCCGGACGGGACGGACAGGACCAGCGCGCAGGGCGAAGCGACCACCAGCAATGTCATAGCACGGTAGAAAGCGCTGCGCGTTTCTTCCCCTCCGGCGAAAGGCGGCAAGCCGAAGATCAGCCACCAGACGAAAAACATCACGGTGCATGCCGTGAGGATGGTCCACGTGTAGGTCGTGCCGAAGCGGTCGGTGAAGGTCTGGGACGGGGCGCGCAGGGCTTGGGCGTCGCGGATGAGGCGGATGATTTTCTGCAGCGAGCTTTCGTCCGCCGGACGAAGGACCGGACCCTCGAGCACGCCGCTCAAATTGATCGTTCCGGCCAGCAGGGTATCGCCGGAAGCCTTCGGCACGGGGACCGATTCGCCGGTGAGGTTCGACTCGTCGCACTCGGACCGTCCGCGGGCCACCGTCATGTCGACCGGCACCTGTCCGCCGGCCACCACGCGCACCATCATGCCGGGCACGAGGTCCTCGACCGGGATTTCGCGCTCGTTTTCCCCTTCGACCACGAGGGCCGTCTTCGGGGCTCCGCGCAAGAGGGCGCCGATCTCCCGCCTCGTCCGTCCCATCGCGTAATGCTCCATGGCCCCCGAAGCGGAAAAAAGAAAGAGGAGCAAGGCGCCCTCGCGCCAGGCCCCGATCAAGGCCGCTCCGGCGGCCACCGCGAGCATGAGAAAGTGGATGTCGAGTTGTCCCGCCTTGAGGCGCTCCCATGCATCGCCGGCGGCGTCCCATCCGCCGCACACGTAAGCCAGCAGGTAGGCGGCGAGTGGCATCCACGCTGCGGCCTGCGCGAGGTCGAGTCCCCAGCCGGCCAGCCCGAAAACGGCGCAGCCCGCGGCGAGGGCGGCCATGGGTTTCCATTCCGTTTCGCTGTGCTCCTCAATAGTGCCTTTTTGCCGCGGCGCGTAAGCGGGCCAGACGAGTTTGACCCATTGCCAGAGGGAGATGGCGGTCACGCAAGTGGCTTTGCGCACGAGAGTGGTGCCGAGTTTTTCCGAAACGAGCACGCGCGATGTGCCGGGCAGGTGTTCGGCACTGACGCCGCAGACCCCGCATTTTTCCGGACGGAAATGCGGGCACGGTTCGTGACTGGTCAGCATCGTTTCGCTGACCCGGCGGGCGAGGTGTCCGTCCCGGTCGCCGCCCAGCGTGGCGATGGAAAGGCGACGGGTCGAGGGGTTGAAGGCCACCGCCTCAAGGCGCGGTTCTTCCTGCAGGAGCGCCGCGAGGCGCGCGATGGGACAGGGCGGAGGAGTCTCGGACTCGGCGGTGCCGTGCGGCAGAACGGTTCCTTGCGTGGTCATTCAATCCGCCTCGACGACCGGATTCTCCAAAACGCCGATGCCTTCGATTTCGATCGCCACGCGGTCACCCGGCCGCACCCAGACGGGCGGGTGGCGCGCCATGCCGACACCGTGCGGCGTGCCGGTGAGAATGACCGCACCCGCCGGCAGGGTGGTGTCGGCGCTCAAGAACTCCAGCAGTGCGGGAACATCGAAAATCATCTGCGAGGTGTTGCTTTGCTGCAGGACTTCGCCGTTCAGTCGCGAGGTGATCGCCAAATGCAGCGGATCCGGCAGTTCCTCGGGAGTGACAATCCACGGTCCGAGCGGACAAAAGGTGTCGAAGGATTTGGCCCGGCACCATTGGCGTCCGGAGCGGCGCAGTTGCCAGTCGCGTGCGCTCACATCGTTGGCGCAGGTCAAGCCGGCCACGTGGTCCATGGCATCGGCGCGCGTCGCATTGAGGCAGTCGCGGGAGAGCACGATGGCCAGTTCCGCCTCAATGTCGACTTCGTCGCTGCGCAAACGACGCGGCAGGCGGATGGCTTCGCCGGGACCGATGACCGCGCGGGGGCTTTTCATGAAGAGCACGGGGTATTCGGGCACCGGGGCGCCGGTCTCGACCGCGTGGTCATGGTAATTCAGACCGATGGCGTAGATGGCGGCCGGGGCGAGGGGCGCGAGCAGGCGGGTGGCATGGACTTGGTCGCCGGTTTTGCGAAACCCGGTCTCCCAAGTGCCTTCGACCGAATCGAAGAGAGCGGGGTCTGCGGTCGGCATGCCGTGGTGGATGTTCCCCGCTTGGTCGACGATTCGCGCGATGCGCATGGCTGCAACCTACCGCCGGTGCGCGGTATTGCGCAATGGCGCGGCGGATGCGAATTTCTCGGCCATGCACTCGCGGACGCATCGTCATGGCGGAGGAACTGTCGGAGATCCGCGATACCATGGAGGCCGCCGGGCAGCGCCTCGTCTTCACCAACGGCTGCTTCGACCTGCTCCACGCCGGCCACGTGCGTTACCTGCAGCAAGCGCGGGAACTGGGGGACGCCCTGGCCGTCGGATTAAACAGCGACCGCTCCGTGCGCGAGTTGAAGGGCGAGGGGCGTCCGGTCAACCGCCAGGAGGACCGCGCGGAGGTGCTGGCCGCGCTGGGCTGCGTCGATTACGTGGTCGTTTTCGACGGCAAACGGGCCACGGATATCCTGCGGGCGGTGCGACCCCACATTTATGCCAAGGGCGGCGACTACACGCCCCAGTCGCTGGATCCCGGGGAGCGCGAGGCCTTGGGCGCCGGCGGGGCGGAGATCCGTATCCTGCCGCTGGTCCCCGGGCGTTCGACCACCAACGTGCTCGAAAGGATGCGCAGCCGGTGAGTGCCGGGGACAAATTGCGCATCGGAGCCCTCGGCTCGGGCGGCGGAACGAGCCTCGACGCGGTCTTTCGGGCCATCCACGACCGCATGTTGCCCGCGGAGATCGGGGTCGTCGTCTCCGACGTGCGCGACGCTGGCATCCTGCGCATCGGGCGCGCGCACCACGTCCAAACCAAATACGTCTATCCCGGTGAATCGGAGGGTGCGCTCGATCCGTCCAGCGAACACAACATCGTCAATGCCTTGCAGCACCGGCACGCGGAGCTGGTTCTGCTGATGGGTTTCGGCCGCGCGCCCGGAAGCGATCTGCTGGGGGCTTTCCCCGGGCGTCTTCTCGGTGTCCACCCCTCGCTACTGCCCCGCCATCCGGGGCCGCGGGCCTGGGAGGATGCTTTGGCGGCCGGCGAGACAGCGACCGGTTGCACGGTTTACCGGATCGGGGCGGACGGCGGCTGCGCGGAGATTGTGGCGCAGGCCGAGGCCGACATCCTGCCCGGCGATACGCCGGATGTGCTGCGCGAGCGCATCCGCCAGGCGGAAAATCTCCTCTGGCCGGAGGTCGTGGAATTTTTTGCGCGTGAGCGTCCTTTTGCGGGATAGACATCGGGCCGGTCGCGGCGTTTAGTGGCCGCATGACAGCAGGACAAGGTTCCGCGGGGAACGTGATCTCGGCGCTGGCCAGCCTTTTGCTCCCCGGCCTCGGTCAATTGCTGCAGGGGCGCTTCCTCGCCGCGATCTTGTTTTTCATCGGAGCGGCGGTCCTGTGGTTCGTCACCATCGGCACGCTCGGCTGGATCATGCACCTTTGGGCATGCCTCAATGCGGCCTTGTGGAAACCGCGCTGAAAAGGGTTTAGATTGTCCCCATGACAACCCTCCTCAACCACATCAACGGAAAACCTGTCGCGGCGAAAAGCGGCGCCACGCGCGATATTCTCAATCCCGCCAACAACGAGGTCATCGCCCGGGCCACCGACAGCGGCGCGGCCGACGCGGAAGACGCCGTCAGCGCGGCCCGCGAGGCGTTCGATCACGGCCCGTGGGGCAAGAGCACCGGACCCGAACGGGCGGAGAAACTTTTTGCCCTGGCCGACCTCGTCGAGAAGCACGCCGAAGAATTCGCCAAGCTCGACACGGAGAACAATGGCAAGCCGCTGCGCGAGGCTGCTTATGACGCGGCCGACGCCGCGGGATGCTTCCGCTACTACGCCGGGCTGGCCGGCAAGCCGCAGGGCCAGACTTACAGCGTCAGCGATCCGAACATGGTCTGCATGACCGTGCGCGAGCCGATCGGAGTCTGCGCGCAGATCATCCCGTGGAACTACCCGCTGCTCATGGCCGTGTGGAAATTGGCCCCCGGACTGGCCGCGGGCAACGCGTGCATTTTGAAGCCTTCCGAAATGACGCCCGTTTCGGCGGTGAAGCTTTTCGAACTCATCGAACAAGCCGGCTTCCCGCCCGGCGCGGCCAACTTGGTCCTCGGTCCCGGGGACCCTGTCGGATCGACGCTGGCGGCCAGCGACCGCGTGGACAAGGTCGCCTTCACCGGCGGCGGGGTGACCGGACGCAAAATCATGTCGGCCGCCACCGGCAACCTGAAAAAGGTCACCCTCGAACTCGGCGGCAAGAGCCCGAACATCGTTTTTGCCGACGCCGATTTCGAAGCCGCCCTCGAATTTGCCATGTTCGGCATCTTTGCCGGGCAAGGCGAGGTCTGCAGCGCCGGTTCGCGACTGATCCTCGAGCGAAAAATCGCCGACAAATTCCTCCCTCGTTTGGCCGAAGCCTGCGGCAAGATCGTGGTCGGTTCCGGGATGGATGCGGATACCGAAATGGGTCCGCTCATTTCGCGGTCGCACATGGAAAAAGTCCTCGGCTACATCAAGTCGGGGCTCGACGAGGGGGCCAAGCTTCTCTGCGGTGGGCACCGCATCGAAGAGGGCAAGTTGGCCAAAGGTAATTTTGTCGAGCCGACGGTCTTCATCGACGTTCCGCCGGACGCGAGGATCATGAAGGAGGAGATTTTTGGCCCCGTCCTCGTGGTCGAACTCTTCGACACCGAGGAGGAAGCCATCCGCAAGGCCAACGACACCGTCTACGGTCTGGCCGGCGCGGTGTTCACTTCGGACGGCGCCCGGGCCCAGCGCGTCATCAAGCAATTGCGCGCCGGCATCACGTGGATCAACACGTATCACCCGACATTCAACGAGGCCCCGTGGGGCGGCTACAAGCAGTCCGGCATCGGTCGCGAACTCGGCACCTACGGTTACGAGGCCTACACCGAGGTCAAGCAGATCAATATCAATCTCGCTCCCGGCCGCGTGAACTGGTTCAAGAACATCTGATCCGCCCGCCGATGAAGCCCATGGTCGAAGTCCGCGACGTCACCAAAGTCTTCGGTGACTTCGTCGCCCTCGACCATGTGAGCCTCGATATCGCGGAGGGCGAGTTCATGACCTTCCTCGGTCCCTCGGGCTGCGGCAAGACGACCTGCCTGCGCCTCATCAGCGGTTTCGAACAACCGACCAGCGGTCAGATCCTCATCGGCGGCCAGGACGTTTCCCACGACCCGCCCTACAAGCGGAACGTCAACCAAGTCTTCCAGAGCTACGCTCTCTTCCCGCACCTCACCGTGCGCGAGAACATCGCGTTCGGCCTGCGGATGAAAAAAATGTCAGCCGAGGCCATTCGCGAGAAAACCGAGTGGGCGGTGGCCATGACCTCCCTGCAGGGGATGGAAGACCGCAAGCCGGCGCAATTGTCCGGCGGACAGCGCCAGCGCGTCGCTTTGGCCCGCGCCATTGTCTGCGAGCCGCAGGTCCTGCTTTTGGACGAACCGCTTTCCGCCTTGGACGCCAAGCTGCGCACGCAAATGCGCTCCGAGCTGAAAAACCTGCAAAAGCGCCTCGGGATCACCTTCATCTTCGTCACCCACGACCAGGAGGAGGCCCTCAGCATGTCCGACCGCATCGCGGTGATGAACCGCGGTAAAGTGGAGCAGGTCGGCACGGCGGCCGAGATTTACCACCATCCGCGCACCGAGTTCGTCGCCGGTTTCATCGGCGAGACCAATATCGTCGAAGCCGAGGTCCTCGGACGTCAGGACGGTCTCCTTTCCTGCCGCTTGGAGGGAGGGCTGGAACTCTGGATCAAGGAAAGCGAGGGTGCCCGGACCGGCAGCAAGTTGCTCGTCTCGGTGCGCCCCGAAAAGATCCGCCTTCACCGCGAGCGCCCCGAGGGCGGGCGCAATGTCTTTGCCAGCCGCGTCAGCAGCGAGGTGTTCAAAGGGGCGGTCGACGACATGACCATCGTCACCGAGGGGGGGCTCGAACTCAGCGCCCTTCTGGCCAATGCGGGGGAAACCGGGCTCGATTTCCACGAGGGTGAGAGCGTGTGGTGCCTGATCCATCCCAACGATATCAGTTTGCTCGTCCGCGAGGACGGGGTGGCGGCATCCTGAACACTATTGCTGGTTCTTTTTGTCCACCAATGGGCAGTTCCGGAGGTGCTGGAACCTCATTTACTGAAGGAATGAGAAAAAAATTGACCCGTGGCATGGATTCTGCTTCTATCCGCCGCGTTAATCACGGTGTCCGCTCGTCGGTCACCTGCTAAAAAAAACAAAACCCACACAAACCATGAAAAAACTACTCGCGTTAATTGCGTCCTCGCTGCTGGCGACCCCGCTGGTGCAGGCCCAAGTTGAAACCGGCACGACCTCCGGCCAGATGGCCATGGATCGCGCCCGCTCCGCACCGATCAGTGCCGGCGGCCCGACCACCGAAGCCACCGTCACTGTTGTCGACGGCAAGTCGATGAACAAAGAGGTTATCGTCATCGAAGAAGAAGAGAAGCCGTGGTCGATCAATGCGTCGACCGGTTGGGACAGCCTTTACATGTTCCGCGGCGTCAACATCCTCGGCAACGGCCGCGGCATCTACTGGGTCGGTGGCGACATCAGCTACACTCCTTGGGAGAACGGTGCGCTGACCGCCGGCGTCTGGTATGGCGTCAGCACCTCCTCCAGCTTCGGCTACCAGGAGCTCAACGTCTTCGCGGACTACACCCACACCTTCGGACCCCTCGACGGTTCTTTCGGCTGGGTGTTCTACAACTACCCGACCTCCGGCGGCCCGTCGCAAAACGAGCTCTACTGGGCGCTCGCTTACAACCTTGAAGTCGGTCCTGTGACCTTCACGCCCAACGCCACTTACTTCCTCAACGTGGGTGAGCTGTTTGCCGGGACGTCCTACTTGCTCCTGCAACTCGACGCCAGCGTGGCCATCACTGACTGGCTTTCCGCTGAGCCTTGGGCTGGTTACGGAATCAACTTCGGGTTCAACGGACGCGACAACGGCACGACCTTCGATGGTGGCAACAACTTCGAACTCGGCCTGGCCCTTCCGTTCCAGATCACCAGCTGGTTCGGTGTCTCGCCCTACGTTGCTTACTCCTACCAGTGGCAAGACCTCGTCGGCACCGACGCCAACACCTGGTGGGCCGGCGTGAGCGCCAACTTCTCGTTCTAAACTGAACCAATTCACCAAACCCCTCCGGCTCCGGCCGGAGGGGTTTTTCTGTCGCCCGCGGCTGGCATTGGGATCCGGATGGATTATCTTCCGGCCGTCGCATGGAAATCCTCCAACTTCTCGGTGTCGCTGTCGGTCTGGCCTCGCTGGCCGGGCTGAATCTTTACCTGACCGTCTTTCTCACCGGCCTCGCCGTCCGCTTCGATTGGATCAGCCTCGCCCCGGAATACCAGCGCCTTGAAGCGCTGGCCGACCCGTTGGTCCTCGCCATCTCGGGCGTGCTCTTCGCCATGGAGTTTTTGGCCGACAAATTCCCTTGGATCGATTCGGCGTGGGATGCCGTGCACACGGCCATCCGTCCGGTGGGTGCTGCGCTCCTCGCCATTATGGTGCTGGGCGAAAGCAACGCCGTCTTCAATGTCATTGTCGGACTGCTCGCCGCCTGGCTCGGTTTCACCACCCACGCGCTCAAGTCCACCGTCCGCCTGCAGGCCAATGCCTCGCCCGAACCGGTTTCCAACATCGCCCTCAGTCTGGCCGAGGATGCCACCGTGGTTCTCGGGCTCGGACTCATTTTCACCTACCCGATCGTCGCCTTGGGGTTGGCTATCCTCCTCCTGGCCGCCATCTGGTTCTTCGTGCCGCGCATGCTGCGCGCCACGTGGATCAAGCTCTGGCTGTGCGGACGCAAGCTGCGACTCGCTCCCGACGAGGCTCCGGTCGTCGAGCTGCCGGACCACTTGCCGTCCGCCGCCCGCGGCGCGGTGGAAGACCACGCCGGCGCCGGCTGGCGCGTCGAATGGGCCGTGCCTTGCATCAGCGGCAGCGGCCCGGGCTATCCTCGCAACCGCTTCGGCTGGCTGGTCGCCGCCGAGGGTCCGGCGCAGATGCTGTATTTCGTCCCGCGCGGACATCGCGGCAAACCGCGCGCGCTTCCGCCCGGGGCGCCTTCGCTGGCCCGGCTGGAACACAAGTTCCTCGCCGACGTCCTTGTCCTCGGCTGGCCCGGTGACGGCGGCGAGGCGCGCTTTCTCTTCGACCGCGGATCGCGGAGCCTCGGGCAACTGGTGGCCGACCGGCTGGCCAAGCGTGACGTCGCGTCCGCGTCCTGATTTCGGGCTTCTCCGCCCCGCCGCAAACGGCTGATATAGACCGATGGCCCCACGCAGTATCCTTATCACCGGCGGTGCCGGGTTCATCGGGAGCCACGCCGCCGCCCGGTTCCTCGGGGAAGGCTGGAAAGTCGGCATTCTCGACGATTTCAACGACTTTTATGATCCGTCCATCAAGCGACGCAACGTGGCCGCCTTGCCCGGCGAGGTGTCGGTTTACGAGGGCGACATCGCTGACAAGGCGGCGGTCGGGGAGGCGTTCGCCACCGGTTGGGATACGGTGCTCCATCTCGCGGCCCGCGCCGGGGTGCGCCCCTCGATCCGGCAACCGGAGCTTTACGTGCGCACCAATGTGCTCGGCACGGTGAACGTCCTGGATGCAGCCGTACGAACCGGCACCCAAAAGTTCCTCTTTGCCAGCAGCTCGTCCGTCTACGGCGCCACCGAAGAAGTGCCCTTCCGCGAGAGCGCGGCTCTTCGTCGCACCTACAGCCCGTATGCCGCCACCAAAGTGGCCGGCGAGCAACTCTGCTCCACCTATTCGCACCTCCACGGATTGCCGGTGGTCGCCCTGCGTTTCTTCACCGTCTACGGTCCCGGCCAGCGTCCCGATCTGGCCATCCATAAATTCACCCGGGCCATTCACGAGGGACGCCCCATCCCGCAATTCGGCGACGGCACCAGTCGGCGCGACTACACCTACGTTGATGACATCGTCCAAGGCATCTGCGGCGCGGTCGACTACACGGGCCAGCAGTTCGACGTCTTCAATCTGGGGGAATCCGAGACCATTTCGCTCGTCGAGTTGATCCACGCGATCGAGAAGGCGGTCGGCAAGCCGGCCATCATCGACCGCCAACCCGACCAACCGGGCGACATGCCGGCGACTTGGGCCGATATTTCCAAGGCACGCGCGTTGCTCGGCTACGCACCGCGGACGAAAATTTCCGAGGGGATTCCGAAATTTGTCGAATGGTTCCGGTCGACCGTGGCATGAGCGCGGCCCCTGCTTCCGTCGCGGAACTGGCGCAGGCTTTGGTCCGCCTGCCCAGCGTCAACCCCGACGGCGACCCCGGCACCGACCGCACCGGCGAACAAGCCTGTGCGGAGTATGTCGCCGGATTCCTCCGCTCGCTCGGGGCACAGACCTCCCTGCGGCCCGTCCATCCCGGACGCCCCAACGTCGTCGGCTTCTTTCCCTCGCCGGACAAACCGCGCCTGCTTTTCGCGCCGCATACCGACACAGTCAGCGTGGCGGGAATGACGGTCGATCCGTTCGGCGGCGAAATCCGCGACGGCCGACTTTACGGACGCGGGGCTTGCGACACCAAGGGGCCGATGGCCTCCATGCTCTGGGCGCTGCGGGAAATGCGCGATCTCTTGCCCGAGCTCACGTATGAAATCTGGTTCGCCGGGTTGATGGGCGAGGAAGCCGGACAGGACGGGGCGAAAGCGCTGGCTGACGAAGAGACATTCGACTTTGTCGTCGTCGGCGAACCGACCGGCTTCGAGGTTGTCTTCAAGCACAAGGTCGACGTCACCGCACGTCTCACCGCGACCGGGCGTTCGGCGCACAGCTCGTGCCCGGAGCGCGGCGAAAACGCCATCACCAAGCTCGCCGCGGGCTTGCTGGACTTGGAGCGGGCCCTGACCGCGCATTTCGCGGCTATCGAGGATCCTGTTCTCGGTCATCCGACCTTCAGCATCGGCACCGTGCGCGGCGGGACGAAATTCAATATCGTCCCCGACCACGCGGAAGCCGTCATCGACCTGCGTTTGCTGCCCGCGCAGTGGCACGACCGGGAGGCGGAAAGTGTGTTCGAGGTCATGCGCGCGGCCTGTCCCGGCCTCCGGGTGGACCGCATTGCCGGCTCCGAAGCGCTCGATACCGATCCGTCGCACCCACTCGTGACCAAGCTGGTCGAAGCCGGCGGACAGCCCGCCGGGGCGGCTTGGTTTTGCGATGCGGCCATTTTCTCTTCCCGCGGCGTTCCCGCTGTGGCCGTCGGCCCGGGTTCCATCGCGCAGGCCCACACCGAGGACGAATACATCGAGGTGGCGGCCCTCCAGGAGGGGGTTGCCTATTTCAAAAAGTTTCTCGCCAGCCTGCGGAACCGCTAAGGTCCGCCCGTTTTCATGAGCCAAAAGACCGCCATCACGCCGACCCGCGCCGACAATTTCCCCGAATGGTATCAGCAGGTCATCAAAGCCGCCGACCTCGCGGAAAATTCCGACGTCCGCGGCTGCATGATCATCAAGCCGTGGGGCTGGGGGATCTGGGAAAACATGCAGCGCCAACTCGACGCCATGTTCAAGGCCACCGGCCACGTCAACGCCTACTTCCCGCTCTTCATCCCGCTGAGTTTCCTCGAAAAGGAGGCCGAGCACGTCGAGGGCTTCGCCAAGGAATGCGCCGTGGTCACGCACCACCGGTTGGAGGAAAAGGACGGGAAACTTGTGCCGGCCGGACCGCTGAACGAGCCGCTCATTGTCCGCCCCACTTCCGAGACGATCATCGGCGCGGCCTACGCACGCTGGATCCAGTCCTATCGCGACCTCCCGGTGCTGATCAACCAGTGGGCCAACGTGGTTCGTTGGGAAATGCGCCCCCGTCTTTTCCTTCGCACCGCGGAATTCCTCTGGCAGGAAGGCCATACCGCGCACGAAACGATGGAGGAAGCCGTGGACGAGACGGAAAAAATGCTCGGGGTTTACGAAAAGTTCGCCCGCGAATACCTCGCGCTCCCCGTTTTCACGGGCGAGAAGTCCGAGAGCGAACGCTTCCCCGGGGCGGTCAGCACGCTCTGCATCGAGGCCATGGTGCAGGACCGCAAGGCCATCCAAGCGGGAACCTCGCATTTTCTCGGACAAAACTTCTCCCGTGCCGCAGGCATCGAGTTCGCCGCGCGCGACGGCAGCCGGCAATTCGCTTGGACGACCAGCTGGGGCGTGAGCACGCGCCTCATCGGCACGCTGATCATGGCGCACTCGGACGACGACGGCCTCGTGTTGCCGCCCCGCGTCGCCCCCTCGCAAATTGTCATCCTGCCCGTCATGGCCAAGGAGGAATCCCGTGCCGCCGTGCTCGAAGCAGCGGAAAATCTCGCGGCACAACTCCGCGCGCAGACCGCCTTCGGCGAACCGGTCCGGGTCGAAGTCGACCGCCGCGATGCCGGTGGCGGAACAAAAAATTGGGAGTGGATCAAAAAGGGCGTCCCCCTCCGCGTCGAGATCGGTCCGCGCGACATGGAGAAGGGCACGGTCGCCGTCAGTCGCCGCGACCGCGGCCCCAAGGAAAAGGAGTTTCCTGCCACCGCGGAATTCGTCGCCGGGGCCGGCGCGTTGCTCGAAGCCATCCAGTCCGGCCTGCTTGAGCGCGCCACCAAATTCCGCGACGAGCACACGCGCAAAATCGACACCGCGGACGACTTCCGGGCTTTTTTCACACCGGCCCATGCCAGCCAACCGGAAATCCACGGGGGGTTCGCCCTCGCGCACTGGGACGGCACGCGGGAGACGGAGGAAAAAATCAAAGAGGAACTCAAAGTGACCATCCGCTGCATCCCCCGCGACGGCGAAGCGGACCCCGGCGTCGATCCGTTCAGCGGCCAACCCAGTGCCCGCCGGGTGGTCTTTGCCAAATCGTATTGATGAGCCTCTCAGCCGCCGCGCGTCGGAGCCTCCTCCCGAGGCGGTTCGCGGGGACGCTCGCCTTCCAGCTGATACTCGCCGTTCCGGCCCTCGCTCAATTCCCGTGGCAGGCCTTTCGTTTTCTCCAGCCCGAGGGAAAAATCGACCCCGCTCTCGTCTCCGAATGCTCCGGGCTGGTGCAGAGTCTGCGTTATGACGGCATCTTTTGGGCGCTCGGGGATTCCGGGAATGCTGCCGCCATCGCGCCCGTGACGGCCGACGGCCGGCTCGCCCCGGGATGGTCCGGTCCGGTGCGCATCGAGGGATACAAGAATTACGATTGGGAAGACCTCGCCCTCGACGGGAAAGGCAATCTCATCATCGCCGATGTCGGCAACAACCGCGGACGCCGCAAGCAACTCATGCTCCACTTTGTCCGCGAACCGCGCCCCGGCACGACCTCGGCGCGTCCGATGCGCACCCTGCGCGTGCATTACGAGGACCAGCGGGAGCCTTCCCCCGACTATGACTGCGAGGCGGTCTTCTGCGCCGGCGGGCAAATTTTCCTCCTGACCAAGCACCGCACCGACAAACGCACGCGCCTTTACCGCCTGGAAGGCGAATCAGAAAAAAAATCCAACCCCTTGCGCCTTGTCGACTCCTTCGAGATCGGTGGCATGGTCACCGCGGCGGATGTTTCGCCGGACGGGAAACTTGTCGCCGTCCTGACCTACACGTCGCTCTGGGTCTTCGAATTCGATCCCGCCTCCGGCAGCATCTTCCGCCGTGGCATGCGCTGGACCCCGGTCTTCGCCTGGCAGGCTGAGGCGGCCGCTTTCCACGGGAACAACGAGGTGGTCATCGCCAACGAGGGCGGCCAGCTTTACCGCGTGTCCGTGGACTCGATGGAAAAAGTCCGTTAGTCCTGCGTTGCCCGGGCGCGCCGCCTCGGGCATACCTTTCGTATGACCGATGCACGTTATGACCAGTTGGCCGGGGTTCTGACCAAACATTCCACCGCGTTGCAGCCCGGCGACAGGGTGCTCGTCGAAGTCTCCGACGTGCCCGACGGCATGGTCATCGCCCTCGTCCGCGCCATCCGCAAAGCCAAGGCGCTCCCCTTCGTCCAGCTCCAACACGGCCGCGTGGCCCGCGAAATGGCCCTGCATGCCACCAAAGACCAAGTGGCCACGGCCGCCGAGATCGAAATGGCGCGGATGAAAAAAATGGACGCCTACATCGCCATCCGCGGCAGCGAGAACGTCACTGAGATGAGCGATGTCCCGGCGGAGAACATGAAAATGATCGCCGCCACCATGCGCCCGGTCATGAACCACCGGATCAACAAGACGCGCTGGGTCGTCCTCCGCTGGCCCACGCCGAGCATGGCCCAGCAGGCCCGCATGAGCACGGAGGCGTTCGAGGACTACTACTTCCGCGTGTGCACGGTCGACTACGGCAAACTGCGCAAAGGCATGGAAGCGCTCAAGGCGCTGATGGACGCGACGGACAAGGTGCATATCAAAGGGCCGGACACCGACCTGCGTTTCAGCATCAAGGACATCGGCGCGGTCATTTGCGGCGGCCTCCGCAACATCCCCGACGGCGAGGTCTTCTCCGCGCCGGTCAAACGCAGCGTCGAAGGCCGTGTCCACTTCAACGTCCCCAGCCTCTACCACGGCACGGCCTTCGAGGACATCGCCCTCGAATTCAAGCAGGGGCGCATTGTCCGCGCGGAAGGCGGACGCCAGACCGCCAAGCTCAACTCGATCCTCGATGCCGATGCCGGCGCCCGCTACATCGGCGAATTCTCGCTCGGCTTCAACCCCCACATCCTTCACCCGATCCGCGACATCCTCTTCGACGAGAAAATCTCCGGATCCTTCCACTTCACGCCGGGACAAGCCTACGAAGTCGGCGGCAATGGCAACCGCAGCCAAGTCCACTGGGACATGGTCTGCATCCAGCGCGCCGACTACGGGGGCGGCGAGGTGTGGTTCGACGGCAAACTTATCCGCAAGGACGGCATTTTCGTTCCCCCCGAACTCAAATCGCTCAATCCGGAGTCGCGCAAATAGCCGGCCCGGGCGGAAAATGATCCCGCGGCTGGCTGCCCTCGTCCTCATGCTCGCGGGCCCTGGCGCCGCGGCCGAACCCGGTTTCGCCGAAATCAACGCCGCTTGCGGTGTGCCGCTCCTCGTCGACGACCATCTTTGGGATGACGATGCGGACGAAGTGGCCCGTCGCCTCGCTTGGCCGCGGGAGTCCGAGACATCGCTCGATTCGAGTTACCGGCTCTATGCCGACGCCTCCGTCCGCTTCCTCGGGGCGCGGCCTTACTCGCAGGTGCTCTACGGCGAAGAGGGCCGCGCTGCCTCGCTTTCGCTCGTCTTCGCCAACAAAGGCGACGCTGTCGCCACCGTGGCCGGACCGTTGGACAACCGCGACCTGCGGCAGCGGCGCGCCGAACTGCGGGCCAACCGCAAAGCCATCGAAGAGGACGAGGAAACGCTGTTCGCAGCCCTGACCTCTCTCCTCGGCGAACCCGTCACCGCGCGCTTCGGACAAGGCAGCCGCACGCGGGAGACGGTGCGGCGTTGGGACTGGAAGGATCATGCCTTTCTGCTCTCCGCGCCACGCGGGGAATACGTCGCCCTGCGCATCATGCCCTCCGCCGCGGCCGACAGCGGCGGGAAGTCGCGTCTGGCCGATGCGGTGATCCGCGAGCGCGCCGCCTCGCGGGTCGAACGCCGGGCCAACGGCGATGTTGTTATCACCGACCTTCCGATGGTCAACCAAGGTCCCAAGGGCTACTGCGTGCCCGCCACTTGGGAGCGGGTCATGCGCAGCATGGGCGTGCCGGCCGACATGTATGTTCTGGCCATGGCGGGCAACACCGGCGCGGGCGGGGGCACCTCCGGCCGCGACATCATGTGGGGCGCTCGCGATGCCGTGACCCGGGCCGGACGCCGCCTCGACAGCCCAGCGCTTAAAACCGTCCCTTCGTCCGTGGCCAAGTTCATCGACCGGGGATTGCCCGTCATGTGGGGCATGTTCAGCACGCCGGAATTCAACCGTGCGGCCAACGGACGCCTCGCCGCGCGTCGCGATATGACGGATCCCGCAGTATGGTCGGCTTCGCTCGAAACGGCCCGCGAGGCGGCCGACCGACTTAACAAGGATCCCGATGCTGCCCATCTTTGCATGATCATCGGCTACAACGAGCAAACGGGTGAACTGGCCGTCTCCGATTCCTACGGCCCGGGCTTCGAAGAGCGCTGGATCACCGCCGAAGAAGCGGCGGCGGTCAGTCAGGGGCTTTTCTACGTGATCGAATTTTGAGCTGGACGGCGCGCAATCGGGTCTCGCTTTGTCGCTAGGGTCACGATAAATACACACTCATGTCTGGCCCCCACATTTGCCGCCGCGCACCCGATGTCATGGAAATGGAACCTGGCACCTATTGGTGGTGTTCTTGCGGGTATTCCTCGACACAGCCCTTCTGCGACGGGGCGCACAAGGACAAAGGATTCAAGCCGCTCAAGGTGGAAATCACGGAAAAGAAAAAGGTGGCTTGGTGCCTCTGCAAGCACACGGCCAACCCTCCTTTCTGCGACGGTTCGCACGCCAAGCTGGCCTGATGCGCGCGGTCGCCTTCCTTACGCTGTTCCTTCTGGCTGCGCGGATACACTGCGCGGCCGAGGAAACCGCGGAGGCATCGGCCACGTCTTCCTTCCCCGATCGCAGCGGGGCATTTGCCGGGGTGGCCTTCGGGTCCACTTTGGAAAACGCGCGGGAGCAATGGCAGCTGGAGGAGTTGGAGGGCGCGTCGGTGCCGGGGGATCCGGTGCAGGTTTTTCTCCGTGAGGAGGAGTCGCATGTCTTCGGGGGGATCCGGGTCCGCGAGGTCATCTACTACTTTCTGCACGGACGATTTTACGCCGTCGGCTTTTCCACGCCGGACACCCGTCAGACGACCATTCTGCGCGAGGCTCTGGAACTCGGCTACGGCGCCGCACCGCATGAGGACGGAAGCAGTCGGTCGCTGGTTTGGCCCGGCGAGAAGATCAGTGCGCAGATGCTGGTCGACACGCGCAGCGGTGAGGGGAAGATGTTGTTTTTTAGCAACGCGCTGCAACCGGAATACGAGGAGACACTGCGCGAGGCCGCGGCCAAAACCGCGGCCGGAATGTAGTCTCCCCGGCGATTAATCGTCGTCCTCGCCCCTCCGCCGCCGGCGGATCAAGGCCGCAGTGGCGAAAACCGAGTAAACCCCGAAGAGGACCGCGGCGCCCGCGAGTGCGGGAACCCGCCAATCCTCGGGCCACGGCATCAAGGAAGCCATGGCGTCGGGCTCATCCCATGAGACGGCCGGCTGCGAAGATTCCGCTTCCCCGGCGGCAGAGGGAACATCGACCGCTGCGGGCACGGGTGTTGCCGTCGGAGTGGGGGTGGGGAAGACCAGATGCTCGCGTTCGACCGCGGCATGGAACGGGCCTTCGCGCAGGACAACCTCCTGCTCTTCGCCGACCGGAACCGTCACCGTCGCGCCTGCCGGAAGCACGATCGAGGCCTCGCCCAAGGGCGTCTTGGTCGTGAGTATGACATCTTCCGCCGTGGTCGGCAGCTCCGTCTCTTGCGCCAATGCGGGCAGAACGAACAAGCACACGGACAAGACAAGGGCGAAAGGCGTGCAATGCGGTCGGGCAATCATCGACGAAGCTTCTCACCCATCACCGCGCAAATGTAAAATCTTTGATTCGGGCTTGATAATGGAGAGCTTTTCCTCTACACGCGTGCGGGTTGCGCAAACCCACCGACAGCGATGCCGTGCTTTGGCCCCGTCGCCGTTTCCTGAAAATTCTCGGGGCCGCCGCCTTGGCTCCCGCCTTCGCGCGGGCTAGTTCCTTGATGCCCACGCGTCCGGGGCTTTCATCCGTCCTGTTCCTCGGCGATTCAATGGCCCTCTGTGGTTTCGGTCCGCGGCTTGATGACAAACTCCGCACTTGGGGCGTCCCCTTGGTCAATACCTACATGGCGTGCGGCACGCATCCGTTGTCGTGGACCGCGCTGAAAGCTTATGCCAAAGCCCAGTCGCTCTGCGGCTATTGGAGTATCGAGACGGGCGAGAGCGGCCCCGTTTCTTTCCAGGACACCTACGGTATGAAGCGCGGACACCGCCCCTCGCGCTACGATGTGCCGAAGATCGAGGAATTGCTCCCCAAGCTGCGGCCCGAGGTGCTCATCGTCCAACTGGGCAACAATCTTTTCGACCTGCTCAAAGGCCGCGACAAGGCCAACAATGGCGCGGCCCTCGAACCGTTCATCCGTCCCTTCCTCGCCAAAATCGCCGAGGCGGGCCCCGCGGTCCGGCGCATTTTCTGGATCGCCCCGCCGGTTAGCGGCGTGGTCACCGAGGAGGCGCAGGACATTCTCGTGGACCGGCTCGAGCAGTGCGGCGGTCCGGGCATGAGGGTCGTCGATAGCCGCCAACTCATCGACTATCCCTACCGCAACCTCCAGCCCGACCGGCAGCATTTCTTCGGCCCCGACATGGAAGTGTGGGCCGATCGCGTATTTCACATCATCCGCGAAGATCTCGAACAAGCGCCGCTCGGGTCCGGCGGGGCGTTGATCGCCGGCGGGACGGCTCCCGCGCCCGCGGTGGCGGAGGAGGCGCCGGTGCTTGTCGTGCAGTGCACCTTGGAAAAAATGAACGTTCCCTACCGCCACGAGCAAATCGCTCCCTACCACGAGTCTCTCGTCGCTTTCGTCTACCGTGTGCAGCGCGTGCTCAAAGGCGAATTCCGCGATAGCCACCTGGTTGTCCTGCATGCCGCGCACGTCGCCGGCAAGCGCCAGTCCATGCACCGCTTTCACCTTGGGCAAAGCCGCATCATGCGCCTCCTGCCGGTCGACCGCACGCCGTGGGCCACGCTCAAGGCGAAGGACGACCCGCGCTTCCTCGAGTTGGAGCGCTTCATCCGCGAGGACGACCACCGCAAGTTGGCCCTCGATCTGTGAGATCGTTCCTGCACGCGCCGGCCCTCCTGCTGATGCTGGCCGCTTGCACCGCCCTCGTGACCCGCGCCGCATCCGCCATGACGCCCCAACCGGTCGAAGTCATGCTGGTCGGCGACTCGCTCTCCGTCGGACCTTTCGGCCGCGCCCTCGAGCAGGCCCTGCGCGCGCGGTTCGGACGCCGCGCCGTCAGCGTCTTCGCCTCGTGCGGTTCCTCCCCGGAGGACTGGTTGCCGGGGCAGCCTGTTTTTGTGACCAATTGCGGCTACCGCCAGACCACGCCGGGCGGCTCGTTCTCCCGCGAATACGAAAACGGGAAACGTCCGCCCCCGGTCAAAACACCGAAGCTCCCGACCCTGCTCGGCCACGTCCGGCCCCGCATCGTCATCGTGCAACTCGGCACCAACTGGATGGACAAACTTGCCGCGGCGCCGAGGCTCGACGGCCGCACCTACCGCAAGTTCATCCGTGGCTTCATCGCCCAACTCCGCCGCGGCCCCGGGCCCCGTCCGGCCATTTTCTGGGTCATGCCTCCCGCCTCTTCGAAATACCCGCCGGCCATCCACGACGCGGTCGAGCGGTGGATCGCCGAGGAGGCGGCCGCCCTTGGATTCTACACCGTCGATTCCCGGGCCCTGACCGCCCCTTACCGCGACGGCCGGACGGGGGGCGACGGGGTGCATTACGGCGATGCGGCCGGGCAGCGCTGGGCGAGGGGTGTCATGGGTGCCCTCGGACCGGCTCTCGATCGCTTGCCCCTTGCCCCCCGGGACGCCGCGCGTTAAATCTACATCGGCAAACCACCTCTAAAACATGAGCAAATTCCTTCTCTTGGCCTTGGCGGCCTTGCTCTGCGGCGCCTGCACCGCCGTGGAAGAAGCCGGCACGGATGTGACCGAAAAATTCGAGCAGGGCATCACCGGACAAGGTCGCCTCATCTCGCCTGATCCGACCGCGGATTCCTTCGGCCCGTATTACCAGTGAGTCGCCCCGGCGCCGGCGGAGCGAGTCCGTCCAAAGTCGTCATCCTCGACTTCGGGTCGCAATACACCCAAGTCATCGCGCGCCGCGTGCGCGAGTGCCGCGTCTATTCCGAGATCCTTCCGCATACCACTCCCGCGGCGGTGATCAAACGCAGCGGCGCGGCGGGGGTCGTCTTCTCCGGCGGGCCGGCCAGCGTCTACGGTGCCAAGGCCCCGCGTGTCGACCGCGGCATCTACCGCCTCGGGCTTCCCATCCTCGGCATTTGCTACGGCATGCAACTGATCGCGCGCGACCTCGGCGGGGCCGTCGAATCCTCCGCCGAACGCGAATACGGTCCGGGTCGCCTCACCGTGACGCGCAAAAACAAGCTTTTCGCCGGCCTGCCCAAGCACCTCGACGTGTGGAACAGCCACGGCGACAAAGTCACGCGCCTGCCCTCCGGCTTCACCGCCGTCGGCACCACGGAAAACTCCAAATCCGCGGCCATCGCCGATGCCAAGCGCAACTTCTACGGCTTGCAATTCCACCCCGAGGTCTCGCACACCCCGCGCGGCAGCGAGGTTATTGAGAATTTCGTCCTCGGCATCTGCGGATGCCGTCCGGACTGGACGCCCGGTTCTTTTATAGAGCGCACCTGCGAGGAGGTGCGCGCCCAAGTCGGCGAAGACCGCGTGGTGCTCGGTCTCAGCGGGGGCGTCGATTCCTCCGTCGCCGCGGCCTTGCTCCACAAGGCCATCGGTGACCAACTGACCTGCATCTTCGTCGACAACGGCGTGCTGCGCGCCGGCGAACGCGCATGGGTCAAGGAGATCTTCGGCAAGCACTTCAACATCGACCTGCGCATCGTCGATGCTTCGGCCCGCTTTTTCAGCCTGCTCAAAGGCGTCACCGACCCCGAACGCAAGCGCAAGATCATCGGCAACGAATTCGTCCGCGTCTTCGAACAAGCCGCCAAGTCCCTCGCCCGCCGGCGCAAAGGCCGTCCTTTCCGTTTCCTCGCCCAGGGCACGCTTTACCCCGACGTCATCGAAAGCGTCCCCATCGGCGGCAATCCCGCATCCCTCATCAAAAGCCATCACAACGTGGGCGGACTGCCCAAGCGCATGAAGTTCCAGCTCGTCGAGCCGCTGCGTCAGCTCTTCAAAGACGAAGTGCGCGAGGTTGGCCTGCAGCTCGGACTTCCCCGCGAGATCGTCCACCGCCACCCGTTCCCCGGCCCGGGTCTGGCCGTGAGGATCCTCGGCGAGGTGACCCGTCCCCGCGTGCGCGTGTTGCAGGAAGCCGACGCCATCGTGCATGACGAGATGGTGGCTTCCGGCTGGTATGACCGCGTCTGGCAATCTTTCGCCGTCCTCCTGCCGGTCCGCTCCGTCGGCGTGATGGGTGACGAGCGCACGTTCGAGAACACCGTGGCCCTGCGCGTGGTCGAAAGCCGCGATGGCATGACCGCCGACTGGGTCCGCCTGCCCTACGAACTGCTCGCCCGCATCTCCGGCCGCGTCATCAACGAAGTCCGCGGCGTCAACCGCGTCTGCTACGACATCTCGAGCAAACCGCCCGCCACCATCGAGTGG
Source organism: uncultured Verrucomicrobiae bacterium (assembly GCA_963776165.1). Taxonomy (GTDB): domain Bacteria; phylum Verrucomicrobiota; class Verrucomicrobiia; order Chthoniobacterales; family JACTMZ01; genus JACTMZ01. The sequence continues at coordinate 173,881 of CAVZLI010000003.1, forward strand.
GAGTAGGTCGCCGTTGCGCCGTGGCCCGGCGGCATGTCATGCGGCGTTTTGACAAACCCGCCCGATCTGCGAAAAGATCCACGTCATGACGCGCGCCATTTACCCCGGCAGCTTCGATCCGGTCACCCTCGGGCATGTCGATGTGATCGAACGCGCGCTGCGCCTCTTCGACGAGGTGATCGTCGCCGCCGCGCCGAGCGAAGGGAAAGGGCCGCTCTTTCCCATCGAGGAAAGACTGGATTTCATCCGCGCCTCGCTCCCCGGCGAGCCGCGCCTCAAGGTGAAAAAGCTCGACGGACTCCTCGTCGACTTCGTCACCGGCGAGGAAGCGCAGGTCGTCGTCCGCGGGCTGCGGGCCGTTTCCGATTTCGAATTCGAATTCCAGATGGCCTTGATGAACCGTCGCCTCGCGCCCGGGGTGGAAACCATCTTCCTCATGCCCAAGGAGGATTACAGCTACATCAGCAGCCGCATCGTCAAAGAGGTTGCCCGGCTCGGTGGCGATGTCTCGGGTGTTGTGCCCCCGCCTGTGGCGGCGGCTTTGGAACGGAAATTCGCCGGAGGCAAGTCCCCGGCATGATCGGCGTCCACCTCCAGCAAATCCCCGCGGAGGGCAAGCGCCTCGAGGGGGAGGAGAATCCCGCGTTCCTCGATCTCGCCGCCATCGGAGCCAAGCCGGCGGGACCGGTCCGTTACGCGTTGGATGTCGGACTTTCCGGCGGCGGCGTTTTCGCCACCGGGCGGGTCTCCGTGCCGGTGGAAATGACCTGCGTGGCCTGCCTGCAGCCGTTCGTTTACGAGGCGGTGGTCGAACCGTTCGCCGCCCAGGTCGAGATCGACGGACGCGAACTGGTCGACCTGACCCCGGCGGTCCGCGAGGAGCTTTTATTGGCTTTGCCAAATCACCCGCGATGTGATCTTATTTCCGGCCATAGCTGTCCCTATCAAGGTCCGGAATCCTCCGGCGGCGGAACGCAGGCAAGTGCGCAATCTGCTTGGGACCAGCTGGATAAGCTTAAAACCAAACGCTGATTTCTTATGGCAGTCCCGAAACGCAAAGTCTCCAAAATGCGCCTGCGCACCCGCAAGGCGGCCAACCGCTGGCGCGCCGGCAAGCTCGGCACCTGCGCCCAGTGCGGTGCCAAGGCCCCGTCCCACACGGCTTGCCCGTCCTGCGGCTACTACAAAGGACGCCAAGTCACTTCGGTCGGTGCGGCGTAAGCTCCGCCCCGCGCTCCGCCCATGAAGGTTGCCCTCGATGCCATGGGTGGCGACCACGCGCCGCAAGCCACGGTGGCCGGCGCCGTCCTTGCCCTGCGCGAGTTCCCCAAACTCGAAAAGCTTTTCCTCGTCGGTGACGAGTCCCGCATCCGCGCGGAACTCGACCAAAACGGTTGCCGCGACCCGCGCGTGGAAATCCTCCATGCCACGCAGGTCGTGGAAATGTCGGAAAGCGCCGTCGATGGCGTCCGCCGCAAAAAAGATTCGTCCATCTCCCGCGCCGTCGACCTCGTCAAGCACGGCCAGGCCGACGCCGTGGTCAGTGCCGGCCACACCGGCGCCGCGGTTGCCGCGACAACCATCAAGCTCCGCACCCTCGAGGGGGTCGACCGCCCCGGCATCGCCGCCCTCCTGCCCACCGAGACCAATCTCTGCGTCCTCATCGACGCCGGCGCCAACACCGACGCGCGCCCCGAGCACATGCTGCAATACGCCATCATGGGCGCGGTCTTTTCGCGTTATGTGCTCGGCTATGACAACCCCGCCATCGGCCTCATGTCCATCGGCGGCGAGGACGTCAAAGGCAGCGAATTCACCAAGGACATCTTCAAGCTGCTCAAGGCCAGCGGGCTCAACTTCCGCGGCAACATCGAGGGCCACGACCTTTTCCAGAACCCCGTCGAGGTTGTTCTCTGCGACGGCTTCACCGGCAATGTCGTCCTCAAATCCTGCGAAGCCACCGCCGAAGCCGTCTTCCACTGGTTGAAGAACGAAATCAAACGTTCCCCGGTCCGTCTCGCCGGTGCCTATCTCATGCAGGGCGCCTTCCGCAATCTGAAGAAGCGCACCAGCTACGAGGAATACGGCGGCAGTCCGCTCCTCGGTGTCGACGGCATCTGCATCATCGCCCACGGCTCGAGCAGCCCGAAGGCCATCAAAAACGCCATCCGCGTCGCCCTCGAATCGATCCAAACCCGCATCAATCCCCACATCGTCGAGGAGCTCGCCGCCTTCTACGCCCGCGAATGAAGCCCCCGACACTCCGCCCTGTCGCCATCGCCGGCACCGGCAGTTACCTGCCGGAAAAAGTCCTGACCAACGCCGACCTCCAGCGCATGGTCGAGACCTCGGACGATTGGATCACCGAGCGCACCGGCATCAAAGAGCGCCGCATCGCCGCCGGACACGAGGCCACCAGCGATCTGGCCATCGCCGCCGGTCGCGAGGCACTGGCCAATGCCGGGGTCGAAGCCGCCGACCTCGACCTCATCATCGTCGCCACCGTCACGCCCGACATGGCCTTTCCCGCCACCGCCTGCTTCGTGCAAAAAGCCCTCGGCGCCCCCAAAGCCACCTGCTTCGACGTCTCCGCCGCCTGCTCCGGGTTCCTCTACGGCATGGAGCTGGCCCGCCAATTCATCGCCACCGGCTCCGCGGAAAAAGCATTGGTCATCGGCGCCGACAAACTCAGCGCCATCATCGACTGGACCGACCGCAACACCTGCGTCCTCTTCGGCGACGGCGCCGGCGCCGCCGTGCTCCAACCGGCAGGCGAGGGGACCGGGGAAATCTTGTCCGCCTATTCCGGCAGCAACGGCAACTTGGACGAGATCCTCAATGTCCCCGGGGGCGGCTCGCGCAACCCGCTGACCCCGGAAACCATCGGCGGAAAATCCAACACCATGAAAATGGCCGGACGCGAGGTTTACCGCCATGCCGTGCAGACCATGATGTCCGCCACCAAGGAAGCCATCGCCCGGGCCGGACTGACCCCGGACGACATCGAGTGCTTCATCCCGCACCAGGCCAACCTGCGCATCATCGAAACCATCGCCGACAAACTCCACATCCCGATGGAAAGGTTTTTCGTCAACCTGCAAGCCTACGGCAACACGTCCGCCGCTGCTGTGGCCATCGCCCTCGACGAAGCCCAGCGCAGCGGCCGCATCAAACGCGGCGACCACATCCTCATGGTCGTCTTCGGCGGCGGCTTGACCTGGGCGTCAGCTGTGGTCCGCTGGTAGGGGCTTTCCAGAAGTGGCATTGGCATCCTGCCAATGACGCCCCAAGATCATCGGCAGGATGCCGATGCCACATTTTCCAAACCATCCGTGAAATCCGTGGTTAAAATCCTGATTCCGGTCGAATCCCGCCTCAAGCAAACACCAATCACCATGCTCACCGACACCCACGCGCATCTCGATTTTCCCGAGTTCGACGGACAACTCGACGCCGTCCTCGCCCGGGCCCGCGAAGCCGGCGTGCATCGCGTTATCACCATCGGTATCGACCGCGAAAGCTGCCGCCGGTCGCTGGCCATCGCCGAGAAATATGACAACGTTTACGCCGCGGTCGGACTCCACCCGTGCAACGTCCTCGATGAAGGCGCCATGGATTTTCTCTCCGAACTCCCCGCCTTGGCCAAGCACCCCAAGGTCGTCGCCATTGGTGAAACCGGCATCGACTACCATCATCTGCCCAGCCGGGACCTGGCCCGCCGCGACAAATCCGAAGCCGTCTTCGACGCCCTCCTTGCCGGAACGGCCGAAGCCGCCCAAGCCGGCATCGCCGACGGCGCCATGAAATCCGCGCAGGAAGAAGCCTTCAAAGCGCAACTCGACCTCGCCGTCGATCTCGGGCTCAACGTCGTCATTCACCAGCGCGAAGCATGGCAGGACACCCTCGATATTTTGCGGCCCTACACTGGGCGGCTGCGCGGAGTCTTCCACTGCTTCGGCGGAACTCCGGAAGCTGCTGCCGAAATCGCGGCGATGGGCCACTTGGTTTCCTTCACCGGCATCGTCACTTTCAAGAACGCCACGTTGGTGCAGGAAACCGCCCGGTCCGTCGCCGCCGGCGGCTACATGGTCGAAACCGATTGCCCCTACCTCGCCCCCGTCCCCTTCCGCGGCAAAATCTGCGAACCCGCCCACGTGAAGTTCACCGCCGAAAAAATCGCCGGCCTGCGTGCCGAGTCCCTCGACCAAATCGCCACCGATACCGAGCGCACCGCCCAAGCTTTCTTCCGCTTCGACCGCTTGTAGTGGCGGTCTGTGACCGGCGGTGGCTTGGATTTGTGAGATCGGACCCTCTATCCTGCGCCATCCACCCGTCCCTGCCTCACACAGCCCAACCCGCAAGCTATGCCTTCCGCCGTTCCGCCCGATAAACCGCTTCCGGTTCCGCCGCGCGCAGCAAGGAAGTCCCGGTCAGCGACTCGTGGAAATGCCGCGCCAACCGCCGCACGAACGGCGAAAGGTGCTCCATGTATTTCAAACCGAGCAATTCATCGAGCAAGCGCTCGCGTTGCCGCGCTTTCAGATACCCGTCCCTCACCATCCATTCGGTCAGCTTTTCCAGCAACTCGTCGCTCGGTTGGCGCGTCCCGTTCTCGATCTTGGCCCAACCGGACGCCGAAACGAACCCCTGTGCCCCCAGCGCCTCCTGCGAAATGCCGAGGGATCTGCGCAGGTCGCGCAAACGCTGACAAACCAAGCTCACGCTCATGCGCGGCAGCATAGTGATTTCCCGGCCGCGGGTGACTATTCCCGTTGACCCAGCCATGGGTGGGCGATAGCAGAACCTATGGTGATGCGTGTCGCGCCAAGCCGGGGCCTCGACAAGTCCAAGTTGCCCATCGTGGTCCACATCGGTTGCGCCCGCGCGCCAACGAACCGGGCGCATGACGCCGCCGAACGATTCCATCACTTCTGCCGCGGCATGGTCCGCACCACCGTTCGTTCGCTCTCGGCCATGGACCCCTTGTTCTTCACCTCGCAACTCCCCGTCAGCATTCACCGCCTTGATCGCGTTCGCGGCCCCCGCGACCCCGACGACCTCCTCCGCCGCGTACGCCGGTCGGATCTCGTCATCCTCGACACCTCCGGCCGCGACGCCGAAATCACGCGCCGCATCCGTGCCATCATGTCCGACCGCGGTAAGTCGTCGTCTTTGTTTCTTCTCCACCAATCTGCCGCACCGCCGGAATTTTCCGCCGCCGGCGTTTTACCGGACCGGCCGGACGACTGTTCCATCACCCGCTACGAGCACTTCACCTCACGCCATCGCCCCGCCCTCCGCCTCCTCGAGCCGCACGGCTTCACCACCGCCCTCAGCGCCAGCCTCCTCCAAGCCGCTGAGGAACGCAACCATCGGCCCTAGGGCCTGTTAACACTACATCGTTTGGCGTAAGGCCTCGACGATGAGGGCCAAAGACGATGAAGCCGGTGAAGATGACACTGAGTTTATCGAAGCGACAGAAGACGCGCCGGTAACCTTTGAGTCCCCGGAAGAGGCGTTCGATCTCGTTGCGGCGCCGATAAGCTACGCGATCGTATGGCCATGGTCGCAAGCGTTTTGGATTGGGCGGAACCACCGGTTCGTAGCCCAGTTCTTTGGCCAGTTCCCGCGTTTCGTCACCTTCAAAAATGCCGCGCTTGTGCAGGGAACCGCAGGCTTCCTGCGCATCCGAGCGGAATAATCCCCCGATTTTGTTGGCGTAGTAAGTGAGCGGGCCGTCCGATGCGAGTCGGGCGGCCTTTTCGCTGGTGCGCCAGCTGTGCGTCCTCCGGAATAAACCAAGGGGCATGAGTCTACCCCCCCTGATATCATACCAATGTCCCCATGCATTTGGACTTCAAGGCATCGACCCGCGGTAGGGGCCGCTGGCCCAGCGGACCGGCTGCCTTATTTTTGGAAGGCACACGGACGGCTGGCCTCCTGCTCGTAGAGCCATACGGCTCGGAGAGGCCAGCCGTCCCTACCGAACATGGATAAAGGTCTGAAAGCTTCGGGACGTCGGTATCAGCTCGTCCTAGGCGAGACGCCTGGGCTCTCTGGAAAAGCCAAAGGCCGGAAAACTTTCGGGGCGTTGTTATAGAGGACCGGTCGCGGCGACGGAAATGTTGGGTTCACTCCCGCATCTTGAGCAGGAGATCGCCGGCGTCGACGGCGTCGCCGGCGGCTACAAAGAGTTCCTCGATCGCGCCATCGCACGGCGCATAAATCGTGGTCTGCATTTTCATCGCTTCCATGGTGAGGATCTTGTCGCCTTTGGAGACTTTGGCGCCGTTGCCGTGGTCGAGGTTGGTCACCATGCCGGGGATGGGGGCGCCGATTTCGAGCGGCTTCGAGGCATCGGCCTTGCGGCGCGCTTTCTTGGTGGTCTGGAGTGACTTGTCGGTGATGGTGACCTCGCGGGGCATGCCGTTGAGTTCGAAGAAGACGATGCGGTGGCCGTCTTTGTCGGGTGTCCCGATATTGATCAGTTTGATGAAAAGGGTTTTTCCCTGCTCGATCTCGACGGCGACTTCCTCTCCGGGTTTGAGTCCGTAGAAAAAAGCGGGGGTGGGCAGGACGCTGACGTCGCCGTATTCGCGGCCGAACTTGGTGAAGGCGGCGAAAACGTCCGGATACATGAGGTGGCTGTAGAGTTCGTCATCGTCCGGAGCGTGTTTGAGTTTGGCCGTGAGTTCCTTGCGCACCGCGGGAAGGCTGACCTTCGGGGCGCGCGCCGGCTTCGCCTTCGCTTTGCCGAGCACGGCTTTGACCACGTCCTTGGGCCACCCGCCCATGGGCTGGCCGAGTCCGCCAGCCAGCATGTCTTTGACCGATTCGGGGAAGGGGGTGCCGGGCGGGAGGTTGGGGACGTCGGCGGGTTTGATGCCGCGGGTGAAGAGGAAAAGCGCCATGTCGCCCACGACTTTGCTCGAGGGAGTCACCTTCACGATGTCACCGAAGAGCTGGTTCACTTCGGCGTAGCAGCGGGCGATTTCCGGCCAGCGATGGGCGAGGCCCATGGACGCGGCTTGCTCCTTGAGATTGGTGAACTGGCCGCCGGGCATTTCGTGCAGGTAAACCTCGGCGCTGCCGGTGCGCGGCGCGGTGTCGAACGGCGCGTAGAACGTGCGGACCTGCTCCCAGTAGTCGGCGAACTGGTCGAGCGCCCCGAGGTCGAGCCCGCTGTCGTGCGGCGTGTTTTGCAGGGCGGCGACGAGGCTGTTGAGATTCGGTTGCGAGGTGGATCCGGACATCGAACTGATGGCCGAGTCGACGATGTCCGCCCCGGCCTCGATGGCGGCAAGGACCGATGCGGCGTTCACCCCGCTGGTGTCGTGGGTATGAAAATGAAGGGGCAAGTCGGTCTCGTGGCGGAGGGCTTTGAGCAGGGCGCGGGCCGCGAATGGACGGCAAAGTCCGGCCATGTCCTTGATGGCGATGAAGTGCGCGCCCATTTTTTCCAGTTCCTTGGCCAGCTTGACGTAGTATTTGAGCGAATATTTGCTGCGCCGCGGGTCGAGGATGTCGCCGGTGTAGCAGATGGTGCCTTCGCAGACGGCCGGGGTTTCGCGGACTGCTTCCATGGCCGCGCGCATGTTGGAGAGGTCGTTGAGCGAGTCGAAGACGCGGAAGATGTCCATGCCGCTGGCGGCGGCGTGGCGGACGAAACCGCGGACGACGTCCGGCGGATAATTCGAGTAGCCCACGGCGTTGGAGCCGCGGAAGAGCATTTGGAAGCAGATGTTGGGGACTCTCTCGCGCAGGGCGCGGAGGCGTTCCCAGGGATCCTCGCGCAGGAAGCGCATGGCGGCGTCGAAGGTCGCGCCGCCCCACATTTCGAGGCTGAAAAGCTGCGGCGTGCGCCGCGCCACGGCATCGGCCACCAGCAGCATGTCGTGCGTGCGTACCCGCGTGGCGAGGAGGGACTGGTGGGCATCGCGGAAGGTGGTGTCGGTGAAGAGGGCGCGCTTTTGTTTGCGCGTCCACTGCGCGAATTTTTCCGGTCCGAGTTTGAGCAGTTGCTGGCGCGTGCCGTCCGGCGGGTCGATGCGCAGGTCGACCTTGGGCAAAGGGGCGGGGGCGAGGCGGGCAGAGGGCTTGTAGCCCTTTGCCTCTGCGTTGCCGTTGACCGTGACGTCGGCGAGGAAATGCATGAGCTTCGACGCGCCGGTCCCGACGGGGTTTGAATTCGAAGAGCGCCGGGGTCTTGTCAATGAAGGTGGTCGTGGCGTCGCCGGAGCGGAAAACGGGGTGGGTGACCACGTTCTCGAGGAACGGCATGTTGGTCTTGACCCCGCGGATGCGGAATTCGCGCAGGGCGCGGTGCATGCGCTGCAGGGCGGTGGGGAAGGTGCGGCCCGAGGTGGTGATTTTGACCAGCAACGAGTCGTAAAACGGCGTGATCGTGCTCCCGGTCGTGCCCATGCCGGAGTCGAGGCGGACGCCGAAGCCGGCGGCGCTGCGGTAGGTGACGATCTTGCCGTAATTCGGGGTGAAGTTGTTGGCCGGGTCTTCCGTGGTGACCCGGCATTGCACGGCGAAGCCGTTGCGCGGCACGGCGTCCTGCGCGGGCAAGGCCAGCTCGGGCCCGTGCAGGTGCGCGCCCGCGGCGACGAGGATCTGCGAGCGGACGAGGTCGATGCCGGTGATCTGCTCGGTCACGGTGTGCTCCACCTGGATGCGCGGGTTCATCTCGATGAAGAACCACTGGTGGCGGTCGTAGTCGTAGAGGAACTCGACGGTGCCGGCGTTGTTGTAGCCGATGCCTTGGGCGATCTTGACCGCGGCCTCGCAGAGGTCGGCGCGGATATCGTCCGGCAAATTGATCGACGGGGCGACCTCGACGACTTTCTGATGGCGCCGCTGCACCGAGCAATCACGCTCGTGCAGGTGGAGCACGCCGCCGTGCGAGTCGCCGAGGATCTGCACCTCGATGTGCTTGGCGCGCGGGATGTATTTCTCGAGGAAGACGGCCGCGTTGCCGAAGGCGCGGCCGGCTTCATTGCGCGCCTCGTCGAGCAGCGGGGCGAGTTCGCTTTCTTTGCGCACCACACGCATGCCGCGTCCGCCGCCGCCGAACGCCGCCTTGATGATGAGCGGGAAACCGATCTTTTTGGCGATGCGCAGGGCCTCGGCGCGTGCGGTCACCGGTTCCTCCGTGCCGGGGAGAACGGGCACGTGCAATTTGAGGGCCAGGGCGCGCGCGGCCGTCTTGTCGCCCATCATTTCGAGCAATTCCGGCCGCGGACCGACAAAGGTGATGCCGGCCTGCTCGCAGGCGCGGGCGAATTGGGCATTCTCCGAGAGGAATCCGTAGCCCGGATGAATCATGTCCACCCCGCGCTCGCGGGCGAGGCCGACGATGCTCTCGATATCGAGGTAGGCGCCGACGGGACCTTGGCCCCGGCCCACCACGTAGGCTTCGTCGGCCTTGAACCGGTGGATGGAAAACCGGTCTTCCTCGGCGTAGATCGCGATGGTGCGCATGCCGAGTTCCGAGGCGGCGCGGAAGACACGGATGGCGATTTCGCTGCGGTTGGCGACGAGGAGGGTCTGGCCGGCGATCTCGGCGGTGGCGGGAGCGGATTTCTGGCGTGAGTGGGGCATGTTCGGAGGAAGGAGATCTTGGCCGCGGCCTGGGCCGGAGCCTACGAAGGAAGGTTTATCCGAGGAAGATTTCTTTGGTCTCCACGGAGGGTTTTCGCCCTGTCGCGCCGGGCGGTCTTGTCCGCGGCGGAGCGATCATTTATGCAGGTGTGGATGGCCGGGAAACGCATCACAAAAAAGAAAAAGCCGCTGGTGGGGGTTGTCATGGGCAGCAAGTCGGACTGGACGACGATGCAGCACGCGGCGGAGATGCTGACCCACTTGGGCATCGCGCATGAGACGCGTGTGGTCTCGGCTCACCGGACGCCAGATCTCATGGCGTCCTACGCGAAAACGGCGCGGGGCCGCGGTCTCAAGATCATCATCGCCGGTGCCGGCGGCGCGGCGCACCTGCCGGGCATGGTCGCGGCGCACACCGATCTGCCGGTGCTGGGCGTGCCGGTGCAGAGCCGCGCGTTGAAAGGGCTCGACTCCCTGCTTTCTGTCGCGCAAATGCCGGCAGGAATCCCCGTCGGGACGTTGGCCATTGGCGAACCGGGAGCAAAAAATGCCGCCCTGCTGGCCGCGGCCATCCTTTCGCTTTCCGATGCCAAGATTCATGGGGCGCTGGAAAAGTTCCGCGCCGGACAGACCAACGCCGTGCTGCGCGGCGGCAAGTTGCCCTCATGAACCGCGTGCTCGGACCGGGCAGCCGCATCGGGTTGATGGGCGGCGGGCAACTCGGCCGCATGTTTATCCTGACTGCGCGGAGCATGGGTTACCGCGTCGACGTCTTTGTGCCGGAAACCGATTCGCCGGCCGGGCAACTGGCCGATCGCGAGATCTCGTGCGATTACCTCGATGAGGAAGCGGTGCGGGAATTCGCCCGGGCCGTCGACGTGGTCACACTCGAATTCGAGAATATTCCCCTGCCGAGTATGACGTGGGCGGCGGAGCACTGTGAGGTGCGTCCGCGCGGGGAAATTCTCCACACCACACAAAACCGGGCGCGGGAGAAGCAATTCCTTGCCTCCCGCGGTTTCCCGCTGCCCGCGTGGGCTCCGGTGGAAACTCGGGCGGACCTCGACGCCGCACTCGCGCGCACGGGCTATCCGGCCATTCTCAAGACAGCGTCCTTCGGCTACGATGGGAAAGGCCAAATGCAAATCAAGTCACCCGCCGACGCGGCAAAGTTCGATGCGTCGGCCGGTCCTTTCGTTTTGGAAGCGAGGGTGCCCTTTGTTATGGAATTGTCCGTGGTCGTGGCCCGCGGAGCGGATGGGACGATCGTCACTTACCCGGTCTGCGAAAACATCCACCGCAATCACATTCTCGACACGACGATCGTGCCTGGGAGGGTGTCGCCCGATGTCGCGCACCGCGCGTCCGAGTTGGCGCGGGAGATTGCCGCCAGCCTCGATCTGGTCGGGGTGATGGCGGTGGAAATGTTCCTCCTCGAGGACGGCACGTTGCTGGTCAACGAGCTGGCCCCGCGTCCGCACAATTCAGGCCATTTTTCCATCGACGCCTGCGTCACGAGCCAATTCGAGCAGCAACTGCGCGCGGTCTGCGGTTTGCCCCTGGGCTCCCCCGAACTCCTCCGACCCTGCGCCATGGCCAACTTGCTCGGTGATGTCTGGCAGGGCGGCGAGCCGGACTGGGCGGCGGCCGCGGCGTTCGGTGACGTGAAGATCCACCTTTACGGGAAAGCAGAGCCCCGTCCGGGCCGCAAAATGGGCCATCTCACCGCCTTCGGCGCCACGCCGGACGAGGCGCTGGCCACGGTCACGGCGGCGCGGGATGCTCTCCGGAAAAGCCGAAGCGGCGTTCCCGCTGCTTAACCATCGACGACAAGCGGCGGGGACGCCGCTCCTACGTTTTCCGAGCGCGGTAACGCTCCATTCTGCGTCCGGGATGGCATATTTCGTGCTTCCTTGGTATTTTCCGTCGCCCGTTATGTCGTCCTTTTTTGCCAACTACAAACCCGGCGATTTCTTCGATGAGATGTTCGCCGCGCCCGGCGAGGTGCGTCCGCACTACCGGATGCTCCTGGAGCGCGCGGAGGGGCTGTCGGTCGACGACTTCAACCGCAAACGCCAGATCGCCGAGCGTGCTTACCTCAACCAAGGCATCACCTTTACCGTCTACAACGAGAAGCAGGAAGGCACGGAGCGTATTTTTCCCTTCGATCTCGTGCCCCGGATCATTCCCGGTGACGAATGGGGGCATATCGAGAGCGGACTCAAACAGCGCCTTCACGCGCTCAACGCCTTCCTTCACGACATCTACCACGACCAACGCATTGTCAAAGAGGGGATCATCCCGGAGGAAATCATCCGCAGCGCCAAACACTTCCGTCCGGAGTTCATGGGCTTCGATGTCCCGAAGAAAATCTACATCCATGTCTGCGGCACGGACCTGATCCGCGACCGCGACGGGCGTTATCTTGTGCTCGAGGACAACGCCCGGTGTCCGTCCGGCGTCTCCTACGTCTTGGAGAGTCGCATGACGATGAAGCGCGTCTTTCCCCAACTCTTCGCCCGCTACGGGGTGCGTCCGGTCGACCGTTACGCGCAGGATCTCCTCGATGTGCTGCACCATGTGGCTCCCGCCTCCGCGGCGGACGACCCGACCACGGTGGTCCTGACCCCCGGCATCTACAACTCGGCGTATTTCGAACACTCTTTCCTCGCGCGTTCCATGGGCATCGAGATCGTCACCGGCGCGGACCTCGTGGTGCAAAACGACCGCGTCTTCATGAAGACGACGACCGGACTCAAGCCGGTGCATGTCATCTACCGCCGGATCGACGACGACTTCCTCGACCCGAAAGTCTTCCGCCCGGACTCCCTCCTCGGCGTCCCCGGGTTGGTCGAAGCCTACCGCAAAGGCAATGTCAGCCTCGCCAATTCGATCGGCACCGGCGTGGCCGACGACAAAGTCGTCTACTACTATGTTCCGGCCATGATCAAATTCTACCTCGGCGAGGAAGCCATCCTGCCGAACGTGGAAACGTTTTTGTCCGCCGTCGAATCCGACCGCAAATACATTCTGGAAAACTTGGGGAATCTCGTCGTCAAGTCGGCCAACGAAAGCGGTGGCTACGGCATGTTGATCGGCCCGCGCGCCACGAAGGACGAAATCGCCCATTTCCGCGGCTTGATCGAAGCCGAGCCCCGCAACTTCGTGGCCCAGCCGGTCATTTCCCTCTCGCGCTCGCCGACGTGGTGCGACGGTTCGATGCAGGGACGGCACATCGATTTGCGCCCGTTCGTGCTTTGCGGCGAGGACGTGCGTATCATTCCCGGCGGCCTGACCCGCGTGGCCATGCGCGAGGGGTCGCTTGTCGTCAATTCCTCGCAGGGCGGGGGCAGCAAGGATACCTGGGTGCTCGACGGAGGGGGTGCGTCATGCTGAGCCGCGTCGGGGATTCCACCTACTGGATGGGCCGCTACATCGAGCGCGCCGAGAACAACGCGCGCCTGCTCGACGTCAACGTGCAGATGCTCCTCGATTTCGAGAGCCGCCGCAATGAGACCGAGCGCCAGTTCTGGGGTCCGATCCTCAGCACGTTGGAAGACACCGAACTTTTCCACGAACTGCATAGCGAGTTCACTTCCGCCGCCGTGCTCGACTATGTCACCTTCGAGCCGCGCAACCCGAATTCGATCAGCTCCTGCATCAACTATGCCCGCGAAAACGCCCGCGCCGTGCGCGACCAGATCTCGAGCGAAATGTGGGAACAGATCAACGCCTTGTGGCTCTATTTCCGCGACGGCACAGCCGCGCGTGACTTCCGCGCCAACTCGCACGAATTTTACGACAAAGTCACCTACGCGTCGCAACTCTTCCAGGGAGTGACCGACGCCACCATGACCCACAGCGAAGCGTGGCGTTTCGTGCAAGCCGGCAAATTCATCGAGCGCGCCGACAGCACCTCGCGCATCCTCGATCTCAAATACCATATCCTTCTTCCCAGCGGCGAGCAGGTCGGCGGCAATGTCGACACCTCGCAATGGACCTCCGTCCTGCGCTCCTGCTCCGGCATGGAAGCCTATTTGAAAATCCGCAAAGGGGATGTCACGCCGTGGGGCGTTGCGGAATTCCTCATCTGCCATGACGAATTCCCGCGCTCCATCCGTTTTTGCGTCGACCGCCTCGACGAAGTGCTGCACGACATCTCGTCCACCGAGGAAGGCCGCTTCCGTAACGAGCCCGAGCGTTTGTCGGGCTTGCTCCGGTCGCAGTTGGATTACGCCACGATCGACAGCATCTTCGCGCACGGACTGCACGAGTATCTCGACGGGATCCAGGAGAAGTTGATCGAGTTGGATATCGCCTTCCACCGGACCTATTGCGCGTATTGAGTGCGTGGCGGGACAGGTGTAAGTTCAGGCACATGAGCATCCAGCGCATCATCTACCTCGTGGCCGGCACGTTCGTGCTGACCGGTTTGGCCCTCGGTTATTTTGTGAACCAACTCTGGTTTCTGCTGCCAGCCTTCGTCGGGTTCAACCTTTTCCAGACGGCGTTCACGGGGTTTTGTCCGCTGGAGAAGATTTTGCTCAAAGCGGGGGTGGGTCAGGGCGCGAAGTGTTGCTGAGTATTTGTTGGTAGGGCCTGCTGGCTCCGCGGGCCGTGTACATTTCAAGTTAGCGGACGGCTGGGCCAGCCGTCCCTACCGTGGGATGACTAAAACTGGCCGGTCTGCAGCATAACCAGCGTGCAGGCTTCCACGTGGGGGATGTGGGCGCGGTCCAGGGCGGTGGCGAGGTCTTGGGATTCGGTGCCGGGGTTGAAGATGACGCGCTTCGGAGCGAGGCGGAGGATGGCTTCGATCATCGGGAGTGAGCGTTGGGGGCCAACGTAGAGGGTGAGGGTATCGACGGGATCGACAATGTCGCCGAGGGATTTGGCGACGGCGAGGCCTTCGATTTCATCGAGTGCGGGATTGACGGGGATGACGTGATGGCCGGCGTCGCGCAGGCGACGGACGGCCATGTTCGAGTAGCGGTCCGGATTATTGCTCGCGCCGAGGACGGCGACGGTTTGGGGAGTGCTCATGGGGTTGGGAAGTGGCATCGGCATCCTGCCGATGATGTCCGGTCGTCACGGGCAGGATGCCCGTGCCACTTTTTCGCGTCAGGCCGCGTCGTGCATCATGGCTTTCATCTTCGTCTCGACGTCCTCGGCCACGGCGGCGAGGGCGGGGGAGGCGGAGAGGGTGGAGAGCAGTTTGGTCGGGAGCGCGGTGGCGATCTTCGTTTTGCCGTCTTCCTCATAGACGCTGATGCGGCAGGGTAGGGCGATGTTCATGCCCATGTCTTCGGCCAGAACTTTGGACGCCTGCTGCGGGTTGCAGACTTCGAGAATGTGGCACGCGTGTTCCAGCGGGAAACCCTTCGAGGTGAGCGTTTCCTTGAGGTCGTAGGCGTGCAGGACCCCGAAGCCGTGCTTGGCCACTGCCGCACGGAGGTCATCGACGGCGACCGCGGGGGTTTTGTTGGTTTCGACAACGTAGCGCATGGTGTGGTTCCTCAGGTGAAGATGATCTGTCCGCCGCCGGCCAGTTCGTAGAATTCGCCGACGGTGAGGACTTTTTCCACCTGCGGGCAGAAGTCGTCCGGGGTCAGATGGAACATGTCGACGGTCGCTTTGCAGGCGTAGAGTTTGCCGCCGGCATCGTGGATCATTTCGATGAACTCGGGGATCGGTGGGATGTCGAGGGCGTCCATTTCCTTGTTCATCATGTGCGTGGCGAAGGCGGACATGCCGGGGATGGCGCCGAGAAGGGTCGGGAGCGGGAAGCCTTTGGCGTCGGGCACGCGCATGGCGGGGTTTCCCACCGTGGCGATCTTGATGCTGCCCATGTATTTTTTCAGCACGGCGTAGAGGCCGAAGAAGGTGAAGAAGATGTTCGCCTCGATGCCTTCCATGCGGGCGCCGTTGCCCATGATGAGGCCGGGATAAACGCCGTCGAGCGATCCCTTGGAGACGACGATGGAAACTTTTTTGATTTTGTCGGACATGATGTTTCTCCGGTCAAACGCAGCTGACGGGTTTGGGGTAACCGCTGATTTTCGCGGCTTTTTTGATCGGGCCGTCGGGGAAGAGGGCGTAGAGGTCCTTGGTCGGGATGTTGCCCACTTTGTTCATGCGGCGCATGCCGGGGACGGCGCCCTTTTCTTTGAAGTCGGCGTCGATGAAGTCGAGGACTTTCCAGTGTCCGTCGGTCAGCGTGATGCCTTCCTCCGCGGCGAGCGCGGCGGCGACATCTTTGTTCCATTGGCTGTGATTGACGAGGTAGCCCTCGTCGTCGGTGTCCACGGGCGTGCCCGCGAGGGTTTTGGTCGGCATAATTTCGTTGTTCTTTGGTTGAGATTGGAAGGTTTTCAGGCGGCGGCTTTGATTTCCTTGGGCGGGATCTTTTTGCCGCGCAGGGACATTTTGTGTCCGACAAACGGGATGGGGAGGCCGGGCAGGAGGACATTCCAGTAGATCCACTTGAAGGCCATTTTGCCGAGGTGGTTGAGGCGGGATTCACCGAGGAGTTTCATCGGGCCGACGCCGGGGAAGGGGAAGGTGCCGGTGACGGGCTCTTGGTCGTAGTTGAAATCGAGGAGGAAGCCTTTGCCGTGGCCGGATTCGATGAAACAGTTGGCGTGTCCGTCGAAACGGCTGCGCAGTGGCTCACCGGCGATGAAGTGCAGGATGTTCTCGGTAAGGACCTCGGCTTCGAAGTGGGCGACCGAGCCTGCTTTCGAGGTCGGGCAGTCGGTGGCGTCGCCGATGACGAAGATGTTGGGGTTGGCCTTGGACTGCAGGGTGTGCTTGTCGGTGGGGACGTAGTTAAGCTCGTCACCGAGGCCGGAGCGGTCGATCATTTCCGCGCCCATGTTGGGCGGGACGGTGACGAGCAGGTCGTAGGGAACCTCTTTCTCGTCCCACGAGACGATGGCTTTTTTCTCTGCGTCGACCCGGGCGATGGCGAAGTCGTGGACGACAGAAACGCGTTTTTCGTCGAGCAGTTTGCTGAGGATGGCGGAGGCGACGGGTTTGGTGAAGGCGCCGGACATCGGGGTCACGTAGGTGAGGTCCGTTTTGTCGCGCAGGCCCTGCTTTTGCAGCCAGGCGTCGGCGAGGAAGCAGAACTCGAGCGGGGCCACGGGGCATTTGATCGGCATCTCACAGATGTGGACGACCAATTTGCCGCCTTGCCAGGATTTCAGGCGTTCGGTGAGAGCTTGGGCGCCTTCGAAGGTGTAGAATTCGTGGACGTTTTTGCGCCAGTCGCCATTGACCATGCCTTCCACTTGGTCGGGGGCGGGGTGGACGCCGGTGGCGATGATGAGGATGTCGTAGGGCATCTCGGTGCCGTCCGACAGGAGGACGCGGTTGGCCTCGGCATCGATGCGATCGACGTCCGCCTCCCGGTAATCGACCCCGCGCGGGATGGTGCGCTTCATCGGACGGCGGACGTCGTCTTCGGAATAGATGCCGAAGGGCATGAAGAGGTAGCCGGGCTGGTAGTAGTGGTCCGGTGCGCGGTCGATGAGGGTGATGGTCCAATCCGGCTTCGAAAGCTTTTTGCGCAGGTGGCTGGCCATGATGGTGCCGGCGGTTCCGGCGCCGAGGATGAGGAGGTTTTTCATGAGTGTCCGTTTTTCAGTTTCCCGCCGCAGGCCAGGTCGCAGAGACCGAAAATCAGCGGTTCGCTGATAGTGTAGCGCACGGTGGTGCCTTCGCGCTGGGGACTTACCAGACGTGCTTCGCGCAGGACGCGGAGGTGCTTGGAGGTGTTGGCCTGCTTGAGGCGGCAGGCACGGTGGATGTCGCCCACGCTGTGCGGGCCGGTCCGCAGGCAGTTGAGGATGCGCAGGCGGGCCGGGTCGGAAAGCGTGGCAAAAAGGGTGGCCATGCGGTTCATCTGGCGCTGGTTGATTGTGGCCATGGCGAATTAATAGCTTTACTTTATTACCATTTGGTAATATTTCAAGCGGAAAAATGAAGACGGGAAAACTCACATGGTTCGGGCTGGCGCCTTTGTTGCTGCTGGCAGGTTGCGGAAAGCACGGGGAAGAACCTGCCACGCCCGGCCCGTCGGATCCGCCGGTGGCCGTGCAAGTAGCGGCCGTGGCCGTGCAACCGCTGTGGGACGAGGAAGAGGTGGTCGGCAACGTCGAGGCGGCGCAGCGGGCGGTGCTCTCCGCCAAAGTCACGGGAGTCATCGAGGTCATCAACGTGGCGCCCGGGGCCCGGGTCACGCGCGGCCAGGTGCTGGCCAGCATCGACGCGCGGGAGATCAAGGCGCGGCTGGACTCCGCTGTGGCGGCGCAAGATCAGGCGCAAAAGGATTATGCGCGCATCGAAAGGCTCCTCAAAAGCGGATCGTCCACGCGCCAGGAATTTGACGCGGCGACGACGCGTTTGCGCACATCCGACGCCGCTTTGGTCGAGGCTCGGACGATGCTGCAATACACCGAGATTTCCGCTCCTTTCGACGGTGTGGTGACGCGCAAGTTGGTCGAGGTGGGCGATCTGGCCACTCCGGGCAAGCCACTGCTGGAGATGGAAAATTCTTCGCTGCTGCGTTTCGAGTGCGAAATTCCGGAGGCACTGGTCGATCGGGTCAGCATGGGCGCGGAGTTGCCGGTCATGATCGATGCGGCCGGGGCGACGCTCACCGGCAAGGTGTCGGAAATCGCACCGTCCGCTTCGGCGGGCAGCCGGACGTTTCTGGTCAAACTGGACTTGCCCCCCGCCGAGAAGTTGCGGGCCGGTCAATTCGGCCGCGTGCGTGTTCCCGTGCGGGAGCGTCCCGCGGTGCTCGTGGCCGAGGGCGCGGTGGTGCGGCGTGGGCAGATCGAAAGTGTCTTCGTTGCGGAGGAGGGGGTCGCTCGGCTGCGGTTGGTCAAAACCGGACGCAAGATGAATGGCCAGGTGGAGGTGTTGAGTGGCCTCTCCGGCGGGGAGTCAGTGGTGGTCAGTGACGCGCATCTGCTGAAAGACGGCGCCCCGGTGGAGGTCCAGCCGTGAGTGATCCGGGCTTGAGCAAAGCCGAGACGATGTCCGACGGCGTGGCCGGGCGCATCGCCCGGATGTTCGTCGACAGCAAACTGACGCCGCTGCTCATCGTGGCGTCCGTTCTCCTCGGTTTGGCCGCGGTGGTTCTCCTCCCGCGCGAAGAAGAACCGCAGATCAAGGTGCCGATGATCGACGTCATGGTCTCCATGCCCGGCGCCAGCGCACGCGAGGTAGCAGAGCGGGTGACTCGTCCCATGGAGCAATTGCTCTGGGAGATTCCCGGCGTCGAATACGTCTACTCAACATCGCGTCCCGGTGAGAGTCTCGTCATCGTGCGCTTCAAGGTCGGCTCGGACCTCGAGGACAGCATCGTCAAACTCAACCAAAAGCTGCAGACCAATTTCGACCGCATCCCGCACGGCGTGACGGTGCCTCTGATCAAGCCGCGAACGATCGACGACGTGCCGATCCTGGCGCTGACTTTGCACAGCGCGGTGCAGGGTCCGATGGAATTCCGCCGGCTTGCAGCGGAACTGCAGCACGCCGTGAAGCAAATCCCGCTCGTTGCCGAGACCACGCTCATCGGCGGCCTCAAGCGGCAGGTCCGCATACTTCTGGATCCGGTGCGCATGGCTTCGCGCGGGATCACCCCGGCGGGGATCATTCCCATGCTGCAGCAGGGCAACCGGCAAACTCGGGCCGGTGCCATCACTTCGGAGAACCGAACCGTCCTCATCGAGTCGGGCGGGTTCATCGTCAACGCAGCGGAGGCGGGGCAGGTCGTGGTCGGCGTTTACGAGGGGCGCCCGGTTTACCTGCGTGACGTGGCGGAAATTGTCGACGGACCCGAGGAGCCGAAGGCCTACGTTTTTCAAGCGGCCCGCGGTCAGGGGATCGAACCGGCCGTGACCTTGAGCGTCGCCAAGCGACCGGGGGCCAACGCGGTCGATGTGGTCCATGCGGTGATGCGCAAGGTCGACGAGGTGCGCGGCCAACTGATGCCGGGGGACGTCGAAGTCACCGTGACCCGCCACTACGGCGAGACGGCTGCGGAAAAATCCAACGAGCTGCTCCTCCACATGGGCATCGCGGTGGTCAGCGTGTCGTTGCTCGTCATGTTCGCCCTCGGGTGGCGCGAGTCGCTCGTCGTGGCCATCGCCATTCCGACAACGCTGGCGCTCACCTTGTTGGTTTTTTATCTCTCTGGCTACACGCTGAACCGCATCACCCTCTTCGCGTTGATATTTTCCATCGGCATTCTCGTCGATGACGCCATCGTGGTGGTGGAAAACATCGTGCGCCATTTCCGCATGCCGCAGAACCGCAAGCGCCACCTCAGCGAAGTGGCAATCGAGGCGGTGGCCGAAGTGGGCAATCCGACCATTCTGGCCACCTGGCGGTCATCGCCGCCATCCTGCCCATGGCCTTTGTCGGCGGCCTCATGGGACCCTACATGCGCCCGATCCCGGTCGGAGCCAGCGCGGCGATGTTCTTGTCCTTGCTCGTCGCCTTCATCGTCACCCCGTGGGCGGCGCTCCGCATGCTGGCCCGCGAGGTCGAAGCGCATCACGGGGAAGGGGAGAAGGAGGGCAAATTCACCCGGCTCTACCGCCAGTTGATGGGGCATCTTTCCAGATCCGAAATGGCGCTGGGCCTTCCTCGCCGCGATCTGGCCATGCTGCTCGGAGCATGCGCCCTCGTGCCGCTCGGTTTCGTGAAGGTGAAAATGCTGCCCTTCGACAACAAGAGCGAGTTTCAGGTCATCCTCAACATGCCGGAGGGCAGCTCGCTCGAGAAGACCGCCGCGGTGGCGCGCGAAATGGCCGATGCGCTGCTGCCCGAGAACGAGGTGCGCGACGTGCAGATCTACGCGGGCACCGCCGCGCCCTTCAATTTCAACGGCTTGGTCCGCCACTACTTCATGCGCGCCGGTCCGGCGGTGGCCGACATCCAGGTCAACCTGCTGGCGCCACGACCGCAAGGAGCAGAGCCACGACATCGCCAAACGGGTGCGCCCGCGTCTGGCCGAGATCGCCAAGCAGCACGGCGCCCGCATCGCCGTGGCCGAGGTGCCGCCCGGACCGCCCGTGCTCCAGACCCTCGTGGCCGAGATCTACGGTCCGGACGACGCGTCGCGGCGAAACTGGCCGCGAGGTGAAGAAAATCTTCGAGGAAACGACGGGCGTGGTCGATGTCGACTGGTATGTGGAGGCCGACCAACCGCTGGCGCGCTTCCTCATCGACAAGGAAAAGGCCGCGCTCAACGGGATCACCGCCGCCACCATCTCGCGCACCCTGCGCATCGCGGCGCGCGGGCAATCGGTCGACCTCGTCCACCAGCCGCGGGAGAAGGAAGACGTCAACGTCGTCCTCGAGCTGCCCAACCGCGAAAAACCGACACCCGAGCAATTGCTCTCGCTGCGAGTCCGCGCCGGCGATGCCAACGCGCTGCCCGAGCCGGGTTCCGGCGGCGGCGCGCCCCTGGTCCCGCTGGGCGAGCTGGTCAGCGTCGATACCACGACGGACGACAAGAGCCTCTACCACAAGAACCTGATGCCCGTGGCCTACGTCATCGCCGACGTCGCCGGGGAGGTCGAGAGCCCGGTCTACGCGATTCTCGGGATGAACAAGCGTCTGGCCGAACTGAACCCGGCCGATTTCGGCGGGGCAGCCGGAGGAGTCGAGATTCACAATGCCACACTGCCCTTCACCGATTTCGAACCGTCGATCAAGTGGGACGGCGAGTGGCACATCACCCTCGAGGTCTTCCGCGACCTCGGCATCGCCTTCGCCGCGTGCTCATCCTCATCTACATGCTCATGGTCGGATGGTTCAAATCCTTCATCACGCCGTTGGTCGTCATGGCCGCCATCCCCTTCTCGTTGGTCGGCATCCTGCCCGCGCACGGTTCCATGGGCGCGTTCTTCACCGCGCCCTCGATGATCGGCTTCATGGCCGGCGCGGGCATCGTGGTGCGCAACTCGATCATTCTCGTCGACTTCATCCAGCTGCGCCTCGCGCAGGGCATGCCGCTCGATCAAGCAGTCGTCGATGCGGGGGCGGTGCGATTCCGCCCGATGCTGCTGACCGCCATGGCTGTGGTGGTCGGCGCCGGGGTGATTTTGTTCGACCCGATTTTCCAGGGTCTGGCCATTTCGCTTATGGCCGGGGAGATCGCCTCGCTGCTTTTGAGCCGCATGGCGGTGCCGGTCTTGTTCTACCTGACCAACCGCAACGCCCCCGGGGGCAAAGCTGTTTGATCGGCTCTGGGGGTTCCGCTATAAGCTGACCATGAAGATTTTGGTCACCGGCGGTGCTGGCTATATCGGGAGCATCTGCGTCGAGGAGATGCTGAACCGCGGTCACGAGGTCGCGGTCCTTGACAACCTGACCGAGGGGCACCGGGCGGCCATCGATCCGCGGGCCACGTTTTACCATGCCGATCTGGCCGACCGGGTGGCGGTGGGGTTGGCGGTCAAGGAATTCGCCCCGGATGCGGTGATGCATTTCGCGGCCAACGCGCTGGTCGGCGAGTCGATGACCAATCCGTCGAAGTATTTCCGCAACAATGTGTCCAACGGGCTCAACCTGCTCGACGCCATAGTGGAAAACGGGGTGAAAAAATTCGTCTTCAGCTCGACCTGCGCGACCTTCGGCGTACCCGAGCGCATGCCGATCGACGAGACTCTGCCGCAGCGTCCGATCAATCCCTACGGCGAGTCGAAGCTGATGTTCGAAAAAATCCTGCGTTGGTATGACGAAATCCACGGGCTGCGTTTCACCGCGCTGCGCTATTTCAACGCGGCGGGAGCCTCGGAAAAATTCGGGGAGGACCACCGGATCGAGACGCATCTTATTCCCAACATCCTCAAGGTCGCCCTGGGACAAAAGGAAGCCGTGGAAATCTACGGCACGGACTACGAAACACCGGACGGGACCTGCATCCGCGACTACATCCATATCCTCGATCTGGCCGACGCCCACATCCGGGCCTTGGACCGGACAGAAAGCGGATTCTTCAATCTTGGCACGGGAGGCGGCACTTCCGTCTGGGAGGTGATCGAGTGCTGCCGCAAAGTGACTGGCAAAAAAATCGCGGTGCGCGAGAAACCCCGCCGTCCGGGGGACCCTCCGCGGCTCATTGCCGCGTCGGACAAAATCCGCCGCGACTTGGGCTGGGAGCCGAAATTCCAGAGTATCGAGGCCATTGTCCGCAGTGCGTGGGATTGGCATCTGCTGCACCCTGCGGGCTACGGGGACTGACGGATTCGGTTTGGCGCGCACATTTGCTTCCCTTGGGATCTCCGCTTTCCTACCCTTTTGCCAGCATGCGCAAACTGCTCCTCTCGTTGCTGGGCATGGCCATTCCGGCTCTTCCGGCCCTGGCCCAATTCGGCAGCTTCACCGATGTGCCCGTGGAAATCAGGGCCGACGGCGAGACGCGCTTTGTCGGCGGTGTCGCGGTGGCCGAGGACAATGTGCAGATCCACTTCCAAGGCACTGACATCTACTGCGATTACGCCGAATACAACCCGGAAACCCGCGAGGTCCTTTTGGTCGGCAACATCCGCATCTACAACGACGGCCAGATCCTCAACGGCCAGCGTGCGGTTTACAATCTGGAGAGTCGCCAGATCAACGCGCTGGACTTCGAAGGCGGCGACCAAATCATCAAATTCAGCACGCTGAGCATGCGCGCGCCGTCCTTGCGGCAGTTCCGCGCCCGCTCGCTGACCCTCACGACCAGCGACAGCTCGCAGCCTGACTACCGGGTCAAGGCCAAGTCTGCCCGCATCTACCCGGACGACCGCGTGGTCTTTTCCAATGCCACGCTTTACGTGGGGGAGACCCCGGTCTTCTGGTTCCCCTACCTCTACGCTCCCTTGGGAGAAACCGGTTGGATCATCCGCCCGGGCTACAATTCGACATGGGGCGCTTTCCTCCTGACCGGTTACCGCTTCCAACTCACCGAAAAGATGGATGCCGTGGCCCGGTTCGACTACCGGACCGAGCGCGGGGTGGGCGTGGGGATCGACCTCGATGCCGACTACGGCCCCGGGGACAAAAGCAACGCGAAGTTTCGCGCCTACTACGCCTATGACACCGATCCGCGCGAAAACGACACGGCTTTCCAAAGAACCCAGGAGCCCGACAGCGACCGCTGGATCGTTTCCTTTCAGAATCGTCTGGTGGTCAACGACGACGTTTACGCCACGGCCGACATCAACAGCATTAGCGACCAATATTTCCTGCAAGACTTCTTCCCTGCCGAATTCGTCGACGATCCGCAACCGGACAGCAACGTGTCCGGCAACTGGCTGACGGAAAACTCCCAGTTCAACCTGCTGGCCCGCTGGCAAATGAACGCCTGGCAGGAGGTGACCTCGCGTCTTCCGGAATTCACCTGGACAGCGAAGCAGGCTCCCTTCTTCGGCCTTCCGGTCTTCTACGACGGCCAGACGCGGGTGGGCTACCTGCAGCGCAACTACCCGTCGGGCGCCCAGCCCGAATACATCACGCAATTGCAGGAAGCGGTCTTCAACGAAGGGTTTCTCGACGACACCACGGGTTTGCAGAACTACAGCGCCGCGCGTTTCGACACCTTCCACCAACTCTCCTATCCGCGCACTTATTTCGGTTGGCTTTCGCTCACCCCGCGGGTCGGTTTCCGCGGCACCTACTACAGTCGCACCGGCAACTCCGACGAGGAATCCCCGGACTTTGTCGGCGTAACCGGCGATTACGGCGGCGGCACCTTCAGGCCGATCTTCAACGCCGGCCTGGAAACATCCTTCAAGCTCTCCGCGAAATACGAGCAGGTGCAATCCACGTTCTGGGGACTCGACGGCCTCATGCACGTCATCCAACCCTACGCGAACTACGCCTTCGTCGAGAATGCCGGCTTGAACTCCGACGAGATCCTCCAGTTCGACCGGCTGGTGCCCTCGAGCCTGCTGCCCTCGCTGAATTTTCCCCAATTCACCGCCATCGACAGCATCGACTCCTCCAACATCCTGCGCCTCGGTATGCGCAACCGCTTGCTGACGCGTCGCAACAACGACACGTTCGAGTGGTTCACTCTCGACACCTTCGTCGACGTGAACTTCGACAACCCCTATCTCGACGATCCGGGTGCCCTCTCCAACCTCTACAACAACATCGCCTATTCCCCGGTCCCGTGGTTCACCATGGGCGTCTTCTCCCAGATTCCGATCTCCGACGGTGCGGGCAGCTTCACCGATGTGAACAGCTACGTGCGCTGGCAACCGGTCCGCGAGTTCAGCTTCTTCGTTAGCCAGCGCTACATCGACGACAACCCTTACTTCCAAGATGACAGCCAAGCCTCCGCCGGCGGCTTCTGGCGGATCAGCGACAACTGGGCGGTCAGCGCCTCCACCCGCTATGACTTCACCTTCGAGACGTGGGAAATCCAGCGCTACATGGTGCACCGCGACCTCAGCTCCTGGTTGATCTCCGCCGGCTTGCTGGTCACGGACAACCGGGCCACTTTCAACAACCAGTCCGGTGGCGAGGTCGGTGTGGGCTTCCTGCTCATGCTCACGCTCAAGGACGCGCCGCAGGTCAACCTTCCTCTGGCCTTCGACGTCCTGGGCGACCAGCAAGACCAGCAGCAGAATTAACCGTCCGCTCCGGGCCCGACGGTCGCCAAGCATGTCCGACAACGCACCGGTGGCAGTTTTCGACTCGGGGATCGGCGGCCTCACGGTGGTCAGTGCTCTGCGGCGGGTTCTGCCGCAGGAGTCGATCGTCTATCTCGGCGACACCGCCCGCGTTCCCTACGGGGGGAAATCTCGGGAAACTATCGAGCGCTACAGCGAGGAAATCGCGCAACTGCTCGTTGGCGAGGGCGCCAAGGTGGTGGTGGTCGCTTGCAACAGCGCCTCCGCTCTGGCGCTGCCGCGTTTGCGCGGGAAGCTGGCCGTGCCGGTCGAAGGTGTGATCGACCCGGGGGTGGCGGCGGCGCTGGCCGCGACACGCAGCGGTCATGTGGCCGTCATCGGAACCAAGGCGACCATCGGTAGTGGCGCTTACGGGCACAGTTTGCGGGCGGCGCGGCCGGACATCCGGGTGACGAGCCTGTCCTGCCCTTTGCTCGTTCCGTTGATCGAGGAAGGGCTCTTGGACGATCCGGTGACCGACGCGGTGCTGGAGCGCTACCTCGGGCCTCTGGGGCAGACGGATGTCGACACGCTGGTGCTGGGCTGCACCCATTACCCGCTCTTGGCCGCGGCGATCGCGCGGACCGTGGGTCCGAAGATCAATCTGGTCGACTCCGCCGCCAATTGCGCCGCCGCGGTTGGGCGGTTGTTGTCCGAAGAGGGCTTGGCCGCACCGGGCACGGCGTCGGGGTCTTTGGACTTGGGCTTCACCGATACACCCGACCGCTTCCTCGAGGTGGCGGGGCGCGCGCTCGGTCTGGATACCGCCGAAGTGGCGGTCCGCTCGGTGCCTCCGTTGGGTTAGTAGACCGCTTCCCGGTCGCGTTTTTCCCGCGGCAGCGGTTCCTCGGCGAGGAACTCGTGGTTGTCGGACAAACGGTAGAGTCCGCGCCGCAGCCACCCGATCAATCCGGGGGTCTGGCGGTTGAAGCGTTGCGAGGTCTTGACGTAGAGCCAGAGTCCGGCGGTCGCCTCGGCCAGCGCCATGATGGCCACGGCCGCGGCGCCCCAGCCGAGCAGGGAATCCGACTCGACGGAGGCCCGCGCCGGCCAAGCAATGGCCAAGGGCCAAGCCACCAAGGCCATGACGGCGGCGAGGATGGTGCGGCGTCCGAGCCAGCGTCGCGTCGCCGGCCAGTAGAATCTCTCCGGCGGAAGCGGACGCCTTCTCTCGCGGCGAACAAAATCGATTTTACCCTGCTTGGCCATCCGCCGTCCGCGCACGAAAGCCAGAGCCGGCACGAGAAGGGTTGCAGCCAGCAGCGTCGGGGCGGCGGGCAGAGCGGCCAGGTATTGCAGCACGCTGATCACGGCCCAAGACACGAGCGCGACGAGAAAGAGGAGTTCGAGCATGGCCAACCGGAAAGTCAGCACGGCCCGGCGGCCGGCGCAAGCCGCTTTGTCAGGCGGCCACGGCGTCTTCGGCGACGTCCGGCGGGCTCTTCGGCCGGGGCACGGCCACCGGCTGGCCGCCGAATTTGCGGCAGAGGAACTTGGCCGAAGGGCTGTTCGGACGCGTCCGTCCAATGGCCTCGGTCAGGCCGCAGGACTTAAGGGCTTCCAGTGTCGCGCCGAGCAGGCTGCCGCCGATGCCGCGGCTGCGGTATTCGATGAGAACGCACGCGCCGCTGACGAGATGGACGTCCTCCTCACCGGGCTCGGGGTTGTAAACCGAGGCGCCGATCACGCGATTGCCGTGGAGCACGAAAAGGCATTGGCCTTCGCCCGCCAGCGCGCGCTTGGCGCCCGGGATGACGGTTTCCTCGACGTATTTGTCGCAGCCGCTCCATTCCGGATCGAGGTCGTAGCTGGCCTCGAGCACGCGCAAGGCGTCTTCGATTTCCTGGTCGCCGGCGGTGCGGAGGGTGAAAGGTTTGGTGATCCCGGGCGAGGGGAGATTCAAGTCCGCAAGATTCCAGCGGAACTTGGCCAGTTGCACCGGTTTGGAAGGGATCGGCATACGCTCGCTCTTGGTGCTGTTGGTTTCTAAGAGCCGGAACCGCGATCTTCCCCGCGCGAGACCCACCATATCGTGCCCAGAATGGCTGACACCACAACAGCTAGTGATCCGAAGCTCAACATGATGGCGAAATCGTAGTTTAACGCCGCACGCAGTCAACGTGAATCTGCGGTCTTCCCGTCGAGCGTGGGCGGACTCCCCATGATTGCGCGCTCATTCCGGCGGAGGGCATTGCCCACGACCCGTTTTTCAAGCGACTGAAGCTTGAGTGCGGCGAGTGCGGGGAAAAGGTGTTTCAAACCGGCACGGGTCGGCGCTATTACTGGCCGCTCATGAAGTTGTTTTCCCACCGCTATGGCAAGGCCCGCGTCCGCGTGGTCAAAATTTTGCGCGATGGAGCGCGTCACACCGTGGTCGAGGCCGATGTCCAAGTCCTGCTGGAAGGGGATTTCGAAACGTCTTACACCCAAGCCGACAACAGCAAGGTGGTGGCGACGGACACGGTGAAGAACACGATCAATGTCCTGTCCCGTGATCATTTGACCGCGGAGACGGAAAAATTCGCCCTGCATTTGGGGCATCATTTCGTCGGGCGCTACGCCCAAGTGGAGCGCGCACATGTCGAGATCCGCGAACGCGTCTGGGAGCGGATCGGCGACCACAATCACAGCTTCACCGCGCCCGGTTCGCCGGTGCCGTGGGTCAAAGCGGTGGTGACAGCCGAAGCCGAGGAACTGAACTCCGGGGTGACCGACTGGCTGATCCTCAAATCGACGGAAAGCGGGTTTGCCGACTACCCGAAATGCGAATTCACCACGTTGCCGGAGACCAACGACCGTATTTTTGCCACTTCGGTCACGGCGGGATGGCATTGGACCAAGCATCCGGCGAGCTTCCGCGCAGCGAACGAAAAGATCCGCGCGGCCATGCTGCAGCCCTTCTGCGACAATTTCAGTCCGTCCGTGCAGGCGACCATGGCCGAAATGGCCGAGGCGGCTTTCGGTGCGGTTGCGGAGATCGATGAGGTATCCCTCGCCTTGCCCAACAAGCATTGCAACCTGATCAACCTGCAGCCGTTCGGTTTGGACAATCCGAACGTGGTATTCACCGCGACGGATGAGCCGCACGGGCAAATCGAGGCGGTGTTCCGGAGATAGAGTGGCAGCGGCGCGTAAGTCGCGCGCCCGTTGGTGAACAAGCGGACGAGCGGGCCGCTCGTCCCTACCGTGGCAGCAAAAAGGCCGTCCTTGGCAGGACGGCCTTTTGGTGAGGTTGCGCTGAGGGCGCCGCTTAGTAGCGGTAGTGCTCGGGCTTGTAAGGTCCTTCGACCGGAAGGCCGAGGTATTCGGCTTGGTCTTTGGTCAGCTTGGTGAGCTTGACACCGATCTTCTCGAGGTGCAGGCGGGCCACTTCCTCGTCGAGTTTCTTGGGCAGAACGTAGACGGCGGGTTTGTAGATGTCCTTGTTCTTCCACAGGTCGAGAGCGGCCAGCGTCTGGTTGGTGAAGCTGTTGCTCATGACGAAGCTCGGGTGGCCGGTGGCGCAGCCGAGGTTGACGAGGCGTCCTTCGGCCAGCATGAAAATCTCGCGGCCGTCGGGGAAGACGTATTTGTCCAGTTGCGCCTTGATGTTGACCTTCTTCACACCGGGCAGGGCGTTGAGCTTGTCGACTTGGATTTCGTTGTCGAAGTGGCCGATGTTGGCGATGATCGCCTGGTCTTTCATCTTGGCCATGTGGTCGGCGGTGATGACGTCTTTGTTGCCGGTCGTGGTGATGTAGAT
The DNA here is from genome assembly GCA_963776165.1 of uncultured Verrucomicrobiae bacterium. Taxonomy (GTDB): domain Bacteria; phylum Verrucomicrobiota; class Verrucomicrobiia; order Chthoniobacterales; family JACTMZ01; genus JACTMZ01. The sequence continues at coordinate 202,912 of CAVZLI010000003.1, forward strand.
GTCGCCACGGCCGAGGGTGTCCTCGATGGTGGTGACTTCGAATCCTTCCATCGCGGCCTGCAGGGCGTTGATCGGGTCGATTTCGGTGACGATGACGCGCGCGCCTTGGCCGCGCAACGACTGGGCCGAGCCCTTGCCGACGTCGCCGTAACCGCAGACCACGGCGACTTTGCCGGAGATCATGACGTCGAGCGCGCGATTGAGCCCGTCGACCAGCGAGTGACGGCAACCGTAGAGGTTGTCGAACTTCGACTTGGTGACCGAGTCATTCACGTTGAAGGCGGGCACGAGGAGTTTGCCGAGTTCCTGCAGCTTGTAGAGACGATGGACGCCGGTGGTGGTCTCCTCGGAGACGCCCTTCCAGTCCTTCACCAATTCGTGGAAGATGTAGGGATTCTCGGCGTGGATTTTCTTGAGGAGGTCTTTGATGACTTTCTCCTCGTGGCTGCCGCTCGGGCTGTTGACCCAATCGTCGCCTTCTTCCAGTTCATAGCCTTTGTGGAGGAAGAGGGTGACGTCGCCGCCGTCATCGACGACGAGTTCCGGGCCCTTGCCCTCGGGATTGACGATGGCTTTCCAGGTGCAGTCCCAATATTCCTCGAGCGTTTCGCCCTTCCAGGCGAAGACGGGAATGCCGGCGGCGGCGATGGCCGCGGCGGCTTGGTCCTGCGTGGAGAAGATGTTGCAACTGGCCCAGCGCACGTCCGCGCCGAGTTCGACGAGCGTCTCGATGAGCACGGCGGTCTGGATCGTCATGTGGAGCGATCCGGTGACGCGGACGTCTTTCAGCGGTTTGTCCTTCGCGTATTTCTCGCGAATGGCCATCAGGCCGGGCATTTCCTTTTCGGCGATTTCGATTTCCTTGCGACCCCAGTCGGCAAGGGTGATGTCGGCAACTTTGAAGTCGTTGGCGACTTTGGTCGGTTTGATTGTGGCAGTGCTCATGGTTTTCTATGGATTGAGGGTTGGTGGTGGAATGGACGGAATTTTAAGTGTTTAAGAATTAAGTTTGTAAGTTGGGTGTTATTTGGTGGCGGATTTTTTGCGGGTGATGGATTTGCGGAGGCCTTCGGTCATGGCGGAAATTTCCCGCGCTTCATTAACGAGGCTGCGGACTTCGGTGGATGCCAGGAGGTCGAGGCGGCCGGCGATGTAGAGCTGGGTGCGCAGCTCGCCGGAAGAGCCTTTGGCGATCATGAGGAACTGGCCGAACTCCTTCGCGCCACCGCGCTCCGCGCCCTCGGCGATGTTCGATGGGATCGAGAGGGCGGAGCGTTCCACCTGGTGCTTCAAGCTGGCCGATTTGCAGCGATCGAAGGCCTGGAAGACATCGACCGCCAAGCGGCAGCCGCGTTGCCAAACCTCAAGATCCTCGAAACTCTGGTAGGCCATTTTCTTAAAACTTAAAACTTACAAACTTAAGACTCAGCGAAGTCCCGCTTTGCGGCGGAGCTCTTTGGCCTTCGACGTGTCCTCCCACGGCGCATATTTAAGACCGGACTTGTGGCCGAAGTGACCGTAGTTGGTCGTCTTGCTGTAGATGGGGCGGAGGAGTTTGAGTTGCGCGACGATGTCGGCCGGCTTGAAGCTGAAGGTGCTGAGGACGGCACGTTGGAGTTTGCGCTCGCTCACTTTGTTCGTGCCGAAGGTCTCGATGGTGACCGAGACCGGCTTGGGATAGCCGATGGCGTAGGCGAATTGGATCTCGGCGCGGTCGGCGAGGCCGGCGGCCACGATGTTCTTGGCCACCCAACGGCCCATGTAGGCGGCGCTGCGGTCGACTTTGCTGGGGTCTTTCCCGCTGAAGGCGCCGCCGCCGTGACGGCCCATGCCGCCGTAGGTATCGACGATGATTTTGCGTCCGGTCAGGCCGGCATCGCCCTGCGGTCCACCCACGACGAACTTGCCCGTGGGGTTGATCAAATACTCCGTCTTCTTGGTCAGCAATTTGGCCGGAAGGACCTTTTTGACGAGGTTGTTGATGAGGAATTTTTCGATCGTCGCGTGGGAAACGCCCTCGGTGTGTTGCGTGGAGACAACCACCGCGGTGATTTCCTTCGGCTTGCCGTCGACGTAGCGGACGGAAACCTGCGTCTTCGCGTCGGGACGGAGCCACGGGGCCTTGCCGCTCTTGCGGATTTTGGTGAGTTCGCGTCCGAGGCGGTGGGCGAACATCACCGGGGCGGGCATGAGTTCGGGCGTTTCGTTGCAAGCGTAGCCGAACATCAATCCTTGATCGCCGGCGCCTTGCTCGGACGTCTTTTTGCCTTTGGCCTTCTTGGCGTCGACACCTTGCGCAATGTCCTGGCTCTGCTGGGTGATGGCCTTGGTAATGATGACTCTGTCGGCGTGGAAAACGTCGTCGTCGTTCACGTAGCCGATCTCGCGGATGGCGTTGCGCACCACCTTTTCGAAATCGAGTTTGGCGTTGGTCGTGATTTCGCCGGCGAGGACGACCATGTTGCTCTTGACCAGCGTCTCACAGGCCACGCGGCTGCGCTTGTCCTGCTCGAGGCAGGCGTCGAGCACGGCGTCGGAAATGGTGTCGCAAACTTTATCGGGATGGCCTTCGCCCACCGATTCAGAAGAAAAAATATAGTCAGAGGTCATTGAAGTTGAGAGGTTAAGCACGCGCCAAGTCAAGCCGAACGTCGGCCGCTTTTCCACGTGACGCATCAACATATCATGATATTTTGATGCGTCCACCCCAAAAAATGCAGGGCACCCTGAAAATTCTCAAGCTGCTTTCCGACCCCACGCGGCTGCGGATTCTGCGGCTTTTGGGGAGGGAAGAACTGACCGTGGCCGAGCTGCAACTCATTCTCGGGACCGGCCAATCCCGCACCAGCGCCCATCTGGCCCAACTGAAGGCCGAGGGACTTGTCGCCGACCGCCGGGCGGGGAAGAACATCTATTACTCCCGCTCCGGCTCGGTGCCACCGGCCGTGGCCGAGCTGATCGAGAGCGGCGGTGAGGAACTCCCCGAGGCCGCGCAGGATGACGCCGCGGTCAAGTTGGCCCTGCTCAAACGCCAAGACAAAGCGGGAGAGTATTTCAACCAGCTGGCGGGGAAATTCGGGCGCACCTATGTTCCCGGCCGTTCGTGGCGCGCTCTGGCCCACGGACTCTTGCGCTTGCTCCCGCCCATGACCATCGCCGATTTGGGAGCGGGCGAGGGGACGTTGTCACAATTGCTCGCGCGCACGGCCAAGAAAGTCATCGCGGTGGACAACTCCCCGGCCATGGTCGAATTCGGATCGAAACTCGCCGCCGAGCACGGCCTGAAAAATTTGGAATACCGCTTGGGTGATATCGACGATCCGCCGATCAAGGCAGGCACAGTCGACCTGGCCCTGTTCAGTCAGGCGTTGCACCACGCCGCGAGTCCGGGCAAGGCGCTGGCGGCCGCGCACAAGATCCTCAAGTCTGGCGGGCGGCTGATGGTCTTGGATTTGCTGAGCCACTCCTTCGAACAGGCCCGCACGCTTTACGCTCACGTCTGGCTGGGATTTTCCGAGGTCGAATTGGTCCGCCTCATCGAGAAGGCGGGATTCAAAGACGTCGAGGTTTCGGTGGTCAGCCGCGAGGCCAAGGCGCCGCATTTCCAGACGGTGCTGGCCACCGCGCGGAAGTAACCCGGAAAAACGCGGGTGCGGGTGCTTAGTGGCGGGGTGGCTTGCTCTCGAAATCCACTGCCGGGGCATCTCGCCAGAGGGATTCGAGGTCGTAGAAGTCGCGTTTGTCGGGCTGGAAGATGTGGATGATGACGCCGTTGTAATCGAGCACGACCCATTGGCTGGCGGGGAAGCCGTCGGCGTGGGCGGTTAGTCCGAGGTTCTCGCGCAGCTTTTCGCGGATCTCCGTGCCGATCGCTTTGAGGTGCGGTTCGCTCGTGCCGGTGCAGATGACGAAGTAGTCGGCAAAGCTCGAGATCTTGCGCAGATCGAGAACCCGGATTTTTTCCGCTTTCTTGTCGGAGGCGGCCCGCGCGGCGGCGCGGGCGATGGTTTCGGAATCGGGTGTCACGCGTGGCAGTAAAGACCTTCAACAGCGATGTAATCGCAGACGGGGTCCGGGGTCAAATAACGGATGCTGCGTCCGGCAGCGGCGCGGGCGCGGATGTCGGTCGAGGAGATGTCCACGAGTCTCCGCACCACGGGCCAATCATGTGCGGCGCCATGGTTGGCGCGGTCCAGCACGGCGAGGGCGGCGAGCCGGCGGATTTCGTCCGGCTCGCGCCATGTGTCGAACTTCGCAACATTGTCGCCGCCGATGAGGAGAGTGAAACGGGCGTCCGGATGGCGGGTCCTCAGCTCGCGCAAAGTGTCCACTGTGAAACTCGGCGGCGGGCGGTGGAGTTCGAGGTCGCAGGTTTCGAAGCCAGGTTCGCCGGCGATGGCGAGCTTCAGCATGGCGAGGCGGTCTTGCGCTGTGGCGGGCTTGGTGTCGGTTTTGTGCGGCGACAAGTTTGGTCGGGACGAAGAGGATGCGGTCGAGCGAAAGCTCCTCGAGGGCGGCGCGGGCCAGAATGAGATGTCCGTGATGGATCGGGTCGAAGCTGCCGCCGAAGATGCCGGTCTGCATGGGTGGAGTGTAGCGGGTGCGAGTTGGATAAGGTAGAAGCGGCATCTTGCCGCTTGTGGTGGGGTTAAGCGGCGGGGACGCCGCTTCTACTTTCACCCCAGGCGCGGTAGCGCGGCGCCGGCGCCAAGGTCGAGGTTGAGTCCGAGGATTTGGCGACGCAGAAGATCGAGGGCGGCGGAAGTGGTCATGTATTTGAAGGTCGGACGGTCGACCGGGAACCAGCAGCGGCGGACCGTGGTGGGTTGGCCTTCCGCGGCGAGGCCGATGAATACGGTGCCAACGGGTTTGGTGTCCGTGCCACCGCCCGGACCCGCGACGCCGGTGGTGGAAAGAGCGAAGGTGCTGCCCGTGGCGCGGCGGGCGCCTTCGGCCATGGCCGCGGCCACGGGCTCGCTGACCGCGCCGTGAACCGCAAGCAACTCGGATGGCAAACCCAGCGTCCGCTCCTTGGCCTCGTTGGCGTAAGTGACATAGCCGGCCAAAAAAGCCTCCGAACAACCGGGCACATCGGTCAGGCGTCCGGCCAGATTGCCGCCGGTGCAGGATTCGGCCGTGGCGAGGGTCAGCTTGCGCTGACGCAGCAAAGCGACAACCGCGGATTCCAGCGTGTCGCCGTCCGAGTAGATCCACTCGCCGAGTTCGGTGCGGATGGCGGGTTCCACTTTTTCGAGTGCGGTGCGCGGTCCGATGAGGCGGAAATCAACCTCCGAGGGGCGGGCGCAGTAGCCGACTTCGATGTCGCCGCGCGCCTCGATGGTCTGACCGATGCGTGCCTCGACCTGGCTTTCACCGATGCCGGTGAGGCGGTAGATGCGGCGTTCCTGTGCGGCGCCTTCCGGTAGCGCGGCGCGCAACAGGGGAAGAACATGGTCCGCGACCATGGGATGCAGTTCGCGGGGCGGTCCGGGCAGAAGGAACAGATGGCGGGCGCGGCGCGTGCCGAGGGTGGATGGCGGAAAGTAAAGTCCCGGCGCGGTGCCGTGGGGGTTGGGCAGGGCCTGTGCGCCGCGCGGCACTTCGGCTTGGCGCGTGACATTGTCCGCCATGGGAAGCCCGCGCCGGGCGAAGCGCTCGCGGATCGCGCCGGCGATGGACTCGTCCATGTCCATGGGCAACCCGAGCAGGCTGGCGGCGGCGTTGCGCGTGATGTCGTCGGAAGTCGGGCCGAGTCCGCCTGTGGTTATGACAATCTCGGCGCGGTCGAGCGCATCGTCCAGCGCCTCGCGCACGGGTGGTCCGTCGGGCACGCAGTTTTGTCGGGCGATGGTCACGCCGAGCGGGGCCAGTTCCCCGGCCAGCCAGGCGAGGTGCTTGTTCTGGACCAGACCGAGGAGGAGTTCGGATCCGGTGTTGATGATTTCGGCCTGCATCAGGCGCGGCAGAGGAGGTTGCTCCACTGTTTGACGCGCGCGTAGAGCGCGGCGTTACCGCGTCGGTGGTAAACGTAAAGGAGGTTGGCGAGGATGCGGGTCAGCATTTGGCGCGGGGTGGCGGCGGCGAGGTGCCAATCTTCCAACCGCTGGTTCTGGCGGCGGAGGATTTCCTCGCAATCGCGGCGGGCGAGAACGCGCCCCTGGTGGAAGGGGTCGAAAAGCACGCTGCCGTGGCGCGCGAGGAAATGGCCCGGCAGGTTGACGCCCTCGACCCGGGCGCCGGCGCGGTGGCCGACGAGCATGTAGACGAGGGTAAGGCTGATGGGGATCCCCTTGCGCGAATCGAGCACGCAGGGGAGGAGGGAATTCCGCTCGTTGTAATAGTCGTCGGTGTTGCCGGCAAAAACGAGTTCGCTGCCGAGGAAGTCGGTCATGATGTCCACCCGGTGCCGATCGCCTGAAGCGCGGCGCAGGCGGCGTTCGAGTTCGGCGCCCCAGGCGTCGAGTCGTTGCCGGTAGGGCGCGGCCTCGAAACCGCGGAGCAGCGCGGCGCCGAGCAGCCAGCAGGCTTCCTCGAGGTCGGACCCGTCGCCGAAAACCGGGCAGAGGAGTTCGAAGCGCTCGAGCGCTTCGTTCTGCACGATTTCGTGGAGGACGTCGCGGGCGTGGAGGGCGGCCAGCGGGTTGTCGCAACCGGCGAGGTCGCGCAAGTCGTCGAGGATGGCCGGGCCGTCGGAGGCCAGCTGTTCTTTGACCAATTGCACCGTCTGCTCGTCGTCGTCGGCGAGCAGGCGCACGAGGGCGTCTTTTTGCGGATGCATGGCCTTTCTGCACGGGACTAAAGCATTTTACGCCGCAATGGCAAGCCACGCCGGGCTGGCGGCTTGTCATGTCCGCGCCCCTGCGCGATGTTCACGCCCGATGAAAAGGTCCGGGTGCGCGCTGCTCTTCGTTTTTCTCGCCCTCTGCGCGAGCCTCTTCTTCAACCTCGTCCTCATGGCCCTCATCGGGGCGGGCGGGGCCGAGACGGTGGCCGCACGGGGCCTGACCCCCGCGCTGCAGGAAGTGACCATCGAGGAAGGCGAAGCCGGGGCCGGCAAGATCGCGGTGATCCCGGTGCAGGGCGTCATTTACACCGACGACCAGACAGAGTGGGGGACATCGATGGTCGACGATATCAAGATCGCCCTGGAGACCGCGCTGGACGATGACAGCGTGAAGGCCGTGGTGCTCGCGGTGAATTCTCCCGGCGGGGAAGTGACGGCGGCCGACATCATTTATCACGAGGTGCTCAAGGTGCAGAAAGAGAAGCCGGTGGTCGTGGCTATGACATCGCTCGGCGCCTCGGGTGCCTATTACATCGCCTGCGCGGCCGACTGGATCGTGGCCAACGAGACAACGTTCACCGGCAGCATCGGCGTGATCATCCAGTCGCTCAACTACGAGGGGCTCTTCGACAAGGTGGGCCTCAACGCGGTGGTTTTCAAAAGCGGGAAGTTCAAGGACATGCTGAGCGGATCGCGTCCCATCACGCCGGAGGAGCAGGCCTACGTGGAGGGCATGGTCATGCAAGTTTACGACCGCTTCCTCGGCATTGTCTCGCGGGCGCGTGACTTGCCCGCCGATGCCCTGCGCGACACGTTCGCCGACGGGCGCATCATCACCGGCCGGGACGCCAAGGAAGCCGGGTTGGTCGACCAACTCGGCTATGTCGAGGACGCTTATGACAAAGCGCGTGCCCTGGCCGGCGCGCCGGGTGCCGGCGTGATCCGCTACCAATCGGGGATCAACTTCCAGCGTCTCCTCCGCTGGCTCGGAGCCGGGGCGGGATCCAAGGTGCAGGTCCAACTGGATGGCGCCCCGCGTTTCCGCCTGCAACCCGGGCAGGCTTACCTTCTGCCGGAATTCTACGCGTGGTGAGTGGATGGCCGGCTTTCGCCGCGCTCGCGGTGCTGGTTGTCCTCACGGCGGTGAGTCTCCGCTTCTACTTGCCCTTGGCCGGCCGGGTGCTGGTGCGCGGCGAGGGGCGCGTGGGCGACTCGTGGGTGGGGGCGATCGACGGCGTGGTGGCGACCGTGCTCGTGGCGTGGTTCGTCATGATGGGGCGCGACGCGCTGACCGACGAGGGAAGTCACGCCGTGGAATTCGGCCACATTGTTTCCGGGGCGATCATCTACGCGTCGCTCATCATTTTTCTCGCCGGATTGCTCGTCTACCGCAACCTGCGGCCGGCGGACGTCTTCGGTCTGGGTTCGCTCGGCTTCACCCGCGCACTCTGGCGCAGCCTGCTCTGGCTGGCCGCGGCTTACCCGTTGCTCATGCTGGTGCAAGCGATGGTCTACGGGGCGGCCGGCGGGGAGATGAGTCCGCAGGACGTGGTGGAATTTTTGCAGAATGCGGAAACGCCGCGCGACCGCCTGGCCGTCCTCGCCATGGCCGTGGTGGTGGCCCCGGTCGCGGAGGAAATGATTTTTCGCGGGTATCTTTATCCGGTGGGGAAAAAGTATGTCGGCGGCTTCGCCTCGATGGCCGCGACGAGTCTGCTCTTCGCCGTGCTCCATGGCCACGCGGGATCGATTCCCGCCCTCTTCACCTTGGCCATGTGCCTCGGCTTGGCTTACGAAAAATCCGGCACGCTGCTCGTGCCGATGATCATGCATGCGGTCTTCAATGCCGTCTCGGTGACGGCTATCCTGTTTTTTCTGTGAAAGCGAACGGGGAAGACGCGTTGTTGGTTCGCTTGCAGCGTGCGCTGCGGCCGGGCGGACGCGGCGTGGTGGCCGGGATCGGCGACGACTGCGCGGCGGTGGCCGGTCCGGGCCGCGACTTGCTGCTGCTCAAGACGGATTGCGTGGTGGAGGACCGGCATTTCACCGCGCGGGATGCGGCGGCGGCGGTCGGTTGGAAGGCCGCCTGCCGGGCAGTGAGCGACCTTGCGGCCTGCGGCGGGCGGCCGGCTCACGCGCTGGTGACTTGCGTGGTGCGTGCGGCGCAGACCAAGCGGTGGCTGGATGGTGTTTACCGCGGGTTGGACAAAGCGGGACGCGAATTCGGATTCGATGTGGTGGGGGGTGAACTGTCGCGGACGGATGGTCCGGCGGTCATTTCTGTGGCCTTGACCGGCACGGTGGCGCGGCGCGAGTTCGTGCGCCGCGCGGGCGGACGGCCGGGGGATGTGCTTTTTGTCACGGGCGTGCTCGGCGGCTCACTGGCGTCCGGTTGGCACTTGCGGTTTCGTCCGCGCTTGGACGAAGCGCGGTGGCTCGTCTCCCATTTCCGCGTGCGGGCCATGATGGATTTGAGTGACGGTCTGGCGGCGGATCTGCCGCGTCTGGCGCGGGCCGGCGGAACGGGGTTTGTCATAGATCCGGCGGGCGTGCCGCGACGCCGCGGGGCGACGGCGGGGCAGGCGCTGACCGACGGAGAGGATTTTGAGTTGCTCTTCGCGGTCGCGCCGCGGGAGGCGGACCGGCTGGAAAAGGCGTGGCGCCAGCGGTGGCCCAAGCTGCGTTTGACGCGCATCGGCCGGCTGGCGCGAGCCGGGACCCGCGAGGGACTGGGCCGCGCGCGGGGTTACGATCATTTCGCGTGATGGAAGTGGAGGCCTTCATTTTCGACATCGGCAATGTGCTGGTGCGCTTCGAGGCCGGGAAGGCACAGCGGACGCTGGCCCGGCTGGGCGTGAAGTCGCCCGACGGTGCCGCCTTCACCGTGCTGGCCCGGCGCTACGAGGCCGGGGAGGTGGACCGCGCGAAATTCCTTGGTGCTTTGCGGGATCAGTCGGGAGGCGGTTTGTCCGACGACGTGCTTGCCGCAGCCTGGCAGGAGATCTTCGAACCCAACGAGCCGATGTGGGAGCTGGTGGAGAAGTTGCACGGACGGTATCCGCTCTATCTGCTCTCCAACACCAACTGCCTGCACCACGACTATCTGGTGCGGGAGTATCCGGTCTTCGGGAAGTTCGCCGACGGCGTGTTTTCCTACCGCGCGGGGATGATGAAACCGGAGCGCGGCATTTTCGATCTGGCCATCCGGCAATTCGGGGTCAATCCGGCAGCCACCGTCTACCTCGACGACCTGCCGGCCAATGTCGAGGCGGCGCGCGGCGCGGGTTTGCGGGCCTTTGTTTACCGTCACGACGCGCACGGCGAGCTGGCGCCGACCCTGCGGGCGCAGGGTGTGCAATGCGTTTGACTTGGCACGGCGCGGATCTACCCTCGCGCGCAGTGAAAGAGACGTTCGCGCAGTTGCAGGAATTTTATCATCGTCCGTTTTTCGACCTCATCCAAGACGCCCGGAAAGTTCACCAAAAGCACTGGCCGGGACGCGAAGTGCAGCTCTGCACCTTGCTGAGCATCAAAACCGGCGCCTGCAGCGAGGACTGCGGTTATTGCTCCCAGAGCGCGCACCACAACACGGATCTCAAGCCCGAGCCGCTCATGACCACCGAGGAGATCTTGCCGCACGCGCATGCGGCCAAGGCGAACGGCTCCACGCGCTTCTGCATGGGGGCCGCGTGGAAAGGTGTCCGCTCGGGCGACCGCCGTTTCGAGTCCGTGCTGCAGACCGTGCGCGAGGTGAGCAAGCTCGGCATGGAGGTCTGCGTGACCCTCGGCCAGCTCAACGACGAAGAGGCGCGGCAGCTCAAGGAAGCCGGTGTCACCGCCTACAACCACAACATCGACACTTCGCCGGAGTATTACGCGAACATCGTCAGCACCCACACCTTCCAGGACCGCCTCAACACCATCGGCTCCGTGCAGCGCGCCGGCATGCAGGTCTGCTGTGGCGGCATTCTCGGCATGGGCGAATCGGTCGACGACCGCCTGCGCATGCTCGAGGTGCTGTGCAATTTCGACCCGCCGCCGGAAAGCGTGCCGATCAATTGCCTGGTGGCGGTCGAAGGCACGCCGCTCGAGGAGGCTGCGCCGGTGGAGATTTTCGAACTCGTGCGCATGATTGCCACGGCCCGGCTCGTCCTGCCGCTTTCCAAGATCCGTCTCTCCGCCGGACGCACCTCGCTGAGCAAGGAAGGCCAGGCGCTCTGCCTCTTCGCCGGGGCCAATTCGATTTTCTACGGCGACAAATTGCTGACCACGCCGAATCCGGGGGAAGACGAGGATCTGGGCCTGCTCGAGACGCTCGATTTGCGTCCGCTCGAACCGCATTCGCCGGCTGGCGTGCCGGTGGCCTGATTCATTCCGCTAGCGCCTCGAGGTGCGCTGCTACACCCGTGGTCATGGCTTCTTTGCTGTAACCGCCCTCGAGGACGGACACAATCCGTTCGTGACCTTGTTCGCGGGCCAGCGCACGGACTTTGCGCGTCAGCTCGCCGTAGACCTGGCTCGTCCAGCCGAGTTGACCGAGAGGATCGGCCGCATGGGCGTCGAAGCCGGCTGAGATGATGACCAATTCCGGACGGAACCGGCGGAAGGCCTCCGTCAGTTGCGTGTCGAAGGCTTCCAGCGCCGCACCGTCGCCACTGCCGGCGGCGAGCGGCACGTTGAGATTGAACCCCTCGCCGGCGCCGGCCCCGGTGTTTTGCGCCGCGCCGCTGGGACCCGGGTAAAATGGATACTGGTGCGTGGAGAAGAAGAAAACCGACGGGTCATCGTAGAAAATTTCCTGCGTGCCGTCGCCATGGTGGACATCCCAGTCGATGATCATCACGCGGCGGATTCCGTGTTTTCCCTGCGCGTAGCGCGCGGCGATGGCGGCATTGCCGAAGAGGCAGAAGCCCTTGGCGGCGTCCGGCATGGCGTGGTGACCGGGCGGACGGACGGCCGCGAAGGCGTTGCGGACGCGGCCGGTCACGACCGCATCCACGGCGGTCAAGGCCGCTCCAGCGGCACGCACCGCGGCATCGTAAGAGCGTGGCGAGATCGGACTGTCGGGGCCCCCGCCCACGGTCTTTTGTTCGTCCGCGCAAGCTGACCGCAGGGCCTCGACATAATCCGCGTGGTGGATCTTGGTGATCCAATGGAGCGGATCGATCCCTTCGTCCGGCGCAAGACGCAGGAGTCGCCCGTTCCACGGCAGGTCGGCCAGATGAGCCGTAAGCCAGCGGAGGCGGTCGGCGCTTTCGGGAAAGCCGGGTCCGGTGTCGTGCTCCAGAAAAATCGGATCGTAAACGAAGGCCGTCGACGCCGTGTTTTGTTCCTGTTCCATGCCCGCCGCCATGGTGACTGCCGTCGCCAGCGCGGCGAGAGGAAAAAGGCGGTGCGACATCACGGCCGGAGTCTCCACCACCCGGCGAGTAGGCTGCCGAGCAGCGAGTGGCAGACGCTGGAAAGTGCCGAGGGCACGGCGGTGAGCGGGTTGGCGGCAAAATGCGTCCGCGCCAGCACCGCGCCGAGTCCCGAGTTCTGCATGCCGACTTCGATGGAAACGGTGCGGGCCGTCGTGCGGTCGTAGCCGGTGGCGCGTGCCAAGGCGTAGCCGAGGGCAAAGCCTCCTGCGTGTAGCAGCAGGACGGCGAGAAATAGCTTCGGGCCGTGGGTGAAGATGTCCGCGGCGTTCTGGCCGATGATGCTGCCGACGATCATGCTGATAAGCAGAACCGACACGAGCGGTCCCGCGGGGAGCACGAAGCCGGTCAGCTTCGGCGCCTTGTGGTGCAGGAAGAGCCCCAGTAGCACGGGCGCGAGCACGACCTGCGCGGTGGTGAGGAGCATGCCCCATCCGTCGACTGGCACGTAGGCGCCGGCCAGCCTCTCGGTCAGCAGGGGCGTCATGAGCACGGCGGCCAGGGTCGAGCAGGTGGTCATGACCACCGAAAGGGCGACATTGGCCCGCGCGAGAAAGGCCACGACGTTGGAGGCCGTGCCGCCCGGGCAACAGGCCACGAGGATGAGGCCGACGGCGAAGTCCGAGGGCAAAGCCAGCGCTTTGGCGATGGCCCAGCCGAGGAGCGGCATGATGGCGTATTGCGCGGCGAAGCCGAGGGACACCGCGCGCGGCATTTTTAGGGCGGCGGCGAAATCGCGCACGTCGAGGGTCAGGCCCATCCCCAGCATGATGACGGCCAGTCCCCAGACGATCCACGGGCCACTGAACCACGTGAAAAGGGCGGGTTGCCACAGGGCCAGAAGGGAGGCGCCCAAGACCCACGCGGGGAACCAATTGGCGGCGGTCAGGAGCAGGCGGCGCATGGGGCGGCCATGACGCCTGCTGCGGTGCCGGTTTGACAATGAAAAACGGCCGGGTTTACTGCTGGAGTCAGCTCCTATGAAACTGACCTACTACGGACATTCCTGCTTCGGTGTCGAAGTGGACGGCGCGCACCTCCTCTTCGATCCCTTCATCACGGCCAATCCCAAGGCCTCGGCCATCGATGTGGACGGCATCCCGGCCGACTACATCCTTGTCTCCCACGGCCACTTCGACCATGTCGACGATGTGGCGCGCATCGCGCAACGCACCGGTGCCACGCTTGTCTCCAATTTCGAGATCGTCCAGTGGTTCGCCAAGCACGGGGTGGAAAAGGCGCACGCCATGAATCTCGGCGGGGCCTGGGAATTCCCCTTCGGTCGCGTCAAGATGACAGCCGCGACGCACTCCAGCAGCATGCCGGACGGCAGCTACGGCGGGAATCCCGGCGGGTTTCTTGTCGAGAGCAAGTTAGGTCATTTTTACTACTCGGGGGACACGGCCCTGACCCGCAACATGAGCCTCATCGGCGACAGCGCCTCGCTCAAATTCGCCGTGCTCTGCGTCGGGGACAATTTCACCATGGGGCCCGAGGATGCGGCCCGTGCGGCCAATTTCCTCGAGGTCACGGACGTGGTGGGGGTGCATTATGACACCTTTCCCCCGATCGAGATCGACAAAAAGGATGCGGTGCGCGAATTCGCCGCGAGGGGTCTCAACCTCCATCTCCTGCCGATCGGCGGTTCGAAGGATTTCTGATTTTATTCCTCGAGGATCCCGTCGGCGTCGAGCGCGCCGCGGGAGGAGCGGAACACTTCGCAGCTGACGGGAAACCCGGACAGCCGGTTGATGCGCAGCAGGGCGGCGGCCTCCGGCGGGGGAATGGTCCCGCCGAGGCGCGGGTAGAGGGCGATGGTGCTGCGGTCGGGAATGATCACGTGGAACCCGGGGCCCAGCATCGGCTCGAAGCGGTCGTGGAAAGCGGGAGCCAGAGCCAAGGCGGGGAGGAGGGGGTCGTTTCCGCGGATGAGAACGCGGTCGATGACGCTGTTGCTGTCGCGGCGGATTTCGATATCGGCGGCCGTCAACCATGACTCCCCATGCTGCCTGGCCAGTTCGGCGGCTCTCTGCCAAGCGCCGCGGGTGGTGGCGTATTCCAGCTCGTCGTAGCCTTTGTGTCGCGCCGCCGCGACGAGGGCCGTGCGGGAACCGGTGATGGTTTCGTGAAGGGCGGGCCTTTCGTAGGAGGGCACGACCGTCAGCCGCCAGCCCGGATCGGTTTCTTCACCCGCACGGGCCAGCGAGGCGACAGCGAGCAGGGCGAGAAAAGCGCGCTTGCCGTGGCGGCGGGGTCTGGTAGCGGTCATCTCCGGTGATTACGTATCTTGACGGTGTTTTGCGCGAGGTTTTGCCGACCCAAGTGGTGGTCGAGGTCCACGGGGTAGGCTACGAGGTTTTTATCCCGCTCTCCAGCTACGATCGTCTGCCACAACCGGGCCAACCCGTGCGCCTGTTGACCCACCTGCAGGTGCGGGAGGATGCGCATATTTTGTTCGGCTTTGCTTCGCCCGAGGAACGCGATCTTTTCCGCCTGCTGGTCACGCGCGTTAGTGGCGTGGGGCCGAAGCTGGCCCTGGCCGTGCTCAGCGGCATGGATGTCGTCCGTTTCAAGGCGGCCGTGGTCGATTCCGATATCGCCTCGATTGCCAAGATCAGCGGCCTGGGAAAGAAGACGGCCGAGCGCATCGTGCTCGAGTTGAAAGACAAACTCGGGGTCGCCGCCGCATGGGAAGCAGCCAGCGCGGACAAGGCGCCGTCGGCCGAGGCGCGGGCGGCCAATGATGCCGTTCTTGCTCTGATCGCGCTCGGCTACAAACAAGTCGATGCGGCCAAGGCCGTGCGCGAGGTGGCGCTGAAAAACAAGGATGCGGGGACGGAGGAACTGGTGCGTTTGGCCCTCAAGTCGCTGGTGTGAGCGAGGTTGCTTCCGAGTCTGAGCGCATCGCGCGCGCGCAACGCATCCACGCGGCCATGCCGCCGGGCGGACTTTTCGCCGGTAAAGAGTGGCGCGTGGCCCCGGAGCCGTTCGTTTTGCCGCAGGGCGTGGACAAGGAGTTGGAAAAACTCGGATTCCGTCTGCGCAAGTTCACCGAAGCCTGCAACCTGCTCTACCGCTTGAGCGTGTCCGGCAAGCGCCCGGCGTGGATCGCGGAGTTGCTCGACCGAGGCAAGCCGCGCGAGTTGGTCGAATTGGCGAGATCGAGAGCCATCGCCGAGCAAGTCCCGCGCATCCTGCGTCCGGACGTTATCCTGACGGACGAGGGATTCACCATCGCGGAACTGGACAATGTGCCGGGCGGGATCGGTCTCACGGCGTGGCTCAATGAGAGCTATGCGAAGGAGGGATTTGCTGTGCTTGGCGGACGGGGGATGGACGAGGGTCTTCGCGCGGTTGTTGATGGCGGTGACATTGTTATCTCGCAGGAGGCTGCCGATTACCGTCCGGAGATGGAGTGGATGGCCGCGCGTATCGGCGCGCGCGTCGTGGCTGCGGAAAATCCTCGGGCCGACTTGCGTGCAAATGTCTACCGCTTCTTCGAGCTTTTCGATCTCCCCAACATCGCGGGGTCGATGGGGTTGCTCCGCGAAGTGGCGGATGGAAAGCGCCGGATGACGCCGCCGCCCAAACCGTGGATCGAGGAAAAGCTGTGGTTCGCGCTCTTCTGGCTGCGTCCGCTGGCCGATTTCTGGCGTCGCGAGCTGGGGGAGAAACATTTTCTGGCGCTGCAGAAAGTGATCCCGCGCACCTGGCTGATGGATCCCCAACCGCTGCCGCCGACCGGGGTGTATCCGGGCCTGGAGATCCAGAGTTGGGAGGAATTGAAAAAATTCAGCCAGCGCGAGCGTGAGTTGGTGCTGAAGATCAGCGGGTTCTCCGAGCTCGCTTGGGGCTCACGCAGCGTGAAGGTGGGACAGGATCTCTCGCACGAGGACTGGGCGCAGGCTATCGACGAGGCTCTGGCCGACTGGGACCGGAGTCCGTGGATTTTGCAGCGTTTCCACCATGCGCGGGTGGTGGAAATGGAATTTCTGGGCACCGACGGTCATAGACCGCCGCTACAAACGATGAAGGGGCGCGTGCGGCTTTGTCCTTACTATTTTTGCGGCGAGCGGGAGACGAAACTGGGCGGCGTGCTGGCCACGGTTTGTCCGGCGGACAAGAAACTATTGCACGGGATGCGCGATGCGATTTTGGCGCCGGTGATGATGTCCGGTCAATGAACTGACTTTCAAGGTGTCCACCCCGGCAGGGCGGCGGCTTGTTTGATCCACGACGCCAACGGCTTTTCGTCGAAAGCGCCATCTTCGTAGATATCAAGCCACCGGGCTTCACCGCTTTTCGGCGTGCCGCCGGGTGGCATGGGCTCGAGCGCAAGACCTCGGAAGAAGGTGACTTTGACGTATTTCGTCAGGCAGTGGACCCCGAGAAACCAGCCTTTCCCGGGCGCGCCGTAGAAGGGTGAGTTCCAACGCACCGCTTTTTGCACGCCGGGGACAGTCCTCGTGATCAGCGCGTCGAGTTGTTCGCCGATCGTTCGTTTCCATCCAGGCATAGCCGCGATGTATTGCTGCACCGGAGCGTCGCCGTCGCCTTTGGCGATCTGCGGGTTGCCGCCGGAGAGGAGTTTGGGTTTTTGCTTCACCGTGGGGTGAGGATGCGGACGAGCAACTGCTGCAGAATGAGCGCGGGGTCGGAGCCGGTGGTCATGATGGACGTGGTGGCCTCGGCGCAGGCGATGGTCGCATCGGCCAGTTCGCGCACTTTGAAGCGCTTGGCTTCCTGGGCGGACATGTAAAAGCCATAGGCGTTGAGAGTGCCGTCTTTTTTGCGCGGAAGGATTTCTTTGGCGTCTTCGGGGAGTTGCTCGAGGGCGGATTGGAAAGCGGGGTAGCTCGGCGGGACGCGGAGGCCGTATTCCTCGATGAGAACGGCGGCGGCGGTCATGCGCTGGATGGTCGGCATGATGGCAGCGTAGAGGAGTCCGACGGGTTCTTCGCCTTGGGCCAGCAGTTTTTGCAGGCAGTTGCTGGCGGACTGGAGATTGCGGCGGGCGAGGCAGTTGCCCAGTTCGAAGATGATGCCGCGGCGCGTTTCCGGCACGAGCAGGGCGATGTCCTCCTCGGAGATTTCCCGGCGCTCTTCGCCCAAGTAGGTGTCGATCTTGTCGAGTTCGTTGAGGACCTGGCGAGTGTCGGATCCGACGTAGGCGGCGAAGCGCTCGAGGGCGTCGGACGTGAACTTCAATTTGCGCTCGCGGGCGGCGGCGGTGGCGGCTTGGCGGGCGGCTTCGTCTTCGTCGAAGCGGGGTCCGCCGGACGGCTTGTCGCGGACGTCGGTGGACGCGAGTTTGGTGAGGGACTTGTAAAATGTGCGGCGTTTGTCCGGACTGATCGCGCTGAAGAGGAAGCGCGTGCCTTCGGGGAGTCCGCCTTCGAGGATTTTCAGCAATTCCTCGAGGGCTTCAATGACCGTCTTGCTCCCGCCGAGCTGGGTGTCGGAAAGAAAGTTCGCGCTCTTCAGCCAGACCAGTTTCTCCGCGGCGAGGAAGCCCGGCATGCTGAGCGAGAGGATGGCTTCACGAATGATCGACGCGGCATGTTCGGCGTTGTCGGCGTGCGCATCGATTGTTTCGACGGCGAACTCGCCTCCCTCCGCCGGCGCCAACTCCGCGGCCAATTCCTTGGCGCGGGCTTTGACCGCCATTTCGTCATTGCCGGCGACAAAATGGACGGCAGTGTCCTTGGCGGCTTTCTTTGGCTTTGCAGTCGGCATTCTGATGTAGCGGCGGCGTCCCCGCCGCCGGTCGTTGGTTTGATTCGCCGCCGGGGATGGCGGCGCTACAAGTTGTAGCCGCGGCACTCCGTGCCGTGCGAGAAAGGAAACGGACCGTCCGCCTCACGCGGGAACTTTGACCACCTTCAGGCCGACGGCTTTGGCTAGTTTCTGCTGGCGCTCGTCGCCGGTGACAATGCGCTCGGCGCCCGACAGTTCCGCTGCGGCGACGTGGAGGATGTCGAGGGTGCGGCAGAGGAATCGCGCGGTGTATTGCCGGGCCATGAGGTCGGCGCGACGGTAGATCCAGGCCCAGTCGGGCGACTCGCGGTAGAAAACCCCGGTTTGCAGATCCTCGTCGAGGTTCTCGAGGCTGCGGCGGGCGGCTTCGCGGCTGATCGTCCGGCGTCCGGCGGCGGCCAGAATCGCGTTGCGCAGTTCGGTTTCCTGGAGCGGGTTGAGGCCGATCACTCCGCTGCGCCGCGCGAGATTTTGCACGAAGGTGCTGCCGTTCTCCACGATGTAGAGCTTCACCAGCGCACCAGTATCAAAATAGGTCTTGGCCATGGGGGGGCGGGTCAGCCGCGAGCCCCGTAAAGATCCTGCGCGACTGTCTTAACCTTGCGGTTGACGGCTCCGGCTTTCGTGGCCCGGGCGATCCAGTCACGGTCGGTCGGCACGACGGTGCGTCCGGCCGGCTCGAGGCGAGCGATGGGTTGGCCGCGGGTGGCCCATTGTAGCGTCCTGCCGGCGGCGAGAAGCTTGCGCACTTCGCTGGCGCGATGAGCGAGGTCCCTGGTGCTGATCGTCTGCATGTTTAACAACATTGTTTAACATTGCGCGGAATGCAAGGGATATTTTGTGGATCGTTGGTGTCCCACCAGCACCGTTTCCTCCACGCAGAAGCCAGGCCGACGTGGACAAAGCTGTCAGAGAAGATTCTTCTCTTGCGGATCATGCCTGGGGGGGGGGGGGGGGGGGGGGCAATGGCTGTCAAATGGGAACGCTCAAACCCTTCACGATCGTCACTGCATCAGTTGCTGTTTTGACCCTTGCCCCTTTTTCCCACGCCTAATCGCCGTCGGTCACCATTGACACGGTGACGGTCGGCGATGCGGGCAACGCGGCCGACACCAATGGGTATGGCGCGGTGGCTGATGTCTTCGCCATCGGGAAATACGAGGTGACCATCGGCCAATACACCACCTTCCTCAACAGCGTGGCGACGGTGACCTCCGACAGCTACCTCGTCAATCTTTGGGACCCCAACATGTCGATCAATCTCAACATCGCCGGCATCAGCCGCAGCGGCAGCGGGACAGTTGCAGATCCCTATTAGCTACTCGGTGATCGGCAGCGGCAACCGTCCTATCACCTACGTGAGTTGGTTCGATGCGGCGCGCTTTGCCAACTGGATGAACAATGGTGCGACCAACGGGGCGAGCACCGAGACGGGGCTTACACCCTCAACGGGGCCACGGTCAATGCGGGGGCGACGTGGTCTCTGCCGAGCGAAGACCAGTGGTATAAAGCGGCCTACTACAAGGGCGGCGGGACCAATGCGGGGTATTGGGTGTATGCCACGCAGAGCGACAGCGTGCCGGGCAACACCATCGGCGGGGCGCCCAATCAGGCGAACTATTACGCGAACGACTACGCCGTCACGCAGTCGACGAATTACGACATCAGTCAAAATTACCTGACCGATGCCGGAGCGTTCAGCAACAGCGCCAGCGCCTATGGCACCTTCGATCAAAGCGGGAATGTGTGGGAGATGAACGATGCGGTGATCGGTTCCATCCGGGGCGAACGCGGGGGTGCTTGGTTCAACGAGGCGAACTACCTGGAGTCTTCCTTCCGCCCCGGTGGCACTCCCACGTCAGAGCAATTCAGCGTGGGATTCCGTCTTGCCAATGTCCCCGAGCCGTCGACCTACGCCCTGCTCGCGCTGGCTGCCGCCGGTTTGGGCGCGCATGTCTTGCGCCGCCGACGGAAGTAAAGCGGGCCACTATCGGCGCCGCTTTTTCGCGCCATAGCTGACCGGACGGCGGGTGGGGGAGATTTTTTCCAGGCCGGTGCCGGCTTTGAGTTCGGTGATCTGGTCGCGGAGGAGGGCGGCGCGTTCGAATTCGAGGGCGGCGGAGGCTTCTTCCATTTCCTGGGTGAGTTCGGCAAGCAACTCGGAAAGGGAGAGGCCTTCGGCGGACTCGGCGACGCGGGCGGTTTCCTCGGATTTGCCTTTGAGGATGACGTGGAGGCTTTCCTGCACGGCGCGTTGCACGCTGCGCGGGGTGATGCCGTGCTGCTCGTTGTATTCCATCTGGCGGCGGCGGCGGTAATCGCAGATTTCGATCAGGGCGCGGATGCTGCCGGTGATGGTGTCGGCAAAAAGGACGACTTCGCCGTCAACGTGGCGCGCGGCGCGTCCGGCGGTCTGGATGAGGGAGGTCTGGCTGCGGAGGTAGCCTTCCTTGTCCGCGTCGAGGATGCAGACCAGTCCGACCTCGGGGAGGTCGAGGCCTTCGCGGAGGAGGTTGATGCCGACCAGAATGTCGAATTCGCCGGCGCGGAGGGCGCGGAGGATTTCCACGCGTTCGATCGTGTCGATGTCGCTGTGGAGGTAGCGCACTTTGAGTCCGATGTCGCGGAGGTAGTCGGAGAGGTCTTCGGCGGTGCGTTTGGTCAGGGTGGTGACAAGGACGCGCTGCTGTTTCTCGATGCGTTGGCGGCAAAGCTCGATGGTTTCGTCGATCTGGTCCTTGAGCGGACGCATGGTGATCTTCGGATCGAGGAGTCCGGTGGGGCGGATGATTTGCTCGGCGACGAGCGGGGCGCCGGGGGTGGAGACATCGAAGTCCTCGCGGGCGCGTTGGAGGAGGGCGGCGCTTTCCTCAAGGGTGAGGCGGTTGTCCGGACGGACGGCGGGGAGAAACTCCTTGTTGCCGACGTGGCTGTTGCGGAGTTCGAAATCCCCCGGCGTGGCGCTCATGTAGAGGAGCTGGTTGGTCATGCCCATGAATTCGGGGAAATTGAGCGGGCGGTTGTCGAGAGCGCTGGGCAGGCGGAAGCCGTAGTCGACGAGCACCTGCTTGCGCGAGCGGTCGCCGGCATACATGCCGCCGATCTGCGGGATAGAGGCGTGCGATTCGTCGATCACGCAGAGGTAATCCTTGGGGAAAAAGTCGAGGAGGGTGTAGGGACGCGATCCGGGCGGGCGTCCGCTGAGGTGGCGGGAATAGTTTTCGATCCCGTTGCAGAAGCCCATTTCTTCCATCATCTCGAGGTCGAACTCCGTGCGCATCTTGAGGCGCTGGGATTCGAGGAGCTTGCCCTGCGACTCAAGCTCGGCGAGGCGTCCGTCGAGTTCGGTGCGGATGGTGCCGAGGGCGCGGCGGAGTTTGTCCTGCGGGGTGACGAACTGCTTGGCAGGGAAAATGGTCAGCCCGGGCAGCGTTTCCGAGACATTGCCGGTCAGCGGGTCGACGATGCTGATGCGGTCGATATTGTCGCCGAAGAATTCCACGCGGACGGCGGTTTCGTCCATGTTGGCCGGATGGACCTCCACCACGTCGCCGCGCACGCGGAATTTGCCGCGGCCGAAGGCGATGTCGTTGCGCTCATAGAGCAGGTCGACGAGACGCCCGAGGAATTGCTCGCGCGACATGTCCGCCCCGTTCTGCAGAGGGAGGAGCATTTTGCTGTAGTCCTCCGGCGAACCCAATCCGTAGATGCAGGAGACGCTGGCCACGACAAGGACGTCGCGGCGGGAGAGGAGGGAACTGGTCGCGGAGAGGCGCAGGCGCTCGATCTCTTCGTTGATGGAGGAATCTTTCTCGATGTAAGTGTCGGTGCGGGGGATGTAAGCCTCGGGCTGGTAGTAGTCGAAGTAGCTGACGAAATACTCGACGGCGTTGTCGGGGAAGAACTGCTTGAACTCGGAGTAAAGCTGCGCGGCGAGGGTCTTGTTGTGTGAAATAACCAACGTCGGGCGGTCGAGGTTGCGGATGACGTTGGCCGCGGTGAAAGTCTTGCCCGAGCCGGTCACGCCGAGGAGTGTCTGGTGGCGGTTACCCGCCTCGAGCGAGCGGGTCAGTTTTTCGATGGCCGGGCCTTGGTCGCCGCAAGGCGCATGGGGCGAGGCGAGGCGGAAGGAGGAGGCCATAACCTTCCAACTTAGACGCGGTGCGCGGCGGATGCCAGCGGGAGGAAGGGGGTTGAGAAAAGACGGGTCCGGATCTACCTTGCCTGCAGCACCGCGTCCTCATGGCGCGGCTCCAATTCACTCAAGCTTTATGGTCAAAATCGTCACCCAACTCGCTGTCTTCATCGAAAACAAACCCGGAACCCTCGCCGCCGTCTGCGACGTGCTGGCCAAGGAGGGCATCAACATCTGGGGCCTGGCCACTTCCGATACGATCGACCACAACGTGGTGCGTCTCGTTGTGGACGATCCGGACCGCGCCTTGGAATTATTCGAGGAGCGCGGGACCCTCGTGGTGGAGAACGACGTCCTCATGGTGGAAAACCGGAACCAGCCCGGCGCGCTCTCGAAAATCGCCAAGGCTCTGTCCAAAAAGAAGATCAACATCGAATACGCCTATCTGGCCAGCCATCCGGGCGAGGTGCGCGGGCTCCTCATCCTGCGCGTGAGCAATCCAAAGTCGGCACTGGCCTCACTTAAGGCGCTGAAAGTCTGAGGAGACTCCTAAGGCGCTGTTTGCCGCTGCTATTGTTTCGCAACTCCGACCGCCGGATCACCCGTGCAAACGGGGACGAATTCGAATTTCGTCCCGTCGAAAAGTCCCAAGTCGCTCAGTTTGAGTGCCGGAATCACGAGCAGCGCGAGGAAGGACAGCGTCATGAAAGGGGCGTGCAGCGTGCTACCCAGCTGTTTGGCTTGCGCGGTGAGGCGGGCGTAACCGGCGGCGACTTCCTCGGCGTGTCCGTCGCTCATCAGTCCGGCCACCGGCAGGGGAAGCACCTGATCCTTCTCGCCGCCGACGACGCAAATGCCGCCTTCGTTGGCGATGAGCAAATTCACGGCGTGGGCCAGTTCCTCGTCGGACGTTCCGACGGCAACGATGTTGTGGCAGTCGTGCGCCACGCTGGAGGCGATGGCGCCGCGCTTGAGTCCGACACCGCGGACGAAGGCGGTGGCCGGGGGTGCGTCCGCGTAGCGGTTGACCACGGCGATTTTCAGCACGTCTTGCGCGGGGTTGGCGATGGCATGGCCGTTGTGGATTAGCGGTTCCGCCTCGCCGGCGCCCGTGACAATTTGTCCGTCGAGCGCCTCGATAACGCGGATCTTGCCCTGTCCGGCCGGCACGGCGAAGTCGGCGGGCTTCTTGGCCCGGGCAAAGAATTTGTTGGCGCGCGGGGAGCGCGTCTTGGGGAGGAGCGATTTTCCTCCCCGGGCCACGCATTGGCCGTTGATCCAAGTTTCTTCGACCTTGAAGCTGTTGAGGTCGCGCAAACGGATGAAGTCGGCGGGGTCGCCGGGGCGCATCAGGCCGCTGCGCAGGCCGTAGTGCTCGACGGGGTTGAGGCAGGCGGCACGGAGGACATTGAACATCTGAACGCCTTTGGCCACGGCGCGGGCGCACAGGGTGTTGATGTGGCCCTCCATGAGGTCGTCGGGATGCTTGTCGTCACTGCAGAGCATGCAGCGGTCGGGGTGCTCGTTGAGCAGCGGCCAAAGTTCGCCGAAATTCTTCGCGGCCGACCCCTCGCGGATGAGGATTTTCTGCCCGAGGGCCAGTTTTTCGAGGGCTTCTTCCAGTTGGAAACATTCGTGGTCGGTCTCGATGCCGGCCGCAACATAGGCTTCGAGGTCCGTCCCGCGGAGGCCGGGGGCATGCCCGTCGATGCGCTTGCCGTGTTGCTTGGCGATTTCGATTTTGCGCATGACCTCGGGGTCGCGGTGGACGACGCCGGGAAAATTCATCATCTCCGAGAGGTAGAGCAGCGAAGGATCGGCGCACAGCTCCTCGATGGCGTCGGGTCCCATGGTCGCCCCGGCCGTCTCGAAATTGGTCGCGGGAACGCAGGAGGGGATGCCGAAGTGGATTTTGCAGGGGGTTTGCTCCGCCAGCTTCTGCATGTAGCGCACGCCCTCGATGCCGAGGACATTGGCGATCTCGTGCGGATCGGAAACGGTGGCCACCGTGCCGTGGATAACCGCAATACGGGCGAACTCCGGCGGCGTGAGCATCGAGCTTTCGATGTGAACATGCGCGTCGATGAAGCCGGGACAGAGGTAGCTCTGCTCGGTGACACCGTGGTCCTCGCGGACGGCGGCGATTTTGCCGTCCGTCACCTCGATGTAGCCCGGAAAAATGCGGCGACGGAACAAATCGACGATTTTGCCGCGGTGTCGGGTTGCTCCGGGGGTGGTCACGACCTGACCTTACGCTTCTCCGTCGAAGCGCCGCAAGGCTGCCAGCGTCCGCTCCAAGGGCAGACCGACCACATTGGAGCGGCTGCCTTCGACGGACTCGACGATCATTTCCCCGTGCTCCTGCAGGGCGTAGGCCCCTGCTTTGTCGAGGACGTCGACGCGCGCGAGGTAGTCCGCGAGGTCGTTCTCCCCGAGGGACCGGAACCGCACGCGCGTGGTCTCATGGAACTCAATCTGGAGCCGCGGTTCGAGACGCACGAGGTGAACGCCCGTGGCCACTTCATGCACGCGGCCGGCCAGGCGCGCCAGCATTTCGCGGGCGTGGTCTGTTGAGGAGGGTTTGCCGAGCGGTTTGCCGTCGAGCCAGACCAAGGTGTCTGCCCCGATGACCACGGCGCCGGGATGGTCCGCCGCCACGGCGAGGGCTTTGGTCCGGGCATTGGCGGTGACGAGACCCGACAGGCCGAGTGTCGGTTCGTGGACTTCCACGGTGCCGGCCGCGGCTGTTTGGAAAGTCACCCCCGCGGAGCGCAGCAATTCGGCGCGTCGCGGTGACGCGGAGGCGAGAACGATCCGCAGCCCGCTCAATAGAAGTCGCCGTCTTCCGCGAAGCCCGAGTCGTGGCGGATGGTCTCGAGACGGCGGCGTGTGCGCCGTCCTTCACCCAACTGCCGGTTGACCCGCAACCCCGCGCCGATAAGCAGCGGAACGGTCGCGGCCACCCCGGCCACCAGCGCGATCACGCCGATGCGTTGACGGGCACCTTTGCCCAACTGGTCGGCGACCAGCAGGCCGGCCCCGACGCCCACGGCCATTTCCGCCGCGGCGGCCAGGGAGGTGCCGGATAAATTCTGGGAGAGTCTTTCGAAGAGGGATGCCATAACAAGGCCTCCATACTCCAGGCGGCAGCCCGTGGCAACCGGAACCGCTCACGGCTGGCAGATTTTCCACACGCAAGGTTGCGCCCCGCGCGGCAAAATCGTCTCATGGCTTGGTGAAGTCCGATCTCTATGTCCTCGTTCTCGCTGGCGGCAGCGGCGAGCGTTTCTGGCCTTGCAGCCGTCGCGCGCGTCCCAAGCAACTGCTCAAACTTTTTTCCGACCGCACCATGCTGGAGGAAACCATCGCGCGGCTCGGCGATGCGGTCCCGCCCGAGCGCGTGTTCGTTCTGACCAACCGCGAGCAGGAAGCCGCGGTGCGCGCGGCCTGCCCGCAATTGCCGGCGGAAAATATCGTGGCCGAACCGGCCAAACGCGACACCGCGCCCGCCGTCGCGCTGGGGGTTGGCTTGGTCCTGCGTCGCGACCCGCAGGCAGTCATGGCCGTCCTGCCCGCCGACCACCTGATCAAGGACGGTGCCGCCTTCCGTTGCGACTTGCTGGCCGGTGCCGAGGCCGCGTCCGATTCCGGCGCCCTGCTGACCATCGGGATCAAACCGACCTGGGCTTGCCCGGGCTTCGGCTACATCGAGCAGGGGCCGCGCTCCAACCAAACGGAACCGGCCATCTACGAGGTCAAACGCTTCCGCGAAAAACCGGACGCCGAGATGGCTGAATCTTTCCTCAAGCAGGGCAACTTCCGGTGGAATGCCGGCATGTTTGTCTGGTCGATCCCCGCTGTCATGGGCGAGTTGACCAAGCATGCGCCCGAGCTCGCCGCTTTTGTCTCGCGCATGCGCACGACCTCGGATCTCGACGGCTTGTTGGCCGCGGAGTTTCCGAAGCTGCCGAAAATTTCCATCGACTACGCCATCATGGAGAAGGCCGCGCGCGTGCTTGAACTCGAGGCGGGCTTCGATTGGGACGATGTCGGCAGCTGGCTGGCCGTGGCCAAGTATCTCGAGGCCGGTGAGGGGGGCAACGCGGCCAATTGCCCGCTGACCGCCTCTGACGCCTCGCACAACATCGTTTTCTCCGGCGGCCGCAAACACGTCGCCCTCGCGGGGGTGCAGGATCTTATTGTCATAGACACCCCCGACGCGCTCCTCGTCTGCCACCGCAGCGAGGCCGAGAACATCAAGAAGCTCGTGCCCCGCGTGCCCGCGGAACTGCAATGAGCCGCACCATGGCCGTCGACCTCGGGTCCGCCCGCACCGGCGTGGCGGTGAGCGACGAACTCGGCATGCTTGCCCAACCGTGGAAAACGCTCCCGGGTGGTGCGGCCTCGCTCGACGCGGTGGTTGCCGCCGCCGGGGAACTCAGCCCCGGGCGCATCCTCGTCGGGTTACCGCGCAACATGAACGGCACCTATGGTCCGGCCGCCGAGGCCGCCCGCGCTTTCGCCGCCGACCTGCGCGCGCGGGTTGCTTGTCCGGTCGACCTTTGGGACGAGCGCCTCACCACGGTGGCGGCGCAGCGTTCGTTGCGGGAGAGCGGACGCAAGGCCCGCGACCAGCGCGGAGTGGTCGATCAGGTTGCCGCGCAGATTTTGCTGCAGAGTTGGCTCGATCGCGTGGCATGCGACTTAAGCTGACTCTTGCCTACGACGGCGCCGCCTTCCGCGGATGGCAGAGCCAGCCGGGCGGGGGCGCGGTGCAGGATGTTCTGCAAGAGGCGCTGACCAAACTGGCGGGAGGTGCCAAGGTTCCGGTGCAGGGCGCGGGGCGGACCGATGCGGGGGTCCATGCGCTCGGGCAAGTCGCCCACGCCGAGGTCCCCGACGGACGGGGAGATGGCAAATTCTGGCAACGCGCGCTCAATGCCACGCTGCCGCCCGCCGTGCGCGTCATGTCTTGCGTGAGGGCACGCCCCGGATTCCATGCCCGCTATGCGGCAACCGGCAAAACCTACGACTACGTGCTCTGGACCAGTCCGGTGCTCCCGCCGCACCGGGCCGGGCGCGCGTGGCACGTGCAGCCCTCGCCGGATCCCGCGCTCCTGCGCCGCGCGGCCAACGTTCTTTGCGGGGTCCACGATTTCCGCGGATTTTCCGCCAACCGCGGCACACCGGTGCGCGACACCCGGCGGCATCTCCGCTCGATCCGGGTGTCCGTGCACGGGCCTGAGATCCGTCTGCGGTTCGAGGGAAACGGCTTCCTTTACAAAATGGTCCGCATGCTCGTTGCCGCCATGGTGCGTGTCGCCCAGCACCGCGGCACGCTGGGTGACCTCAAAGCGCGTTTGGCCGGGAGCCCCAGCGGTCTGCCGCGTGCCGTGGCCCCGCCCGGCGGTCTCTACTTGCGTCGCGTGTCCTATGCTCCGCGCAAGCAATCAAGTTGAACTCGGCTCCCCCGCGCCCTTAGTTTCATTCCGTGCGAGCCGCCCGTGCCTTTGTCTTCGTTTTCTCGGGGCTGGTCCTGCTCGCGAGTCTCGCGCCGCTCCTGCAAGCGCAAATCTCCGCCGAGGAGCAGCGCAAACGTGAACTCTTCCTCCGCGCGCGCGAGACCATCGTTCCCGAACCGGCCGCCACCCCGCGGTCCGAACCGGCGCGTCCCAAGCCCCGCCCGCGTCCCACCGAACCACCCGCGTCCACGGTGGAGAAACCTCCCAAACCGCTCGTCCTTCCCCCGCCCAAGCAGGCCTCCACCCCGCGTCCGACGCCGAAGCCCAAACCCACGCCGAAGCCCAAGGCGACTCCGAAAAGCAAGCCGCCCGCGGCCGCGGAAAAAGAACGCTCCACGCCTCCGCCGCCGAAGCGCGAGGAACAGTCCGACGTGATCAAACTCCCGCCTCCGCGTGAAATGCCCAGCCCGAGTCCGCGGGGCCGCGAGCGCGAACCCGCTCCGGACGCCCCCATCGTGGTCGAGAAATCCGGCCTCGCCGAGGACGAGGGGCTGGCTCCCACGCCCAAGCCCGAGCGCCGCGGTTTGTTCGGGCTGGGCGGTCCGCGCTATCGCTACCTTACCCGCGGGGTGCGCGACGCCATTGACCGGGCGAAGGTCAAGCGCGGGCGCTGGCGATACATCGTCGTGCACAACAGCGCCACGCGGCAGGGCAATGCCCGCATCTTCGCCAACTACCACAAGAACGTGCGCAAAATGAAAAACGGTCTGGCTTACCATTTCGTCATAGGCAACGGCACCTCTTCCGGCGACGGCGAGATCGAGATCGGGCCGCGTTGGACGCGCCAGATCAACGGCGGCCACGTCGCCAGCGATTATCTCAACAACATCTCCATCGGCATCTGTTTCGTTGGCGACTTCAACCGCGACACTCCGACACGGGCGCAACTCGGCGCGCTGGAGGAACTGATCAAATACCTGCGCAAAAGGGTCGGGCGCAGCAAGGGGCGCGTGGTCGTCGTCAAAGCCCACCGCGAGATCAATCCCAAACCGACCGATTGCCCCGGTAACCGCTTCCCTTACCGCTGGCTGCGGCGCACGTTTTGACCATGCGCTTGGGCATCACCGGGGCCTCCGGCTTCATCGGCCGCCACGCCGCCCGCCTCGCTACCGCGCGCGGGTGGGAGGTCACGCCGCTTCTCGCGGCAGCCGCGCGATGCGGGAACGCGCCGCCTCGTCCCGGGCGAACCGGCCGAGGTGGACGGCCTCGATGCCGTCCTGCACCTCGCCGGCGAGCCGGTGGTCGGGCGTTGGACGTCCGCCAAACGCCGCCGCATCATGGACAGCCGCGTCCTCGGCACGCGTTCCGTGGCCGAGGGTTTCGCCCGCGCTTCCCATCCGCCCCGCGTGCTCGTCAGCGCTTCGGGCATCGGCTTCTACGGCGACACCGGCAACCGCGAAGTGGACGAAACTTCCCCCGCCGGCACCGGTTTTCTCGCCGATGTCTGCCGTGCTTGGGAGGCCGAAGCGGAAAAAGTGCGCAATGCCCGCGTCGTCATTCTCCGCATCGGACTCGTGCTCGGGCGCGATGGTGGAACGATCAAGCGCATCCTGCCTGTCTTTCGCGCCGGGTTGGGAGGTCGTCTCGGGTCCGGGCGCCAATGGATGTCCTGCGTCCACATCGACGATGTCGTCCGCATGGCTTTGTGGGCGATCGAGCACGGCGACCTGCGCGGCCCGCTCAACGCCGTCATGCCGCATCCCGTGACCAACGCGAGCTTCACCCGCGATCTGGCTGGCGCGGTGCGCCGTCCGGCCATCCTGCCGGCACCGGCCTTCATTCTCCGTGCGGTGCTGGGGAGGATGGCATCCCTGCTCCTCGACAGCGCGCGCGTGCGCCCGTGCGTCGCCGAAAAATACGGCTACCGCTACGAGTTCGCCGATGTGGCCGATGCCCTCGACGAAATCGTCCATTGAACATTTCGCCTTGTCGCCCCGCTGCGGAACACAAATCCTCTGCGCCCTCATGTCCGCCCGCCCACCGCTGATCGACCTCCACCGCCACCTGGACGGCAGCGTGCGTCTCGAGACCATTCTCGATCTCGGACGCCTTCACCATGTGCCGTTGCCGGCCGACACGCTGGAGGCCCTGCGTCCGCACGTGGTCATCACCACGCCCCAGCCCGGACTGATCGAATTTCTGGCCAAGTTCCGGTGGATGACGGGCGTGCTCGTCGATTATGACGCCTGTCGCCGCGTGGCCCGCGAAAACGTGGAGGATGCCCTGCGCGAAGGCATCCGCTACATCGAACTCCGCTTCAGTCCCGCTTTCATGGCCGACGCGCACAACCTCGATCCCTCGCGGGTCACCGCCGCGGTGATCGAAGGAGTCCGCGAGGGCGAAGCGGCCACCGGAGTCAAAGCCAACCTCATCGGTATCCTCACCCGCACCTACGGTCCGGTCCGGGCCCGCCGCGAACTTCGCGCCCTGCTCGACCATCGGGAGGAAATCGTCGCCCTCGATCTGGCCGGTGACGAAGGCAACTGGCCGGCGGAACTTTTCGTCGAACATTTCGACGAGGGACGCCGCGCCGGTTGGCAGGTCACCGTCCACGCCGGCGAAGCCGCCGGACCGCAAAGCATCGTCACGGCCGTCGAAAAGCTCGGCGCCACGCGCATCGGCCACGCCGTCCGCGCCACCGAAGACCCCCGCGTCATGGATCTCCTGCGCGATCGCCGCATCGGCATCGAGGCCAACCTGACCAGCAACGTGCAGACCAGCACCGTGCCGGACTACGCCAGCCACCCGCTCCGTGCCTTCCTCGAGGCCGGGTTGCTCGCCACCATCAACACCGACGACCCCGGCATCAGCGGCATCGACCTCCCGCACGAACTCGACGTGGCCGCGCCCGCAGCCGGGTTGGACGAGGCGCAAATCGTGCAGGCGCTGGACAATGCGTGGGAAATCGCCTTCCTCTCCCCGGAGGAACGGGCCCGCCTCCGCTCCTGAAAACGCTTTCCGCGCTGGAAATCGCCCCCGGCAGGGTTCTAAATTGTTCCATGATCCGAGCGCTTCTTTGCCTGGCCGCCTGTGCTCTGGTCCCGGCGGTCCAGGCCCAATCGATGGGGCAGCTTTCCGCCTACGATGCCCTGAAAATCGTCGGCGTCGAAAAGGGAGATGCCGTCTTGGGGAACATTGTCGAAATCCGCGGCGTCGATGCCTCCCCGCAGCCCCTGCGTTGGACCTTGAGTTTCCAGGACGACACGGCCCGCGGTGGCATCCGCGAGTATGTTGTCGCGGCCAAGGGTATCATCGCCGAGCGCACGCCCTTGCGTCCGGCCACCGGCGACGGGGGAGTCATGGCCGCGGCCGGGCTCCAGCTCAATTCGACCGGCGCTTTCGATGCCGCCAACCGCGAGGCCACGGCCAAGAGGCTCGGTTTCTCCACACTCAATTACCGGTTGGAGAACAAAAACGGCACCCCGGTCTGGCTTGTCGAGCTCTATGACATCGGTGGTTCCAATGTGGGCCGTGTGGAATTTTCCGCGAAGGACGGCACCATGGTTTCGCCCTTCAAGACCTTTGTCGCGTCTTCCGACGAATCGGCCCCGGGCCCCGACCCGCACCCGCGGCCGTCGCCACGCCCGACACCCGGCCCGTCGGGGAACGCTGGGTCGAGGGCGGGGGGCTCGTCGGGCACATGGAGCGCTGGAGCACGCGCACTTGGGAAGCGACGACCAACACCGCCACCCGGGTGGGCGGCAACCTCGGGGAAACCGCCGAGCGCGTGGGCGACAGCATCGGGGCCTTTTTCACCGGCCGCCCGCCGCAAGCCACCCCGGCGCCGGGCAACTGACCATGCCCGACGGACCTTCACTCATTATCGCGCTGGTTGTTGTCGGGTTCCTCCTCATCGCCGCGGAGGTTTTTCTTCCCGGCCTCGTGCTGGGCACGATCGGCCTGCTCTGCCTTGTCGCCTCGGTTGTTTTCGTCTTTCTCAATTACGGCACCTCGGCGGGCGTGCTTGCGGCGTTCGTCGTCGGTGGTCTGACCCTCGTCGGTTTCGTCCTCTGGCTTTTTCTTTTTCCGCACACCTTCATCGGGCGGCGCCTCATGCTGCGGACCACGCAACGCACCACCCGCGACCCGGAAGACCACCGGTCGCTGGTCGGGGAAACGGGGGAGGCTATCACCCCGTTGCGTCCCTCCGGCACAGCCCGCATCGGGGGCAAACGTGTTGATGTCACGGCGGTTGGCGACTTTCTCGAGCAAGGCGAGGCGGTCGTGGTGGTGGCCGCGGACGGCATGCGCGTGGCTGTGCGTCGAAAAGACGGGTTGGAGCCGGCCGCATCTCCTGCGTAAGGTGTAGCCATGGCTATGGGATCCCTCTTCATCTACATCGTGACTGGCTTGGCCGTTGTTCTCGGCCTGGTCCTGCTCATCATTCTTTTCAATTTCTTCGGCATCTGGCTGCGCGCCAAAATCGCCGACGCTCCCGTCTCTTTCGCCCGCCTCGTCGGCATGCGCCTGCGCCGCGTGCCCGTGGGCATGATCGTCGACAGCCGCATCACCGCGGTCAAAGCGGGGCTCTCCCTCGATACCGACGAACTGGAAGCCCACTACCTGGCCGGCGGCAACGTCGACTCCGTCGTGCTCGCTCTCATCGCCGCGGACAAAGCGGGCATCAAACTCGACTTCAACCGCGCCTGCGCCATCGACCTGGCGATCAAGGGCACGAGCAAAACCGTGCTCGAAGCCGTGCGCACCAGCATCAATCCCAAAGTGATCGACTGCCCCGGTTCCCAATCCAATCGCCCGACCATCGACGCCGTGGCCCGCGACGGCATCGGCGTGCGAGTCAAAGCCCGCGTCACCGTGCGCTCCAACCTCGACCGCTTCGTCGGCGGCGCCACCGAGGAAACCATCATCGCCCGCGTCGGCGAGGGTATCGTCACGTCGATCGGTTCGGCCGCGTCCTACAAAGACGTGCTGGAAAACCCCGACCGCATTTCCCGGACCGTGCTGGAGAAAGGCCTCGATAGCGGCACCGCGTTCGAGATCCTTTCCGTCGACATCGCCGATGTCGACGTCGGCGAAAACATCGGCGCCAAGCTGCAGGGCGAACAGGCCGAAGCCGACAAAGTGGTGGCCCAGGCCAAAGCGGAAGTCCGCCGTGCCGCCGCCGTCGCCCTCGAGGGCGAGATGCGCGCCAAGACGCAGGAAATGCGCGCCAAGGTCGTCGAAGCCGAGGCCCAGGTCCCGCAGGCCATGGCCGAAGCCTTCCGCTCCGGCAACCTCGGCATCATGGATTACATGCGGATGAAGAACATCCAAGCCGACTCGCAGATGCGCGAATCTATCGCCGGATCCGAGCGCGGCAGCGCGGAAGCACGGTAAGCCGCCGCCCGTTCCGCCATGGAACAACTCGTCCTTCTCGTCATCATCGGGTTGATCAGTCTGGTCAACTGGCTGATGCAGAAAGCCGCCGAAAAACGCGAGGCGGCCGGACAAAAACGCGCCGAGCGCCGCGAGGTCAAGCGCGAGACCCGGCGCAATGTCTACACGCAGGGACCGTCCGCTCCCGCCCCGGCGCGCCGTGCGGGCGCTCCCGGGCAGGATCCGTTCAAGGAGCTGATGGACGCCCTTGGCCTCCCGTCCGACGAGGCCCCGCCGCCTCCCGTTGTCCCCCGGGAGGAAATCCGCGAGGAAGAATTTGCCTCCCTCGAAGAATCCGCGCCCCCGCCGCTACCGCAACCCGAAGTCAGGGCTCCCCGCTGGCAGCCACCTTCCGTGCGGCGCCCGGACGCGAAGACCGCGCAACTCGCCTCGGCCTTTGCTTCCGTCGATGAGAAGCCCGCCGTCGCCTACCGCGGATCCAGCCTGCACGACTTCCTTGCCGGACGCGACGCCCAGCGCAAAGCCGTCGTCCTCGCCGAAATCCTCGGCACCCCCAGAGGTCTAGCTGCCCCCGCCGCCCTGATGACGCGCGGGCATCTTTGATCAACTAACCCCTGTAGCATCGCCGTTTGCCTCGGGGCCGTCTCGCAAAGCCTCGGCTCCGGCGACGTTGCATAAGCATCATACCGGTTCCCCAAACGATTTGGACTTTCCAAAGAATCCCGGATGGTAGGGTCCGCTGGCCCAGCGGACCGCTGCCTTTCCTCGCAAAGCGTGCGGGCGGCTGGGCCAGCCGCCCCTACCGATGGTGGTGAAAAGTCAAAAAACTTTTCGGGATTGGCATCACTTCACCGCCGCCCAGACCCGGTGGACATCATCATGATCGTCCAGCGCCTGCAAAAACGCGCCCACTTCGGTCTGCTGTTCTTCGCTCAACTCCGGACACTGCTTCGGCACGTAGCCCAGTTCGCTCGTCACCACCGTCCACCCGTTCGCCGCCAGCCACTGTGAAACCGCATGGGTGTTGGTGCGGTCGGTGATGAACCGTGCCCCGGTCGTGTCC
Source organism: uncultured Verrucomicrobiae bacterium (assembly GCA_963776165.1). Lineage (GTDB taxonomy): Bacteria > Verrucomicrobiota > Verrucomicrobiia > Chthoniobacterales > JACTMZ01 > JACTMZ01. The sequence goes on from CAVZLI010000003.1 coordinate 236,930, forward strand.
GCCGGAACGTCGTCATTCTGCGCGTGGGTGAGGGGTTCCACTTCGTTCGCGCCGGCTTCGATGGCCGCCTCCTCGATGTCGACACCGGGCTTCGCCGTGTGCGCCTCGACGAGCCCGACGTGATCGAAGAGGAACTTGTTGCTCCCCGAAGCGCCGAGTTGGCCTTTTTTGAAAAGCACGCGGATCTCGGGCGCGGTGCGGTTGTTGTTGTCGGTGAACACTTCCACGATGACCGGCACCTTGTGCGGCGCGTAGCCCTCGAAAGTCACGTGCTCCAGCGCGGTCTTGTCACCTCCGGTGCCCGCACCTTTGGCGATGGCCCGCTCGATGGCATCCTTCGGCACGCTTTCCTTGCGTGCCTTCTCCAGCGCGGCGGCCAAACGCGAATTCGTGGCCGGATCAGCCCCGCCGTGCCGCGCCGCGATGGTGATTTCCCGGATGAATTTTCCTGTCGCCTGCGACTTCCTGAGCGAAGCCACCTCGCGCTTGGCCAGCAACCATTGACGTCCCATAGAATCGCAGATCCTAAGCCAAGCCCCGTCCGCCGTGGATACAAAACTGGCTGTCCGCGGGGTGAAATTGCGGGGGTCATGGCACTGGAGGGTTGAGCAAGCACCCGCGGGCGGTAATTATCGCCGCTGCACCCACCCATACTCTCATGCTCCGATTCTTTTTGATCCCCGCGGCGGCCCTCGCGCTGGCCGGTTGCGCCACGACCAACGACTCCGGGGTCCCCCTCCACCCCAAGCCCGACCTTTCCGCCATCACCCCGGGAACACCGGTCGACACTATCGCCGCGCTGAAGAAACCGGTGCGCAAAGAACCGGTCGCCGACTCCGGCTTGCCGGGCGCGGAAGTTTTGCTCTTCGAGTGGGATCTGCCGGACGACGGGGTCAACAACCGCATGTTCACCTCCGTCGTGGTGAAAGACGGCTTGTTTATCAGCTTCAGCGAAGAGACAGCCGACAAATGGCGGCAAGATCCGCAACAGCACATGGCGGCCAAGCTGGATTCCGCTTTGGAGGACGTCGCGTCCCTCAACGCCACGGCCGCCCGGCACCAACGGGTCGCCAGCATGCGAGAAAATTTCAACGCCGCACCCTACGCCGACACGTGGGACCTCCTCATGGAGCGCACACGGTTCATCCGCCGCCAAAACCCCCTGGCAGTCGGCGCCGGAGACCAAGAGGCTGTGTCTGCCGAAGGGCAGATCGCCCCCGCGGCCATAACAGCTCCCGAGGCCTCCCTGGCCGCTCCGGCACCGCCTCCGGTTCCGGCAGGCGGCGCCGTCGTCCAATCCGCCCCCCGAAAAAAACCCTCCGCGAACTCGAAGCGGAGGAACTCGGCATCCGCGCAGACAAGAACCTGACCAAAAAAGAGCGCATGCGCCGTTTGCGCGAAGTCTGGAAACTGCAGCGCGAGGTCACTGGTGAACCCTCAGGCTGACAGTGACTTCTGCGACTCGACGTAGGTTCCAGCCTCAAGCGAATTCTCACCTCTTTCGCAGCCAACCCGTTAAGCATATTCAGCCTAGCAAGTTAACAGATGCAGCAACAGCCTTGCGCGCCTTGGGCCCTTGCCCCACAGAGCTTCCCGATCTAGCGTAGTAGCCTCCATGTGTGGCTCCTACAGAAAAAGCAAGTTCAGTTGCATGGTGTGTCTGGTGCTTTGCTGCCTGGCCGGTAGACTCTGTGTGGGGTCAAATCGCAGTAGCGGGCTTTGGATCAGCTCGATTTTTTTGTGGAATCGGGTGCTTCCTCTGGTCCATACACGCAAAGTGTAGACGGCCTTTTCTTTGGTCCGCTTGTCAGCTTCGGTGATACCGTCGGCGGTAGAACTCCGCTCTTCCTTATTGATCCGTCTGTTGAGGAGTTGAACTTGGTCATGCGGCGGACTGGTGCGAACCCGGGGCTTCCTTTTACCTTGGAGCTTTTCGATACGAATCTTCACCTCATCGCTCGCTACAATGGCCAAACGAGCGGGGTGGGAGAGTCTCCCGTCGCTGTGCCGCTCTTGCGGTCCGGAAGCTTTCAAGCTGGCGGGCGCAGCGTGGCTGGCATGCAGTTTACGTGGGACGGTTCCGGTGGCTTGGGTGTGGCGCTGATCTCACTTCTCAGCAATTCTTCGCCTGGCCCATCGCCAACTCCTTCGCCCACGCCTGCTCCTTCCCCAAGCCCGAGCGTCGAGCCCGACACCCAGTCCCGCGCCCGAGCCGAGCGTGAGCCCGACACCCGCGCCGGTGCCAAGCCCGACGCCAACGCCGCCGCTTCCTCCTGGTCCTACGCCTTAACCCAGCCCGACCCCTAGTCCCGCGCCCCGAGCCGAGTGTGAGCCCGACACCCGCGCCGGTGCCAAGCCCAACGCCGCTGCCTACCCCAACCCCGCGAACGAGCCCTACGCCTCAGCCCGACGCCTAATCCGACTCCGACTCCGGTTCCGCCCCAAGTTGATCGTGTTGCCCCCAGTGTCTTTTTCACTTCCGCGACTAAGTCGGGGAAAAAGCATTACACTTTGAGGGTCACCGTTACGGACGACGTTAAACGAGCGGGCCTTCGATTTCGTAAAAAAGCCCCGAGGAAGAGGAAATACGGGGAATGGAATTGGGTGCAGCTACCGGATCGCGGCAAAACGCAGGATTGGGCACAAACGTTCAAAATCAGCAGGAAAGGCAAGATGGCGTTTTGAGGTACAAGCCTACGATCATGCGAACCGCTTCAGTATGGTTGAGAAGATCAAAGTCAAACGGAAATAGTTTTCCATCGAAAACTCAGCCACACTGGTGGGGCGGCCGCTACTGAGCGTATTGTTCGTCAGGAAAGGACCGCGGCGTAGCAACCCGCAACATCACTTCGTTGCGCCGCATGAAAGGCGGGATCCAAGGCGGATCATAGTAGCCGAAAAGCGGCGCCCCCTCGACCTCCAGTCCCCGCCCGTCCACCCACGCGCGGAGTTTTCCCAGCGCCTCCTGCTCGTTCGCCTCGTTGCGTCCGCCGGAATACCGGTAAACTGCAAACCGCCCCGCCGGAAGATCGTCCATCTCGACCGCCGCATCTTTCGGCGCCGGCACCTTCCCCGCCGCTACGTCTTTCGGCATGATGAAACTCATGCCGGTGTCCTCCCCCTCGTGCTTCATCAGCACCGGTGCCGTCATGGCGATCTTCTGCTCCGCCTCGTTGCCGCCCGAGATGTAACGGAAGAGCCGCATGAAATCGCCGTCCCCCGAGGCCGTCCGCACCAACGTCAGTGCCGGATACTCCCGCACCTCGAATTTCCCGTCTTGCACGAGCACCTTGCAATCGGGGGTTTCGGTAGCCATGGCGGTCGAGACCAGCGCGGCGGCAATCATGAGGCTGGCCGGTGTATTCATGAATCGAAACAAGCATAGCACAGCTTCCTTTACCGTTGCGATTATTTGTCTATCTTTACACCTCCAGCCGGTGTGGCGGAACTGGCAGACGCGCCAGACTCAAAATCTGGTTCCCGCAAGGGAGTGTGGGTTCGATCCCCTCCGCCGGCAGAACTTTTCCGGATAAACCGGCAGCGCCATGACGCCTCCTCTGCGGTCTCGGGGAGCACGGCCGCCCCGGCCGTTGTCATCGGCGCCCCGCCGATGAATTGTTCCCGGGCGGCGCGTCGCGGTCCCCGGGACGTCGGGATCAGGAAACGCCCGTGACCGCTTCTTCGACGGTTCCGTAGACGCGGAACATCTGGTCCAAGCCGGTGAGGCGGAAGAATTCGTCGATCTGCGGATTGAGGTTGGCCACGGCGAGTTTGCCCCCGCGCATCGAGAGGGCCTGCGAGGGGCGGATGAGGGAGCGGATACCGACGCTGGCGATGAAGTCCACGCCACCCATGTCGACGACGAGCGCTTTGCAGTCCTGATCGCCGGCGATTTCCATGGCGGCCGCGTGCAGGGCATCCGCGCTGCCTTGGTTGAGGCGCCCCTTGAGCACCAGCACGGCGATGCCGTCGCGGTCGTTGCGGGCGATGTCCATCAGGAAGCTTTGGCTGCGGCGACGGCGGCTTCGCGGGTGTCGTGCACGGCGTAAGCGGTCATGAATTGCGCGATGTCGAAGAGTTCCTTCACCTGCGGTTGGAAAGAGCAGACGGAGAGGGTTCCGCCGTCGCGGCTCATGCGGCGTCCGGCGAGGAAGAATTCGCGGAATCCGGCGCTGCTCACGTATTCGACCCCGGTGAGATCGACGACGAGGTGCTTGGGTTGGACTTCGTCGAGCTTGGTGTTAAGGGCTGTCTTGAAGTCGTTATAGGTGGTCGTGTCGATGCGTCCGGAGGGACAGGCGACGAGCACATTGTCATCTTGCGCGAAGGTGCACTGCATGCAGGGAAGATGGCCCCCGGCACGGAAGGCCTGCAAGGATTTTCCACCTGCCCTGTTGCGGCGTTGCGGGGCTGGGGAGTGCGGGTTAATAAGGACATCTCCCATGCGCCGCTTCCTCGGTCTCAACACGCTCGCCGGCCAGCTCACCCTGTGGACGGCATTGACGGCGGGCGCGATCATGGCGGTGCTCATCCTCTTTGCCTACCGTTCGGCGCGGGCCGATCTCATCGAGCAGACCAAGCAAAGCGCCCTCGCCGAGGTCGAGGTGCACGCCATCGAGATCGATGCCTTGGTCGGGCGCGTGGAGTCGCTGGTCACCACCATGGCGCTCATGCAGGGATTGCGCGGGCCGGACCCGGCGCCGGACGTCATGCTCGAGCTGCGCCGCATCATGGACGGCTTCCCGGCCAACGAGGTCTTCGGCGCTTATTACACGTTCGACAATGCCGATTACCGCGACCAGATGTCCATGCCGTGGATCGACCGGAATTCTTACCCCGAGCCGACCATCAACCAGAACGACTTCCACATCGATCAACCATCGACCATCTGGTATTGGGGCCCGAAAAAATCCGGCAAGCTGCAGATTAGCGAGCCGTATTTCGATGCCGGCGGGTCCGACGTGACCATGCTCAGCGTCAACGCGCCGGTCCTCGGTCCGGAGGGGCAATTCTACGGTATTTCCGGGGTCGACATCTCGCTCGACGACATGCGCGAGCTGATCAAGAAAGTCGATATCGCCATGGCCGGCGAAGGCGACGAGCGCGAGTCCGATTTCGCCTATCTGGTCAGCCCCACCGGCACGATCATCGCGCATCCGGACAGCAGCCTGATGATCGGCGAGGGGAATCCGGGCGTGAACATCGCGCAACTTCCGGGCGGCGACGCCATGATGTCCGCGCCGTCGGGCGAGACGACTTATGCCGGCGAGGACGGGTCCGAACGCATCGTTTACTGGGTGACGGCGCCATTGACCGGATGGAAGGTCGTCCTCGACGTCCCGTATTCCACCCTGCTCGTCCCGGTCCAAGCGCTGGCTTGGCGCCTCGGCTCGGTCGGCGGTCTGGGGTTGCTTTTGCTCATGGGCGTGGTCGGTCTGGTCGCCCACCGTCTGGCCACGCCGCTGCGCCAGCTGACGCATGCCGCGGCCGAATTGGAGGCCGGGCAACTCGACAGCGACAAGCTCTCGCCCTTGCTCCGCCGGGGCGACGAGGTGGGTGATTTGGGGCGCGGGTTCACCCGCATGGCCGACGAGATCCGCAAGCGCGAAGAGAGCCTCGCCGCGTGGAATGCCAATCTCGAAAAGACAGTGTCCGACCGCACCGCGGAGTTGAAGCACGCGGTGGAAGACGCCGAGCTGGCCCGGGAGCAGGCGCAGGAAGCGAACAAGACCAAGAGCGCCTTTCTGGCCAACATGAGTCACGAACTGCGCACCCCGATGAACGCCATCATCGGCTACAGCGAGATGCTCCTCGAGGAAGCGGAGGACACGGGCGAGAAATGGATGGAGCCCGACCTGAAGAAAATCCTCTCTTCGGCCAAGCACCTCCTGCAGTTGATCAACGACATTTTGGATCTCTCCAAGATCGAGGCCGGACGCATGACAGTGTTCCTCGAACCGGTCGATATCCTCCAGACGGCCAAGGATGTGACCGCCACGGTCGGGCCGTTGGTGGCGAAAAATGCCAACACGTTCGAATTGCACTGCCCCGAGGACATCGGCGCCATGCACACCGATCTGACCAAGCTGCGTCAGACGCTTTTCAATCTGCTGAGCAACGCGAGCAAGTTCACCGAGAAGGGGAAAATCACGCTGGAGATCGAGCGGCGCGCCGACGGCATGGTGTCCTTTGCCGTGCGCGACACCGGCATCGGCATGAACGCGGCCCAGATGGAAAAACTCTTCGGCGAGTTCGTGCAAGCCGACGCCTCGACGACCCGCAAATACGGCGGCACGGGGCTCGGTCTGGCTATCAGCCGGAAATTCTGCCGCATGCTGGGCGGTGACATCACGGTCGAAAGCGAGCCGGGCCAGGGCAGTATTTTCACCGCCATCCTGCCGGTCGAAGCAAAAGAGCCGGCGCCGGAGGCCGAAGCCGAGACGGCGCCGCCGGTCGCCGCCGCCACCGAAAATGAAGGCGCGCGCGGCAAGTTGCTCGTCATCGACGACGATCCGTCTTCGCGCGAATTGCTCCAACGGATGCTGGAGAAGGAAGGTTACGCCGTGCGCCTGGCGCCGAATGGTCCGGACGGCATTGCCGCAGCCAAGGAGCATAAGCCCGACCTCATCACGCTCGATGTCATGATGCCGAGCATGGATGGCTGGGCCGTCCTTTCCGCGCTCAAGGCCGATCCGGCCACAGCCGACATTCCCGTGGTCATGCTCACCATGGTCGAAGACCGGCCGATGGGCTTCGCCTTGGGGGCCACCGAATACCTGACCAAACCGGTGCAAAAATCCCGCGTCCTCGAGGCGGTCTCACGCTGCGTGGGGCAGAAGTCGGACGACATTCTGGTGGTCGAGGACGATCCAATGGCCGCGGACATCGTCATGCGCACGGTGCAGGCCGACGGTCACCGTTGTCGCCACGCGCGCAACGGCCGCGAGGCGCTGTCCATGGTGCACGAATCGCGCCCGGCTCTCATCATTCTCGACCTGATGATGCCCGAGATGGACGGACTCACCTTCCTCGACGCCTTGCGCGTGGAGGGTCCGGACTTCGCCGACATTCCCGTCGTCGTCCTCACCGCCAAGGATTTGACGCCGTCCGAGCAGGAGCATCTGGCGGGGCGCGTCATGGACACCTTGCGCAAGGGCGCCGGTCAGCGCGAGAATCTCCTCGAAGTCATCCACCGCCAACTCAACCACGCCTGAACCCATGCCCAAGATCCTCATTGTCGAAGACAACGAAATGAACCGCGACATGCTCTCCCGCCGCCTCGAGCGCCGCGGGTTCGCCATCGTCATGGCCGTCGACGGACAGCAGGGCGTCGATATGGCCCGCAGCGAGAAGCCCGACCTCATCCTCATGGACATGAGCCTTCCCGTCATGGACGGCTGGACCGCGACGCAGACGATCAAAGCCGATGCGGAGTTGGCGGGTATTCCCGTCATCGCCCTGACCGCCCACGCCATGGCGGGCGATCGCGAGAAAGCCATGGGGGCGGGTTGCGACGATTACGACACCAAGCCCATCGAGTTGCCGCGCCTGCTCGAGAAGATCGGAAAGTTTCTCCCGAATGTCTGATCCCGCCGCATCGGGCGAGGAGGCCGTGGCCGCGCTGCGCCACGACCTGCGCACGCCGCTCAACCAGATCATCGGATACTCCGAACTGGTCGCCGAGGATCTCGAGGGTGACGCGCATGCGCGGACGCGCGAGGACTTGGAAAAAATCGGCCGTGCGGCGCGGGGGCTGGCTGAGTTGATCACGCGGGAGATCCAGCCGGGGAGGATTGCTTTGGTGGGGGAGGGTAGGGACGCGCGGCCCCGCGCGTCCGAGGCGGAAGGCAGCGGACGGCTGGGCCAGCCGTCCCTACCACAAGAAGACGTGGTCGCTCCGGCCGCCGTGACGGCGAAAATCCTCATCGTCGACGATCAGGAGGAGAATTGCGCGGTCTTGCAGCGGCGGTTGGAAAAGGAGGGTCATACTTGCGCGGCGGTTTACGACGGGGCCACGGCGCTCGAGCGGTTGGCCGAGGAGGATTTCGACCTGGTGCTGTTGGACATCATGATGCCGGGGATCGATGGGCGCGAGGTGTTGCGGCGGATCAAGACCGATGAGCAACTGCGCCACCTGCCGGTCATCATGATCTCTGCCCTCGATCAGATCGAAAGCGTCGTGGCCTGTATCGAGCAGGGGGCGGAGGACTATTTGCCCAAACCCTTCAACCCTGTGCTGCTTCGTGCGCGCATCGGTTCCTCGCTCGACCGCAAGCGCCTGCGCGATGCCGAGCAGGCGGCTTTTGCGGCGCTGAAAGAGAGCCAAGAAAAATTGGCCGGCGAGTTGGCCGAAGCCGCGGCCTACGTGCAGAGCGTGTTGCCGGCTCCGGCCACGACCGGTGCGGTGCGGGCCGACTGGGCGTTCATCCCCTCGTCTTCACTGGGCGGTGATGCCTTTGTCTACGGACCTTTGCGCGACGGAAAATTCGGCATCTGCCTGCTCGACGTGACGGGGCACGGCGTGGGCGCGGCCTTGCTCTCGATCAGCGTGCTCAATGTCATCCGCGGGGAATCCTTGCCCGGGGTCGATTTCGGCGATCCCGCCGCCGTGCTCGAGGGACTCAATGCAGCCTTCCCCATGGAGAAGCACGGCGAGATGTTTTTCACCGCCTGGTGCGGCATGTATGACCCGTCCACCCGCATCATGCGCTTCGCGGCGGGCGGACACCCGCCGTCCATCCTCGTCCGCGCCGACGGCACGACGGACATCCTGGCGGCCAGAGGTCCGGTGCTCGGGGCGATGGACGGGATGAAGTTTCCCGCCGTGGAGACGGTAATTCCCGCAGGCGCGCGTTTGTTTGTCTTCAGCGACGGGGCCTACGAAATCGCACGGGCCGACGGCTCGATGATGGGGCATGGCGACCTGCGGGATTTGCTGGCCCAAGCCCCGCGGGAGGGCGGCGTGGAGTGGATCATGGAGCGCCTGCGCGAGATCAACCCCCAACCGGTCTTCGACGACGATGTGTCCCTCGTCGAACTCTCTTTCTCATGAAATCCACCGCTGATTTTTTGTCCGACCGCGCCGAGCTGACCAAGATCGAGCCGTTCACTGCGGAATTCGCGGCGGCGGCGGGGTTGTCGGACAAAGATCTCTTCGCGCTGCAGATCGTCGTCGAGGAGTTGGTGACCAACGTTGTCGACTACGGGGAAGTGCCAACGGGTGAGCACGCGGCGCGCGTCGATCTCGAGGCGCAGGACGGTGTCCTCACAATCGTCATCATCGACCGCGGCAAGGAATACAATCCGCTCCTGCGGGAAGATCCGGATGTCACCCTGTCGGCCGAAGAGCGGCCCATCGGGGGACTCGGGGTGCATTTTTGCAAGAAACTGACCGACACCCAGAGCTATGCGCGGGTCGACGGAGAGAATGTGCTGACCCTGACCAAAAAGCTGTCGGCATGAAAATTTCCCGGCGCGAGCAAAGCGGGGTCCGCGTGGCCGCTTTGACCGGACGTCTGGACGGCTTCGGCGCCAAAGAAGCGGAGAAAATGGTGGCCGGGGAGCAGGTCACGACGCCTTTGGTCCTCGATTGCGCGGAGTTGTCCTATTTGAGCAGTGCCGGCGTGCGCTTTCTTCTCATGGTGCAAAAGGCTGCCGCGGCTTCCGGTTCGTCTTTCGCTGTGGCGGCCCTGCAACCGTTCTGCGCTTCGGTCATCGAGATGTCGGGCCTCTCGGGTATGATCCCGGTTTACGCGTCCGCGGACGAGGCCGTGGTCGCGTTGACTTCGGGAGGAATCGGAGCGGGGAGCGGGGAGATCCGCGCGAGCGAGGTGGGGACCTTTGTTTTCCACACGGTCGGCAGCACCGCCGGCACGATCGATATCCTCGGAGACATTGCCAACGTGATTGAATGCACCATCACGCCGGAGTTGGTGGCGGGCAAACCCTTCTTCGAAACCGAATACTCGCTGGGACTCGGCGCGCTCGGCGGGGTGCCTGAGGATTACCTGCCGGTTATGGGCGAGGCGATGATGGCGGCCGGCACGATGGTCTGGCTGCCCACGGACGGCCATGACACGCCGGATTACATGATCCCGCGCAAAGCCTCGACCAGCGTGGTCCTGCATACGGGGTTCAACGCCAGCATCCGCGGCGGCTTCAACGAATTCGCCGAATTCACCGCCGCACCTGGGTGCCCGGCCAGCGTGCGCGAAATCTATCGCGCCCTCTTCGATCTGGCCAAGGAGCGTCGTCCGGATTACCGCGGCGTGCTCGGTTTGGCCATGCGGGCCGAAATCCACGAGGCCTTCGGTGCCGGCATCACCAAATCGCCGCTCCTCGCGAACCGGCCGCCCAACGGCAAGATGATCACTGACGCGTCGAATTACGACGAGTGGTTCGAGTCGGACAAAACCCCGCGTAATCAGGGAACCACCGCGCTCATTTGCGGGGCGGGCGAGGACTTGACCGCCGATCTTTCACGAATCGACCAGGATCGCTTGCGCCGCATGTTTTACCTCAATCCGGCCAACAAAGGCGCGCAGAACGAAGTGCTGCACAACCACGCGGTGTTCTTTCGCAACGCCCCCGCGCCGGGCGGCACGCGCGACATGGACGTCGAGATGCGGCGCGTGGTGGAAGAGGGCGAATTTGTCGACATGCGCCACTTGCTCGACCAGACGACGGTGAATTCCGCGCTGGTTGCTGTGAGCTATGTGCAGGAAGTCCGGGAGGACACCAAAAAGGGCTGAGGTCGGAGACCTGAAAGCTGAGTGAGGTGTGGTGGCAATCAGTGACCGTCACTACGATTTGGAGTTCGATGGCGTGCGGTAAAGGGTGACGGTGTGGCCGACGAGGAGGATTTGGCGGGAATCGGTGCGCGCGGCCAGTTCGGCGGCGAGTTGTTTGCGCTCGGACTTGTGGTCGGTGAAGCGGACTTTGACCAGACCGTGGTCGGCAAGGGATTGTTCAAGGGCGGCGAGGAGGGCGTCGGTGATGCCGTCGTGGCCGACGTGGATGACCGGTTTGAGTTTTTGCGAGCGGGACTTGAGTTCGCGGAGGGTGGGTTCGTTCATGCGTGGAAGCGGAAGAGGGAATAAAAGTTTCCGGCGTCGGTGAAGAGGATTTCGCCGTCGCGGAATCCGGCGTCACGGGCCGCGGCGAGGTATTCCGCGGCGGATTCGGGGCGCTCCGATTCGCGAACATGCTCGCGCAAGGCATCGCGGGCGGCGGACGGGAAGGGATCGTAGGGACCGTCCATCGCGGCGCCCCAACGCGCGACGTAGCCTTCGCGGTTTTCGCCGGCGTGGAGGATAGGCTCGAAGAGATAGAAGGTGCCGCCGAGTGCGGTGGCGTGGCGGAGATGCTTCATCGTTTCGCGTTTGGTTTCGGTTTCCAGATGATGGAGTGAAAGTCCGAGGTAGATAACGTCGTGACTCGCTTTGTTTTTGCGCAGGAAATCGGTGAAGTCGGCTTCGTGCAGGGTGCGGGGGCATCCGAGTTCCGCGATTTTGTTGGCGGCGAGGGCTAGAGCTGGAGCGGAGAAGTCAACGCCGGTGTAGGCGCTGACCTTGGTTTCGTGCAGCGCGGCGGCGGTCAGGTCGGCGTCACCGCAGGCCAGATCGAGGAAGGTGAACGGCTCCGTGCGGGCGAGCAGCTCGCAACGGAGGATTTCGCCGACCTGGCGATGGTGGAGCGTGTTGTGCTCGATGCAGAGGCGGTAGATGTCCCACTGCGAGAAGAAGGCGTGGACGGCTTCAGACATGGCGCGCGAAGAGGTCTCCGGGTTGCGGTTCGCCGCGGCCGTGCCACCACGCGGTGAGGATCATGTGCGGCATGGTCAGGGCGCTGAGGCCCCAGAAGATCACGCGCATCAGGGCGGCGTCGAAGTCGAGGGTGCGGGCGAAGGCCAACCAAGCGATGCCGCCGAGGACGACGGTGGCCAAGGTGAAGGGCAAACTTTCAAGCAGGAGCCAGCGGCGGGCGCGGGCGGCTGACTCGGGAAAACGCGCCGCGCCGAGATCGGAAATGTGGCGCACGGAGTGGACGAAGCAAAAATACAGCAGAAAGGCGCTCAGCGGATGGAAGACGGCAAAGATGGCGGTGGTGAGAAGGAGTTCGGCCACGGCGGGAAGCCAACCCGGAGCGCGTTGCAGGGAGCGCCAAATGACGGCAACGATGAGGCACGTGATCCAGAGCCACGTGGCGGGTGCTGTGATGACAGCCAGCGCGGCATCGAGGTGGCCGCTGGAGGCCGGTCCGACGAGGAGGGCGAAGAGGTCGCGGGTGGTTTGCGGATGAAAGACCAGCGGTGCGATGCCGGCAAAGCCGCCGCGGGCGATCACTTCCACGGCACGTTGCGATCCGTGCCGGTCCTCGGTATCGCCCAGTCCGAAATGAATAACGGCAATGATAAGGAAACCGAGTAGGGCCGCGACGGGGAAAGCGATCCAGACCGCGAGGACGGCGGCGGAGACCACGAGATAGACGCCGATGGCGCCGGCTAGCGCGAGCCATGAACCTTGCGCGGCTCCGCGCACCAGCGCGAGATCCAAGGCGCCGTGGGGTAGGCCAAAGACGATGACTGCCAAAGCGAGGACCGTGAGTTGCAACGCGAGGGGAAGGGCGGGAACAACGGGCGAAAGGGCCAGCGCAGCAGCAAGCAGGGCGACCACAAAGAGTGTGTGGCGACGCTGGAAAGCCGGAAACCACGTGCTCATCGCAGGGCGGCGGCGAGAAAAGGTGCGGGAGGCAGGGCGCACATGACGCGGAGAATATCGGCAGGTCGCGGTTCGGACTCAAGGAAGCGGACGAGCGCTTCCGGCGGGACGCGGTCGAACATGCGGGTGAAAAATTCGGGAATGCGTTCGGGGTGGCGGTCCATCACGCGGAGAAAGACGCGGTCCATCCAGGCGAGAAGCGGGGATTCATGGGTGATGTTCGGGTCGGGGCAGCCGTGTTGTGACCAGTGGTGCGCCATGCGTTCGCTGGCGCGCTGGATGCGGGAGAAAGCGTAACCGGAGGACGCTCGGACCGCGCCGGCGGCCGTGCCCCACGGGATGATGCGTTGGTGTTTTTTAACCTCAGCGAGCGCAGAGGACACAGAGGGGGGGCTCATGGGCAGGTTGCCTTCTTCGCGGTGGCGGATTTGCCATGCGGTGGCGGAGAGATTTTGGCGGGCATATGCAAGGATCTGATCGTCGGTGAAGGCGGGGGATTTGCCGCGGGGGACGAGCCAGGTGTCTTCGACGAGGGCTGTGTGTTCGTCGAGGGGTAGGACGTAGAAGAAGCGGATGCCGCCGGGGCCAGCGGACTGGAAGTCCATGAGGGTAACGGTCGCGGTGTCGAGGTGGGCTTCGGGGGAGTGGAGTTCGAGGCCACGGAAGATTTGGCGCCAGGGGGCATTGTCGTTCGTCGGGGGACGGGTGTCGAAGGTCCAGGCGGATTCGATGCGTTGTCCGTCGGAGAGGTGGAGGGTGGTGTGATCGGGGAGATTTTCGATGGTCTCGACGGAGGTGCCGCGGAGGAAGCTGACACGCGGGGAGGAAGAAAGTTGGGCCATGGCCACCTCGTGGAAACGGTCGGAGGGGATGCGCACGTAGGGAGTGCTGACACCTCGGCGAGGTGTCCCTCCCGGCGAGGTGCGGACAAGCCAGTTGTGCCAACGGTTGGTAATCGCCGAGTCGAAAGGAGTCTTGTGAAGTTGCCAGTGGCACCATGTCCGGTCGTGCACGGACTCATGACGCGGGTCGACCAAAAGCATGCGTGGCGGATCGGGTAGTGCGGCGAGGCGAACGGCCAGGCTGAGGGCGGAAAGGCCGGCGCCGACGAAGGCGATGTCATGAGGGTAGGGACGAGCGGCTCGCTCGTCCGTCTGGTGTCGTGCGGACGCGCGAGGCCGCGCGTCCCTACCTGTGGGCAGCTCTGCGCCGGGGACGATGCCGCTGCAGGGCGTGTTCATGAGTGGACTCCCACGAGTTGGTCAAGTTCCCGGTGAAGAGCGACGTCGTGTTCCGGATTTCGGTCTTTCCACGGGGCGGGAGCGGTGAAGGCGCGGGCGACGAGTGCGGCTTTGCGCCACGTAGGGACGACCACGCGGTCTTTCGGTGCGGAGGGGCCGCATCGTCGGAATTCATCGCCGATTTCTCGGTAGACGCGTGCAGCGATGAGGATGCCGCGGCGGGATTCCGGCGGAAGATAGACCAGTCCGGCGAGGCCGCTGGCGTAGTAGGGTTCGGCCAGGGCGAGACAGCGGAGGGCGGATTGGTGGACCTGCCCGGGGTTGCTGCGGATGGAGGACGGCGGGAGGTCGAGCCACGTGGCGGGGATGTAGCGGCGGTCGTGGTCGGCATCTTCGCGGGTATCGCGGGCGATGTTGGTCAGTTGCAGGGCAATGCCAAGATCGATGGCATGCCAAGCCGCGGCAGGATCGGTGGCGCCGAGGACGCGGGCCATCATCAAGCCGACGGTGCCGGCCACGCCGTGGCAGTAGCGGAGGAGGGCGCGTTCGTCGGTGAGGACGGTCGGGCCGGTATCGTCGCGCAGGGCGCGGGCCAAGGCGATGGCGGGGGCGGGATCGGGGTTTTCGAGCGTGAGGCAGAGAGCGGCGAGGGGGTGCGACTGATCGTTGTTTTCCAGTGCGCTGGCCACCGCTTCGATTTGCGCGGCGTCGCCGGTTTCGTCGGCGAGATCGTCGAGTGCGCGGCAGAAGGCGTAGAGCTGTGTCGCGGCGCGGCGGCGGTCGGACGGAAGGAATTTGCCAGCGAGGTGGAAACTTTTTCCGGCGCGGGCGAGGAGTTCTTCGGGAGTTGGTGTGCTCACGGGGATGAGACGATCCTAACCGCAACCGGTCTTGCGCCAACGCGGAATGGAGGTTGCTCTTATCCCTGAACCCGCGCGTTGTTGGGTGTCTACCGAGAGAAACTGGGCTGATCCCCGGCAAGATAAAAGGCACCGACGGTCATAGACCGTCGGTGCCTTCATGCCGCGCGGCGGAGGAGGTTTTCGACGACTTTGGCGGAACTGAGGACGCCGGGCATGCCGGCACCGGGATGGGTGCCGGCACCGACAAAGTAGAGACCCGGGACGTCCTCGCTTTGGTTGTGGAAGCGGAACCAGGCGGATTGCGTGAGGATGGGGGCGATGGAGAAACCCGTGCCGTGCGTGGTGAGCAGCTCGTCGCGGAAGTAGGGCGGGGCGATGTGGAACTGGGAGACGAGGTGTTGGTCGAGGTCAGGGAGAATGGTTTTCTCCAAGTGATCGAGGATGCGCTGCGCGTAGCGGGGGCCTTCGGTGCTCCAGTCGATCGCGTGCTGGAGGTTGGGTACGGGCGATAGGACGTAGAAGGTGTCGTGTCTGTCGGGCGCCATGGATGTGTCGGTGGCGGTGGGGCGGTGGAGGTAGAGGCTGAAATCGTCGGCGAGGATGCCGCGTTTGAAGATGTCGTCGAGGAGTCCACGATAGCGCGGGCCGAACAGGATGGTGTGATGGGCGACGTCCTCGTAGCGGCAGTTCGTGGCGAAGTAGAGGACGAACAAGCCCATGGAATATTTGCGGCGGGCGAGTTTGGCATCGGTCCACTGGCGGCGGTGTTGGGCGGGGACGAGTTCGCGGTAGACGGTGGGGGGGTCGGCATTGGCCACGACGAGATCGGCTTCGAGGGTTTCGTCGCCCTTGAGCCGGACGCCGGCGGCGCGGCCTTCGCGGATGAGGATTTCCTCAACCGTGGCATCGGTGCGAAATTGCACGCCGTGGCGGCGTCCGAGATCGAGGAGGGCGTCGACCAACGCGCCGGTGCCGCCGCGGGGGAACCAAACGCCCCATTCGCGCTCGAGGTAGTGAATGAGGGAGTAAAGACAGGAGGTGTCGAACGGATTCCCGCCGACGAGGAGCGGTTGGATGCTGAAGAACATGCGCAGGGACGGGTCGCGCAGGTGGGAGCAGACGAGATCGTAAACGGTGCGGTCGCCGCGGAGGCGGACGAGGTCGGGAAGGATGCGGACCATGTCTGTCAGCGTGCTGAACGGCTCGGCGGACAGCTTGGTGAAGCCCGTGTCATAGAGCTGGCGGGACTTTTCGAGGAGTTTGAGGTAACCGCGTTGGTCGAGCGGGTTGAATTTGCCGATTTCCCGCAGGGTGTCCTCGACGGTGCCGCCGTAATCGAAGGCGCGGCCTTCGTGGTCGATCATGCGATACCATGGTTTGACCGGCAGAAATTCGATGTGGTCGGCGCGGTTCTCGCCGAAGAGGGCGAACAATTCGTCGAAGAGGAACGGAGCGGTCAGGACGGTCGGACCGGCGTCGTAGAAAAATCCGTCGCAGCGGAAAACGCGGGCGCGTCCGCCGTGGTCGGGTTGGCGTTCGAGCAGGGTGACTTCGTGACCGAGCGCGCGGAGGCGCAGGGCGGCGGCGAGGCCGCCGAAGCCGGAGCCGATGACGAGGGCTTTACGAGAGGATGGTGCGACGGTCATAGACCGCCGCTACAAGTAGTCGGATTTGCCGTGCGTTGGAAGATGGCGGGTTCGCGGATGCCGGCGGCGAGGGCGGCGAGATGGGGGGCGAAGGGGGCGGGGAGGGTGGTGGAGGTGGTGGTGATTTCGTCGCAGAGGCGGTGGAGATGTTCCTGCGTGGCGGCGACGGCGCCGGAGGCGAAGAGTTGTTGGAGCCACGCATCGATTTGTCGGTCGTCGGCGCGGGCAGATTCGTCGCGAAGGAAGGCGAGAAGCGCGGCGTGGTCGTCGGGGCGGAGGGCGAGATGGAAGAGGACGAGGGAGTTGGCTTTGCCTTCGCGGAGGTCAAGGCCGGGGCGGGCGCGGCCTTTGAGGCCGAAGGCGTCGGCGAGGTCGTCCTGCACTTGGTAGGCGGCTCCGAGGCGGGCGAAGGATTGTCCGGCAATAGTGGCGAGATCGTCGGGGAGCCGCGCGAGGACCGCGGCGGCGCGGGCGGCTAGGTCGAAGAGGGCGCCGGTTTTGGCCTCGGCCATTTTCTCGTAAGCGGGAAGCGTGGGCGTGGCGGTGTGGAAGTCGATTTCGGCGGCCTGTCCGGCGGTGGCGTCGCGGAGGGTGGCGGCGAAGAGCGGACTGACGCCGGGGAGACGGGCGGCGAGGGCGGAGGATTGGGCGATGAGGAAGGTGCCGAGGTTGATGGCTTGGCTGCGTCCGAACGCGCGCCACGCGCTGGCTTGTCCGCGGCGCATTTCGTCATGGTCCTGCACGTCGTCGAGGACAAGCGAGGCGTTGTGGAGGAGTTCGACGGCGGCGGCGAGGGTGATGCCGTGCTCGGGGGGAAGTTGCAGGCTTTCGGCCAGGTCGAGGGCGAGGCGGGCGCGGACGCGTTTGCCGGGGCGGGCGAGGACGTAGGCGGCGGCTTGTCCGAGGTGGCCGGGGGTGCAGGCGGCTTCGGCGAGAAGTTTTTCAACGAGCGCGAGATTATCTTGGCGCTTGGCGGGGAAGACGGCGGGGGGAAGGCATGGGAGGAAAAGGAGGAAGTGAGAGACTTGAGACCTGAAGGGGGGAAGAAAAAGCGGCCGGGGCTCTGGGAGCCCCGGCCGCGGTGATTAACGGGTCAGCGTTTAGTGCGAGGCCGAGGCATACGACGGATCTTCTTCGGCCGACTTGGCGCGGGCGATGAAGTAGACGTAGAGGCCGAGGCCGACCTTGGCCACGATGTCGGCGATGCTGTAGCCGATTTGCAGGCCGACGTTGATCGAGCCGGGGGCTCCGAAGCCTAGCATGGGGAGCATGTAGGCGATCGGGTAGAAGGACCAGCTGATCAGGATGAGGCCGCGGGCGGCGCTGATGAGGCCGCGGGCGGCGGCCGGCTGACGGTCGAGGGATTGAGAGAGCTCAACCCACAGGACGTAAAGGATGTAGAGGAACGGCACCATGCTCAGGACCCACCAGAGCCAGCGTGTTCCGGAGTCGGCGGAAATTTCGCCGGGGTAACCGAGACCGATCATCAAGATGGCGGCGATGACCAGACGGGTCAGCAGCGAACGGGTCGTGCCTTTCGGCAGGGCGAGGACGGCCACCAGTTCCACAAGGAGAAGCGGAACGGTAAGGAGCCAGTCGACGTAGCGGTAGGCGTCGTTGAACGGTTCGCCGGAAGCGACGTAACCGGCATCGCCCAACTCGAAGGCACCGCTCCAGCTCATGAAGATGCGGAAGTAGTGGTAGCAGGCGATGAGGGTGACGAGGCCCGAGACGACGAGGGCCGGACGGTATTTGGGCAACACCGAACCACGTGATAAAAAGAAGAACACGGTGGCGGCACCCATGGCGGCAACGGTCAAACTCAGCATGTTGTAAACCAAGCTGTATTGACCCGGACTTAGTATCTGGAGGGATTCCATATCGGCGCGCAGTTTGGTGGGGTGTCATTAAGAGAGCAACAGTTTTTGTTTGAAAAAATCGGGGATCGCTGGCGGCATGCGGGCATGGATGATTTCGATGTCCGCGGCCATTCGCGATTGGTCGGCAATGTGCTCATCGCGCTCGGGCTTTTTGCCTTGGGCATCGCCTTGGCCGGCTTGCTGCCGGACGACATCTTTGCTCTGCGGCCGCATTATTTCGGCGACGGCGGGGCCGCGGTGATCGGCGTGGTGTTTTTGCTCGGCGGGTTCTGGCTGCGGAAGTAAGGCGGCGCTCAGGTGCAGGAGCAGCGCAGGGGATGCGGGGGCCAGGATTCGATGGTCGCGCCCGTCTCGTCGAGGGCCGCGTCACCTTCGGGTGTGGTGATGACGGCGAAGGGGGCTTTGTTGTCGAGCGAGGCGGCGACGAATGAGGCGGTGAGGCCGTTGACGTCGACCACGGCCCCGATGCGGAAGAGGGAGCGGGTTTCTTCGATGGCGTCGTCGCTGCCGGAGCGCAGGACGACGCGCAGTTGCGGGTTGGCCGCGAGGGCGGCCACGGCCACGGCGATGTTGTCGCGTTCCTCGCTGCCGGCGGCGACGAGGGCGAGCGCCTTTTCCGCGCCCGCGGCAGCGAGGCCGGCTTTCGAAGCTCCGTCGCCGATGAGCACGGGTATGCCGGAACTGCGGGCGATGGGCAACGAGCGGGCGGTGGCATTTTGCTCGATGCCAACCACGGCGATGCCGAGGGACTGCAACTCCTGGGCGAGGCGCAGGCCGACTTGCCCCATGCCGACAACGATAACGTGGCCAAAGCGCGGGGTGACGCGGCGTCCGAAGATCGCGGCATGGCGCCCGGAGAGGAGGTAGTTGACGATGCCGGCGGCGAAGAGCGCGGTGAATCCCATGACGAAGAGCGCCGCGGTGGTGGCCCAGAGGAGCAGCCATGGTTCGTCCGGCAGCGACGGCGCGGAAATCGTCGCGGTGGTGCGGGTGGCGTCATAAAGGGCGCGCAGGAAGTTGGCGTGGCCCAGTCCGACAAAGGTGTCGGCCAGAATGATGGCGAGCAGACCGGCCGCACCGCCGAGCAGCACCCGGGTGCCGGAATCGTAGGGACGGAATTGTCCGGCCAGTCGACCGAGCAGGCCGCGGGTTTTCAGCGCGTCGGGCGTGCGGTAGGGTTCGATGCATGCGCCGTCTTTGTCACGGTGCGTGACGGAGACCCACTCGGGGATTTCCGGCGTGGAGGCGCGGCGGATGGCGTTCGCTTCCGGATGGATGGCGCCGGCGACCATGGCGGGCACGGAAATGGCGGCGGGCGAGAGCACGACGCAACCGGGCACGACGCTGCGCAGTTGCGCGCGGGCCGTGCGGTCGAACATAGCGACGAAGAGGCGCACGTCCGGGCGGATGTGATGGACCATGAGGCCGTAGCGCAGGGCTTTGATGTCGTCGTGCAGCATGACGGCCACGCCGTCGATGTCGGGGGTAAGTTCGGCACGCACTTCGGCGTCGGAGGGCTCGTGCAGATGCACGACGGAAATGCCCGAGGTGGCAAGGAGCGAGCAGACGCGGCGTCCCACATCCGTTTGTCCGATGACGACAATGCGGCGTGTTTTCATCCGGAAGGCGGCGACGCCGGCGGGATACTTCGGTTGAACAACCCGGCGCGATGGCCCCCGCGGATGGACCCGGGGAGAAAGGTCATGCCTCAGCTCTACCGCAGCCGCGGAGGAGGGAACAAGGATTCTCCGGCGTTTATTTGCTGCCGGGCTTGACCGCGGGCGTGGCGGCGAGGTCGGGAGGAAGGGCGTTGGGATCGAAGGTTTCCGGATTCAATTCGACGAGGCCGAGGAAGGGGAAGTCCATGGCGGGGAGCTGTCCGCCGGAGCGATTGACCAGGCACGCGGCGGCGACCACCGTGCCGCCGTGTTTTTTCACGATGTCGACCGTTTCCATGAGGCGGCCGCCGCGGGTGACGACGTCTTCGATGACGATGAACTTTTCGCCGGGTTTGATGTGGAATCCGCGGCGCATGACGAGGGCGCCGTTGTCGTCCTTTTCGGCGAAGATGTGGGGCTTGCCCAGTTGGCGGGCGACTTCCTGTCCGACGAGGATGCCGCCGAGGGCGGGGGAGATGACGGTGTCGCAGCCGACGGCGTGGAGTTGGGCGGCGAGGGCGGTGCAGACTTGCTCGGCGACTTTGGTGTCGCGCAGAAGGAGCGCGCATTGGAAAAATTCGCGGCTGTGCAGGCCGGAGCGGAGGACGAAATGTCCGTGGAGCAGGGCGCCGGTTTGGCGGAAGAGATCGAGGAGGTCGGGTTGGGTCATGGAAAATTCAAGCGAGCGGACGGCTGGGCCAGCCGTCCCTACCGGGGGAAGGATTAGATGGGGGCGTTGACGAAAGAGAGATTGGCCTCGTGGCGTTGGAGGAATTCTTTGGCCAGATTGCCGTAGGCTTCGGCGCCGGGGCCGCGGGGGTCGTGTTCGAAGATGGTGCGGCCGAAGCTGGGGGCCTCGCTCAGGCGGACGGTGCGGGGGATGACGGTGTCATAGAGGACCTCTTGGAAATGCGCGCGGACATCCTTGACCACGGCCTCGGCGAGGTTGGTGCGGCGGTCGAACATGGTCATGAGGAGACCGGAGAGGGTGAGGGCGGGGTTGGCGCCGGAATCGCGGATCTGGCCCATGACGAACATCAATTTTCCGAGTCCCTTCGAAGGCGTAGTATTCGCACTGCACGGGGACAAGGAGTTGGTCGGCGGCGGCGAGGGCGTTGGTCATGAGGATGCCGAGGGAGGGCGGGCAATCGAGGATGGCGAAGTCGAAGGCGTTTTCGTCGCGCAGGGGTTGCAGGGTGCGGCGGAGTTGCTGGAGGTGGTCGTCCATGCGGGCCACTTCGATTTCGAGGCCGGCGAGATCGATGTTCGCGGCGATGAGGGAGAGGTTTTCGATGCGCGTGGGGGAGATGGCGGAGCGAATGTCATTCGCGCCGGTGAGCGGGCCGTAGAGGGTGGGCGGGTTTTCGATTTCGGCGGCCACGGCGCTGGTGGCGTTGCCTTGCGGGTCGAGGTCGACGAGGAGGACGCGTTGGCCGCGCGCGGCGAGGCCGGCGGCGAGATTGACGGAGGTCGTGGTTTTGCCGACGCCGCCTTTCTGGTTGGCCACCGCGAGGATTTTCATGGGGCGGAATGTTTAACCACGGATATCACGGATGGCACGGATGGATTTTTCGATCGGTGAAACCCGCGTAATACCAACGTCCCCTTGCGATGAGACTTTTGGTCTGGGGTGGTAGGGACGGCTGGCCCAGCCGTCCGCACGCTTTCTTACACTAAAGGCAGCGGCCCGCTGGGCCAGCGGGCCCTACCGGGGGTCAAGCATGGCTGAAGTCTTTAAGCTTCGGACGACTGCTTTAATCCGCGGTCAATTTCGGCCGTAGTAGGCGACCAGGCCGTCGACCACGCCGCGGACGTATTCGCGGTAGATGCTTTCGCGGGGCGTGCCGTTGATGTTGCGGCGACCGGAATAGTCGCCGAGCTGGATGCGGTCGACGACTTCCTTGTTGTTCATAACGTAGGGCTCGAGGTAGACGACGGGACATTGGAAGAGGCGGTTGGCCAGCAGATTGCGGGCCCAGATGTAGGGGGAACCTCCGACGTTGATCGCGGTGTTCGAGGTGTAGGTGTAAGGTGGGAGCCGGGTGGCGCGGGCCATGGATTGCGCGACGGCGCGGGAAACGGAGAGTTCTTTGTCATGCGAGCGGTTGAGCAGTTTGAGCATGAGCTCGTAGCGCTGGTCGTCGTAGGAAAGCTCGCGGGCGGAGTAGCAGCCGCTGACCAAGAGGTGGAGGTGGTTGAGGTTCGTCAGGGTGGGGCGGACGGGATTGCCCCAGGATTCGGCGTTGAAGTGGAGGGCGAGGACGAGGTCGGGTTTGAGGCGTTCGTTGACCTTCTTGGCCCGGGCGCGGATCTCGGCGGTGCGGTAGAAAAGACGCTCGCTTTCGTATTTGATGCTCGCGGGGTTGACGGAGCGCCCCCGGTCGCGGAGGGAGCGGACGGCTGCGCCTTTGAGTTTTTCGGGGCGGAGGTAGGTGGCCGGGCGGTCGCTGTCGCGGAGGAGGCTGACTTTGGCCCCACGGCGCTCGAGTTCCTTTTTGAGCAGGCGGGCGACGTCGAGGACCATGTCGCCTTCGATGATCGGCTTGTTGTCGCCGACCTGCATCCAGCGTTCTTCCATGCGGGCCCACTGTCCGCCGAGGTGGCCGGGGTCGAGGGCGATGCGGAGTCCGCGCAGGCTGCGGTTGGGGTTCCAGTAGCGCGGGACGGGTTTGGCGCTGGCGGGGTCGGGTGCGAAGTTCAGGCGGAAGGGCGGTTGGCCGGGCTGGTCACAACGGTGACGTGGTCGTCGGCGATGGTGAAGTATTCCCGCCACGCCTCGCGCGGGGCATAGACTTGGGTGAGCAGGCGGGTGAATTCGTCTCTGGTGATGGTCTTTTGGAAGCGGTTGAGCGAGGACCAATCGGGCGGCGTGGCCAGCGGGGTGAGTTTTTGCGCGCCGGCGAAGTTCGCGAGCAGCAGAAGGGCGAGGGCGGTGCGGACGAATGGCATGGCGGCGGAAGCGGGGAATGTCGGCGGATGTTCCTTGGAAATCAATGACCGCGAGGGGGAATTTTAACCACAGCGGAGGCTCGGCGACACGGCCCGCGGGCAAATAACACGGATTCCACGGATGGATGAGGACAGCCGGATGGCGGTGTCCATCAGCGAGAGCAGTGAAATTTGCCGGGCGGGGTTTTGTTAAGTCTCCGTGATTCTTAATTTTGCCGGTTGCGCGGGCGCAGGGATGTGGTAAAGGTCATGCGTTACCACTTTTTCAGGTTCCACGGCCGTGAGCCTTTCTTCTTGGTGACGCCGCAGTCTTGTTGGCGAACCCCACGGCCTCAACCACACAAACAAACGGGAACCATGAAAATTACCACCCTCCTTGCGGCGGTGCTGTTTGTCGTCTTCACCCTCACCTCCCATTCCCACGCCCAATCGCCCTTGGTGACCATCGACATGGTGACGGTGGGTGATGCGGGCAATGCGGCCGACACAACCGGATACGGCGCGGTAGCCGATGTCTTCGCCATCGGCAAATACGAGGTGACCATCGGGCAATACACCACGTTTCTCAACACCGTGGCCACGGAGGGGCCTGGCGGCGAGCCGCTGCCGAGCTACCTCTATAATCTTTGGAGCGTCGACATGCTAAGAGATGGCACCGTCGCCGGCATCAACCGCAGCGGCGCCGGGACTAAAGCCAACCCTTACAGCTACTCGGTGATCGGCAGCAGCAACCGACCGATCACCTTCGTGAATTGGCTTGACGCTGCGCGTTTTGCCAATTGGATGCACAATGGCGCGGACGGTTGGGCCGCCACCGAGTTTGGCGCTTACGCACTCTTTGGGAGGACGAACAATGGGGACTACGAGCGCCTTCCGGGGGCTAGATGGTTTCTGCCCACCGAGGACCAGTGGTATAAAGCGGCATACTACAAAGGTGGCAGCACAAACGCCGGTTATTGGGACTATCCCACGCAAAGCGATACCGCGCCGGGCAACACGATCGGCGGGGAGGCCAACCAAGCCAACTATTACAACGGGGTTTATTCCGTGACGCAGTCGTCGAGCTACTCATTACAGCAAAACTATCTGACCGATGCCGGTGCGTTCAGCAACAGCGCCAGTGCTTATGGCACCTTCGACCAAGCAGGCAACGTGTTTGAGTGGAATGAGACGGTGATCTCCGGTGCCTCCCGGGGTCTCCGCGGGGGCGCCTGGGATTTCAACGCCAATTACCTGCAGTCTTCCCTCCGCTTCGGCTCCATTCCCACGCTCCAAGAAGGTGTCTTCGGATTCCGCATGGCCAGCCTGGCCAGCGTCCCCGTCGAACCCTTTGCCATCACCAATTTCACGCGCTCGGGCAATACTGCCGAACTCCGCTGGCTGCCGCTCTCGGCCAACACCCCGGTCCGGGTCGAGCGCACCACCGATCTGAGCGGTCCATGGACGGCTATAGCCACCAATCTCATCTCAGGCTCATTCAACGACACCAACGCCCCGACCAGATCGGCCTTCTACCGCCTCGCCACCGAGCCGTAACCGGAGAAGCGGGATACCCCAGGCTCCGAAGGGGGGGGACGAGCCGGCTGGCGCGCTGTGGTGGTTGTGGAGGCGGCGGAAGACTACATTCTAATCTTCGGCCCTTTTTCCCTTTGCCGGGCGGAAGGGATTTGCACAGAAGCCAACGAAGGAAACGAAGAGGCGGCAAGGTAGGGACGAGCGGCCCGCTCGTCCGCTTTTTCCCAACGGACACACGAGCCGCGTGTCCCTACCCTCAGAAGCTTGTCCGAAAAGCCTAAAGCTTCTCGGGCTTGGCTCTTTCCATCAGTGACATCGGTGAAATCCGTGGTTGAATCGTCTGGCTCGAAATGATCCGGATACTTTTTTTGGGTGATGTGGTCGGGGAGCCGGGGCGCAAGGCGTTGGCCCAGCGGCTGAAGGGGTTGCAGGAGGAGTTGGCGGTGGATTTTACCATCGTCAACGGCGAGAACGCGGCGGGCGGGCGGGGGATCAGCGGGAAGCAGTGCATCGAGTTGCTCAAGTCGGGGGCGACGGTCATCACGACGGGCGACCACGTCTGGGACCAGAAAGATTTGCCGGCCTACATCGAGACGGAGCCGCGTTTGTTGCGGCCGTGCAATTATCCCGCGGGGACGCCCGGGTCGGGCTCGGTCGTGCTGGAAACCTCGAAGGGTCCGGTCGGGGTGCTCAATGTGCGCGGGCTGACTTTTCTCAACCCGCCTTTGGACAATCCGTTTCATCGCGCGATGGAAGAGGTGGAGAAGATGCGTGCCTTGACGCCGGTCATCTTCGTCGATTTCCACGCGGAGACGACGAGCGAGAAGATCGCCCTCGGGCGTTACCTCGACGGAAAAGTTTCCGCCGTGGTCGGGACGCACACCCATGTGCAGACGGCCGACGAGCAGATTTTCCCCGGCGGGACGGCGTTTCTCTGCGATGCCGGGATGTGCGGGGCGGCGGATTCCATCCTCGGCCGGACGAAGGAATCGATCCTGCGGCGGTTTGTCACCGGGATGCCGACGACCCTGCCGGTGGCCGGGGGCGAGGTGCTGTTGTGCGGGGTCATGGTGGACGTCGACGAGTCTACGGGGCGGGCGGTGGCGATTCGGAGGCTGCAAGAAAAGGTGGCGGTTTGAGTGACTTCCCGTCGCCGGCGCAAAAATCTTTTTTGACACAGGTCGGTCTCAGAGGCATAAAGGCCGGAAGCTGCGAAAAAGTCGCGCAGTCCGCAGGTCGTAAATCCGCAAAAACAGCGGGAGACGGCCCCGGGCTGCTTCGCCTTTTTTAACGCCGCGACAAATACAGAAACATCAACCCAAAAACACTTTGCGGAGTTTGCCCATGTAGCTCAGTTGGTAGAGCACGTCCTTGGTAAGGACGAGGTCACCGGTTCAATCCCGGTCATGGGCTCCAGCCGCGCGCGGCGCAAAAATTCGCAACAAACAAACCAAACAAACCACCAAGCACTATGGCTAAGGATACGTTCAAACGCGACAAACCCCACGTCAACATCGGCACGATCGGCCACGTGGACCACGGTAAAACCACCCTCACCGCGGCGATCACCACCGTGCTCGCCAAAGCCGGCAAAGCGCAGGCCCGCAACTATGCGGAAATCGACGCGGCTCCCGAGGAAAAGGAGCGCGGCATCACGATCAACACCGCGCACGTGGAATACGAGAGCGACAAGCGCCACTACGCGCACGTCGATTGCCCCGGCCACGCCGACTACATCAAAAACATGATCACCGGCGCGGCCCAGATGGACGGTGCCATCCTCGTGGTCAGCGCCGCGGACGGCCCGATGCCGCAGACCCGCGAGCACATCCTGCTGGCCCGTCAGGTCGGTGTGCCTTCCATCGTCGTCTTCATGAACAAGTGCGATATGGTCGATGACCCCGAACTTCTCGACCTCGTTGAGATGGAAATCCGCGACCTGCTCAGCAAATACGAGTTCCCCGGTGACGAGATTCCGATCGTCAAGGGCTCCGCGCTCAAAGCCCTCGAGGGCGATGCCGAGATGGAGAAGCAGATCCTCGCCTTGATCGACGCCGTCGACAGCTACATCCCCGAGCCGCAGCGTCCGCTCGACCTTCCGTTCCTCATGCCCATCGAGGATGTGTTCAACATCGAAGGTCGCGGCACCGTCTGCACCGGCCGTGTCGAGCGCGGCAAGCTCAAGAAGATGGAAGAAGTCGAGATCGTCGGCATCAAGCCCACGACCAAGACGACCGTCACCGACATCGAAATGTTCCGCAAGCTGCTGGACGACGCGATGGCCGGCGACAACATCGGCGCGCTGCTCCGCGGCATCAAAAAGGAAGACGTCGAGCGCGGTCAGGTCCTGGCCAAGCCCGGCTCGATCACCCCGCACAAGAAGTTCAAAGCCGAGGTCTACATCCTCAGCAAGGACGAGGGTGGTCGCCACACGCCGTTCTTCTCCAACTACCGTCCGCAATTCTACTTCCGCACGACCGACGTGACCGGAACGGTGAAGCTGCCGGACGGCGTGGAAATGGTCATGCCCGGCGACAACATCTCGATGGAAGTCGAGCTGATCACGCCGATCGCCATGGAAAAAACCATCCGTTTCGCCATCCGCGAAGGCGGCCGCACCGTCGGCGCCGGTCGCGTTTCGGAGATTCTGGACTAATATTTGGAGGATACGCACAGGCCAGTAGCTCAATTGGTAGAGTAGCGGTCTCCAAAACCGTCGGTTGGGGGTTCGAGTCCCTCCTGGCCTGCTCTCCTGTTGACTTCTGGTCGCCGCGTCCCCGCGCATGTTTCGCAAACTCAAAACCTTCATCGCCGAGGTCCGTGTCGAGCTGTCCAAAGCCACCTGGCCGTGGGATCCCAAAGAAAAAGGGTTCCGCCGCTACAAGGAGCTGGCCGATTCGACCGTCGTGGTCATTGTGGCGATGTTGATTTTGGGCGGCTACATCGCCTTCTTCGACCTCATGCTGGTCAACACCGTCGGGTGGCTGACCCGCCCGTAAGGAAAACTTTTCCATGTCCACCACCGCCCTTCGCATCCCGGCCCCGCGCGACCAATGGTTCGTCGTGCAGGTCCTCTCCGGTCAGGAGAAAAAAGTCTACGACAGCATCGTCAAACGGCTGAAAACCGAGGAGATGGGCGATCTCGTCTTCAACGTGCTCATCCCGACCGAGCGCGTGCAGGAGATCAAGCAGGGCAAGAAAAGCGAGACAACGCGGAAGTTTTTCCCCGGCTACATCATCGTCAATATGCACCTCCTCACCGAGGAGGGCGGGTTGATGGACCGCACGTGGTATTTCATCAAGGACACGCCCGGCGTGATCGGTTTTGCCGGCACCAAAGACCGTCCCGCGCCGATGCGACCCCGCGAGGTGGAGAGCATGCTCGCCCAGATCCAGGAGCGCGTCGACACGGTCAAGCCGAAGGTTTCCTTCCAGGTCGGAGAGAAGGTCAAAGTGGCCGACGGCCCCTTCCAAAACCAGACGGGCGTCGTCGAGGAAGTCGATCCCGAGAAGGGCAAACTGCGCGTTTCGGTCACCATTTTCGGACGCGAGACGCCGGTCGAACTCGAATACTGGCAGGTCGACCGCGAGGAATAAGGAGTATCAATCATGGGTAAAGAAGTCATTGGAACCATCAAGCTGCAGATCGCCGCGGGCCAAGCGAACCCCGCGCCCCCGGTCGGCCCCGCGCTGGGTCAAAAGGGCGTCAACATCATGGCCTTCTGCAAGGAGTTCAACGCCGCCACGCAGAAGCAGGCCGGCGACATCCTTCCGGTGGTCATCACGGTCTACAAAGACAAGTCCTTCACCTTCATCACCAAGTCGCCGCCGGCGTCCGTGCTGATCAAAAAAGCCGCGGGCATCGCGGCCGGCTCGAAGGAACCGAACAAGACGAAAGTCGGCAAGCTGACCAAAAAGCAGCTTCTCGACATCGCCAAGACGAAGATGAACGACCTCAACGCTCGCGATGACGAGGCGGCGATGAACATCATCGCCGGCACCGCGCGCCAGATGGGCGTGGAGATCGAGGCATAACGAATTCCCAACGCCCCTGGCGCGAGCTCGGGGCACAACCGCAGGAGTCTGCCACGGCGGACGCTCGCACTGCACAACACCATGGCAAAAAACAGAAGCAAACGTTACGAGGCGGCGAAGAAAGCCGTCGATCCCTCGCGGAAATATCCGCTGGCCGAAGCCGTCAAGGTTCTCAAGGGCATGCCCCCGGCCAAATACGACATGACCGTTACCCTCTCGATGCACCTGGGGGTGGATCCGAAACAATCCGACCAGATGGTGCGCGGCACCACACCGCTGCCGCACGGCAGCGGCAAAAGCGTCCGCGTCCTGGTCTTCGCCAGCGGCGCGGCCGCCGAAGCGGCCAAGGCGGCCGGGGCCGAGTTTGTCGGTTTCGAGGACATGATCAAAAAATGCACCGAGGGATTCGCCGATTTCGACGTGGCCATTTCCACGCCCGCGGCCATGGCCGAGGTGCGCAAGTTGGGCAAGGTGCTGGGGCCGCGCGGTCTCATGCCCAATCCCAAGACCGGCACAGTCACCGACGACACGGCCAAGGCCGTGCAAGAAGTCAAAGCCGGACGCGTGGAGTTCAAACTCGACAAAAACGGCAACATCGCCGTTCCGATCGGCAAATTTTCCTTCAGTGAGGACGCTCTCCTGGCCAACGGCGATGTCGTCATCGATGCCGTGGCCAAGTCGCGCCCGCCGACGGCCAAAGGCGTCTTCATCGAGAGCATGACCCTCGCGGCCACGGTCACCCCCGGCATCCCGCTGGACATCTCCAACCTCAACAAGAACTGACCGCCATGCGTCCCGAAAAAGCCAACATCGTCAAGGATCTCAAGGACCAGCTGAACGCCTCGCCGTTCCTGCTTGTCGCGGATTACACCGGGCTCAAAGTCGACCAGTTCGCCGAACTGCGCACGCGCCTCGTCGCCGTCGGTGCCGAGTGCCATGTGGTGAAAAACACCATGCTGAAGATCGCGGTGACCGAACTCGGTCTGCCCGACATGTCGGAGTCGCTCGCCGGCCAGACGGCCATCGTCACGGGCGAGCAGGACATTTGTGCCACGGCTAAAGTCATCAAAACGTTTCGCCACCGAATTCAAGAAGCCGAGCGTCAAGGTCGGCATCTTGGACAACGCGCTGCTCACCGCCGAGCAGGTGCAGGCCATGGCAGACCTCCCGCCATTGCCAGTCCTGCAGGCCCAGTTGCTGGGACTGCTGAACTCGCCGGCCAGCAAGCTGGTGCGCACTCTCAACGAGCCCGGCGCGAGCCTCGCCCGCGTGCTCAAAGCCAAGGTCGACGCCGGGGGAGGGGCGGCCTGACAAATTTTCCGCGTGGCCGCTGTGTGACCGCGCGGAAAGCACGAAACAGAAACGGTTCCTTGTCGGTCGGACGGCTGTCCGCCTCAAATTCGCCGGGGCCCCGGCGGGCGACAACACCATAACCAAGGAAGCAGGCCGCGGAGGCAAAGCCGAGGCGGCCGCTAGACAGACAGTATGGCTAACATCGAAACCATCGTGGACCAACTGAGCGGCCTGACCGTTCTGGAAGTGTCCGAACTGGTCAAAGCCCTCGAGGAAAAATGGGGAGTCAGCGCCGCCGCCCCGGTGGCCGCTGTCGCCGCGCCCGCCGCTGGTGGAGGCGCTGCCGCCCCCGCGGAGGAAAAGACCTCCTTCGACGTCATCCTCGCCGAAGCCGGCGGCAACAAGATCGCCGTCATCAAAGAGGTCCGTGCCGCCGTGCCCGGACTGGGCTTGGCCGATGCCAAGGCCCTCGTCGAGGGCGCTCCGAAGCCCCTCAAGGAGGGCGTGACCAAGGAAGAAGCCGAAGAGATCAAGAAAAAGATCGAAGCGGCCGGCGCCAAGGTCGAAATCAAGTAATCTGCTGCCCGGGCGGGGAAAGGAAAATTTTTCCCTTGACCCCCGCCCGGGCGCCACTCATAGTGCAAGGTCTTTCCCGGGAATCCCGTCGAACCATTGTCCAAAGCTTGACACCCTGCCCTGAGTCAGCGCGGCGCCTGTGCGTCCGCTTGGCCGGAGTGGGGATGTTTTGTCTCGCCGACATTTTCGCCGTGTCCGGGAAATAAGATACCCGCGCTCCGCGCACCAACCACCATCGCATCCATGTCAGATCGTCTTTACTTCGGCAAACTCAAGGAAACCACGGAAGCGCCCAATCTCATCGAGCTGCAGATCGATTCCTACAAGGAATTCCTGCAGGAGGGCGTCGCACCTTCCAAACGTAAAAACACCGGCCTCGAGGCCGTTTTCCGCGAGGTTTTCCCCATTCCGAGCTACGACGAGAAAATGGTGCTCGAATATGTCGGCTATGACATCGGTGCGCCCAAGCTCAGCTCGCTGCAGGCCCAGCGCGAGGGCGAGACGTTCAGCGCCCCGCTCCACGTCACCTTCCGCTTCAAGGACGAGAAGGGGACCAAGGAAGAGAAGGTTTACATGGGCGAGCTCCCGCTCATGACTCCGCAGGGGACCTTCGTCATCAACGGCGCCGAGCGTGTCATCGTCAGCCAGCTTCACCGCTCGCCCGGCATCTGCTTCGAGTCGACCGTCCACGCCAACGGCAAAATTCTCTACAGCTTCCGCATCATTCCCGATCGCGGCTCCTGGGTCGAAGTGCAGTTTGACACCAACGACCTGCTCTACGTCTACATGGACCGCCGCAAGCGCCGCCGCAAGTTCCTCGCGACGACCTTCCTCCGCGCCATGGGCTATCCGTCGGACAAGGACATCGTGGATCTTTTCTACACCACGCAGGACCTCAAACTGAGCGGCCGCCTCGACGAGGACGATCTGGCCAGCAAGGTCTTGGTCGAGGACATCAAGGACGGTGAAATCGTCCTGGCCAATGCCTTCGAACCGCTCAACAAGGCGACCATTTCCCGCCTGCTCGCCGCCGGCATCGCCAAGGCAACCGTGGTCGACGTGTCGGCCGACGACACCATCATCAAATCGCTGCGCAAGGATCCCGCCCGCAACGAAGAAGAGGCGCTCAAGGACATTTACCGCAAGCTCCGCCCCGGCGATCCGCCGACCGTGGCCAACGCCAAGAGCATGCTCAAGCGCATGTTCTTCGACCCGAAGAAATACGACCTGGGTCGCGTCGGACGCCACAAGATCAATCTCAAGCTCAATCTTGAAATCGCCGACGAGAACCGCGTGATGACCCGCGAAGATTTCATCGCCGCGGTCAAGCACCTGCTCGAGCTCAAGCGCGAAGAGGGCCTCGTCGACGACATCGATCACCTCGGCAGTCGCCGCGTCCGCACGGTGGGCGAACTCCTAGCCAACCAGTGCCGCACCGGGCTGGCCCGCACCGAGCGCGTGGTCAAAGAGCGCATGACTCTGTTCGATTCCGCGCTCGAGCACATTACGCCCTCCAAACTCATCAATCCGAAGGCCCTCAGCGGCGTGGTCCGCGACTTCTTCGGACGCTCGCAGCTCAGTCAGTTCATGGACCAGACGAATCCTTTGTCCGAGCTGACCCACAAGCGCCGCCTCTCCGCCCTCGGGCCCGGCGGTCTCAGCCGTGATCGCGCCGGATTCGAAGTCCGCGACGTCCACCCCTCGCACTACGGCCGTATCTGCCCGATCGAGACCCCGGAAGGTCCCAACATCGGTCTGATCAGCTCGCTCAGCACCTTCGCGCGCATCAACGACTTCGGCTTCATCGAAACGCCCTACCGCAAGGTGGTCAATGGCCGCGTCACCGATCAGATCGAATACATGCCCGCCGACAAGGAGGAAAACTTCCTCGTTGCCCAAGCCAACTCGGTCACCGACTCGCACGGCAAACTGGTCGGCGATAAAGTCTCCATCCGTTACCGCGGCGACTTCCTGGAAGTCGAGCCGTCCAAGGTCCACTACATGGACGTCTCGCCCAAGCAGCTCGTCTCCGTGGCCGCCGGCCTCATCCCGTTCCTCGAGCACGATGACGCCAACCGCGCTCTGATGGGCTCGAACATGCAACGTCAGGGTGTGCCGCTCCTGCGTTCCGATTCGCCGCTCGTCGGCACCGGCCTGGAAGGCCGCGTGGCCCGCGACTCCAAGGCGGTGGTGGTTGCCGAAGAAGCCGGCAAAGTCGCCTCGGTCACCGCCGACCAGATCATCGTCACCAAGGACGGTCAGCTGCCCGAGGGCAAACGCAAGATCAAGACCGACCCCGAGAAGCACGTCCACGTCTACGAGCTGCGCAAATTCATGCGCTCGAACAGCAGCACGTGCATCAATCAGCGACCGATCGTCAAGAAGGGTCAGCACGTCAAGAAAGGCGAGGTTATCGCCGACGGGCCTTGCACCGAGAAAGGTGAACTCGCCCTCGGACGCAATGTGCTCGTCGCCTTCATGCCGTGGAGCGGCTACAACTTCGAGGACGCCATCCTCATCAGCGAGCGCGTGGTCAAAGAGGACATCTACACGTCCATCCACATCGACGAATTCGAAATCGGTGCCCGTGACACCAAGCTCGGACCCGAGGAAATCACCCGTGATATTCCGAATGTCGGCGAAGAAGCCCTGCGCAATCTCGGCCCCGACGGCGTGGTCCGCATCGGTGCGGAGGTGAAGCCCGGCGACATCCTCGTCGGCAAAATCACCCCGAAAAGCGAAACCGAACTCGCTCCCGAGGAGCGCCTCCTGCGCGCCATCTTCGGCGAGAAAGCGGCCGACGTGAAGGATACCTCGTTGACCGTCCCGTCCGGCACCTATGGCATTGTCATGGACGTTAAAGTTTCTTCGAAGAAGGAACTGGCCAAGTCGAAGCTCAGTCCGGCCGAAGCCAAGAAGCACGCCAAGCAACTGGAGGACGACTACAAAAAGCGCAGCGACGAGCTTCACGAGCAGTTGACGGAAGCCCTGTCCAACGTCCTTCTCGGCGAGAAAATCCCGCTCGACGTGGTCAACGGCGAGAGCGGCGAGATCATCATTCCCGCCAATCGCAAGATCACCAAGACCCTCCTGCGCAAACTGGCCGGCGTCTACAACCAGGTCGAAATCGACCCGAGCCCGATCCGCAACAAGATCCTCGAGATCATCGGCCAATACCGTCACCGTTTCGACGACCTCCAGCACGAGCGCGAGGAAAACATGATGCGCGTGGAAAGCGGAGACGAAGTCGATCCCGGCATCGTCAAGCAGGTCAAAGTTTACATCGCCAGCAAGCGCAAGCTCAGCGTGGGCGACAAGATGGCCGGACGCCACGGCAACAAGGGTGTGGTCGCCAAGATCGTGCCCGAGGAAGACATGCCTTTCCTCGCCGACGGCACGCCCGTCGACATCGTGCTCAACCCGCTCGGCGTGCCGAGCCGCATGAACGTCGGCCAGGTCCTCGAAACCCACCTCGGCATCGCCGCCAAGGCCCTCGGTTTCAAGGTCGCCACACCGGTCTTCGACGGCATCAGCGAGGACAAAATCTTCGACTACATGAAGCAGGCCAGCAAAGTGGACGGCTTCACGTGGGTCCAACCGAACGGCAAGGCCGTGGTTCACGACGGACGCACCGGCGACCGTTTCGAGCAGGAGGTTGTCGTCGGCTACATCTATATGATGAAGCTCGGACACCTCGTGGCCGACAAAATCCACGCCCGAGCGGTCGGGCCTTACTCGCTCGTCACCCAGCAACCCTTGGGCGGCAAAGCGCAATACGGCGGCCAGCGCTTCGGCGAGATGGAAGTCTGGGCCCTCGAGGCCTACGGCGCGGCTTACACGCTGCAGGAACTGCTCACCGTCAAATCCGACGACGTGCAGGGCCGCACGCGCATCTACGAATCGATCGTCAAGGGCGACAACGCCCTCGAGGCCGGCACGCCGGAATCGTTCAACGTTCTCATCAAAGAAATGAAGAGCCTCGGCCTCGATGTGAAGGCCGGCAAACCGAGCCGCATGCCCGCGGACCTCGTGGCTTAACCATCAACGGGATCAACGAAACATCATGAGCGACCAAATGCTACGCGACCTGTCGGGCGAGACCGCCCCGACTTTCGACCAAGTCTCCGTCACGGTGGCCTCCCCGGAGTCCATCCGTTCCTGGAGCCACGGCGAGGTGAAAAATCCCGAGACGATCAACTACCGCACGTTCAAGCCGGAAAAGGGAGGCCTTTTCTGCGAGCGCATCTTCGGTCCGACCCGCGACTGGGAGTGCACCTGCGGCAAATACAAACGCATCAAACACAAGGGTGTCGTCTGCGACCGCTGCGGCGTCGAGGTCACCCTCGCGCGCGTTCGCCGCGAACGCATGGGCCACATCGAACTGGCCGTGCCGGTCTCGCACATCTGGTTCTACAAATGTACGCCCTCCCGCCTCGGCCTCATGCTCGACCTCACGGCCAAGCAACTCGAGCGCGTCATCTATTACGAGGATTACATCGTCATCGACCCGGGCAACACCAGCCTCGAGGCCGGGCAGTTGCTCAACGAAACCGAATTCCGCGAAGCCGAGGACCAATACGGCGAGGACTTCACCGCCGGCATGGGCGCCGAAGCACTGCAAAAGCTCCTCGAGCGCATCGACCTCGGTGAACTCGTCAAGGATCTGCAAGAGCAGATGGAAAAAACCAAGAGCAAGACGACCAAGACCAAGTTGGCCAAGCGTCTCAAGCTCGCCCAGGGCTTCCTCCAGTCGCGCACGCGTCCGGAATGGATGATCCTCAACGTCCTGCCGGTCATCCCGCCGGACCTCCGTCCGCTCGTGCCGCTCGAAGGCGGACGTTTCGCCACGTCGGATCTCAACGACCTCTACCGTCGCGTCATCAACCGCAACAACCGGTTGAAAAACCTGCTCCAGCTCAAGACGCCGGAGGTCATCATCCGCAACGAAAAGCGCATGCTGCAGGAAGCGGTCGACGCGCTCTTCGACAACGGGCGCCACGGCCGCGCCGTCACCGGCGCGAGCAACCGCCCGCTCAAGTCACTCAGCGACATGCTCAAGGGCAAGCAGGGCCGATTCCGCCAAAATCTGCTCGGCAAACGCGTCGACTACTCCGGGCGTTCGGTCATCGTCATCGGCCCCGAGCTCAAGCTCAACCAGTGCGGCCTGCCCAAGAAGATGGCGCTCGTCCTTTTCGAGCCCTTCATCATCCGCCGCCTCAAAGAACTCGGCTACGTGCACACCGTGCGCAGCGCCAAGAAAATCATCGAGCGCCAGGAACCCATCGTCTGGGACATCCTCGAAGAGGTGACGAAGGGCCATCCTGTGATGCTCAACCGCGCGCCCACGCTCCACCGCCTCTCGATCCAGGCCTTCGAGCCCCAACTGATCGAAGGCGAGGCCATCCGCATCCACCCGCTGGTCTGCACCGCTTACAATGCGGACTTCGACGGCGACCAGATGGCCGTGCACGTCCCGCTCTCGGCCGAATCGCAGCTCGAGGCCCGCATGATGATGCTGGCCACGAACAACATCTTCTCGCCGTCCAGCGGCAAGCCGATCACCACGCCGTCGCAGGACATCACCCTCGGCTGCTACTACCTCACGCAAAACCCGCGCATCACGGACAAAAACCGCGATGTGCGCCTGCCTCTCTTCGCCGATGCTTCGGAGGTCGAGTTGGCCATCGCCGAAAAGGCCATCAGCACCCACACCCGGATCCTTTTCAAGAATCCGGACCTCGGGAAGCAAACCGTCTACGGCGATCCGTCGAAGAAAGTCGTCGAAACGACCGCGGGCCGTGTCCGCTTCAACGAAATCTGGCCCGAAGGTCTCGGCTTCATCAACAAGCCGGTCGGGAAAAAACAGCTCAGCGAAATCATCTGGAACACCTACCAAGTCGGTGGCCAGTCGGTCACCGTGCAGACGCTCGACCGCCTCAAGGACCTCGGCTTCCGTGAAGCGACGCGGGCCGGTATTTCCATCGGCATCGTCGACATGATCATCCCGAAAGAAAAGCAGGTCGAAATCGACCGCGCCCACAAGCAGATCGAGGAAGTCGAGAAGCAGTATCGCAAGGGCATCATCACCGACGGCGAACGCTACAACAAAATCATCGATATCTGGACCCACGCGGGCGAAGAGATCTCCAACGTCATGTTCCGCACCCTCGACCACAATGAGGGCCGCAACGAAATGAACCCGGTCTTCCTCATGGTCGACTCCGGCGCCCGTGGCAACCGCCAGCAGGTCAAACAGCTGGCCGGCATGCGCGGCCTCATGGCCAAGCCCTCCGGTGAAATCATCGAGCGCCCGATCACCTCGAACTTCCGCGAGGGCCTCACGGTGCTCGAATACTTCATTTCGACCCACGGCGCCCGCAAAGGCTTGGCCGACACCGCGCTGAAGACCGCCGACTCCGGCTACCTGACCCGCAAACTCGTCGACGCCGCACAGGACGTCATCATCACCGAGGAAGATTGCGGCACGGTCAAGGGCATCGTCGTGCAACCCATCTACGAGGGTGACGAAGAAGTCGTTGACCTCAAGACCCGCATCATCGGCCGCACGAGTTGCGAAAGCATCAAGGACCCGGTCAGCGGCAAGACGGTCGTCAAGGCCGGCCACATCGTGGACGAGGAAACTGCCGCCGCGCTCGAACACATGGGCGTGGAGCAGCTTCGCATCCGATCGGTCCTGACCTGCGAATCCAAGCGCGGCTGCTGCGCCAAGTGCTACGGACGCAACCTCGCCAACGGCAAGATGGTGCAGGTCGGCGAAGCCGTCGGCATCATTGCCGCGCAGTCTATCGGCGAGCCCGGCACCCAGCTGACCATGCGTACGTTCCACATCGGCGGAACGGCCAGCCAGACCTTCAAACAGCCGATCATCAAGGCCAAGCACGACGGAACCGTCCGTTATGTCGAACTCCGCACGGTGACCTCGACCGACGGCAACAACATCGTGCTGAACAAAAACGGCTTCATCGGCATCTACAACGACAAGGACGGACGCGAACTCGAGCGACATAGCATCGTCATCGGTTCGGTTGTTTCCGTGGCCGACGGCGGCAAGGTCAAAAAGGGCGAGGTCTTCGTCCAGTGGGACCCCTACAACCTCCCGATCCTGACCGAAAAGCCCGGCACGGTGGAGTTCCGCGACATGATCCCCGGCCTCAGCGTCAAGCGCGAGGTCGACGAAGCCACCGGCATCACCGGACTCGTGGTCATCGAACACAAAGAAGACCTGCACCCGCAGATCGTGGTGGTGGACGGGGAGAAAAAAGTCGTGGCCAGCTACTCCATCCCGGCCGGCGCCCACATCGTGGTGGCCGACAACCGCAAGGTTGAGGCCGGCCAGCTCCTGGCCAAGACGCCGCGCAAAGTGGCCAAAACCAAGGACATCACCGGCGGTCTGCCTCGTGTGGCCGAACTGTTCGAGGCCCGCAAGCCCAAGGATTCGGCCGAGATCGCCAAGATCGACGGCATCGTC
The DNA here is from genome assembly GCA_963776165.1 of uncultured Verrucomicrobiae bacterium. Classification (GTDB taxonomy): domain Bacteria; phylum Verrucomicrobiota; class Verrucomicrobiia; order Chthoniobacterales; family JACTMZ01; genus JACTMZ01. The sequence continues at coordinate 274,794 of CAVZLI010000003.1, forward strand.
GAAATCGAAGGCACGGCCCGCGGCAAGCGCCGCCTGCTCGTCCTCGACCCGGAGACCAAGGAGGAGGAAGAACACCTCATCCCGCTGAACAAACACATCATCGTGGCCGACGGCGACCGGGTGAAGAAGGGCAATCAGCTGACCGAGGGCCCCGTGCTCCCGCACGAAATCCTTTCGGTCTGTGGACCTGCCGCGTTGCAGGAGCACTTGCTCAACGAAGTGCAGGAGGTCTACCGCCTCCAGGGCGTCGAGATCAACGACAAGCACATCGAGATCATCATCCGTCAGATGCTCCGCAAGGTGAAGATCACCGACCCGGGCGACACCACGCTCCTCTGGGACGACAAAGTCGACCGCACGGAGTTCGATGCGGAAAACGAGCGCATCACAAAGCTCGGCGGCAAACCCGCCGAAGGCGAACCGGTGCTCCTCGGCATCACCCGCGCTTCACTCAGCACGGAAAGCTTCATCTCCGCGGCGTCCTTCCAGGACACCACGCGCGTCCTCACCGACGCCGCCACGCTGGGCAAAACCGACCAGCTGCGCGGCTTCAAGGAAAACGTCATCATGGGCCACCTCATCCCGGCCGGCACAGGCTTCCAGGGCGCCCGCGATATCGAAATCGAAGCGGCCGACCTCGGCGAGGAACTCGCTGCTGCGGCCGAGACTGAAAAAGAAGCCGGCTAACCCGGAAACAAGACCATGGCATCCATCGAAATCATCAACGAACTCCTCGAGTCGGGCGTCCACTACGGGCACCAGACCAAGCGCTGGAATCCCAAGATGAGGGAGTTCATCCTCGAAGAGAAAAACGACATCTACATCATCGACGTCAGCCGCACGGTCGAGCAGCTCGAGACCGCGACGAAATTCCTCTCCGGCATCGTCTCCGGCGGCGGCAAGGTCCTCTTCGTCGGCTGCAAAAAGCAGGCCCAGGAAGCGATCAAAGAAGCGGCCGAGTCGTGCGGGCAATTCTACGTCCATAACCGCTGGCTGGGCGGCACGCTGACCAACCTGACCACCATCCGCAAAAGCGTGGCCCGTCTCAATGAGATCGAGAAAAAATTGAAAAGCCCCGGCGTGGTCAAAATCGGCAAGAAGGAGCAGGCCTCCCTCCGCCGCGAGCACGCCCGGCTCATGAAAAACCTCGCCGGACTCCGCGAGATGGACAAACTCCCCGGCGCCGTGGTCGTCATCGACACCAGCCGGGAAGACATCGCCGTCCGCGAAGCCAACCGCCTCGGTATCCCCGTGGTGGCCATCGTCGACACGAATTGCAATCCCGAGCTGATCGACTACCCCATCGCGGGCAATGACGACGCCATCCGCTCCATCCGCGTGGTGCTGTCCAAATTGGTCGACGCCATCAAGAGCGCGTCCGGCATCCGTCAAAAGAAAGCCGACCCCGCCCTCGCTGCCGTGGCGGAGTAGGGCTTGCGTCGCCCCGCGGCGTGGCGGTTGAACACTGAAAACTGAACACTGCAAACTATCCTTATGGCTGACATCTCACCCCAACTCGTCCGTGAACTCCGCGAAAAGACCAACGCGGGCATGATGGATTGCAAGCGCGCCCTCACCGAGGCCGGCGGCGACATCGCCAAGGCCGAGGATCTGCTCCGGGCCAAAGGCATCGCCTCGGCCGGCAAGAAAGCTTCCCGCAGCGCCAAGGAGGGCATCGTCGCTTCCTACATCCACCTTCAAGGCAAGGTTGGCGTGTTGGTCGAGGTCAATTGCGAGACCGACTTCGTGGCCAAGAACGAAAACTTCCGCGAGTTCGTCAAGGACATCACCCTGCACATCGCCGCGGCCAATCCCACCTGCGTCTCCCGCGAGCAGGTCGACCCCGCGGAGATCGAGCGCGAGAAAGCCATCTATCGTCAGCAGGTGGAAGGCAAACCGGCCAACATCGTGGACAAAATTGTCGAAGGAAAAGTGGAGAAGTTCTACGGCACCTGCTGCCTCATGGAACAGCCCTTCATCAAGAACCCCGACATGACCATTGCCGACCTCGTCAAATCGAAGATTTCCGAGCTTGGCGAAAACATCGTCATCCGCCGCTTCACCCGCTACATGGTCGGCGAAGGCGTACCCGACGACTCCCCCGTAGCCTAGTCCTACTCTGTGGTTGTAGCAGTTGTGCTGTTACTTCCGAGGTTCTTGAGGTGAGAAGTATGGGATGTTGCGTTGTGGATTAAGTCAAGCGAGGAGCTTTCCGGCGCAGGCGAAGACGACGGGTTCGCCGTGGGTGCGGAGGCGCGGGCGGAAGTTCTACAGCGGCCAAGTTTCTAAGCGGATGGCGGTCAAGGTGGCCATGTAGAGGACGCGGCGCAGTTGGGCGCGACCGCCTTGGACAAAGCGCAGGCCGCGTTTTTGGCCGCTGTCCTTGGGGAAAGGAGCCAGTCCGCACAGGGCGGCCATCTGCTTGCGGTTGGCTTGGCCCAGTTCGGGCAGTTCGGCCACCAAGGTGGAGGCGGCCACCGCACCGATGCCGAACTCGGCCAAGAGTCGCTGGTAGCGGGCCGACAACTCGGGACACGAGGCGATTTCGGTGGCGATCTGCGCTTCGAGCTCTGCCAGGAGCGCAGCGGTTATCGGTTTGCCGACGGCATTTTTGGTATAAAGCCCCCCGGCTGCGCTCCGGCAACTATTCGAGTTTGTTGAAAAAAGAACCTGGCCTGTGCCAACGAAACACGCCGCCGGGCTTGTGGGCCGCGGCGGCGTGGTGAGTGGGTGGTCCGGAGCTTTACTCGGCTTCTTTCTTCGGCGCGGCTTTTTTCGCGGCGGGTTTCTTGGCCGGCTTGGCTTTCTCTTCCGCGGCGGGTTCCGTGGCGGTCTCGGCCGGGGCGGTGTCGACCCATTCGAGGACGGCCATGGGAGCACTATCGCTCTTGCGGGGTCCGAGTTTGACGATGCGCGTGTAGCCGCCGGCGCGGGTGGCCGAGCGGGGGGCGATTTCGTCGAACAGCTTCTTCACCGCGTCCGCCTGGTGCAAATAAGCGGCGGCAGTGCGGCGGGCGTGGATGGTGCCCTTCTTGCCGAGAGTGACCATTTTTTCCGCCAGCGGGCGCGCCGCCTTGGCCTTGGCCAGGGTGGTGCGGATGCGCTGGTGGATGATGAGACTGCAGACCTGGTTGGCTAGCAGCGCGTCGCGGTGGGCCTGCGAGCGGCCGAGTTTGACCGTCTTGTTCTGGTGCCTCATGGCTTACTTCTTCTCGGATGTGGACTCTTCGGCTTCTTCCCCGGCTTTGTCCGCTTCCGGTTGGACCTCGATGAGGCCGGGTTCGAATTTCATGCCGAGGCCGAGCTGGAGTTCCTCGAGCTTGTCCTTGATTTCGTTGAGCGATTTCTTGCCGAAGTTGCGGTATTTGAGCATTTCGGCTTCCGACTTCATGGCCAGCTGGCCGACCGTCGTGATGTTCGCGTTGTTCAGGCAGTTGGCCGCGCGGACGCTCAATTCGATCTCGTTGACCGACATGTTGAGCAACTTCTTGAGCTTGGCGTTTTCCTGGCTGACCGCTTCCGGCGTCTGGTCGAACTCGACCTGCGAGTCGTCGTTGCCGACGAAAACGTCGAGGTGGTGACGCAGGATGGCCGCGGCTTGGAGGAGGGATTCGTCGGGCGTGATACGTCCGTCGGTCCAGATCTCGAGGACCAGTTTGTCGTAGTCGGTGCGTTGTCCGACGCGGGTGGCCTCGACGGCGTATTTCACGCGGGTGACCGGCGAAAAGATGGAGTCGATGGCGATGACGCCGATGGCCTGTTCGGGCGTTTTGTTTTCGTCACCGGTGGCGAAGCCGCGGCCCTTGCGCACATTCATCTCGATGGAGAACTTCATCTTCTTGTCGAGCGTGGCGATGTGCTGCTTGGGGTTGAGGACCTCGCATTTGTTGGTCGACTCGATGTCGGCCGCCGTGACGGCGCCTTCTTTGTTCACGTTGAGCACGACGCGGTGCGAGTCGTGGTCGTGGGTGTTGAACTTGACCTGTTTGAGGTTGAGGATGATTTCCACCACGTCTTCGACCACGCCGGGGAGGGTCTGGAACTCGTGGTTCACCCCGTCGATCTGGATCGAGGTGATGGCGGCGCCTTCCAGCGAGGAGAGGAGCACGCGGCGCAGTGAGTTGCCGACGGTGTGGCCGTAACCGGCTTCGAAGGGTTCCGCGATGAACTTCGCGTAGGTGTCGGTGGCGGTCTTCTCGTCCTTGACGAGAGACTTGGGCATTTCGAAACGTCCAAGACGAACGGGCATGATGTTGGTTTTTCTGATGGTCGCCGGGTTACCCTTGGCGCGTTTGACGCGGGAGACGAGGCTCCCGAGCCCAAGGACCTACGGCGCAGTTAGTGACGCGCAAAGGTTAGAAAGTAGCGGCGCGGGTCGGCCAGGGCAAGGGGAAATGTGGTGGAAGGCATCGGCCCGCTGAGGCCAGCGGGCCCTATCGGGTGGCCGTTTCCAGCGGGATGCCCTGATCGCCGAGTTTGGCCAGGGTCAAACCTTCGAAGGCGGGGATGGCGGCGGCCATTTCCTTGAAGACGCCTTCCAGGGTCTGGGGCGCTTCGGCGCCGAGGGCGCGGAGGAGGTCGGAGAGAATTTCGAAATCGTCGCGGGCCTGACCGGGAGGCTGGGTGGCACGGTTGAGTCTTTGGATGCGGCCTTTGACGTTGACCATCGACCCCCGCTTCTCGGCGAAGCCGGCTCCGGGGAGGATGGCGGTGGCCAGTTTGGTTGCCGTGTTGGGGAGGATGTCCAGGCAGACGACCAAGTCGAGGCGGGCGAGTTCGGCTTCGGTCAGCCCGAAATGCCGCGGATCTTCACCGAGACAAAGGAGGGATTTGACCGTGCCGTTGCGCACCGCGGTGGCGATTTCGTGGGCTTTGGCTCCGGGCGGGGTGTGGGTGATCCCGAGCAATTGCGCGCCGGTGGTGTTGGGGTTGCCGTCGTCGCTGACCAGGATGCCATCGGCTTTCTGCGGCCGCGCCACCACGTCGTGCAGCGTGATGCCAAGGTGGCGGGCGATTTTGCCGGCCAGCCACAGTTCTTCGTTGGTCAGGCGCGCGGAGGCGAGGAGGGCGGATTCGCCGCGGGGCACAGCGGAAAGTTTTTCCGCGACCTGCTGGATGACTCGGGGCCAGGTGGATTTTTGCAGTTGGCCGTTCTCGCGCAGTTGCGGCTGCACGAGGCGGTCTTCGCGATAAAGGTAACCGTAGTTGAGGCGCCCGTGGTCGCACATCCAGTAGGAATTGACCGCGTCGTTTTCCCGCGGCGTCTGGCGGATGATCTCGTTTTCCCGGGCGCCGATGATGGTGTTGCAACCGGTGCCGCAGGAGGTGCAGATGCTTTTGGTCTCGCGCAGGAACCAGACACGCATTTTGAAGCGGAAGTCTTTGCTGGTCAGCGCGCCGACCGGGCAGATGTCTACCGTGTTGAGCGAGTAATTGCTGTCGAGGCGTTGTCCCTCGTGGACGGTCAGCGTGGTGTGGCTGCCGCGGTCGACGAAGCCGAGCACGTCGTCGTGGGCCACTTCCTGCATGAAGCGGATGCAGCGGGAGCAGAGGATGCAGCGTTCGTCGTCGAGGACGATGTGTTTGCCGATATCCTGACGCTTGGGCTTTTTGACCTTCTCCTCAAGGAAGTTCGATCCTCCGTGCCCGAATTCGACGGCAAATTCCTGCAGGCGGCACTCGCCGGCTTTGTCGCAGATGGGGCAGTCGAGCGGGTGGTTGATGAGGAGGAATTCCATCACGCCCTTGCGGCAATCCTCAACCAGCGGGGAATTGGTGCGGGCGGCCATGCCCTCGGTGACTTCCAACGCGCAGGAAATTTGCGGCTTGGGCGACCAGGCGATTTCGGGATGGCCGTCGGGGCCCATGATGGGTTGACGGTTGGCGTCCATTTTCGGTCCGCCAATTTCCAAGAGACACATGCGGCAATTGCCCGGCGTGCTCAGTGCGGGATGGTAGCAGTAGTGCGGCACGAAGCTCCCGCTTTGCATGCACGCCTCGATGAGCTTGGTGCCTTTGGGGAACTGGCGCCACTCGCCGTCGATCTGGACGTTGATCATCGTGGTGCCGTTGCTGCCGTTCGCGCTCATGGTTTCTGGAAAACTGCCGAGAAGATTAACGGACAGCATGACTTGCCCGGGTGCGCGGGAAAAGAAGGAAGTGTCGGAAAGTGCCGGAGGATGAAGGACGAGGGCGCGGTGGCGGGTTTGACTCGGTGGGGCGCGGCTGGTTTGCTGCGGGGATGGAAAAAACGATCTGGCTGATACCGCTGCTGGGACTGGCTTTGTTCACGGGGTGCGCCTCGAAACCGCCGCTCAAGGCGGTCGACTATGTCGATCTGCCGCGGTTCATGGGGGACTGGTGGGTCATTGCGCACATTCCCTACTGGCTGGAGCGTGACACCTACGACTCGAAGGACACCTACCGCATGCGCGCGGACGGGAAGATGGACAACATCTTCAGTTACCGGAAGGGCGGGTTCGACGGCCCGGAGAAGGTGATGAACGGCATCGCCTGGGTGGTGGACAAAAAATCCAATGCCGAGTGGCGTGTGCAGTTCCTCTGGCCGATCGCGTTGCCCTACTACGTGCTCTACCTCGATCCCGACTACCGCTTCATGGCAGTGGGGCATCCGTCGCGCGACTACGGTTGGGTCATGGCACGGGACAAGAGCATGAGCGATGCCGACTACGCGGCGGTGATGGCGGCCTTGGAGAAGCAGGGCTACGATCCGTCGCGATTCCGCAAGGTGCCGCAGTCGGCCGGGGAATGATCGCCGCTTGGGTTCACAATCTGGACCCCTTTGCCGTGCAGTTCGGCAGCGGGTTCGGGATCCGCTGGTATGGGCTGGCCTACTTAGCGGCCTTTGCCGCGGCTTATTTCGTCTACCGTCATCTGGCGAAGCGCGGGTTTTCGGTCATTCCGCCCGACAAAGTGGGCGACTTCATCACGGGTTGCGCCATCTTCGGCGTGCTCCTCGGCGGACGCATCGGCTACATGCTTTTTTACGACTTCTCCGGATTCCTGCGCGATCCGCTGGTGTTTTTCCGCGTGTGGGAAGGTGGCATGTCGGCACACGGGGGCATCCTCGGCGTGGTGCTCTACACACTTTGGTATGCGTGGCGGCACCAAGTCAATTGGCCCGGGTTGGGGGACAACTTGGTTGTCGGTTCCGCGCTTGGACTGTTTTTCGGGCGGATGGCCAACTTCATCAATGGTGAGCTTTATGGACGTCCGAGCGAGGTGGCTTGGGCGGTCAAATTTCCCAAGGAACTTTACGAGGCACCGGTCGAAACGCAGCGGGTCGTGCTGGGGAGGGCGCAGGAAATGTTCGCGGGACCTGTTGGCTTGGAGGAGATCCTCTCCGCTGTGCCCAAGTCTGCGGACGTGGCGCGCGTCGTCGAGGAGTATCTCACGCCACGCCACCCCTCGCAGATCTATGAGGCCCTCCTCGAGGGCTTGTTGCTCTTCGCCGTGCTGTGGTTGGTGCGCACGCGTTTCCGTGTGCCCAATGGCGTGATCACCGGACTGTTTTTCGTCGGCTATGCCGTGACGCGAAGCGTGGCGGAAAGCTTCCGTTTTCCCGATGCGGGGTATGTCGGACTACTTACCAAGGGGCAGTTTCTCTCCCTATTTCTCCTTTTTATCGGGATGGGATTTTTGATCGCTGCCAAATTGCGCCCTGCCTATCCGCCCGCTTGGTCGCCGAGGCGGTGAGCGTAGAGAGCAGCCTGATCGTCGCGGTTGGTTGGGGCGGTTCAGGGGGTAACGCCTTCCGTTGGGTGGCTAAAATTCGCCACTAGCGCCCGGGGTGTCGCAGATTAGACAGTCCGCGTCCATCGGCCACCCGGTCGTTTCTAATCTTTGCTCGTTGGCACGCTTCGTGCTGATTTATTCTGCCGACGGCTTTCTGCTTCGCCGCAAAGTGCGAGGCTGGAAGTCTTTTCAGTCCTTAAACCCAAACCCATCATCATTATGAGTAACATGTCAGCACGCGCCGCCGCCGTGGCAGCCATTGCGGCCCGCCAATCGCAGGACGCCTCCGTCAATTTCATCGAGGAGACGCCGGAAACCGTATTCGGATCCAACACCTTCAACCTTGGTGTCATGAAGGAAACCCTCAAGCCGGCCAGCTACCAAGCCGTGCTGGAGACGGTGCATAACGGCACCAAACTTCCTGAGGGCGTGGCCGACGAAGTCGCCGAAGCGATGAAAAACTGGGCGGTCAGCCGCGGCGCCACCCACTTCGCGCACGTCTTCTATCCGCTCACCGGTTCGTCCGCCGAGAAGCACGATTCCTTCTACGACCCCGGCACCGACGGCCGCACGACCATCTCGAAGTTCAAGGGCAAAACGCTCATCCAAGGCGAGCCCGATGCCTCCTCCTTCCCGTCCGGCGGCATCCGCGCCACGCACACCGCCCGCGGCTACACCGCATGGGACGTGACCAGCCCGGCATTCCTCATGGAGAACGCCAACGGCACCACGCTTTGCATTCCGACCTCCTTCGTGTCCTGGACCGGCGAGGCGCTCGACACCAAGACGCCCTTGTTGAAATCGATGCAGGCTCTGGACAAACAGGCCCGCCGCATTCTCAAGCTTTTCGGCCACAAGGATATCGCCCGCGTCGCGGCTACGGCCGGACCCGAGCAGGAATACTTCCTCGTCGACAAGATGTTCTTCTACGCGCGTCCCGACCTTCTTTCGGCCGGCCGCTCGCTCTTCGGCGCGGACGCGCCGAAAGGCCAGGAGTTCGAGGACCACTACTTCGGTCTCATTCCGGATCGCGTCATGGCCTTCATGTATGAGGTTGACCGCGAACTCTTCAAACTCGGTATTCCGGCCAAGACCCGCCACAACGAGGTCGCGCCCGGCCAGTTCGAGATCGCGCCGCTCTTCGAGTCGGCCAACCTCGCCGCCGACCACCAGCAGCTGGTCATGACGATCCTCAAAAAGACCGCCGACAAGCACGGTCTGGTCTGTCTGTTGCACGAGAAGCCCTTCGCCGGCATCAACGGCTCGGGCAAGCACGTCAACTGGTCCCTCGGTAACTCCACGCAGGGCAATCTGCTCGATCCGGGTGACACGCCGCACGAGAACGCCCAGTTCCTCGTCTTCGCCGGTGCGGTCATTCGTGCGGTCGACAAATTCGCTCCGTTGCTCCGCGCCAGCATCGCCTCGGCGGGCAACGACCACCGTCTCGGCGCCAACGAAGCGCCCCCGGCCATCATCTCCGTCTACCTCGGCGACCAGCTCGCCGATGTCTTCGAGCAGATCAAAGCGGGCGGAGCGACCACCTCCAAGCAGAAGGGCACGCTGAAAATCGGCGTCGACGTCCTGCCCGAGCTGCCCAAGGACGCGGGCGACCGCAACCGCACCTCGCCGTTCGCCTTCACCGGCAACCGCTTCGAGTTCCGTGCCGTCGGATCCAACCAGTCCATCTCCGGCCCGCTCACCGCGATGAACACCATTCTGGCCGATTCGCTCGACTGGATGGCCGGCAAGCTCGAAGGAGCCTCGGACCTGAACAAAGCCATCCAAGAGGCCCTCAAGGAAGTCATGGACAAGCACGGCCGCGTCATCTTCAACGGCAACGGCTACTCCGAAGAGTGGCACGCCGAAGCGGCCGAACGCGGCTTGCCCAACCTCAAGACCTCGGCCGACGCCCTGCCCGCGCTCATCGCGCCGGAGATCGTCGAGGTCTTCGAGAAATACGGTGTCCTCTCCGAGACCGAGCTGAAGAGCCGTTATGCCATCCTCTGCGAGCAATACGAAAAAGCAGTCAATGTCGAAGCCAAGCTGGTCGCCGAGATCGCGCAGACCAAAATCTTCCCGGCGGCGGCCGCTTACGCGGCGAGCCTCGCGGAAGGAGCGGCCAAGATGAAGGCCGCCGGCGTGGCCGTGAGCAACGCGACTCTCGAGAAAGTCGCCGCGCTGGTCGCCCAACTCGAGAGCGATCTCACCATGTTGCACTCCGTGCACACGGCGGCCCACGAGGTCGGCGATTGGACCTTCAAAGTCCTGCCCGCCATGCTCAAAGTCCGCGGCACGGTCGATGAATTGGAAGGTCTGCTGCCCGACGACATCTGGCCGCTGCCGACCTACCAAGAGATGCTCTTCATCAAGTAGTCCACTCTTAGGCAACCACAAAGAAACAAGCGCGCCGCCGGGTTGATGATGCCCGGCGGCGTTTTGTTTTCCGGGGCGGGTCGGTGGAGATGACGAAGCTGCCCGGCGCTACGGCCAACGTCCCTTTGCTTGCGGATTTCCGGTTTGGGGCAGGGGAACTGGCGTCTTGCTGGGCTGTGGGCTTACAAGCGGGGCACCCGGCGTGCGCTCGCTGACAAGGCGAAAGCACAGGGGTTGTTCGTGGTTGCTCCAAGAGTGCAACCGGAGCGCGGCCACATCCTGAGGTAGGGCGCCGACAGCCTGTCGGCCGTGTGCGGATCCCCGGCGCGCCGATCGAAGTGCGCGGCGGGTCCGGAGGCCCCGCCCTACCCGGTTACGCAGTCGCATAACACATCGAGTTACTGGGGAGTCCCCGAACCCGCGCGTGGGCGGGTGTGGTTGGGGAGTAACTGGGGCTACCCTCGTTGCAAAGGGGGAAAGGCACCGACGCTCATAGAGCGCCGCTACAACCCGATCAAAACTTGTAGCGGCGGTCTATGACCGTCGCTGCCTGAAAACACTTCAAGTTACTCGGGAGCAGCGGCCCCTACCGCGGGTCGATACTGTTAAGTCCAGCCGCATGGGGACGTGGGTATCACTCAGCCACTCGGATTACTGCACGCGCGCCGCGCGCCACTTGTTCGTTCCCCGCAGGTGCCGGTCCCGCGATCGGCCGATCAGAAATCCAACTCGGCGCCGACATACACGATATTCTGCGTGTAATCGCGTTCGAAAACGGTGTCGGTCGAGATCAGGGTGGTGAAGGCGTAGCCGGCGAGGAGCGAGAAGTCGCGGTAGACGAGGAAGCTGGCGTTCACGCCCGTGTTGAAAATATTGTCATAGAAATCCGGAGCGGCACCGTCGCTGCCGGGTTGGTCGTAGAAGTTGTTCTGGTAGTTGAAGAAAGCATTGGCCCCGATGCGGCGGCTGAACTGGTGGGCGGCGTTGAAGCCGAGGAGGAATTGCTGGGCTTGGTTGTAGTTGGAGAACCCGGAAGCGGTCGTGCCGTAGCGGGCGAGCAGGCCGACGGTAGTGTCTTTGCCCACCGCGTAATTGAAGTTCACCGAACCATACGGGCCGATGTAGATGTCTGTTCCTCCCTCGTAGGGATTCTGGTTCCACCTTTGCTCGACGCCGCCGCGCACGGTGAGCGTCGAGCGGGGATTCAAGGTGTGGTCGAAGCCGAGGAGCAGGAAGTTGCCGATGCTATCGAGATCGTTGGCCGTGTAGTAAAGGCGCGTGTTGAAGTCGTATTCCAAAACGAGGGCCGTGGTCGGCTTCCAGAGAAAGAGGAACTGCTGACCCACAGTTTGTTCGAAGCGCCCCTGGATATCGTTCTGGTCTTGGTCGGTGAAGTAATAGAAAACCGGAGTTGTAGGTCGTCTCGGTGGCCAATTTCGGGAGCCAGAGGTATTTGGCCCCGATGGTGGTGGAACTCAGCAGGTAGTCACCGTCGAAGGTGTTGGGTGCGCCGGCCACGGTGAAGTTCGGTTGCGACAGGTAGGCGGTGTACGTTTCGAACGAGAGATCCAAGCGCGGCGTGGCGGCGTAGTTGGCTCCGAGCGTGAAGTTGATGGTGGGGAAGAGGCCGTCGTTTTGCAGATCGAGGTTGTTGTAGTAGAAGGCCAGCGCGGCCGAGAGCGCGGCGGTGAGTTGCAAGCGCGAGCTGCCGAATTCGTAAGACACGCCGGCCGCAATCTGCGTATACATGCTTTCGACTTGGTTGCTGCTCGTGGTGTTGACGTTGCTGTTGTAGCCCTCGTAGACGGCAAAGCTGAAGCGGAACGGGCGGCGTTCGAAAATGCCTTCCCCGATGTCGGCGGTGGTGCCGTCGTAGGAGCCCACCTGCTCGAAGGTGTCTTCTTGCATGCCGAAAGCCGCATCGGTCGTTGTGCTCGCCGGTGCCGGCGGCATCGGATCCAAAGCCGGAGGAGCAGGCACGACGGGAGCCGCCGCGGTCTGGCTAGCGGGAGCCGGCGGCCCGGGCGGGGGCGCCGTGAAGACTTGCGAGGAACCCTCGTCACGAACCGGGTAGGTGAAACGGAAACCGGAACCTGCGTCGCCGTCTTGGCTCTGGGCCCGTTCGGCCGAAACGGCGGTGAAGAGCGCGGCGCCCAAGACGCAAGGCAAAATAAAGCGAGGGGTTGTCATTGGTGGGACGGGCGAACGCAGTAGTTAAGAGAGATTTCGTTTTTTTGCCCAGCCCAAAAGTGGCGGACGGCTAGGCCTGCTTCAGAGGGGGCTTCAGGAGGCTTTCGCAGGGGACATGGCGTTGTCTGTTTCCACTGTCGTGCGTAGCTCCTCGAGGAACTCCGGAAGGGCGGATTCCACCCGGTTCCAGTTTGGAATAAGTGGCTCACCGAGAGGATTTTCCATAAACTGGCGAGCCGCGGTTCGGATGCCCCGCACGAAGGTGGCGACGGCCAGCTCTTCTTGGTGTCGGTCGAAGGCGAGGCCGTTGATTTCGGCGTCGGCATGGTAGAACCGGATCGTATCCTCCGCCTTGCGCAGATAGGCGCTGAGCAGGGTGTCGAAGAGTCCGCTGTCCATGCGGATCCCCTCCGCGGCCACCGTGCGGAAGATGCAACGGGCGATGTCGATAGCCATTTTGTTGAGACCTTTGTTGGCGTCGCGGGGCGAGAGTTCCTGATGTTTGTGGTCGAATCGGTCCGCCAACTCCACCTGGCAGATGGCCTTGGGCGAGGTCACGCGGAAGACTTCGGCCAGCATACCGACCTCCACGCCCCAGTCCGAGGGCATGCGCGTGCGGCGGACCACATCGAGATCGACGCAGATTTCCCCCGAAAGCGGGTAGCGGAAGGTGTCCATGTAGATCAAAAATGGGTGCGTGCCGATGATGCTCTCGAGCGAGCGGACGAGCGGGGTGAACATGAGACGCATGACGCGTCCGTTCAATTTGTGGGTGAAGCGTGCGGTGTAGCCCTTGCAGAAGTCGAACCCGAGACTGTCGTTGGCCACCGGGTAGCAGAGCCGGGCGAGGAGTTCGCGGCCGTAGGTCAGGATATCGCAATCGTGGGCGGCGATGACCTTGGCCTGTCCGGCGGCCAGCACGTATCCGTAGCAAAGCCACATATTCCGTCCTTTGCCGCGCTGGCCGGGGTCGAGGTCCGCGGCGGCGAGCTTGCGGATGAGCCGTTTCATGCGCGGGCCGTCGTTCCACAGGAGCACGGGCTTGTGCCGCGACTTGGAGAAGAACTGCCGCGCCTTGCGCCATTCGCCTGGAGTGGCCCCGTCGATACCGACGACGACCTGCTTCAGGTAGTCGACCTCCTCCAATTCGCGCAGGATGCCGCGCAGGGCCGGGGTGCCGATCTCGCTGATGTGGCAGGGGAGGACAAGCGCGATGGGCATACCCTTGACGAAATTGCGGAGCTGCGCCTCCAGTCTTTCCACCCCCGGTTCGCCGAGGCGGTGCAGGGTGGCCATTGCGCCGGTCTGGAAGAAATCTGCCATAGTTTTTGATTGTCGCCGCCCGCGGGCGCATCATCAACCTCTATGAACAAAGCTGCTGCCGCGGCATGACGGACCGTTCCGCACGCCAACTCGTCGTTGCCCACTACCATTTGCGTCCGGGTGGAGTGCGCCGGGTCATTGAAACGGCGTTGCCGCCGTTGGCGGCGACGGGCCGCTTCGACCGCGTCACATTGGCCACAGGCGAGGGTCCGGAGGCCGCATGGCTGTCCCGGTTGCGCGGCGCGCTCGGGGGCCTGCCTTTGCAGATGGAGGTGCGGCGCGAGTTTCTCTACTGGTCGGAGATCGCGCCTGTGGGGAAGGGTTTTGCCGCGGAGTTGGGCCGCACCACCACGGACCTGCTCGCCCGGTGCGGCGGGGAGGACGCCGTGCTGTGGGCGCACAATCTGGCGCTGGGTCGCAATGCGCCGCTGGCTGCAGCGTGGACAAAAGCCGTCGCTGAAACGGGTGCCACTTTTCTGCTGCACCATCACGATTTCTTTTTCGACAACCGCTGGATCCGTTGGCCGGAAATGCAGGCCGCCGGATTGTCCTCGCTGGACGCGGCCGCCGGCGCGGTGTTTCCGGATGGCCGGCGCACTGCGCATGTGGCCATCAACCGCGCCGACCACCAGTCGCTATCCGCGGGCTTCGGGGCACGGGCTCTGTGGTTGCCCAACCCCGTGACCGCCCCCCGTCATGCGATGGCAGGTGTGCGCGAGGCACGCGCGTGGTTGGCGGCGCGGACGGGATCCGATGCGCCTTATTGGTTGCTGCCCTGCCGCCTGCTGCGGCGCAAAAACATGGCCGAGGCACTGCTCCTCGTGCGCTGGTTGCGCCCGGGCGCGCGGTTGGTCACGACCGGTGGACCCACCTCGGCCGATGAGCAGCCTTATGCTGAACGTCTGCGGGAGGCGGCGCACCAGCACCGTTGGCCCTTGCAACTGTCTGTGCTCGCCGGGCAGGACGATGCGCCGCCGGTCTCGGCGCTCATCGCCGGGGCCGAGGCCGTCGTGTTGACCTCGCTGCAGGAAGGATTCGGTCTGCCCTACCTCGAAGCGGCGTCCGCCGCGCGTCCGCTGGTGGCCCGGGCGTTGCCCAATGTCCTGCCGGACCTCATCGGTATGGGTTTGCGGGCGCCGACGGTTTACCGTGAGATCATGGTGCCGCGCGATTTGTTCGACAGCGCTGGCGAGCGGACGCGGCAGCGCGCGCTGTGGTCCCGGTGGCGGAGCGCCTTGCCGGCCGGGGCGCAATCGCTGGCCGGCGAACCGCCGGTCCTTGCTGCGGACGACGCGCTGGTGCCTTTCAGTCGTCTCACCCTCACCGCGCAGGAGGAAGTCCTCGCGCATGCCGACGCGCGGCTCCAAACCGCGCTCGACGAAGCCAACCCGGACCTTGGCTCCTGGCCGCGCGGCGGGGAGGGATGGCCGGCCTCCGGATTCGGTGACGAGTCTGCAGCTGCCCTCTCGCCCGAGCGCTTCGCCGAGAATTTTCTCGCGGCTATGGAGGCAGCCGACAACGCGCCTCCTTGTTCCGGGGACGCGCCGCAGAAAGTTTTCGACGCGTTCCTCAAGGACCGGCTGCGGGGTGACAATTTGTATCCTTTGGTTTTTGATCCCGTGACATGAAGCCGCGCGCTGTGATTTGCGATGTCTATCGCACCATCCTCGAGATCCTGCCCGCGCCCGCCGATGCGGACGCGCGTTGGCAGGAACTTGGCCGAACAACCTTTGGCTCGGGGAAGGTTCCGGATTTGACTGTTTTCCATGACCTCTGCCGCGCGGAGATCGCGCGTGACCACGAGGATGCAAGACGCCGCGGCATCGCTTTTCCCGAAGTGCAATGGCCGCGAATCGTCGGTTCCGTGCTCCCGGAGTTCGCGGAGTTGGAAGCTTTGAAGCAGTCGGACTTCATCCTCGCCGGCCAAGCCCTGACCCGCGGACTGCGCCTCCTGCCGGGCGCGGCGGGTTTACTGCGGCACTGGCATGAGGTTGGTCTGCCCCTCGGTATCGCGTCCAATGCGCAGGCTTACACTTTTGATGAATTGGCGACGCTGCTCGGGACGGCCGGATTGGAACCCGGCATTTTTTCGCCGGATCTTGTTCTTTGGTCATGGCAACTCGGCTTCAGCAAGCCGGACCCTTATTTTTTCCAGACACTGCTTGCGCGTCTGAAGGCTCGCGGCCTTGCGGCCGGCGAAGTTCTCATGGTCGGCGACCGGGCCGACAACGACATCGCACCCGCGCGCGCCGCCGGGCTAATGACATGGCACCTGCATCCGCAGGGCGACGGGGATTGGCGCGCCTTGCGCGACGCCCTCAATTGACCGCAGGAATCCAGCGTGCCTCGTAAGGCTCCAGGACTTGTCCTGCGTATTCCTGCCGGCGCCCGGAAATCTCGTGCAGGCAAAGCACCGAGGCTCCGGGATGTCCGCGTTCCACGACGAAGAGTCCGGGGCCGGCCGGCACCACGCGCTGCGGGGCGGACGGCGCGAATGCGGGGTTCGCGGCGCGTCGTTGCAGGAGTGCGGCGAGGTTTTTGTGCAGGTGGTGGCGCAAGGAAGCGCGGTCGTCGAGTTCGGCGGCGAGGGTGTCGGCTGCGAATTTTTGGCGGTTGATGCGCCGTGGGATTCCGCTGGCCTCGGCCCCGGCGCGGTCTCCGCGGGAACCGAAAAGTGAATGGAAGTAGAGGCCGGGAACTCCCGCCAAGGAGAGGGCGATAGCATGCGCCACGGTGAAGCGCCGCACGGCAGCGGCCTCGTCATGCCCGACGGCCAGCGCGTCGAAGTAATTCACATTGAGCTCGTAGGGGGCCTGCGATCCATCGGGCATTGTTTTCATGCCGGCGTAGCCACCGGCGCCGCGGGCAAGGTCGACGAGCGCCGCGATCTCCTCCTCCGGCAGCAAACCGCGTGCGGGGTTCAGCCCGATGCCGTCGTGCGAGGCAAGGAAGTTGAAGAAAGTCGTGCCGGGCGAGGGTGTCGCCAGTCCGGCTGCCCACGGCGTCAACACCGAGGCGTCGCCAGTGCGCAGGGTGTGCAGCACCAGCGGGGGCAGGGCGAAATTGTAGACCATGTGGGCCTCGTTGTGTCCGTCGCCGAAATACGAAATGTTGTCGGCGTGCGGCACATTGGTCTCCGTGACCAAGCGCGCGCCCGGAGCCGCGCCGTCGGCCAAAGCACGCCAGGCCCGCACCAGAGCATGGGCCTGCGGCAGATGGAGACACGTCGTTCCGGGTTCCTTCCAGATGAAGCCGATGGCATCGAGGCGGATGTAGCGCGCGCCCTGCGCGAGGTAAAAAAGCAGCACATCGCTCAAGGCGCGCATCACGGCCGGTTCGCGGAAATTGAAATCGACTTGGTCGGCACTGAAGGTTGTCCAGACGCGGCGAGGACCGCGTGCCGTGTCGAATTCGGTCAGCAGGGGCAACGCGCGCGGGCGGATGACAGCGGAAAGGTCGGGATCGCCCTCGACGGTGGTGAAAAATTCGCCGAAGCCTTCCGCGCCTTGCCGAAAGCGCGCGAACCATTCCCCCTGCGCCGAGGCGTGATTGAAGACCGCATCGGCCATCACGTCGAAATCGCGTCCGAGGTCCCGCACGTCTTGCCATGTGCCGAGCGCGGGATCGACGGCGAGGAAATCTTTCACTGAGAAACCGTCGTCCGAGGACCACGGGTAGAACGGCAGGATGTGCACCCCGCTGACCAGCCCGCGCGCCCGGTGATCGAGAAATTCTTTGAGCGCCGCGAGTGGTGATTCCCGTTCGCGCGTGACTTGATCGCCGTAAGTGATGAGCAGGGCTTCGGCCGGATCGTCAAAGCCTCCGGGGCCTGCGCGGTGCTTTTGCGCTTCGGCCCGCGCGGCCAGTTCGCGGGCCAGCGGTGTGCCTTGTTCCGTTCCGTAGACAAAGACCAGTTCCTTTTCGAGTCGTGCTTTCCAATCCACGTCCATCACGTTTAACTCACACTGTCGCGATCGCAACGCGGCAATGCAGCACTGTGAGGATCAACGCGTCGCTTTCTTGTCACATCCCCGAACGTGTCGGTTTTGTTTCGACGCGGTTCCACGGAACCGACGGTGTCACCTTGGAAACGCGCAAATGGGCTGAGGTCTTCGCCCGCGCCGGCAGCGAGTGCCGCTGGATGGGCGGATTGCTCGATACCGGGCCGGAGTTCAGCCGCCACGTGCCCCTCGCGTTTTTCAACCACCCGGACATCCTCGAGGCACAGCAGGATCTTTTCGGACGCACCACGCGCTCGGCCGCGACCACGGGACGGATTCACGCGCTGAAGGAAAAGCTCAAAGCCGACCTGTACGCCTTCGTCGGCGACTTCAAAGTTGAGCTGCTGGTTCCACAGAACATTCTCGCCATCCCGATGAATATTCCTCTCGGGTTGGCCGTCACCGAATACATCGCCGAGACGGGCATCCCGACGATCGCCCACCACCATGATTTTGCCTGGGAGCGCGAGCGGTTCACCGTGACGTCCGGGGCCGATTACCTCATGGCCGCCTTCCCTCCGTCCCTCCCGCACATCGAGCACGTGGTCATCAACTCAATGGCGCAGAAGGAACTGGCCCGGCGCTACGGTTTGCCGTCCGCCCTCATCCCCAACGTCCTCGACTTCGATACACCTCCTCCCGGCCTCGATTCCTACAACCGTGATTTCCGCCACGAGATCGGGGTGGCCGAAGACGACATCCTCGTGCTGCAACCGACCCGCATCGTGCCGCGCAAGGGCATCGAGCATGCCATCGACCTGCTGCGCCAGTTGCGCGAACCGCGGGCCAAACTCGTTTTTTCCCACCCCTCGGGCGACGAGGGCAACGACTACATGCACCACATCAACGAGCGGATCGCCGACGCCGGTATCGAGGCGGTTTACATCGCCGATCGCGTGGGGGAGAAGCGCGGGCGCAACGCGGCCGGACAAAAAACCTACACGCTCTACGATGTCTACCCGCATGCCGATCTCGTGACCTACCCGAGCCACTACGAGGGGTTCGGCAATGCCTTCCTGGAGGCCGTCTACTTCGGCAAGCCGGTCGTGGTGAACAAATACGCGGTCTACGCGCGCGACATCGACCCGCTCGGTTTCCAGACCATCGAGATGTCGCAGATCGTCACGCGGGACGTGGTGGCCAAAACGCGCATGGTGCTCGACGAAGAAAAACTGCGGACCGATTGGGCGGCGCGCAATTACGAGCTGGGCCAGAAATATTTTTCCTACGCCGTCTTGCGCCGCAAGTTGGCCGCGCGCCTCGCCTCCTTGTTCGGCGAGTAGCTCACACCCTCCGCATGACGGTGTCGCGGATGAAGAGTTCGCCGGTTGCGGGGTAGTCGAGGGTGTAGTGGAGGCCGCGGCTTTCTTTGCGGCTGAGAGCACAATCGACGATGAGGGCGGCGACAGTGACGAGGTTGCGCAGCTCGAGAAGGTCGGTGGTGACTTTGAAATTCCAGTAGAATTCCTGCACCTCTTTCTGCAGATTGCGCAGGCGGGTGGCGGCGCGTTGGAGGCGTTTGTCGGTGCGGACGATGCCGACGTAGTCCCACATGAGGCGGCGGATTTCGTCCCAGTTGTGGTAGATGACGACCAACTCGTCGACGTCGGTTACGCTGCCGGGGCGCCACTCGGGGAGTTGGATGTCTTCGGAAGTGCGGTGGTTTTTCGTCGCTTTGAGAAAGGCGCGGTGGGCGAAGACGAGGGCCTCGAGCAGGGAATTGCTGGCCAGCCGGTTGGCGCCGTGCAGGCCGGTGCAGGCCACTTCGCCGATGGCGAAGAGTCCGCGCAGGGTGGTCTCGCCCTGGTCGTTGGTTTTCACTCCGCCACATTGGTAGTGGGCGGCGGGGACCACGGGAATCGGTTGCGTGGCGATGTCGATGCCCGAGGGACGCGCAGGTTTCGTAGATTTTCGGGAAGCGCTGCCTCGAGGAATTCGCGAGGCTTGTGTGTGATGTCGAGGAAGACGCATTTGGCGCCGGTGCGCTTCATTTCGGCGTCGATGGCGCGGGCCACGATGTCGCGCGGGGCGAGATCTTTCAGCGCGTGGTAGCGGTCCATGAAGGGCGTGCCGTGTTCGTCGACGAGGACGGCCGCCTTCGCCGCGCACGGCTTCGCTGATGAGGAACGATTTGGCTTCGGGGTGGAAGAGGCAGGTCGGGTGGAACTGGACGAATTCCATGTTGCTGACCGCCGCGCCCGCGCGCCATGCCATGGCCACGCCGTCGCCGGAGGCGATGTCGGGATTGGTCGTATAGAGGTAGACTTTGCCGCAGCCGCCGGTGGCCAGCACGATGCGGTCGCTGCGCAGGGTGAGGACCTCGCCGGATTTTTCGTCGAGCACGTAGACGCCGACCACGCGGTCCTCGGTGGCATAGCCGAGTTTGCCCGTGGTGATGAGGTCGATGGCCATGTGGTCCTCGAGGACGGTGATGGACGGATGTTTTTCCACCGCGGCCACAAGGGTTTTTTCGATTTCCAATCCGGTGAAATCGTGGGCGTGGAGGATGCGGCGCTTGGAGTGTCCGCCCTCGCGGCCGAGGTCGAGTTCGGTTCCGCCTTCGGGTGTTTCGCGCAGATCGAAGGACATGCCGAGTTCGATCAACTCGCGGATGCGCTCGGGGCCTTCGCGCACGACGAGATTGACGATGTCCTCGTGGCACAGCCCCGCGCCGGCTTCGAGGGTGTCTTTGACGTGCAACTCGAAGGAATCCTCCGGACTGGTCACGCAGGCCACGCCGCCCTGGGCCCACGCCGTGTTGGTCGTGGGCTTTGGCGCGCTTGGTCACCACGGCGACCTTGCCGTGGGCGGCGGCTTTGAGGGCGTAGGTCAGTCCGGCAATGCCGGAGCCGAGGACGATGTGGTCAAATTTTTCCATGCCGCGGCGCGACGCGCACGTTGTCGATGAGGCGTGTTTCGCCGATTTTCACCGCGGCGGCAAGCACGGCGGGACGGTCGAGGGCTTCGAGAGGTTCGAGGGTCTCGGCGTCGACCACCGCCACATATTGCGGAGCCGAACCGGTGCCGGCGGTGATGAGTTCGGTTGCCTTGGCAACGATCAGCGCCGGATCGGTCTCCCGCGCGGCGGCGGACAACGCGGCGGGGAAGGCGGCGGCGCGTTTCCGCTCGTCGGCTCCGAGGTAGCGGTTGCGCGAACTCATGGCCAGCCCGTCGGGCTCGCGCACCGTCGGGTGTCCGATGATGTCGATGCCGAGGAACAAATCGCGCGTCATCGCGGCGGATGACGGCGAGTTGCTGGAAGTCCTTCTCGCCAAAGATGGCGGCGTCGGGACGGAGGATGTTGAAAAGCTTGGCCACCACGGTGCAGACGCCGCGGAAATGCCCGGGGCGGGTCCGCGCCGCAGAGTCCGCGCGAGAGCGTCGGTTTCGTCGACGTAGGTCGAGTCTCCGCGCGGGATACATTTCGTCGCCGCCGGGGTGAAGACGGCGTCGGCACCGTGCGCGGCACAGAGCTCGAGGTCGGCGTCGAGGGTGCGCGGGTATTTGGCGAGATCCTCGTGGGGTCCGAATTGGGTCGGGTTGACGAAGATGCTGACGACCACAGTGCCTTCGCGACCGGCGCGCGTGCGGGCGGCGTCAATCAGCGCGGCGTGGCCGGCATGGAGCGCGCCCATGGTCGGGACGAGCACCACGGGCGAAGGAGCGGTGCTCCGGAAGTCGGCCGCTTCAGCCAACGTTGCCAGCGTGCGCATGGCTTGCGCGGGGTGGGATCAGTTGCCCGCCGGTGCGGGTGCGGCGGCTTCGGCGGCAGGGGGCTCCGGAGCCGCGGGAGTTGCGGGGACTTCGGTTGCTTCCGCGGCGACGGCTTCGACGGCAACCGTTTCGGCTGGAGCGGCGATCGGGGTGGTAGCCGGT
Organism: uncultured Verrucomicrobiae bacterium; assembly: GCA_963776165.1. Classification (GTDB taxonomy): domain Bacteria; phylum Verrucomicrobiota; class Verrucomicrobiia; order Chthoniobacterales; family JACTMZ01; genus JACTMZ01. The sequence continues at coordinate 296,312 of CAVZLI010000003.1, forward strand.
GCGGCTTCTGGTGCCGTGCTGGCCGCCGGCACAGGCTGGCTGAGAAGTTCCTTCTGGATGATGGTCTCGCCGGTGCCGCGCTTGGCGTAAAGGATGGCGAGGAGGAGGGTGAGGGCGAAAAAGACGATGCCGAGCCACACGGTGAACTTTTGCAGCACGTGGGTCGTCTGCGCGCCGAAGATGTTTTCGGTCATGCCCCCGCCGAACGCGGCCCCGAGGCCCTCGTTTTTCGGACGCTGCATGAGGACAACGCCGACCATCAGCAGGCAGACGAGGACGTGGAAGGCGATGAGGATGGAAATCAAAATCGACATGAACCGCGCACAATGCCAGAGGCCTCCCCCTATGTAAAGGAGTGGTCCGCCTTGACGGCCCTGACCCGTGTAATTACTGTAAGTCCGTCATGAAGCCCGTGGAATTGAAGCTCGCGCGCATCGGCAACTCGCGCGGCATCCGCCTCCCAGCCGACCTCATCCGGCGACATGGTTTGGACGACGGAGTTGTCCTCGAGGACCGCGGCGACTCGCTGGTGTTGCGGCCGAAGGCGAAGCTGAAGAAATTGTCATGGGAGGAGACCTACAAAGAGATGGCGGCCTCCGATGAGGATCGGTCGGAGTGGGATTGCACGTTGGCGGACGGACTGGAGGATATTCCGTGGGAACCGCAACCGGCCAGTCTCAACGAGCCTTCCCCAGAGTATCGGGCCAAACGCATGGGCCGGGAAAAGAAATCGAAGTGAGGCGCGGTGAGATCCATTGGTGTCGCCTCGATCCCGTGGAGGGCAGCGCGATGGGCAAGACGCGTCCCTGCGTTATTGTTAGTGACGACTTGCGCAACGAGATCCTGCGGACGGTCGTGATTTGTCCGATGACGTCTATCCATCGGCCGCACTGGCGGACGAGGCTGAGAGTGCGGTCCGTGGGGCAGCGCGCCGACGTTTGCGCCGACCAGATCCGCGTCGTCAGCAAATCGCGCCTGGCCGGACGGATCGGAAGGTTGTCGCAGGATGACACGCGCGCCCTGCACGAGCTTTTGACGGAAATGTATGGGGCGCGCTGACCGGATTCCGCGTTGATCTTTCCCGGGGAAAACCCCTAACTCTGCGCCTGTGAACGTCACCGACCTGAGGGAAATCCTGCAATACGTGCCGCGGTTCCGCGAAAAGATCTTCGTGGTGGCCGTGGACGGGGAAATTGCGGCCTCGCCGAACTTCGCCAACATCCTGCTCGACCTCGCGGTCCTGCGGTCCTTGAGCATCCGGGTCGTGCTCGTGCATGGCGCGAGCCATCAAGTGCAGGCCGCGGCGGAAAAGGCGGGACTCAAAGCGAGCAACACCGACGGCACCGGCATCACCGACGAGACCACGCTGGAGGTGAGCATCGATGCGGCCATGCGCTTGACGCATGAAGTTCTCGAGGGGTTGGCCTCGGTCGATTTGCGTGCGGCTTACGCCAATGCCGTCATTGCGCATCCGGCCGGTATCCTCGGCGGGGTGGATCAGGGCCACACCGGTCGGATCGAACGGGTCGACGTGAAGTGCCTTCATATGCTGCTGCACGAGGGAATCATTCCGGTGGTTCCTCCGCTCGGCTTCGACGGCGAGGGTCATACTTATCGGGTCAATTCCGACCACGCTGCCGCCGAATTGGCCGAGGCCTTGCAGGCCGCCAAGGTGATCTATCTGTCGGCCGAAACCAAATTGCCCGGCGGCGCCGCCCTCCCGCGGCAACTCAGCATCGTCGAAGCGGAGGACCTACTGAAAAAGCGGAAGAACAGCGAGGCCCCGAACGTCTACTCGAAGATCGACTACGGCGCCAAAGCCTGCCGGCAGGGGGTGCCGCGCATCCACATCCTCGACGGCACGGTCAACGAGGCGCTGCTCGACGAGGTTTTCAGCAACGAAGGGATCGGCTCGATGATCTACTCGAACGAATACCAGCAGATCCGGAAAATTTTTAAAAAGGACGTGCGGGCCGTCGTGGCGCTGATCCGGCAGTCGATGGACAGCGAGGAACTCGTGCGGCGGACGCGGGCCGACATTCTCGATCACATGCAGGACTTCTGGGTGCTGGAAATCGACGGCAAGCTCATGGGCTGCGTCGCCTTGCACGTCTACCCGAACGACGGCTGCGGCGAATTGGCCTGCCTCTACGTGCACAAGGAGCACGAGAACGAGGGGCACGGGCGGAAGTTGATGGCGTTCGTTGAAACGCTGGCCCGGGAAAAAGGGCTCGGCCAACTCTTCGCCCTCAGCACGCAGGCCTACAAATACCTGCAGATCAAGGGCGGCTACCGCGAGTCGTCCCCGGACATCATGCCTGCCGCGCGGCGGAAAAAATATGAGGCCGGCGGACGACAGTCCAAAGTGCTGATGAAGGACGTCGCCTGACGCGCCCGGCATGGAAGGCGTCCATACCCATTTCCTCTGGATCGATTGGGCGGTCCTCACGGCCTATCTGCTGGTTACCACGTGGATCGGTCACGCGCTGCGCGGCAAGCAGTCGACCATGCAGGATTTCTTCCTCGCCGGCAGGTCGCTGCCATGGCCGGCGGTCAGCGGGTCCATCGTCGCGACGGAAATCAGCGCCATCACCTTCGTGGGCGTCCCGGGCATGGTGTTCGCGGCGGGCGGAGATTTCACCTATCTGCAGTGGGGGATCGGTTCGCTGATGGCGCGCTTTATCGTGGGTGTTTATTTCGTCAGGGTTTTCTACGAGCGCGGGATCTTCAGCCCCTACGACTACATGCAATCGCGCCTCGGAGCCGGGGCGCGCGCTTTCACCACGGCTCTGTTTTTCGTCGGATCGATCCTTGGACAAAGTGTGCGCCTCCTCGTCACGGCGCTGATCTTGTGGACGGTCACCGGCCTGGCTTTCGAATGGTGCATCGTCATCATCGGCGTCTTCGCCATCGGTTGGACGCTGATGGGCGGTATGACCACGGTCATCTGGACCGACGTCATCCAATTCTTCGTCTTCATCGGCGGCGGGTTGCTCGCGTTCGGCGTGCTCATGTTCAACATCGACGGCGGGTTCGCCGCGTTCTTGGCCGAGGCGGGTGCCGCCGGAAAGTTGCGCCTGCTCGATCTGTCAACCGACCCCAACGTGCAGTTCACCCTGTGGGTCGGGTTGCTCGCCATGCCGTTCCAGAACGTGGCCGCTTTCGGCACCGACCAACTCAACGCGCAGCGCATGTTCTGCTGTCGCAACGCGCAGGACGCCTCCAAGGCCATCATCGCCAGCAGCATTTCCCTGCTCGTCACGGTCCTCATGCTCGCCGTCGGCGCCGCGCTCTTCGTTTATTACCAGCAGCACGCCCCGACGCCCGCTGAAGCCGCGCTCTTCGCCAAGGATACCGATTCGGTCTTTCCCGTGTGGATCACCACGGTGATTCCGCCGGGTTTGAGTGGACTCATTCTCGCGGGCGCTTTCGCCGCGGCCATCTCGAGCCTGGACTCTGCGCTGGCCGCGCTCTCGCAAACGTCGATGGCCCTGTGGCACGGCAAGGACGGCCTCGAGGCCGCCGACCAGCGCCGCTTGTTGCGTCAATCCCGCTTCGCCGTCGTGGGGTGGGGGATCGCACTGATCCTCGTCGCCGTCGGCTTGCAGGCCGTGCGCGGGCAGATCAACCTGCTCTCGCTGGCCTTCGGCATGGTGACATACACCTACGGGCCGATGCTCGCCGCATTCCTGCTCGCGCTCAGCCCGGTCCGGCGCGACATCCGGGGAATTGTCATAGGCACGGTCCTCTCCGTTCTCCTCGTGCTGTGGGCGCGTCCGGATCTTTACAATGTCCTCGCTGCATTCGGTGCGATCACCGCGGAGCAGGCCGACGCTTTCCGTCCGAAAATCAATTTCGCGTGGCTTTATCCGATCACGTGTCTGCTCACTCTCGCCTGCGGCATCGTCCTGGGACGCAGGCCGCCGGCCCCGCGCGCGGCGTAGTCGGGTCAAGCGATTTTGACAAAAAGTTTACAAACGCCGCCAAAGTTCTTGAGCGTGTTTTTTCCGCCCGATACGCTGTGCGTTGTGACGCCGAAAGAAAGCCAAGACGCCTGTGAACAACTTGTGAATACAAGTTCCACGGAGTCCGGCTCCCGGCCCGCGGCGGCACGACAAAACAAGCGTCTCATCCGGTCCCGTTTCGTGCTTTGTCGGCTCGTCCGTGACAGTCGCCGTTATTTTCCGGGTCCCATTTAACAGAAGAATTCCATGCCCCGTTCGATCTCCCCGCGTTCGAAGGGCCGTTGCTCCACGGCCCCCCAAAAGCGACCTTCACGCCCTGCCACCAAGTCCCGGACTAACGCCCCGGCCGCGACCGTGAATAACTCCGGCCCCGACGAGGGGCTCGAGACCCTCTGGAGCCAGATTTCATCGGCCTTGCGGGGCGAATTGGGCGAGGGCGTTTTCGACCGGTGGTTTTCCACATTGCGCCTCGCCGGGGCCAACGCGCGCGAGGTCTCCCTCGTCATCCCGAACAGTATTTACCAAGTTTGGATCGAAAGTAACTACGGCTCCCAGCTTCAAGCGGCTCTCATGACGGTCTTCGGCGCCAAACCAAAAGTCACCTTCCGTGTCGAGAACGGCACGGCGATGGAGAACGCGCCGCTCGTCAGTGAGGAAATCGTGGTCTCCGACGAACCCGCCGAGCCGGTCGGTGTCACGGGGGCGAGGGGGCTCAACCCGCACTACATCTTTGACACCTTTGTGGTGGGGGCCAACAGCGAGTTCGCCCACGCCGCCTCCCTGGCCGTGGCCAAATCCCCGGCCCGCACCTACAACCCGCTCTTCATCCATGGGGGCGTCGGCCTGGGCAAAACCCACCTCTTGCAGGCCATCGGCCACCACCTTGCCGCCTCGCGCCGGGGCACGAAAGTGGCTTACGTGCGCAGCGAGACCTTCACCAACGAGTTCATCAACGCCATCCAGACCAACTCGCTCGTCAAATTTCGCCGCCGCTACCGCCAAGCCGATATCCTTCTTATCGACGACATCCAGTTCCTCGCCGGCAAGGAGCGCTCCCAAGAGGAATTCTTCCATACCTTCAATTCCCTGTTCGAAGGCCGCAAACAGATCGTCCTCTCCAGCGATCAGCCGCCCAGCGAGATCGCCCAACTCGAGCAGCGCCTTGTTTCGCGCTTTGAATGGGGCCTCACCGCCGAGTTGCAGCCACCCGATATGGAGACGCGTCTGGCCATCCTCCGCAAGAAAGCCGCTGGCCTGGACGTCAATCTGCCCAACCACGTCCTCGAATACCTCGCGCACCGCGTCAAATCGAACGTCCGCCGTCTCGAAGGCGCGCTCCTGCGCGTGGCCTCTTTCTCCTCGCTGAGCGGACGTCCCCTGACCGATGACTCTGTGGAACACGTCCTCCGCGACATCCTCCAAGAGGAAGCCCGCCGCGCCGTCTCCATCGACCAAGTCCAGCGCAAGGTGGCCGAACATTACGATGTGCGCCTCGCCGACATGACCAGCAAGCGCCGCCCGGCCAACATCGCCTTCCCGCGCCAGATCGCCATGTTCATTTCCCGCCGCCTGACCAAGTCCTCCCTGCAGGATATCGGCGAGGCTTTCGGCGGACGCGACCACGGCACCGTCATTCACGCCTGCAAAACCGTGCAAGACCGCATGGACAAAGAGGAGAGCCTGCGGCAGATCATCCGCTTCCTCGAAACCGCACTCCAACGTTGAAGAAGGCTTTGACACCCCAGCCTTATTTTCGGACATAAAACGTTTCGCCGCGTTCCGCGCGGTCGCCCACACGAGCCATCATGAAATTCACCATCTCGCAGGAGGCCTTCGCCGAAGGGCTGCAAAACGCGGTCAGTGCCGTCAATCCCCGCAGCACCCTGCCCATCCTTTCCAACGTCCTCCTGCAGGCCGCCAACGGCGAACTTGTCCTCACCTCGACCGATCTCGATTTCACCGTCCGCACCAAAGTTGAAGCCAAGGTGGGCAAGTCCGGTTCCACCACCCTCCCGGCCAAGCGCCTCAGCACCCTCGTCAAGGACCTGCCCAAGACCGACATCGAGGTCGAGGTCGACGCCAAGAGCATGGCCACGCTGAAGAGCGGCGCCGGCGTTTATAAAATCTACGGCATGCCCGAGGCGGAATTTCCCGGCCTCCCGGCCTTCGACGGTGCGGTTGAATTCAAACTCAAGTCGGCCGACCTCAAGGACGGCCTGCGCAAAACGCACTACGCCATCTCCCTGGACGAAACCCGCTACGTCCTCAACGGCATCTTCTTCTCTTTCAAAGGCGACAAGCTCACCCTCGTGGCCACCGACGGACGCCGTCTCGCCTTGGCCGAAGTCAACGACCTCGAAATACCGCCCAGCCAGGAGCGTGACTTCATCGTCCGCACCAAAGCCATCACCGAACTGATGCGCGCCCTCAAGGACGACGGCGAAGTTGTTATCCGTCTCGCGCAAAACATGGTCCAGTTCGACTGCGGGCCGACGACCCTCATCTCCAAACTCGTTGAGGGCAATTATCCGAACTACGTCCAAGTCATCCCGACCAAGGTCAACGAGCGCGTCACCGTCGAGCGTGAAACCCTCCTCAACGCCGTCCGCCGCGTGTCCCTCCTCAACACCGAGAAGACCGCCTCAGTCCGCCTCAATTTCTCCAAGGGCAAAATCGAGATCACCTCGAACACTCCCGAAGTCGGCGAGGCCCGCGAGGAAATGGCCGTGAACTACAAAGGCAAGGACATCTCCATCGCTTTCAACCCCGATTTCCTCATGGCCCCGCTGCGCTACCTCAATGAGGACGAAGTCCATTTCGAGCTCATCGACGACATCAGTCCCGGCGTGATCAAGATCAACGCTCCCTTCGTTTACGTGCTGATGCCCATGCGCGTCGGGGCCTGACCTTCGCCCGGCCATGACCGCGCGTCTCTTCGCCGCCGCGTTTTTTGTCCTCTTGGCGGCGCCTCTCGCCGCTTCGGAAATCCGCGTCAGCGATGCCGAAGCCGAACGCATCGGCAAAAAAATCTGGCAAAATGAATGCGCCGGCACGCGCGATGGCCTCACGGCGTGGAACAAGGGCGAAGACTTTGCCTCCCTCGGCATCGGCCACTTCATCTGGTATCCGCAAGGCCGCCGCGGTCCCTTCAAAGAAAGTTTTCCCGCACTCAAAGACTACCTCCGCGCGCAAGGCGTGAAACTTCCTGGTTGGCTGGCCTCGGCCAAAGCCTGTCCTTGGCCGGACCGTAGCGCCTTCATGGCCGACTTTCGTTCCAAGCGCATGGAAGAACTCCGTTCGCTGCTGGCTTCGACCGTCGGACAACAAGCCCGCTTCGCCGCTCTCCGCCTTGAAGCCGCCCTTCCGAAAATGCTCGCCTCCGCCCCGGCGGACGAACGCGAAAAAATCCGCCGCAACTTTTACCGCGTGGCCAACGCCCCCGGCGGACTCTACCCGCTCATGGATTACGTGAACTTCAAAGGCGAGGGGACCTCGCCGACCGAACGCTACCGAGGTGAAGGCTGGGGTCTCCTCCAAGTTCTGGCCGGCATGTCCGACAAAGGATCGCCCACCGCCGCCTTCGCCAAGAGCGCCGACCGCGTCCTCACCCGTCGCGTCGAGCTATCCCCCCCGCCCGCGGCGAAAAACGCTGGCTCCCCGGTTGGCGCAACCGCCTCGCCACCTACGGCTCGTAGCCCCGGCAACCGCCGCGACAAACCGTCGAGCCGTTCGTCGCCATCTCCTCTGTGCTCTCTGCACCCTCTGCGGTTTCCCTCATCCCTTTTTCCCTGCGCGGCGGAGCCTGCTGCGTCTAGAATACCGGCATGTCCGTCACCCGCGACCAAGTCGTCGACGTTCTCCAGCGCATCGCCCTGCTGCTTGAGTTGCAGGGCGAAAACCCCTTCAAAGTCCGCGCCTACCACAACGGCGCCCGCGCCCTCGAAATGCTCGAAGGCGACCTCGGCACGCTCGTCCGCGAGGACCAACTCAAAGGCATTCCCGGCATCGGCGAAGCCCTGCGCGAAAAAATCTCCACCCTCGTCACGACGGGCAAGCTGCCTTACTACGACGAACTCGTCGCCCAATTCCCGCCCAAGCTCTTCGAACTTTTCGATGTCCCCGGCCTCGGGCCGAAAAAGATCAAAGCACTTTACGAAAAGCTCGATGTCGCCTCGCTGGCCGACTTGGAGAAGGCCTGCCAGAACGACCGGATCGCCGCCCTCGACGGCTTCGGAGCCAAAACGCAGGAGAAACTCCTCCATTCTCTCGAGACCCTGAAGCAAGGCGCCGGCCGCCACCTTGCGTCCGTTGCCGCCCACGCCTCGGCCACCCTGCTCGATGACCTCCGGGCGCACCCGGACACCATTCGTCTCTCCGCCGGCGGCAGCACGCGCCGCCGCAACGAAACGGTCCATGACATCGACATCATTGTTTCGACGAAAAACCCCGCCGCCATTTCCCGCGCCTTCCGCGAGCATCCGCTCGTCGATCGCGTGCTTGCCGCGGGCGATACCAAGTCCAGCGTCATGTTGAAAAACGGACTCCAAGCCGACCTCCGCGTCGTCTCCGACGAGGAATACCCTTTCGCCCTCATGTATTTCACCGGGAGCAAGGAGCACAACATCCTGCTCCGCGGATTGGCCCAGGACCGCGGCTGGACGCTCAACGAATACCGCCTGGCCCCGGTGAAAAAGGGCGCGGCGAAAATTCCCCGGATCCGCGATGAACGCGACATCTACGAACTCTTCGGCTTCGACTACATCGAACCCGAACTCCGCGAAAACCGCGGCGAATTCGAGGCCGCTGCCAAGCACAAACTTCCCGATCTGGTCAAACTCGAGCAACTCAAAGGCACCTTCCACAACCACACCCGCGCGAGCGACGGGCGCAACAGCCTGGCCGAAATGGCCGCCGCCGCGCAGGAACTCGGCTTGCAATACCTCGGCATTGCCGATCATAGCAAAGCTTCCTTCCAAGCCAACGGCCTCGACCCCGCACGTCTCAAAAAGCAAATCGGCGAAATCAAAGCTCTCAACAAGGACTTCGACGGCTTCCGTCTCTTCAGCGGCACCGAATGCGACATCCTCAAGGACGGCTCCCTTGATTTCAGCGACAGCGTCCTCGCCCAACTCGACTACGTTGTGGCCAGCGTTCATTCCTCCTTCACCCTCGATGAAGCCGAAATGACCAAGCGCCTCATCCGCGCCATGGAGAATCCGCACGTCACCATGCTCGGACACATGACCGGACGGCTTCTGCTCAAGCGCGAGTCCTACGCCGTCAACATTCCCGCCGTCCTTGATGCCGCCGCCGAAACCGGAACCTTTATCGAGCTCAATGCCGATCCCCACCGCCTCGACATGGACTGGCGCTGGTGGCGCTTGGCCAAAGAAAAAGGCGTTCAATGCGTCATCAATCCCGACGCCCATTCGACCGAGGGCCTGCAAAATCTCTACTTCGGCATTGGCGCCGCGCGCAAAGGTTGGCTGACCAAAGCCGACGTCGTGAACTGCCTCCCGCTGAAAAAAGTCATTCCTGTCCTCGAGGCCAAAAAGAAAGGGCTCAAGTCATGACCTCGGCCGACCTGAATCGCTGGATCAAGCGCACCCGTGCATTGGTTGAAAAGTCTCTCCGCTCGTCCGTCCCCGCCGCCAAGACCAAGCCTTCGACCATTCACCGCGCCATGCGCTACAGCCTGCTCTCCGGCGGCAAGCGGCTGCGCCCGCTCCTGTGCTGTGCCGCGTCCGAAGCCTGCGGCGGCACCGCTCGCGCGGCCCTGCCCGCCGCGTGCGCCGCCGAAATGGTGCACGCTTACTCGCTCATCCACGACGACCTTCCGTGCATGGATGACGATGATCTCCGCCGCGGCAAACCGACCTCCCACGTGGTCTTCGGGGAGGGAATGGCGGTCTTGGCCGGAGATGCGCTGCTCACCGAAGCGTTTGCCGTTCTCGCGAAAACTGAACCACGGAAACGCTACACGGCTGCTGACTTCGTCGCCGAACTGGCCCGCGCCGCCGGATCCCGCGGTCTCATCGCCGGACAAGTTGCCGACCTTGAGGCCGAAGGACGCAAACCCTCCGAACCTGCGCTTTATTTCATCCACGCCGCCAAAACCGGCATGCTTCTGCGAGCCTCGCTCAAACTTGGAGGAATGTCGGCCGGCGCCACCCCCGCCCGGCTCGCCGCCCTCGACCGCTTCGGCTTCGCCCTCGGCCTCGCCTTCCAAATCCAAGACGACATCCTCGACGCCACGCAAAGCGTGAAACTCCTCGGCAAAACCGCCGGTAAAGATGCCGCCGCCGGCAAAATGACCTTCCCCGCTCTCTTCGGCCTGGAAAAATCCCGCACCCTCGCGGAGCAGTGGACTTCCGAAGCCGTCAACTCCCTCAAGCTCTTCGGCGCACGCGGGCAGACCCTTCGCGCTTTGGCGTCCGCCATGCTACGACGCGAGAATTAGGCTGCTGCTTTCCGGCCGGACCACCCCGCCGCCGGCCAGCACTTCCCCGCAGGCCGCCACGACACGCTCGACCGGAATTTCCCGCATCAAAGCGTCCGTTTTCCGGTCGGTTTTCGGATCCTCACCCAGCCACTCCTGCGGTCGCACGACCCGATGACGCACGCGCCACGGATACCATTCGGCCAGCTTGGAACTCCCGAAAAGCGCGACCGTCGGACATTGGCACGCGGCCGCCAAGTGCATGGCCGCGGTGTCCACGCCGACAAACAATTTCGCTCTCCCCAGCAACCCGGCCAGTTGCGCCCAGTCGGTCTGCCCGTCGGTCGATATCGCCGCCGGACCGAGGGCCTCCCGGATGCGCGCGGCCAGGGCGCGTTCCGCCGGATCCGGACCGCTGCTCAAGACAATCCGCGGCACGCGTTGGAGCAAGGCGCGGCCGGTTTCGATCCAGCGCTCCTCCTGCCACGCCTTGTGAGCCCAGCGCGTTCCCGCGTGGATGACGGCGAAATCTTCCAAGTTCTTGCCCGGATCCCAAGGGCGCATGGCGGTGGATGCGAATTCGAGCGGGGGAATTTCCCGCGGCAGCGGCAGCACATCGCCGACAACGATGTAGTCGCGCTGGACTTCGTGAAATCCGTAGCGGCGGGTCGTCGAGGGACGGTTGAAAGCGGGCTTCCACAGCTTGGGAAATCGCCGCGGCGAGGTATTCGCCGTTCGCCCGCGTGCTCCGCTCAGGGTGACCAGCCAGCGCCCGCGGTCGCCGCCGCCCATCTCGAAGGCATGCTCGAAACGCGCCGCCCGCAACTCCCGCAACAGACCGGCATCGCTGCCGCGGTGGGCATTCCGCGCCGCACCGTGCTCGGGAATCATCGCCGTGCGCACTTCGTCGATGTGCGGACACCCGGCGAGGATGCCCTCCGAACCGCGCCGCACCACCACCCAGATCTCGGCGCGCGGCAGGGCCTGCTTGACCGCGGCCAACGTGGGCGTGAGCAGCAGGGCGTCGCCGATATGGCGAAGTTTGACGAAGAGGAGACGCAAGGGTAGGAGCGTCGGGAGACTACCAGAACCGGATCCCGAAGAGAATGAAGCCTTTGGGCTTGCCCTCGTCGGTCGGATCCCAGGAAGTCAGATAACGTCCATCGCCATAGCCCTTGGCCGCCAGCGGATTGATCAGCTGCCACGGCTGCTTCGTCTGGAACATGGCCGCGACAATGCCCTCTACTGCCGAATCGGGATCCAGCGGGCTGACCTGACGCGGCGGCGGCGCCTCCACCTCACGCCGCGGTGGCCTCGGGGCCACGAAATCCTGCGCCAGACAGGATCCACCGGCGGTCAGGACCGCGAGAATGACGAGCAATCGGCGCATGCCAGAGCTTGCGGGAACTCGGCCCCGCCGCGGCAACCCCGAAAATCACTCTCGCCTTGGGCGCCACTCCCGCAGAATCATACAGATTGACATGGATTATCTGTCCAAAGGGCGCCGCGTCATCGGGATCGAGGCCGATGAACTCCGACGCCTGGCCGAAAATCTCGACGGGGACGCCTTCGGGCGCGCTATTGAGGCGCTGCGCGCGTGCGCCGAACGCCGGGGCAAAATCGTCGTCTGCGGGGTGGGTAAGTCCGGCCACATCGGGGACAAAATCGCCGCCACCCTGACCAGCACGGGTTCCCCCGCGGTCGTCCTCAATTCCCTCAACGCCCTCCACGGCGATCTCGGTCTGGTTTCCGACGGCGATGTCGTGCTCGCTTTCAGCTACGGTGGCGAGACGGCCGAGTTGCTTAACATCCTCCCGCCCCTCGCGCGATTCGACGTGCAACTCATCGCTGTAACCGGACGCCCGGATTCCACCCTCGGTCAGGCCGCCGACGTTGTCCTCGATGTCTCCGTCGGTCAGGAAGCCTGCCCGCTCAACCTCGCCCCGACCTCCAGCACGACGGCCATGCTCGCGCTCGGCGATGCCTTGGCCATGGTTCTGCTCGAGGCCCGCGGGTTCAACCAAGAGGATTTCGCCCGCTTCCACCCGGGCGGCAGCCTCGGCCGCGTCCTGCTCAATCGCGTCAACCAGATCATGCGCAAGGAATCGCAGGTCGCGATCGCCCGCACCGATGCCACGGTGATGGACGCGGTCAAGGAAATGACCAAATGCCGCGCCGGCGCGGCGGCCATCGTTGACGAGGATGGGAAACTCGCCGGCGTCTTCACCCATGGCGACCTCGCGCGTCATTACCAGTCGCACCCGGACCTCGGGATGCGCCCGGTGGCCGATTTCATGACCCCGGACCCGGTCACCATCCGCGGCGACAAGCTTGCCGCCGAGGCGCTGCACGTGCTAAAGACCCATCGTTTCGACGATCTTATCGTGGTGGACGACGACCACCGTCCGATCGGCATCGTCGACTCGCAGGACCTCTCGCGCCTCCAAGGCGTCTGACCCGCGCAACCCGAAAACTTTTCACCAAGACCTTAATCCCATGCCCGCTGCCAACGACCTCCGCAAAGGAATGGCCATCAAATACAACAACGACACGTATGTCGTACTGGAAGTCCATCACCGCACCCCCGGCAACCTCCGCGCCTTCGTCCAAGCCATCATCCGCAGCATCAAGACCGGCAAATCGAGTGACGTCCGCTTCAGCTCGACGGAAAAAGTCGAACTCGTCGACATCCAGCGCCGCCCGCTCGAGTTCAGCTACAAAGATCATCAAGGCTACCATTTCATGGACCCCGAGACCTACGAGACGATCGAACTCGACGAGCATCTCCTCGCCGCGGCCAAAGACTACCTCGTGGAAAATCTCAAAGTGGAGGTCCTTTATGCCGAGGGCAAAGCCGTCGAAGTTGAAGTGCCCGCCTCGGTCACCATGAAGGTCATCGAGTCCGCCGAAGGCGTCCGCGGCGACACAGCGAGCAACGTGCAAAAACCCGCCACCCTTGAGTCCGGCCTCGTGGTCAACGTCCCGCTTTTCATCAAGGAAGGCGAGATGGTCAAAATCGACACCCGCAACGGCACCTACACGGGCCGCGCCTGACGTCCCGCAACCGATGGCCCGCCGCGCCCGCCGCCGCAAAACCGCGCGGGGCACGCGTCTCAACACCACGCTGGCCGCACCCGCCGACGCCACGCTCGTCGTGCCCGTGCGCTGGGTGAAATTTATCGTCGGACTCTTCCTCCTGCCCGCTCTGCTATGTCCTCACCGCCGCGTTCTTCAGCGCGCTGGTCGATGCCTTTACCTCGCAAGTGGCCGGATGTCCCGCATTTCTGGGCCACGCCGGAATTCTGGTTCTTCAGCCTCGGACTCATCTGCTGGCTGATCATTTTCTTCGGGTTGCCGCGCCCGCTCCGCGTCTATGTCTTCGGCCACGAACTGACCCACTTCATCATGGTGAAAATCATGGGCGGACGCGTCTCCGAGTTCAGCGTGACCCGCGAAGGCGGCTACATCGTCTCGTCGAAAATCAACACGTGGATCGCCCTCGCACCGTATTTCGTCCCGATCTACAGTGTGTTTGTCATACTCCTCTACGGGATGGTTTCCGCGTTCTACGACCTGCAACCCCACGCCAAGTTGGCCACCGGTCTGCTCTACGGATTTCTCGGCCTCACCTGGGGCTTCCACGCCACCTTCACCTTGTCGATGATCCCCCGCGGCCAGACCGATCTCGCCTATGGGGGGACCTTCTTTTCGCTGACCATCATTTATTTGATGAACCTCCTCGTCTTGTCCCTCCTGCTCATTGTGGCGACGCCCTACGTCAGCTTCGCCAGCTTCGGCCGCGAGCTTCTCGCCCACGCCGCCACCTTCGCCTCCGAAACCGCGAGATTCGCCGACCTCCTCCTGCGTGGCGCCGGTCTCTGAATCTTTCCGCCCGCCCTTACCGCGCCTCAACCCATTCCACCACGCGCCCGATCATGTCTTCCGTCAGCAGCGCGTGACCAACACCGGGCAGCATGATGACCTCCGCCTCCGGTAACGCCTCCCGCAAAAGCATCCGCGCCGCCGGCTCCACGATCCGGTCCTCCTCCCCCTCGACAATCAGCACCCGCTGCTGCCGCGGGAGCCCATCCGGTAATCCCGCGCAACGTCCGAGCCGCTCCAAATCCTCCCGCAATCGCGCGCGGTTGACTTCGTCGAGCGGACCACCCACCGGCCCCGGCGGCAGCAAGTCCGGCGATTGCGGTTCGGCGACCCGCTGCATGAAAGTGGTCAGCATATCCCGCGCTCGCGCTTCATCGCCAAGGCAGGACGCCATCCCGGCCAGCGCCGCCCGCGCCCGCCGCCCCTCGCGCCCAGGCGGGACAAAGGTTGCAAAACTCGCCAGCAGCACCACCACATCGGCCGCGCCCAGCACATTCGCCGGCACCAGATGCGGTCCCAGCGAGTGTCCAATAACCAAACGCCGCATCTCCGCGGATCCTTCCGGCCAGCCCGGCACACGTGGCGGCAACTCCCCGTAGCCCCGCTCACCCGTATGCCACCGCCACCCGCGCGGCTCGGTCGCCGACCGCCAAGCTTCCCAGCACCGCGCATCGCTGGCCCAACCATGCATGGCCAAAACTTCCCAACACGTGCCCATTCCGACATCCTGCACCAAGCGCAATTGGACGGCGAGCACGGCGACGCCTGGAGTTGCAGGAAAGCCCAGGAATTGTGTCAAAGTTCAAGAACTGATCCCGTTCCGCAGCACTCTGCTGTAGTGATCTCGCTGCGAAAAGTGATAGCGCTTCCCCGTGCTTGAGCGGGCAGAATTAGAAGGCTCGTGTATTTTGTTTGGCAGCTTCAAGATCTATTGACCTGACGCCTTAGCGGTGCTGAGAACTGCGAACTCACTGGTCGTGCCAATCTCGGGATCGGTCGTCAAAATATCGGCCACCAGCCAGTTCGATCCGGAGCGAACAAAAACAAATTCTTTGGTGAAGGACCGACCTCCCGGAAAGCGGAACTTATAGTCGACAGGCACCCTAACCTTCCCCTCGACGATTCGTCCTGGTCCCAAGTTCACAAGTTCGGGTTCATCGTCTTGGGTCTCCAAAATGGGGTCGGCGCCCCAGAAGTTTGTCTCACCCTCGGGCGGATTCGTCGCCCAGAGCCAGAGTTTTGCAAAGGGCGGAGTGAAGTATCTTAAGGCTGCCGAGTCGTCGCTCGTATAGTCTGAAGCCAAAAATGTGCGTGTGTTTTTTTCGCACGCGGCGATGTCCTTGGCGCCGGGCTCTGAAAGCGATGAGGCGCTGTTTGTGCTACCAGGCTCTGTTGCTTGGCAGGCCGACAAACAAGCGGCAGAAACAAGGCAAATGGCAGCTAAATGCTGAAATGTCTTCATTGGTGCGGGTGGTGGGATCATAAAATTCTTGCAGAGTCACTGCACACAGTTCCTGCCGTAAGTCACATTATAGAGCACAGTCAAGATGCCTCGGTTGGTGATCGCTCGGGGTTGCGTCGTTGACTCTCGAATCGCCCAGTCCGTAGTCAATCGCGTCAAATTGCATCCAGGACCAGACGGGAAATCCGGCGAAAGTCTTGGCCTTTGTTGACTTCGCCGGCTGGTCTTCAGACTGTTGCAGTTCCGCCGGCGTGGTGGAATGGCAGACACAGCGGACTTAAAATCCGCTGGGAGTAAAATCCCGTGTGGGTTCGAGTCCCGCCGCCGGCAGGTGTTTACCCCACGCATGCAAGGTTGCGCGGGCGCGGTTCGGGGTGAAGCTTGAGGTGTGAAAGCGAATTTGAGCGAACGGGTCTTCCGGGACCGGGTGGAGGCCGGGGAGTTGTTGGCCGGAGCTTTGGCCGATTACACGGGGCGGGATGATGTGATCGTGTTGGGCTTGCCCCGCGGCGGGGTGCCGGTGGCGGCGGAGGTGGCGCGGGCGCTTGGGGCGCCGCTCGATGTGCTGGTGGTGCGCAAGTTGGGTGCGCCTGGACAAGAGGAGTTGGCCATCGGGGCGATCGGCGAGGGCGGGGTGCGTGTTTTGAATGAACGGCTGGTGCGCGACTTGGGGCTGGGGCCGGCGGCGATCGACCGAATTGTCGTCCGTGAAAAGGGCGAGCTCGAACGGCGGGTCGCGGCTTACCGCGGCGACCATGAAGCTTTGGAGGTGGAGGGGAAAACCGTGATCGTGGTCGATGACGGCGTGGCGACCGGGGCGACGATGCGGGCGGGCTTGCAAACCTTGCGGGCTCTCGGTGCCGCGAAGATCATCGCCGCGGCGCCGGTGGGGGCGGCGGATTCGGTGGCTTTGCTGGAGGACGAGGCGGACGAAGTGGTTGTGCTGGAAACACCGGCGTGGTTTTCCGCGGTGGGGCAGTGGTATGACAATTTTGGGCCGACCGACGATGCGGAGGTGCGGGCTCTCTTGGCGCACAACCGGAGGACGTCACTATGACACGAGCGGTGGAGATCGGTCTGGAGGATGCCGTGCTGCACGGGGACCTGACGTTGCCTTCGGGGGCGGAGGGGCTGGTGATTTTCGCCCATGGGAGCGGGAGCAGCCGGCTCAGTCCGCGCAATCGCTTCGTGGCCGGCGTGATCAATCACGCAGGGCTCGGGACTTTGCTCATGGATTTGCTGACCGAGGACGAGGAGCGGGTGGATGACATGACGCGCGAGCTGCGCTTCGATATCGGTCTGCTGGGGCGGCGCGTGGCGCAGGTCGTGGACTGGGCCGGGGGACGCGAGGAATTGTCCGGTCTGGCCGTCGGGCTGTTCGGCTCGAGCACCGGGGCAGCGGCGGCGTTGGTCGCGGCGGCGGAATTGCCCGCGGACAAGATCCAGGCGGTGGTGTCGCGAGGAGGGCGGCCGGACTTGGCCGGCGACGCGTTGCCGCGGGTGGAGTGTCCGACGCTGCTCATCGTGGGCGGCTTGGATGATGTGGTCATCGGGCTCAACGAGCAGGCGCGGGCGCGCATGGGTTGTCCGACGGAACTGCAGATCGTCCCCGGGGCGACGCATTTGTTCGAGGAACCGGGCACGCTGGAGCAGGTGGCGCGGTTGGCCGCGGAATGGTTCGCCCGGCACCTGGCGGACGTTGAGCAGGCGGCATCGGTGCGCTAGTTTGGCGCCCGCATGACACGCGCCGCACGTCCGGGGCACCGCTTTCCGCCGGGCTCGCTGAATTTCAACGGGTTCAGCTTTTTCAATGCGGTGACCTTCCAGATCGTGCTGGGGGCGCCAGTGATCCTCTACGCCAAGTCGCTCGGCGCTTCCTCGCTGGTGCTGGGCACGATCGCCTCGCTGACGCCGCTGCTGAGCATCCTGCAATTGGTGGCGGCGCGGTTCTTGCACCGGACCGGCTACCGGCGGTTCGCTTTAACGGGGTGGGGGGTGCGCACGCTTTTCGTACTCTTGCTCACGGCCGTGCCCCTGCTGCCGGGGTTGGCCGCGGAAATGCGACTCGTGCTGGTGGCCATCGCCTTGTTTTGCTTCAACCTTGTGCGCGGCTTCGCCGCCGGGGCTTGGCTGCCTTGGCTGACCGCGCTGGTGCCGGAGACGGTGCGCGGGCGGTTTCTCTCGCGGGACAACGCCTTCATGCACGTGGGCTGTCTTGTCGCGCTGCTGGTTTCCGCGTGGGTCATGGCCGGAACGGTGGAAGCGGTGGAATACGCGGCTGTCTTTGCCATCGGTCTGGCCTCGGCACTGGTCAGTTTGTGGTTCATCGGACGCATCCCCGACGCGCAATCCCCGGAAGAGCGCCGGAATTCGGGTGCCCCGGTGCCGTGGGCGGCCATGCTGCGCCATCCGCCGTTCGCGCGGTTGCTGTGGTTCACAACTTTCTACATGACCGTGATCGGCAGTCTCGGTGTCTTCACCGTCGAGTTCCTCGCGGGTCGCGAGAAATATGCGGAGGGCATGATTTTGCTGCTCAGTGGGCTGTCTTTCGCCGGGGCTTTGGCCGGTCTGGCTTGGGCGGGACCGCATTTGGATGCGACGGGGAGCAAGCCGTGGCTGGGGCGCGCGCTTCTGCTTTTTGCCGCGGTCATCGCCGGTTGGTTCCTGCTGGCCGCGGGGGTTTGGCCGGCGGCGGAGTGGCTGGTCGGGCTCCTTAATTTTGCCGGCGGACTGGCCGGTGCGGTGTTCGGCGTGGCCAACACGCGCATTGTCATGGGCAGTATCCCCGCCATGGGACGCAATCATTTCTTCGCGCTCTTCACCGTGATCTCGAGCCTCGGACTCGGCGCGGCACCGATCCTGTGGGGGGCGTTGCTGGATGCGCTGCGATCCCGCGAGGTGACGCTGGGCGGACTGACCCTCGACCATTACGCGGTTTACTTCGGGGCCCTCGCGGTGCTGGCGCTTTTCGACCGGTTGCTCGTCGGTCATTTGCACGAAGGAGGGCCGTTGCCGGAAACGCCGTTGCCGGCTGCCGTCGAGGCACGGCCTGTTGCTCCCGTGGAATAATGCCGAAGCCCGAAGGGATATGAGCTCTCGAACAAGGGATTAAAGGTGCGGACGCGCGGCTCGCGTGTCCGCTGGAAAAAAGGCGGACGAGCGAGCCGCTCGTCCCTACCGTCGGAAAGGATGGGGGTTCCCCTGGCCGTGGATGAAAGAAATGCGGACAAATTCCCCGGTTTGTGTAATTCTCGCCGGTCTTTGTGATTCCGGCATTTTCCATGACTGCCTTGAAGCGACCCACTTACGTCCTTTTGCTTGCCGCCCTGCTCACGGTGCCGGCCGCGATCGGACGTGCCCAATACTCTTCCGGCATAGGCCCGGCGGCGATTGGCACGAGTTCCGGAGTGGGGGGTGTGGGCAGCGGACCGCGGGGCGGCTTTGCCCCGGCCTCGACCGGCGCCACGCGGTTCCAAGGCTCCACCCCAAGCATCAACCGTCCCTCGACCGGCGGTCAGCGCTTGGCCCAGCCGATCAACACGATGCGCGTCGGCGGCTACAATGTGAAAGCCGGTCCGGTGCAGATGTCATTCGATGCGGGCATGGGGGTGGAATACAACACCAACGTCAATCTCTCGGAGGACAATCCCAAGGGCAGCTTGGTGCTTTCGCCGCGGGTGGGCATGAACCTCTACTGGCCGATCACCCGCATCAACAGCGTGAGCCTCGATCTTGGCCTGGGCTACAATTACTATCTCAATGATCCCGATCTGGGCGGTCAATACCTGCTTATTTCCCCGGCCACCGAGCTGATGTTCAACATCTTTATCCAAGACTTCATCATCACCATCTACGAGCGGCCCTCAATCACGGAAAACCCGACCGACGATCCGACGATCAACGACGTGGTCAATTACACTTTCTTCAACAACGTGGCCGGCATCGATGTGATCTGGGACCTCAACGACCTGCAGTTCGGCTTCGGCTACGCCAACCAGATCCGCTACTCGCTCAACGACGACTACAACAACCAGGATACCGTCTCGAACCAGATCTACGCCAACGCCTCCGCCATGGTGCAGCCTTTCCTGCGCGTCGGCGTGGAGGGCAGTGTCTACAACACTTACTATTTCGACGAGCGTCCCTTCCGCACCGGCGGCGGCAACGGCACCGTCACGGAGAATACGTCCAACCTCAACAACAGCGTGGGCGGCAGCGCGGGACTCTTCGCCATGGGCAACATCTCGCGCTTCACCTCGTGGTCGGCCGGGGTGGGGTGGCAGATCACGCAGTTCAACGAGTCGAACAACCCCCTCAACACCGGCAACGCCAGCAACCCGTATTTCTACTTCGGCGTGGCCAACGAACTGAACCGCTTCTATACCCACAGCCTCAGCGCCAGCTTCGAGAGCGAGCCGAGCTACGAGTCGAATTTCGTGCAGGCCTTCAATGTCGGCTACAGCTTCAACTGGATCCTCATCCGCAACTGGTCCCTCGGCGGGGGCGCGTTCTACCAAAACGGCACCGAATCACCCGGGCCGGAGTCGGAGGACTTCAACCGCGTCGGCGCCAATGTGGGGCTGGGCTATCAGGTCACAAAAAACCTCGTTGCAAGTCTTTATTACAGCGTTATCACTAAGGGTTCCACAGTCCTTGCCGACAGCTACAACCAACAAATTTTCGGGCTCAACCTGAACTACAATTTTTAAGCCTTTGTTCATGAAAGTATTACCCGCGTCCCATGCCGTGCGCCTGCTGGCCTTGGCGGTCTGTTTCTGGGGCGTTTCGGGGGCCTTGGCCCAGATGCTCCCGCAGTTGCCGGACCCAACCCCGCCACCCGCACCCCAATCCCCGACGCAAAACCCGCCCACCCGGGCCGGCAGCGCGGCGGTTTCCGCCACGGTGTCCATGGAGGTGCTGGATGATGTCCGCCGCCTTTCCCGCGGCGACATCGTTAATCTGCGTGTCGTCGAAGACCGCGACCCGCCGGTCTCCCTGCAGGTCACCGATTCCGGCGATCTCGAAGTTCCTTACATCGGACGCGTCCGTGCCGAGGGCAAGACACCCCGCCAGTTGGCCTTCGACATCAAAGGACTCCTCGAGCGCGACTATTACAACAACGCCACGGTCATCATCGGCCTCGACGTCGAGGGCCAACGCTCCCCGGGCCTGATCTACGTCACCGGCATGGTCGGCTCACCCGGCCCCCTGCAGATCCCGCCGAACGAGAATTTCACCGTCAGCAAGGCCGTCCTCCGCGCGGGCGGTTTCGGCACTTTTGCCAACCAACGCAAAGTCAAACTGACCCGCACGCAAGCCGACGGCACCACCGACACACAGATCATCGATGTGAAAAAGATCATCGAAAAAGGCCGTCCCGATCTTGATGTCGAGGTCCTTCCGAACGATCTTATTCTCGTACCCGAGCGCCTGATCAACTTCTAGCCCATGCCTCTCCCCGACACGACCACCATGGCCGGCGCCCAGCAGCACGAGCGCGCCGAAATCCTGCAGCTCACGTTCCAGCGCTACAAATACATGCTGCAGAACTGGTGGTGGATCCCGCTGCTCACCACCGCTATCGGCCTCGGTCTGCAGGCGTGGATGGTCTTGAGCGCTCCGCCGAAATACCAGTCGAGCGGACGCCTCATGGTGTCCGGGAAAATCGCTCTGCCCGAAGGCGCGGTCTACAGCGAGGAAGCGGCCAACTTTTTCGGCACCCAACTCGAACTCCTGCAAAGCGGCGAAGTGGCCCGCCGCGCCGACGCGCGCGTGATGGCCCTCAACCCGAATCTCGAAAAAGTTCCGGTCAACCTCTACGCCACCATCCTGCCCAAGACGTCCATTTTCCAAGTCACCGCGCAAGGCCTCCAGCCGCAGCAGACCAAGGCGTATCTTGACGCCGTGATGGACGAATACATCGCCTACCGCCGCTCGCTGCGTTCCGACAAATCCGACGTCACCCTCAGCGCCATCACCGACCAAGTCGTCGATTTGGAAAAAGATCTCCGCAAGGCCGAGGAGCAGCTCTTCAACTGGCAGAAGGAAAACAACCTGGTGTTCCTGCAGGAGGAGGGGAACAGCGCCGGGGCCTACCTCGCCCAACTCAACCGGCAGCTGGCCAACCTCCGCACCGAATACCAGCTGCTCGAAACCCTTTCCCTCGAACAAAACCTCGAGCGTGCCAACCAGATCGATGCCATGGCCGAAACCAATCAAGAAGGCATTGGCGCCATCATGCGCGGCTTCGGCCCGGCGGCCGACTACCTCAAGGCCCGCCAGGAATTGCAGCTCCTCCGCGCGCAGCAGGTCGAGATGGGCGTCAACCTCAAGCCCCGCCATCCCAAGATGGCCGAGCTCGGCCAGCGCATCGCCCTGCAGGAACGCCTCATGGAAATTTTCCAAGGCCAGACCGCCGAGCAATTCGCCTCGCAGATGGACTCCCTCCGCGTGCAAATCCAAAACACCGAGGCAGGCATCAAGGAGTGGGAGGTCAAAGCCCTCGACCTCAGCCGCCGCCTCGGCGAATTCGAGCGCCTCAAGAGCGAGGTCGAGCGCCGCAAAGGACTCTACGAGCGACTGCTGGCCAGCGTGCAGAGCGTGGACGTCAACCGCAACATCGACCAGGACACCATCAGCGTCATGGAATACGGCACGCAGCCGTCCGTCGTGCGCCCTGATCTCGGCCGTGCTCTCCTCATGGGCGGTCTTGGCGGCTTCGCCGTCGGCCTCGGCATCCTGCTCCTCATCGGCAAACTCGACGACCGTTACATTTCGGTTTCCGAACTCGAGGCCCACTCGGAACTCGACGTGGTCGGACTCATTCCGCGCCTCAAGGCTTCCGAAATGCAGGTCCTGCAGCAGGACGACAAGCGCCACATTCTCGTCGAATCCTTCCGCAACATCCGTTCCAGCATCCTCTTCATGCCCGAGGGCAGCTACAACCCGAAGAGCTTCCTCATCAGCAGCGCCATTCCCGGCGAAGGCAAATCCACCCTCGCCATGGACTTGGCTGTCACCATGGCCCTCTCCGGCTCGAAGACCCTCCTCGTCGACGGCGACTTGCGCCGCGGCCGCCTCAATCGCCATTTCGCCGCCAAGACCGAGCCCGGCATTGCCGAAGTGCTCAAGGACAAAGCGACCCTCGACGACTCCATCGTCGAAACCCCCGTGCCCAACCTCAGCTTCCTGCCCCGCGGCAAATGCATGGCCGCCGGCACCGAACCGTTGCCCGGTCCGAAATTCAGCAAGATCGTCAACACGCTGCACGACAAGTTCGATTATCTCATCATCGACAGCTGCCCCGTGCTGGCCGCCGACGATTCCAGCGCCATGGCCCCGCTGGTCGACGCCGTCTTTTTCGTTGTCCGCGCCCGCTTCACCTCCGCTCGCCTCTTCATCCGCTCGCTCAAACTGCTCGCCGTCCGCGGCGTCATGGTCCGCGGCCTTATCTACAACTGCGCCGAGATGGGCAGCAGCGACTACCCGTATTACCAATACAAGGAATACCACCGCGCTGCCACCGCGCCGGAAACCCTCAAAACCTGAGGTCCCACCACCTTGTTCTTGCCTCGGCCCGAGGCCCCGCTAATCTTCCTGTCCCGCAACGGCTAGGTAGCTCAGTTGGCAGAGCAGAGGACTGAAAATCCTCGTGTCGGGGGTTCGATTCCCTCCCTAGCCACGTTTTTTGTCGTTCTGAGCGGTCAGCAGTCCCAAAGCCTGCGCGTTGCGCACGGCGTGACCGGCGGCGGTGTTGTTGAAGTAGGTGAAGGAGGGTGTTCCCTCCTGACTCCATGCGCGCAATCGGGCCGCGGTTTTTTCCAGCGCAGCGGCGGGGTAGTTGTCGCGGTAGCGTTTGCCGCCGTGGAAACGGAGGTAGGCGGGCGGGGCGGTGACCAGCATCGGCGCCTCGCAGCCGGGCAGGTCAGAGAGACAGAGCGAGATGCCGTGTTCGCGCAGGATGGCGAAGGTGTGCTCGCAAAACCATGACGCGTGGCGGAATTCGATGACTTGGGAGGGTTCAAGCGGTAACAGGGCGACGAAAGCGGCGAGGAGCGTGGCATCGAACTGCAGGGTGGGGGGAAGTTGGTAAAGCACCGGACCGAGTTTGTCGCCGAGACTGCGGGCCGCGGCGAAGAAGTGTCCCAGCAATTCCTCGCAGTCTTTGAGCCGGTGCAAATGGGTGATCTGGCGCGAGGCTTTGACCGTGAAAAGAAATCCGTCCGGCACCTGCGCGGCCCATTTGGCGAATTGTTCCGGGGACGGAAGGCGGTAGAACGAGGCGTTCAGTTCGACGGTGTCGAAGGTGGCGGCGTAGTGGCCCAGCCAGCGGCCCGGAGCCAAGCCGCGCGGATAGAATTTGCCGCGCCAGTCGCTGTAGGACCAACCCGAGGTGCCAATGCGGATTGCCGCAGACATATTCGTAGTTTCCGACCGCCACGTCCCCGTCGCAAGTCGCGTTCCCGGGCGCTTCGTGCGATCTGTGCCGTGGTTGATATCTTGACCGGCGCGGCGTCCGGACGAAAAATCCGGCCGTACCAACAAAGCACACGAACAAAACTATGACTGCCGAACTCAAGTGTCCCTTCAACCACGGAAAAGCCACCGGAGCGCCTGTCGCCGCCGGGATGGGTCCGACCAACAGCGATTGGTGGCCCAACCAGCTCAATCTCAAAATGCTCAGCCAGCAGTCGGAGAAGACCGACCCGATGGGTGCGGAGTTCGACTACGCCAAGGAATTCCAGAGCCTCGATCTGGACGCCGTGAAGAAAGACCTCGAGGTGCTCATGACCGACTCGCAGGACTGGTGGCCGGCCGACTTCGGTCACTACGGACCGCTTTTTATCCGCATGGCCTGGCACAGCGCCGGCACCTACCGTATCGGTGATGGACGCGGCGGCGGCGGGCGGGGCAGTCAGCGCTTCGCGCCGCTCAACAGCTGGCCGGACAACACCAACCTCGACAAAGCCCGCCGCCTGCTCTGGCCGATCAAGCAGAAATACGGACGAAAAATTTCCTGGGCCGACTTGATGATCCTCGCGGGCAACGTGGCCCTCGATTCGATGGGCTTCAAAACCTTCGGCTTCGCCGGCGGACGCGCCGACATCTGGGAGCCCGAGGAGGATGTCTACTGGGGCGCGGAGAAAGAGTGGTTGGCCGACGAGCGTTACGCCGGCGACCGCGACTTGGAAAACCCACTGGCCGCCGTGCAAATGGGGCTGATTTATGTCAATCCCGAGGGCCCGAACGGCAACCCCGATCCGGTGGCCGCAGCACGGGACATCCGCGAAACCTTCGCCCGCATGGCCATGAACGACGAAGAGACCGTCGCGCTGGTCGCCGGCGGACACACCTTCGGCAAATGCCACGGGGCGGGGGATGCCAAACACATCGGCCCGGAACCCGAGGCGGCGCCGATCGGCGAGCAGGGGCTCGGCTGGCGCAGCAGTTACAAGTCGGGGATCAATGGCGACACCATCACCAGCGGAATCGAAGTGACGTGGACGCAGGAGCCGACGAAGTGGACCAACCTCTATTTCGACAACCTCTTCAAATACGATTGGGAGCTGACCAAGAGTCCGGCGGGAGCGCACCAGTGGGTGGCCAAAGACGCGCCGGAGGACGTGCCCGATGCCTTCGACCGCACCAAGAAGCACCGTCCGACCATGCTGACCACCGACCTCTCGCTGCGTTTCGATCCGGCGTATGAAAAAATCTCGCGGCGCTTTCACCAGAATCCCGAGGAGTTCGCCGATGCTTTCGCGCGTGCGTGGTTCAAGCTGACCCACCGCGACATGGGCCCGCGGGCCCGCTACCTCGGGCCGGATGTGCCGAAGGAAGAACTCATCTGGCAGGACCCGATCCCGGCCGTCGACCATCCACTGATCGACGATCAGGACATCGCGGCGCTGAAGACAACGGTTCTTGATTCCGGACTGTCCGTCGCCGAGTTGGTCGGCACGGCCTGGGCCTCGGCCTCCACTTTCCGCGGTTCCGACAAGCGCGGCGGCGCCAACGGCGCTCGCGTGCGCCTTGCCCCGCAGAAATTCTGGAAAGCCAACGAACCCGAGCGTCTGGCCAACGTGCTCAAGGTGCTCGAGGGAATCCAAGCCGACTTCAACAAGGCTGCGGGCGGCGGCAAGAAAGTCTCGCTGGCCGATCTCATCGTCCTCGCTGGCTGCGCCGCGGTGGAGATGGCAGCCAAGGAGGCCGGACAGGATGTGACCGTGCCTTTCACGCCGGGTCGTATGGATGCCTCGCAGGAGCAGACGGACGTCGAGTCCTTCGCCGTGCTCGAACCCGCTGCCGACGGCTTCCGCAATTACCTCCGGGCCAAGTTCTCCGTTCCGGCGGAGGAAATGCTCGTCGACAAAGCGCAGTTGCTGACCTTGACCGCACCCGAAATGACCGTCCTTGTCGGCGGCCTGCGTGTGCTCGGGGCCAACTACGACGGAACCAAGCACGGCGTCTTCACCGACCGCCCGGGCAAGCTGACCAACGATTTCTTCGTCAATCTTCTCGACATGGGCACGGAGTGGAAGCCGGCGTCGGACGACCGTGACGAGTGGGAAGGCTGCGACCGCAAAACCGGCCAGCCGAAATGGACCGCGACGCGGGTCGACCTCGTCTTTGGATCGAATTCCATCCTGCGATCGCTGGCCGAAGTTTACGGCAGTGCGGATGCGCAGGAGAAATTCGTGAAAGATTTCGTTGCCGCTTGGGACAAGGTGATGAGCCTCGACCGGTTCGACTTGCAGCTGGCGAAGAAGTAAACACCTCAAACCTCAGCGAGCTGCTTCGGGAACCTTGGGAGGGCGCGGCGTCCCCGACGCGCCGCGTAGCTTCCTGTTTCGACCGCGGCGGGTCCGGAGGCCCCGCCCTACCGCGGATCTCAATCTAAGTCCCGCTCGGCGAGGGCATCCTCGTCGAGTCCGAGGTAATGGCCGAGTTCGTGGAGATAGGTGCGACGGACTTCCTCGCCGAAGGTCGTGCCGGCTTCCTCGGATTCTTCGAGGATGTTTTCGACATAAAGGATGATCTGCGGTGGCGGACCGGGGTCGTTGGCGTGCTCATGGCGCGGGGCGCCGACGAAGAGTCCGAGAATTCCCGGATCAAGGCCGTCGGCGACCAGTTCGTCCGCGGGGAAGTCCTCAAAGCAGACCGGAACTTGTCGTGCGGCTTGGCGGAGTTCGGCAGGCAGACGGTGCAGAGTTTCCACCACGACGCGGCGGGCAGTCTGGTGATGCTTCATGGTTTCGATAGGCGTCGTTTGACCCGCTCGCGAAGGCGGGCCCCGGCGGTTGTGCCCGAGGGTTGCCGGCGGAGGGCTCCTTGGTAAAAGGCGCACCATCCGTCCCAGAGGGTCCCCGGCGATCGTCCCTCGGTGTTCGCGTAGCGTTTGAAATTGCCCGCGAGGTAGGACCGCAGGTGCGCGCTGTTCGGGGAGTGGAAGGCGAGGTAGGAAAGATTTTGCAGCAGGGCGAGGAATTTGAGGCGGTGGGCCACGCGTGATTTGTCGGGATCGGGCGGCGGTGGAAGATGGGGCACCGCGGATTGCGTGGTGAAAACGCCACCCAAAGTGCCGGCGACGCGCATGGAGAAATCGAGATCCTCGCCGAGCATCCAAAAGTCCTCGCGGAAAAATCCGCAGGTCTCGAAGGCGCGACGCGTGTAGAGCATGCAGGCGCCGGTCGCCCAGCAAAACGCCTGGGGTTCGTCGCCGAGGGCCCGTCGGCCTTCCGCGGGATCGACGGTGCGGCGGATGACGCTGCGCAACGCTTTCTCCCGGGGCTCGGGGAATGCCCAAAGATGGTTTTTCTCGTCGAAGAGCAGGGGCGCCGCGGCGGCGGAGCTGGTGGATTCCGCTGCACCGAGCAAAGTGGCGATCGTGCCGGGCGGGGGAACCACGTCGTCATCCAGAACAAGCACGTGGGTCACGGCAGGATTTTCCAACGCCTTGGCAATGGCCGTATTCCACGCCGGGCCGGGGCCATTGTTGACGGGCCGGGGGATCCACGAGCAAGGGACCGGTGCCGCTTGGCATACCTCGCGGGTTTCGGCCGAAGTGGCATTGTCGGCCACGAAGATGCCCCCGGACAGCTGGGTGCCGTCCGCGGCGAGGGCCGCGAGCAGGCGGGCGAGTTCGCGTTCCCGGCGATAGGTGGCAATGGCGGCGGCCACGCAGGGAGCGGCGGGGCGGGCGGCGGTGGTCATGGGTGGCGGGGCGGTGATGGTTGCAGCGCGGGGCCGGCTCGGTTATGCAAGGGGGATGGTAGGTCGCGTCCTCTTAGTGACAATGCTCTTTGCCGGGTCGGCAGTGGCCCAGCAACAGGAGCAGCGTATGATGGACCGGATCATGAATCCCAAAGTCGACCAAGCCAACCCCATGGGGGACAAAGCGTTTTCCGCCACGGCCTTCGCAGCCAAAAAGTTCGAGGGGGGCGGGGAGTTCCGGGGAGTCAAAGCGGCCAAGACCAAGGAATACACGACGCGCAAGTTCCTCGGTATCCGCAACCCGTGGTTCGGCAAGAAGGTTTACGAGACGGACGCAGCGCGGGAGTTGACCAGATATGTTCTGAGCGACAAGGAGTTTGCCTCCCGGGCGGTCGAAGCAAAGGCCGCGCCGGAGGAAGGCCGTGGGGCGTTGCAGTTGGACGGCGAGATCGATGCGCGCCAGTTTCTCGGTCGCGGCAAGTCGCAGGCCGTGCTCGACCAAACCTACACGCAGGGCGGTGCGCCGCTCTCGCTGGACGAGGTCCGGGAATTGCTCAACCGCAACCGTTGAGCGCATGAGTCCCGACGAGTCGACGGAACTTCTCTCCCGCGGTTGCGCGGAGATCATCAGCCGCGAGGAGCTGAAGAAGAAACTCGCTGCGGGTCGCCCGTTGCGTGTCAAACTCGGCGTCGATCCGACTGCCCCCGACATCCACCTCGGCCACACCGTCGGACTGCAAAAGCTGCGTCAGTTCCAAGATCTCGGGCATGAGGGGATCCTTATCATCGGCGATTTTACCGCAATGATCGGTGACCCAAGCGGTCGTTCGGCCACGCGCCCGCAACTGACCCACGATGAAGTGCTGGCCAACGCCAAGACCTACCAGGATCAGGCTTTCAAGGTGCTCGACAGGGCGAAGACGAAGGTTGTGTTCAATGGCGAGTGGTTCGCCCGCATGACCTTCACCGACGTCATCCGGCTCAACAGCCGTGTCACTCTTCAGCAAATGTTGCAACGCGAGGACTTCCGCGAGCGCATGGACAAAGCGCAGCCGATCCGTGCGCACGAAGTGCAGTATCCGATCATGCAGGGCTGGGACTCGGTCATGATCGAAGCCGATGTCGAACTCGGCGGCACGGACCAGCTTTTCAATATCATGGTCGGCCGTGACCTGCAGAAGGAGGAAGGTCAGGAACCGCAAGTAGCTATGATGCTGCCCATCCTCGAGGGGCTCGACGGCACGCAGAAGATGAGCAAAAGCCTCGGTAATGCGGTCGGGTGTCGGCGAGGCGCCCGGCGAGATGTTCGGCAAGGTGATGAGTGTCTCCGACGAGTTGATGGCGCGGTGGTATCTGCTTCTGCTGGGACACGCTATGGCACAAGACGCGCATCCCATGGCGGCGAAGAAGGAGCTGGCGCGGGCCTTGGTCGAGCGTTTCCACTCGGGGGAGGCCGCGGCGCGCGCGCTCGAGGAATTCGAAAAGCGCTTCAGCGGCCGCGATCTGGAGAATGCCGACCTCCCGGGGTTCACTCCCGCCGTTCCGCTCATCGATGTCATCACCGCCGCGGTTGAAGCCTACACGCAATGCTTCGGCCAAAGCAGGTCCCGCAGCGACGTCCGCCGCCTGGTCACCCAAGGCAGCGTGCAGTGGCGCGGCGAAAAAGTGACCGATCCCAAAGCCATGCTCGACCTCTCGCAACCGGGTATTCTGCGTTTGGATAAAACGCGCGCGGTTCGAGTCGGGTAAAGCCGCGGAGGCCGGCCGTCACCACCGCACTTTGCAGCGGTATTTCTTCCAGTGGCGGTCGTTGGTCACGGCGGTGGCACCGTGCTCGATGGTCTGCGCGATCAGCAAACGGTCGAACGGGTCGCGGTGGTGATGGGGAAGGGTGGCGAGGCGGTCGAGGTCGGTCGGGGCGACCGTGAGCAGGGTGAATCCGTGTTTCGCTTCCAAGTCGGCGGCGAAGTCTTCGAGCGAGCCCTCGAAGTCGAGTTTGCCGAGGGAGCGCTTGATCGTCATTTCCCACAGGCTGACGATGCTGACGAGGATTTCGTTGTCGGTTGAGTAGAAGATGGGTTCCCACTTGGCGCGCTTGAGTCGCGGGTCGTTTTCCCGCATCCAGAGCACGGTATGGGTGTCGAGGAGGTAGCGCATGCGGCTACTCCATGTATTCCTTCATGTCCTCGATCGGCTCGCAAAAGTCGTCCGCAACCCAAATCTTGCCCTTCATGTCACCCCAGTGGCCTTTCCCGCGTTTGACCGGGGCGGGTTTGAGTTCGGCGACGGGTTTGCCGCGCTGGGTGATGATGAAGG
Organism: uncultured Verrucomicrobiae bacterium; assembly: GCA_963776165.1. GTDB lineage: Bacteria > Verrucomicrobiota > Verrucomicrobiia > Chthoniobacterales > JACTMZ01 > JACTMZ01. The sequence continues at coordinate 326,589 of CAVZLI010000003.1, forward strand.
ATTTGCCGGCGCGAGTCTGGCGCAGGAGGCGGGAGAGGTTGGTTTTGGCCTCGTAAGCGCCGACTTCCTGCACGCGGGGAGCGGGTTTCATAAAACTAGTCTATTGAATAGACCAGTTGTGGTCAAGTCGGGGGGGATGAGCGAAACCACAACCGGAGTCCGCCGCGGCAGACGTAGAGGGCCCCAAGTCCCTGAACCCGCGCGTGGGCGGGTGTGGCTGGGGAGTAACTGGGGCTACCCTCGTTGCAAAGGGGGAAAGGCACCGACGCTCATAGAGCGCCGCTACACCTCGACAAAAACTTGTAGCGGCGCTCTATGAGCGTCGGTGCCTCAAAAAAGTTCGAGTGCACACAGATATGGTCGTCGGGCTTCCAGCGAGAAGGGGTTTGTGGGAGGCTGGGACTTCTGCTTATGGGGTCCGATGTTTCTGCTTTGCCGTTTCCGCGGACGAATATGCCCGCGGGGTGCGGGCGGGGGATGGGACGGTGTTGGCGCGGGCGATCACCTTAGTGGAGAGCACGGCGCCGCAGCATGGGGCGGTGGCGGGGGAGTTGATGAAAGCGTTGCTGCCGCACGGGGATCGTTCGGTGCGGATCGGGATCACGGGCGTTCCTGGGGTGGGGAAAAGCACGTTTATCGAGGCTTTCGGACTGTATCTTTGTGAGACCGGACACCGGGTGGCGGTGCTGGCGGTGGATCCGACCAGTGCGATTTCGGGGGGCAGTATTCTCGGGGACAAGACGCGGATGGAGAAGCTGTCGCGTCATCCGTCGGCCTACATCCGTCCGTCGCCCTCGGGCCGCGCGCTCGGCGGGGTGACACGCAAGACGCGGGAGACCATCACGCTGTGCGAAGCGGCGGGGTATGACGTGATTTTGGTCGAGACCGTCGGGGTGGGGCAGAGCGAGATCGCGGTGCGGTCCATGACGGATTTTTTCCTGCTGCTGGCTTTGACGGGGGCGGGGGATGAGTTGCAGGGGATTAAGAAGGGGATTGTGGAGATGGCGGATGCGATCGCGGTGACGAAAGCGGACGGGGACAATTTGATCGCGGCGGAGAAGTTGAAGTTGGAATTGGCACAGGTGCTGCACTTTTTGACGGCGGCGACGGCGGGGTGGAAGCCGGAGGTGCTGACTTGTTCTGCTTTGAAGGGCAATGGGATTGCGGAGGTTTGGCAAACGGTCGAGCGGTTTCGGGTGGAGATGGAGGCGTCCGGTGAATGGGCGGCGCGCCGGTTAGGGCAAGTGCAGGAAGGGTTGGTGGAATTTGCGCGCGAGCAGGTGGTGGCGGGGATGGTCGCAAGCGAGGTGGTGCAGCGGGATTTGGGGGAATTCGGGGCAGAGGTGGCGGGAGGCAAGATGACTTTGCGGGAGGCGGCGGGGCGGATTGCGGGGGATTTTTTGCGCGAGCGGGGCGGTGGCTAGGTTGGCGGTCGGCTGGGCCAGCCGACCCTACCGTTGGGGACGGGAGATCATGGGCTGGGAGCCGACGCCACTTGGGCCGAGAGGTTGTTCCATTCCTCGTTGGCTTGTTCGAGTTCTTCGGTGAGGTCGGCGAGTTCGCGGTGGAGGGGGAAGGAACTGGAATCGTTGGGGGCGGTTTCGAGGATGGCGGCGAGTTCGCGTTGGCGGGTTTCGAGGGCGATGATGCGTTGTTCGAGTTCGCGGTGGCGGGCCTCGGCGGCGCGGCGCTCGGCGGCCGCTGCTTTGCGGGCTTCGGCTTCGGCGCGGCGTTGCTGTTTGATTTCTTTGAGTCCGAGTTTGGGTTTGTCGGCGGGCGTGGCGGATTTCTCGACGGGCCGGTGATTGCCGAGGGCCGCCACGAGGCCGCCGCGATCGGAGGCGGCGCCGGATTTTTCGAGGTAGTAATCGTAGTCGCCGGCGTAGGGCGTGAGGCGTCCAGCATTGATGTGGAGCACGGTGGTGGCGAGGGAGCGGATGAAGTGGACGTCGTGGCTGACGAAAACGAGCGTTCCCTCGTAGGGTTGGAGAGCCGCGACGAGGGCGTTGATGCTGGCCATGTCGAGGTGGGTGGTCGGTTCGTCGAGCAGCAGGAGATTCGGCGGACGCAGGAGAAGTTTGACGAGAGCGAGGCGGCTCTTTTCGCCACCGCTGAGGACGCCGACGTTTTTGAAGACGTCGTCGCCGCGAAAGAGGAAGGAACCGAGGACGGTGCGGATGGCTTGCTCGCCGACCCCGCCGGCGCCGTCCGCGGCTTCCTCGAGCACGGTGCGGCGGACGTCGAGGTTGTCGGTGCGGTGCTGGGCGAAGTAACCGACGCTGACGTTGTGGCCCTCGGTGCGGGTGCCGGCGGCGAGGGGGAGCTGTCCGGCGAGGATTTTGAGGAGGGTGGATTTACCGGCGCCGTTGGGTCCGACGAGCACGGTGCGCTGTCCTCGTTCGATCGTGAGGTTGAGGTCCTCGTAAACGACGTGGTCTCCGTAGGCTTGGCGGACCTTTTCCAGAACCATGGTGCGTTGTCCGCCGCGGGGCGGCTGCGTGAAGCGGAATTTGACGGTGGCTTCGGCGTTTTCCGGGGGCGGGAGGCGTTTGATGCGGGCCAGTTGTTTGATGCGCTCCTGGGCCTGGGCGGCTTTGCTCGCTTTGGCGCGGAAGCGGTTGATGAAGTCCTCGAGGTGGGCGATCTCGCGCTGCTGGTTTTTGTAGGCGGCGAGGTATTGCTCGTCGCGGGCCTTTTTCTCGACGAGGTAATCGTCATAGTTGCCGCGGTAGCGGTGGAGGTGTTGGCGGGAAATTTCGACGATGCCGTCGCAGATGGCATTGAGGAAGGCCCGGTCGTGGGAGATGACGAGCAGGGCGCCGGAGTAATTGGCGAGATGGCTCTGGAACCAGCCGAGGGTTTCGAGGTCGAGGTGGTTGGTCGGTTCGTCGAGCATGAGGAGGTCGGGCTCCATGACCAGCAGGCGCGCGAGGTGCGCGCGCATGATCCATCCGCCGCTCAGGGTGCGGGCGGGGGCGTGGTGATCGGATTCGCGGAAGGCCAGACCGGAAAGGATGCGTTTGGCTTTGGCTTCGAGATTGTAGCCATCGTGCTCGAGGAAGACGTCGTGCGCCTCGTGGTGCTCGGCGGCGTTTTCGTCGGGGAACTCGCGCAGCTTGGCGTAGGCGGCGGTCATGGCCGGGGTGGTGCTGGTGGCGAGTTGGAGGACGGTTTCATCGCCCGAGGGGGCGCTCTCCTGCGGGAGGAAGCCGACCGTGCGTCCGCGCTGGAGGTTGACCGACCCCTCGTCGGGAGCGTTGTCGCCGAGGATGAGGGAGAAGAGAGTGGACTTGCCGGCGCCGTTGGGTCCGATCAGTCCGATGCGGTCGCCGGGATTGATCTGCAGCGAGGCGTTTTCGAAGAGGACTCGGCCGCCGAAGGACTTGGTGACTTGGGAGACGGTGAGCATGAAGAGAAGGCGGAACGCCGAGTTGGAAACTTGAGTGATGAAAAGGGCCGGAAAAAGAGTATGAGTCCGACGGTCATAGACCGCCGCTACAAGCGTTGGTAGGGAGGGCCGGCGAAGCTGCTAGAAGGCGAGGCCGTCGCGGTCGAGGCGGAGGGTCATGCGGGGGACGAAGCCGGCACCGTAAATGATGCGCTGGCCGTCGCGGGAGAGGACAAAGCGGATGAATTTCTTCGCGGCGGGTGTCTCGCGCCCGCGCACCGTGTAAAGATACAGCGTGCGGGCATAAGGATAGAGGCCCTGGTTGATGGCCGTGCGGTTGCCGGGGATGCCGTTGATGAGCACGGCGCGGGTGTCGGCGGGGAGCGGGCCCATGTCGGCATAGCCGATGGCGTTGGCATCCTTGGCCACAGCGCGGGCGATGGCTTGCTTGGATGGAAAAGCGCGCGCCGAGGAAGCATAGGGTTCGTAACGCATGGCGAGTTCCTGGAATCCGCGGCGGGCGCCGGAGGAATAGTCGAGGATGAACGGGCGGATGCCCGCGTCGGGTCCGCCGACTTGCTTCCAGTTGGTGATCTTGCCGGTGAAGATATCCCGCACTTGGCGGAGGGAGAGCGAACGGACGGGGTTCTTGTCGTTGACGATGACGACGACGCCGTAGCTGCCGATGGATTGCGCCCGAAGGCGCAGCTTGGAGGCGCGGGCCAACCGGAGTTCGTCGGCATCGGCGGCGCGGGACGTCGGGGCGATGTCGGTGCGCCCCTCGAGCAGCGCGGTGAGGCCGGCACCCGAACCGTTGGCGACGAGATCGACGGGAGTGTCGGGATTGGTTTTTTCGAAGGCCTCGACAAGAAGGGGGCCGAGCTTTTCGCCAAAGGTGTTGGAGCCTTCGATGCGGAGAGGTGTCTGGGCCGCGGCCCCGCAAAGGGTCAGTGCTGTGGCCAGGAGGACGGGAAGGAGTTTCATGATGTTTGGACGGCGGCGAGCCGCTTTTGTTTTCTCTTGAGGAGGAACATGGAGAATCCGCCCATGAGGGCGAAGGAAATCATGACCGGATACCATCCGGCCCAGCCGTAGCGTTCGAGGACAAAGGCGGTGATGAAGAGGCAGAGGGCGGAGCCGTAGTATTGGAAAGAGTCGATGACGCCGGCGGCGAAGCCGGCCATTTTTTTGCCGCCGATGTCCATCGGGGCGGCGGCGCCGACGATGGAGTGGGTGGAGTTGACGGTGAGAGACGTCAGAACGAGGAACATGCCGCCGAGGAAAACGCCGAGGGCGCCCGGTTGGATGAAGCCGGCGAGCATGACGACGGCGGCGGTGGTGAGGACGACGGCTTCGGTGAAGTAGAGCACCATGGCCACGGGGGAGCGGTGCCCTTTGAAGAATTTGTCGCTGATGAAACCGGCGGCGATGGAACCCACGACGGCGGCGAGCGTCATGAGGTTCATCGTGATGAGCACGGAGAGCGGTTTGGCACGCCAGTCGATGCCGAGTTGCTCGGTGAAGAACATGACGGAAAGTTGGTCCGAGCTGTGGCGCACCGCGCCGGTGGAGGCGTAGGCCACGGCGTAGAACCAGACGAGGGGATGGGTGAAGATGGTGGTGAAGGACTCTTTGAGGCTGACCCGCGTTCCAGCGGTGTTGTCGATTTCGTCCTCGATGACGTCGGGGTAACCGGCGGCGGCGGGCTCCTCTTTGACCGCGAAGAACATGAAGAGGGCGGCGGCCACCGTGACGAAGGGCGGCACGATGAAGAGGACACGCCATTCGCCGGGGGCAACGACCCAGGTGCCGATGGCCCAGAAGGTGATGGCGAAGCCGGCGAGAAGGAATGGGGCGAGGGTGTTGATGGCGAATTGCCCCAATTGGATCATGATGCCGAAGATACCGGCGAAAGTGCCGCGCTCGGTGCGGCGGAACCACGCGGCGTTGATTTTGATCATGCCGGGCGCGCCGTAGGACTGGAACCAGCCGTTGAGCAGAGCGATGAGGGCGAAGGTCGAGAAGGTGCCGACGAAGGAGGAGAAGCCGAAGATGAAGTTGCAGCAGATGGTGCCGATGGCGCCGATGAGCATGGACCATTTGCCGCCGATGCGATCGGTGAAGAGTCCGTTGACCAGTTGTCCGGTTCCGTAGGCGAGCGACCAGACGACCCAAAGCATGGCCAGATCGCTGGCGTTGAAGCCGAACTCCTCGTTCATGCCGGGGCCGGCGAAACGGAAGTTGTAACGGCACATGTAGTAGGAGGCATACATGAGCCCGAGGGCGCCCCAGTTCAGCCCGCGCCGCGCGCGGAAACCGGGGGGATAGTGAGCGGCAATTTGCATGGGAAGGGCTTGAGCGCGCAGGGTCGCGAAGGAGATGGGAGGGGTCAACTCCGAAGATGGGCGCGAGCGGGGAGACATCGCGCGTTGACCCGCCGGGACGTCCGGGGGTTATTGTTGAGTCCTTATGATTGCCATCCTCCCACGCAGTCAGGGCAACGTCATCGGTTTCGAAACCGTCGGGACCATCTCCATGGAAGACGAAAACAAGGCGATCGCCGTTTGCGACAAACTCATCGCCGAGCACGGCAAGATCAACGTCCTCGTTGTCCTCGGCTCGCTCAAATACGCGAGCTTGAAAGTCATGTATACCGACATGATGTGGGCCCTGCGTCACGTTCGGCAGATGGAGCGCATCGCCGTGGTGGGCGACTCGCCGTGGGAGAAGCTCCTGGACAAGGCGGACAGCCTGATTTTCGGCGAGAAATATTTCGACAAATCGCAGTTGGAGGAAGCCTGGCGATACGTTGAGGGCGCGTAGCTGCGAAGGGGGGGCGGGGTCAGGCCGTGCGGCAGGCGGCCGTCCACAGGGTGCGGCCGAATTCCTCCTGTGCCTCGGCGGCCAGTTGCCCGGCTCCGCGGGCGTCGCGGAGGATGGCGAAAAGGCAGGAACCGGAGCCGGACATGGCGGCGGCGGCCACCAGCGAGTGCTCGAGCAGCCACTTCTTGAGCGCGGCGAGGGTGATGAACTTGGCGAAGACCGGGAGTTCGAGGTCGTTGACGATTTCAATCCCGTCATGGAGTTGTGGTGCAGTCCATTCCTCCGGGCAGAAGTTTCCACCCGACCATTGGCGGTAGGCCCAGGCGGTTTCCACCGCGAACGGCGGCTTGAGCAGGAGCAGATCAAGAGGTTGTGGCAACGGCTGCGCTTGGAGGATCTCCCCCCGCCCGCGGGCCATCGCGGGCCGGGCACGGACGAAGAACGGAATGTCGGAGCCGAGTTGGGCCGCAAGTTGCTCGAGGGCGGTGGCGTCAAGCGGACGACCGGCCTGTTCGTTGAGTGCTCTGAGCACCGCGGCGGCATCGCTGCTCCCGCCGCCCAACCCGGCGCCGTGCGGGATATGTTTGTGCAACTCGATTGCGGCGCCTCCCGGATGACCCGTCTCGCGCAGAAACAAGTCGGCGGCTTTCCACGCGAGGTTGCCGGAGCCGCTGTCGAGGTCCGGATCGCTGCAGGTGAGGGTGATGCCGGGTGTGTCCGTCAGCGCGACGCGCAATTCGTCGGCCAAGGTGACGGGCACCATCCAAGTCTCGAGGTCATGGTATCCGGTGGCATCGTTCCGGCCGAGGACGCGCAGGTTGAGATTGATTTTGGCCGGGGCGGCGATTTGCATGCGGGGCATGATCCACGGCGAAAGGAGCGGCGGCCAAGCGGAAATCATCGTGGCCTTGGACGAGCCCTCACTGGACGAGGCGCGCCGATTGATGGGGAAGCTCGAGGGGCGGGCGAGGTTTTACAAAGTGGGTCTGCAACTTTTCACCGCGGCGGGACCGGCGTCCGTCGAGGCGGTCAAGGCGCACGGGGCCCGCGTCTTTCTCGATCTCAAGCTGCATGACATCCCCAACACGGTGGCCTCGGCCGTGCGTTCGGCCCGCGACTTGGGCATCGATCTTTGCACCATTCATCTGTCCGGCGGACCGGAAATGTGCGCGGCGGCTGTGGAGGAAGCCGGGGAAAAAATGACAGTTCTCGGTGTCACCGTGCTGACCAGTTCCAATCAAGCCACGCTGGAGGCCTGCGGCGTGCAGGGCAGCGTGGGCGAGCAGGTTGTCCGCTTGGCCATGATGGGGCACGCGGCGGGAGTGCGGGGGTTTGTGGCCAGTGCCCTCGAGTTGCCGTTGCTGCGGCAAGAACTTGGACAAGAGCCGCTGCTGGTCATTCCGGGAGTGCGCCCGGCGGGCTCCGACTCCGGTGACCAAAAGCGAACGGCGACGCCGGCCGAAGTCGTGCAGGGCGGGGCCACCCACTTGGTGATCGGGCGCCCGATCTCGCGGGCGGAGAGTCCGGCGGAGGCATTCGACCGGATCGCGCGGGAGATTAACTCTGCTTGAGGAAAATCCAACGCGATCAGACACCTGCTCCATGGAAAAGTCGTTAAAGCAGACAAGCGATGCGTTTCAGTGTGCCTCGGCGAAAGGTTTGCATGAAGCGCCACGGATCCTTGGTCTCCTGGCAGGTAAAGCAAAAGAAGCGCCCGATTGTTGGGATCCATGCGAAGACATCGAGCAGATGTTTTACGGACCGAAGTCTTCTTAATCAGGAGCCCCTGAACCCGCGCGCGGCGGGTGTGGTTTGGGAGTAACTGGGGCTTGAGGTAGGGCGCGACGTCCCCGGCGCGCCGATTGAAGTGCGCGGCGGGTCCGGAGGCCCCGCCCTACCTGACAACGCGGCCGCATAACACATCAAGTTACTGGGGAGTCCCCGAACCCGCGCGTGGGCGGGTGTGGTTGGGGAGTAACCGGGGCTACCCTCGTTGCAAAGGGGGAAAGGCACCGACGCTCATAGAGCGCCGCTACACGTCGACAAAAAATTGTAGCGGCGGTCTATGACCGTCGGTGCCTGAAAACACTTCGAGTTACTGGGGAGGAGTTCAAGAGCGCGGACGGCTGGGGCCAGCCGTCCCTACCACTCCCGGTCAAAAGGACTGATCGAAGGGACGTTGGTATTACAGCCGTTTAGAAAGTGCTGTGGCAGCATGTCTTTTCGGCGCCGGGGACGGGGCCGCTACATGCCAGAGCCAGGACGGCGCTAGTCGCGGAAATTCGTGTAGTTCAGCGCAACACCGAAATCTTTCGCGCGGAGGGCGGCGATCGCCTCCTGCAGGTCGTCGCGCTTTTTTCCCGTCACGCGGATTTGTTTGTCTTGCAGCGTCGACTGGATCTTGAGTCCCGAGGCTTTGAGGAATTTGGAAATTTCCTTGGCTTTGTCGCCTTCGAGGCCTTGTTTGAAAACGAAGAGTTGGCGGGCGTGGCCGAGCGGGGAAATGTCGGGATCCTTCTGCTCGACATTGCGCAAATCGATGTTGCGCTTGGCCAACTTGGCCACGGCGATTTCGCGCAAACCTTTAAGTCGCGAGGCGTCCTCGGCGGTAAGGCGCAGGTTGCCGTCCTTTTCGATTTCCAGTTTGGCTTCCGAGCCCTTGAAGTCGAAGCGGTTGGCTAGTTCGCGCCGGGCTTGGTCCACGGCATTGAGGATTTCCTGACGGTCAAGTTCGGAGACGATGTCGAAGGTGGGCATGATCGGGATTGGTTCGTGGGGGCGCACGGATTCGAACCGTGAACCAAGCGATTATGAGCCGCCTGCTCTAACCGTTGAGCTACACCCCCGGTTGCCGGGGAAGGATGAAGGGGGAGACTTGAAACTTGAAGGATAAATGCGCGGGGCGGCGGGGTTTACACCCACGGCTTGTTTGTTATGGTTATGTTTATGCCTGAAGTTGCCGGCCACGACCTGCGGTTTACCGCGAATCCTGCTGTCGGCTGATGTGCGGGATTTGCGGTGAGATTGCGCGGGGCGGCGCGGCGCCCTCCGAAGAAGCGGTGCGGCGTATGATGGAGGTGATGCGTCCCCGGGGGCCGGATGCGGACGGCACCCATGGCACGGCGGGGGTCATGCTGGGGCACCGGCGGTTGAAAATCATCGATCTTTCCGACGCGTCGTCGCAGCCCATGGTCGACGAGGAACTGGGACTGAGCATCGTTTACAATGGAGCGATCTACAACTACCGCGATCTGCGCGAGGAGTTGGAGGGGCGGGGTTACCGTTTCTTTTCGCACGGCGACACGGAGGTGCTGCTCAAGGCCTACCATTGCTGGGGGCGCGAATTCGTGCAGCGGCTTAATGGCATGTTCGCCTTCGCCATCGTCGAGCGGGACAGCGGGCGTGTCGTGCTGGGGCGCGACCGTATCGGGATCAAGCCGCTCTATTACAGCGGGTCGAAAAACTGGATCCGCTTCGCTTCGAGTCTGCCGGCCTTGCTGGCGGCGGGCGGCGTGGACACGTCGGTCGACCCGGTGGCGCTGAATTATTACTGCTCCTTCCACTCGGTCGTCCCTCCGCCGCACACCATTCTCCGCGGGGTGCGCAAATTGCCGCCCGCCACGTTGTGGACCATCGAACCCGACGGCAGCGAGAAGCAGGAGCGATATTGGAGCCTGGGATTTGGTCCGGTTCCGGGGGACGGGAAAAAATCTTTCGAGGATTGGCAGGACGAGGCGCTGGAGGTCCTGCGCACGGCGGTGCGGCGGAGGTTGATCGCCGATGTGCCGGTGGGGGTGCTGCTTTCCGGCGGTTTGGATTCGAGTTTGGTCGTCGGTTTGCTGGCCGAGCACGACCGGGCGGACATCGCCACGTTTTCCATCGGGTTCGAGAGCGTGGCGGGTGAGGAGGGTGATGAGTTCAGATATTCGGACGTCATCGCGGAGCATTTCGGCACGCGGCACCACAAACTTTTCATCGATGCGGCGCGCACCTTGCCGGCGTTGCGCGATGGCGTGCGGCACATGTCGGAGCCGATGACCAGCCACGACAATGTCGGGTTCTACCTGCTGTCGCAGGAGGTGGCGCGTCACGTCAAAGTGGTGCAGAGCGGGCAGGGGGCCGATGAAATTTTCGGCGGCTACCATTGGTATCCGCCGCTGATGGAGAGCGCGGATGGTTTGGCCGATTACCGTCGTCATTTTTTCGACCGCGATTTTGCCGAGTATGCGGAACTGGTCTCGCCGGAATTCGCCGGAGCGGACCATGCGGGGAATTTCGTCCGTGAGCACTTCGCGCAACCCGGCGCGGCGTCCGCCATCGACCGGGCGCTGCGCCTCGATGCCTTGGTCATGCTGGTCGACGATCCGGTCAAGCGGGTGGACAACAACACCATGGCGGCGGGTTTGGAGGCGCGGGTCCCGTTCCTTGATCACGAGGTGGTGGAGTTCGCGGCCCGCGTTCCGGCGGAGTTGAAGATTCGCGACGGGGGCAAATACATCCTCAAGGAAGCGGCGCGCCGGGTCATTCCCTCCGCGGTGATCGATCGTCCCAAGGGTTACTTCCCGGTGCCGGCCTTGAAATACCTGCGCGGCGATTTCCTCGAGTTGGCGCGCGAATACACGACGAACGAAACGGCGCGCCGGCGGGGGCTGTTCCAGCCCGCGGTCATCGAACGTTTTCTCGCGGCTCCGGAGGAGCACATCACCCCGCTGCAGGGTTCCAAGCTCTGGCAGGCGGCCCTGCTGGAATTCTGGCTGCAGGAACATGGCATCTGAACGAACGAGGAAGAAAAAGGACGCCCACGCCCGGGTCATCGTTCCCTGCGGATGGGGGCGGTTGGTTTTCGCCCACACGTTCACCGATGCGCGGGAGGTGGCGCGCGAGTTGCTGGACGAAAAACCGGGCACGCGGGACATCGCTTTTTACGTGGTCGATCCCCAGATCATTCTCAACACAGCGCCGCGCGATCTTTTCATGGATCCCTCGCACACTTACCGGCTGCGTTTCGACACTTACCGCGGCGTGGGAGGTGACCGCTGGCCGGTGGAGATCCATCCGCTGCGCGAGCGCGACGAGATCGAGGAGATCAACCGCATCTACCATCGACGGCAGATGGTCGAATTGGACGAGGGAGATTTCGAGCGTTTGGTCGATGATCGGCGGGTGACTTATTTTCTGGCCCGCGCTCCCGGCGGTGGCGAGGTGCAGGCTGTGGCCTTGGGGGTCGATCACAAACTGGCTTTCAACGATCTGGAAAACGGCTGCAGTCTGTGGTCGCTTGCGGTCAACCCGGAGGCCACGGTGCCTTCGCTCGGCGAGGCCATGGTCCGGCATCTGGTCGAGCATTACGGGGCGGGCGGCCGCTCGCAAATGGACCTCTCGGTGCTTCATGACAACAACGACGCGGAGCGGCTTTACACCCGCCTCGGCTTCGAGCGCGTGCCGGTCTTCGCCATCAAGCGCTGCAATCCGATCAACGAGCAATTGTTCACCGGTGCGGCCCTGCCGGGGGGATTCAACCCGTATGCCGAGATTCTCATCAAGGAAGCGGCGCGCCGCGGCATTTCCGTCGAGCCGATCCATCCGGAAAAGGGCTACTTCCGTCTGACCCTGGGCGGGCGCTCGGTGACCTGCCGCGAGTCCCTGACCGATCTGACCAGCGCGGTGGCCATGAGTTGTTGCGACGACAAGGAAATGACGCGCCATCTGCTGACCGGCGCGGGCTTGACCATGCCGGCGCAGCAGCAGGCCGGCGTGGACGAAAAAGAGGACCGCGCGTTTCTGCGCCGGCACGGCCGCGTGGTGGTCAAGCCGGCCCGCGGCGAGCAAGGCCAAGGCGTGGCCGTCGACCTGCGGACGTGGGAGGAAGTGTCCGCCGCCATCGAGAGGGCGGCCCTGCTGAGCGACTCGGTGTTGCTGGAAGAATATGTTTCCGGCCAGGACTTGCGCGTGGTGGTGATCAACAACGAGGTGGTGGCGGCTGCGGTGCGGCGTCCGCCGCAAATCACCGGCACCGGGCGACATACGGTGCGCTCGCTCATCGAGGCGGCGAGCCGCCGACGGGCGGCGGCGACCGGCGGGGAGAGTCGTATCCCGCTCGATGCCGAGACGCTGCGTTGTCTGGGCGAGGCAGGCCTCGAACCGGACACGGTCCTTGAAGCGGGGCGCACGGTGGATGTGCGCCATGCGGCCAACCTGCACACCGGGGGAACGATCCATGACGTGACGGCCGAGTTGCATCCGGAGCTGGCCGCGGCGGCTTTGCGGGCGGCCGCGGCCCTGCGCATGCCGGTTGTCGGCCTCGATTTTCTCGTCGCCTCCCACCAGCAGGCGGCCTACCACATCATCGAAGCAAACGAGCGTCCGGGTCTGGCCAACCACGAGCCGCAGCCGACGGCCGAGCGTTTCATCGACCTGCTTTTTCCCCACACCGCCCAACCTGCCCAACCGTGAACGAGCCAACTAGCGTCGCCCTTCCGCCCGACAATTGCACGATCCCCGTCGACATGGACTACCTGCGGGGAATCCTGATCGACCTGTTGGCTATCCACAGTCCGACGGGCTACACCGACCCGGTGACCCGGCGGGTCGTGCACGAACTCGAGGAGATGGGCGTGGGTTACGAACTCACCCGGCGCGGGGCGATCCGGGCCACGCTGCCCGGCGAACGCTCGCACGGTTGCCGGGCCTTGGTCGCGCATCTCGACACGTTGGGAGCGATGGTCGCCGGCTTGAAGCCCAACGGTCGTCTGGCCCTCAAGCCGATCGGCACATGGTCGAGCCGGTTCGCCGAGGGTGCGCGTGTTTCGGTTTTCACCGACACGGGCATCCTGCGGGGCACGATCCTCCCGCTGCAGGCCTCGGGGCACATTTTCAACGACGCGGTCGACACGCAACCGACCGGTTGGCCCCACGTCGAGTTGCGCGTCGACGCACATGCCTTCAACAAGGAAGACCTTCTCGCGCTGGGCATCCGGGTGGGGGACTTCGTCGGGGTCGATTCCGCCGCGGAGATCCTCACCTCGGGTTATATCAACGCACGTCATCTCGATGACAAAGCGGGCACGGCCCTGCTGCTGGCTGCGGTCAGGCTTCTACGCGAAGGCGGTCCCCTGCCTATGGAACTGCACGTGCTTTTCACCATTTCCGAAGAGGTCGGATCGGGGGCCTCCGCCGTCTTGCGGGGCGATGTTGCGGAGATGGTGACGATCGACAATGGCACGGTCGGTCCGGGGCAGGAGTCGAGCGAACTCTGGCCGTCCATCTGCCTGTGCGACTCATCGGGTCCGTTCGACTACCACCTGAGTCGCCACCTGCTCGCGTTGTGCCGGAGCGAGAATATCCTGCACGGCCGCGACTTGTTCGCGCACTACCGCAGCGACAGCGCCTCGGCGGTCGACGCGGGCAACGACATCCGCACCGCATTGGTTACCTTCGGAGTCGATGCCAGCCATGGCTACGAGCGCACGCATTTCGACTCCCTGCGCCGCACGGCGCAGCTTCTCGCGGCTTACGCGCGCAGTGCACCGCTTTTCCCGGTGAGCGCCAAGCTGTCCGACAATCTGGAAAGCTTCCCCGAGACGCGCACGACCGTGGTGCCGCGCCTCGGTGGCGGTGCAGCTCCGTCGGCTTCGTGAGGGGCCTGGCCGGTGTCGGACTTTGCCTCGTTTGGGCGGCGGCGGTGGCTGGCTGCGGTCCGCGTCCGTCTCTGCCGGACAACCTCCTGGTTGTCGGCCAATCGGCCGAGCCGCGTTCGCTCGACCCGCACGTGGCCACGGCGACGACGGATTTCCGCATCGCGGCCAACATCTATGACGGACTGGTCCGCTTCGCCGATGGCTCGCTGGAGATCGAACCGGCCCTGGCCGAGCGCTGGGAAGTGGCGCCGGACGGGAAAACCTACACCTTCCATCTGCGGCGCGGGGTGCGTTTCCATGACGGCACGCCTTTCGACGCGTCGGCGGTGCGCTTCAATTTCGGGCGCCTGCTCGAGGAAGATCATCCGTGGCGCCACACCGGTCCTTTTCCCCTCGCTTTCTTTTTCGAGAAAATCCGCGCGATCGAGACGCCCGACAGCCACACGGTAGTTTTTCGTTTGGACGAACCCTTCGCCCCGTTGCTGGCCAACCTCGCTTACCCGACGGGCTTCATCGTATCGCCCGCGGCGGTGGCCAAGCACGGGAAGGATTTCGGCCGTCGTCCCTCGGGGACGGGGCCTTTTGTCTTCGACCGTTGGGAAAGCCATCGCGCGGTGCGGCTCGGGCGCAACCCGGATTATTGGGGCGGCCCGGCGCGGCTCGGGCACGTGGTGTTTCGTCCCTTGACCGACGGCAACGCACGTTTGACCGAACTGCTGACCGGCGGCTGCGATGTTGTCGTGGATGTCCCGCCCGATGTGGTGGCTTACTTTCGTGAGCGTCCGGGCTTCCGCATTCTGGAAACAACCGGCCCGCACTTGTGGTTCCTCATTTTGAACACCCGCGAGGGTCCTTTTGCCGACCGGCGGGTGCGTCTGGCGGCCAATTTGGCCATCGACCGCGAGGCCATCGCTCGCGATTTGCTGCAAGGCACGGCCACGCCGGCCGCGGGGCCCATTCCGGCGGCTTTCGTGTGGGCGACCGACGAGGACGAGGGACCGTTTGCCCATGATCCCGGCGAAGCACGGCGTCTGGTGGCGGAGGCCGGTTATGAAGGCGCGGAGGTGACCTTGTTCGCGGCGGAGGGCGGTTCCGGTATGCTGGCCCCGCGCGAGATGGCCGCCGCCATCCAGGCCGATTTGGCCGACGCCGGCCTGCGCGTCAGGATCGAGAGCTTCGAGTGGAACACCTTCCTCGACCGCGTCAACGGCGGTCTGGCAGGACAGGCCGACATGGCGCAGATGGCGTGGATGGTCAACGACCCGGACACCCTGCCTTACTTGGCCCTCCGCTCCGACGCGTGGCCCGAGCACGGCGGATTCAACTCCGGCTACTACGCCAATCCGGAAATGGACCGTCTCATCCGCGAGGGGCGAACCGTAGTCGATCCAGTCGAGCGCGGGCGCATTTACCGTGAAATCCAGCGACTGGCCCGCGAGGACGTGCCGTGGGTTTATGTCGCTTCGTGGCGGCAGAATGCCGCAGCGCGCGATGTGGTGCGTGGTCTCGAGTTGCAGCCCTCCTTTCTTTTCCTGCTCAAAGACGCGTGGAAGGAGACGGCGCCATGAGGAGGCAAATCGCGATGCGTTTGCTCGGTCTGGCCGGAGTGTTGGCCGCCGTTTCGCTCATGGTCTTCGGGCTGATGGAACTGGTGCCGGGCGATCCGGCGCAGGTCATTCTCGGTCCCTACGCCACGGCGGAAAACCTCGCGAAGCTGCGTGCCGAGATGGCGCTCGACCGGTCGTGGCCCGAGCGTTACGCGCGATGGATCGGCAATCTGGCGCGCGGGGATCTGGGCGACTCGACCAGCTTGAACCGCCCGGTGGCCGAGGTGCTGGCCGAGCGTTTGCCGCCGACTTTACTGCTGGCGGGGACGGCGTTTTTGCTTTGCAGTCTGGCCGGGTTGGCCGCGGGGACGGTGGCGGCCCTGCGCCAGAACACGTGGGTCGACCGCGTGCTCAGTCTGGCGGTGCTGGCCGGCTTGTCCGTGCCCTCCTTCGCCTTGGGGCTTTTTTTCATCGCCGTCTTTGCCCTCGGGCTGGGATGGCTGCCGGCCGGCGGTATGCGACCGGTGACGGGGGACGCGAGCCTCGCGGTGCTCGCCCGGCATCTGGTTTTGCCCGCGGCGACGCTCGCACTCGTCGCGGCGGGGATCGTGGCGCGGCTCATGCGCACGAGTATGCTCGAGGTGCAAAGGCAGGACTTCGTGCGCGCGGCACGAGCCAAGGGTATGGGGGAGTGGCGGGTCGTGACCCAACACGTGCTGCGAAATGCACTGGTCGCCATGGTGCCGGTCCTCGCTTTGCAGGCAGGGTTTGTCATAGGCGGTGCGGTTTACATCGAAACGGTGTTCCAATGGCCCGGCTTGGGGAGCCTGCTGGTGCAGGCCATCCGTGCCCGTGACCTCCTGCTGGTGCAGGGCGCAGTTTTGGTGCTGGCTTCGGTCTACGTGGTGCTGAACCTGGCGGCCGACCTTTGGCAAATGTGGCTTGATCCGAGGTTGCGCGAATGAAAGCGGGACGCGCCAGCACGTGGCGGAGGTTTGTCCGCCAACCCCTCGCGGTGGCCGGTGCTTCGGTGGTGGGGGCGATCATGGCGGTCAGCTTGGCGGCGCCGTTACTGCCGCTGCCCGATCCAGCAGCGACTGATCTCGCCGGGCGGCTGGCCTTGCCGGGATCGGACGGTCATCTGCTCGGCACCGACTTGTTGGGGCGCGACATTCTCTCGAGATTGGTCTGGGGCACGCGCACCAGTCTCGGCGTGGCTCTGGGGGCGACCTTGGCGGCCGCGGCGGCGGGCACGCTGCTCGGATTGGTGGCGGGCTACGCGCGCGGGCGCACCGACTGGTTGCTCATGCGTGGCGTGGACTTATTGATGGCTTTCCCTTACCTGCTGCTGGCCTTGGCCATTGTCGCGGCGCTGGGTCCGGGACTGGGCAACGCCTTGGTGGCCATCGCCATCGTCAATGTCCCCTTTTTCGCCCGCACGGTGCGCGGGGCGACGCTCGGGGTGGCGCGGCGGGGTTTTGTCGATGCGGCGCGGGTCGGTGGCCGGCGTCCGGTGGGTATCCTGTTCGGCCACGTCTTTCCCAATGTGTTGCCGGTCATCGTGGTGACCATGACGACCACGTTGGGCTGGATGATTCTCGAGACGGCCGGTCTGAGTTTTCTCGGGTTGGGCGCGCAACCGCCGCAGGCGGACTTGGGGTCGATGCTGGGTGACGGTCGTCTGCTCCTGCTGGTCAAACCCCACTTGGCTCTGCTCCCGGCGGCGGTTATTTTCGTGTTGGTGGCAGGCCTCAATCTCGCGGGCGACGGTCTGCGCGACGCGCTCGATCCGCGCATGCAATTCAAGCCGCGGAACGGGGTCTGACCCGTGGTGGGCGGGGGTTAGACCAATGTCCCCATGCATTTGGACTTCACGGCATCGACCCGCGGCAGGGGCCGCTGGCCCAGCGGACCGGCTGCCTTATTTTTCGAAGGCACACGGACGGCTGGCCTCCTGCTCGTAGAGTCATACGGCTCGGAGAGGCCAGCCGTTCCTACCGAACATGGATAAAAGTCTGAAAGCTTCGGGACGTCGGTATTACAGCTCCAGGAAATTTCGCAGCAGACGTTTGCCCTCGGTGGTGAGGATCGATTCGGGGTGGAATTGGACGCCGTGGACGGGGAGTGTCTTGTGTTGCAGCCCCATGATTTCGCCTTCGGCGGTTTCGGCGGTGATTTCGAGGACGTCGGGCAGGGTGTCGCGTTTGACGATGAGGGAGTGGTAACGCGTGGCCTCGAAGGGTGAGGGGAGTCCGGCGAAAACACCTTTCCCGGTGTGGATGATGGGCGAGGTTTTGCCGTGCATGAGCCGGTCGGCGCGGACGACCTCGCCGCCGTAGACCTCGCCGATGCATTGGTGGCCGAGGCAGACGCCGAGGATGGGGAGTTTTCCGCCGAAGTGTTTGATGACTTCGCAGCTGATGCCGGCTTCGTGGGGCGTGCAGGGCCCGGGGGAGACGACGATGCGTTCGGGACCGAGCTTCTCGATGTCGGCCACGGTGATCTGGTCGTTGCGCACGACACGGAGGTCCGCCCCCAGCTCGCCGAAGTATTGGACGAGGTTGTAGGTGAAGCTGTCGTAGTTATCGAGGACGAGAATCATGATTGTTCCACGGTGCGGGCACGTTCGATGGCGCGGATAACGCCCATGGCTTTGTTGATGGTTTCCTGATGTTCGCCCTGCGGCGTGCTATCGGCCACCACGCCGGCGCCGGCCTGCACGTAAGCGGTGTTGTCTTTGAGAAGCACGGTGCGCAGGGCGATGCAGGAATTGAGGTTGCCGTCATAGTCGAAGTAACCGACGGCGCCGGAGTAGCTGCAGCGTTTGCTCTGCTCCATTTCGTTGATGATCTGCATGGCGCGGACCTTCGGGGCGCCCGAGACGGTGCCGGCGGGGAAGGTGGCGCGCATGACGTCGAAGGTGCTGTGTCCGGGCGAGAGGGTGCCGACGACGTTGGAGACGATGTGCATGACGTGGCTGTAGCGCTCGATGGTCATGAAGTCGGTGACGCGGACCGACTTGTAATCGGCGATGCGTCCGACGTCGTTGCGCGCCAGATCGACGAGCATGAGGTGCTCGGCGCGCTCTTTCGGGTCGGCGAGGAGGGTGGCGGCGTTGTCGTCATCTTCGTCCGGGGTATCCCCGCGGCGGATGGTCCCGGCGATGGGGCGGATCTGGATTTGTCCGTCGTCCACCCGCACATGCACCTCGGGAGAACTGCCGACGAGGTGGAATCCCGGACAGCGAAGCAGGAACATGTAGGGCGAAGGGTTGATGAAGCGCAGAGCACGGTAGAGTTCGAGGGGCGAACCGGTGTAGGGGGTGGCGAAGCGCTGGGAGAGGACAACCTGGAAGACGTCGCCCGCGCGGATGTATTCTTGGGCGCGGTCGACCATGGCGAGGTAGTCGGCTTCGCGGGTGTTCGACGCAACCTCGCCGGCCGTGGGTTTGGTCGTGGGCGAGGCGTTCTTCAGCGTGGCGGGGCGGGTCAAGGCGGAGAGTAGGTCCTGCAGTTTGGCACACGCCCGGTCGTAGGCACCGCGTGGGTCGTCGTCGGGGTAGGCGTTGACGATGACCTTGAGGCGTCGCGTGACATGGTCGAAGACGAGGATGCGGTCGGTGGTAAAGAAATAGAGGTCGGGGAGTCCGAGTTCGTCCTTGGGCGGCGGGGGCACGGTGGGTTCGAAGTAGCGGATGGCATCGTAGGACAAATAACCGACGCAACCGCCGGGGAAGTGGAGCGAACCGGCGGGGGCGCGCAGGCCGGACATCTCGCGCTCGAGTTCGGCGAGCGGATCGGCGGCGGTGCCGGCGCGGATGACTTGGCCGTTGCGCTTGATTTCGAATTTGTCTCCGCGGGCGATGAACTCGCGCTCCGCGCCGGTGCCGAGGATCGAATAACGCCCGCTTTTCTCGTCCTGCTCGGCGGACTCGAAAAGAAAGGCGGGCTCGTCACCGGTGATTTTGGCGAAGGCGGTGACGGGCGTTTCGGCGTCGGAGACGAGTTCGGTCCAGACCGGCACGACGCGATGATCCGCGGCGAGGGCGGCGAACTCGTCGAAAGTCGGATGGATTTCGGGCGACGACATGCGAGACGACTTTTGTAACGGGTCGCGGGTGGCGGGTAACGGAGAAATTTGTGGCATCGGCCTCCTGCCGATGGTGTCGGGTCGTCATGGGCAGGATGCCCATGCCACTTTTCAGCCGCGGCGGTTGAAGGCGGCGGCGGTGCGGGCAGCTTCGCGCTCGGCCACGCGCTGCTTGAGGTCGTGGCGCTTGTCGGGGGCTTTTTTGCCTTTGGCCACGCCGATCTGCACCTTCACGTGCTGGTTTTTCCAGTAGAGCTTGAGGGCGGGCAGGGCGCAGCCTTGTTGCTCGACCTGCTCGCGGAGCTTGTGGAGTTCGGCGCGATGGACGAGCAAACGGCGCGGGCGTTTGGCCTCGTGCTGTTCGTGGCTGGCGCGCTCGTAGGGCTGGATGTCGAGGCCGTGGAGGAAAAGTTCGCCGCGTTCCAACCGGGCGAAGGCGCTGGTCATATTGGCCAAGCCGGCGCGGATCGATTTGACCTCCGTGCCCTTCAGGGCGAGGCCGGCCTCGAGCGTCTCGAGGATGTGGTAGTTGTGCCGCGCCTTGCGGTTGGTGACGATGTCGGCGCCCATGGCGGGCCTCCTGCGGCGCGGAGGGCGTGCGTTAAGCGGCCTCGGCGGCGGGCTCGGACGCGCGGGCGGTGATTTTGCCCTCGGCGATTTCCTTGAGGGCGATGTCGATGAAGCCCATGCCGGGAT
Source organism: uncultured Verrucomicrobiae bacterium (assembly GCA_963776165.1). Taxonomy (GTDB): domain Bacteria; phylum Verrucomicrobiota; class Verrucomicrobiia; order Chthoniobacterales; family JACTMZ01; genus JACTMZ01. The sequence continues at coordinate 346,769 of CAVZLI010000003.1, forward strand.
CGACCTCGACGAGCGGACGGCTCGAGGCGTTCAACTGGCGCACGCGGCGCGAGACGAGGTTGACCAAGATTTTGTCGTTGCCGACGGTGGCGCGGGCGTTTTCGAGAAGCATGGGATCCATGGAAATGAGTTGGTGTCGTGCTGGCGCAGTTTTGCCAGTGACCCTGCAGCATAGAAGCGGAGTTGTGGCGGCGTCAATGATGGATTCACAGGTTTGACATGAAGCCCGGGCGCTGTCAGAGATAAACCAGTCAACGGCGGGGTAGCCAAGTGGTAAGGCCGGGCTCTGCAAAAGCCCTATGCGTCGGTTCGATTCCGACCCTCGCCTCTCCTTCTTCGAGGATGAAGTCGGAAGCCTCTGAACTCGCGCGGGGCGCGGACCGACAGCATTTTTTCGCAAAGTAGACGGACGGCTGAGCCAGCCGTCCCTACCATAGAGAAAAACCCCGGGGGTAGAGCGCGAAAGCCTGTCCGCCGGGTGCGGATCTCGAACGCGCCGATCGAAGTGTGCGGCGGGTCCGGAGGCCCCGCCCTACCTGACAACGCAGCCGCGGAGCACAATGAGTCACTGGTGAGGAGGAAGGAAGAAGAACGGGCGGCTCACGGTGGGAGGTTGGCGCGGAGGCGGGTGACTTCGGGGACGGTGAGGGCTTTGTTGATGGCGGCGGTGACTTGCGCTTGCGAGGCGCGCGGGAAGGTGAGGGTGAGGAGGCCGCGTTGGAATTCGGCTTTGGGTTCGGCGGGGAGTCCGGCGAGGGATGCGCGGACGTCGGCCAGGACGATGGCTTGGCGGAAAAGGGGCACGGGATCGGCCTTGGGGCCGCGAGAGACGAGCAGGGAATTGCCGGAACCGCGGGTGACGTTGGCGTTGATGCCGGCCGCGGGCGCGGTTTGTGGAGCGGGCTTGAGCGCGGGGGGCGTCGGTTTGGCGGGGCGTGGGGCGGTCTTTTTGACCGGGGTGGGTTGAGGCAGTGGTCGGGCGGTGGCGACGATGGGGGCGGGAGCGGGAACGCTCGGTGCGGTCTCGCGCACGGTGCTGCATCCCGCGGCGGCGAGGGCGAGAAGTGCGGCGACGAAGGGAGCCTTGCCTGACATGCGAAGGAGAATATCATAACGGGCAATGTTCGAACCAGCAGTGAGAAAGCGCGGCGCTCGGTTGATCGCGGTATTGACCTTGGCGGCCGGGTTGGCGGGTTGTGATTTGCTGACGGTTTCGCAGACCGGGAGGAAGATCCGGGAAGGCAACGAAGCGGTCTTGCGCGGGGAGTTTCCGCGGGCGGTGCAACATTACGAGGCGGCGCTGGACGGCACGATGCTGTCGGCCGAGGCGCATTACCGTTTGGGGCTGGTCTACGAGGACCAGATGAAGAATCAGGTGGGCGCGCTGCATCATTTCGAACGCTATCTTGAGCTGGCGCCGCAGGGACAATTCGCGACGGATGTGAAGGGTTATGTCGACCGCCTGCGCTTGGTCATCGTCTCCTCGCTGGCCGAGGGAAGCGTCTTGCCGGCGCGGGAGGCTTCGCGGTTGAAGAACGAGAACCTCGAGCTGCGCCAAAAACTCGCCGAGTTGCGCAAGGAGAAACCGGTCGCCGCTCGGGCCGTGCCGAAGGCGACGCCCGTGCCGCAGCCGGCCTTGACCCCGCGTTTGGTCGTGGCAGCCACGCCCCCGCCGTTGCCGCGCGCCGAGGTGCCCGAACCGGAAGTGCGGCGGGCTGTTCCGGTGGTGCCGGCCGTTCCGGTCGCGACGCAAGCCGCCGTCCCGGCAACACCCGTTGCTCCGGCGGCAACCCCGACGCCGGTGCCGACGCCGACGGGTCCGCGTTCGCACACGGTGGTGAGCGGAGACACGCTGGCCAAGATGTCGCGCGTGTATTACGGCAATCCCGGGGAGTGGCCCAAGATTCTCGAGGCGAACAAAGCGACCTTGGACGATCCGAAGAAGCTGCAGCCCGGGATGGTATTGGTCATTCCGGAATAGGTCGCGGGAGGTCCGGATCGGATCAAAAAAAAGCGGCGGTCGTAGACCGCCGCTTTGAGGGAGACTGGAGGGGGTGCCGGGTCAGTTGTATTTGACCGAGCAGCCGTAGGCGGTGGTGGTCGCTTCGCTGACGGGTTGGCCGGACATGGCTTGGTCGAGGGCTTGTTTGACGTAGTTCTTCGCGCCGGCGACGTCGGCCGCGTCGACGGATTTCTTGTCGTCGATGGCGCCCATGTAGACGAGCGTTCCTTCCGGATTGATGATATAAAGCTCGGGCGTCACTTTGGCGTCATAGAGCTTGCCGACGGTGCCGTCTTCATCGATGAGGATGGCGGTGGCGGCGGAACCTTTTTCTTCCTTCGTCTTGTTGGTTTCCTCGGGGCTCATGTGGCCTTGCTTGCCGGGGGCGGAGGAGACGATGGAGAGCCAGACGACGTCTTTGCCGGTGTATTCTTTCTGCAGGCCCTGCATGTTGCCGCCGTCATAGTGCTTTTTGACGAAGGGGCAGCCGTGGTTGAGCCACTCGAGGACGACGAATTTGCCTTTGAAGTCGGAGAGGTTGTGGCTTTGGCCGTTGGAATCGGTGAGGGTGAATTCCGGGGCCGGTTGTCCGACCTGCGGGGCGGCGACGGCAGTGCCGGCCGCGACGAGGAGGGCGAGGGTGGATTTGAGGATATGTTTCATGGTTGTGTTGTTCAGGGTTGTGCGCCGACGGCGCGGAGAAGAATTTGCTCGGTGAGCAGTTCCGGCAGGATGACCGGATCATCGGGTCGTCCGGCCGGATAGAAGAGGTAAAACGGGACACCGACTCTGTCAAATTGAGCCAGCTTCTTGGTGATCTCGGGATTGCTGTTGGTCCAGTCAGCGAGCATGGGGACGATGCCGAGTTCGTCGAAGGCGGCGCGGACGGCTTTCGTGTCTATGGCGGTGCGCATGTTGAACTTGCACGTGATGCACCAGTCGGCGGTGAAGTCGACGAAGACGGGTCGGCCTTCGGCGAGGAGGCGTTGCAATTCGGCTTCTGAATAGGCGATCCACGGCATGCCGTCGGCCGGGACGGCGCCGGATTTTTCCGGCGCGGTGGCGGCGGCGCGGGCGAAGAGATTGCCGGTGAAGTAGCCGAGACCGAGGAGCAGGGAGAGGACGATGCCGAGGGTGGCGAAGGTTTTGGCGCGGGCCGAGGAGAGAGGTCCGAGGAACGCGCCGTAGAGCCATGCGGCGAGGGCGAGGCAGAGGTAGGCGGCGGAGGCCCAGATGAGAGCTTCGGTGCCGCGTTGTTGTCCGATGACATAAAGCAACCAGAGCAGCGTGGCGGCGAGGGGGAAGCCCATGAATTGCTTGAGGCGTTCCATCCACGCGCCGGGCTTGGGGAGAAACTTCATCCAGCCGGGTTGCGCGGAGAGCAGGAGGTAGGGGAAGGCCATGCCGGCGGCGATGGACGCGAACATAGCGGCGATGACCGCCGACGTCTGGCTGAAGGCGAAGCCGAGCGCGGTGCCGAGGAAGGGCGCGGTGCAGGGCGTGGCGAGGAGGGTGGCGAGGATGCCTTGGGCGAAGGATCCGCTGAGGCCGCCATGACTACCCGCCTCGGCGATGCCCTGCGCGGCGCGTCCGGGGAGGACGATCTCGAATACGCCGAATAGATTGAGGGCGAAAAGAAAAATGACAGCGCCTATGACAAAGTTGAACCACGGATTCTGGAACTGGAAGGCCCAGGTGACCTCGCTGCCGGCGGACTTGAGGGCGATGATGACGGCGGCCAGTCCGAGGAACCAAAGGAAGATGCCGGCGGTGAAGGCCAGTCCGTGCCGGAAGATGCTGGCGCGCGAGTCGCCGGCTTGGCGCATGAAGCCGAAAATTTTCAGCGAGATGACCGGGAGGACGCAGGGCATGAGGTTGAGGATGAAGCCGCCGATAAAGCCGAAGAGGAGGTAGGTCCAGAGTCCGCTCTGCGCGGCGGCTTCCTTGGCCTGTGCGGCGGCGGGAGAGGCGGCGTTGGTCTTGCTCTCGATGATCCAGCCGCGGCGTTGTCCGTTTTCGAGCACGACCACGCCGCGCACGAGAGCCGAGCCGGCTACGGGAATGGCCAGGTCGGCGGCTCCTTCGACGAGTTCGCGCGGGGCGGTGTGGCCGACGGGGTGTTTGTCATCGACGAACGGGTAAAAGTCGGCGCGCGCGGCATCGGCGGCCTGGCGGATTCCGAGGTTCCAGCCGGTGGCGGTGGGCGTCCACGAGATGTCGAACGGCGGCGGATCGGAGGACGGAACAAGGGCGGCGAATTTGGCGAAGAGGTCCGCGTTGGCGGGTTGGGCGGACGCCGCCACGGGGAGGGTCAGTTGAACATCGGCTTTGCCGGGGATGCAGATTTCCTCGCAGACCAGCCAGGAGGATTTGGCGGGAACGGTGATTTCGGCGACGTCGATTTCATCACGTGGCGTGATGGTGCGGACAAGGAGGACCTCACCTTTGTAGGCGTAGACTTGGATGTCTCCGGGTTCGACGAGGCGTTTGGGGAGGGGCCAGACGATGTCCGACGCGGCGAAGCCTTCGGGGAGTTGCGGATCGAAGGTGGTGGGAAGCCCGGAGTCGCCGGGATTTTCCCAATAGGTATGCCATCCGGGGGCCATGCGGAGGAGGAGTCCAAGGCGGAAAGGTTGGCCGGGAACGATGGCGGTGGTGTCGGCGACGAGGCTCGCTTCAACGAGTTTTTGGCCTTGGTGGATTTGGGCGGGGAGGGGGGAAGCGGAAAAAAGGAAGAACGGAACAAGAAGGAGAAGGGTCCGGCGGTCATAGACCGCCGCTACAAAATGCAGGAAGGCTTTACGCATTTTGGAGGAAGGCGGTGAGTGGGCTGGTGGGGATGGCGGCTTCCTCTTGCGCGGGGAGGCCGGCTTCGCGGGCGAGGCGTCCGGATTCGACAGCCATTTTGAAGGCACGGGCCATGGCGACGGGGTCCTCCGCTACGGCGATGGCGGTATTGATGAGGACGGCGTCGGCGCCGAGCTCGAGGGCTTCGGCGGCGTGGCTGGGCGCGCCGAGTCCAGCGTCGACGATGACGGGGACGCGGGCTTGTTCGATGATGATGGCGATCTGCGCGCGGGTTTCGAGTCCGCGATTGCTTCCGATGGGCGATCCGAGGGGCATGACGGTGGCGGCCCCGGCGTCTTCGAGGCGTTTGGCGAGGACGGGGTCGGCGTTGATGTAAGGGAGGACGGTGAAGCCTTCGGCGGCGAGGATTTCGGTGGCGCGGAGGGTTTCGATGGGGTCGGGCAGGAGGTATTGCGGGTCGGGGTGGATCTCGAGTTTGACCCACTTGGGGAGCCCGGCAGTGGCGGCGAGGCGGGCCAGGCGGACGGCTTCCTCGGCGTTCATGGCGCCGCTGGTGTTGGGCAGGAGGAGGTATTTTTCCGGATCGATGAAATCGAGGATGTTGGCGAACGGGTCGTTGGTGCCGGTGAGGTCGGCGCGGCGGAGGGCGACGGTGACGATTTGCGTCCCGCTGGCGGCAAGGGCATCGCGCATGAGTTCATTCGAGGCGAACTTGCCGGTGCCGAGAAGGAGGCGCGAGGTGAAGGTGCGCCCGGCGATGACGAGGGGGCGACTCACGGGGTAGGGGTGGATGCGGGGGGAGCGTCTGGTGCGGCGGCGTCGCCGGCTACTTCGAGTTGGAAGCGGAAGGTCGCTTCGATCTGATCGGGCGGCTCCCATTGGCGGCGGTAGACGAGGGTGGTGTCCTGCGTGCCGGGTTTGATTGCTTGGATGGTGATGACGGTGTCGGCGGGCGCGCCGAAGAGGACGTTGCCTTTGCCTTGGCGGGCGACCACGTCGCTGCTGTAAAAGTCAGCGACGCCGTAGTCGAAATCGCGGAGTTCCCAGTTGTAGCCGGTGCTGGGATTGGACTCGAGAGTGATGCGGATGAGGTTGCCGACAGCGGCGTGAACGACTTGGTCCTGGTTTTTGGCGGTGACTTCGACGGTGCCGGTCACGGCGGGACGGGGTGTGGTGTCCTCGTCGCCTTCCAAAGGTTCGGTGACTTCGGGAGCGTTGTCGGCATCGGGTTCGTCGGCGGGGGGTTCGATGGTGAAATCCTCCGCCGTGGGAGTATCGGCGAGATTGACTTCTTCTTTCATTTTCCCGCTGTCACCGGGCGGGGGTTCGGGGGGCGGGGAGGCTTCGGCGGTTGGGTCGGTGGAGGCCGGGGCAGGGGAAGAAAGGGGCGTCGCTGCCTCCTCCGCCTGCGATGCAACAGAGGGTTCGGCCTCGCCTGTCGGGGAAGGTGCCGGGTCTTGCGCCCGGACGCAGGTGAGGGCGAGCACCAAGACTGCGGCTCCGAGGATGAATTTCATGCAACCGGAACTATGGTGCGGAATGGCGGGAGGCTCAACCTTTGGCGTCAGTTGACGCGGACGACCGTCCAGTCGGGCGCGGTGCCGGGCGCGAGGTCGAGCCAGGCGAAGGATGCGGGGGCGCCGTGGTTGGGTTTGCCGACGGTGCCGGGATTGAGGTAGCGGACGCCTTGGAGGGTTTCGTCGCGCGGGACGTGGGTGTGTCCGTGCAGGGCGAATCCCGTGCCAGCGGGCACCGAGTGCGGGGGTTCGTGGACGAGGTAGAAGGTGTGTCCGTGGCGCGTGAGGGTGAGGGTTTCCGGGGCGAGTCCGCGCGGGTCGCAGTTGCCGGCGATGGCGTGGACGGGCGGGCCGAGTCCGCGCAATTCCTTGAGCAGGTCTTTGGAGCAGATGTCGCCGAGGTGCCAGATTTCGTCGGCGGCGGCCAGTTCGGCGCGCACGGACGAGGGGAGGCGGTTGTGGGTGTCGGCGATGACGGCGATGCGCATGACAGGATTGTCGGAGCGGCGCGAAGCGCTCGCAAACCCGGAATTCTGCGGATAGGTTGGCGCCATGTGGAAATACGCTAATCCGCAGTTGCGTGAACTGGTCGCCTATGAACCGGGCAAGCCGGTGGAGGATTTGGCGCGCGAATTGGGCATCGCGCCGGGCGAAATCATCAAGCTGGCTTCCAACGAAAACCCGCTGGGTCCATCGCCGCAGGCGCGGCAGGCCATGATCGACACGATCGAGCGCGCCCATTTTTATCCGGACGGCGGCGGCTACTACCTGCGCGAGGCCATCGCGGAGCAGGTCGGGCTTTCGATGGGCAACGTCATTCTGGGCAACGGGTCGAACGAGATCATCGAATTCCTCGGCCACGCGTATTTGCAACCGGGTGACGAGGTGGTGGTGGCCGAGCATTCCTTCGCCGTTTACCGCCTGATGGCGCAGCTTTTCGGCGCGAAAGTGGTTGATGTGCCGGATCCGGATTTCGTGGCGGATCTCGACGGGATGCTGGCGGCGATCACGCCGAGGACGAAAGAGGTCTTCATCGCCAATCCGAACAACCCGACGGGGACGATGGTTTTCCAAGATGACATCGACCGTTTCATGGAGCGGGTGCCGGAGCACGTCATGGTCGTGTTCGACGAAGCCTACTACGAATTCCTCGACGAGCCGCCGGATGTGCTCAAATACGTCAAAGCCGGGCGCAACATCGTCGTGCTGCGCACCTTTTCCAAAATCCAAGGTCTGGCCAACCTGCGCATTGGCTACGGTTTGGCCGCGCCGGAAATCATCGAGGTGCTGCAGAAGGCGCGTCAGCCGTTCAATGCCAACGGCATCGCGCAGGCGGGGGCTCTGGCCGGTCTGCGCGATACTGCACACATGGACGCGACGCGTCGTGTGACGCGCGAGGGCCGGGATTTTCTGCAGGCCGAGTTTCTCGACATGGGTCTGGAGTTCGTGCCGAGCCACGCCAACTTCGTCCTCGTGCGCGTGGGTGACGGCAAGAGGGTGTTCGACGCGCTGTTGCGGCGGGGGATCATCGTGCGGGCCATGGGCAGTTACGGTTTGCCGGAATGGATCCGCGTGTCCGTCGGCACCATGCCGCAAAACGAGGTATTCATCGCGGTCCTGCGCGAACTCGACCGCGGCGGTGTGCTCGATCGCGGGGTGCTGGCCAAAATGTCCTGATGCACGGCGCGGACACGATAGCCGCGCAAGCCACGCCGTTCGGGGCCGGGGCGGTGGCGGTGGTCCGGGTCAGTGGTCCGCGTGCGGTGGAGATTGCGGACCAAGTTTTCCGCGGGCGGCGTCCGGTCACGGAGGTGCCGTCCGGCCGCGTGGTTCAGGGCCGCATCGAACACGGCGGGGCGGTGCTCGACGAGGTTTTGCTCACGGTGTTCCGCGCCCCGCGCAGCTACACCGGCGAGGATGTGGTGGAGGTCAGCGGGCACGGCGGCGTGGTGGTGGCGCGTTCGGTGCTCGACGCTTTGCTGGCCTCGGGCGCGCGAATGGCTGCGCCGGGGGAATTCACCCAGCGGGCTTTTCTCAACGGCAAGATGGATCTCACGCAGGCCGAGGCGGTGATGGATTTGATCAACGCGCGTGGGGAAGCGGCGGCGCGGGCGGCGGCGGGGCAGCTCGAGGGCCGGCTCGGGCGTGTGGTGGAGCGTTTGCGCGAGGAAATGCTCACCGCGGTGGCGCATCTCGAGGCCTTCATCGATTTCCCCGAGGAGGGCATCGATCCGGAAAGCGGCAAGGCTTTGCTCAAGCGTGTCGACGATTTGTCGGCCGTGGTGACGCGCCTGCTCTCGACGGCAGACGAGGGGCGGATGTTGCGCGAGGGGGTGCGGCTGGTCATCCACGGCGAGCCCAACGCCGGGAAATCGAGCTTGCTCAATCTGCTGGTCGGCTACGACCGGGCGATGGTCAGCGAGATCCCCGGCACGACGCGCGACACGATCGAAGAGAACCTCACTTTGCGCGGGATTCCGTTTCGCGTGATCGACACGGCCGGCTTGCGCGCTTCGGAGGATCCTTTGGAAATCGAGGGCATGCGTCGCACGCGGCGTCATCTCGAGCAGGCCGACGTGCTCGTGCACGTGGTCGATGCCGCGGCGGTGCCGGCGGACCCGGTGCCCGGCGGGCGCGAGGTGTTGGTGTTCAACAAAACGGATTTGTGTCCGAAGCGCACTATCCCGGACGGGGCGGTGGCCATGTGTTGTCTGGACGGGCGCGGCTTGGAGGAGTTGGTCGAGGCGATCATTGCGCGAACCGATCTGGCTTCGCTGGGGCGGTTCGAGGAGACGGTGGCGGTCAACGCGCGGCACCAGCAGTGCTTGCGCACGGCGGCGGATTTTCTTGCGGAGACCCGCCGTTCGTTGGAGCGCGGCGACGCGCCGGAGCTGACCGCCTTGGAGTTGCGTTCCGCACTGGCGGCGATCGGGGAGATCACCGGGGCGATCGATACGGAAGAGGTGCTGGGGAAAATTTTCAGCACGTTTTGCATCGGCAAATGAGAGCGCGAGTTTGAGAGGCCTTCGACCACTGATGACACGGATAGCACGAATAATGGAGCGAAGGCGTGCGGACGGCTGGGCCAGCCGTCCCTACCAAGGGTGGAGGGGTGGGTGATGAGTTTATACGAAGCTTTGGCCCGGCCGTTGCTTTTCCGGCTTCCGCCGGAGACGGCGCATGAGGTGTCGATGAAAATGCTGGCGCTGGCGGCGTCGGTGCTGGGGCGCTACGTCTCCGCGCCCGAGGGGCGGGCGGTGGAGTGTTTCGGTGTGCGCTTTCCCAACGTGGTCGGTTTGGCCGCGGGGATGGACAAGAATGCGACGGCTTTGCCGGCGTGGCCGCTGATGGGATTCGGCTTCGTGGAGATCGGCACGGTCACGGCGCGGGCGCAGCCGGGGAATCCGAAGCCGCGCGTGTTCCGCCTGCCGCGGCAGCGGGCCTTGATCAACCGTCTGGGCTTCAACAACGAGGGCGCGGCGGCGGTGGCACGGCGGTTGGCGCGGTGGAAAGCGACCGGGCGATGGCCGCGCGTGCCGGTGGGGATCAACTTGGGCAAGTCGCGGGTCACGCCGCTGGAAAGCGCGGCGGAGGACTACGCGGAGAGCTTCCGTATCCTGCGGGAGCACGGGGATTATTTCGCGGTCAATGTCAGTTCGCCCAACACGCCCGGTCTGCGCGACCTGCAGGCCGTCGACCACTTGCGCGGCATCCTGCGCGCCTTGCAACGGGAGAACGTGGAGCGCAAACCGGTGCTGGTGAAAATCGCGCCGGATTTGGCCGAGGAGGATCTCGTCGCGATGATTGCGGCGGGCGAGGAGGAAGGTGCGGCGGGTTGGATCGCCACGAACACGACGATCGATCACTCCTCGGTCCCGGCGGGTGGCGACGAGCAGGGAGGGCTGAGCGGCGAACCCTTGCGGGAACGGGCCACGCGCGTGTTGCGGTCCGTGGTGCAGCGGGCCGCGCGTCCGGTCATCGGGGTCGGGGGCGTCGACGGGGCGGAGTCCGCGCGGGAGAAATTGTCGGCGGGCGCGTCGCTCGTGCAACTTTACACGGGACTTGTCTACGGCGGCCCCGGTCTGCCGCGGCGCGTGGTGCGCGGGTTGGGAAGTGACTTTCCACGAGGGGAACGATCGGTAGACTGGGCATGATGGAACGCGAGGAGACGACGGCCGTGCCGCCGGTGCGCAAGGGAATCTGGAGCATCCTGACCGAGGCCTTCAACCGCTATGTCATGGAGGGCGGCATGACCTACGGGGCGGCGTTGACCTATTACGCGGTGTTTTCCATCGGGCCGTTGCTGCTCATTGCCACGGCCATTGCCGGGTGGTTTTTCGGGGAAGATGCGGCGCAGGGCGAGTTGCGCGACAAACTGACCGAGATGTTCGGACGGGAAACGGCCGCGACGATCGAGGGATTGCTGGCCAGCGTGCGGGCGCGGACGTCCTCCGGCTACGCCGCGGCCATCGGCGTGGTCGTGCTGCTCTACACGTCCTCGAGCGTGATGCGCATGTTGCGCGACTCGATGAATTTCATCTGGCGCGTGCCGCACAAGCGGGAGGCGACGTGGTGGATGTGGGTGGAGCACTATCTGGTTTCGTTGGCCGGCGTGCTGGTGGCGGGGTTGCTGCTGATCGTCTCCTTGCTCGGCACCACTTTTCTCGCGGCGATGAAGAAATACGTGCCCGAGGGGCTGCCTTATTCGGGCACTTTCCTGCTTTCGATGGAGTTTCTTGTCACGCTGGTCATGGTGACCGTCGTGTGCGCGATGGTCTTCAAGTTCCTCCCCGAAGCGCGGGTGCTGTGGCGTTACGTGTGGCTCGGGGCGTTCGGCACGGCATTGCTTTTTTCCATCGGCAAGCTGGGCATGGGTCTTTACCTCGGTTGGCTGAGCGCGGAGTCGTTCTATGGCGCGATGTCTTCGTTCATGATCCTGCTTTTCTGGATGTATTACTCGGCGCAGGTTTTGTTGGTGGGCGGGTATTTCACCGAGGGCTTCAGCCGCGCGCGCAGGGAAGCCAAACAGGCGGAAGGGCGGATCTGAGATGTCCGCGCCTCCGGTAGTCATCCTCGACAACGGCCGGGCGCGGGCCGAGTTGGCGCCGTCGGTCGGGGGGCGCTTGATGCGCTGGTCGGTCGGCGGTCGCGCCGTGCTCCACTGGCCGGAGGAGGCCGACTGGTCGGCCCCGGCGAAAATCCGCGGGGGCAACCCGTTGCTCTTTCCGCTCATTGCGCGCACTTTTCTCGACGGGAAAATCGGTTGCTGGCGCGGGCCCGACGGCGTGGTGCGTCCGGCGCCGATGCACGGGTTGGTGCGCACGGCGCCTTTCACCGTGGCGGAGCGGGACGACGCGCGCATCGTCATGCGCACGGCATGGGAGAAGTCGATGGAGGAGGCGTGGCCGTTTCCTTTTCTCTTCGACGTGGAATACGCGCTGGAGGACGACGCCTTGGCGGTGGCTTTCACGGTGGAAAACACGGGCGTCGCGGAGATGCCCTACAGCGTGGGCAACCATTTTTATTTCGAGGTGCCGGCAGCGGAGCGCGGGGAGTGGGTGTTCGAGGGGCGGTTTCAGTCCTGGGCGCGGCAGGCGGCGGACGGGTCCATTGTCGCGGCGGCGGACGCGCCGCGTGTGTTGTCCGATCCGGCCATGATCGATCTCTTCCATATCGGACCGGCGGCGGACGGTCCGGTGTTGCGCCACCTCACGGATGGCCGCGCGGTGGTGTTCGAATTGCAACCCGGGGCCACGGGGGTGAATCCGTGGTATGCGGTGACGACGTGGACGGAGTCGCCGGCGTCGGATTTCTACTGCGTGGAACCTTGGACCGCCTTGCCCGATGCGGTGCACAACGGGCGCGGCCTGCGCCGGCTCAAACCGGGCGCGCGGGAGACTTGGCGCCTGCGGTTGTCGGCGCGGGGTTGGTAGATTTTTTGCGCGCGGAAGTTTTGTTCGCCGGTGCGGCGAGATCGTCTTTCGACCGGACGTGGGATTTGCCGTTGAAGGTGGCGCCTTCCTCGACGAGCACCCGGGCGGCATGGATGTCGCCGTGGAGGGTGGAAGACCCTTTGAGCACGGCGCGCTCCGCGGCATGGACCTCGCCTTCCACGGTGCCGAAGATGACGACGGACTGCGCTTTGATGCGGGCTTTGACTTTGACCCCGCGGGCGATGGTCACGGTGGACGGGCAGACGATTTCCCCGTCGACCATGCAGGTCACGGTGCGGTCGTCGGGAAGTTTGAGCGTGCCGACGATCTCGATGTCCGGCGGGATGTGGCCGTTGTGCTGCGGCGGGGGCGGGCTGGTCACCGGCGGGGCATCGGCCACGGCGAGCGGTTCGGCCGGCAGCGGGCGATCGGGCAGCACGGAGGAAATGGGGCGCCACTCGCTCCAGCCTTCCTGCCAGCAGTAGTCGTCGGGCAGGAAATCGCCCGTGCCGAGGAAGATGGCGATTTCCTCGGGTTCGTGCGGCCCGAAGGTTTGCCCGTTTTTGCTGACGAAAAAAGCCATGGCGGAGGAGAGTCGATAAAGAGCGGAGCGGGCGCCCCTTGGCAAGGGTTTCCCGCCCGGGGGCTTGCCCGGGGCGGGGTGGAGGCGCATGCTGGTCCCATGCGCCGGGGCGCGACCAATGTCGCCCGCCTCCGCGTCGGGGAATTGCTCGGCGAGGCGGGTATCCGGATCGACGGAAACGAGCCGTGGGATCTCACGGTGCATCGGGAGGACTTTTTTCCGCGGGTCATGGCCGAGGGTTCGCTCGGTTTCGGCGACAGCTACGTCGAGGGATGGTGGGACTGTCCGTCGATCGACCGGATGGTCGAGCGGATGTGGCGCGCACGATTGCCGGAAAAAGCGCGCGTTTGGCGCGATCTTCCGCGGGTCCTGCAGGCCAAGTTTTTCAACCTCCAGCACGGGCGACGCGCCTTCCACGTGGGGAACCATCATTATGACATCGGCAACGACCTTTACCGCGCCATGCTCGATCCGCGCATGATCTACAGTTGCGGGTATTGGGCGGAGGCGGGGGATCTGGCTGCGGCGCAGGAGGCCAAGCTTGCGCTGGTCTGCCGCAAGCTCCAGCTGGAGCCGGGTATGCGCGTGCTGGACATCGGTTGCGGTTGGGGCGGGGCGGCCCGCTACGCGGCGGAGCGCTACGGGGTGGAGGTGACGGGCGTGACCGTGTCGCGCGAACAGGCGGAATTGGCGCGGGAGGCGTGCCGTGGTTTGCCGGTCGAGGTCCGCCTGTGCGACTACCGCGAAGTGCGCGAAAAGTTCGACCGGATTTTTTCCATCGGGATGTTCGAGCATGTCGGGCCGCGGAATTACCGCACGTATTTCGACATGGTGCGTCGGTGTCTGGCCGACGGCGGAACGTTCCTGCTTCACACAATCGGCTCGCTCGAGACGACGACGCGAACCGATCCGTGGATCGCGCGCCGGATTTTTCCCAACTCGATGCTGCCGTCGGCGCGGCAGATCACCTCGGACTCGGAGGGCCGGTTGGTCGTCGAGGACTGGCACAGTTTCGGGGCGGACTACGACCGCACGTTGATGGCCTGGCATGCCAACATCGAAGTGTCCTGGCACCGTTTGGACGGTGCGAAATACGATGAAGCGTTCCGCCGCATGTGGCGTTACTACCTGCTGAGTTGCGCCGGCGGGTTCCGTGCACGCGAATTGCAACTCTGGCAAATTGTCTTTTCCAAGGACGGGCTGCCGGGCGGTTATCACGTGAAGGGAATCCGCTGAGCTTTAACGATGCCGTTGAAGGCAGAAAGCGGATGCGGCGTGCCCGCCGCTTGACCCCGAAAGGCGTGATACCAACCACGAAAAGTTTTTTAACTTTTCGCCATCCTCGGTAGGGACGGCTGGCTCAGCCGTCCGCTCGCCCCAAGCAGAATGGCAGCGGTCCGCTGGGCCAGCGGACCCTACCGGGCGGGAAGCTTTAGTATGTCCGAAATCTTGTGGGAACCGGCATGACTTCCAACGCCATCCTTGCGGCTGCGGGGCTCAGGGCATCCTCCCTCCGTGGTTGGCGTGCGGGTGGTATCGGGCTATGGGTTGTGAGGGACTGCCATGCACGCTATCAAAAAAGAGCAACGCCGAGCGCCCGACCCGGCCGACACCTTGCGGTGCATCGACGAAGTGCTGCACCTGAGCCGGTCGGCGATCTGGGAGGTGGACCGCAACGGGGTCTACACGTATGCGAGCGCGTCGCACGAAATCTTGTTGGGTTACCGCCCGGAGGAACTGGTGGGGGTGCGCACGATCCATGATTTTTATCCGCGGGAGGTGCCGGCGGAGTTGCAGCGGGAGTTGTCCGAGGACTGGATCGGGGCGGGCGAGGAATTCACCGACCTCGAATTGCCGCTGGTGGCGAAGTCGGGGGAGATCGTGTGGGTGATGTCGCACGGCAAACCGATTTTCGGCGCGGGGGGCGAGGTCGTGGGATTCCGCGGCGCGGACACGGACATCACGGCGCGCATACGGGCGGAGGCCGAGGTGCAGCGCACGAACGAGAGGATGCAAGTGGCGGCGCGGGCCGGGGGCCTCGGTTTTTGGGAGCATGATTACCGCAACGGGCGGGAGGACTGGGACGACGGGATGCTGCGGATTTACGGGATCGGGCGGGAGGATTTCGCCGGGACGGCGGAGGCTTGGTTGGAGCGGGTGCATCCGGAGGATCGCGAGGCGGTGATGCAGGCTCTGGCGAAAGCGCAGGTCGAGGGCGCGCAGGCCGGGCTGGATTTCCGGATCGTGCGGCCGGGCGGCGAGGTGCGTCATATCACGAGTTTGTGGATGGTGACGCGCGACGGGCGGGGGCGTGCGGTGCGGATGACGGGTCTCAACATGGATGTGACGGCGTTGAAAGCGGGGGAGTTGCGGTTGCGGGAGATTCTGGATCATTTGCCGTTCCCGGTGGCGACGAGCCGGGCGGGGGCGGATTTCGACTGGTCGGATCCGCGGGCGGAGGTGTTGTTTTTGAACCGGCGTTTCACGGAGTTGTTCGGCCACTCGGTCGAGGACACTCCGACGGTGGCGGATTGGGCAAGGGAGGCGTTTCCGGACGCGGATTACCGGCGGGCGGTGTTCGCGGGGTTGGACGAGCAGGTGCAGCGCGCGCTGGCCGGCGGTGATCCGGTGGGACCGGCGGAGGCGCGGGTGCGGACGAAGAGTGGGCGGCAGCTTGAGGTGGTGATCAAGGCGGCGGCCATGGGGAACGAATTGGTGATTTCGTTCGAGGATGTGACCGAGCGCAACCGCACGGGGCGGATGCTGGAGGAGAGCACGGAGCGGTTCCGCTTGATGCTCGAGAAGGCGCCGGTGGCGATCGCCTACACGGATCGCGAGACGGGGCGGGTGCACCTCAACGAGGCGCATGAAAAACTTTTCGGTTACCGGCGCGGCGGGGGATGGATGCGGGATGAGTTGGCAGCGATGATGATGCGCGCGGAGGAGGTCGTGATGCCCGATCTGGCGCGGTGGGACGAGATGAAGCGTGCGGCGCGGGAGCGGGGCGAGCCGTTGCGGCTGGAGACGCGACTGTCGGCCGAAGACGGTTCGGTCCGCGAAGTCGAGCTGACGAGCATTGCTTTGCCGGGCGCGGATTTCAACGTGATGGTGGATCTCACGGAGCGCAACCGTGTGCTGCGGGACTGGCAGGAGAGCGGCCGGCGGCTGCGCACGGTGGTCGAGCATACGCCGGTGCCGATTTCCTACACGCTGGCGGGCGGCGAGGAGGTGCATTTCAACAGGGCTTTCACCGAGACCTACGGTTGGACGGAGGAAGATGTGCCGACGTTGGAGGTTTGGTTCGAGAAGGCTTACCCCGATGCGGATTACCGGCGCGAGGTGCTGGCTCTGTGGTCGGCGGATATCGAGCGGGCGCGGCGGGCGGACGGGAGCATCGGTCCGCGGCTCTACAAGGTGGCAGCCAAAGACGGTTCGGTGCGCGAGGTGGAGATCCGGGCGGTGGTGTTCGAGGGGGAATTTTTCGGCAGCTTCCTCGACCTGACGGAGCGGAACCGGGCCCAGCGTCAGCTGAGCGAAAGCGAGTCGAGCCTGCGCAGGTTGATCGAGAACGCGCCTGTCGGGATCGTGCGCATGGAGACGGATACGGGGCGGTTGTGGGTGAACAAGGAGTTCACCGATCTGCTCGGTTACACCGACACCGAAGTGCCGACGATTGATGTGTGGATGCAGCGGGCTTATCCAGATGCGGCTTACCGCGAGCGGATCATGGCGGAATGGGAGGAGGCGCTGGCGCGGGCGCGGGAGGGCGACGGCAAGATCGGTGCTTCGGAGCCGCGGGTGGTGGACCGCAATGGGCGGGAGCACGAGATGCAATTTTCCGCGATCGTGATCGGCAACGAGATTTTCGGATTGTGGGTCGACCTGACGGAACGCAATCGCGCCGAGCGTTTGCTGCGCGAGCGGCAGGAACAGCTTGCGAGGGTCGGGCGCGTCTCCACGCTCGGGCAACTGGCCGCCGCGCTGGCGCATGAACTCGAGCAGCCCCTCGGGGCGATCCTCAACAACGCCGAGGCGGCTGAGCTCCTGCTCGCCCGGGAGATGCCCGACGCGGGGGAATTGCGGGCCATTGTGAAAGATGTCCTGGCCGATAATCGTCGGGCAGGCGCGGTGCTCGATCGCATCCGTGGCATGGTCAGGGAGCGGTCTTTCGATGCCAAAGTGGTCTCCGTAGGGGAAGTGCTGCGCGAGGTAGCCCGCATCACGCGTCCCATCGCGGCCGCCCGGGGGATTGCCCTCGAGATCTCCTGCGAACCGGCAACGCCCCCGGTCGAGGGTGACTCCGTGCTTTTGCAGCAGGCGCTGCTCAATCTGGTGCTGAACTCGATGGAAGCGATCGGCACACGCACCGACGGGTGCATCGAGATGCAGGCCGGCGAGGGCGCGGAGGGCAAAGTGGAAATATCCGTCGGCGACAACGGCTGCGGTGTGCCGCCGGAAAAATTCGCCTCGCTGGTCGAACCTTTTTTCACAACGAAGCGTGACGGTCTCGGTATGGGTCTGCCTTTGGTCCAAACCATCGTCGAGCAACACGGCGGCAAGCTGCGCCTGGCCAACCAACCGGGCCGCAGCCTGGCCGTCTACCTCACCCTGCCTGCGCACGAAGGATGAAGCGTCCGGTGGTCCATCTGGTCGACGACGATGCGTCCTTCCTGCGCAGCGTGACGCGATTGCTGCGCGCCTCGGGCTACGAGGTGGCGGCGTTTTCCTCGGTGGAGGAATTCCTGCAGCGCCGTGACGCCGAGGCGGCGGGTTGCGTGGTGACGGACTTGCAGATGCCGCGGCGCAGCGGGCTCGACTTGCAGGAGGCTTTGGGGCGCACGCGGCGCGCTTTGCCGGTGATTTTTCTCACGGCCAAGGGTGACATCCCGACGTCGGTGCGTGCCATTCGCGGCGGGGCGGAGGATTTTCTGACCAAGCGCGCGTCCAAGGAGCAGTTGGTCGGGGCGATCGAGCGGGCCCTTGAGCGCAACCGGCGGGAGGATCGTGTGCGCGGACGCAAGAGGGCCGCGGCTGAAAAACTCGCGGGGTTGAGCCGGCGCGAGCGGGAAGTTTTGGCCGGCGTGTTGCGCGGACTGCTCAACAAGCAAATCGCCGACGAGTTGGGCATCGCCGAGCGCACGGCGAAACACCACCGCGGCACCCTGATGCGGAAAGTTGGGCGTGCCATCCGTCGCGGAGATGGCGCTCTTGGTGCACGAGGCGGGCGTCGATCCGGCCGGGCTCGGAGCGTCTTGAGGGGCACCGCGGGGCGGTTCCGTGAGTTGCCCCAAAGGGCAATTGCCCGATGTGCGCGGCAGCAACTAGAATGTTGCCAATGTTGTTAACACCGAACAAGCCTGACAGCACCACTAAACAGAAAAAATCGAGGAAAGCGAGGTTGCAGCGCGTGCGCCTTTCGCAATCGGACGCGAGCATTCCGCAAGCGGAGATCCTGGTTGCCTTGGAAGAGATGATGGGCAGTTCCGACTTTCCGGCTTCGCCGCGCAACCGGCGTTTTTTGCAATACGTCGTGCGGCACACGCTGGAGCGGCGTTTCGAAAAGATCAGCGGATATCATGTGGCCACGGAGGTCTTCGGGCGTGCGGCGGATTTCAATCCGACGACGGATCCCATCGTGCGCATCGAGGCGTCGAAATTGCGGCGGGATATCGAAACCTACTATTTGAAGGGCGGCGCCGGTGCCGCGGTCCGCATCGCGCTGCCGCGGGGCGGCTACATCCCGCTTTTCCGGCGGTGCACACCCGCGGTGGAGGTGCCCGCGCTCGCGACCGATGCGGTCACGGTGCATGCGCTGCACGGCGGTCATTGCGCCTTGGCGCAGGCCGAACCCTACTTCCGGGCGCGGGTGGTGGACCGTCTGGCCCGCGAACCGGGTCTGGCCGTGTTCGCCGGCCCGGCCACCGCTCCGGCCGACGGTTTGCTGGACAGCGACACGGCGCGTGATTTGGCGCAGCGCAACGGGACGCGGTTCATTTTTTCCGGCGCGGCGCATCCCGGCGACGACGGCGGCTTGTCTTTCGTCCTGCGTCTGCACGACGGGAAAAACGGGCAGATGCTTTGGTCGGAGGAGGTAACCGGACCCCCCGCCGCACTGGAGGATGCGGTGGTGGCGCGTGCCTCCGCGATGGTGCGGGAGTGGGCTCGAAAGGTGGCCGGAAATTCCTCCGCGGCGACGTTCCCCGAGCAGCGATGAGCCGCCGTTTTCGAGACCGCCCCAAACGCATCGCGCGACGCACCGAACGGGAAAAGTTCGAGCGCATGGTGATGCCGGCCGCCTATATCTGCTTTCCGCTGGCGGTGGCCGTCTTCATTGCCGCGGCGCTGAGTTATCTGGTCTACGATGAATTCCCGGGTGACATCCTTGTCCTCGCAGTCGCGGTGCTGGCCATCCCCTTGGTGTTGCTGGCCTACCGGGTGGTGCGCGGACACTTCAGCGGGTCGCTGGACGAACCATGAACAGCGCGGTGATGGAGTCCAAGCGATGGAAATTCGCCCGCGCGGCGATATGGGGAGGAATTGTCGTGGCTGCCGCCGTCTTTTGGTTGGCGGTGGGAGCCTATGTGTTGAGCTGGCTGCGCTGAGAGCGCGGACCGTTCAGCGGAACATATTGCCGAGGCTCTGCAGGAGGCCGATTTGTTCCTCCAGTTGCTTGAGATCGATGGCCTGGGCGGGGATGTCGATGGTCACGGGGCGGCCGTAGGACATTTCCATCTCGCCGGAGAGACGCAACGAGAGCGGGGCGCGGGTGCCTTCTTTGGCGCTCAGGCTGATGCTCATGCGGTAGGGCAGCGTGTCCTCGCGTCCGACCCACACGGCGAGTTCGCCGTCGGAGATTTCCAAGGAATCGAGGCTGGCCGTGGCTTGGTCGGCGTCCCCGCCGAGCACGGTGGTCTGGAGCATGGCGAGGAGTTCGAGTTGATCGTCCACCTCGGCCTGGCGCAGAGCTTGGACCAACTGCTTGGTCAGCCATGGGCCGTCGATGGCGTAGCGGTGGATCTCGGTGGCGGTGCCGTCGATTGCGCCGCCGTCTTCTTTGCCGGTGAAGCGGAGTTCCTTGCTTTCGCCGAAGATTTTTTCGGTGGGACGGAAGAGGAGCGCCCAGGTGGCTTTGCTCTCGGTGCTGAGGACCGCGCCGGCATCCTGCGCCACGGGAGATTGGGCGGGGATTTTGACCCAGAAATCGGTGAGGATGTTCGGACCGAGCAGCGCGGTGACGAGTCCGCCCACCGCGGCGGCGGTCTGGTCGCCGGCGAAGGGCAGGCGCGAGGGGCGCAGGTAGGTGGTCCAATCGGCAAAACGAACGTCGGCCCCGCCGATGGTCTGCGCGCCGGCAGCGGCCGAAACGAGGGTGAGGGCGAGCAGGTGCGCATCGGTTTGCGGCGAGAGCTCGCCGAGAGGAGTTCCCTCGTCGAAGGTGACCTGCAAGGCGGCTTTGGGTGTCTCGATTTGCGAGCTGTCGAGTTGTCCACGGAACGAGAGGAGGCCGAATTCCGTGCTTCCGGCGTTTGCCAGTTGGCCGGTGATTTTCCCCGAGAATTCGACGAACTTGGTTTTCTCGCGCACCACTTTGGCCACGGTGTAGGAGCGGTAGAGTTGGAAGGCGCCCCAGATGCCGACGAGCAGACCGAGCAGCAAAGCAAGGGTGAGGAACTTGTGGCGCCCCGGAGGGCCGGGCTTCGGCGCGGGAACAGCGGGTGGCTTAGCCGAGGTGGCGGGGTCGGCCGCGGCCATGACCTCGGCGATGACTTGCTCGTCCCACTTTTGTCCGCGCAGATGCACTTCGATGTCGGCGCGGGACACGCCCTTGGCCAGCTGGCCTTTGGCGTATTCGACGAGTTGCGGGTGCTGCATGATCGGCCAGCGTGGGACGCCGCACCGGAGGCGACAAGTGAAATGCGCCTCCCGCGCCCGGTCGGCGCAAAAATCATTGCGAAGGAAGGGTGTCCGCGCTTTATTCCGTGGTGTCATTCGACACCCCAAAGCGCGGTTAGCTCAGTGGTAGAGCACTACCTTGACACGGTAGGGGTCACAGGTTCGAACCCTGTATCGCGCACCACTTTATTTCCCTTATGAATACCATCGAAGCCATCAAGGCGCGGCGCGCCATCAAGCATTACGACCCGGAACACAAGATGTCGGCCGCAGAGGAGCGGCAGTTGCTCGAGTTGGCCATGCTTTCGCCGACGGCATTCAATATCCAAAATTGGCGCTTTGTCGTGGTGCGTGATCCGGAGATTCGGAAGCAGATCCGTGCGGTGGCTTGGGATCAGGCGCAGGTGACCGATGCTTCGTTGCTCATCGTGCTCTGCGCGAACCTCAAGGCGTGGGAGCAAAATCCGGCCAACTATTGGCGCAACGCGCCCCAGCCGGTGCAGGACTTCCTCGTGCCGGCCATCGAGCAATATTACCAAGGCAAGCCGCAGGTGCAGCGCGATGAGGCCATGCGTTCCTGCGGAATCGCGGGCCAGACTTTGATGCTGGCGTCCAAGGCGATGGGCTACGATTCGTGCCCGATGGACGGGTTCGATTTCGAGGCGGTGGGCAAAATCATCAAGCTTCCGGAAGACCACGTTATCTCGTTCATGATCGCTATCGGGAAGATGACCAAGGACTCGTGGCCGCGGCCCGGCCAACTCGGTTATGACGAGGTGGTGATCGAAAACGGGTTTTAGGGAGGGTGCGGTCCGCTGGGCCAGCGGACCCTACCGGGGGAAATCATGGGAGCTACGGGACCTATGAGCGAACCGGTGCGCAAGCAGGAGATCTTCGGGTGGTGTTTTTATGACTTCGCCAACTCGGCGTTCATCACGGTGGTCATCACGGTGGTCTACGGTCCGTATTTCACCGGGGTGGTGGCGGCGGGGAGTCCGGTGGCCAACACGCTGTGGAGCGCGACGCTGGCTGCTTCGCAGGTGGTGGTGATGGTCTTCGGTCCGGCCCTGGGGGTGATGGCGGATGTCACGGCGTCGAAAAAGAAGTTCCTCCTTGCCATGATGTGGGTCTGCGCGGCGGCCACGGCAGCGCTGTGGCTGACGGGTCCGGGCACGGTGGCGCTGGCCGCGGGTTTGGTCATCGCGGCCTATGCGGCGTTTTCCTTCGGCGAGAATTTCTGCGCGAGCTTCCTGAGCGAGTTGAGCACGCCGGAGAATTGCGGGCGGATTTCGGGATACGGCTGGAGTTTCGGCTACCTCGGCGGGCTGGGGGCGCTGGGGTTGGCCATGCTGGTGCTCTCGGTTGCGCCTGACGGGGTGCGGTGGGTTTTCGTGGCCACGGCGCTTTACATGTTGGCGGCGACCATGCCGGTGCTTTTTCTGCTGCGGGAGCGCAAGCAACCGGAGCCGCATGCGGTGTCGTGGTGGCGGTTGGGGTGGCAGAGCATCGGACGCGCGGCGCGGGATCTGCCCAAGCATCGCGAGTTGCTCAAATTTTTCGTGGCCTTCCTGCTCTACATGAGCGGGCTGGGGGCGGTGGTGGCTTTCGCCGCGATTTATTCCGAACGCGTGCTGGGCTTCACCACGACCGAGAACCTGGTGCTCTTTGCTTCGCTGCAAATCAGCAGCGCGCTCGGGGCGCTCGTTTTCGGATGGTGGCAGGACCGGGCGGGGTCGATTTTGGTGCTGACCATGACGCTGGTGCTGTGGTGTCTGGTCGCGGTCGGTGCGGCGTTTTGTCAGACCAAAGAGGCCTTCTTCATCGTGGGCAATGCGGCGGGGTTGGCCATCGGCTCGTGTCAAGCTGGCAGCCGCGCGGTGGTCTCGCTGCTTTCGCCGCGGGAGCGGGCGGCGGAGTTTTTCGGATTCTGGGGAGTGTTCGGCAAACTGGCCGCGGTGGTTGGTCCGCTTTTCATGGGCGTGCTGGCCGATGCGGCCGGGCTGCGCTGGGCGGTGCTTTCGACGCTCCTATTTTTCGGAGGCGGCTTGCTCGTGCTCCGCACGGTGCGGATGCGAGCGGCTGGCGCGGCTTGAATCCCCTGCCAATCGGCCGGGATGCAGCAATGTGCTTTTGAACAGTGCGGAGATCACATCTTCGGTTCTCCGGAGGATGAGGCGCAACGGTCGCTGGAGGTGTCTAACCATTCGAGGAAGCGGCGGGCGGCGGCCGCGGAGTTGAGCACGGGGATGCCGCCGAGGCGCTGGATGCGGTCCGCTTCCCACGTCTCGAAGACACGGACGATCGCCGGCACTTTGCCGCCGAGAAAGCGCAGGACTTTGGCGGCATCGGCCGAGCGGCGCATGCTGCAGACGATAATGCGGGCGTCATCGGCTCCGGCGGCGGCCAACACGTAAGGATCGGCGCCGTCGCCCCGGAGGCAGGGGATACCGTTGGCTTCCAAATGGGCGATGACGGCCGGATCGTCGTCGACGACAAACACCTCGCAGCCGCCCTCCTGCAGGCTTTTCAGAACCCAGCGGCCGGCCGCGCCGTAGCCGAGCAGAAGAACATGTCCGCGCAGGCTGCCGGGATTGGGCGGACGTCGGCGGGGCAGGTGGTGCAAGAGCCACGAGGTTGTGGCGTCGGTGGCGAGAAAGGGCGTGAGCATCATGGTGAATGCCGTGACGGCGGCGAGGAGGCTGAAATCCGCGGCGGACAGGCTGCCGTTGCCGAGCCCGACGAGGCCGATGACCAAGCCCAGTTCCCCGGCTTGTCCGAGCAGCAGAGAGGATTCCACGGCCGGGCGGGCAGATAGGCCGAGAAGGCGGGCGAGGACGGTGGTGATCGCCGGGCGCAGGATGACGATGACGAGGGCGAGTCCGATGGCTTTGACCAGCGTTCCGGAGGCGGGCAAACCGGCGACGTATCCGAGGGTGACGAAGAAAATGGCGAAGAAAAAGTCGCCCAGCGCCGCAAGTTGCACGCGGAGGAGGCCATTGGCGGGGAAGCGTGAAATGGCGAGGCCGGCGACGAACGCGCCGACGACGAGAGGTAGTCCCAGCGCCGCGGCACCCGCACCGAATGCGAAAAGCAGCGCCAGCATGAGCATGAGCAGCGTTTCGTCGCCCAACCGCGTCCGGGTCAGCACGCGGGGAACCGCTTTGGTTTGCAGGAAAATGGCAACGGCGAGAAGGAGGGTCGATTTGCCGAGGGCGAGCAGCGAGGCGGTCCAGCCGTCGGGCAAAGCGGCGACGAAAACAAGCACCCCGACGAGGAAAAAGTCCTGCAGCAACTGCACGGAGATCACCAGCCGACCAAACGGTTCGCGGGTCTGGCGGAGTTGGCGCAACTGCCGGATGGCCACGATGGTCGACGACCCGGCCAAAGCGGCGGCGAGGTAGAGGGCGGGTTGCAGACCGGTGCCGTTGAGGCGCAGCCAAAGAAGCATGCAACCGCCGGTGACGAGCATGGGGACAAGACTCAAGAGGGTGGCGCGGCGGCGGTCGGTGACGATCCGTTGCGGGTTGAGTTCCGTGCCGGCAAGAAAGACGAGCACCGCGACGCCCAGCTGGAGCGCCTCGGTGGCGAAGTCCTCCGGAGCCTCCACCCCGACCAGCCACACGAGCCAGCCGGTCAGCAGGTAGAGGGGAATGAGCGGCACCCCGGCGAGGCGCGACATGACGCAGGCCAACGCAGCGGCGAGCATGATGACACCGACGCCGATCATGACGGCAAGACTCCCAGTTTGCGCAATTCCGCATCCTGCGCGGAGACGCCGTCCACCTTTGGTACGAGCATGAAACACACGTCCATGGCCAAAAGGTTCTCCGTGGCCGAGAGGTCCATGACGTTGACGGCGCACGGAAGGCCCGCTTCGCGACAACGGTAGGCCAGAAGGTCGTTGGTTTCCTCGATGGTCAGCGCGGAGACGAGCATGCGCGCCGAGGGAAGGCCGGCTTCGACGAGAACCGTCGGGTCGCCGGCATCGCCGAGCAGCGTGTCGCAGTCGAGTCCGGAAAGTTTGCGCGGGTCGGTATCGATGGCCAGGACGCGCTGGCCGCGTGCGCGCAGGAGCTTGACCAGTTCGCGTCCCAGCGAATTGATGCCGACCACGATGAAATGGTCCCGCAACCGGTGCGGCTCGGGCGGCTTGTCCTCGACCGCGGGACGTCCGAAGAGGGAAAGCAGGCCGGTGCTCTTGACCAGCCGGTAGAGCGGTTCGTTGTAGAGGATCATGTAGGCCGAGACGGTGATGGTGACGAGTCCGACCAGCGCAGTGATGGAGAGAATCGACGGTTCGATAAGCCCGGAGCGCACGCCCATGGCCACGAGGATGAAGGAGAATTCGCTGATCTGGGCCACGGTCACGGCGGTGAAGAACGAGGTTCGTTGGCCGTAGCCCATGCGGAGAATGATCCAGATGAAAATGACCGGGTTGCCGATGATAACGAAGAGCGAGAGCAGGGCGACGGTGCCGGCGTTGTCGAAGGCGGCGGACAATTCCATTTTGACCCCGAGCGAGACGAAAAACACGGCGATGAAAAAGTTCATCAAGGGGTGCACGCGGCGTCGCAGGTCGTTGTTGTAGGGGAGCTGCGCGAGACTCAGTCCGGCGAGGAAGGCGCCGATTTCCAGCGACAAGCCGAAGAGTTCGGCGGCGAGGACGATGAGGAAACACCAGGTCAGGCTCCAGATGACATTGGTTTCCGGCGAACGGGCGGCCCAAGCGAAGGGGCGGGGAAGGATCCAGCGCGCCGCCACGAGCACGAGGACGAGCAGGGCTCCGACGCCGACGAACGCTTTGACCATGCTGACGGCGGCGGTCGAGGGATCGACCGTCCCGGTGCCGAGTCCGGCGAGGAACGTGAGCATGACGATGGCCACGAGGTCCTGCACGAGAAAGATGCCCACCGCGATGCGCCCATAGAGGGTGTCCATCTCGTGTTTCTCGTCGAGCAGTTTGACCACCACGACGGTGCTGCTGAAGGTGAGGGCCGTGGCCAGGAAGGCGGCTTCGATCCAGCTGAAGCCGAGGAGCAGGCAGAGGGCGTAGCCGATGACCGCGGTGAAGACAACTTGCCCGATGCCGGCGACCACGGCGACTTTGCCGACGTCACGCACCTTGTCGAGGCTCAGCTCGAGGCCGACGATGAACAGCAGAAGGGCTATGCCGATTTCGGAAATCAGTTCGAGGGCGTGGGAAATTTCGACCAAGCCGGTGAGCGGACCGATGACCAATCCGGCGATCATGTAAGCGACGATGGTCGGCATGCGGATCCAGCCCGCCGCGACCGAGAAGACGGCGCCGGCCATGATGATCAGGCCGAGGCTGCGGAGGAAAAAATCGTCGGCCATCCTGTTTGGTTAACGGTGAAGCTGGCGGGGGGCAAGCAGGGGTGGTTGGGAGTCCCCGAACCCGCGCGTGGGCGGGTGTGGTTGGGGAGTAACCGGGGCTACCCTCGTTGCTAAGGGGGAAAGGCACCGACGCTCATAGAGCGCCGCTACAACCCGATCAAAACTTGTAGCGGCGGTCTATGACCGTCGGTGCCTGAAAACAGTTCGAGTTACTCGGGAAGAAGCAGTGGGCCGGCGGCGTGTCGGCCGGGCTGCGGTTGGCCGTCCCGAGCTTGGGGGTTTGCCGCGGGCGGTGTTTGTCTTCAGGATTCCGCGATGTTTTTGGCGAGTGCGGATGTCAGTCCGATGTTTTCCCTGCTGGCGTTGATGCTGGTAGGCGTGGTGGCGGCGTCGCTGGTCCTGCTGCGGCTGCGGCAGTCGTTGCTTGTCGCCTACTTTCTTTGCGGCGTGGCCATCGCCAACACCGGTCTGCTCGAATCGGTGGCGGGGGAACGCGCGCGGGAGACCGTGGTCACGATGTCCGACTACGGGGTGATGCTCCTGCTCTTCGTCCTCGGGATGGAGTTTTCGCTCGGCGAGTTGAAGCACTTGCGGCGCTACGCTTTCACCGGCGGGACCTTGCAGATGGCGATCACCATGGTGGCCGCCGCGGCGGCAGCCACGTGGGCCTCTTTCGGACTTTCCTGGTCGCAGGTCATCGTCGTCGCAGTGGCCTGCGGGCTGAGTTCCACCGCGATCAGCGTCAAGTTGTATCAGGACATGGGGATCGCCGCGAGTTCGGGAGCGCGGCTGGCCTTGGGTATCGCCATTTTCCAGGATATTTTCGTCATCTTCTTCCTTGTCATCCTGCCGGCTTTGATGGCCACGGGGGTCGGCGGCGGGACACTGGCCCCGGTGCTTTTCGGCGTGGTGGCGAAAGGCGCGGTCTTTGTTGCCATTTCCGTTCTGCTCGCGCGCTATGTCATTCCTCACGTGCTGCACACCGTGGCGATGACCAAGAGCCGGGAGCTTTTCACCCTGACCGTGGCCGGGCTGTGCATGGGGGTGGCTTTCCTTGCCGCCCTGATGGGATTGAGTGTGGTGCTGGGGGCATTTGTCGCCGGGTTGGCGGTGAGCGAGTGCATGTACAAACACCGCATCCTTTCCGATGTCGCGCCGATCAAAGATCTCTTTCTGACCATCTTTTTCGTGTCCGTCGGCTTGGGTATCGAGATCGCGCCCTTGCTCAAGGATTGGAGCATTGTGCTTTCGGTGGCGGCCGGACTGATCATCGGCAAGAGCATCCTTGTCGCGGTGATTGCCCGCTTTCTCGGATTGAGCTGGCGGGCGGCCACGGCGGCAGGGATCGGGTTGGGGAGTGCGGGGGAGTTTTCCCTCGTTCTCATGGGCAAGACGGCGCAGTTGACCACATGGCCCGAAGGATTGAATCAACCGCTTTTGGCCGCCATGGCGCTTTCCATGGCCTTGGTGCCGGTGCTTATGCGCTACTCGCAGCCGCTGGGGCAATGGTTGGAAAAAAATTATCCGGATCTGCTGCGTCGCCGTCGGCGTGCGGAAAGCGAACATCGGGGCGGGGTTGAGTTGTCGGACCATGCCATCGTCTGCGGCTACGGTCCGGTCGGTCAGGCGCTGGTCTCCGCGCTTTCCGCGCAGGGCGTGCCTTCGTTGGTCATCGACCTGAACGCGCAAGCGATCCGCGAACTCCAGAGCAACGGCCAGCAGGCGCTTTTTGCCGATGCGGCGCAGCGCGATGTCTGGAAGCTCTGCGGGGTGGACCGGGCCAAGCTGGTCGCTTTCACTTTCCCGGCGACCCCGGCGGTCGAGGCCGCGTTGGGTTACGTGCGCGAGGAGAACCCGGCGATTGCCGTGATGGTGCGGACGAAATTCAAATCGGAGGCGGAGCGTCTGGCCGAGGCGGGGGCGGACATCGTGGTGCTCGACGAGCAGGAGAGCGGGCGGGCTGTGGTGAAGCGGGCCCTCGGGGTGCTGCACCTCGACCACACGGTAGAACCGGCGGGTCTGTAGCGCAGGGGGGAGTGAATTGGATTGCGCGGGCGGGCGCCTCGTGCGAAGAGACAGGCTTATGAAAGCGATAGCTATCCTTGTTCTCTCCATACTGGCGGCCATCCGGCCTGCCGAAGCTGCTTCCCCGACGCTCAATCCGTTGGAGATCCCCGAATATGTCCGCGAGTGGTTCTCGGGCCATGATTTCACCGGCAAGCCGAAGGTTACGGGCAAATACCACCAGTCGCGCCTCAACGGAACCAACTTCCAAGGCATGAAATTCAAGAATGCTTCCTTCGAGCAATGCGATCTGGCCGAGACCAACATGAAGGGTGCCATTTTCGGTCCGGGCACGAAATTTTACCGCTGCACATTGAATGGCGCGGATTTGACCGGTGTCGATTTCGCCGGTGCGCACATCGATTCGGTGAACTTCCGCGGGGCCGACTTGCGCGGAGCGAAGAATGTCACAGACGTGGCCAAGGCCAATTTCCAGCGGGCCGACCTGCGCGGGGCCGACCTCTCGAAAATGAAGCAACCGATAGTCGAGGTGGTTTGGGAAGACGCGATCTACGACGCCACGACAAAGTTCCCGGCGGGCTTCGACCCGGTCAAAGCGGGCGCCAAAGCGGCCCAGTAGGCAACGGAAACCGCGGGCGGGGGTCTGCGTTGTGAACGCGGACCTCTTCCGGCACAACCGCGGAGGGTCCCAGACATGGCCGATTTGCCCACGGATCTCGAGTCGGCTCTGCTCGCCTTGGTCCGCGAGAAATTGTTCGACGGTGGCGAGGCGTTGACCGGCCGGGCGGACTTGTTTGCCGCGGGCTTGGATTCGATGGGCATCATGCAGTTGATGATCCTCCTCGAGGAGCGCTTCGGGGTGCGGGTTCCGGAGTCCGCGGTGACGCGCGAAAATTTCGCCACGGTGGCCAGTCTGGCGGCCATGGTCCGGCGCTGCGGCGCGCCGGCATGAGCAACCATCCGGTCCGCCCTGGCCTGCGGGCGCCCTTGGGGGGGTGCGATTGCTATCTGCTCGCCCTCGAAGACCTCATGCTGAGGTCGGGGCAGGGGCGCCATGTGGGGGTCACGGTGTTGGAGGTGGGTGAGGGGTTCGAAACGGACCGCTTGGCGGACGCGGCGGCCAAATTCGGAGCCAGCCAACCGATCCTGGAGGCCCGTTTGCATCGCGGGTTTCCGGGGGCGGTGCCGTCGTGGCGCGAAGGATCCGGTTCGGGAGTGCAGGTGAAGTGTCATCGTGCCGGCACGGACTGGATGGCCGTGGCGGATGACCTGCTGCAGGGGCGTTGGCCCGGGCGTTTGCGTTTCGATGTGGTTCCGCACGGGGCGGGTGCGGTCGTGCTGATGAGTTGGAGTCATTTGCTGCTCGACGCGCGTGGGGTGGAGTTGGCCTTGGCCGAGGTGGCGCGGTTGGGGAGCGATCCGGCGGCGGTGGCGGAGAGAAATTCCCATGCGCTGCCGTTCGCTCGGAGCAGGTCATGGCGCGAGGAGTTGTGCGCGGTGCGTCCCTTTTTGCGGCGGTATTGGTCGTTGCGCGAGCACCGCGTGATTTCGCCGGGCGGCGCGCCGGCACGAGCCGGGCGCGCGTGTTTCGCGGTGGAGAGGTTCACCGCGGAGGAGACCGCGGCCATGAAGCGCCGGGCCCAGCCGGTGACGGGCGGGATTTTCGCGCTGCCGTGGTTTTTGGCGGTGACCATGCGTGCGCATGCGGCGGTCTTCAGGGCGCGCGGTGTCAACGATGGTTCGCTCGAGTGCACTATTTCGGTGCAAGGACGGAAGCGCGGTATGCGCGGGCCCATCTTCCAGAACCAGGTGTCGCAATTGTTTTTCGCCCTGCCGCTGGCCGGCTTGACCTCGACCGAGGAGGCGGCGCGGGCTTTGCAGGAGCAGTTCGCCGCGATGACGCGGGAGCGATTCGACGCGGCATTTATTGTCATGGTCGATTGGATGCGGCGCTTGCCGGTGCCGCTCTACCGCCGCTTTTTGCGGCGGGAGGCTTCCGGCCAGTTGGCCTCGTTTTACCACGCGCACACGGGGGAGTTTTTGCCGGGGGTGGGTGAATTCTGCGGCGGTGCCATCGTCGACGGTTGGCACATCCCGTCGGTGGCGCAACCGCCGGGGACGGGACTGTTTTTCAGCGAGAGGGACGGGAGGTTGACCGCCTCGCTGTGCTGGAGGGAGGGCGCGCTTGCGGCGTCCGAGCAGGCGTTGATGCTCGGGAGCCTGCGGGCCGATTTGCTGGGAGGGAAGTAGTCGCGGGTTGAAGCTCCGCGGCCGACCAGCCAGTCTTTCCGGCCCTTGAAAAGAGAAGCGGAAAATATTGTCAGCGCGGTTCTGGCCCGAGCGGCGGAGGCTGCAGACCGGATGGCTTTCGTCGGGCGCGACGGGAACCATTCTTACCGAAAGCTGGCGGCGGATGTGGAGAGTCTGGCGTCGGTGCTGGCTGCTTTGCCGGGGTGGACTGAATCGGGGGTTCCGCGCATCGGCGTCTTTTGTCCGGACGGGGTCCAGCATGCATTGCTCATGTTGGCGGTGATGAAGGCCGGAGGTTGCCCGGTGCCGATCGCCGGTGAGTTGACGGCGGGGGAACGTGCAACGTTGGTGCGGACGACGGCCCTGCACGGTGTGTTGTTGCTGGGTGAACCAGCATTGCCCGGAGCCACGGCTGAACTTTTGCCGGTGGAGGATGGCGTGCAATGGCAGCGCTTCGTTGCGGCCGAGCCGGTTTTTCCGGTGCGCGAATTCGAAAGCTTGGGACCGGCATTCGTCCGCTTCAGCTCTGGGACGACGGGCACGAGCAAGGGCGTGGTGCTGTCTCATGCGACCTTGCGGGAGCGGCTCGATTCGGCCAATCGGCGGTTGGGCATTACTGCGGCGGATCGTGTTCTCTGGACCTTGCCGATGGCGCACCATTTCGCCGTTTCGATCCTCCTGTATTTGCGGGAGGGGGCGACGGTGATATTGCCGGAGGGGTCTTTGGGCGGCGATCTGCTCACGGCGGCCCGGGAGCACGCGGCCACGGTTTTCTACGGCTCGCCGTTCCAGGCGGCCCTGCTGGCGGCGGAGACTTCCGGTCGGGACTGGCCGTCGCTGCGTCTGGCGGTGTCCACCGCCGCACCGCTGAGGCGCGGGACGGCCGACGACTTTGGCCATCGCTACGGCGTGCGGTTGTCGCAGGGCTTCGGAATCATCGAGGCGGGTCTGCCTTTGCTCAACACGTCGGGGCCGGACCCTGCAGCGATCGGGGCGCCGGATGATTTCGAGGTGTGGCTGGTGGAAGACGAGTTGTGTCTGCGCGGCCCGGGGCTCTTCGACGCGTATTTGTCGCCGTGGCGTTCCCGGCGTGAGGTGATGGACGACGGCTGGTTCCACACCGGTGATCTGGCGCGTTGGGAGGACGACGGAAGTTTGCGGTTGGTCGGGCGTTTGAAGTCGGTGATCAATGTCGGTGGAAGCAAGTGTTTCCCCGAGGAAATCGAAGAGGTCTTGCGGGAGCATCCCGGGGTGGCCGAGGCGCGGGTGAGCGGTGAGGAGCACGAGCGTTGGGGTATGCTGCCGGTGGCGGAGGTTGTTCCGGTGGATGCGGCGCAACCGCCAGCCGAACGCGATTTGTCGGCGCTGTGTCGCCAGCGCCTGGCGGCGCACAAAGTGCCGGTGCGTTACCTCGTGGTCGAAGAACTGCCCCGCACGGCGAGCGGGAAGATCCGGCGCATTTAGGCCTTGGCGGGTCGCGGCGCGGTGAAGGGGACGAGCAGTCCGCCGAGGAGGGCGACACAGGCTTGGAGAAAGAACCCTCCGAGCGCGGCGAGGGTTGCGGCGGCCGGGGCAATACCGAAGAGTCCGCCGAGCAGATGTTCGAAGAGCGTCTCGCGCAGGCCGATGCCGTAGAGCGTGACGGGCAACATGGTGAGGGTGTCAACCAAGGGCATGACGGCGTAGAGGTCGCCAGGCGAGAGCGGCAGGCCCAAGGCGCGGGCGCTGAACCAGTAAGTCGTGAAGTGGGCCATGAGACCGGCGAATGAAAGCGCGATGGCCGCGGCCACCGGGCGCGGGTGCCGGCCCATCCATGCGAAGATGTGTCCGAGTCGCACGGCCTGCGGGCGTATGCGGGCCGGTGCGAGATGAATCCACTTTTTGTGCAGCGCCGGCCAGGTCGTCATCCACCAAAGAAGGACCAGCAGGGCGGCGATACCCAGCACGGCCGCGGCCGCACCGAGGACAAACTTCGACGCGGGATCCGCGGCGAAGTCCGCGCGACGCAGGAGGGGGAAGACAATGGTGAGAAGCAAAGCGAAGAGTCCGCACAACCGGTCGGCCAGGACCGAGAGGGCGGCGCGGAGTTTCCTCGTGGGGTGGAGGCGCATGACGTAGAGAATGCGGAACGCATCGCCGCCGCCCGACCCGGGCAAGCCGAGTGAAAAGAAAAGCCCGGCACCGCTGAAGGCGCAGGTGCGGCCGAAACCTACCGGCACGCCGAAGACGCGGAGCATGAGCCACCAACGGACGGCGCAGAGCAATTCGGTGAGCAGCGCGGTGAGGAGTCCGCCCGCCAGCCACCAAAAATCAGCTTCTCCGAGCACGCGGGCCGCCTCGGAGCGCAGGGCGGGATGGCTGAAGATCCGCCAGAGAAGAAAGGCGGAAAGGGTGATTTGCAGGATGAGCAGCCAGTGCTTGCGCATGCGGAGGGCGGGAATTGCACGATTGCGCGGCTCAGGTCGAGATACTTATTCTGCCCGCACATGGCGGAAGCAGCTTCAAATGCGGCGTGCGAATACGACGTCGCCGTGGTCGGCGGCGCATTGAGCGGCGCGGCCGCGGCGCTTTTGCTCAAACGCGAAGACCCGGATTTACGGGTGCTGGTCATCGAGAAGAACGAGACCTTCAAGCGGCGCGTGGGCGAGGCGACGGTCGAGGTGAGCGGTTACTTCCTCTGCCGTGTGCTGGGGCTGACCCAATTCCTGACCCAGACGCAAATGTCCAAAAACGGACTGCGTTTCTGGTTCGCCAATGGCGAGACGGAGAACCTCGGCGACTGCTCGGAAATCGGCGGGAAGTATTTGTCCACCGTGCCTTCCTTCCTCATTGACCGCTCGGTCGTCGACCAGGAGGTGCTGCGGCGGGCGGAGGAAGCCGGGGCGGAAGTCTGGCGTCCGGCCACCGTGGCCTCGGTCGCTTTGAATCCCGGCGGTCTGCAGACCCTGGAGGTGCGGACCGCCGAGGGACCGCGGACGGTGCGGGCGCGCTGGGTCATCGATGCCTCGGGGATCAAGGCCATGCTGGCGCGGGCGGAGGGTTGGCTCGAACCGAACACGCGCCATCCCACGCTGTCGGCGTGGTCGCGCTGGCGCGGGACGGGCGACTGGGATGCGGCCGCCATGGAGTCCCGGCACGAAGGCTGGCAGTCGTCCTATGTCGGGATTCGGGGCACGGCGACGAACCATATCGCAGGGGATGGTTGGTGGGCGTGGTGGATCGCTTTGAAAGGCGGCGACACGAGCATCGGCGTGGTGCTTGACCAGAGCCGGGCCGAATGGTCCGAGGAAAAATTGCCGGTGGGCGAAAAATTGCGCGAGTTTCTGGGCGCGCATCCGGCAGCGCGTGAGATGATGTCCGGTGCGGAGTTTGTCGCCGGCGATGTGCATTTCCGCCGCAACCTGCCCTACTGCTCGCGCGTGCAGGCGGGGGACGGGTTTGTGCTGACGGGGGACGCCTCGGCTTTTCTCGATCCGCTTTACAGTCCGGGCATGGATTGGATCGCCTTCACCACATTGGGCGCGGTGCGTTTGATCCGGGCTTGGCGCGAGGGCGAGGAGACTGCGGAACTGCTGGTCCGGAACAACGCGGATTTTCTCCTCAGCTACCGGCGTATGTTCGAGGCCCTTTACGAGAACAAATACGATTATGTGGGTGACTATGACATCATGCGGCTGGCCTTCCGTCTCGATATCGCCCTCTATTATCTCTTCATTGTGCGTCCCATCTTTGCCGCCGGTGTCGAGGGTTTTGCCCAGCCGCCTTACGCGGCAAAGGAGGCTGGTCCGTTTTTCGCTTTGATGCGGCTCTACAACCGGCGTTTTGCCGCCATGGCGCGCCAACGGAGGGCGGCGGGAACTTTCGGACGGCGCAATGCGCACCGACGCGATCTTTTTCCGGGATTCAATTTCCGCGTGCCATACCTGCTCAAAGTGGTGGCGGGGGCGCTGGCTGGTTGGGCCTGGATGGAAGTGTGCGAAGGCTGGCGCTCGTGGGGGCGGCGGAGATCCATCCGCGAGGAAGCTCCGGTTGCGGCCCCCGGCGTGATGGATTACGCGCTGACGCGGTAAGCGGCGAACTGCCGTGTGAGTCCCCAGACGGGGACGATAATCTCGAGGGTTTGTCCGCTCTTCACCAGATCGAGCGCCCGCATGGTGTCGGCGGCAGCCGAGAGGGTGAATCCTTCGCTGGCATCACGGGGTGGTCCGATAAGGTTGCGCCCGACAGCTTCGGCGGCGGCGCGAGTCCAGCCGGTGGCGGTGCGCAGTATCGGGATCTGCGGGGGGAACTCGGCGAGGCCGCGTCGGGCGGCATCCACTGCGCCGTGCTTGTCGCGAAAGCCGTAGCCGTCCGCCACGGCACCGATACCAGGTCCGTCAGCCGGACCGAGCAGCAGGGCCACCGCACCTTCGCAAGGCTGCAGTCCGCCGCGCAGCAAGCCGCCCGCATGGAGGGCGTCGACTTCGTGCGGTTCGAATTCCTCGGCGGCGAGGACGATGACTTGGTCGCAATCGCCGTTGGCCAGCCAGCATTGCGCGGTGCGCAGCGCGGAGGCCCAGCATGTTTTGTCGCCGATCTGCGAGTAGACCGGGCCGCCCAGTCCGAGGGTGGCGACGGCATGGCTGAGCGGGCTGTTGAAAACGGTCTCGGGAAAAAGCACGGGACTGGCGAAGCGGCGGCCTTCGTCGGTGATTTGACGGTAAAAGCGCACGCTGTAGACGAGACAGCCGAGGAAGAACGCGGCAACCACGCCGGTGCGGCCGCGGTCCGCGTGCGGGGCGGCTTCGAGCGCTTGGGATATCGCTTCGACCATGAAATAGGTGATCGGGCTGGCGCGGCGCAGGCGGGGTTCCTTTTGCCAGCGGACGAGTTCGGGGTGTTCCTTCGCGATGAGTCCGGCTTGCACGGGAACGCCGCCCTCGGAAGCAGTGGCGGTGGCGGGCCACGGCGCGGTGATGGCCGCGGGACCGAGGCCGGCCGGCGTCACGGCGCCTGTGGATTTAACGGAGAGTTTCATCAACGCGTGAAAAGGACGGCCGCATTGGACCCGCCGAAGCCGAGGTTCACACTCATGGCCGCGGAGAGGGGGGCGGTTTCACGCGGCGAGACGAGCGCGCCGGCCACAAGGGGTTCGGGGTCGAGAAGGTTGATTTGCGGAGGGAGCTGTCCGCTCTGCAGAGCGCGCAGGCAAAGGACCGCCTCGATGGCGCCGGCTGCTCCGAGAGTGTGCCCGAGGGCTGCCTTGGTGGAGCTGAGTTTTGTCGGGCCGTTGCCGAAGACGCGATGGAAGGCCTGTGCTTCGGCGCCATCGTTGAATGGCGTGGCCGTGCCGTGTGCGTTGACGTAGCCGACCTGCGCGGCATCGAGGCCGCTTTGCTCGAGTGCCCTTCGCATGGCGCGTTCCAGCGGTGCGCCGTCCGGAGCGGGTTGGGTGAGATGATGGGTGTCGGTGGTGTGTCCGTAACCGGCCACATGGCCCAGAATCCGCGCTCCTCGCGCGCGGGCGCGGTCGGCTTTTTCCAGCACGAGAAAGGCCGCGCCCTCGCCGAGCATGAGCCCGCGACGTCCGCGATCGAAGGGACGGCAGGCGTCGGGGGCGAGGGACTGGAGCCCGTCGAAACCGGAAAAGACGAGTTCGCTCAAAGCCTCGTAGCCGCCGGCCAGAACGACCTCGGCCATCCCGGCACGAATGAGGTCAAAGGCATGGCCGATGGCATTGCCGCCTCCTGCGCAGGCATTGGCCACGGTCATGACCGGACCATCGAAGCCGAAGGTGTCGCGGATGACGCCGATTTGCGCCTGCGATTGGTAATGGGCCACGCGGGCCGATTGGCCGACATGGTTTGCCGACCAGAGGGTGCGGAGGAACTCCTCACCTTTTTCCATCCCGCACGCGGTGGTGCTGACCGACATCTCAAGGCGCGGCAGGGTGCAGCGCTCGTTTTCATCGAGCAGTTGCGCCTGGGCGAGCGCTTCGCGCACGGCGGGCAGGGCGAGACGAGTGGCGCGGCTGAGGCGCCCGAGTTGTTTCTCCGGCCAAGCGGGCCAATCCGGCAGCGTAGCCTGCGCGCCCTCCGTCACGCGGCAACCTTCGACAGCGATGGCGGTCAGTGGACCGCGGGCCGAGCGCCCGGCATAAAGGGACTCCCAAGTCGTGGCTGTGTCTCCGCCCAACGCGGTGAGGCAACCCACGCCGGTAACGGCGACGGGCGGATAGGGCTGGCGCGACGACACGGTTCTATTTCAGCGCAGGGCAGGCGGCGATGGGGAGGTATTTCCGGCGGCTCACGCGGAGGCCAGTTGACGGCTCATCATGAATCGTCCACGCGCGACGGTTCGGTCTTGCACGCGGCATTCCGCTTCGAACTGGGCCAGGGCGCCGAATTCTTTGACGAGGGTGACGCGCGTTTCGAGCGTGTCGCCCGGGACCACGGCGCCGGACACGCGGAACTGGTCGATACCGGCGAGGAAGAGTGGCGTCTCGGGTTGTGAGGAGTCCTGCATCCAGAGAACGCCCGCAGTCTGCGCGGCGCATTCGACAAGCAGCACAGCGGGCATGAGGGGTCGCCCCGGAAAATGGTCGGTAAAGAATGGCAGTGCCGCGTCGAGGGTTTTCCAGCCGGTTCCTGAATTCGGTTCATTCCGTGTGAAGCGGTCGATGAAGCGGAAGCCGGGGCCGTGCGGGGTCAGCGGGGTATTCATGGCAGGTGGAAAGCCCCGTCGGGCAGCGGCCGGTCGGGGCGGAGGCGGGTGAATTCAAATCGCATGACGGTGCCGCGCGGGAGGGTGAGGCCGAGGGAGCGTAATTGCAGGGTGCGAGCGTCGATGATGTTCTCGATTAGCTCCGGTTGAAAGCGCCCGGGTGTGCGTGGGGTGAGCACTACCACATAGTCGCCGCCTTGGCGCGTGACCGATACGTTCATTTCGCCGGGGGGCCGATGTCCGCTGAGGACGTCGCGCAGCGCGGCCAGCGCGCGGGCGGAAGGATGGTCGGCGGGCCTAACTACGGACGCGCGTCCGCTCCGCACGGAGGTGAACTCCGAGCCGTTGAGTTGCATCAATTCCCCGACAGGATCCGTGTAGGCGATGCGCAGTTGGTCGGGAGCGCGGTAAAAAAGTTGTCCGCGACTGACCGCCGGTGCGGGCAAGCCGGGGGCGCTCACGCTTTGGGTGAAGTCGGCCACGAGCGTTTGTGTTTCGCGTTGGGCGGCGAAGAAGCGTTGTTCCAGAGCGGCCGCCTCGTCGGGGGACAACGCGCCGGCCAGCGCGTTTGCCGTGAGGGCGGCAAGGGAGAGGAAGATAATGCGGAAATTCATATCATTCGCAGCGCAGGGGAGCGAAATGATACCATTGCTCGGGGTAGGCAACAAAGAGGGGAACCAGACAGGCCGCGACCTCGCGCGTGTAGTGCTCGAGGGTGGCCGCGCGACCCTCGGGTAGCCAGCGGGGTTGGATGTAGGCGCGGGCTTCGATGTGGTAGAGACCGTCGGGTTGGCGCGTGATGCCGACCGGAACGATCGGGCAACCGGCGAGCAAGGCGAGCAGGACGGGGCCGGTGGAAAAACGGATGCGTCCGTGTGGCAGGTCGACGGGGACGCTGTTGCCGTCGTAGGGGCGATCGGCGAGCGAGGCGATGAAAGCGCGTTGGTGGAGGGAGCGGACGATGTCGAGGACGGAGAAAGAATCGTTCCCAACCACGATGGTCTTCACGCCCCAGCGCGCCCGGAAATTCGCGCGCCATTCGGTGAGGGCAGTGGATGGCTCGGGCAGGGTGAGGGCGGTCATGGGAAAACC
Source organism: uncultured Verrucomicrobiae bacterium (assembly GCA_963776165.1). Lineage (GTDB taxonomy): Bacteria > Verrucomicrobiota > Verrucomicrobiia > Chthoniobacterales > JACTMZ01 > JACTMZ01. The sequence continues at coordinate 384,929 of CAVZLI010000003.1, forward strand.
GAGTTCGGCCATGACGAGCCCGCCGAGTTCGAAAAATCCGAGGTGTCCGGTCACAAGGAGGCAGCCTTTGCCCCCATCGCGGGCCCGCTGCAGGTATTCGAAGCCTTGACGGAAGCCGAGCATGTCGACGACGTCCGACGTCGGACGCGTGGAGAGGCGACCGTAGGTCGAGAAATTCTCCGCTTGATTCATGAAGAGGCGGCAGGCGGAACCGAAGCCGGATTTGGCAGGATCGAGCAAGGAGAGATTGTCGCGCACGGCACGCACCGTGGCCGGATGGGTCAGGGCGTAGAAAAGCCCCAGGGTCCGGGAGATGAGCCAAGCGCCACGGCGTCCGAGCAGCTGCCAGCCGAGAAGGATCCATTCGAATCCGCGCCGGCGGTAGAAAAAGCGATAGAAACCGCGATGGCGGTAGTCGCCCTTCGCGCTCTGTGGAAAAAAGGTTGGCAGCAGAACGAGACAGGCGAAGACGGCGGCAGCGATACCGAAGTCCATGACGAGACCGAAATTCTGCAGGGCCGGTTGACCGGTCAGGGCGGGCGCGCCGAAGCCGATGCACGCGCTGATGCCGGTGAGCAGGATCGGCGCGGCGAGCTGGTCGTAGGTTTTGGTGAGATCGCCGCGCTGGTTCTGCAGTGCCATGAGGACATGCAGGCTGTAATCGACGACGAGCCCGACGAGCAACGGCAGGCTGATGAGCGAGAGCGGGGTGAGTGGCGTTCCGGTCAATCGGAGCAACCAAAGGAAGAGCGCCGCAGAGATGACAAGGGCCAGAAGGTTGAGGGCGACCATGCGGACCGAACGCTGGGCCGCAGCGCAGAGAACGACGGTGGCAGCCAGCATGGCGAGAGTGAGCCGGGTGAAATCGCGGCGGGCCAAGTCGGTAACTTCCCCGCTGAGGGAAATCCAGCTGACCGGGAGGATGGAGGCGGCACCGGATGCCCAACCCGTTTGAGGCACGGGCTTCTCTGCCGCGCCCGGAATGCGGACGACCGCGTAAGCGCCGGCGGCATCACGCCCCGCCACGGTGCGCAGCGGTGCTTCGAGGTGGGCAAAGGCCTCCATGCTGCCGCGCGCGGTCGCGTCGAGGACCGCGGTGAATTGCAGAGTGGGTCCGGACCACTCCGGACCGAGCCCGGCTTCGTCGAAGGCGCGGGTCAGTCGTTTGGTGGTGTCCGGATCCCATGAAGGTAAGTTAGCCGCTCGTTGTTTTTCCGAGGGAACGCGGGCGAGCAGAGCCCCGGCGTCCGTGCCGGGGAAGGCGCCGGCCATGGCGGACACGGTGGCGCGGATGGTGTCATGGTCCGGTCCGCGGACGATGTAGACCGCGTCACTCGCCGCAGGATCGAGTTGTTGCAGCCATTCCTGCGCGGTGTAGGCCTCGCTGCCGAGGGGTTTCAGGCGGTCGAGACCGGCCTCATAAAAACCGGAGCGTGCCGACCATGGTTGCAGCCAGAGGACGAGAAACCACCAGCGCGACGGCGCTGCCGGTCAGCAGTCCGCGGTGGCGGTCGGCGAAACGCGCGGCGGCACCGCTGGCCGGCGGAAAAGAACCGGCGGGGCCTCGGGCGGACGGGCGGACAGGACGAGGCGCAGCGGCCAAGTGGCCAGCAGGGCGGAGGCGAGGAGTCCAGTGCCGACGAGGACGCCGAGTTCCCGCAGAGCCGGGAAGCGAAGTGAGGGCGAGGAAGTAGAAGGCCGAGGCAGTGACCGCCGCGCTGAACCAGATGGCGCGCCGCAGGGTGCGCCAGGCCGCGGCGTCTTCGCGGTGCGGCGAGCCGAAATGATGGTAGACAAGGATGCTGTAGTCCATGCCCACCCCGAGGAGGATGGAGGCGAAGCCGATGCTTATGACATTGAGTCCGCCGAAAAAGATGCGGGCGGCGACGAGACCGGCGAGCAAAGCGAAAAACTGGAGGAACATGATCCAGCCGAGCGGTCGCAAGGTGCGGTAGAAGATCCAGAAAGCCCCCATGAGTAGCAAGACGGCGGCGCCGACCATGAGGAGCATATCGCCGCGCATCTGGCGGGAGATGTCGGCATTGAAGACGGGACGCCCGGTGAGGAGGATGCGCCCGACCGCGTCCTTGCGGCAGGCTGCGGCGTAACGCGTCGACGAACGTGGCGTCGGCAGCGCTGTCCGCGAGGTCGGCGGCGGGGTTGATGACAAGAAAAGCGGGGGCGTCTTCCGTAGTCGGGTCGAGAGAGTCCGGCAGCAGTCCGAGCGGGTCGAGTTGCGCCCGCATGATTTCCACGGGATCGATCGTGCCGGCCAAGCGCGCCGGGAGGTTGTCGCAGACTCTGGGCGACCGCCGCGGGCTGCAGGGCTTCGTTGACCTCTGCGAATACGGCTTCATCCGCATGCAGGAGCATCCAAGCAGCGAGGGCTCCCGCTTGCTCCTCGACTTGTTCCGCCGGTGTCGTGACGGCGGCGACTTGCGGAAGTGCGGTCAGGGCCGCGCGGGTCTGCCGCGAGCAAGCGGTCGCGGTCTTCGGGCGGAAGTGCGGGATCGGCAACGGCAAAGACCTCGTTCTGGCCCGCGGCCAGATCGGCGAAGGTTCTGATCCCCTGCACGCTGGGCAGGTCGGGCGGGAGGACGGGGAGAAGTTCCGTTTCGAAGCGCAGCGTGAGCGCGGCCCATAGTCCGGCGGCGGCGAGGGCGAGGAGAAAAAGGGTTCCCGGCAGGGAGCGGAGGAGAGCCATGAGGGGAACGGCTCGTCAGCGCAGCGACGGGATAGGCGGCACGATATCGAGGCGGCGCTGCAGACGGCAGAAGAAGTCGAACAGACGGAGGCGGAACCGGTCGACCGGCCCGGGATCGGTCTGACCGCCGACCAGACGGGCTACGCTGCGCGGGATGTGCAGGACGGGTTGCGGACTCATGAAGACTTCGAAGCCCGCGCGGTCGTAGAAGGCGCGGATGAGGCGGGCGTAGCGGTTCATCCATCCGGTCACGCTGCGTGTGTAGCTTAAACGCTCCCACGGATGCAGAGCGCGTCCCCGGCGCTCCGCCTTGAGCAGGAGATCAGCGGCACGCAGGCCCGAGCGCAAGGCGAGCATGACGCCGGAGGAAAAGATCGGGTCGACAAAGCCCGCAGCGTCGCCGGTGAGCAGGATGCGGCGGGTGGCAAACGAGCCGAACTTCCAACTGTAGTCGCCGGTGGCGCGCAACGGCGTCGATGCGGCGGGCATTCTGCAGACGTGCGGCGGCAGCAGGAGCGTGGGCGAGGCCCTCTTCGAAAACGGCGGCGAGTTCTTCCGCGGTGCCGCCCCGGACTTGGCCGGCTGGCAGGACGAGACCGACGGACATGCGGTCGCCGGCGAGAGGAATAAGCCAGAACCAGCCGCCGGCGGTGCGCACGATGGTAATGTGGCCCTCGGCTTTGCCTTCGTGGCGGGCGGCGCCTTCGAAGTGTGCGTAGATGGCGACGCGACGTGCCTTTTGCGTGACGCGTCGGCGCAAACCGGCGCGGGATCCAGCGAAGGCGCAGCGCCCGCTGGCGTCCACGACCCAACGCGCGCTCACTTCGCGGGGCCCGTCCGGACCTTCGACTTGCAGGGTCATTTGCTGCGCGTCGGGATCGGAGAGCGAAGTGACGCGGGTTTCCTCGTGCACGGTGCAGCCGTTTTCCTGCGCGTGGCGGAGGAGAAGCTGGTCGAAAGAAGCGCGTTCCACTTGGTACGTGAATTCGTGCCGCGGGGCGAGGTTGTCGCCGAACCACAGCCGGTGGCTGCGCCCGCCGTCGGCGGTGGCGAATTCCGCGCCGTATTTGCGGAGGAACCCGGCGGTTTCGAGTTTCTCCCAGACGCCGATTTCCTCGAGGAGGTCATTGCCGTGCGGGAGGAGGGATTCGCCGATGGCAAAGCGGGGAAATTTTTCCTTCTCGAGGATCGTGACGCGGAGTCCGGCTTGGGCGAGACGCGTTCCGGCGGCACTGCCCGCCGGGCCGCCGCCGATGATGGCGACGTCGCAGGACTCGGGGGGCGGCGTCATGGGGAAGGGGGTGCGGCGAGGCGTTGATGGATCCACTCGTGAAGCACGCCGAGGTTCTGCAGGGCATCGCGGGCCGTGGCGGGGTCGCCGATGGGGAGCCCGTATTCTTTTTCCACGGCGATGGACATTTGCAGGGCATCGAGCGAGTCGAGACCGATGCTGTCCGGGCCGAAAAGCGGGGTGTCTGCCTGGATGGTTTCCGGGTCGACTTTGACCATGCAGTTCTCCACCAACATGGACTTAAGACGGTCAATGGTTACTTCAGCCATCGTGAAATTCCCAATCTAGGAATTTCGGCGTCCAAGTAAAGGCTGTGCTGGTCAGGCCGGAGGCCCCGCGGTGCGGTAGCCGAGAGCGGAAAGCCGGCCGAGCAGCCTGTCGAGCGTGCGGGCCCGTGTGCCTGGGGGTAAATCGCGCACCGGGCCCTCGTGCAAGAGAACGATGGCACCGGGATGGAGCTGTTGCGTGATACTGGCGATCACGTCGTCCGGCCGGTGGGCCACGCCGTCGTATCCGCGGACCGACCAACCGGCCATGCGCAGTCCGGCGCGGCTGGCCGCGGCGTGGACGAACGGATTGGCCAGCCCGGCGGGGGCGCGGAAAAAGCGCGGGGTTTGCCCGGTGACTTCGCGGATGGCGTCGTTCGCCGCACGGATTTCCGCGCGGGCGCAGGCGGGTGTGGCCGCCCAGAACGAAGCGGCCGGGTGGGACCACGTGTGGTTCTGCAAATCGTGTCCGGCTGCGACGACGGCGCGAGCCGCCGCGGGATAGCGCCATACTTTCCGTCCGATGGCGAAGAAACTGGCGCGGGCCTCGTGGCGGGCGAGCACGTCGAGGATTTCCGGCGTGTCGTGCGGATCGGGTCCATCATCGATGGTCAACCAGATCTCGCGCTCCGTGGTGGCAAAGCGTCGCAGCACGGGCCCGTTCCATCGGCAATTCGGGACCAGGGTCGGTGCGAGGAAAGCGGCGGCGGCGAGCATGCCGCGGTGGTTGGCCGTCCGCGGGTCGCGGCGGAGGGCGCCGGCCAGCGCGGTGCCGAGGGCGGCGGCGCAGAAGCCGAGAGTAAGGTGGCGACGGAGGTCGCGGTTCATCGCGGGGTGAGGGGCGGACGCCGGTGATAGCGCAGGAGACGCGGGGCCAGCAGGAACGAGTGCAGGACGAGACCGGCATGGATCCGCGCGAGAAGAAGGTTGTCGCGCAGGTAGTCGAAGTGGCTGACGCCTCCGTTGCGGGCGGGATGGTAGTGCACGCGGGTGGGTAGGTTGAGCGGAGGAACGCCCCGCCAGTAGAGACGCACGGCAAGTTGCGTATCGAAGTCGAAGCGGCGTCCGCCGCGGATCGACCGGAGGATGTCCCGCGCCGGGTCGACGGGGTAAACGCGTAGTCCGAAGAGCGAGTCGTCGATGCCGCCCCACCAAGTTTCGAGGTTGGCGAACCAATTGCCCGCGCGGCGCCCTATAACACGGAGGGCAGGGGCATCGGCGCCGAAAATCGGGCGCCCGAGAATCATGGCCCCGGGATGGGCTTGCGAATTTTCCATGAACCGTGGCAGGTCCGCGGCCTCGTGTTGTCCGTCGGCGTCGAAAACCGCGGCATGCGTCCAGCCTCGGGTCGCGGCCCATTCCAGGCCGGAGAGGACGGCGGCGCCTTTGCCGCGGTTTTCGCGGTGGGAGAGAACATGGAGGTCCTTTTGCCGGGAGGCCAGCGCGCGGACCGACTCGTCGCTGCCGTCTGTCGACCCGTCGACCACGACGACGACAGGTCGCCAAGCTTCGAGCACCCCGCGCACGGTGCGTTCGAGCATCGGGCCCGAGTTGTAAGTGGGGATAATAACCCCGCGGTGCGGGTCCGGAGTCATGCCGCCCGCCGCCGCGTCCTCTCGTCGTCGCGCCCCAAAGTGGCGCGGAAGAATTCCTCGATCTCGGCGGAACTGGCGCGCGGGTCCTCGTCGCGCGAAGGGTGGAACACCCTTGAGGCCGTGAGGCGGTAGCGGATGGGGCACGGGGCGGGGCGGAAGAAGCGGAAGTCGCGGCCGAAATAGTCCGAGTCGCACTCGATGAGAACCGTCCGGACGGGCGCGCCGGCGCGGGCGGCGGCCAGAGCGAATCCGTGGCGGAACGGCCCGACGGGCCGGCTGGAAGTGCGGGTGCCCTCGGGAAAGATGAGGACATTGCGGCCGGCGGCGAGGCGGTCGCGGGTTTCACGGACCATGGAAAGCGGGGTGTCGTTGCGGATGAAGTCGCAGAGCCGGGCGGCGCCGGACATGACGGGATCGGCGAGCAAGCGGGAATTCATCACGCAGTCAAGTCCGGGCAGCCGCGTGTAAAGCAGCACGGCATCGAGAATGGATGGATGGTTCGGGGCGATGACCGAGCCGTGCCATGAGCCGGCGTCTTCGAAGCCGGAGAATTCCACTTCGATAATGTCCCAGCGCACCAAGAGATCGATGTAGCGCTCGAAGCGCGCGTGGAGTGCGAGGCGCGCGGCGGCCGGATCGATGCCCTGCGGCAGGGCGGACTGCAGAGTAAGCCGTAATCCGGAGGTGATGAAGATGAGGTGAGCGGCGGCTTGCCGCCAGCGGGGCACGCCCCCCTGCTCCGTAGCCGCACGCCGATCCCGGCGGACCGGATTTTCCAACTGGATCGTGGGGGGCGTCATTTGCAAGATGCGGTGCGTCGGAAGGCTAACGGGCCGGGGGGCGTTTTACCATGATTGTCATCAACTTTGGCCGGAGGCGGGCACGTTGAGGCCGCGCTCTTTCGACGTTGTCGTGGCCGGGGGCGGCCCTGCCGGGGTGTGTGCGGCGGTCTCGGCGGCCCGGACCGGCGCGCGCGTCTTGCTGGTCGAACGCGAAACCGGTCTGGGGGGAAACGTGAGGGCCGCTCACGTGCACAGCATCTGCGGACTTTATCGCATCGCGGCGGGGCCGGAGGCCGAGCCGTTGCAGGGCGGTTTGGCCATGGAATTCGCGCAGCGGCTTTTGTCGTCCGGCGGCGCGTGCGGGCCGAGGCGGTTCGGTCGGCTGGATATTCTTCTCCACGAGCCGGAAGCTTTCGCGGCTTTGTGCGACCACTGGGTCGAGGAAGAGTCGTCCATCGAAGTGATGACCGGCGCGCGCGTGCGCGGGGGCGTGTCGGAGGATCGGCGGGTGAAGTCGCTGCATGTGGAATCACCGGCGGGAACGTTGCAGGTCGAGGCGGGTGCGGTGGTGGAAGCGACGGGTGATGCAAATCTCGCGGCGTCGGCGGGTTTGGCGTCCGACCGTGCAGTCTCGTCGGACTTGCAACGTCCGGCCTACATTTTCGGCCTTTCTCCCGTGGCGGCGGAGGCCCTGGAGCCGGCCGCGCGTCTTGCTTTGTCCGCGCAACTGGTCGCCGCCGTGCGGGACGGGAGGCTGGGGCGGGAGGCTCTCGGGGTGGCGGTGCGCCCGACCTGTCGCGAGGGGTTGGTCCGGATAACGCTGGATCTCGAGGCAGGGGGAGCGGACTACGATCCGGTGGATGAAGTGCAAATCCGCCGGCTGACGGCTTTGGCCGAGAAGTTCGCTCGCGCTCTGACGGACTTCCTGCGTCGGGAGGTTACCGGTTACGAGCGGGCGGAACTTGGCCCACGTCCGGCCCGCATCGGGATTCGCGAGAGCCGCAGGGTTCGCGGGCGACATGTCGTGACGGCTGACGAAGTGCTGGCCGGAGCCGTGCCCGGTGACACGGTTTGTTTTTCTGCATGGCCTATGGAATGGCACGAGGCGGGGGAGGCCATGCGTTTGGTTTATCCGGACAAGGGGGCGGCGTGCGGCATTCCTCTGCGGGCGCTGCAGGCGCGTGACGTGGACAATGTTTTTTTGGCCGGGCGCTGTCTCTCCGCCACGCATGAGGCGCAAGCGGCTTTGCGCGTCATCGGCACCAGCATGGCGACCGGCCAAGCTGCGGGGCTGGCTGCGGCGAGCACGGCGCGGGGCGAAGAGGTCGATGCGGTGGTCATCCAAGAGGCATGCAGCCGATGAGCGCGGCAGTGGACACAATTGCCGAAGCAGTCGGCGGCGGCCGCTGGTTGCGCGGTTACGTGCGCGGAAAGCTGGGAAGTGATCCGGTTTTCGAAGCAGCGCGGGCGGTGGTGGAAGGAGTCGGCGGACCGGTGACGGATCTCGGTTGCGGTCTGGGTTTGTTCGGCCTGTGGCTGCGGCAGCACGGGTGCGAGGTCTCCTACCGTGGCTGCGACTTGGCAGCATGGAAAATTGCCGCGGGTCAGCGGGCGGCGGAGCGTCTCGGCTATGGAGATTTCCGGCTGGAAACGGCCGATTTGACCGATTTCCCGGTCGAGGGGGCGCGGGTGGTCTGCGCTTTCGATGTGATCCACTATCTGGACGTCGCCGGGCAAGCAGCGCTGGTCGAGCGTTTGGCTGCGGCGGCACGGAAGGGTGGCACGATTCTGGTCCGCACAGGTGTGCGCGGTTGCGGTTGGCGCAGTGCGGTGACGGGCCTGGAAGAATGGTGGACCCGCGCCAGCGGCTGGATCCGAGGAGGGCAGATCAACTTCCCGCGCTTGGAGGATCTGCGTGAGCAGTTCGCCGCAGCCGGTTGCCATGTGGACGCGAAGCCCTTGTGGGGCCGGACATTTTTCAGCAGTCACTGGTTGGAAGTCACCGCCGGGGGCGAATTGCCGCTTGCCGCTCGCCGAGCGGCGGAATAAGCAAACCGTCATGAAAGTCCTCCCGTTTCTCGTCGTCGCTATCCTGCTGGCCGGCTGCAACAGCCCTCAGCGCTTCGAAGCCAATCGCACGGCAGCGCAGGCTTGGTTGTCATCAAACGCTGGGACGGCGCGGGGAAATGTCACCGGGACATGGCACGACGCAACGCAGGATGCTTGGGGTGATGCGCGCCTCGTACAGCGCGGCAACAAAATCACCGGAACGCTGGGTAATTACGAGGTCGACGGCGTGGTGAACGGACCGCGGGTGTTCTTCGCCCTGAAAGCCGACGATTGGTATTACTATTCAGCCGAGGCTGTGAACAAAGGATCAGTCTTGGAAGGGCGTTATTCGCGCGGAGTGCCGGTGCGACTGACCGAGGGCAAAAGCGATCCCTTTGTCTTCCGCCGCGCTGCGTCGAATTAAACGGCACGCTTTCGTTGTGCCAGTGCTATGCGGTCGAGAGCCGTGGCGAAGACGACCATGAGCACGACCGAGAAGACAAGGCTGGCAGCGAACTTGGCCACGGAAGGATTGTTCAGATTGAAGTAAAGAAGTTGCCCGACGTTGAGAAGGACGAGTACCCGGAGCATCCACTCGAGGCGGATGCGTGAGAGCAAGGCCGCACCAAGCGGCGCCATGACGAGCACCACCGGAAAAGCCGTGAGCCAGGTCCGGAACTGGTCTGCAGTGAGTGGAGCACCTTCAAGCCCCCGGTAGGCGAAACCGAGGATGCTGAGGGAAGCCATAAGGATGATACTCATCTGTGTGGCGGTTTTTTCCTGCAGCCGGAACCGCGTGACAAGCAACGTGTAGAGGAGGATATCCGCCCCGGTGCCGAAGAGGCTGGCGCACACGCCTCCAGCCAACAACACCGCGCCAAGCGCCAGCTTTCCACCTTTGCCCGGAAGCGAGGTCTCCGTTCCGCGATGGTCTCCGAAAAGGTAGGCCGACGTGAAGGTGGTGATGAGGCTGAGGAATAATGCCTGCAGCAAGTAAACAGGAAGATCCTGAAGAAATCTCATACCGAAGACGAATCCGGCCAGGGCAAAAGGAACAAACCAAAGCAACGGTCGGAACGCCCGGACATCCACGGCTGGTCGCGTCAAAATAAAGAGGCTCGCGCTGGTCATGCCGACACTTTGGATCATCAAACTGAAGTCCCGCGCCACGGATCGATCCACTTCGAAAAAGACGCTGAGCAGGGGGAAGGCCACGGCACCACCGCCTTCCGGGGTGATGCCGGCGACAAAGCCGCCCAAGACCATCACGGCAGGATAGAACCAGTGGGCGGTGATGAAAGGCCAGTCGACCCATCGAACGAAAAGGGAGGCCCACACGGTCAGAGCGAGAAAAAACCAAAGCGGAAAAATCCACGAGCGCTTCATGGCCTTTTTCTTTTGCGCTCAATGGCGCCAGCGGGGCAGGAAGCATCCGGCGGTGCGCGCGTAGGAGGCGTAGTCCGGATGACGCAAACCGAGGAGGCGTTCCTCACAGGCGGCTTTGCCGCGCAAGACCGCGGTCAAGGCGACCGCGGCGACGAAGGCTGTCGAGCTCTGGCTCCAGATGGCCCATCCCAGTGAGAGGACAATAAGACTGAGGTAAAGCGGATGGCGCACATGACGGTAAATGCCGTGGGTAACGAGCCGGTTTTTGGCGTGGGGGTGCGGCCAAGGGCTGAGATTTTTCCCGAGATCGCGGAAGCCGAGCAGGGCGGGGATGGCCGACATGATCATGAGGGCGCCGCCGCCGACCGAGAGCCAGGCCGGACCTTCCGGGTTGCCGTAGTGCCACCCGGTCCAGAACACGGCAGCGAGTCCAGTCCATTGCGCGGCAGTCCAAACATATCCCAAGCAGTCAGCCGTTTTCATGGATCCGGTAGGAGCGCGCCCGGCAGGATTCGAACCTGCGACCAATAGATTAGAAATCTACTGCTCTGTCCCCTGAGCTACGGGCGCGGACAGGCAGGATCAAATTTGCGTGGCTGAGCGCGATTGTCGAGACCGCGGAGGACCTCAGTCGTCCATGTGGTCCTCGGCGTCGGCACTGATGCGATCGCCGAGCGTGGAAAGGTCTTCGCCGAAGCCGCGGGCCGTCTGGCAGGCCGAAAGTCCGCCAACAAGAAGAAGACAGAAGAAGAGGAGGAGCAGATTTTTCATTGCGCCGGAAATCTGCCCGAAACGCCGCCGTCCTGTCGAGGGGGATCGGACGCCCTCAGGGGGCGGCGGCTGCGGCGGCCTCGGCGCGGGCGGTGACGGGCGCTTGGTCTTCCGCGCGGATGAAGTCCATCATGATAAGGATGGCCTCGTCGCGCACGGGGTCGACGTAGGGTTCCTCCTCGTCGGGCGCGGAGGGATCGGGGTCGTCGGGGGCTTCCAGCGCGCGCTTGGGCGGTTTGTCGAGGGCGACGGGTTGGAGTTCGGGAGCTTTGACGGTGTCGAGGGTAACCTCGAGGGCGGCGAATTGCGGTTGCTCGCGCTTCTTGCGCTCGGCCAGGCGCTGTTCGCGGCGCGCTTTTTCCTCTTCGATTTCGGCGAGACGCTTGGACTTGTTGAGGGTGATGGTGTTTTCCTCGAGACGTTCAGCAAAGCGCTCGCGGTCCTCGAGGATGTAGGCGAATTCCGGGTTGTCGGCGACCCGGGCCTCGCTGGCGGCGCGCAAACGCGGGAGGTGACGCCCGACATTGCCCGTGGCCCGGAAGTCGCGGGAGGGAACTTCGTCATAAGCCAGCGGATTGTCCAACGCGTCCTCGCCGACGTCGGGTTGGTCGGTGAGGGATGGCAGGATGATGTCGGAGGTCACGCCGCGGACCTGGGTGGAGCCGCCCTTGACGCGGTAGAATTTCTGGATGGTCAGCTTGACCGCGCCGGCTTCGCGAGCTTGGGCGAAGAGGGGCATGAACCGGTCGACGTCGAGCAGGGTTTGGACAGTTCCTTTGCCGAAGCTTTTTTCGTCGCCCACGATGATGGCCCGCCCGTAATCCTGCAGGGCCGCGGCGAAAATTTCGCTGGCCGAGGCACTGAGGCGGTTCATGAGGACGATGAGCGGCCCGTCCCACAGCACGCCGGGGTCGGGGTCCTTCATGACATTGATCCGGCCGTTGGTGTCTTTGGCCTGGACGATGGGGCCGTTGGGGATGAAGAGGCCGGTCAGGCGGACGGCTTCCTCGAGCGATCCGCCGCTATCGCGGCGCAGGTCGATGATGAGGCCCTCGATACCTTCGCGTTTGAGGCGGTTGAGGAGGGCGGTGACGTCGCGGGTGGTGCTCTTGGGAGGACCGCCGCGTCCCATATTGGCGTAGAAACTGGGCAGGGTGATGAGTCCGATACGGGACGTCTCGCCGTCCGCCCCGGTGGCGTCGATGACCTGCGCCTTGGCTTCCTCGTCCTTCAGCTTGACCTCGTCGCGGACGATGCTGATGACGTCGAGCTTGGACGGGTCGACGGAGGAGGCGGGCAGGACTTGGAGGCGGACGGTGGTGCCTTTCTTGCCGCGGATGCGCTCGACGACCTTGTCGAGTTTCATGTCGACGATGTCCTCGAATTCGTCGTCGCCTTGGGCCACGGCAACGATGCGGTCGTTGACTTTGAGTTCGCCGCCGCGTTCGGCCGGTCCGCCGGGCACGAGGCGCTGGATTTTGGCGTAACCGTCCTCGCTGCGCAGTTCGGCACCGATGCCGACGAGGGAGAGACCCATCTGGATGTTGAAATTATCCAGCGCGCGCTGGCTCATGTATTCGGAGTGCGGGTCGTAGCTCTGGGCGAGGGCGGAGAGGAAAGTCGAGGCCTGGTCTTCGCGCGTCTCTTCTTCGAGGGATTTGAGCATCCTCTCGTAGCGGCGCTGGACGGTTTCCTTGGGACCGCGCTTGGGCAGGCCTCCGTTGTTGTCGACGGTCGCGGCTTCTTTCTCGTCGTCTTTGCTTTTCTTCTTGGCCTCTTCTTCGAGGGTGCGCTCGGCCACGATGGCTTGGAGGAGCTCGGCCTCGACGCGGGCCTCCCAAATTTCGTCCGCCGCGGCTTCATCGGCCGGCCACGGGGAGTCGTCGCGGTTGAGTTCGGCTGTGCGATCGCTGTCGAATTGAAAGTCTTTCTCGAGGAGCTTCTGGACTTTCGCGACGCGGGTCCGGACGCGCTCCATGAAGCGGTCGTAAATGGTATAGGCTGCGGACAGGTCGCTCAGCATGATGTCATTCTGCAAACGGTCGCCGTATTTCCCGGTGAATTCGTCGATGTCCTTCTGTGTGAAGAAGAGGCGGTTGTAGTCGAGGAGTTCCAGGTAGCGGGCGAGGGCTTTGTCGGCTTGGGTGACACCGGGCTCGACCTCGTCATTGAGCCGCTGGCGGCTGTAATGCGCGCTTTCCAGCATGCGGGCCACCGTGCTGGCGATCTCGCCCATTTTGGCCTCGCTCTTGGTGTCCGGGGCGGCGAGCAGGGATCCGGTCGGGAGCAGAAGAGCCAGCAGGAATAACCGGAGCATGGCGGAGATTTTCATCGGGTAAAAGGTAACTGGTCGCCCTGAAAGCCTTGTTGCGCAAGGAAAATGAGCCACGTAGCTTGGACCGCCAGATTATGTTGCAGTTCAAATCTTTCACCGGCGGATTTTTCGAAACGAATTGCTTTTTGGTGGAGGCGCCGGGCGGCAAGGTGCTTTTCGACGCGCCCGAGGGGGCCGATGCGGAATTTGCCGACGAGAAGATCGGGCTTTTGGTTCTGACCCACGGGCATTGGGATCACACGGCGGACGCGGCCGCCATCCAGCGGCGGCACGGGTGCCCGGTGGCGTGCCATCCCGAGACGGTGCCGATGGTGGCCGAGGAGGACTTTTTCGAGCGCGCCGGTTTTCCGTTGCGCATCAAGACGCTGCAACCGGACCGCATGATGGCGGAGGGGCAGGGTCAGGACTTTCTCGGGCTGAAGCTCGATGTCCTCGAGGTGCCGGGGCACTGTCCGGGCAGCCTTTGCTTCCACGCGCCGGAGCACGGCGTGCTGATCGGCGGCGACGTGCTCTTCAGCGGCGGGGTCGGCCGGTCGGATCTGCCGGGAGGCGACGGCGAATTGTTGCGGCGCGGGATCCAACAAAAAATTCTCACGCTGCCGGACGCGACGGTTGTCTTGCCCGGCCACGGACCGGCGACGACGGTGGGCGAGGAAAAAGCCTCCAACCCCTTCGTGGGCGGGTGATCGTGGTTTTTGCTCTTGGAGAGCGCGGTCGTTCCGCGTAATTTTTTTCTGTCTTCCACGCCGTTTTTCGCCCCTCGCCCCATGCCCAGCTTCGCTTACACCGCACTCGACGCCCGAGGCCAAGAGGTGACCGACACACTCGAAGCGGGCAACGAGCAGGAGGTCATCGCGGCTCTCCGTCAGGCCGGCTATTACCCGACCAATGTGGTCGAGGCGGGCAAGGTCAAAGCCGCTAAAGCATCCAAGGCGCCCAAGGCGGCCAAGGCCAAAGGCACGGGGATGAAGAAAGAGATCAACCTCAGCATCCCTTTTCTCGAGCGCAAGACGATCAAGCCGAAGACGCTGATGATCTTCACGCGGCAGTTGGCCACGCTGATTGATTCCGGTCTGCCGTTGCTGCGCGGGCTCAACGTGCTGGGCAAGCAGGAACCGGATCCGGTGCTGCGCAAGACGATCGGTAAGCTGGCCGATACGGTGCAGGGCGGCGGGACGTTTTCCGACGCCCTCAACCAGCACCCGAAAATTTTCAACAAGCTTTACGTGAACATGGTCAAGGCCGGCGAGCTTGGCGGCGTGATGGAGCTCGTGCTCGTCCGTCTGGCCGACTTCCAGGAAAAAGCGCAGAAGCTGAAGAACAAGGTCGTTTCGGCCATGTTCTACCCGGTCATCGTCCTGATCATTGCCGTGCTCATCATGGCCTTCCTGCTCGTCTACATCGTCCCGAAGTTCGAGCAGATCTTCAACGACATGCTCGGCGGCAAGGCGTTGCCCGCGCTGACCCAGTTCGTCATCGACACGAGCAAGCTGGTGCAAAACCAGTGGTATCTCATCGTCGGCGGCGTGGTGATTTTCTTCGTTGTCCTCAATGTGGCCGGACGCAATCCGAAGGGCCGGGCGGTGATCGACGCCATCAAGCTGAAGATCCCGCTTTTCGGCGACCTCATCCGCAAGGGGGCCATCGCGCGCTTCAGCCGCACCCTCGGCACCTTGGTGACCAGCGGCGTGCCCATCCTGCAGGCGCTCAACATCACCCGTGACACGGCGGGCAATGTCACGCTCTCCAACGCGATCCAGAAGGTCCACGACAGCGTCAAAGAAGGCGAATCGATCGTCACCCCCACGGAAAAAAGCGGCATCTTCCCGCCCATGGTGGTGAGCATGATCGACGTGGGCGAGGAAACCGGCCAGTTGCCGGAGATGCTGCTCAAGATCGCCGATGTCTACGACGACGAAGTGGACAACACGGTGGCTGGTCTGACCTCGTTGCTCGAGCCGATCATGATCGTTTTCCTCGCCGTGGTCGTGGGAACGATCGTCATCGCCCTGTTCCTTCCGCTGATCAGCATCATTCAGGGCCTGCAGTCGGGCTAACTTCCGAGCAGGCGTTCGAGGCCACCGAGGCAGATTTGCGACCAAGACTCGAGGCGGTCGCGCAGGGGAGCGATTTCGGCGGGGGTAAGGAAACGCAGATCGCGGATGGCGTCCTCGCGCGGTTGGACGTCGGTCGAATCGACTTCGATCAGATGGACCACGCCGAGGTGGACGCGACCGACTTCGTTGCTGTCGTCGTTGAGCAGGGCCGCGATGCGCTGGCGGTAGCCGCCGGGGATCACGAGTTCCTCGTGCAGTTCGCGTTCGACGGCGCGGAAGTAAGCGGCTTCGTCGAAATGTTCGGCGTGCGAGTCGCCGTCATTGATGTGTCCCCCGATTCCGATCGACATCTTGGCATGCAGCCGCGCTTCGCCGCCGGCCTTGCCGCGCGTGTAGCAGAGGACGCGGTCGCCGTGGTGGAGGATCAAATAGGGGATGAGTTGCTTGTGCGTCGGGTCGTCCTCGGCCGCGCGGCGGGGCAGGAACAGGTTGTGGGCCGGGTCGAGGAAGGCCTTTATGTAGCGGTCGGGCTCGAAAGCGAGGCCTTCGAAGGCTCCGAGCCGGTCGAAGACGGGGCGGGGGACGACGAGGATGTTTTCTTCGGCGGACATGGAGGCGGAGGGTAGCGCTGCGGGGATTTTTGGCCACCCGGAAAAGCCTCCCGGGGCGGTAGCTTGCCACGCTTGCCGGGTCATCTAATCTTGCCCCATGGCCGTTCCCGAGTTCGCCCACCTCCATGTCCACACCGAGTATTCCATGCTCGACGGGGCGGTGCGCATCGGGGACCTCATGCGCAAGGTATCCGCCGCCGGGATGAAGGCCGTGGGCATGACCGACCACGGCGTGCTCTACGGCGCGGTGGAGTTCTACAAGGAGGCGCAGAAAGCGGGGGTGAAGCCTTTGCTCGGCTGCGAGCTCTACGTCGCGCCAGGTTCGATGCACGAAAAGAAGTCCTCTTCGGGCAAGGACGCCGCCTACCACCTCACGGTTTTGGCGGAAACCAACGAGGGTTGGTCCAACTTGATCAAGCTGGTCAGTGCCGCGCACCTCGAGGGTTTCTATTACAAGCCGCGGGTGGATAAAGACCTGCTCGCGCGGCACGCCGAGGGTCTCATCGGTCTGAGCGGCTGCCTCAAAGGCGAAATCAGCAGCGCCATCCTCGAGGGCAATCCGCAGCGCGGACGCGAGCTAACCGCGCAATACCGCGACATCTTCGGGAAGGACAATTTTTTCGTCGAGATCCACGACCATGGGATGGATGCGCAACGCGAAGCCAACCCGCATCTGGTCCGCTGGGCCGGTGACATGGGGCTGGGCTTGGTTGCGGCCAACGATGTGCATTTCCTCGAGCGCGGACACCACGAGGCGCACGACGTGATGGTCTGCATCGGCACGGGTTCCAACGTGACCGACGAGCGGCGGCTGCGTTACCTGCCGGAGCTTTATCTCAAGACCCCGGAGGAGATGGCGGAAATTTTCCGCGACCATCCCGAGGCACTGTCGAACACGGCGCGCATCGCCGAGCGTTGCGGCGTGACCATGGAATTCGGCAAGTCGCGCTTCCCGGTTTTTCATCCGCCCGACGGCAAATCGCGCGAGGGCTACCTGCGCGAGTTGTGCGAGGACGGTTTCCGGCGCCGCTACGGCGAGGGCTCTCCGGAATTGCACGAGCGACTCGACTACGAACTCGGCGTCCTCGAGAAACTCGGCTTCACCAGCTACTTCCTCATCGTCTGGGACTTCATCCACTTCGCCAAACAGCGCGGCATTCCAGTCGGTCCGGGGCGCGGTTCGGCGGCGGGCAGCATGGTGGCCTACGTGCTGGGCATCACCGACCTCGATCCGGTGCGCTACGGCCTGATCTTCGAACGCTTCCTCAATCCGGAACGCGTCAGCCCGCCGGATATCGACGTCGACTTCTGTCAGGCACGCCGCGGCGAGGTCATCGAATACGTGCGGCAGAAATACGGTGAGCGCTGCGTCTCGCAGATCGTCACCTTCAACCAACTTGGGGCCAAGAGCGTGGTGCGCGACGTGGCTCGCGTGCTGGGCATGAGCTACGGGGACGGGGACCGCATCGCCAAGATGATCCCCAACGAGCTGAACATCACGCTGGACTCCGCGCGCGAAAAAAATCCGGAGCTCAAGCAAGCCATCGAGTCCGAGCCCGGCACGCAGCAACTGTGGAGTTATTCGACCGTGCTCGAGGGACTCTCGCGCAATGCCGGTATCCACGCGGCGGGCGTGGTCATCGGCGACCGCGACCTTTCCGAGATCCTTCCCTTGGCTCGCGGCAAGGAGAACGAGGTCATCACCCAGTATTCCATGGAGCCGCTAACCGACCTCGGGATGCTCAAGATGGATTTTCTCGGGTTGAAAACGCTGACCGTCATCCGGGATGCCGAGGAACTCATCCGTCGCGAGGAGCCGGCTTTCGACATCGAAAAAGTCCCCGTCGATGACCAAGCGGCTTTCGATGTCCTCAACCGCGGCGAGACGGTCGGCATCTTCCAATTTGAAGGTGGCATGTCGCGCTACTGCCGCAATTTCGGCTTCACCAGTCTCGACGACATGAACGCGCTCTGCGCGCTCTACCGTCCGGGTCCCATGGCGCTCATTCCCGACTACATCAAGCGCAAGAAGGGTCAGACCAAGATCAACTACGACCATCCGCTCTTGGAGAAGGTGGCCAAGGAAACCTACGGCATCCTCATCTACCAGGAGCAGGTCCAGCAGGCGGCCAACCTCTTGGCCGGCTACAGCCTCGGCCAAGCCGATCTTCTGCGTCGCGCCATGGGCAAGAAGGACAAGGAAAAGATGGCCAAGGAGCGGGTCAGCTTCATCGCCGGATGCCGCGAGCACAACGACATCCCGGAAAAGAAAGCGGCGGCCATTTTCGACCTGCTGGAAAAATTCGCCGACTACGGATTCAACAAAAGCCACAGCGCGGCCTACTCGCTGATCAGCTACCGCATGTGCTGGCTCAAGGCGCACTATCCCGTCGAATTCATGTGCGCGGTGTTGAGCAACGAAGTCGACGACACCGACAAAATTTCCTTCTACGTTGACGAGACCAAGCGCATGGGCTTGGTCCTGCTTCCGCCCGACCTGAACAAAAGCCTGCTCAAATTCGCCCCCGAGGAGCACGAGGGCAAGATGGCCATCCGCTTCGGCCTGAGCGGCATCAAGAACGTGGGCGAAGCGGCCATGGCCGACGCCGTGGCCGAACGCGAGGCCCGCGGCCCGTTTGCTTCGCTGGAGGATTTCGCCGCGCGCATGGACCCGCGAGCGGTCAACCGCAAGTCGATGGAATGCCTGGTGAAATGCGGCGCCTTCGATTTCACCGGCGAGGAGCGCGCCCAGATGGTCGAGGACCTCGAGCCGGTGTTGGCGGCCAGCGCCTCGGCCCACCGCGACCGCAATGCCGGACAGCAAAGTCTCTTCGGTGCGGAAAGCCTGCCGGTCACCTCCCGGGCCCACGGCCGCCGCGCGCGGGCCTTCACCGAGGCGGAGTTGCTCTCGTTCGAAAAAGAGCTGCTCGGGTTTTATGTCACGGCGCACCCGCTTGATCCCTACCGCGGCTCGCTGGAGAACCCGAAATTCACCAAAGTCGCGGACCTCGAGGAAATGGACGACCGCGCCACGGTGACGGTCGCGGGCTTGCTCGATGCGGTGGAGAAAAAATTCACCAAGGCGAGCGGCAAGCCCTGCGCTTTCCTCACCCTGGAAGATTTCAGCGGCAAGGTGGAAGTCCGCGTCTGGAGCGAGGCTTTCGAGAAATACACCTCGCAGCTGGTGGCGGGCAAAGTGGTGCAAGTAACCGGTCGCCTCGACAAACGCGACGACAAGCCGGCGGTGACCGCATCCGAGCTGAAATCGGTGCCCTTGGCCGAGGGGCACGAGCCGCCGGTCATTCTCCGCCTGGCTGCCGGCCGGGCTGGACGCCGGGAACTCGAGGACCTCCGCTCCGCCGTGCTCGATTTTCCCGGCCGTCGTCCGCTGGTGCTCGAGTTCGTGGCCCGGAACGGCCGCACCCGCCGCATGCGCGCCGCCGACCAGTTCAAGGTCGGGCGCGAAGAGCAATTGCGGGCGGCGCTCAACGGACTTCTGGTGCCGTAGGTCATCCGGAGAGGCAGGCTTGCCGCGGGAGCGGCAAACGTGTTTGCTGTCCGGTCAAGTTTCGCTATGGCGCTCATATCTGAAGAAGCGGCGGAGGAAAGCACCCCGATTTTTGTCCGGGCCGACTGGCTGGTCGCGCTCGCCGCCGCCTTGGTCAGCGGAGCGGTTTACTTTTACACCGCGCAGCCGAATGTCGGTCTGCTCGATTCCGGCGAATTCATCGTGGCGGCCCAGCATTTCGGCGTGCCGCATCCGACGGGCTATCCGCTGTGGACGCTCCTGGCCTGGCTCTTCCAGCTTCTGCCGCTGGGCAACGCGGCGTGGGAGGTCAACCTCTTCAGCGGTTTTTGCGGCGCGTTGGCCGTCGGGGCCACGACCCTGCTGGCCTCCAGCATGCTGCGCTGGATGATGCCGTGGTGGGGCGAGGGGAAAACGGGCACCCCGCTGATCCGCGCGCTCATTGCTTTCAGCTCCGGTCTGCTCTTCGCCTTCAGCTTCTCGTTCTGGACGCAGGCGGTCATCGCCGAGGTCTACACCCTGCACGGACTGCTCGTGGCGCTCTTCATTATTTCGCTCTATTGGTGGGTGCGGCGTCCCACGCGCGACCTGCCCATCCTCGCGTCGTTTTTCACCTTCTCGCTCTGCATGAGCAATCACCACCTGACGCTGGCCCTGGTGCCGCTCCCGTTGCTCGTGCCCCTGCTCATCCGCCGTTCCGTTTTCTGGGAGGTGCTGGTGGCCTCCGTGGTCAGCGGGGCCTTGGTTTACCTCGGCTTTGCCTGGCTTTCCGACGACCAGACCACGTGGTCGACGGCCATGCGCTTTTTCTATTTCGCCATGCTCGCGCTCATCGTGTTGCTCGTCCTGAAATGGCGCCGCACCGACCTGCGCATCGTGTTGCTTGTCCCGCTGGCTGTCATTCTCGGTCTGCTGCCCTACGCCTACATGCCGATCGCGTCTTCGACCAACCCGCCGATGAACTGGGGCTACACCAGCACGCCGGAGGGGTTCTTTTACTCGATCAACCGCACGCAGTATGCCGGTAGTTTGTCCGACCTCGTGGTTCGCACCTTGGGCAAAGGCATGGGCACCGCACCGGAGAAGCCGCCCGAGCCGGAGGATCCCAACCGCGTTTCCACGCTGACCATGGGACGCGAGTTCGCCGCCTTCTACCTGCGCAAGCTGGTGCAGAATTTCACGCCTTGGTCGATCATCGCCGTGCTCGGAGCCGTTTTGGGTATCCTGCGGTTGCCGCTGCGGCAGCGGACTTTTCTTTACCTGCTTTTCGGCGGGTTTCTCCTCGCCGCTTTCCTCCAGCCGGTGATGGAACGTACCCAGACGACGATCGATGCGTGGTCGTTGCAGTTTCCCTACCACGGTTACGCCTACCTGCTTTTCTCCCTGCTTTGCGCGGCGGGCACGGGCTACGTTCTCGCGCGCCTCATGGCCAAGCGCGCCGTGCTGCGCCAAGCCGCCTGGGCCTTGCCGCTCCTGCCGTTGTGGACGGGTATCCAGAATGCGCCGCTCTGCAGCCAGCGCGACCACTGGTTCGGGTGGCAATACGGGCACGACATGCTCAAGGACCTGCCGAAGGACGCTTTTGTTTTCGGCGGCACCGATCCCGGGCGGTTTGTCCCCACTTACATGATCCTCGGCGAAAGTTTCGTCGATCCGCAGCACCGCCGCGATCCGGACTTCGACCGCCGCGACCTCGTCATCGTCACGCAGAACGCGTTGGCCGACGCTTTCTACCAGAAATACATCCACGACCACTACGCGCCGGGGCGTCCCAAGGCGGAGGGCTGGTTCGAGAAGTGGCTCGGACGCGACGAACAGTATCCGCCGGACGACACCATCATGCCCAGCGAGCAGGAGCTGATGGAGATCGTGCGCAATGTCTCGATGAATCTCCCGCCGGGGGCCAATCCGCAGGATCCCAACGTCGGCATCCTCTACCACGCGGCCATCGCGCAGTGGATTTTCGAGAAGAACAAGGACAAGCGGGAATTCTTCATCGAGGAAAGTTTCCCCATGGAGTGGACCTACGCTTATGCCGTGCCCAACGGCCTGAGCTACCGGTTGAATCCCGAGCCTTTGGAGACCCTGCCGCCCGAGGTGGTGGTCGAGGACTTCCGTTTCTGGAACGACTACGTCGACCGACTGCTGGCCGACAAAAACTTCCATGAGGATTTCGACGCCAAGCGCTCGTTCTCCAAACTGCGCAACTCGACCGGCAACCTTTACCGCGCCCGCCAGATGTGGGCCGAAGCCGAGCGCGCCTACCGGCAGGCGCTGCAGCTCCATCCGAACAACATGGAGTCGCTCGTGGCCTTGAGCGACATCCTCCGCGCGCAGAAGCGCTGGGACGAGATGGCGCAGGTCTGGGACCGCGCCATCGAGGGCGACCCGAACAACCGCGCGGTCCATGACGCCCGCCGGCGGGTGACGAGGCTGCGCGAGGCCGACCGGGAAATCACGGCGCTGCGGAGCGAGTTGGCGGCCAACCCGCAAAATCCCGAGATCGTCTCCGCCCTGTTGCGCCTCTACATCGAGACCGGCCAGCCCGACTTGGCCCGCGCGCAGCTCGAGGAGTCGGCCACCGCTTTCGGCGACAACCCCGACTTCCTCAAATTCGCCGTCGACTTCTGCAACACCAACGGGCAATGGCAGGCCGGCCTCGGTCCGGCGCGCAAACTGGCGGCCATCGCGACGAACGACCCGGGCGTGCTCCTCGCCCTGGCCCGTTTCGAGTTCGCCAACCGGGACATGAACGCGTTTCTCAACACCGCGCGCCAAGCCGTGCAACTCGGCGGGGTGCAAGCCCGCGCCGCATTGGCCAACGACCCGATGTATGGGCCGGTCCGCGGCACCACGGAGTTCCGGCAGCTCATCGGCCAGTAGAGCCCCCGGCCCCTTCCGCGCACTTTGTTCTTTGCGGGGAGGAAGGGATGGGTGAGTATGACCGTTCTTTATTTATGGGTTTCAACGAGTTGGGGTTGTCGGATGCGGTCGTGCACGGGGTTCAGTCGATGGGATATGTCGATCCCACGCCGATCCAGTTGCGGGCCATTCCCGTGATATTGGCGGGCAAGGATTTGATGGGATCGGCCCAGACGGGCACCGGTAAAACAGCGGCCTTCGGGTTGCCGATTTTGAGCAAATTGGGGTCGCATCAGAAGGCGCCGCGTTGTCTCGTGCTCGAGCCGACCCGCGAGTTGGCCATGCAGGTGGAGACGGCGTTCCGAGATTACGGGCGGTTCAGTGACCTGACCTGTACGCTGCTTTACGGTGGCGTGGGCTACGGCAAGCAGCGGGAAGAATTGCAGCGTGGGACGGACATTATCGTGGCCACACCGGGGCGCTTGCTCGATTTCATGGAGCAGAACGAAGTGCCGCTCGCTGGGCTGGAGTTTCTTGTTCTCGACGAGGTCGATCGCATGCTCGACATGGGCTTTTTGCCGCAGGTGCGGCGGATTATCCAGAAGCTGCCGAAGAAGCGGCAGACCTTGTTTTTCTCGGCGACCATGCCGGGCGAAATCGAGTCGCTGGCCAAGTTCGCGGTCAATGATCCGGAAAAGATCGAGATTGGCATGCGCATGTCGCCGGCCGAGACGGTGACGCATGCTTTTTATCCGGTGGCCATGGACCAGAAATACGATCTGCTGTCGGCCCTGATGGAGAAGACCAATTTCGATTGCGTGCTGGTCTTCTGCCGGACGAAGGACGGGGCGGACCGCATTTCACGTCAGTTGAAGAAGGAAAACCACTCGGTTGTCGCTCTGCACTCGAATCGCACCCAGCGCGAGCGCGAGGAAGCGCTGGAGGGATTCAAGAGCGGCCGCTACGAAGTCCTCGTCGCCACAGACATTGCCGCGCGCGGTTTGGATATCGCGGGGGTGTCGCATGTCATCAACTACGACATTCCGGGACATCCGGAGGACTACGTGCACCGCATCGGCCGCACCGGGCGGGCCCAGGCGGTGGGCGATGCCTTCACTTTGGTCACGGCGGAGGATCTGGCCATGATCGAATCAATCGAGCGGTTTATCGGAATGAAAATTCCGCGGCTGAAGATGGACGGGTTCGATTACAAATACACCACGTTGCTCGATCCCAGCGCGACGCACGTCAAGGCGCGTGCGGCCGGCGGTGGACGTCACCGCAGCGGGTATTCCTTCGGGATCAAGCGGCGCCGCTAGCCTTCCTGCGAGCGCGCGAGGCGCAAGGCGTTGGCTATGACCGAAACGGAACTCAGGCTCATGGCTGCTCCGGCGATCATCGGGCTGAGCAGCCAACCGGTGAACGGGTAGAGGGCTCCGGCGGCGAGGGGAATGCCCAGCGCATTGTAAACGAAGGCGAGGAAAAGATTTTCGCGGATGTTGCGCATAATGGCCCGTCCCAGTCGGAAAGTGCGGACGATGCCGTCCAGCGAACCGCGGACGAGCACGAAGTCGGCCGTCTCTTTGGCCACGTCGCTGCCCGGACCCATGGCAATGCCAGTATCGGCCGCGGCGAGGGCGGGTGCGTCGTTGATCCCGTCGCCGGCCATGCAGACGCGGGACCCTTCGGCCTGCAGGTTCGCGATGAACTCCGCTTTCTGCGCCGGCAAAAGCCCGGCGCGCCAGTCTGCCACGCCCAATTCGGCGGCCACGCGACGGGCGGCGCTCTCGCGGTCGCCGGTGAGCATGACCGGACGAAGGTGAAGTCTTCGCAAAGCTTCGAGGGCCGCGTGCGCCGTCGGTTTGACGGTGTCCGCCACGTAAAACGTCCCGGCCCATTGTCCGTCGACCGACAGATCAAGCCGTGAGCAACCCGGTTCGTCGCCCGGCTGTGCGGTGGCGGTCCCGGAAAACTCGGGTGTTCCCACCCGAACGCGTTGTCCCTCGACCATGCCGCTCACTCCTCCTCCGGGCGTGGCGGCAAAATCCGTCGCGGTGACGGACGGGGCTCTTCGTGCCTCCGCGAACCGGACAACGGCGGTGCCGAGGGGATGCTCGCTTTGTTGTTCGAGCGCGGCGGCCAGCGCAAGGCAACGCGCTTGCTCGGCGCCCGGTGCGGTGCTGACGCGCACCACTTCGGGTCGTCCGGTGGTGAGGGTGCCGGTTTTGTCCAGACAGAGGGTATCGATCTTCTCCAGTCGTTCGAGGGCGGCGGGGTGCCGCACCAGGACCCCGGAGCGGGCGGCGCGTCCAACCCCGACGGTGATCGACATGGGCACGGCCAAACCGATGGCGCAGGGGCATGCGATGATCAGCACCGAGACGGCGGCGGTCACGGCTTGGGCCAACGAACCGCCGCAGGCCAACCAAGCCGCAAAAGATATGACGGCCACCGCGGCGACGACGGGAACAAAGATCGCGGCGACGCGGTCCGCCAGATCCTGCACGGGTGCCCGCGCCCGCTGCGCTTCCGCCACAAGGGCGATGATTTGCGCGAGCAAGGTGGCGGAGCCGACACCCTCGGCCCGCAGGTCGAAGCTCCCGTGGCCGTTGAGCGTCCCGGCCCGCGCCAACCGGCCGGGGGCTATTTCCACGGGAAGGGATTCCCCCGTCAGCATGGATTCGTCGATCGTGCCGGTCCCGGATACGACCGTGCCGTCGACCGGCACGCGTCCCCCGGGTTTGACGCGCAGCACATCGCCCGGAGTGACATCAGCCAAGGGGACTTCGCGCGGTGTTCCGTCGGTGCCGACTTGCCAGGCGGTGGCGGGGGCGAGGTCCATGAGAGCGCGCAAGGCGTCACCGGTTCTCTGGCGCGCGCGCAGTTCCAGCACTTGGCCGGCAAGAACGAGGGTGATAATCACCGCCGCCGCCTCGAAATACAGATCGGTCGTGCCGACGGCTGCGGGAGCAAGGAGGCTGGTCATGCTGAAGGCCCATGCGGCGATCGTGCCGGTGGCGATGAGGGTGAACATGTTCGGCGAGCGGTGGACCAGCGACAGCCATGCCCGACGCAGAAAGGGCCAGCCGCACCAAAACAGCACGGGTGTGGCGAGGATGGCCTGCATCCAGCGTCCGGGCTCCGTCGCGGTCCACGTGGCCAGCGCGGATCCATGGAAAAGGTGCGCCATGCCCAGCAGGAAGACCGGCACGGTCAGCGGGGCAGCGACCACCAGCCGCCGTGTCATGTCGCGCATCTCCGCATCCTCCCCGTCGACCGGCAGGCCCGCGGGCTCCAAAGCCATACCGCAGAGCGGACAATCTCCCGGACCATTTTGCCGGATCCGGGGATGCATCGGGCAGGTGTATTGCGCATCCGGCGAAGCTGCGGCGGGATCGGCAGGTCTTTGGGGACGGCAGCAGTGATCCATGCGGCAGAGGTGTTACCGGGTAGCCGGCGAAAGAAGGAAAGTCAGTGCTTGCTGCCACTGCTCCGGCAGCAATGTGTGGAGCAGATCGTTATGGTCGGCCTGGTCCGCGGTGATGAGCTTCTTCGGGCCGGAGTAAGCGTCTAAGAGGCTTTGTCCGAACTTGGCCGGAACGATGCTGTCGTTGGCCGCCAGGATGACGGCGACCGGGCCCTGATATTTTTTCAGCCATGTTGCGGAGGGGTATTGATCGCGCATGATCCAGCGGACGGGGAGGAGGGGATAATGGTGTTGCGCCACGTTGGCCAGACTGTCGAACGGTGTCAGGAGCAGAAGCCCGGCTACGCGGTCCGGGTGAGCGGCGGCCGTGGCCGAAGCGACACCTGTCCCGATGGATTCGCCGAGGATCACCACGGGGACGCCTGCCGGGATGCAGACCAGAGCTTCGTCGGCGGCAGCGAGAAATGCTTCCTGCGAGGGCTGGCCTCCCCGGGCCCCGTAGCCCGGGTATTCGAGCGCGTAGACGGAGACGGCGCGGTCGGGGGCCGCGGCGCGGAGGATGGGTGCGTAGTCTGCCCGGTGCAGGGCGAAGCCGGCGTTGCCGTGGGTGATGAGCACGGCGAGCGGCGGACGTGCGTCGTCGGGCGCGGGCAGGCTGCGGTAGCCGATGGTTTCGCCCTGCGGATTTTTCCACGGCTCGAATCCCCGCGTTGCGGCGGCACTGGCCAGCGCGGCGGCGTCTTCTTGCGAGGGGTAGTAGATCATGGAGCGTTGCGAGAGGGCGAGGAAAGCGAGGAGGCCGAGCCAGACAAGGATGACCACGCGCAGCACCTGCCACAAGCGGGTCAGCGCGGTGGAACGCACCGGGCCGGAACCGCCGGCGTCAGGGGCGATCGAAGAGGCGGGCATGTTCGCTCAGGAGGTAGCGGTCGGTCATTCCGGCAATGTAATCGGCCGCGGCGCGGTGGAGTCCGCAATTCGGCACGCGCCGCGTCGCCTCGCGTCCGATCTCCCCAGGGTCTTGCAGGTAGGCTCCGAAGACCGAAGCCATCATGTCGCAGGCGCGCTGGTTGGCGCCGTTGACGTCGTGGTGAAAGTAGAGGTTGGCGTAGAGAAATTCCCGGAGCTGCTTGGTTTTGGTCGCCATGGGCTCGCCATAACCCACGAGAAGCTTGGGGTGGCGGCGCACGTCGTCGGCGGTGCGGACCCCGGCTTTCCTGATCCGTTCCGCGGTGGCGAGCAGGACATCCTCGATGAGCGTGTTGGAAAGGATCCGAGCGAGAGCGAGGCGGGCTTCCTTGGTGTCGGCCTCGGCAAGGTCGAGACCTCCGGCGGCTGCGGCTTCGGCACAGAGGGTGACCTCGCGCAGTCGGGCGGGGGCGATCAATCCCGCTTCGATGCCATCCTGCACATCGTGCGAGTAGTAGGCGATTTCGTCGGCCAAGTCGGCGATTTGTCCCTCGAGGCTGGCGCACGGGTAGTCCCCGAGGTCCGGCGCGGAGCGTGCGGTGGCGTGCTTTTGCACGCCCTCGAGGACCTCGAAGGTCAGGTTGAGTCCGTCGAAGTCGGGGTAGGGGCTCTCGAGCAAGGTGATGACGCGCAGGCTCTGGTCGTTGTGGTCGAAGCCGCCGTGGTCCTTGAGCAGGCGGTCGAGAGTTTCCTCGCCGGAATGGCCGAAGGGTGAATGGCCGAGGTCGTGGGCGAGGGCCACCGCTTCGGCCAAGTCCTCGTTGAGCCCGAGGGCGCGGGCCAGTGTCCGGCTGACCGAGGCCACTTCCATGGTGTGGGTCAGGCGCGTGCGGTAGTGGTCACCGGTGCCGTTGAGAAAGACCTGCGTTTTGTATTCGAGCCGGCGGAAGGCCGCCGAGTGGATGATGCGGGCGACATCGCGCTGGTATTCCCCGCGCCAGCGGTGGGAGGTCTGCGGATGGAGGCGGCCGCGGGTCTCCGAGGATTTCTGGGCGTAGGGGGCGAGGGTTTCGTCCTCGTGGCGCTCGATGTCTTCGCGGGTGCGCAGGATGGACATGGTTCAGCCGAGGCGCTCTTCGGTGAGCGGGTCGAAAAGGAGGAGCTGGGCGGTGTCGGCGCGAAAGAGCATGCGGTGCCCGGCCTCGCGGGGATCGATGATGTTGCGGCTGCGGCAGATGAGGGTGTTGGCGCCGGTTTGCAGGTAGCAGATGGACTCCGCGCCGGTGGGTTCGACGATGTCGAGGTGCGCGGGGAAGGTGGCGGCATCGGGGGTTTCGCCCGGGAGGAGCGGTTGGAAGTGCTCGGGGCGGAGTCCGAGAAGGACTTCCCTTTCCGCCAGGGATCCGGCGTCCTCGCGCGGGGCGAGTTCGATTTCCACCGACCCGTTGCCGCTTTCGCGGAAGAGGAGGCGGCCGTGGTCGCGGGGGTGGAGAGAGCCGCGGAGGAAGTTCATCGAGGGGCTGCCGAGGAAGCCGGCCACGTAGGTATTGGCCGGTCGGGCGTAGAGGTCGAGCGGGGGGCCCGATTGCTGGAGCGTGCCGTCGCGGAGGAGGGCGATGCTCGTGCCCATGGTCATGGCTTCGGCCTGGTCATGCGTGACATAAATCATGGTGGCCTGCAGGCGCTGGTGGAGCTTGATCAGCTCGGCGCGGAGCTGGGCGCGCATGGTGGCGTCGAGGTTGGAGAGCGGTTCGTCGAAAAGGAAAACGCGGGGTTGCCGCACGATGGCGCGGCCCACCGCGACGCGTTGCTGCTGGCCGCCGGAAAGGTCGCGTGGCATGCGGGTCAGGAGGTCCTCGATGCCGAGGATGGCGGCGGCTTCGCGGACGCGGCGGGCGATGTCGTCGGCGGGGAGGTGGCGCACGCGCAGGCCGAAGGCGAGGTTTTCGGCCACGCTAAGGTGGGGGTAGAGCGCGTAGTTTTGGAAGACCATGGTGACGTCACGGTCGCCGGGAGGAAGATCGCTGACATCGTTGCCACCGATGAGAATTTTCCCCGCGGTGAGGCCCTCGAGTCCGGCGACCATGCGCAGGGTGCTGGTCTTGCCGCATCCGGAGGGGCCGAGCAGGACGACGAACGACTTGTCGGGAACTTCCAGCGAAAGGTCGAGCACGGCGGGGATCTCCTCTCCGCGGCGACCGCGGTAGATTTTGGTGACGTTTTGGAGAGTGACGCTGGCCATGGGCGGGAGCGGGAGGCGCCCCGATACAGCGTGCGTGGGCACGCTTCGCGAGGATAGTGCCTGTTGCCTCACGTGGAGGCAAGGTTCGCGGCAGTGCGGGCCGGATGTGTCAACCGTGCGGGTATCCGCCGCAAAGGGATTTCATTTCGGCCACGGCCGCGGTCAGGCCGGTCAGCAAAGCGCGGGAGATGATGGCGTGGCCGATGTTGAGTTCCTCGAGATGGGGGACGGCGAAGAGTTCGCGAACATTGCTGTAGTTCAAGCCGTGTCCGGCATTGATACGCAGGCCGAGGTCATGGGCCCGCTGGGCGCCGTCGATGAGGCGCTGGAGTTCGGCTTGGCGCGCGTCGCCTGTCGCGTTGGCGAAAGCGCCGGTGTGGAGTTCGATGTATTCGGCCCGCAAGTCGGCGGCAGCACGGATCTGGTCCGGATCGGGATCGATGAAGAGACTGACGACCGTCCGGTTGGCTTGGAGTTGCCGGATTGTCGCGGAGAGCGCATCGCGGTGGGCGAGGCAGTCGAGTCCGCCTTCGGTGGTGACCTCGTGGCGGTTTTCCGGGACGAGGCACGCGTCGTGGGGTCCGACTTCGAGGGCGATGCGCACGATTTCCGGCGCGTTGCCCATTTCGAGGTTGAGCTTGGTTCTGAGCTTTTCCTTCAGCCGGAAAATGTCGCGGTCCTGGATGTGGCGACGGTCTTCGCGAAGGTGCGCGGTGATGCCCTCGGCTCCGGCTTTCTCGGCAACGAGGGCGGCTTCGACGGGATCGGGTTCGACCAGGATACTGTCCGGATCGCGGGCATAGCGCGCCTGACGCAGGGTGGCGGCGTGGTCGATGTTGACGCCGAGGCGGAGCGGCATGATCAGACCTGACCGCCGTAGGACGCGTAATCGTCGAGGTCGAGCCAGTCGAACCACGTGCAGATGTCTTCACGGTCCGGGGCGACGTCCTTTTGCGCCTGGTTGAAGTATTCGCGCATTTCCACACCGGACGGCGTGCGGTCTTCTTGGTAGCGCGACCAGAGTTGGATCTCGTGCTGGCTGTGTTTGGTGCCGGCGTTTTTCTTGATCCAGGCGAGCAGGTCGCCGTCGCCGAGGCCGGCCTCGATTTGTTTTTTGAAGGCTTGGGGGTCGACCGAGGTGAACTCGAAAAATTCCATGTCGAGCGGGCAAGCGTAGTTGTATTCGCCGTTGGTCCCGGCGGCCACGGCGCGGCCTTTGTCGATGATGCGGGGAAGCAGGACGTAGCCACCGAGGCGTGCGCGGGTGCTACGGGGCGGGCGTTTGGTCAGGTCGGTCGGAGGAACGGGCGTGCTCATGGGCCGAGGATATTTTGGACCCGTCGCGGGTCAAGCGGTGAGGTGGCGGACGAGCGAGGGAAAACGGCACTGCGCGCACTCGCCGTGATCGCGCAGGCAGAAGTCGGCGTAGATTTGCAGCAGTCCTTGGTGGACGAAGAGGCGTTTGGGCAGGGACCGCGGCAGGGGTCCGCCGAAAAGCCGGGCCGAGACGACGCGCAGCGGGGTGTTGGGCGGGCCCGAGGGGAGGGCCAGCCAGTCGGGTTCCTCGCCGCGGGCGAGGGCGAGGGGCACGGCGATGTTGGCGTGGATTTCGCGGATGCGGTCGGCACCGACCAAGGCGAGGGGCGTTTTGCGGCGCGGGCTCGTCCAGTTGGTGTGGAACGACCAGAAGGGGTGTTCGAGGGGAGCGAGAACTTTTTCCAATTTGCCAAGGTCTCCCGATTCAAGGGCGGGGCGGACGGATTTCCAGCGCCGGGCGATGGCGGCCAGTGCGCCGAGTCGGCGGAGGGGGTGGTTGGCGGGCCGGAGTCCGGCCAACTTCCATGCATCGCGCGGCAGGATGGCATGGGTGTGGGCGGCGCGGAGCTTCCACCATGCGGACCAGAGGGTGGCGACCTCGCTGCGGGCGGCACCTGAGGGTGGCTCGGGTTTTTCGAGGAAGCCGGCCAGACCGAAGAGGAGCGCCTCGCCCCGCGCGGTGGAGGCGGTGGTGACGGGAACGCGCTGGGCGAGAAGTTGGAAGGGCAGCTTGTTGTTCTTGTATCCGAGGGCGATGGCCACGGCCTCGAAAAGCGCCCCATCGGGTCCGCGCGAAGCGATCATGGTCTGCAGGGCGGCACCTTTGCTCTCAAGGCGGCGGCGCGCGGCGACCGCGAGCAGGTCGGCGAGGTGCGGGGAGGACAGTTCGCGCAGAGGCGCGAGGCAGCGTCCGGGCCGTGCGGCGGCGAACCCGGACCACTCGGCTTCCGTGGCCGTGTGGTCCGCGAGGCAAACCTGCGGCACTTCGCGGTGGGCGGGAGTGCGGGTGAAATGCTTCCGCCCGGGGCGGCGGACGATGACGTGGAGAACAACGTTCTCGTAGGCCGGATTGACTGCGTGGCGGTGTTGCTCCCAGCCGGATGCGTCGAGGTCGACCTCGATGGCGCCGCGGTGCTCGCGGCCACCGATGCGCACGGCGGCGCGGACAAAGTCCGGTCCGGCTTCGCGGTTCCACTCGCCGAAGTCGGTGATCATGGCGGTGTCGCCGGCCGAGGTGGTGAATTCGCGTCCGCAGGCGCCGGAAAACCAGCGGGCTTGCCAGGCGAGTTCGTGGTCGGGGGCCGGTGCGGTTTCCGCGATGCGGCCGGTGCGGCCGCGCAGGGCTTCGTCATAGGCGCGGCGCACGGACTTCACGGCTTTTTGGGCGAGCCCGCCGGAGTGGGAGGCGGCGGCGGAGGGACGATTTCGTTGCGGATGTCGTTGAGCAGCTTCGCGCGCACGGCCGGTTGGGTGCGTTGCAAGGTGCGGTCGATGAGTTTGAGCGCGGCACTTTTGTCGCCGAGGCCCTGGAGGATGCGGACGCGTTCGATGACGGTGCGGAAGGCCTCGGCGGGGTCTTTGTAGAGTGTGCCGGCCGACTCGAGCGAAGTGAGCGCTTCCCGCGGCTCGCCGTAGAAACTTTGCAGCATGCCAAGGGCCTCGTAGTTGAGGCCGGTCGGTGATTCGCGGGCCAAGCGGGTGAGGTAAAGCGTCTGGGTGAGTCCGGCCCGCGAGCCTTGGCGCAGTTGTTTTTGCAGGGCGATCCATGGCTCGGCCGCGGGGTCGGGTTCGCGGCGCCAATCGCCGGAGGAGCCGCCGGCGAAGGGACGGTAGAGGGGGTCGCCGATGATCGTGCCCATCCACGAGAGCACCTTGAGGCTCATATAGGCGCTTTCGGCGAAGGTGAAGCCCTGCAGGAGGCGTTCGTTGAAAATGTCTAGATGCGGCGTGAGGTCGAGGTAGGGCTCGTAAACATTCCCCAAGGTCGCGGCGGCCCCGCGGGCCAGCAGCGGCGCGGCCCAGTGGGCGTTCGGATCGCGCAGGGTGCGGGCGCTGAAGGAGTGGATGTGCACGGCCACGGCGCCCGGACGGAATTGCGGGTTGGCGAAGGCGCCGCCGGCCTGCCAGTCATACCACCCGTAATAGAGAGCCGCGTCCGTGACGGCAAAGCCGGCGGGGAAGGTGGCGGGCATGTTGTCGAGAAGAACGGGAATGCCTTGGTTCCAACATTCGGCGGCGGCATTTTGCAGCCAGTCGTCGCCCTCGCGGTAGCCGCGTTCGGGGATGCTGCGCCGGTCGATGTAAGCCCAGCCGTAAAGACCGATCCTTTCGGCCAACAGGCTGTCGTCGATCATGCGGCGGACGATATCCGCCGTCGGGGCGTCGAGGCGGCACACGAGGAAAAGCCCGGCCGTGACCGAGGAGTCGAGGATGGGGGAGAAGCGGCGGAAGTAGGGATTCTGCAGGATGCCGAAATGCTCGTTCTCGAAGGCGCCGAGCACGGCGAGTTCGGAGTCGACGGCGGCTTCGTCGTGGCGGCGTATGGGATCGTTGGCGTTGGGGCGGGGCGGTGGCGTGGCTTCGGGCGAGGGAGGTTGGATGGTGGTTTTGATCTTCAGTGGGACACCGCGCATGACGGCGATGAAACGGATGGTGTTGCCGGAGACGCCGCGCTCGGACTCGAAGCCCGTGCGGACTTTCCACCAGCCTTTGCGTTCGAAGAGCGACCGCAGGGGCGTTTCGATAGTGTCTTCGTATTGCTGCCGGGAAATTTCCTCCTCGAGCGGACAATCCAGTCCCACCACCTGCTCCGCGGGGATCCGGCGGTGACCGGCGTAGTAGTCGGCGAGTTCGCGTGATTGCGGGTCGCGCGAATTGAAGACCACCAGGGTCGCCCGGGCCTCGCGGGTCTGGCGGACCGGTCCATCGTCCGCCCGAGCACCCGCCACGAGCAGCGCGAGAAGAAGCAGGCTAAATCTCGATGCGCAGGCCGTCATGGGCGAGGCGGACATGGGGAGGGAGAAGTTTCTCCGTCTCCTCGTGGCCGAGGTCGTGTCCGATATGGGTGAGGTAAGCGCGCCGGGCCGACGCGTCGGCGGCCACAGCAAGGGCTTCGTTGAGCGAGAGGTGGCTCGGGTGGGGTTCGTGACGCAGGGCGTCGATAATGAGCACGGGGATGCCGAGAATTTGCTCGATGACGGCGGGCGGCACGTGGTGGCAGTCGCTGAAATAGGCCGCCAGTTTGCGTCCGCCCCGCGCGAAGATGTAGCCGTAAACGAGCATTTTGCCGTGGGGCACCTCGGCCGGAATGACTTCCACGCTGCCCAGTTCGAAGGGCACGGTGACCTCGTGCGGCTCGGGGCGGACGTAGTTGCGGAAGGCGTGCTGTCCGTCGAAGGCGTAGTAAAAAACGCGCCGCAAATCGGCCATGGTGTGCGGCGAGGCGTAGACCGGCATGGGCCGGCCGGCCAGCTCGCAAAACCGCCGTAGATCGTCAAAGCCGGCCACGTGGTCGGTGTGCGAGTGGGTAAAAATGACGGCATCGATGCGCCGCAGGCCGTGCCGCAAGGCCTGGGTGCGGAGGTCGGGGGTGGTGTCGACGAGGAAAGTGACGTCCTCAGCCTCGACGAGGATGGACGAGCGCAGCCGCTTGTCGCGGGGGTCTTCCGACCGGCAGACGGCGCAATCGCAGGCCACGAAAGGCACCCCTTGGGACGTTCCGGTGCCGAGAAAGGTGATGGCAAGTTCGGCCATGACTTGAATCCGCCACATTTGCATAATCCACCCCGTGCTCGCAACGCTGGCATCCCTGAGAATCCGCAACCTCGCTTTGGTCGAGGATCTGACGTGGCAACCGGGGTCCGGTCTGGTGGCCATCACGGGCGAAACGGGTGCGGGCAAGTCGCTCCTCATCGGGGCGTTGCAGCTTCTGCTCGGCGAGCGGGCCGACAAATCCCTCATCCGCGCCGGGGCCGATTCCTGCACCGTCGAGGCGGTCTTCGAAATCGGCGAGGCGAGCGGACTCGACGAATGGCTCGAGGAAAACGGGGCGGAGCCGTGTGCTGAGGGGGAGCTACTTTTGAAACGCACACTGCCGGCGGCCGGAGCGGGGCGGCAATTCATCAACGGTTCCGCCTGCACGCTCGCCGCGCTCAAAGCCCTCGGCGACCGGTTGGTCGATCTGCACGGACCGCACGACCACCAATCGCTCTTCTCGCGCGAGGCCCAGACGCGCGTGCTCGATGCTTATGCCGGGGCGGCCGCGCTGGCTGCGGACTTCGCCGCGGCGCATCGCGAGCAGGCGCGGCTGGCCGGCGAGGTGGAACGTTTGCGGAATCTCGAGAAGGACGCGACCATGCGGCGCGAGATGCTGGCCCATGCCGCCGGGGAGATTGCCGACGCCAAGTTGCGTCCGGGCGAGGAGGAAGAAGTGATGTCGCGCCTGCGCGCCGCGGGCAACAGTCAGCGTCTGATCGAACTGGGGGCCCAAGTGGCGTCCGCCCTCGGCGCCGAAGGCGAAGGCGGGGTGCGCTCGGCGCTGGCCGGGGCGGTGCGCTCGGCCCGCGAGTTGGCCCGGCTCGACGATGCGGCGGCCCCTTTGCTTGAATCGCTCGAGGACGTGGCCGGCAAAGTTGCGGAGATCGAGAGCGAGACGCGGCACTACGCGGAAACAATCGAAGCCGATCCGGCGACCCTGCGCGAATTGGAAGCACGGGCCGATCTCCTGCAGTCGCTCAAACGCAAATACGGCGGTTCCATCGAGGAAGTGATGGCGCGCGGCGAGCAGGCGGCCAAGGATCTGCAAGACATCGAGACGCGCGGTGAAAAGATTGCCGCGTTGGAGAAAGATCAAGCTGTGGCAGCGGCCAAGGCGGCCAAGTCGGCCAAGGCGCTCACGGCCGCGCGGTCCAAGGCGGCGCCGGCTCTGGCCGAGGCCGCGACCGGAGAGTTGCGCGAGCTGGGTTTCCTTCGCGCGGAGTTCGGGGTGCGGCTCGAGCCGCTGGAAGAGGCGCGGTCGCTCGGTGCCGAGTTGGCCGAATTCGAATTCGCGCCCAATCCCGGGGAACCGGCCAAGCCGCTGCGGGCCATCGCCTCGAGCGGGGAGATTTCGCGCGTTATGCTCGCGCTCAAGTCCGTCCTCGCCGGCCAGGACGGTGTGCCGCTGCTCGTGTTCGACGAGATCGACGCCAACGTCGGCGGCGAGGTGGCGGTGAAGGTCGGGCAGAAAATGCGCGGCTTGTCCAAGGCGCACCAGGTCCTTTGCATCACGCACCTCCCGCAGGTGGCTTCGGCCGCGCACCGGCAGTTCGCCGTGACCAAGGAATTCGACGGCCGGCGCACGGCCACCGCGGTCGGCGAGCTGCGCGGCGACGAGCGGGTCGCCGAGTTGGCCCGCATGCTGGGCGGGCACGACAGTGCGTCGGCGGTGGCGCATGCGCGCACCTTGCTCGAATCGCATTCCTGAGATTTATGCGGATTCTTTTTTTCAACCGCTCGGCCGTGCCGAAGGGCGGGGGGATGAACCGGTTGGTCATCGACACCATCCGCAGGTTGCGGACGGCCGGCCATGATGTGGCACTGGTCCATGGCCGTGGTGCGGGCAAGCTCGAGGGCACGGGGTATATTTACGACGACCTCGACCGGCGCCTCATGCCGCGCGACCGCAACGCGTTGCGACTCGAGGCGATCCTCGAAGATTTCGCACCGGACGTGATCCAACTCCACGGGGTGGGCAACACCTTGCTCGACGGATGGCTGGCCGCGAGGAAACCGACGGTGCGTTTCGTGCACAATCACGATTTTTACTGCTCCGGACGCCGTCTGACCCTGCAGCGCCCGGCGGCGCCCTGCCGTCGTGCCCACGGGCGCGCGTGTTGCGCGGCCCACGTGCTGCGCGGTTGCGGGTCGTGGAACCCGGCGCTCAATTGGGTGCGCTACCAGGCGGTCGACCGCAGTCTGGCGGCCCTGTCCTCGCTGCACGGGCTGCAAGTGATGAGCCCGACGGTGCGGCGCCAACTTGTGCTCAACGGGATCGCGGAGGACAAAATTGCCAGCCTGCCGCCTTACGCGCCCCTGCCCCCGCAAACGCGGCACGGCGAAGTGAGTTCCCTGCGCACCATCCTCCACGTCGGCGGCTTGCTCGGTCAGAAGGGCGTGTGGATGGTGGTCCGCATGGCCGACGAATTGCCGCGCGATGTGCAGTTGGTTTTCGCGGGCGGCGGCCAAGAGCGCGAGATGTTGGAGGCGCACGTGCGCCGGCGTGCTTTGGGCAGCCGCGTGCGCATCGTGGGCGAACCCACGCCGGAGCAGTGGTCTTTGCTTTACCGCGAGGCGGATCTTGTGGTCATGCCGGTGCGCTGGAACGAGCCTTTGGGGCTCGAAGGCCTCGGCGCGATGGCTTATGGAAAACCGGTGGTCGCTTTCGATACCGAGGGAATCCGCGAATGGTTGTCCGACGGCGAAACGGGCGTGCTCGTTCCCTTCGGCCAACGCCGGGCCTTCCAAGCCGCGGTGCTGGCCCTGCTCGACGACCCGGGGCGCTTGCAGGCCATGGGGCGCCGGGCGCGGGAAATCTCGCGGGAAACATTTACGCCGGAGCGCCACCTCGAGGCCCTGCTCGCCCACTACGAAAAACTGTGCCGGGAGGCGGCAGCATGAAGGGGGCCGGTTTGGCGGTGGTGGCCGTCCTTCTTCTCGGGTTGGCTTATTTCCTCGAACGGGAAGTTTCACGGGGGACTTTCGACCCGGTGGAGCGCGCTTTTGTTTCCTGGCTTTCGGCCAATGCCAGCGCCCAGTCGAAACTGCCGCCGCTCACCCTCGTGCTTTATGACGAAGAGGCCTCCGAACTGGCCGGCACCGGGCGCATGGCCATGCTCGACGGGGCGCTGTTCGCCCGCGCGGCCTCGCGTCTCGGTGCGATGGGCGCGGGGATCGAGGGATTGTCCGGCGATCCGACCCGCATGATCGAAGCGGCCGGCGGCATGCCGGTCTTCGGAGGATTCGATTTGTCGTCGCCCCCGGGCAACGGATGGACCCCTTTGCGCGGTGCGCCGGGCGGAGGTTGGGATGAGGTGCCGGGGCTGGCCGGACGTCCGGGGCGTTTTGCCCGCGGATTTCTGGCTCCGCCGACCGGCGGTGCGGGTGCGCGGGAAATTCTCCTGGCCGGACAGAATGGCGACCGCGCCGTCCCGTCCTTTCTCGCCTTGGCCTGGGCGGTGGCCAATGGCTGGCGGTGGTCCGAGTTATCCGCCGACCCGCCCGCCTTGGAAGGTCCGGACGGCCGCATGATCCTCGATGCCGCCGGGTCCGTCCGTTTCCTGCCCTCGGGGGCACCGCCTACCATGACGATGAACGAATTGCTGGTGGCCGCGGAGAAGTTCGAGCGCGAAGGCGGTCCGTCACCTTTGCGCGGCCATGTCATGGTCTTGGCCCCGGCCACGTCGGACGTAATGCGGGTGGCGGCCGAGGGAATGGGTGCGGTAACCCCGGCGGAGCAGTGGGCGCAGGCTTGGGAGGCCGTGCGGACCAACCGGTTGTTCCTCCTGCCGGGTTGGTGGTATCCGCTGTTCCTCGCACTGGGGGGCACGGTGCTGGCCCTCGGGCCGGCGCGCCGTTCGACCGGAGCGTCCGTGCTGGCCGGTTTATTCGCCCTGCTGGTCTTTGCGTTGCTGGCCCTCGGTGTTTTCGGCAGCGCGAGAGTCGTCTTGCCGTTCGTGCCCGCATCATTGACGCTCATCGGAGGTTTGTTCCTCGGCCGCCTCGGCCATGCAGGGGGTTGGTTCGGAAAGTGATGCCATGAAATTCATCAATCTCACCCGCGCGGAGGAAATCGGGGCCAATTGTTACCTGCTCGAATCGGACAAATCCCGCGTCTTGCTCGATGCCGGGATGCACCCGCGTGAAGTGGGCGGCCTCGCCACTCCGGATTTCTCGTTGCTCGAGGGGCGCGGGTTCGATGCGATGATTCTGACCCACGCCCACCAGGACCACGTGGGATGCCTGCCCCTGGCTATGCGGCAGGCTCCGGAGGCCCCGGTTTTCATGACCGAGGCGACGGCGGGATTGTCCGAGGTGATGCTGCACAATTCGGTCAGCGTGATGATGCGGCAGCGCGACGAGCTGGGCGCGCCCGACCTTCCGCTCTTCACCCACCGCGAGATCGACAACGCGATGGACCGCTGGGAGGTGGTCCGCTTGTCGACGCGGTTCGATTTGGGCGGGGACATGACGGGCGAACTCTTCGATGCGGGGCACATCCTCGGTTCCAGCGGTGTCCTGCTGCGCGCCGGGGGCAAGCGGATCTTTTACACGGGGGATGTGAATTTCGAGGACCAGACGTTGATGCGCGGGGCGAAATTCCCCACGGACGATATCGACGTGCTTATCATGGAGACGACGCGCGGGGACAGTCCGGCGCCGGAAGGCATGACGCGCAAGACCGAGGAAGCGCGTTTCATTCGCACGCTGCAGGAAGCCCTCGATGCGGGCGGGCCGGTGCTCGTGCCCGTTTTCGCCCTCGGCAAGACGCAGGAGGTGCTGGCCTTGCTTTACGAATCGAAAAAAAGCGGCGCCTTGCGCGGCGGGTTCGGGCTTTATGTCGGTGGACTGAGCGCCAAGGTCACCGCGGTAACCGATCGCTTGCGGGGCAGCGCGCCGCGGCGGCACGGGGACCTCAAGTTGGCCGAGTGCCTGCCGATGGAGGTGGTTGGGGGACGCGATATTGCGCGGTTGCCCGTGCTTCCGCGGACAGTCTATGCCATTTCCAGCGGGATGATGACGGAGAACACGTTGTCTAACGTCCTGGCACCGAAAATCCTGGAGAACCCCGCCGCGCATTGCATGTTCGTCGGCTATTCGGATCCGCGGTCACCGGCGGGGCGCTTGCGGGCGGGACGGGAGGGCGACGAGGTGCTGCTCGATCCCCGGCGGCGTCCGGTGCGCAGGCGCTGCAAACTCGACGAATTTACGCTGAGCGCCCACGCCACGCGCGACGGCCTGCTTGATTATGTCACGCGGGTGCAACCGAAGAAACTGCTCCTCGTGCACGGTGACCCTCCGGCGGTGGCGTGGTTCGCCCGGAAGGTGCCGCAGGTGTCTCCGCAGACCGAGGTGATCATCCCTGCACCGGGTGTGCCGGTGGAGTTGTAACCGCCGCCGCGGGCGGCTTGGTGGTCAGGCCGGGACTGGCAAACGACGTTCCAGGTCGGTGAGGAGCGCGGCAAATTCGCGGGTCTCGCGGCGCCAGTCTTCGATCATGTGGCGGGAGACCTCGACCTTTTCGGCCATGGCTTTTTCCAGCGCGGCGTAGTTGGCGGCGAGGCGTTCGCTGAGGTGGTGGAACATGTCGCTCATCTGGTGCCCGAAGACGGTGGCGATACTTTCGTGCTGTTCCGTCTTGAGGGCGGCGCGGCGGCGCGCTTCGTTCATCTCGGCGAGGAGGATTTTCTCGTCCGGCACGCGGCGCAGGTCGCTGACCAAGCCGAGCTTTTCCAGCGTCCAGATGGTCCACTTGGTCGGGTCAAAGTTGGTCTTCTTCACGCCGTTGCGGTAGTCGTGTTGGAATTCGTGGTGGTAGTTGTGGTAGCCCTCCCCGAAGGTGAAGAGCGCCATGATGGCACTGTCGCGCGCGCTGCAACGCGCGGAGTAGGGTTGGTTTCCGACGGTGTGGCAGACCGAGTTGATGAAGAAGGTGCTGTGCTGCACGGCGAAGACGCGAAGGACGCCGGGGATGAGGAAGCCGCCGAGGGCACCGACCCAGCCGTTCCAGAGGAAACCGAGGAGCGTGGGGAAGCCGAGGCCGAAGACGAAAGCGATGGTGGTGCACCAGTGGTGCTGCCACATGATGTATCGGTCGCGCTTGAGGTCGTTGACGTTGTCCATCGGCATCTCGGGTCCGAGCTTGAAGAGCAGCCAGCCGATGTGGGCCCAGAAAAATCCTTTCGAGATATCGTAGGGGTCGTCGTCGTGGTCGACGTGCTTGTGGTGTTTGCGGTGGTCCGAGCACCAGTCGAGGACCGAATTCTCGAAAGCGCAGGCCCCGAAGAGCAGGGTGGCCAGACGCACCGGTGTTTTGGCTTTGAAGGACAGGTGGGAGAAGAGGCGATGGTAGCCCAGGGTGATGCTCAAGCC
Source organism: uncultured Verrucomicrobiae bacterium (assembly GCA_963776165.1). GTDB lineage: Bacteria > Verrucomicrobiota > Verrucomicrobiia > Chthoniobacterales > JACTMZ01 > JACTMZ01. The sequence goes on from CAVZLI010000003.1 coordinate 425,187, forward strand.
GGTGAGAATGAAGAAAACGACAAAAAGCCCGACGAGGAACCAGTCGAGGCCATAGTGCCAGATGTAAAGCGGCACGGCAGTGACGGCGAGAATGTTGAGGACAGCGAGGAAGATGCTGGTCTTCCAATTGACGCGGTCCCAAGGAATGCGCGAGAGGAGCGGGTTTTGCATGATTGATGGGTGCCTTGACGGGTCGTCTCGGCGGAACTCGAACTATAGGGCGGTTCGGCGCCGCCCGCAAGGCCCCCCGCTACATCTCTTCCAAGGTGCGGCCTTTGGTTTCGCGGATGAAAGCACGGACGAGGAAAAAGGAAAGCAGGGCAAAGAACGAGTAAAGGCCGTAGGCGCCACCCAAGCCGATGATTTTGAGAAAGAGCGGGAAGGTCATGGTGACGAGGAAGTTGGCCGTCCATTGGGAAAAACCGGCCACGGCCAGAGCGGCGCCGCGGACCTGGTTGGGAAACATTTCGCCCAGCATGACCCACATGACCGGTCCCCACGACATGCCGAAGGCGACGATGTAAAGGTTGGCGCTGACCAAAGCGACCAGACCGGCGGATTCGGAGAGAGCGAGGTTGCCGTCGGCTCCCGTCGAGGCTGTGCCGAAAACCACGGCGAGAACACCGAGGAAGACGGTCATACCGATGGAGCCGGTGAGGAGGAGTGGTTTGCGTCCCCATTTGTCGACCAGCGCGATGGCGACGAGGGTCGAAGCCACGTTGATCGTGCCGCTTATAACATTGATCCGCAAAGCGTCGGACTCGGAGAAGCCGGCGGCGCGCCAGAGGACTTCGCCGTAATAAAAGACGACATTGATGCCGACGAGTTGCTGGAAGGCGGCCAAAGCGAGACCGATCCAGACGATGGGGCGCACGCGCCCGGTGGCACGGTCGAATATGTCCCGCAGACTCGGCCGCCGGTCCGTCTCGAGCGTGCCCGCGATGCGGCGCACTTCGGCCGCCGCGTGGTCCGGGTCGGCCAACCGCCGCAGGACCGCTTCAGCCGCTTGGGTCCGGCCGATGGCCACGAGGTAGCGCGGGGATTCCGGGATGAAGAGGAGGCCGGCAAGGAAAAGGGCGACGGGAAAAAGCTCCGCCCAGAACATCCAGCGCCACGCAGGGAAGCCCCACCAGAACATCTCGCTGGCGCCTCCGGAGGCTTTGGCGATGAGGTAGTTGACGAGGAAGGCGCAGAAAAGTCCGAGAACGATGGCCATCTGCTGCAGGCTGGCCAGGCGTCCGCGGTAGGCCGCCGGGGCGATTTCGCTGATGTAGGCCGGACTGATGATGCTGGCGGCACCCACGGCGAATCCGCCGAGAAGGCGGAAGACGACGAACTCGGCCGAGCCGTTGGCCACGCCTGAGCCCCAAGAGCTGATGGCGAAAAGGATGGCCGAGCCGAAGAGTGTGGTGCGGCGTCCGTAGCGGTCGGCCAAGCTGCCGGCAAGGAACGCACCGGCGGCGCAACCGAGAAGCATCGACGCGACATTGAATCCACTGCCGAGACTGCTCGAGTTGAAGGCCTTTTGCAGGGCGGTGACGGTGCCGTTGATGCACCCGCTGTCATAACCGAAGAGAAATCCGCCCAGCGCGGCCACGGCGCTGATGAGGATAACGAATCCGAAGTGGTGGCGGGCAGTCCCGGGGGAGGTCATGGACACTGACCCCTGTCTAATGCCCGTTTGCCTTCGAGGCCAATCTGATTTCAACTTCGGTCTCCGATGGATCACTGGTTCTGGTTCAGTCTGCCCGACTTCGCCTACTCGTTTCTGAGCGTGGTGCTGGAGGGGGTGCCCTTCATTTTGATGGGCGTGGCTTTGAGCGGGGTGATCGACGTTTTTTTGCCGCCGCGCGTGCTGGCCCGCCTTCTCCCGCGCAACGCGGCGGCGGGGATCTTGCTCGGCGGGGCTTTGGGGGCGGTCTTGCCGATGTGCGAGTGCGGCATCGTGGTCGTCATCCGTCGCCTGTTGCAAAAAGGCCTGCCGCTCTCGAATGCCATGGCCTACATGCTGGCCGCGCCGGTGGTGAATCCCATTGTGGCGGTCAGCACTTACGCGGCGTTCCGCGGCCAGGGACCGTTGGAAATGATGCTTTGCCGCATCGGCTTGTCCTTCGCCGTGGCCGTGATCATGGCGGGCCTCGTCTATTTCCTGCGGCGCGGTTTCGTGCTGCGTCCGGATCTGGTTCTGCCGGAGGGCGCGGACGAGCACCATGACCACCGCAGCGGCCGGGAGAAAGCGGCTGCGGCGGTGCGCGCGGCAACGGGGGACTTCCTCGATGTGACGGTCTTCTTCGTCCTCGGCGCGGCGGTGGCCACGCTGTTCAACACGAGCGTCAACCAGCAGGTGATCATGCCTTTGGCCGAGGACCGTGCGCTGGCGGTGGGAAGCATGATGGCGCTGGCCTCCCTTCTTTCGCTTTGCAGCACGTCGGATGCTTTTGTCGCGGCTACCTTCACGGCCTTTCCGTCGGCCTCCAAGCTGGCCTTCCTGGTTTTCGGTCCGGTCGTCGATCTCAAGCTGGTTTTCATCTACGGCTTGGTCTTCCGCAAACGCTTCATTGTTTTTCTCGTCGCGGGCCTCGCTATCCTTGTTTTTGTGCTCTGCGCTTTCCTTCCCATCCCCAACTTTCGCGGTTGATGAAACGTGTCCTCACCTTCATGACCCTGCTTCTGTGGGGCGGGACGATGCTGTATTTCTGGTGGAGCGGGCGCATTGCGTCCTACCTGCACCCGCAATTCCATCCTTATGTTCTGGCTGCCGGCGCCGGGTTGTTGCTGCTGGCCGCCCTGTGGTGGTGGGCCTCGCGGGAAACCGATGCGGGGTGCGGGGAGTGCGGGTGTCATCACGGCCATGACGAGGAACCGCCGCGCAGCCGTTTGTCGGCCGGGGCCGTCTTCGCTTTTGTCGTGCTCCTGCTCCCGCTGAGCGCGGCGGCTTTCATTTCCCCGAGTCAATTCGGGGAGGCCATGGTCATGAACCGCGGCATCGTCACCGACATTTCGCAGCTGCCCTCGGCCGAAATGTCGGGGGGCGGATGGGAGGACGCGCCGGCGTGGGACGGAAGCGTCGGCGACGTGGACATGACGTGGGACGAGGGCCAGGAGGAGGGCGTGGAGTATTTCACGCGGGGGCCGGATGGCTCCATCCAGGTCGAGACGCTCGACCTGCTGTTCGCCGCGCAAGAACCGGGCTTGCGCGAGGAGTTTGAGAACCAGCGGGTCTCGATCCTCGGTCAATACGTGCCGCCGCGCGGCGGAGCGGGGGGCGGGTTCGATTTGGTGCGCATGTTTGTCGTTTGCTGCGCGGCGGATGCACGCCCGCTCGGCATCAAAGTGACGGGCGAACCGGTGGCCGTGCCGCGCATGGGCTGGGTGCGCATCACGGGCGTGGCGCGGTTTGAGGACAACGGGGGTTTGCTCGAGCCGGTGTTGGAGTTGGAAAAGATCGAGGAGGTCGAGGCGCCGCGTGAATCATTTCTTTATTAGCACGGCAATCGTCTTTGCCGCCCTCGCGACCACGGCCCCCGCCCGGGAGCCGGACTGGGCTTTGTCACTGCCGGGGTGGCAATACGAGTTTACCCGCGATCATTTTTCGCATCCGGATTTCAAAACCGAGTGGTGGTATTTCACCGGCAACCTCGCGGCGGCGGACGGTGGGGAATTGGGCTTCCAATTGACCTTCTTCCGCCAAGGCGTGCGGCGCGGTGAGGAGGCGGATACGCGTTTTGCCGTGGATGACATCAAGCTGGCCCATTTCGCGGTGACCGATATCACGGGGCGGAAATTCCGTTTCGCGCAGAAAGTATCGCGAGGTTCCTTCGGTGAAGCGGGATTTTCCGATGGCGGACGGATTGCGTGGATCGATGATTGGGCACTGCATTTGACCGGCCCGGGACGCTTCCGCCTCGAGGCGCGGGACGACGACTTCGCCCTGGTCCTCGATCTCACGGCGGAGAAGGAGCCGGTTTTTCACGGCGAGGATGGGGTCAGCCGCAAAGCGGAAGGGGAGGGGCGTGCATCGCACTACTACTCTTTCACCCGCCTCGCGGCGGAGGGCACAGTGACCTTGGACGGGCGTGAGACGGCGGTGCAAGGATGGTCGTGGTTCGACCAGGAATGGGCGACGAACCAGCTGACGGAAAATCAGACCGGCTGGGACTGGCTGAGTCTTCAATTCGAGGACAACACGGAGTTGATGCTTTTCCAGATCCGCCTGAAGGACGGAGGGCGCGATCCTTTTTCCCACGGCACATGGATTGATGCGGACGGGAAGACGATTCCGATCAAGGACGGGGATTTTGAGTTGGTCCCCGGGCGTGTTTGGCGCAGCAAGGATACCGGCGGTGATTATCCCGTGGAGTGGAAGCTGCGCATTCCCAAGCTGGATCTGGAATTGGAGGTCACGGCTGCCATGGATGCGCAAGAGCTTGTTCTTCAGCCCATCGCTTATTGGGAGGGGAGTGTGCGGGGCCGGGGAATGCGTGACGGCCAGGCGGTGCACGGTCGCGGCTATCTCGAGATGACGGGATACGCCGGCGGACTGGTCGGATTGCAGGCGCCGGACACGCGGTGACTCGTTTGGTCAGCGCGGGGCCTGCAGGCTTCCCTCGATCGTGTATTGCGGCAACGGCGTGATTTGCCAGTAGCGTCCGTTTGCGCGGCGGGCTGCGGGGTCGGCAAACTCAAAGTCATCGAGGCGCAGACGGAAGAACGCGGGACGGATGTCCGCCGCACCACCCGGTTCCAACAACGCCAGCACTACAGACGAACGCTCCTGCAGGCGCCCGAGCAGTGGCATGATCCAAGCGGGCGGTTGTCCGGAGGAACGGTATTCCAGGGCGGCGAACCACATCTGCCAGTCCAGCCGCGGCATGTGCGGCAGGAAGAACGGCAGGAAGCTATCGTCCTCTTCCATTTTCCAGCGGAAGCGGTAAGGCTCCCAGGTGGTCCCATCGGCGCTGGCTTCGATGGTGATCTCCGGGCGCTCGGTTGTCATGACGCTGAAAAGGCCGTAGGAATTGGCGCTGCGGAACGGGGCAAACGGTCCGAGCACCGGTCCGAGCGTCGCGGGCGACACCCAGCGTAGAACCATGAGCAGTTGCGCGGTGGTCAGGACGACCAGCACGGCGGCGACGAGGGGGAGAATTTTGCGCTTGAGCCACTCCGCTCCCGCGGGTTTCCCGTCCGGTCGGCGGGCGGCGGCGAGCCGGCGCAGACCACGTGGCCACGAGGCATCGTCGATGAGGGTGACAGCCAGCGCGAGGGTCAAAAGGTTGAAGAACCCGTAGTGTCCGGAGGCCATGATGAGCAGCATGAGGAGGCTGAAGCCCCAGAAAGCGGTCAGGCGCAGGCGCCGCGGACCGAACATGAAGAAGGGCAGGACCAGTTCGATGAAGAAGACGCCGCCCAGCGAAAGGCGATGGAACCACGGCGGAAGTTGCGCGAACCACCAACTCAACCACACCGGAATGGGCTGGGTGAAGTAATGGAAATCCAAAGCCGTTCCATCGAGCCACGTGTTGCGCCCGGTGGCGTCGAACCCGTGCAACTTCACCACTCCCGACTCGAACATCAGGCGGAAAAGCAACCACCAGACGAGCAGGCGCGCGAGCCGGGTGGGGGCGGCGTGTCCCAGCCGCAGGAAGCAGATCCACGGCACGAAAAACACGACGAGAAAGCCCGCCTCGAGGAGCAGCGCATCCCATTGGAAGTTGAGGAAGATCGGAATGGTCGCGGCAAAGGAGAGGTAGCAAGCCCAAGCCGCAAAAGCGGTGAGGGCCGGCCAAAGACCGACCACGAGCAGGAGGGACGCCAGCGTGCCGACCGCCAGCCAGACATGCAGCATGGTGTCGCTCGCGCCGAGCCAGAGCAACGAAGGAAATTGCGCGCAGGCCGGACCCGATTGTCCGTTGGCGGCGAAGTGTGCGGTGATCGCTTCCAACTGGGCGGCAACCGGAAGAATGCCGCGCGAGCCGGCCAGCCCGTCGATTTGCACCCAAAGCGAAACGAAGGCGCTGAGAAAGATCGCGCCGATGAGCCGTGGGAAAAGCCAACCGGACAACTCATAGGCCGGTTTCTCCGTGGTTCGGCCCCACAGAAAGTCGGTCAATTTGGCACAAAAGACGCGGTGACCCGCGACCCAGGCGTAGCAGGCCTCGGTCACCGTGCGGAAAAACGGCAACCGGCGGTAGGCTCCCAGCGCCCAGCGCGCATCGGTGTCGTGGGGAGCCAGCGAGGTGAGGGCGGCGCCGGCTCCGGTCAGCAGGGATCCATCGGTCTGCCAGAGCACGATGCGCTCCAGCTTTTCGTCTCCGGCGGCCTCCCGCACCTCGGGCGGCGCGCCTTGCAGGGTGCGGTATTCAACTGCGTTCCCGGTGGTGGCGCGCCAGCGTTCGACCCAGCGGCGGCAGAAGCCGCAGTCCCCATCCCAGTAAAGGATCGGGCGGCGGGGCGAATCCGGCGTCTCCATGGTGGCGTCGAGCCTGCAATGGTGTAGATTCCCTGTCGAGCCGTCCCGCCCGGATCGACAGAGCCATTGGCGTTGCCAGCCGGGACATTCTGTGGAACACACTGGGTCACTTCATGCCGCGCCGTAATTATTCCTGGGAAGAAGAGGAGGTCCCGCGCCGCCGTTCACCGTGGCGCTGGCTCTGGCTGGTCCCGCTTTTGCTCGTCGTGGCCGGTGTTGCCGTGGCGGGAATCCTCGGCCTCATGGTCCGGGCCGAATTCACCGAGATGGCCCGCCAATTCGACCTCGACCGGCTCGAGCGCATGGAGTCCGCCTCGATGGTCTACGACCGCAAAGGCGGGTTGATGGGCAAATTTTTCATCCAGAACCGCGATCCGGTGCCCTATGACAAATTGCCCAAGGTGTTGGTCGACGCGGTGGTCGCCGCCGAGGACCAGCGGTTCTGGTCGCATGACGGGGTCGATTACTTCGGCATCGCCCGCGCGGCCATGGCCAACTGGACGGCGGGCCGGATTCGCCAGGGCGCCAGCACGGTCACGCAGCAGTTGGCGCGGAATTCCTTTGATCTCAAAGAGCGGACCTACCGCCGGAAACTTCTCGAGATCACGCTCGCGCACCGCATCGAGGAACGGTTCCCCAAGGAAAAAATCATGGAGCTCTACCTCAACCGCGTCTACTTCGGCGGCGGCCTCTACGGTGCCGAGGCGGCGGCCCGCGGTTACTTCGGCGTGCCGGCCTCCGAGCTGACGGCGGCGCAGGCCGCGACTTTGGCCGGATTGCTCAAGAGCCCCAACAGTCTCTCCCCGTGGAACGATCCCGAAGCCTCGCGCTCCAATCGCGATTACGTCCTCCGGCAGATGCGCGATCTCGGGTTCCTCTCGCGGCAGCAATACGATCAGGCCGTGGCCGATCCTCTGACCGTGCGGCAGCGGCCCGATCCGTTGAAGCAATCCTACGCCATGGATTACGTGCGCCAGCAGGCCATCGCCTCGCTCGGCTTCGACCGCGCGATGAACGGCGGTTTCCGCATCCACACCACGCTCGATCCCGTCATGCAAAAGGCGGCCGAGCAAGCGCTGCGCCGCCGCCTCGACGAAGTGGAGCGCCGTCGCGGTTACTCGAACCAGACCTATGCCGATTTCTCGCGCCAATACGAAGCCAGCCGGCCCAAGGCCGGTGCCTCCAACACCAAAGCGCCCGATTACCTGCAGGGTGCCGTTCTCGCCCTCGACAATGCCACCGGCGGCATCCTCGTCATGGTCGGCGGCCGCGACTTCCGCCACAGCGAATACAACCGCAGCGTGCAAGGCCGGCGTCCGGTGGGCACCGCTTTCGTCCCGCTCGTTTTCGCCGCGGCCTTCGAAAAAGGCGTTTTCCCCGGCGACGTGGTGCAGGATTGGGCGCTCGACAACCGCCTGGTCGGCATCGGCGGCGGTTCGGGCATCCTCGGGGAATGGGGGGTGGAGCGGGCGGACAACGAATACGAAGGCGAGATCACCGTGCGCGACGCGCTGGTTTACGGGAAGAACGCCGCCGCGGTGCGGGTCGGCTTTCGCACCGGCCTCGAGGCGCTCGGCCAATTGACCAAAGAAGCGGGCATCGCCTCGTCGCTGCGTCCCTATGCCAATAGCTACCTCGGCACCAGCGAGATGTCCCTCGAGGAGACGACCCTGGCCTACACCATGTTCCCCGGCGGCGGCACACGCCCCGGCCGCACGCATATCATCGACCGCATTCTCGACGCGGACGGCGAGGTGGTTTACCAGCGCGAGAACGCGCGGACCAAGGTGGTCGAAGACAGCACGGCGTGGCAGGTGCACAGTTTGCTGACCCAGTCCCTCGTCCGCGGCACGGCCAGCCGGGCCATCTCGGACTACGGACTTGCCGTGGCTGGAGCGGCCGGCAAGACGGGCACAGCTTACAATTTCACCGACGCATGGTTCCTCGGCTACAGCGAGGCGGTGACTTGCGGCGTGTGGATGGGTTTCGACCGTCCGCGCCAGATTTTCCGCGGGGCTTTCGGCAAGGATCTCGCTCTGCCCGTGTGGGTCGATGTGATGAATTCTTCCCGCGAGGATTTCCCGTCCGCGCCGCTCAAAGCACCCGTCACCGTCGAACCGGTCGAGATCTGCCGTCTTTCGGGTGAATTGGCCACCGAGAAGTGCGTCGAGCGCGTGCCGGTCCCGGGGCAGGATGCGATCACTGAATCCACGGTCTACACCGAATACGCCCGGATCGGGAAAGGGCCGGCCGTCGCCTGCAGCGTGCATGCCGGCGGCATCAAGAGTTATGTCAAAGAATACGAGGAGGAGGAGTGGCCGCGCGCGGCCGCAGCCGTTGACCTGAGCAAGGTGCGCCCCGTCGATGTCTCCAGTGCCCCGGTGCTCGGAGCGGCCGATCCCTACAATGCGGTCTCCCCGGCCACCATGGCCGTGCTCGACGGCGAGGTGCCGGTGGCGGAACCCGTGCAACTCGCTTCGCTGCCGGACGCTGCCGCGGGCGACGGCGCCAACCCGGTGGCCGAGGTGCGCAAGGCCGAACCGGCGGGGGTCAAGGACGCCCTGTCGCAGGAGCGTCCGCAGATGGAATTGCCCGAGCCGGGCCCCATCCGATTTTAAGCGCGGGAGCGTTCAATCCGCCGACAACCGGCAGGCGTGCGCGCTGAAGCCGGCGCCGAAGGCGGTGAGCCACCAGTCCTGCCCCGGCTTCGGGGCGTCGTCACGCAAGGCCTCCTCCAAAGCGAAGAGCACCGAGGGACTGCTCATGTTCCCGTGGCGCCGGAGGACTTCGCGGGTGGCGCGGAAATCATGGCCGGGCAGCGCCTTTTCCAGTGCGGTGACGACATCCTTGCCGCCGGCGTGGGCGATGATGCGGGCCGGAGGGGTCGCTCCGTTCGCGCAGGCGCGGCGGTGCAGGCGGCCCACCGCATCGGCCGCCAAAGCCGGCACCGAGGGGTGCAGCAGATTGCGCAGCTTCCCGTTTTTTTGCTCGAAGCGGATGCGGTCCCGCGAGAGCGGGTCATGATGGGTGTCGAAGCCATGGCATCGCAACCCGCCCGGGCCGGGGGTCGAACGCCAGATGGTGGCCGCGGCGCCGTCGCCGAAAAGACACGCACTGATGATGACGCCCGGGTCGTTGTCCAAATAAAAGGCGGCGGAACAAACCTCGACCGCCACGCAAGCGACGGTGGCCTCCGGGTGGACCGCGAGGATGGCCTGCACCGTGCGCAAGGCGGGGATGGCCGCCCCGCATCCCAGCCCGGCCAGGTCTTGCAGCCACGCGTCCGGCCGCAAGTCCATCGTTTCGGCGACGTAGCTGGTCACTCCAGGGCAGAGGTAGCCGGTGCAGGTGCAGACGACCAAGGCATCCAAATCCCGCGCTTCGAGCCCGGCTTGCTGCAAGGCGGGTTTGAGCGCGTCCACGGCCAAGGCCGGGGCGGTGGCGCGGAATTCCTCGTTCAACTCGTCGGCTTCCGCACGGAAAAGGCGTGCCACATCGCGCACCGCGAACTGCCGCGTCTCCACGCCCGAATCTCCTCCGAGGATGGAGGAAAGGGTGAGCCGCGACCGCCGGTTGAACCCGGGGAGTGCGTCATAGGACGACCGCGCGAGTTCGAGGCAGCGGGCCTGGGTGAATTCGGCCGGAGGATTCGCGGTGGCCAGCCCGTGAAGGTGCATGGCTCAATGCAACAGGCGGTAAAGCGGATGGAAAGGCAGAAGGCCGGCACCGTGCAGGAAGCGGAGGCAGCGCCGGCGCGCGGGGTGCAGCACCCACCCGTGCATCGAGCGACCGAGCGCCAACCGCCGCCGGAAGCGCCGGGTCGATTCGCGGGCGATGCGGGTCGCCGCCGCGGCCCAATCGGTCGCGCCTTCCGACCACGCCGCGATGTGCGGTAGGGCGAGGGCCGCGCTCTGCCAAGCCACTGTCATACCGTGTCCGGTGAACGGCGGAATCAGTCCGCCCGCGTCGCCCAGCGAAACCCCGGCAAGCTCGCGCCGGGGCGCGCGGTATTCCAAACCGGCGACGGCGCAGCGCGAGTCCTCGTCGGCCTCCGCGGCCTGCAAGCGAGCGGCGAGATCGGGCAGGCCCGCATGCCGGCATTTTTCGACAAGCGTTCCACCCCCGCCGTCGCGCGCAAAGAGACCGCAGACGTTGACCCGGCCGTCTTCCACCCGCGTCAGCCCGACATAGGCCCGGCGCCCGGGGTGCAATTCGAGATCATCGTCGAGGGAAAGCCCGCGGAAGTGCTGCTTGAGTCCCATCCACGGCGAGGCCGGCGCGGGGCGGCGTCCGCCGGCGAGGACGTGTCCTTCGCGCGGCGAGGCGTCCCCGCGGGTGCCGGCCAGCAATTCGCCGCCGAGTGAAACGAAGGTCGCGGCCAAGGCGGCATCGATGTGGTGACGGCTGAGGCAAAGGGCCGGTTCCGGCAGCCGGTGGCGCAAGGACGGGCGCCCGGGTTCATGCCAGACAACGCCGCGGGCCACCCGCGCTTCGCGCAGGACGTCGTCGAGTCCGAGTGCGGCCTTCGTCGTGTCGTCCAAGGCGGTGATGAATTCGCCGCAGACGCGGTGGCGGGGGTAGTGTCCCGCTTCGCGGATGGTCACGGGGATGGCGCGCCGGCGCAGGGCGATACCGAGGGAAAGCCCGGCCAGACCGCCGCCGGTGATTTCAACGCGACGCGAGGCGCTCACGGGGTCCTCCGGCGGTCCTTCAAGCGCCGGTGCGGCGTCGGCTGCCCCAAGTTTGAGCGAACAGGGCGAGGGGTTCGAAGCTGTGTTGCGCACGCCGCCAGAAATATTTGGCCGTTTCCGTGCTGGCCTCCGGGAGACGGCGGCGGATACCGATTTTTTCGATTTCGCCGGGTCGCGGTTTCATTTCGCCGGGCTTGAGCAGCACGCGGTAAAGGATGGTCACCGAGCCGGAGCGCGGCCGGTCGAGAATGTCGATCGGGGCGGCCGCGGCGATATCGACGCTGATTTCCTCGCGCACCTCGCGCCGCAGGGCGTTGATCAGACCCTCGCCGGTTTTCACTTTGCCGCCGGGCAGGGTCCAACGGCGTCCGTTGCGCGCCTGCCGGACGAGGACCACGCCGCCGAAGGCGTCCTCGATCCAGGCCATGACGGAGAGGCGTTTGGCAGATTTGGTCGAGGAAGAAGCCATGGGTCAGAGCGGTTCACGCCCGAGGCAGAGGATGGCGCTGTGCGCGATGAGATGGACGACGGGGGCGCCTTCGAGCAACGGTTCTTGTCCGGGTTCGTGGATGTCGCCCGGCGAGGGACGCGAGGTGTCGGCCAGCAGGTGCCATTGCCAGTGGGCCGGCAGGGCGGGCAGTTCGAAGGAAAGCGGTTCTTTGTGCATGTTGAAAGCGGCGTAGAAAAACTCGCCCGGTCCGCCCATGGCGTGGTCGTGCTGGCCGCAAATCATGAAAGCCAGCGAATGGCTGTGCTCGCCCCAGTCGGGTTCCCCCGGCTTCACACCATGCCAGGAAATGTCGGGGTAGCCGCTGCCCACGCAATCCGTGCCGCTGAACCAGTCCTCGCGGTGCAGGCTGCCGTGGTGGCGGCGGAAATGAACGAGGAGGCGGACGAAGCGCAGCAGGTCGGCGTTGTCTTCCGCCAGACGCCAGTCCAGCCAGTTCCACTCCGTGTCGTGGCAGTAGGCGTTGTTGTTGCCGCGCTGGGTGCGGCCGAACTCGTCGCCCATGTTGAGCATGGGAACGCCCTGACTGACGAGCAGCAGGGCCATGGCGTTCTTGGCGCAGCGCAGGCGCAGGGCCCGGATCTCCGGATCGTCGGTGGTGCCTTCGACGCCGCAGTTCCAGGAAAGGTTGTCGTCGGACCCGTCCTTGTTCTGTTCCCCGTTCTCCGCGTTGCGCTTTTCCGAGTAGGCGAAAAGGTCGGCGAGGGTGAAGCCGTCGTGGCAGGTGATGAAATTGACCGAGGCGGCGGGTTTGCGTCCGCTGGCTTCGTAGAGATCGGGGGAACCCATGATGCGCTGAACCATTTCGCCGACCGAATTGTCGTCGCCGCGCAGGAAGCGCCGGGCGGCGTCGCGGAACTTGCCGTTCCATTCCATCCAACGTCCGTAGTTGGGAAAATTTCCCACCTGGTAGAGTCCGCCCGCGTCCCACGCCTCGGCGATCAGCTCGCAGTGAGCCAGCACCGGATCGTGGGCGATCGATTCGAGGAGCGGCGGGTTGGGCAGGGGATTTCCTTGCGAGTCGCGCCCGAGCACGGAGGCCAGGTCGAAGCGGAAGCCGTCGATGTGGTATTCGGCTGACCAGTAACGCAGGCAATCGAGGACGAAATCACGCACCACCGGGTGATTGCAATCGAGCGTGTTGCCGCAACCGCTGAAATTCAGGTAGTCGCCGTTCGGCGCCAGCAGGTAGTAGGTCTTGTTGTCGAGGCCGCGGAAAGAAATGACCGGACCGGTGGCGTCGCCTTCGCCGGTGTGGTTGAAGACCACGTCGAGCACGACCTGGATGCCCGCGCTGTGGAAGGCCTTGACGAGCTCCTTGAGTTCATTGACCTCCTGGCCTTCGGGTCCCCGCGCGGCGAAGCCCGCTTTCGGGGCGCGGAAAGCCAGTGTGCTGTAGCCCCAGTAATTGATGAGGCGCTCGCCGGTGTCGGGATTGACGCGATCGCTTTCGTGCTCATCGAACTCGAAGATCGGCATGAGTTCCACGCAGTTGACGCCAAGTTCGCGGAGATAGGGAATTTTCTCGCGCAACCCGTCGAAAGTGCCCGGGTGGGCCACGCCGGACGAAGGGTGGCGGGTGAAGCCGCGCACGTGCATTTCGTAGATGATCAGCTCCGGCACCGGAAGATCGAGCGGGCGGTCGTGCTCCCAGTCGAAATTGTTCTCCGGGATGCGTCCGCGGTGCGGAAAGATGTCGCTCCGGCGCCCGTGCCGCCCGAAGACCTCGCGGCCGCCTGCCGCGCGGGCGAAGGGGTCGAGGAGAATGTGGCGCGCGTCGAAGCGGTGGCCAGCGTGCGGGTTGAACGGACCCTCCATGCGGTAGCCGTATTCGAGGTTCGCCGTCTCGAGGTCGAAGACCATCATGGCGAACACGTCGCCCATGCGGAACTCGGGCGGGAAGGGGATCTCGGCGAAAGGGCGTTTGGCGCCGCGTTCGAACAAAACCAGGGTGCACCCGGTGGCGTGCGACGAAAACACCGAGAAATTCACCCCGCCCGGCACGAGGCTGGCCCCGAAGGGAAGCGGGTGTCCGTAGCGCAGGCGGAAGACGCCGTGATGGTGGGTCGGGGTATGGTGAGGGGACGTTTCGGGCATGCAGGTCTCTCGTCCTTGCGCGGACGCGCTTACTTCCATTTGATATTGCAACCCATGCTCGGATGCTGCGGTGCGGGTGCCGGTTCTCCGGTCAGCACCGCATCGAGCGCCGCGCGGAGATCCCCGCCCGTGCAGGGCACATTGTTGCCCGGCGTGCTGGCGTCGAGCCGCCCGTGGTAGGCGAGTCGCCGTGCTCCGTCGAAAACGTAGAACTCGGGGGTGCACGCCGCATGGAAAGCGCGCGCGGTGTCCTGCGTCTCGTCGTGGAGAATGGGAAAAGGGATGTCCTGCGTCACGGCCATGTCCTTGAGCCGCGCCGGCGAGTCGTCGGGGTAATGGGCGGCATCATTGGCGCTGATCCCGACGAAAGCCGCGCCGGCCGGGAGGTATTCGCGCGCCATGGCCAGCAAGGTGGGCATGACATGGACGACATACGGGCAGTGGCGGCAGAGGAAAATGACGACCAGCGCTTTGGCTTCGCCGAAATCGCCCGGGCCGGTGGTCTGACCGGTCACCACATCGGGTAGGGCAAAGTCCGGCAGCGCGAACGTCGCGTCGAGTTCTTTGCTCGGGGTCAAAGCCATGTTTCCGATGTTCGTTGTCCGCCGTGCGAAAAGCAACACCGCCCTCCCGGGCGCGGACTTGGTGATTGACGCGACCGCGCATCAGCATGGAAACAATCCGGGTGAAAATTCATCTCAATCGCGGGGGGCAATCGCTCGGACAATTCACGCCGGAGGAAGTCCGCGCCGGCTACCGGGAGGGAAAATTTACCGGCACCGACCTTGCTTGGCGTGACGGCATGCCGGTGTGGAAACCGCTCGCCGAAGTGATCGACGAACTCGCGCCCGATGCGGCTTCCGGCGCCGACGCGCCCGCGCCGCCCGTGCCCGCAGTCGTGGGCATCCCGTGGGAGCGCCGTGCGGAGATCGGATTTTTTCCCGGACTCTTCGAAACGATCCGCGCTGTTCTGCTCGAGCCCTCCAAGGCGTTCGCCGGCATGCCGATCACGGGGGGATTGGGCGCGCCGCTTTTCTTTTTCGTGCTCGTCGGATCGATTGGCGGGTTGGCCGGCTTCGTCTATCAGGCGGTGCTCAATTCCATCAGCCCGGCATCCACCCCGCAGGACGAAGCCATGATGGCCCTGCTCGGGTCGACCGCGGTGATCGGCGGGTCGATCATGATCATGCCTGTCATCCTGGCTGCGGTGGCTTTCGTTACCAGCGGCCTCATTCATCTCGCGCTCATGGTCATCGGCGGGGCCAACCGCCCTTTCGAGGCGACTTTCCGGGTGGTCTCCTACTCCGGAGGCGCCACCGCGGTGTTGCAGTTGCTGCCCGTTTGCGGGGCTTTCGCCGCGACGATCTGGAATTTCATCGTCATGGTCATTGGTATTTCGACGGTGCACAAAATCGGCACAGGCCGCGCGGCCGTCGCTGTCCTGCTCCCCACGCTGGTGTGCTGTGGTCTGATCCTCGCTGCGGTCTTCGCCTTGGTCGCCGCGGCCGGGGGTATGGCGGTGCTGCTCGAGCAGGCGGCGCGGCAACAATAGCCCCACGCCGATGGCCCCGGTGCCGCCACCATTGCCTTGGTCGGTCCGCGTTCAACCGGAGCGCACGCTGCTCTTGTGCACGGGTGCGCTCGCCGTTCTCGGCGGTGCATGGTGCCTCGTGTCCGCCCTCGGCGTGAGCCCGTGGCCGTGCGTCTGGAAATCCTGCACGTCATGGCCCTGCGCCGGATGCGGTGCGACGCGCGCGGTGATCCTGCTCTTCTCCGGACGCGTGGCGGACGCGTGGGCCATGAATCCGGGAGCGGTCTTGCTGGTGCCCGTCCTTGGTGCGTTGTCCGCTTATGCCGCGCTCGTCCTTGCTTTGCGCCGCGAGCCGTGGCGTCCCGCGTGGTTGCATCGCGTGCCGTGGCGTGCGGCGCTTCTCCTTGCGGTGCTCGGCAACTGGATTTATCTCCTCGTCTCCGGACGCGCATGAGCGGCGCGGGCTTGTTTGCGCGGCGCGAGGGTGTTTGATGGCGGGATGACCGCGCCAGCCCAACGTCCGGTCGTCGCCGTGGCCGGAGCCTCCGGCTTTGTCGGTTCCGCCTTGCTCCCTGTCTTGGTCGACGACTTTGACGTGGTCGCCCTGCGGCGCACCCCCGCCAACGAATTGCCCGGGGTCCGCTGGCAACGCTGCGATCTTTTTTCCATGTTGCAGACCGAGCGCGCTTTGGAGGGGGTCGATTACGCGGTCTACCTCGTCCACTCCATGCTCCCGGCCCGCCTGACCCAGGCGCGGTTCGAGGACATGGATTTTATTTTGGCCGACAACTTCGCGCGTTCCGCAGCCCGCGCGGGGGTCAAACAGATCCTCTATCTCGGGGGCATCATTCCGGACGACGCCCGGCTCTCCCGCCACTTGGCCAGCCGCCTTGAAGTGGAGCGCGTGCTGGCCGCGCGCGGGGTGCCGGTGACCAGCCTGCGGGCCGGCCTGATCGTCGGGCCGCAAGGCTCCTCGTTCCGCATGGTGGCCCGGTTGGTCAACCGCTCGCCGATCCTGCTCTGTCCCCACTGGACGCGTTCCATGACCCAGCCGGTCGGCCTGCGCGACGTGGTGCGCCTTTTGCGGTTTTGCGTCGGTCGCGAGGAAATGTATGGGCGCGCCTTCGATCTGGGGGGACCCGAGGTCATGACTTATGTCGACCTCATGAAACGCACGGCCGCGCGGCTCGGCAAGAAACGTTGCATTGTGGCCGTGCCTTTCATTCCGACGCGCCTCAGCGTGCTCGGCATGCGCTTGATCACCGGCGCCCACCGCGAATTGGTCGCGCCACTGGTCGAGAGTTTGCGTCACGCGATGGTCGCGCACTCACCGACCCTGCAGGAACGGGCGGGCATTGTGGCCCAGAACTTCGACGACGCCCTCGACGAGGCGTTGCCGGCGGAAAAGGCGGCCTCGGAGGAAGCCGACGACCACCTGGCGCGGCGGCATGTGCACAGCGAGGAGGGGCTTTACGTTTGCTCCATCCAACGGCTGCCGTTGCCTCCGGGATACGACGCCATCTGGGTGGCGCGGGAATACGCCCGGTGGTTGCCTTCGTTTTTCAAGCGTGTCCTCGTGGTCACGGTCGACGAACACCTGAACCTGGCTTTCCGCGTCACGGGTGTGAAGCGACCCTTGCTCGAATTGAGTTACTCAAGCAACCGTTCGTCGGCCGACCGTCCGCTCTACTACATCACCGGAGGGCTGCTCGCCCGGGTCGGCGACGTGCCGGACGGACGGGCCCCGGCGCGCCTCGAGTTCCGCGAGAGTCCCGACCGCCGGAGCGTGCTGGCCGCCATTTTCAATTACAGTCCGTCGCTGCCGTGGTGGTTTTACCGCCTTACGCAGGCGCCGATCCACTTGCTGGTGATGAAACTCTTCGGTTGGCATCTGGCCCGGCAAAAACCGCTGGCCCGACTCGCCCCCGAGGGACGGCCGGTCGGACACGTATGAGCGGTCCGGTCGACGCATTCGGACGTCCGCTGCGCGACCTGCGCGTTTCGGTCACGGACCGCTGCAATATGCGCTGCACCTATTGCATGCCGGCGGAAGTTTTCGGTCCCGACTATGCCTTCGTTCCGCGGGAGGAGATCCTCACCTTCGAGGAAATCGTCCGCGTGGTGCGCATCGCGGCCGGACTGGGAGTCCGTAAGGTGCGGTTGACCGGCGGTGAACCTTTGCTTCGTCGGGAGTTGCCGTCGCTGGTGCGGCTGCTCTCGGCGATCCCGCCGTTGGAGGATCTCGCGTTGACTACGAACGGACTGCTGCTGGCTGGTTTCGCGCGGGAAATGCGCGAGGCGGGACTGCACCGCGTGACGGTCAGTCTCGACGCCTTGGAGGATGCCTTGTTCCGCCGCTTGGGTGGCTCGCGACGGGGTGTGGCCGATGTGCTGGCCGGCATGGAAGCGGCGCGGCGTTGCGGTTTGCCGGTCAAAGTGAACTGCGTGGTGCGGCGCGGGCTCAACGAAGGCGAGGTGCTGCCACTGGCCGAATTTTGCCGCTCCGCGGGATACACCCTGCGGTTCATCGAATACATGGATGTAGGCAACCACAACCGCTGGCAGGCTTCGGAAGTGGTGCCGGCCGCCGAGTTGCGCGCTGTGCTCGACCGCCGTTTCGGTCTGGTGCCGCTCGAACCGGCTGCGCCCGGCGAGGTGGCGCGGCGTTACCGCTATGCTGACGGGTGCGGCGAGGTCGGCTTGATCGCTTCGGTCACGGAACCGTTTTGCCGCGACTGCAACCGGGCGCGGCTGACCGCCGACGGCAAGCTCGTCACTTGCCTGTTCGCGGCGGAGGGCGTCGATTTGCGGGGGCCTTTGCGGTCCGCGAAGGACGACCGTGAGCTGGCTGAGGTTGTCCGCGGCATTTGGGCCGGTCGGTCGGACCGCTATTCCGAGTTGCGCGGGGCGCCGCTTCCGGATCTCCGCCCCAAAGTCGAGATGTCCTACGTCGGCGGATAGTCCGGACTTGCCGGACCCGCGGACCGGCTTATAAGGGCGTCATGAACAAAGCCCTCCTCACTCTCCTCCTTCTCGCTCTCGCTGCTCCGGCCGCTCTCCGCGCCCAGGACCCCGCCACCGAAGAGTCGGTCGCGTCCGAGGCGCCGGTGCTCGCGGCCGAGGACACGGCGGCCATGGAATCCAAGGTCGGCAGCGAGATTATCGTCGAAGGCGTCGTGCGCAAAGTCGGCAAGGGACCGAACGACGGCATCACCTTCCTCAATTTCGGCGACCGCCGCACGGGTTTCGTGGCCGTGATCTTCCGGCCGGCCTACGACAAATTCCCCGAAGGCTTCGACCAATACGCGCAGCAGAAGGTTCGGGTCCGCGGCCAGCTGGAGAAATACCGCGACCAGCAATTGCAGATCAAACTTTTCACGCCCGACCAGATCGAGGTAGTGGCTACTGAAGACGCGGCGACTGACGCCCCTTGAGGGTTCAGGCCGCTTCCGGGGCGCGGGCAGTCAGCAGACGTTCGGCGTATTTCGCGAGGATATCGAACTCGAGATTGACCGCATCGCCGACCTCGAGGTCTCCGAGGTTGGTATTCTCGAGGGTGTGCGGAATGACCCACACAGTGAAGCGATCCGGACCGAGCGCCGCGATGGTCAGGCTGGTGCCGTTAACCGCGATAGATCCTTTGAAAGCGGCGTAGCGGGCGAAATCCGCCGGCAGCGAAATATCGAGGCGCAGGTCGGATCCTTTCTCGGCGATCTCCAGCACCTTCGCCGTGCAGTCGATATGCCCCTGCACGAAATGTCCACCCAGCCGCCCGTCGACCCGCAGGGCGCGCTCGAGATTGACCGGATCGCCCGGCTTGAGGGAACCGAGATTGGTCCGGTCGAGGCTCTCCTGCAGGAGGTCGAACATGAGCTGGCGGTCCCGGTGGGCGGTGACCGTGAGGCAACATCCGTTGACGGCGACGCTCTCGCCGATGCGCACCCGCCCCGCGGTGCGCGGAGCTTCCAGCAGCAATTGCACGGCGTGGTCGGTCCGACGCAACCACCCTACCTCGCCAACTTCGCGGACCAGACCGGTGAACATTGCGGGAAAAATTACCGCTGCGCGGCGCTTGCAGGGAGAAAATTCGACAAAGCCGGCGCGAAATGATCGTCAATTCTTGCTCGTTTTGCTTGCCGCCCTTGGAAGACATGCCCCAGCCTTTCCCGTGCAAACCAACCCGGGCCGCGCGTTGTCGTCGGCCGTCACACTCCGCAAGAACGCCATGCATTCCTTCATCTCCACCCGTCTTTTCCGCAGCCTCGGTGTTGCCGCCTCCGCGGCTGCCCTCACGGCCTGCTCGACCGCCGGGATTGCCAAAACCCAAGCAGTCCCCGTCGTCGCCACCGCTTACGGTTCCTCGGCCAAGTGCAACAGCAAATGGGCCGGCCGCAACGCCATCGGCGGACGTCTCAAGTCCGGCGAATTGACCAGTGCCGCCGCCGACTGGTCGCGCTTCCCCGTCGGCACCAAGTTCCGGGTCAAGGAGACCGGACGTGTCTACGTGGTGGACGACTACGGTTCGGCCATGGTCGGCAAAGACAAAGTCGACCTCTTCAAGACCAATTACCGCGAGGTCTACCGCTGGGGCGTACGCAACGTGAACCTCGAGATCATCGAATGGGGATGCTACGAGAAAAGCCTCGCCATCCTCAAACCCCGCTCGCGCAACCGCCACGTGAAGTCCATGGTGCAATCGCTCGAGGCGAAACTGCGCAGCAACGAGACGCAACGCGCGGGGTAGGAGATCCTCCCGCCCCCTTCGTATCCAACGGACACGCGGGCCGCGTGTCCCTACCCTCCGAACAACGCCCGGGAGTCCGAATCCCGAGTGATACCAATGTCCCCATGCATTTGGACTTCACGGCATCGACCCGCGGTAGGGGCCGCTGGCCCAGCGGACCGGCTGCCTTATTTTTGGAAGGCACACGGACGGCTGGCCTCCTGCTCGGAGAGGCCAGCCTTCCCTGCCGAACATGGATAAATGTCTGAAAGCTTCGGGACGTTGGTATGATTCGGCAATCCCCGGCTACGCCGCGGCTTCCTCGACCGATGCGCAGGTGCAGAAAAGGTTGCGGTCGCCGTAGACGTTGTCCACGCGGCGCACCGCCGGCCAGAATTTGTTGGTCCGCAGCCATGGCAGCGGGAAGGCGGCCACCTCGCGGGAGTAGGCGTGCGGCCAATCGTCGGCCATCACGCATTCCGCGGTGTGCGGCGCGTTTTTCAGCGGGTTGTCCGCCTTGTCCAGACGACCTTCCTCCACGGCGACGAGTTCGCCGTGGATGGCGATCATGGCATCGCAAAAGCGGTCCAACTCTTCGAGCGATTCGCTCTCGGTCGGCTCGACCATCAGCGTGCCGGGCACGGGCCAGCTCATCGTCGGGGCATGGAATCCGTAGTCGATGAGCCGCTTGGCCACGTCTTCCACTTCGATGCCGGCGCGCTGTTTCCATTCGCGCAGATCGAGGATGCATTCGTGGGCCACGCGGCCATTCTTGCCTTTGTAGAGGACGGGGAAATGCGGTTCGAGGCGCTTGGCCATGTAGTTGGCATTGAGGATGGCGACCTTGGTCGCGTGCTCGAGTCCGGCCGCTCCCATCATGCGGATATACATCCACGAAATGGGCAGGATGCTCGCGCTGCCCCACGGGGCTTGGGAAACTTCGCCGATCGCTTGTTCGCCCCCGGTCCCGATGATGCTGTGCCCCGGCAGGAAGGGCGCGAGGTGCGCGGCCACGCCGATCGGACCCATGCCCGGACCGCCGCCGCCGTGCGGAATGCAGAAGGTCTTGTGCAGATTGAGGTGGCAGACGTCGGCCCCGATGTCGCCCGGACGGCAAAGGGCGACCTGCGCGTTGAGGTTGGCGCCGTCCATGTAAACCTGGCCGCCGGCCGCATGCACCATGTCGCAGATTTCGCGGATGCTTTCCTCGAACACGCCGTGGGTCGAAGGGTAGGTGACCATCAGCGCGGCCAGCTTGGGGCCGTGCTGCCCGATTTTTTCGCGCAGATCAGCCACGTCGACATTGCCCTGCGCGTCGCAGGCCACCGGGACCACGCGCATGCCGGCCATGACCGCGCTGGCGGGATTGGTTCCGTGCGCCGAGGTGGGGATGAGGCAGATGTTGCGGTCTTGGTCCCCGCGCGAATGATGGTAGGCGCGGATGACGAGCAACCCGGTGTATTCGCCTTGCGAGCCGGCATTCGGTTGGAGCGAAACGGCAGCGAAGCCCGTGATCTCGCCGAGCCACGCTTCGAGTTGGCGGAACAATTCCGTGTAACCGGCGGCATTTTCCACCGGCGCAAAGGGGTGCAGGTCGCCGAATTCCGGCCACGTGACCGGGATCATTTCCGCGGCCGCGTTGAGTTTCATCGTGCACGAGCCGAGCGGGATCATGCTGTGGTTCAGCGCCAGATCGCGTCCCTCCAACCGCCGCAGATACCTCATCATCTGCGTTTCGGTATGGTGGGCGTTGAAGACGGGATGCGTGAGGTAAGCGGACGTGCGGGCGACGGAAGACTCCGGAGGACGCGAGGAAATGCCGGCAACCGCCTCGATGTCGAAGACGCCGAGGATCGTGTTGAGTGCCGCGAGGTCGGTGGTTTCATCGAGGGCGATACCGACCGAGCCGTCGGGGAAGTCGCGGAATAAAACGCCGGCCTTGGTCGCGCGGCCGGGGATGTCCGCGGCCACCGGCCCTTGCGGGGTGACGCGCAGGGTGTCGAAGAAACTGTCGTGATGCACGGTATGTCCGGCCCCGCGCAGGGCGTCGGCCAGCGTCGAAGCGGTGTCATGGATGCGCTGCGCGATGGCCCGGAGACCCGCCGGCCCGTGGTAGACGGCATACATCGAGGCCATCACGGCCAGCAGGACCTGCGCGGTGCAGATGTTGCTCGTCGCTTTGTCGCGGCGGATGTGCTGCTCGCGGGTCTGCAGGGAGAGACGCATGGCCGGGTTGCCCGCAGCATCCTTGGAAATGCCGATGAGGCGTCCGGGCAGGCGGCGCTTGTGCGCGTCGCTCGTGGCCAGGAAAGCGGCGTGGGGTCCGCCGTAGCCGAGGGGCACCCCGAAACGCTGCGCGCTGCCCACCACGATGTCGGCCCCGAACTCGCCGGGAGGCTTGATCAGGGTGAGGGCCAGCAGGTCGGTGGCCACAACGAAGGTTCCGCCCACGGCGTGCACGCGCGCGGCAAAGTCACTGTAGTCATCGATCTTGCCGTCGGTCGCCGGATATTGCACGAGGGCGCCGAAAAAAGACGGGTCGAGAACCGCGTCGGACCACGACCCGGTGACGATTTCGATGCCCAGCGGCTCCGCGCGGGTGCGGAGGAGGGAGAGGGTTTGCGGATGGACGTTGTCGGCCACGAAAAACTTTTCGCCTTGGCCTTTGATGCCATGCGCCATGGCCATGGCCTCGGCCGCGGCGGTCGACTCGTCGAGCAGTGAGGCATTGGAAATTTCCATGCCGGTGAGATCGGCGACCATCGTTTGGAAATTGAGCAAGGCTTCAAGGCGACCTTGGGCCAGTTCCGCCTGGTAGGGCGTGTAGGCGGTATACCAACCGGGGTTCTCGAGGATGTTGCGGAGGATGACCGGCGGCGTGAGGCAGTTGCTGTAGCCCATGCCGAGGTAGCTCGGCCGGATGGTATTCTCCGCCGCCAGTCCGCGGATCTCGGCGAGGGCCGCGTGCTCGTCGAGTGGGGCGGGGAGGTCGAGCGGCGCGCGGCGGCGGATGCCCTCGGGGACCGTCTCGTCGATCAGCGCGTCGAGGCCGGGTGACCCAACAGCGGCGAGCATGCGCTCGATTTCGGATGCGTCCGGGCCGACATGACGGCGGACAAAGTCGGACTGCGTTGCGGCGGCCTTGCTCATGCGATGCGGGTCAGCCGATTTGCGCGCGATAGTCGTCGGGGGATTTGAGCGCGTCGAGTTGCGACGGATTGGAGAGACGGATTTTGTAGAGCCAGCCGTTCTCGTAGGGCGAGGTGTTGACCAAGGCCGGTTCGGAGGAAAGGAGGCCGTTCACTTCGATCACCTCGCCATCAACCGGCGAATAAATGTCGCTGGCGGCTTTGACGGACTCGACCACGGCGGCCGGTTGCCCGGCGGTCACCGTGTCTCCGACTTTCGGCGGGTCGACATAGACGATGTCGGTCAGTTCGTTTTGCGCGTGGTCGGTGATACCGACCGTCCCCGTGTCACCGTCGAGGCGGATCCACTCGTGGCTTTCGGCATACTTCAGGTCGTCAGGGACATTCATAATGATGGGACGCGGAGGTTACGCCGCGCGGCCGGATGATGGACGATAAAAGGGCTTCTTTTCAACCACGGCGGCAAAATGACGTCCGCGAATGTCGATTTGGACCGCCTGTCCGGGCTTGGCCAGCGCGGGGGGGAGGTAGGCCATGGCGATGCCTTCACCGAGGCTGGGCGAAAGCGCACCGCTGGTCGTTTCGCCCACGGCTTGGCCGTCGACCAACACCGGATAGTGGGCGCGGGGCGGCGGGCTTTTTTCGGTCATGCGCAGGGCGACAAGTCGAGCGGGCAGGCCTGATTCCTTCTGCGCGATCAGCGCGTCGCGCCCGAGAAAGTCCGGTTTATCGAGGGCGACAAAGATCCCGAGCCCGGCCTCCAGCGGCGTGCGGTCCGGGGAGAGGTCGGACCCGTTGAGCGGGTAGCACATTTCGAGGCGCAGCGTGTCGCGGGCCCCGAGCCCGCAGGGTTTGGCCCCCGCTTTGAGAAGAGCCGCCCAGACATCCCCGGCCAGGGTGTTGGCGAAGAACAACTCGAAGCCGGCCTCGCCGGTGTAGCCGGTGCCGGCGGCAATGACCGCGCCGCGGCATTTTTCCATGGCGATGAAGGTGTTCCGCGCCGGCATTTCGCATTGGAAGACCTCGCGGAAGACACGCGCGGACTCCGGGCCCTGCACGGCCAGCGCGCTCATCGTGTCGCTGCGGTTGTCGATGGTGACACCATCCGTCGCGTGTTGCTGCAACCACGCCACGTCCTCGGCGATTTTGGCCGCGTTGACGAGGAGGAGGAAGTTGTCTTCGCCCACGCGGTAGACGATCAGATCGTCGATCACCCCGCCGCGCTCGTTGAGTAGGAAAGTGTATTGCCCGCCGCCGACCGGGCACTTGGCCAGGTCGTTGGCCAGCATGTGCTGCAGCCAGTCGAAGGCTCGCTGACCCGAAACGAAGACCTCCCCCATGTGCGAAATATCGAACACGCCGCAAGTCGTCCGCACCGCTTGGTGCTCGTCGATGATCGAGGTGAATTGCACCGGCATTTCCCACCCGCCGAAGTTGATGCAACGGGCGCCGAGGGCTTTTTGCTGCTCGAAGAGGACGGTGCGGCGCGGCATTTCCATCAATAACGATTAGGGCAAGACGCGGGCCAATCCAAGCACGCGCTCCGCGGCGCGGGACGCCGCCCCGGACTCGGTGGCGCTTCAGGCGAAATCAAAGAAGCGCCGGGCGTTGCCGTGGCTGATGTCGCGCACCATATTGCCGACCAACGCGGTGTCGTCGGGCACGAGGCCGCGTTGCATGTCGCGGCCGAGGATGTTGCAGAGGAGGCGGCGGAAGTATTCGTGGCGGGGGTAGGAGAGGAACGAGCGGCTGTCGGTCAGCATGCCGACGAAGCGCGAGAGGAGCCCGAGTTGCGAAAGGGCCTCGATCTGGCGGGTCATACCGTCGAGCTGGTCGTTGAACCACCAGGCGCTGCCGAACTGCATTTTGCCCGGCACCGGGCCTTGCTGGAAGTTGCCCGCCATGGTGGCGATAACCTCGTTATCCTTGGGATTGAGGTTGTAGATGATTGTTTTGGGTAGCTGGCCTGCTGAATCCAGCCGGTCAAAGTGCTTGGCCATGGCTGTGGCTACAGGCCAGTCGCCGATGGAATCGAATCCGGTGTCGGGACCGAGTTGTTTCAGCATGCGAGCGTTGTTGTTGCGCAGTGCGCCGTAGTGGATCTGCATGGTCCAGCCTTTGACGGCGTCCATCGCAGCCAGCTCATGGAGGAGGAACGACTTGTAGCGGATGACTTCTTCACCTGTGACGGCTTTACGCGCGCGAGCTTTGGCGAAAATGGCCGCAGCCTCCGCCTTGGTGCAGTCCTCGGCCCAAACGGTTTCAATGCCACGGTCGGACAAGCGGCAGCCGTGTTTGGCAAAAAAATCGTGGCGTTGTTGCAGCGCCGACATCAGGTCGTCGAGGGTGGAGATCTCCATTCCGGCCGCTCCGCCCAACGCATTCAGCCAACTGACGAAGAGCTCGTGACGATCGATCCACAGGGCTTTGTCGGGGCGCCAGGTCGGCAGGACGCGGATTTTGAAATTTTCGTCCGCGGCGATGGCGCGGTGGTGTTCGAGGGAATCAACCGGGTCATCGGTCGTGCACACCACCTCGACGCGGGAGCGTTCCATGAATCCCCGCGCGCTGAAACCCGGCTGCCGCAGCAATTCGTTGCAATGGTCGAAAATGTCCCGCGCGGTATCAGGTCCGAGCAAGCACTCGTCGATGCCGAAGTAGCGCGCCAGTTCAAGGTGCGACCAGTGGTAAAGCGGGTTGCGCAGCAGGTGCGGCATGGTCTCCGCGTATTTGGAGAACTTCTCCCATGGGTCCGCATCGCCGGTGATGAACTTTTCCTCGATCCCGTTGGCCCGCATGGCGCGCCACTTGTAGTGGTCGCCGCCCAGCCACAATGCGGCGATATCCGGCCAACGCTTCTCCTCCGCGATTTCCGCGGGCGGCAGGTGGCAGTGGTAGTCAATGATGGGTTGGGGCGCGGCATGTTCGTGATACAGGCGCCGGGCCTGCGGCGTTTCGAGCAGGAAGTCGTCGTGGATGAACTTCATATGCTCATGGCCGCGAAGCCCCCGTCGACGACGATCTCGCTGCCGGTGATGAAGCTGCCGGCGCCGGAGGCGAGCAGCAGCGCGGCGCCGACCAGTTCCCGGGCTTCACCGAACCGCTTCATCGGCGTGTGGCCCATGATCGAGGCGATGCGTTCGGGGGTGAGGACTTTGCGGTTTTGCTCGGCGGGAAAAAAACCCGGGACCAGCGTGTTGACCCGGACGCCCTGAGCCGCCCATTCGCGGGCCAGATTTTTCGACAGGTTGTGCACCGCCGCCTTGGTTGCCGAGTAAGTGAAGACGCGGGAGAGCGGGATGATCCCGGACATCGAGCCGAGGTTGAGGATGCTGCCGCCGCCGGACGCCAGCATGCGCGCACCGAAAACCTGGCAGGCGACCATCACGGCCTTGAGGTTGATGGCTATGATGCGGTCCATTTCCTCGTCGGTGATCTCGAGAAACGGCGTCGGGCTGTTGACCCCGGCGCCGTTGACCAAGATGTCGAGGCGACCGGTGGTTTTCTCCACGCGCCCGGCGAGTGCGTCGAGTTGGTCGCGCGAGGTGACCTCGCAGGCTTCGAACAGGGCCTCGCCTCCGGACGAGCGGATGGCCGCCAGACGCTTCTCCGCCTTGGCCGCGTCACGTCCGACCAGCACGACCTTCGCGCCCGCGGCGGCCAGGCCCTCGGCGATGGCTCCGCACAACTCGCCCGTGCCGCCGATGACGACGGCGGTTTTGCCGGCGAGAGTGAAAAGTTCGTCGGGTTTCATGGTCAGCGCACCACGCGGGCGCCGCCCCCCTTCATCAGCTTCTCCACTTCCTTGCGGGTGGCCATGGAGGTGTCACCCGGCGTGGTCGAAGCCAGCGCCCCGTGGGCCGCACCGTAGTCCACCGCGAGTTGCGGATCGTTGTGCTCGAGGAAGCCGAAAGCCAGACCGCTGGCAAAGCTGTCGCCGCCGCCGACGCGGTCGAGGATGTCGAGTCCGGGATATTTGCGGCTCTCGTGGAACTTGCCGTCATGCCAGCAGATCGCGCTCCAGTCGTTCTTGCTCGCGGTATGGACCCCGCGCAGGGTCGTGGCGGCCGCCTTGAAGTTCGGGTATGCCTTCACCGCGGTTTCGATCATGCGCTTGAAGGCATCCGTTTCGAGGTTGCTCAAGTTGTGGTCCACACCCTCGACTTCGAAACCGAGCGACGCAGTGAAGTCCTCCTCGTTGCCGATCATGACATCGACGTGTTGGGCGATCTCGCGATTGACTTCCCGTGCCTTGGCCTGTCCGCCGATGGATTTCCAGAGCGACGGACGGTAATTGAGGTCGTAGCTCACGATGGTCCCGTGCTTCTTGGCGGCCTGCACGGCCTCGATGGTCAGGTCGGCGGCGGATTCCGAGAGCGCGGCGAAGATGCCACCGGTGTGGAACCAGCGGGCGCCGAGCTTCCCGAAAATGTGGTCCCAATCGAAGTCGCCGGGTTTGAGCTGCGAGGCGGCAGTGTGTCCGCGGTCGGGCACGCCGACCGCGCCGCGCACGCCGAAGCCGCGCTCGGTGAAATTCAGTCCGTTGCGCACCGAGCGACCGATGCCGTCATCCTCGCGCCATTTGACGAAGGCCGTATCGACGCCGCCTTGCATGATGAAATCCTCGATGAGGTGCCCGACTTCGTTGTCGACGAAGGCCGTGCACACGGCCGTCTGCAAGCCGAAGCATTTGCGCAGGCCGCGGGAGGTGTTGTATTCGCCGCCGCCCTCCCATGCGTTGAAGTGACGCGCCGTGCGGATGCGTCCTTCGCCGGGATCGAGGCGCAGCATGACCTCGCCGAGCGAGATTTGGTCGTAGTGGCAGGCGGATTTCTCGCGGAGTGGAAGTGACATGGGATGCTAGAGGTTGAGAGTTCGGAAATCTTGGGGCTTCCAGGGCGCTTCGCCCAGCTCTTCGGTCAGATGGGCGAAGCCCTCGACCTCGGCCCGGGTGAAAAGCAGTCCGCCATGTTCGTCCGTGCGGCGGGCCGCCTCGGCCTCGAGTTGTCCGGGCAGGAGACACCGTTCGTTGCCGTGTCCGAGGATATCGTCGAGACAGGCTTTGATGTTTCCCGCCTGGGTGCGGCCCAGCGGATAGTCGTGTCCACGCAGTGCTTCCGGGTGGATGCATTGGAAAAAGAAGGTCGAACCGCGCTTTTCCGCGGCGTCTCCTTTGGCGGTGCCGCGGATGGATGGCAGTCCACCGCCGATGAACGCGGCGTAAAGTTCGTCGATCAGTCCCAGTCCGTAGCCCTTGTGGGCGCCGAAGGGGAGCAGGGCCACGGCTTTCTCCGCGTCGGTGGTGGGTTGGCCCGCGGCATCGACTGCCCAACCCGGGCCGAGTTCCTTGCCCTCGCGGGCGAACTGCTGCACGCGACCCATGGCGACCGTCGATGTCGCCCAGTCGATCACGATGGGAAAGCCGACGGCATCTTGCGTGGGAAAGCCCCAGGAATGCGGATTGGTGCCCATGGTCGGCGTCTTGCCGCCGAAGGGGACGACTTCCGAGGTGGCCGAGGTGCAATTCGTGTAAGCAATGTAACCTTTCAGCGCGGCGTCGATGACGTAGCCGCCGCCCCACAGGTAATGGGTGGCGTTGTCCACGCTGACCATGCCGATGCCGTATTGGTCAGCGAGTTGCCGGCAGCGATCCATGGCCGCGTAGGCTACGGCTTGGCCCAACTTGTGGTGTCCGTCCCAGCACTCGGCTGCGGCAAAGCGCGACGGCAGCTTTTCGATCTTCGCTCCGGGCGCCCAGCGGCCGACCTTGCTGCCGAAGAGGTCATCGAGGTGCAGCGCCTTCAGCGCATTGTGCGTGCGGATGCCGTGGCGCGCCGCGCTGTGGCAGAACCGGGCGCCTGCGTCGGCCTCCTCTTCGCTGTAGCCGCGGGCGCGGTAGGCGCGGGCCACGAGGCTGTCGTGCTGTTCCGCCGGAACGATGAACCAAGTCTCGGCCATGCTACGCCTCGTGCTGTTGTTTGTCCCCGACCCAGTCGTAGTGGAAAAATTTCCCCTTGGGCTGGTCGGTGCGCTCGTAGGTGTGGGCGCCGAAGTAATCGCGCTGGGCTTGGAGCAAATTGGCCGGCAAGCGCTCCGAGCGGTAGCTGTCGAAATAAGCGAGCGAGGCGCTGAAGGCCGGCGTCGGAATGCCCGAGAGCACGGCGTCGGAGACGATCTTGCGCCAGTGGGATTGCGTGCGCCCGATAACGTCCTTGAAATACGGGTCGAGCAGCAGGTTGGGCAGCGCCGGGTCGCGGTCGAAGGCTTCTTTGATGCGCTGCAGGAAGCG
Source organism: uncultured Verrucomicrobiae bacterium (assembly GCA_963776165.1). Classification (GTDB taxonomy): domain Bacteria; phylum Verrucomicrobiota; class Verrucomicrobiia; order Chthoniobacterales; family JACTMZ01; genus JACTMZ01. Next base: position 454,644 of record CAVZLI010000003.1, read on the forward strand.
GGCGCGGATGATGCAACCGCCGCGCCAGATCATGGCGATCTCGCCGAAGTGGAGCGGCCAATCCTGCTCGGCAGCCACGGCGCGCATGAGGGCGAAGCCTTGGGCATACGAGCAGATCTTCGAGGCGTAGAGCGAGTCGCGGACAGCGTCGATGAGTTCCTGTTTGTCGCCGGGGAAATGCGGCTGCGGGCCCTTGAGAATTTTCGCGGCGGCCACGCGTTCTTCTTTCAGCGCGCTGATGCAGCGGGCGAAGACGGCCTCCGAAATCGTCGAGATGGGGATGCCGGCGTTGAGTCCGTCGGTCACGGTCCACTTTGCCCGTGCCCTTTTGTCCGGCGCGGTCCTGGATGACGTCGACAATGGGCGCGCCGGTTACCGGATCTTTCACCGCGAGGATGTTGGCCGTGATTTCGATGAGAAAGCTGTCGAGGTCGCCGGCATTCCAGTCGGCGAAGGCTTTCTGCGTTTCCTCGATGGAGAGCCCGACCCCGTGACGCAGAATGTTGTAGGCCTCGCAGATGAGCTGCATGTCGCCGTATTCGATGCCGTTGTGGACCATTTTGACGAAATGGCCGGCGCCGTTGGGTCCGATGTAGGTCGTGCACGGCACGCCGCCTTCGACCGGCTTGCCGGGGGCGGCACCTTCGAGGGGCTTGCCGCTTTCGGCGTCCACTTTGGCCGCGATGGCCTTCCAGATGGGGGCGAGTTCGTTCCACGAGGATTCGGCGCCGCCGGGCATGAGCGAGGGACCGAAGCGCGCGCCTTCCTCGCCGCCGGACACGCCCGAACCGATGAAGCGGAGATTTTTGGCGGTGAGGTCTTTTTCGCGGCGGACGGTGTCGGTCCACAGCGCGTTGCCGCCATCGATGATGATGTCGTCCGGGTCAAGCAGCGGCACGAGGCTGTCGATGACCGCGTCGGTGGCTTTGCCGGCTTGGACGAGGATGATGATTTTGCGCGGGCGTTGGATCGAGGCGACGAAGTCCTCGAGGGTCAGTGCGGCGTGGAGTCCGCCGGGCGTGTCGGGGTGCTTTTTGACGAAGTCCTCGGTTTTCGAGGTCGTGCGGTTGAAGACGGAAATGCGGAAGCCGTGGTCGGCGATGTTGAGGGCGAGGTTTTGTCCCATCACGGCGAGGCCGATGAGACCGATGTCGGATTGGTCTTTGCTCATGTCTTCAGATTTTATTGGCCTGCGCAAGGGGTGGCTTCCCCTCGAGGACGTTGATCATGTTTTGCGCCGCCATGGTGGCTTGTCGCACGACGCTTTCGTAAGTGCGGGAGCCGATATGGGGGGTGATGACGGCATTACGGCAAGCGAGCAGCGGATGATCCGACGGGGGTGGCTCCTCGTCGAGAACGTCGGCACCGTAGCCGGCGATCGAGCCGGCTGCGAGCGCGGCGGCCAGAGCGGCGCTGTCGACCAACTCCCCGCGCGCGCAGTTGAGCAGCACGGCGTTTTTCTTGAAAAGTTTCAACCGATCGCCGTTGACGAAGTGCTTGGTTTCCGGTGTGAGGTTCATGTGCAACGAGACGATGTCGGCGCGGCGGATGAGGTCGTCGACGTCGGCGACGCGGGTGATGCCGTGCTTTGCGGCAAAGGCCTCGTCCCAATAGAGATCGAAGCCGAGCACCTCCATGCCGAAGGCGCGGGCGCGCACGGCCACCTCTTTGCCGATCCGGCCGAGGCCGGCGATGCCGATCGTCTTGCCCATCAGTTCGTGCCCGGTCAGGCGCTTCCATTGGCCTTGATGGACGGCGTTGTCCTGCTCGACGATTTGACGGTAGATGGCCAGGAGCAGTCCGAAGGTGTGCTCGGCCACGGTGGTGTGATTGACCCCGGGGCAGAAAGTGACGGGGATTTTCAGTTCGGTGGCGGCGGCAACGTCGATTTTGTCCAAGCCGATGCCGTATTTGGCCACGACTCTGATTCGCGGGCGTGACTTCTCGAGGACGGCACGGGTGATGGCGTCATCGCCGCAGAGGAACGCGTCGAAATCGCCGGCCAGTTCCAACATGCGCGCCTCCGGGAGTGGGCCGCGTTCGCGGACGATTTCGTGGCCGCACCCCTCGAGCAAAGCATGATGCGGGCCGGGGGTGTCTTGAAACGAGGTGGTGGTGAGCAGGATTCGCATGACGGGCAGTGCTCTCACAACTACCACCACGGCGCGTGCAGGGGCATGACCTTGCCTCGGGAAAGAAAGAGAATTTACCGGCAAAGAAAAGTTGGGTTGTCGAGAAGTATTGACAAATCATGACCGTAGGATTCTTTTCCCCGCATGGCCCGCAAACCCTCCCCCGGTGCCAATCTCGGCAAGATCGCGGCCGCTCTGGGTGTCTCCGTCTCGACGGCCTCGCGCGCTTTGCGCAACGCCGACGGCATCCACCCTGAGACGCGCCGCATGGTCCTGCAGAAGGCGGGCGAGATGGGTTATGTCATGCCCGGGCTGCAGGGACCGGACATCAATGCGCGTCCGCACCAGATCCTCGCCTTGGCCACCGAGGTGGCTCCGGGCACCGATCAGGGGTTTCTCACCGGCATGAGCCGCAGTTCCATTGCGATGAATCTGGCGGTTCTCTCGCACCATGTCCGTCCCGATGATTGCTGGTCCGTGCTGGAGCTGGAGAAACAGCCGGTGGCCATGCGCGCGGGTTTGGTCGATGGGGTCGTGCTTATCCACTTCTGGCCAGACGATGTGGCCGCTGCTATTGCCCGGCGGTTTCCCACCGTTTCGATCGTCTACTCGTATCCCGGCGTGGAGATCGATGTGGTCGGCCGCGACGACCGCACCGGCATGGCCCTCCTGCTTGAACATCTGCTCGAGGGTGGCTGCCGGCGGATCGGCTTTTTCGGCTTCTGCCACGACGTGAGTTGGTCCTGCGCGCGCTTCGCCGCCTATGTGGAAGCAATGCGCAGTCGCGATTTGCCCTACCATCCCAAAGACGCCTGCGACATCAGCAAAGAGCAGGCGCTGGCCTACCGTGACTTCAGCGCGGAGGGTTGGGGGCCGAATGTGCTGGCGCGGATCAAGCAGGGGGTCGACGCCTGGATCTGTCCCTCGTCCGGCACGGCATCAACTTTGCTCGGTTTCCTGCTCGAAAAGGGCGTCAAGGTGCCGCGGGAGGTCGCGGTCGCCAGTTGCAGTGGTCGCTTCGACCGGCCCGAGATGCCGACCATGACCATGTTGGAGGTGTCGAGCGAAGACCTCGGGGCGGCAGCCCTGCGCCGACTGGTCAACAGGCTCCAAACACCCCGGGAAATCACCCGGTCCGTTCTCCTGCCTTCCGAGCTTTTTGTCGGCGAAACCACCCGACCTGTGCGGCGGAACAGATTGCGATAGGCGTCATTAGTTCTCTTGCTTTATCGGGAATTATCGTTGGACCGGCGGGGCGGGGGACGGCAAATTCAAATTCAGCGTTTGGTCTGTTATCCCCCAAGCCGCCACCAATCTATGATGAAAACCCCCTCCCTTCTGCTTTTGTTGTCATTCCCGCTCTTCCTGGCGGGAGCCGCTTTCGCCCAAACTCCGATTGTCGAGTGGGATCCCGCGACGGGCTCCAACTCCGGTGGCGGGGTGCTTGTTCCCAGCGTGCCGGGCGGCTCGGATCTCGAGGGGGGGCCGGACAGTGGTGCCAATATCGGCCCCGCGGAGGAAGGAGGAGGTGATTCGGCCATCATTTTCAGCGGAACCCAGTCCCAGCCCGTGCGGACCTCGGCGGGCAAACAGTTTGTTTTTTCCTCGGGCAACGCCATGGAGATCAATTTCCTCGTGGAACCCGGCGAGGGTGAAGCGACCATCTTGAGCACGGCGGATCTCGAGGTGCGCTACGACCATGCAGAGGGCAACGTCGAGAGCATCCTCTACTTCGACTCCCAGGGCGATGGCCCTGCCTACAAGATTCTTCGCCACCCGCTCAAGCCGGGAACTTGGGCCAAGCTGAACGTTGCCTTGCTCGGTAACGAATTCACCGTGCAGATGAATGACGTGACCAAGCGCGCGGTTATCACCGCGGCCCTCAGGGACAAGCCCTCTTCCGTGATGCTCGGCGCACGCATTGTCGGAAATACGGGTGTGCGGCCCATGAAGGGGAAAATCGGCAAGATTCGGTTGATGAAGAATTAGAAGCCTCGTGCTCCCATGCCGACCCTCTCCCCCGCTTGCTCTGTCGGTGATCCCCTTCCCAAGGCACAGACCGGCTTCACTTTGATCGAGTTACTGGTGGTCATTGCGATCATTGCCATCTTGGCGGGTATCGCGGTGCCAGTCATCGGAGGCATGCGGGACCGGGGTGCTGATGCGGCGGATGTGGGCAATCTGCGTCAGATCGGCACGGCGATCAGTCAATTCGCGGCGGACAACAACAACCGCTGGCCGAATGCGAAGGTTCCGGTTCCCGGAGACCAAGCCGGCCGGGGAAGTTTCATGGAGTCCGTCGAGCGGGCGTTGGGACCGGGCGAGGACTTCAAGCCGGGCTCTATCTACAATTGGCGGATGCGTCCGCTCTGGTTTTCCAAAGCATACGCCAAAATGCCCGAGGGCAAGAGCATACCCAAAGGCCAGTATTACTATGGTGTCGCTTGGGGCATGAACCCTTTCCTCTACTACAATCGCGGGTCGGCCAACATGAACAACTTCAACGGCCACATTCTGCGCGCTCCAAACCTCGCCAAGCTCGTGCTCGTCGGGGAGAAGAACCGAAATGGCGGCCATGACTTCCGGCCGGACAAAGCTCCTTCGTTCGAGCGTGACGTCGAGACGGAATACCGCATCTCGCGTAACGGGAAAGCCTACTACCTTTTCGGCGACTATCACATCGAGTCGATCGAGGGTGACCAGTCGTTGTCGGCGCATCCCGAATACGGCGGATTACGATCCGGACAACGGCTTTATTACAAGTGGTGAGGAGTCGGCGTGGGAAGACGGGGTTGTTCTCGCTTTTGCCTCGCCTTTCTGTTCGCTGGCCCGAGTGGGTATCCGCGCCGGGTCGTTGCCGACCATCGACTGGCCCGCCTTCCTGCGAAAGCAGGATCTGGTCTGGGAGGAAACGCCCCGTCAGTGGAACGAGGGCGGCTTCATCGGCAACGGTCAACTGGGGGCCATGGTCTACGCCACGCTGGCGGACAACCGTCTGGATTTCCATCTCGGCCGGGTTGATGTGACCGACCATCGCGGGGCGCCGGATCGCCAGACGTCCTTCGGGGTGCCGGGCGCGAACGTGATGTATGACTTTCCCCGCCTGGACATCGGACGGCTGGCTCTGCGGCCGGCGGGGAGGATCGAAGCGGTCTCCATGCGTCTCGACCTGTGGAATGCCGAACTGCGCGGCGAGGTGCGGACTGATCTCGGCGTGCTGGATTTCCGCGCGATGGCCGTGCGCGACCGCATGGTGCAAATGATCGAGGTGACTTCGACCGAGCAGCAGCCTGACGGCGAACCCGCGGCTTGGTCGTGGCAATTTCTGCCGGGAAACGCGGATTCACCGCGCGCCCAGGTCTTTCCCGATCGTCCGGAGAGCCTTGCCTACGAATCCAACCCGGAGCCCGAGTTCGTGCAATCGGACGGCATCGATGCATGCGTGCAACCGCTGCTGGCGGGCGGTGACTATGCCACGGCTTGGCTGGAGCGGCGCGACGGTGATCGCGGAGTGATCTTTGTTTCCACGGCGAACGAGGTGCCGGCCTCCGGCCGTTCGGCGGAGGTGGCCGCGGACGAGGTGCGGTCGGCGGCGGACGCGTCGCTCGACGATTTGGTGGCGGCGCATCGTCGTTGGTGGCATGCCTTCTATGGCAAATCGTTTCTTTCGATTCCCGACACACGGCTCGAGGCCTTTTACTGGGCGCAGATTTACAAGATGGGAGCGGCCACGCGGGAGGAGGGTCCGGCGCTTGATTTGGCCGGTCCGTGGTTCCGCATCAACCAGTGGCCCGGCATGTGGTGGAATCTCAACATCCAGCTGACTTACTGGCCGTTCCTGGCGTCCAACCATCTCGAGCTTGGCCGCACCTTTATCGAGGAGATCGACCGCTACTTCGACGCGTTGCTCGTCATGCTCGGCGGCCGTAAACTCGGCGATCTCGCCTGGGCGTTGCACAATTACTGGTTGCACTACCGCTACGAAGGCGACGACGAAGCACTCGCGGAGAAATGGCGCCCCAAGGCCGAGCGCGTGGCCCGCGAATACCTTGGCTTGCTCGCGGCGGGGCCGGACGGCCGCCTTCACCTGCCGCCGATGGAGTCCCCGGAATACTGGCGCGCGGGCGAAGACAAGATGGGGCTTTTTGCCGACAGCAACTACAATCTCGCGCTCGTCCGCTGGCTGCTCACTGCGCTGCTGGACGTGGATCCGGACAACAAGGACGCCGCCACGTGGCGGGCGGCGTTGGACGACCTCGCGGATCCGCCGGTCGGCGAGGACGGCCTGATGATCGGTGCCGACCAACCGGTCGATGCCTCGCACCGCCACTATTCGCATCTCGTCAGTTTTTATCCGCTGCACTTCGAAGATCTGACCGATCCGTCCCGGCGCGACCTGTTGCGCCGCTCGTTGGATCATTGGCTGTCGGTCGACGACGGCGAAAAACTCACCGGGTATTCCTGGACCGGAGCCGCGGCCATGTTTGCCGCGCTGGGGGACGGAAACCGGGCGCTCGCCATGCTCAACCGGTTCCTCGACGGCCCGCACGGGCGGAGCCTGCTTTTGCCCAACACATTCTACGTCGAGACCGGTGGACGAAATCCGACGATGGAAACCCCGCTCACCGTGGCCAGCACCACCATCGAGTTGCTGCTGCAGAGCCACGGCGGCGTGATCCGCGTTTTCCCGGCCGTGCCGGCCGATTGGTCCGAGGCGGTTTTCGCCGGCCTCCGTGCGCAGGGCGGATTTTTGGTCACGGCCGTGCGCGAGCAAGGCGAGACGAAATGGGTGCGGGTCCGCAGCCTGGCCGGGGAGCCCGTGCGGCTGATGGTGAACGGCTGGCGGGGACCGCTGGAAATCGGGGAGGGAAAAGTGACCGGTCTTCGCGAGGAAAGTCCGGGCGTTTATGAAATCGTGCTCGCAAAAGACGGAGAGGTGGTCCTATGGCCGAAGGGTTCGTCACCCGAAATACGGCTGCAGCCGGTAGCGAGCGCCAAGAGAGAGGAGCGTCCCTTTTACGGTTTGCCTGCCGGACGGGAATTGCCCC